>NZ_SCFY01000050.1 GCF_007049795.1 Ectopseudomonas mendocina
TGTTGGCGCTGATGGAAAATTGACCCACCCTGCCGATTGAAATTTGACCCAGGGCGGATTGCTGATTTTGTTACCAGCAACTGTGGATAAGTCTACCAGCGCAGCTGCTTTTGAACCCACTCCCTCGCTGTCCCAGTTCAGCTGTTGAAGACCTGCCACATGCAGCCATGCAGCAGGCCGTCGTCACCATGAAATCAGAACGACTCATCGTCCTCCGGTTCCTGGCCGCCCTTACGCTTTCGCTCCCGTGATTTGATCTTGGCCTGGGCCGCCAAGCTACTGTGTTGCAGGCGATAGGACTCGTTACCGGTTTCGACGATGTTGCAGTGGTGGGTCAGCCGATCCAGCAGGGCGGTGGTCATCTTGGCGTCGCCGAACACGCTCGACCATTCGGCGAAGCTCAGGTTGGTGGTGATCACCACGCTGGTGTGTTCGTACAGCTTGGACAGCAGGTGAAACAGCAACGCACCGCCAGCCTGGCTGAACGGCAGATAACCCAGTTCGTCGAGGATGACCAGATCCATGCGCAGCAGTGCCTGGGCGATCCGCCCGGCTTTGCCGTCGTGTTTTTCGCGCTCCAGCAGATTGACCAGATCGACCGTGGAGTAGAAGCGCACGCGCTTGCCATGCCGGGTGATGCCGGACACGGCCAGCGCGGTGGCTAGGTGGGTTTTACCGGTGCCTGGCCCACCGATCAGCACCACGTTCTGCGCGGTGTCGGTAAAGGCCAGGCTGGCCAGCTCGCTGATCAGGCGTGCGTCGGCGCTAGAGGCGTTGAAATCGAAGCTGGCCAGATCGCGGTGCATCGGCAGCTTGGCCATGTTCATCTGGTGGCTCACCGAGCGCATGGCGCGATCTGTGTGCTCTTGTTCCAGCAGGTGTTCGAGCAGCCACTTGGACGAGGCTGTGTTCGACTCACCCTGTGCAGTTAACTCCGCCCAGGCCGTGGCCATGCCGTGCAGGCGCAGCTCCTTGAGTTCCGCCATCAAATCACGCATGACCGACCTCCTCGGCCTGGCCACGCAGGCGGTCGTAGCGCGCCGTGTTAGCGACGGGGGCTTCCTTGAGCGACAAGTGGGTTTCGACGCTGGGTGGTGGTTCGGTCGCGGCCAGGCGCGCCACGACATTGAGGATGTGTTCGGCGCTCAGGCTGCCGCTTTCCAGTACCAGCTCAACAGCCACCAGCACCGCATCGAGCCCGGCGACCGGTACGGCAGCCAGAACTTGCGCCATGATCCGGTCACCGCCGGCATGACGCCCCAGACCGTGCTTAAGCTGACGCAGCGGCGCCGGCAGATCAGCAAAGGGCGCGCCGTTGCGCAGCGCACCGGGCTTGCGTTCGATCAGCGGGAGGTAGTGCTGCCAGTCATAGCTGACCTGGTCGCGATCCAGCAAGCGGACATGGCTGGCGATCAGCGCGTCGTCAGCCACCACCTCGATTCGCGTCGGATACAAACGGCTGCTGACCCACTTACCCGCGTACTCACATGGCACCGAGTAGCGGTTGCGCCCGACGCTGACCAGGCAGGTGCTGGAGACCCGCGCAGGCCGCTCGACGTAACCGTCGAATGGCGCTGGCACAGGCATCAGTTCAGCGCGCTCCAACTCCAGCACTTCGGCTACACTCAGCCCGCTGTATTGAGGGTGCGTCAGCTCGTTCCAAAGCGCGCGGCAGCGCTGGCCCAGCCAGGCATTGAGTTCCTCGAAGGAGTGAAACTGGCAGTCCTGGGCGTCTAGCCAGATACGCCTGCGGCTGTCTTGCACGTTCTTTTCAACGATGCCCTTTTCCCAACCAGCGGCGACGTTGCAGAAGTCCGGATCGAACAGGTAATGCGCGCACATCACCGCAAAGCGTGCATTCACCGCCCGGCCTTTGCCCTTATTGACCTTGTCGACGGCGGTCTTCATGTTGTCGTAGATGCCCCGGCGCGGCACGCCGCCCAAGGAGCCGAACGAGCGTGTATGGGCGTCAAATAACATCTCATGGCCCTGGCTCGGATACGCCACAAGCCAGAACGCACGGCTGGCACACAGCTTCAGATGTGCCACCTGCATACGCCGGTAAATGCCGCCGACCAGCAAGCCTTCCTCGCTCCAGTCAAACTGAAACGCCTCGCCAAGAGCAAAGGTCAGCGGCACAAAGGCCTGCGACGCCTTGCCCTGTCCCCCTCGCCAGGCACGGATAAACGCGGTGAGCTGGCTGTAGCCACCGTCATAACCATCGGCTTTGATTTGCGCCAACAGCGCCTTGGCACTGCGCCGCTGTTGCTTGGGGCGCAGCGAATCGGCTTTTAGCGCCTGCTCTAGCGTGACGTGAAAAGGGCTGAGTTTGTTAAAGATCGCGCGGCGTTGGTACACCGGCTGCTTGGCCTCAGGTGCTCTGACCCACTTGCGAATCGTGTTGCGCGCCAGCCCGGTGCGCTTGGCTATCTCATGCAGCGACAGCTTGTCGCGGAAATACATCCGCCGAATTTTGCCCATCATTTCCATACTGATCACCCTGTGTTTTCCTGCTCAAAAATTGAGCAGAAGCAGTTGAACACCTGGGTCAGTTTTCAGTCGGCAGAACAGCCTCTACTGGGTCAGTTTTCGGTCAGCGGCAACAAT
>NZ_SCFY01000051.1 GCF_007049795.1 Ectopseudomonas mendocina
GTAAGCGTCCAGCCAAGTCACCTTCCGAACTCCAGCATTAAGGGCGATGGTGTCCGCGTATTTTTAAGCGGACGCGATAGCCCTTATCGCCGGGATTTCCATGCGCCAACGAAGCTCTTACCCCAAACCATTCAAGGCCCAGGTTGTTCAGGAGTGCCTGCAACCCGGCGCGACCGTCTCCAGCGTTGCCATCCGCCACGGCATCAACGCCAACGTCATTCGCAAGTGGCTACCGCTTTATCGAGATCAACTGCCAGCTGCGTTGCCGGCATTCGTTCCAGTGAGGGCTGCGCCTAAACGGTCGACTGAAGCATCGGTGATGATCGAGCTACCGCTTGGCGAGCAAGCGATCACCGTCAAATGGCCAGCCTCCGACCCTGAAGGCTGCGCCCGCTTTGTCCGTGGGCTCACCCAGTGATCCGCATCGATACCATCTGGCTCGCCACCGAACCCATGGACATGCGCGCGGGTACTGAAACCGCGTTGGCCCGCGTGGTGGCGGTGTTCGGTGCCGCGAAGCCCCACTGCGCCTATCTCTTCGCCAATCGTCGCGCCAACCGCATGAAAGTCCTGGTGCATGACGGCGTGGGTATCTGGCTGGCCGCACGACGATTGAACCAGGGCAAGTTTCACTGGCCAGGCATCCGCCACGGTTCGGAAGTCGAACTCGACGGCGAGCAACTTCAGGCGTTGGTTCTGGGTTTGCCCTGGCAGCGCGTTGGTGCAGCCGGCGCAATCACAGTGCTGTAGCACCAGCCATTAGCCCATCGGTGTATCTGCGCTGAGCGCCTGCTCTGGCACAATCAGCGGCATGACTTCCTCGCCCAATCTCGACCAACTGACAGCTGAGCAACTGCGCGCCCTGGCCGCGCAGTTGCTCACGCAGGTCGATTCGATGGGCAAAAAGATCCACCGTGATCAAACCATCATCGAGCAGCTCACCCACGAAATCGCCTGGTACAAGCGGCACAAGTTCGCCAAGCGCAGCGAGCAGCTGAGCCCTGACCAGGGCAGCCTGCTGGATGACCTGCTCGACACCGACATCGCCGCCATCGAGGCGGAGTTGAAAGCCGTCAATCCTCCGGTTGCTCCAGCCGAACCGCGCCAACAACCCAAGCGCACAGCGCTGCCCGCGCAATTTCCGCGAACCGTGATTCGTCACGAGCCGGAGAACACCCAGTGCGCCTGCGGCTGCCAGCTGCAACGCATCGGTGAAGACGTCAGCGAAAAGCTGGATTACACGCCGGGCGTGTTCACCGTTGAGCAGCACGTGCGTGGCAAATGGGCCTGTCGCCAGTGCGAAACCCTGATCCAGGCCCCTGTGCCGGCCCAGGTGATCGACAAGGGCATCCCCACCGCCGGCCTCCTGGCTCACGTGATGGTGGCCAAATTCGCCGACCACCTGCCGCTGTACCGGCAGGAGAAAATCTTTGCCCGTGCCGGCCTGGCCATCGCTCGCTCGACACTGGCCCAGTGGGTCGGACAAACCGGCGTGCAGCTCCAGCCGCTGGTCGATGCGCTGCGCGAAGCCGTGCTGGCCCAACGCGTGATCCACGCTGACGAAACCCCGGTGCAAATGCTCACCCCAGGCGAGAAGAAAACCCATCGGGCATACGTCTGGGCCTACAGCACCACGCCCTTCACCGATCTGAAGGCCGTGGTGTACGACTTCAGCCCCAGCCGTGCTGGTGAGCATGCGCGCAATTTTCTGGGTCAGTGGAACGGCAAGCTGGTCTGCGACGACTTCGCCGGTTACAAGGCCAGCTTCGAGCAGGGCATCACCGAAATTGGCTGCATGGCCCACGCCCGCCGCAAGTTCTTCGATCTTCACGCGGCGAACAAAAGCCAGTTGGCTGAACAGGCACTGCACGCGATGGGCGGTTTATACGAAATCGAGCGGCAGGCACGGGACATGAGCGATGAAGAGCGCTGGCGAATACGGCAGGAAAAGGCCTCACCGATCCTCGATACGCTGCATGACTGGATGCTGGCCCAGCGTGATCTTGTGCCCAACGGATCAGCCACGGCAAAAGCCTTGGATTACAGCCTCAAACGCTGGGTAGCGCTGACGCGCTACCTGGAGGATGGAGCTGTGCCCATCGACAACAACCAGGTCGAGAACCAGATCCGGCCATGGGCACTGGGGCGCTCGAACTGGTTGTTTGCCGGGTCGCTACGCAGCGGCAAACGCGCGGCGGCGATCATGAGCCTGATCCAGTCGGCGCGGATGAATGGACATGATCCGTATGCCTATCTCAAGGACGTGCTGACACGACTGCCGACGCAGCGGGCGAGTGAGATCGGCCAACTACTGCCGCATCAGTGGGTACCTGCCTGAATCACGCAAGGTGAGTTCGGCGGACGCTTAC
>NZ_SCFY01000052.1 GCF_007049795.1 Ectopseudomonas mendocina
CGCGTTATTCGATAGAGCATCGGGAGTGGGTGGTGCGGCAGATGATGCCGCCCTTGAACCGGACGGTGCCGGAGCTGGTGGAAGCGACAGGCATTACTGATGCCACCCTGTATGCTTGGCGCAAACAGGCCAGAGCAGCGGGAGCAGTGGTGCCGGGAGATGGACAGCAGGCCGACCAGTGGTCGAGCCAGGACAAGTTTCGGGTGGTGCTGGAAAGCGCCAGCCTCAATGCGGCTGAGCTGGCGGAGTACTGCCGGCGCAAAGGCCTGTATGTCGAGCAGATCAACGCCTGGCGCGAAGCCTGCGAGCAGGCCAACAGCCTGGCTCAGCCGAGCAAGACCCGGCGCGAACGCGAAGAGGAAAAGGCCGCGAAGAAGCGCATCAAGCAGCTGGAGCGTGAACTGCGGCGCAAGGATGCGGCGCTGGCAGAAACCGCGGCTCTGCTGGTGTTGCGAAAAAAAGCCGAGGCGCTCTGGGGGAAGGACGAGGACGAATGATCAGCGCCCCGGATCGCCGTGAAACGCTGCAGTTGATCGAGGACGCCGTGGCGGCGGGAGCGCGGCGGGCGCAGGCCTGCGCCGAACTGGGCCTGTCGCTGCGCAGCCTGCAGCGCTGGCAGCACTGCCCGGAGGATCGGCGTCCTTCGGCACAACGAGCTGAGCCGGCCAACAAGCTGACCCCGCAAGAGCGCCGCCGCGTGCTGGAGGTCGCCAACCAGCCCGAGTTTGCCAGCCTGCCGCCGCAGCAGATCGTGGCGCGGCTGGCCGATCAGGGCACCTGGCTGGCCTCGGAGTCGACCTTTTACCGGTTGCTGAAGGACGCCGAACAGCAGCATCCGCGCGGCCGTAGCCGCCCACCGGTGAAACGAGCGCTGACGACCCATGTGGCCGACGGCCCGAACCAGCTGTGGTGCTGGGACATCACCTGGCTGCCGACCACGGTCAAGGGCCGTTACTTCTACTGGTACATGATCAAGGACGTCTACAGCCGGAAGCTGGTGGCCAACGAGGTGCATGAAAGTGAAAGCGCCGAGCAGGCCGCCCAGCTGCTACGCCAGGCCTGCTTACGTGAACAGCGAGCAGGCCAGCCGCTGGTACTGCACTCGGACAATGGCAGCGCGATGAAGGGCTCGACCATGCTGGCGGCCATGCAGAACCTGGGTGTGATGCCCTCGTTCAGCCGCCCGCGGGTGAGCAATGACAACGCCTATGCCGAGGCCTTGTTCCGCACGGCGAAGTACTGCCCGCGGTGGCCGGAGCGGCCCTTCGACACGCTGGAGCAGGCCAGGAACTGGGTGAACAGCTTCATGGCCTGGTACAACCATGAACATCGCCACAGCGCCCTGAAGTTCGTGACCCCGGCGCAGAGACATACTGGCCAGGCGGAAGAGTTGCTGCGCAAGCGTATCGAGCTGTACGAGGCGGCGCGTGCACGGCACCCGGAGCGCTGGAGCGGCAACATCAGGAACTGGGTGCTGGCACCAATCGTGTGCCTGAACCCGGAGCGGGAAGCGGTACTGCAGCAAACATCAAAGGCAGCGTGACACGCTCACGCGACAACTACCTTGAAAATCGCCG
>NZ_SCFY01000053.1 GCF_007049795.1 Ectopseudomonas mendocina
CAATCGTGTGCCTGAACCCGGAGCGGGAAGCGGTACTGCAGCAAACATCAAAGGCAGCGTGACACGCTCACGCGACAACTACCTTGAAAATCGCCGCGGGCTTCAGCACACCAGCATCACCAACACCGCCTTCATCACTGGCCTGGATGTATTGCTCATCCCGGTCTTCAAGTGGGCTCTCTTTCGGAAGCGCGTCGAGCCTCGAATCTGGCTCTGCTGCGCCGTCGCGCTGACAGGGCTCTATCTGATCGTTACGAGGGCCGGGCTTACTCTGAATCCAGGTGACATCTGGATCATGTGCTGTGCAGTCTTTTTTGCCGCATATGTGCTCACGGTTGGCTTCTTCTCGCATAAGTACGACTCGATGCTTACGGTCATCACTGCGCTGGCTACCTGCGCTACTGGATGCCTTTTTGCTGCACTTTTCGACGCTAGGGCCGAATGGGCCCCAATGGATTCCTCCTTCTGGGAAGGAGTTCTGTTCTGCGCGTTGCTCGCCACAGCCTTCATGTACGCGGTTCAGAGTGCTGCGCAGAAGTATCTCGAAGAAGAAAAAGTAGCCCTGACCTACCTGTTCGAGCCCATCTTCGCAGCATTCGCGGGAGCGATGCTCCTTGGCGAAACCTTGGATGGAAGAACCCTGGCCGGTACAGCTCTCATCTTTTCAGCTCTGCTGATCGCCGAGATTGATGTACCCAAGTTCTTATCCCGCCTGCTACGCGCCCTGTTTGCCCCGTGGGCTAGGCGCCAATGAGTATTTGGATGGAATTCTGTGGAGGCTTTGGTCGGTAGCTGCCGGAGGCAGCATTTGGCCGGTTATCGACGGCCTGACTTCGACCGTCGCTATACATGGTCAAACCTCGGTCTGCTCTGCCATTTCCAAGGCGTCGTCGACCTCAATCCCAAGATATCGAACGGTGCTCTCCAGCTTCGTATGGTCAAGCAGAAGTTGAACGGCCCGCAAGTTCTTTGTCCTGCGATAGATCAGTGATGCCTTTGTACGTCTCATTGTGTGAGTGCCATACATGGCCGGATCAAGGCCAATGGCTTGCACCCAGCCTTTGACGATACGAGCGTATTGACGAGTGGATAGATGGTCTGAGGTGTGCAGCCTGCTCGGGAAAAGGCAGTCCTGGCTACGGAGCTGGGCTTGGTGTATCCAGGCCGCGAGAGCAGACCGTATTTGCTCAGTAATTTCGAACTGCACTGGTCGCTTCGTTTTCTGCTGCATAACCATTGCTCGTGATGACACATGCTCGCCATGAGCAACGTCGCATACACGGAGCTTGGTTAAGTCGCAGGCTCGAAGCTTGCTGTCGATGGCCAGATCGAACAAAGCCAGATCCCGGGTTCGTTCTGCAAGCTGAAGCCTTACTCGGATGGCCCAGATATCTCTCAGCCGGAGCGGGGTTTTCTGTCCGACCAACTTTCCTTTGTTCCAGGGCCGGCGGGTGCAGGTAGCAGTGATGTTCATGGCGGCGATTTTCAAGGTAGTTGTCGCGTGAGCGTGTCACGCTGCCTTTGATGTTTGCTGCAGTACCGCTTCCCGCTCCGGGTTCAGGCACACGATTGG
>NZ_SCFY01000054.1 GCF_007049795.1 Ectopseudomonas mendocina
GGGGCATTGTCGTTTATGGGCTATATCCAAGGTGAAGATCGGCAACAAAGCAGCCTGTTTCCGCCGACATTGGAAGAGCTGGTTCCTGAGGATCATCTAGTTCGAGTCATCGAGGCCTATGTGGCTCGTCTGGATCTGAAGGTACTGGGGTTCAGCAAGGCTGAGCCGCTCAAGACTGGGCGCCCTGGCTACGATCCAGCGGATCTACTCAAGCTTTATCTGTACGGCTACTTCCAGCGCATTCGCTCCTCTCGTCGATTGGAGGCGGAGTGCCAGCGCAATATCGAGGTGATGTGGTTGCTGGGTCGTCTGGCGCCGGACTTCAAGACCATCGCGGATTTTCGCAAAGACAACAGCATGGCCTTTCAGGCGACTTGCAAGGCTTTCGTCCAGTTCTGTCGCCAGGCGAGCTTGATCAGTGGGGAGCTGGTGGCCATCGATGGCAGCAAGTTCCAAGCGGTAGCTTCGCTGCGCAAGCACCTGAGCGTGCAGAAGCTCAAGCGTCCACAAGCGAAGCTGGAAAAACACATTGCCCAGTACCTGGCCCAGCTTGATGAGGGTGATGCACAAGACGCGCAAGAGACGATTGACCGGGCAGCGGTGAAACAGGCGCTACGCCAGCTACAGGATCGCCATGCCGATAACTTGACCGTAAAAGCGCTGATGGAGGCGCAGGGCCTGGAACAGTTCGTCGAAGGCGAAGCGGATGCCAAGAAGATGCGCTGCTCAGGCAAGAGCCCTTGCGTGGCCTACAACGTGCAGAGCGCTGTCGATGCCGAGCATGGCCTGATCGTGCATCACGAAGTGACCAGTGACTGCACCGACAACCAGCAGTTGGAGCCGATGGCCAAAGCGACTCAGGCGGTTCTGCAGCAGCCTGAGCTGACCGTCACGGCTGATGCAGGTTATTCCAACGGGGCGCAGTTTCAGGCCTGCGAAGAAGCGGGCATTACGGCTTTCGTCCCCGTGAATCGCGCGCCCAACAACCAGGGCGGCGGCACACTGTTTGCGCGTCAGGACTTCACTTACGATCCTGCGACCGACAGCTTCCAATGTCCTGCGGGCAAGACTCTGTCGCTCAAACAGCTCAATCGTGGCACTCGCCTTTACGCAGCCCGTGCCAAGGACTGCGGGAACTGCCCATTAAAAGCCAAGTGCACACAGGCCCAACGGCGTCATATCAGCCGCCATCCCAACGAAGAGGCGTTCGCGCGGATGGAGAAACGACTCGAAACTCACCCTGAGATGATGGGACGGCGACGAGCAATCGTCGAGCACCCTTTTGGCAATCTCAAACAATGGATTCTGGGCAACGGTCGTTTTCTAGTGCGCCATTTCAGCGGGGTGAGAGCTGAGATGGCGATGGCCGTGCAAGCCTACAACCTCAAACGTGCTATTTCGGTACTCGGGGCACGCCGCATGATCGAGCTGCTGACCTGAGCGCTGCACTTTGCATCATTGCACCAGTAAAAA
>NZ_SCFY01000055.1 GCF_007049795.1 Ectopseudomonas mendocina
TTATCCCAACAGCTCGATCTACCGACGGGCACCCATCACATTGATGGCACGCTTCAGGTTGTAGGCGTTGACTGCCAGGGCCATTTCCGTCCGAGCGCCCTGCAGTTGTCGGAGCAGGAAGCGACCATTACCCAAAATCCATTGCTTCAGGTTGCCGAAGGGATGTTCGACGATGGAGCGGCGCCTGACCATCATCTCTGGATGCACCTGCATCCGCTGATGCATGCGCTCGAATGCGGCTTCATGGACATGCCGAGTCACGTATCGGCGCTTGGCCTTGGTGCAGCGTGATTTCAATGGACAAGCCGTGCAGTCGCCGCGTACAGCATAAATGCGCTGTAGGCCGTTTACCTGCTTGAGCGGTAACCATTGGCCTGCAGGGCATTGGTACTGGTCGTTTTCTACGTCGTAGCTGAAGGCGCTGCGATCGAATAGCGGCGTGTCGTCGCCCTTGTTATTTATGCCCCGATTCTCCGGCACATAGGCCGTAATCCCAGCATCATCACACGCCTGAAACTGCTCACCATTGGAGTAGCCCGCATCGGCTGTAACCGTCAGCTCTTCCTGCGCCAGGATCGCCTGGGCAGCCTTGGCCATAGGTTCCAGTTGTTGGTTATCACTGCCGTCCTGAGTGACAGCATGATGCACGATCAGCCCATGCTCGCCATCTACTGCGCTTTGCACGTTATAAGCCACGCGAGCCCCCTGGTGGGTACGCATCATGCGCGCCTCGCTCTCACCCACGACGAACTGCTCCAGCCCCTGTACCTCCATCAACGCCTGGGCTGTCAGGTTATCGGCATGTCGGCTCTCCAGCTGCTGCAGCGCAGCCTTGACCGCACTGCGATCAACCACTTCAGCGGCCTCACTGCGGTCAGCCTCGTCCAGTTCGGCCAGATAACGGCTTATCTGCGCCTCCAGCTTGGCTTGTTGACGCTTGAGCTTCGTCAGGCTCAGATGCTTGCGTTGCGACGCTACCGCCTGAAACTTGCTGCCATCGATGGCCACGAGTTGCCCGCTGATCAGCCCCACCTGGCGACAGAACTGGACGAAGGTGCGGCAGGTCGCCTGAAAAGCAGCGCTGTTGTCCTTGCGAAAGTCAGCAATGGTCTTGAAATCCGGTGCCAATCGGCCCAGCAGCCACATCACCCCGACATTGCGTTGGCACTCGGCTTCCAGGCGCCGGGAGGAGCGGATGCGCTGGAAGTAACCGTACAGATAAAGCTTGAGTAGATCCGCTGGATCATAGCCAGGACGTCCAGTCTTGAGTGGTTCGGCCTTGCTGAAACCCAGAGCCTGCAGATCCAGGCGGGCGACATAGGCCTCGATCACCCGTACCAGGTGATCCTCCGGCACCAGCTCCTCCAATGTGGGAGGAA
>NZ_SCFY01000056.1 GCF_007049795.1 Ectopseudomonas mendocina
GGCGGCGGCAAAAACTGAGTGCAACACCTGACCTTTCCGGTACGGTGCTGCCCCTATGTCTTATTCCGAACTCAGCGTTGAAGAACGCGCCACCATTCAAATCGGCCGTGCCCAAGGGTTCAGCCTGCGCAAGATTGCTTGCTTGATCACCCGATCCCCTTCGACCATCAGCCGGGAGCTGCGCCGCAATCGAGATGTCTGTGGCGGCTACTCGGCCCGCATGGCCCAGCAGCAGATGCAGGCCCGCCGCCAACGCTGTCGACCGAAACGAAAGCTCTTGCCGAGTAGTGAGCGCTTCCAGTTGGTGGCCCATATGCTGCGCGAGCGTTTGTCTCCCGAGCAGATTGCCGGCAAGCTGCGCAGCATGAACATTCCCAGCCTCAGAGAAGCCTACGTCTGTCGCGAGACGATCTATAACGCCATCTACGCCTTGCCGGTCGGCGAGCTGCGTAAAGAGCTGATCATCTGCCTGCGCCAAAGTAAGACGACGCGACGGCCGCGCTCTGGCGGCGTGGATCGACGCGGCCAGATCCCCGAGATGGTCAGCATCCATGTGCGCCCACCGGAGATCGAAGACCGGCTGATGCCAGGGCATTGGGAAGGCGATCTGATCAAGGGCAAGGCCAACGCCTCGTCTGTAGGCACGCTGGTGGAACGTACCAGTGGCTACCTGATGCTGGTAAAGATGAACGACGCGACGGCGACCTCGGCGATGGAAGGCTTCAGTGCAGCGCTCAATGGCATGCCGCTGGCGATGCGCAAGAGCATGACCTACGACCAGGGCCGAGAAATGGCGCGGCATGCTGAAATCACCCAGCAGACCGGGGTGGCAATTTACTTCTGCGACCCGCATAGCCCTTGGCAACGCGGCAGCAACGAAAACATAAATGGCCTGATCCGCCAGTATCTGCCCAAGGGCACGGACTTGTCGGTACACAGCCAAGAAGAACTCGACGCTATTGCACTGCAACTGAACATGCGACCGCGTAAGCGCTTCGACTTCAAGTGCCCCATCGAAGTTATGGGTGAGGTGATGCAGAAGGCCATGACTATGCGGCATGATGCTCCAGCTTCAATTCAATGACCGTGTTGCACTCAGCTCCTGCAACCGCC
>NZ_SCFY01000057.1 GCF_007049795.1 Ectopseudomonas mendocina
AATGGTGGCGCGTTCTTCAACGCTGAGTTCGGAATAAGACATAGGGGCAGCACCGTACCGGAAAGGTCAGGTGTTGCACTCAGTTTTTGCCGCCGCCAGTTGTTAGATGCTTTATTTACGGTCTTCGTTGCAGTGTCAAGGGGCGGGCTTCAACCCGTCCCAGTGAGCGAAGCGAGCGTTTTGAACCAATTGTTAGACATTTTTCACAAGTCGGATATCTACCTCGCGTTCGACGTACTCCCACTCCTTTGATGAGCGTAACTGAACCAACAGTTTGTTGAATACGGCAGTATGCTCCGGAGCGAACTCGAACCAAGTTAAGAAATCGAAAGGTTCGCCGAGGTCACGAGAATGATGTAGCTGTCTTGCAATTTCTGGAAGATAAGCCAGTCCAATCTCTGTGTGGTGTGATTGTGCTTCAAAAATTTCGCGCCGTTCCTCTTGTGACATGGCCCACCACTCTGGGCTTTTCTTTATTGGAATGAGCGCCGCACAAGATGAAGTGGGGCGATTTAAGTCTTCCTGCTTTGCACGAAGCTGGTTGATCTCATGCCGTTCGGCGTACCGCACATTGCTTGTAAAGCCTTGAAGTACCCAAGTACCACGTTCGACCAAGTGGATTGAGGGCATATTCACGACATTGACCCTCTGCACCATTTCAAGAGGCATGCCAATGACGGTTTCACAGCTAGTGACTTGCCAAGAGCCTTCGGAGCCGCCAATGAATGAATAATGATTGTTCACTTGATGGGGTTTCCTGAATGTCTAACGTTTGGTTAAGGGGCGGGCTTTAGCCCGTCCCAGTGAGCGGAGCGAGCGGTTTGAACCAGTTGTTATAAGCCATTTTTATATGCTAATGAAAGTTCAGCAAAAAACTCTTGCCTCAACTGTAGCAACTCCTCCCGAGCATCATCCATTTCCTTTTCAGTTAAACCTGCTTTCCCAATGTAGTACTGGCGCCGGAGGGTTGGCGGTTGCAGGAGCTGAGTGCAACACGGTCATTGAATTGAAGCTGGAGCATCATGCCGCATAGTCATGGCCTTCTGCATCACCTCACCCATAACTT
>NZ_SCFY01000058.1 GCF_007049795.1 Ectopseudomonas mendocina
CGTCGCCAGCGGCGGCGCCTGGAGCCTCGACCTGGCCACCGCCACACCAGCGGCCGGCAGCCTGGCACTGAATACCAACGGCGCCAACCCCGTCTCCATCACGGCCACCGATGCCGCCGGCAACGTCTCGTCGGCCGGCAGCCAGACTCTGGTCATCGACACCACTGCCCCAACAACGCCGGCTGTTACCTCGCCGACCCTGACCAATGCACCGGCACCAGTGCTGAGCGGCACGGCGGAAGCCGACAGCACCGTCACTGTGACCATTGGCGGCGCCACCTACACCATCGTCGCCAGCGGCGGCGCTTGGAGCCTCGACCTAGCCACCGCCACACCGGTGACCGGCAGCCTGGCCCTGGACACCAACGGGGCAAACCCCGTCTCCATCACGGCCACCGATGCCGCCGGCAACGTTTCGTCAGCCACCACCCAGACTCTGGTCATCGATACCACTGCCCCAACAATGCCGGCTGTTACCTCGCCGACCCTGACCAATGCACCGACACCGATGCTGAGCGGCACGGCGGAAGCCGGCAGTACCGTCACAGTGACCATCGGCGGCGCTACCTACACCACCGTCGCCAGCGGCGGCACCTGGAGCCTCGATCTGGCCACCGCCACACCGGTGACCGGCAGCCTGGCCCTGGACACCAACGGGGCAAACCCAGTCTCAGTCACCAGCACCGACACCGCCGGCAACGTTTCGTCAGCCACCACCCAGACTCTGGTCATCGATACCACTGCCCCAACAACGCCGGCTGTTACCTCGCCGACCCTGACCAATGCACCGGCACCAGTGCTGAGCGGCACGGCGGAGGCCGACAGCACCGTCACCGTGACCATCGGCGGCGCTACCTACACCAGCGTCGCCAGCGGCGGCGCCTGGAGCCTCGACCTGGCCACCGCCACACCAGCGGCCGGCAGCCTGGCCCTGAATACCAACGGCGCCAACCCCGTCTCCGTCACGGCCACCGATGCCGCCGGCAACGTCTCGTCGGCCGGCAGCCAGACTCTGGTCATCGACACCACTGCCCC
>NZ_SCFY01000005.1 GCF_007049795.1 Ectopseudomonas mendocina
AATCCCGGCGATAAGGGCTATCGCGTCCGCTTAAAAATACGCGGACACCATCGCCCTTAATGCTGGAGTTCGGAAGGTGACTTGGCTGGACGCTTACTGTTCAACCGCATCTACACCCTGCGAAACCAGCTCATTCATGGTGGAGCAACCTGGAATGGCCGAGTGAACCGGGATCAGCTACGAGACTGCTGCAACCTGCTAGGAAAACTGGTGCCCTTGATCATCCAGATCATGCTGGACAACCCGGACACCTTATGGGGCGATGCCAACTACCCAGTGGTTGGCTGAGGATGGACACCGGTTCACCTTGAATAGACGAAACCTGTCCACACTCAGGGGCAGCTATCGGCCGATTCTGTTGAAAAAGTCGGTTTCTGAGCGAGCTGCGTTTTGGTAGCTCAGAAAGCACTCGATTTCGGTGTTGCTACGTAAAAACCAAGACAGCTCTTCCTTCTGAGCAAGCCAGATTTCAACGTCGCTCACGCTCTTTCATGGGGAAAAATTGCGACGGGACTTTTTCAACAGAATCGGCCAAAAGCAGCCGCTCACATCAGGCTGTTATCGTCCCTTTACAACGGGCGAAGATGTCTACGAAGTTAAGGTCGCCCTCCACTCATACTGAAACGCCTCTCGATGCGAGTGGATACCTCAACTTATGCCCGCAAGGCGTTTCAGGCTCTCAATCACATCTGCTGGCTCGCTATTACTCATAGCAGCTGCTAGACGCATTAGCACCTGGTCGCGACGCACCTGAAACTGCGGTAACGCATAAGCAGCACCAATCAGTTCACGCAATGTTATTGGGACCCCCCAATACGCCTTAAGAGCAATAGCAAAGGGCTTGGCATAGTCATCGCATGCCTGGATGACAGCGCCTTCGTCCAGATGGTTGCCACGCTCTGCCCATATTTGTACCTGCTGCAAAACACATAATTCCCCCAGTCGATGCAGTATTGCCGCTGCCTGCAAGGCACCATGCTCTACACCAGCCTGCCGGGCCAATTGCACGACCCTTTCAGCCAGTCGCTCCGAGGCATCCAGATGCTCTTGAATGAAGACAGAGAGCAGCAAATTTGTAGAACTGCTGGTCTGCCGCAGTGCCAGAGCAATTGCCAGATTGAGGCTAGTGCGCCCGCCTAAGCGCTTCAGTGCGTCTACCAAGCTGGCACAGCGCTGCTCTCCCAATAGATAGGCTGGGCTGTTGGCTGCAGCAATCAGATAAGTACAGAGAGCGGGGTCGTGTTGCCATTCCTCGGCCAACTCTCGAAAATCCAACGGAGTACCGAGGGCAGCCAGCATCAACCGATCCTTGACTTGGTGCATCAACGGTAAATCCAGATCCGCGGCGGACCGACCGGACAAGAATGTCGTCAGGTCCTCACGAACCAGCTCATGAGCCACAGTCGTATTATCCGCCGGCAGGAGGCTCTCTAGGCACTCCAGTACTTTTGGCACTTCGAAGGGTTTTGTGATGTAAGCACTAATAGCCAACGGTCTGATTGCAAGAACGCTTTCACGATCCGCACGACCAGTAATCATGACCAGCGGCGTTTCCTTGTCATGCTTACGAATCAACTGAAACAACGTCAGGCCAGAGTCATCGGGAAGGTTCCAGTCGGCCAGTATGAGTTGATATTTGTTGCTCTGCCATCCGGCATAAGCGCTTTTGACATCCCCGTAACAATCAACCTCTGCACCTGGCCTCTTACTCAACACCAGCTGCTTAAGCAAACCTGCCAACCAAGGGTCGTCATCCACAACCATCACACGCATTGACGTTTCTTCCCAATCCTTGAACCTTCAAAAAAGATAGGCACATGCCCTGAATTGTCCCTACTGCCGTAGACACTCCAACCAACAGTGGTAGAGACGAATCTACGCTAGACAAGTGCACGCTTCTGGTGAGTTAGCGACCACCGCAATAGCTCGCCATCCCCGCCTGGAGGACCCACCATGCCCTTCGACGAAGAACCCAAGGGCTGCTCAAGTAGTGCTTGGCCAGACGAAGCTGGAGGTCACTTTTCGATACATTGGGCTCAAGGTAGACGGCTCCTTGGAGATGGCGATGGAAAGGGTAGTCCGTCGCTAACCAGCCAATAGCTGCCACACTAAAATCGGTATGCTTAGCCATCCAATTAAGAAGCCTGAAATTTATATCTCGGCCAAACATACCCTATTCCGCCCCGTATTTTTTGCAGCGTAGAGTGCCTTATCGGCAGCGTCGATAAGCGCACTGGCTTCCAGCTCAACACATGATGCTATGCCTGCACTCAAGCTGACACTGAAATCACCCGTCTCACTGGAGAAGCTTATTCCCGAGAACTGCTGACGAATTTGGTCCAGTATCTGTACTGCTTGAGCTCCACTGCACCCGGGCAGCACTGCCAGGAATTCTTCACCACCGTAGCGACCAATAACGTCGACTCTGCGGAGTCTTTGCCTGAGCAGATTAGCGAGTGCCCGAATCACGTTGTCACCAATACCATGACCGTATGAATCGTTGACCTTCTTGAAATGGTCAATATCCAGCATCACTACGCTTACAGGCTTGCCTGTACGCATTGCACGCTCCTGCTCTACTGCAACCCGCTCCTTGATATCCGCATGCTTCAGCAGCCCCGTCAGGCTGTCTCGAGACAACGCATTGCTGAGTAGTCTTGCCCTCTGTGCCCTGGCAAACACTGTAGCGATAAGGCTCTTATCGGATATGGGCTTGGTGACGAAGTCATCACCCGCCTTAAGCAAGGCACTCATTTGCAAGCCGATATCGGTTTCGGCCGAAAGATAGATGATCGGTATTCGGATCCAGTCATCGTTGAAGCGGATCATCTGGGCAAGCTCGGGCCCCGAGCTGCCGGGCATGTTCACATCCAGCAGCAGAACCTCTGGACTGAATTGAGCAATGGTCTCAAGTAGCTGGCTCGGCTCATTGACTACCTTAACCAGCATATTTGCCGCGCTCAGCACCAAGCGATAGTGATTGGCCAACTCATAGTCATCATCAACGATCAACACTCGATAGGGAGTCCCCCCTTGTTGGGCGAAACACCTCTCAAGGCGACTCTCAAGCTTGGCCACATCCACAGGTTTGCTGAAAAAACCGACGGCACCAAGGCGTGCAGCCTGTAGCTGAGTATCGAAGTCATCCTGCGTCGTCAGCACCAGCAACGGAGGCACCTGCGGGAGACGAGCAAGCAGTGAGGACGCGTACTCCAATCCGCTCTGCTGAGCGGTGCCGAGATTGACGTCGACAATCAAAGCATCAGGACTCTGCCGCGCTATCGCCTGATCAAGTTCGGTAGTGCAGATAAAGTGGCGAGCTTGATAGCCGAACGTCGAGAGCGTTCGACGGATGCTCTCACCCACACTTTCTTCATCCTCGAGGATGTAGATGAGACGGGAGCCTTCGTTCGGGGCACTGCTGCGCGTTAGCTCGATAGGGGCGGGAGCAGGATTCACCTTTACAGCTAGATCTGAAGTGCACGCCAGTGCCTGGATATCATCAACAAAAGTGTCCAATCCCTTGCGCTGCAACTCTAGACTGCTGAGCCATTGCTGCGAGTGCTGCTCAAGTAATCGAGCTTGATCTCCCAGCCCCTTGAAGCCGAAGGTACCTGCACTCCCCGCCAGCTTATGCAGCTGGTTGCGCAGAACCTGTAGGTGCTCAAGCTGCTCCGTTGGATCAGAGGCACGCTGCAACTGCTGTGCCCTATCTGCCAGCTGCGGCAGCTCTTCCTTGAGGCGCTGGGCAAACTGCTCGCCCAACAGCTGTAACTGAGCTTGCAGGTCAGCCAACGGCTTCTGTCTATCCATTCGAGAGGCTCCAAATGGCGCGTATCTGACTCGCCAACTGCATCGGATCGAAGGGTTTAATGATTACGTCACGTGCGCCGAGACTCCGGTAATGCTCGACCTCTGCAGGCTGTACCTTGGCAGTCATAAAGGCGACAGGGACAACATTGATGTCCACGAGGTTGACTAATTGCTCAAGCGTCTGCGGACCATCCATTCCGGGCATCATGACATCCAGCAGAATAAAATCCGGCGCAAAACCTGCCACTCTATCGATGGCGTCCTGACCGCTGCTGCAACTCAGTACCTCGAATCCGCCGACAGCCTCCAGGGCGACTTTGGCCACAGCCTGAATGGAGGGGTCGTCCTCCACATGCAATATGCGCTTCAGCTCAGGCATGATCATCCCCTTTGGTCGGTAGTAGGCGAGCGAGCACATTCAGGAATGCCTGTGGCTCTGTTCGGGATTTGGCCAATGCTGCCTCGACAAAACTCAGCTGTTCCGTCGAAAGCTCTGTCGAAGACAGTACCACTATCGGTAGTCCTTGATGGGCCTGATGAATCTCCTCAATGAGAGTGAAGCCATCACCATCTGGCAGGTGCAGGTCAAGCAGCACCAGATCCCATGAGCCAGATGCCAACTGCTGCCGGGCGTCCATGAGATTGCCGGCCCCCTCGCACGCAGCCAGGCTTTTAGCCTGCTCGGCAACCACCATGCGCAGATCAGGATCATCCTCGATATGCAGAATGCGAGGCTGTCCCCGCGTGCTGCCGAGTGCACGACGCAGGCCGCTCAGTAGTCGATGCGGGTCGATGGGTTTATCCAGCCAGTCAACTATGTGCATACCCCCCTGGAGATTAAGTTGCTCTTGCTCGGCTGCCGCGGAGATGACAATGACGGGTAAATCCTTCTTGCGCAGTACACGCTGAATTTCCAACAGGATCTCAAAACCGTGGCCGTCAGGCAGGCGTAAGTCCAAGGTTACGGCGGCCACTTCGCGCGTTGCCAGGATATGCCTCGCCTCAGCCAGGTTTTCAGCCAGTGCTGCCTGATAACCACCGCCCTCAAGCATTAGCTGGAGCAGCCGGGCTACGTCCGGTTCATCCTCCACCACCAGGATGGTTGGACGCTGAATATCAGTGAGTGGAAGGTTATCGACCAGCACTGGCAGCTCGAACCAAAATGTGCTGCCTTGGCCCTCGCGAGAATCAAAGCCCACCTGGCCACCCATACGCTCAATAAGCTCTTTGGTTATCGCCAGGCCAAGTCCGGTGCCGCCCTTTTGCCGTTGATCACTGCTGTCTGCCTGGGAGAACTTCTGGAAAATGTGTGGCTGGAAATGCTCCGGGATGCCCCGCCCACTGTCTGTGACGCTTACTCTGACGCGCCCATCTCGAAGCGTGCTGTGCAGCCGTACCGAAGCGCCGGAAGGAGAGAACTTGATAGCGTTTGACAAGTAATTGGCGAGCACCTGTTGCAGCCGAAGCGCATCCGCACGCACCTTGACAGGAAGCATGGGATCAAGCGCCAGTTGCACCCGATGTTGCTCAGCATAGGAGGCATTGCTGAGAAGGGCTTCATTGAGTTGCTGACCCAACTCGAGGTTGGTGAACTCGAAACTGAGCTTCCCGGCGGCGAGTTTGTCCATGTCCAGAAGATCATTGATCAGGTGGCATAGCCGCTGACTATTCTGCTGGGCGATTTCCAGCATGGGTCGCATGCTGTCCGGTACGGCGCCAAGCGCGCCGCCGGTGACCAAGCCCAAAGAGCCTGAAATCGAGGTCAGTGGCGTACGTAGCTCATGACTGACCGTGGAGACAAAATCACTCTTGAGCTGCTCGATGCGCTTCTGCTCGGTAAGGTCCATCGCGGTGCCGCTGGCGCCGAGCACACGTCCGTCTGGCGAGCATCGAATCAGCGCTCGCAAAAGCACGGGCAGAGGCTGGCCATCCTGGCGTATCAATCGGCATTCGTGATTGAGGTAATGCTCTATTGCCCCTTCAGGAGCCGCAAGCCGGGCACGAAGCGCCGCAACATCGTCAGCGTGAACCAGTTGCACAAGGTCCCTGAGAGGCGGTTGAGGCCCCTGGTCGGGATACCCGAGCATCTGCCAGGCATGAGTCGAGGCAAAGAAACGGCCCGCCTCAGTGTCCTGGTCCCACCAGCCATCGTGGCCACCCTGCAATACGCGTTGAAGTCTTGCCTCACTGTGGCGCAGCTGGGATGTCATATCGTTAGCCAGGCCGATGGCTCGCTGCTGGCCATTGGCAAGAGCCTGCGTTAGAAAAAACAGCAGCAAGCTGATCACGCCACCCAGAATCAGCAACAGGCCCTGCTCTTGCTGGAAGCGCCCGTAGAACCCGGGCTGCATGTAGAAGCTCACAGTAAGTGGCTGGCCAAACAACTCCAGCTGCTCGGTGCGTGAAGGTTTATCTGCCTGCTCAAGTCGCGGATGGCTAATGAAAATCTTCTGTTCAGGAGCGGCTATTGCTCCTGTGTAGAGGGCGAAGTCGATCTGCAAATCCCTACCATCGAGTACCGCTTGCATCAGGTCGGGCACGCGGTAAGCGCTATAGACGAAACCACGTAATGCTTCCCAGCGCTTGGCAGAAGAATTCAGCGGAGCCCCGTGCCGATAGACCGGCACGTACATCAGCAAGCCTGCTTGCGCAGGCCCCTTATTCTCCTGAAGGAGCGTAACTTTGCTGCTCAGCTGGGGGAGACCGGTTTCAATCGCCCTGCTCATGGCTGCACGCCGCGTAGGCTCGGAAAACATGTCAAAACCGAAAGCCACCAGGTTTCGCCCTGTAAATGGCTCCAGATAGATGATTGACGTATACAGATCGCGCTTTCCTGCAGGTTTAATGGCGAACTCAGCAAAGCCCTGTTTGCGTAGGCTCTCCTCAAAACTCTGCAGTTGATCCGGCTGCACGACCTGGCTGTAGCCAAGACCAAGAATTCCTGGGTAGTTGGACTCCAGATCCAAACGTTGCACATAGCGCCGCCACTCATCGCGGCTCACATCGTTGCTAGCGTCGAACAGACCTGCCCCTCCCAGCAGTATCTGGCGATAATTGTTCATCCGCTTCTCGATCGCCTCCAGCACCTCATTACCCAGTTGCTGAAACTCACGATCGGCTGCTTTCTCCTGGATGGCGCTAAGCGCGTACCAAGCTCCCAGAGTGCTCAATAAGCCGCACAAAAGAACCACGAGAGGCATCCACCGGGGCCCTTTGGCCAAAGCATGTTCAAGCATCGTCATAGCGTTTCATCCTGAAATAGAGCGGGCAGCTCAACCCAAAAAACAGAGCCTCCTCCGGAGCGCGGATAGAAGCCGATGCATCCTCCCATGCGCTCGATCAGCTCCTTGCTGATGGCAAGCCCCAGCCCGGTGCCACCTTTCTGCCGACGGTCACTGGCATCGGCCTGGGAGAACTTCTCGAAAAGACGATCAACAAACTCGGCTGGAACGCCAGGCCCCTGATCGACCACCAAAATTCTGATCTGTCCGCCAAGCTCCTGAGCAGATAGAAGCACCTGACTGCCTGCTGGCGAGAACTTCAGGGCATTGGATAGCAGGTTGCTGAGCACCTGCTGTAAGCGCATTGGGTCCGCGGTGATTTGGGCTACCGGCCCTCCCGTGTAGGTAAGCTGCACATCATACTGACGGGCGAACCCCTGATGGCTAGTGGCACACTCGGCCAGGAAGCTGTCGATATCCAGTTGCTGGGGGATAAAGCTCATCTTGCCTGCAAGCAACTTGTCCATGTCCAGCAGATCATCGATTAATTGCCGCAAGCGCTGAGAATTGCTCTGGGCGATCGACAGCATCTCTCGCATTGCATTCGGTACAGGACCCAATGCCTCACCGTTGATCAGCCCCAGCGAGCCCGCGATGGAAGTAAGGGGCGTGCGCAGCTCATGACTGACGGTCGAGACAAACTCGTTCTTCATCTGCTCCAGATGTTTTCGCTGAGTGATGTCGGTGATAAAGCCATGCCAGAGAATGCTGTCGTCGGCACGCGGCTGTGGCATAGCCCGACCTTCCAGCCATATGAGGCCCTTTATGGGATGCAGGAAACGGTACTCTCGGTGCCAGACGCTCAGGTGTTCCGCTGACGTCTGAATGCTGGCGGTCACGGCGAGAAGATCATCCGGGTGAATACGCGCGAAAACGCTGCTCGCGTCTTCTCGCACCTCTTCGGGCTGCAGTCCGTAAACATCCCGTAGCCCCTCGCTGGCATAGGGGAAGCAACTGCGACCGTCGGAATACAGCTGGAACTGGTAGACCACACCGGGCAGTTGCTCGGCGATGTGCTGCAGGCGCTGCAGCGCTTCCTCGCGGTAGCTCAGGTCATTGAGGATGCAGAGATAGCCCATTTGTGCACTGCCATCCATGGCAATCGGCGCCAGGCTGAACAGCACGGGAATGCGCTGCCCCTTGCGATGTCGTGCCCTCAACTCATGCAGACTGGCCTGCTCAGAGCCGCAGTTGAAAGACGGCCTGACGGGATCGGGTTGCAGCTGACGCTCCTCATCCGGTAGCACCAGTCCGAGACTTTGACCGACCAGGGCATCCACTTCGTAGCCCAGAAGAGGCAGAACCCCCGGACTGGCCTGCCGAATCACGCCTGCCATGTCAGTGATCAACACCGCAGTTCCTACACTGCTCAAAATCGCCTTATGCAACGCCGCCTGCTCTTGCTGCTGCCGCGTCTGCAAGCGCAGTTCGAACAGGTTGATGGCCTGCTGAGCGAGCAGTTTGAGGGCGCCTTTCTGTTGCACGCTGAGTTGACGTGGCTGGCGGTCAATCACGCACAGGGTGCCCAGGTTACGGCCTTCACTGTCAGCGAGCGGCATGCCGGCATAGAAGCGAATATCCGGAGCGCCGGTCACCAGCGGGTTGTCCCTGAAGCGTGGATCCAGTAGGGCATTTTCCACTTCGAACAAGGTTTCGCCGTTGATGGCATGCGCACAGAACGCCAGCTCTCGCGGCGTTTCACGGGCGTCCAGCCCCTGCCGACTCTTGAACCACTGACGCTCGGCATCGACCAACGAGATCAGCGCAATAGGGGTTTCGCAGATCTGCGCCGCCAGTGCCGTGATGTTGTCGAACATGGCCTCGGCAGGCGTATCAAGCAGCTCAAATCTGAGCAGAGCGGCGAGGCGACTACTTTCATTCGACGGTGTAGGTGGATGCCCTGGAGACTTGCGCGTCCTCATTCCTTGACCACCTGACTGGCAATGGGTAGCTCGAACCAGAAGGTGCTACCCAAGTGCTCCTGTGATTCGTAACCAATGCTTCCCGACATGGCTTCGATGAGCTCCTTGCAGATGGCCAGTCCCAGTCCGGTACCACCCTTCTGCCGGGCATCGCCCGCATCCGCTTGGGAAAACCGGCTGAATATCCGGCTCTTGAATTCGTCCTTAATACCAATACCACGGTCCCTGTGTAGTGGTCTACTGATCCCGGACACCCATTTAGGGCGAGAATGCTCGCCATAGAGAGGTGTCTGATGACCAAGCAACGTCGTTCCTTTACGCCCGAGTTCAAACGAGAGGCCGCCTGTCTGGTGCTCGATCAGGGCTACAGCCATATCGAAGCAGCTCGTTCACTGGGAGTGGTTGAGTCGGCCCTGCGCCGATGGGTGAAACAGCTTCAAGAGGAGCGCGTGGGCGTTACACCGAAGAGCAAAGCACTGACGCCCGAACAGCAGAAAATCCAGGAGTTGGAAGCCAGGATCGACCGACTGGAACGGGAGAAAGCGATCCTAAAAAAGGCTACCGCTCTCTTGATGTCGGACGAGTTCAATCGTACGCGCTGATAGACCAGTTAAGTGAGCGGGAGTCGGTGGAAGTGGTCTGTTCAGCCTTCGGCGTGGTGCGGTCTTGCTACTACGCCCACCGGCTTCGACGCTGCCGTGTTGATGCACGCCGCGTTGCACTGCGCAGTCAGGTTAACCAGCTGTTCAACCAGAGTCGAGGCTCGGCTGGCAGTCGCAGCATTCTGGGTATGCTGCGTGAGGATGGCGTCAGCATTGGCCGTTTTCGTGTGCGTCGGTTGATGCGTGAGTTGGGCTTGGTCAGCAAGCAGCCAGGCTCGCACGCATACAAGCAGGCTACGGTTGAGCGGCCAGATATCCCGAACCGGCTGAACCGCGAGTTCACCACTGAGCGCCCCAATCAGGTGTGGTGCGGCGACATCACCTACATCTGGGCACAAGGTCGCTGGCATTACTTAGCGGCGGTGTTGGATCTGCATACAAGACGAGTAGTCGGCTGGGCGATTTCTGCCAAGCCGGATGCTGAGTTGGTGATCAAGGCGCTGGACATGGCCTACGAACAGCGTGGCAAACCGCAGCAGGTACTGTTTCATTCCGATCAGGGCAGCCAATACGCCAGCCGCCTGTTTCGGCAGCGGTTGTGGCGATATCGGATGGAGCAGAGCATGAGCCGCCGGGGCAACTGCTGGGATAACTCGCCGATGGAGCGATTGTTCCGCAGTTTGAAATCGGAGTGGATTCCACCGACCGGTTACCTGACAGCTCAGGAGGCCCAACGGGACATCAGTCATTACCTGATGCACCGCTACAACTGGATCAGGCCGCATCAATTCAACGATGGGCTACCGCCTGCGGTGGCCGAAGAAAAACTTAACCCACTGTCCGGGATGGGTTGACCACTACACTGACACTAACCCTCAGCCAGTCGTGATCGACACTTGCTTTGAGAGTTACGACTGATCCGGGCGGGGAAAACTTGACCGCGTTGGAAATCAGGTTGGCCAGGATTTGCGCCAGACGCTGACTATCGAAGGCAACGTTGACCTCTACAGGATGGCCGAGCAGCTCAAGCGCAACCTGATATTGATCAGCATAAGGCTGGTTGTGCGTGATGGCATCCTCAAGCAGCGGCCAGATGGGTTGCTCGCGGATGTCGTAACGCATTTTCCCGGCCATCAGTTTTTCCATATCCAGCAGATCGTTGATCAGCTCATGCAAGCGCGAACTGTTGGACTGAGCGATTTGCAGCAGTGCCTGCATCGCTTGTGGCACCTCGCCCAGAGCCCCCCCATTGATCAAGCCGAGGGAGCCTGCAATGGAAGTCAGTGGCGTGCGCAGTTCATGGCTGACACTGGCAATGAACTCGCGTTGCATCTGCTGCAGACGTAAACGCTCGGTGATGTCCTGAATATGCAGTATGCACAGTGCTTCGCCGGTCACCGATTGCCCAAGCCAGGAGGCACTGCATTCGACGTCGACAGGGTTCTGCTCTGCATCCAGTATCCGTATCCACCAGCCCAGCCGCGCCTGTCCGGACTCTTGGGCGAGGTGTTGGCGCAACAGTTCACGGTCACTCGGCAGGCAGAAATCAGCCAGCACCGCACCCACTAACTCTTCGCGGCTACGTTCAAGAATTTGGCATAGCGCCTGGTTGACTTCCAAAAGCTGCCCCGTGGCTTTCAGCATTGCCATTCCTTGCGGAGCCAGGTCGAAGGCTCGCATGAAGTCCTGCTGACTCCTGCTCAGCGCCTGGGCCAGGCTTGCTCTACGACGATGCAAATGCATCATCCAGGCCGCCAGACAGGTGATGAGCAGGGCCAAGCCCCAGCCCAAAGCCCTGGCCAGGGTCAAAGCAACCAGCGGCTGAGATGTACTCGAAACCTGCAGTTGCCATTGTGCTCCGGCCAGCGATACCGGCAGGCGAACGTTGCCTGCCGAGGCTGCTGCGGGGGCATCGAAGGGTAGGAGGTCAATCGCGAGATCACGCTGGCGCGCCAAGGCATCCAGGTAAGCCATGATCCGGTCGTAATCAATCACCGTGCTGATCAGCCCCCAGTAGCGTTGGTCCTGCAAATACACCGGCACCCTGTAGACAAGACCTCTGCCGCCCTGCACCAGATTCAGGGGGCCATCCAGTTGCGGCGCCCTGTTTGCGATGATGTGCTGAACCCGCGGCCACTGCTCGGCAAGGTCGGGGTAGTAAAGCCCCAGAGCGGACTCATTTCCTTCAAGCGGGTAGAGGTAAGCAATCCGGTTATCCGGCGCCAATCCAATATTGCGGATATAGCGTCCCTGGGCGAACAGTCCACGCAGCCAGGGTTGCAGCTCGGTTGCATCCAAGCGGCCCTGCTTGGTCGGTATATAACTGGCCAAGCCGCTGGCGAGGTGCAGCGTGGCATTGAGTTCGGCCAACAGAACCGCCCTCATTTCGTAGCCCTGGGCACGCAGAAAACGCTGCTCTTCCTGATCCCTGTACTGGTTGTAGCGCCAGAGTCCAAGCTCCACCAGGCCGCCCATGAGCAGCAGCATCGCCAGAAGCCCTACCCAGCTCGTAACGCTTGGCGTGTGGCTGGGCCGGATCAAGGGTGTTGCTCCACAGGCAGCTCCACCCAGAAGACCGTCCCCTGGCCCTCGACGGACTCAAAGCCGATGGCTCCAGCCATGCGCTCAATCAGTTCCTTGGTGATCGCCAGCCCCAGGCCTGTTCCGCCTTTCTGCCGGGTATCCGTGGCATCAGCCTGTGAGAACTTACCGAAGATGCGCGCGCGAAAGGCCTCAGGGATCCCCATGCCAAAGTCACGCACGCTGATGCGCACCCGCGTTTCGGCCAGGGCTGCAGAAACCTCAACATCAGCGCCCGGTGCAGAGAACTTGGCCGCATTGGAGAGCAGGTTGGCCATGACCTGATCAAAGCGCTGCCTGTCCACACGCACCTCGACCTCCAACTGCGGTGGCTTCAGATGCAGAGCGA
This sequence comes from Ectopseudomonas mendocina, assembly GCF_007049795.1. Classification (GTDB taxonomy): domain Bacteria; phylum Pseudomonadota; class Gammaproteobacteria; order Pseudomonadales; family Pseudomonadaceae; genus Aquipseudomonas; species Aquipseudomonas mendocina_D. The sequence continues at coordinate 12,548 of NZ_SCFY01000005.1, forward strand.
CCGAGTGTTGCGCGGCATAGGGCTGATTCTGCTCTATGGCCGCCTCCAACAGTGGCCAGAGCCGCAGCGCCTGCAGGTCAAATGTCATCTTGCCGGCCACGAGCTTGTCCATGTCCAACAGGTCATTGATCAGACCTGACAAGCGCTGGCTGTTACTCTGGGCGATACGCAACATTTCCCCCATCTGCGCAGGGACCTCGCCCAGTGCCCCGCCATTGATCAGACCTAGCGCCCCGGCAATTGAGGTGAGTGGTGTGCGCAACTCGTGGCTGACGGTGGAGACGAATTCATTCTTCATTCGTTCGATACGCTTGCGCTCGCTGATGTCCCGGATGACAGCAATGAAACGGCGCTGACTCTGCAGCGTGATCTGTGACACGGCTAACTCCATGGTGAACAGCTCACCATTGCGTCGCTGTGCGGGCAGCTCTAAGTCCTTTCCCAGTATTCGTGGAACGCCACTCTCTCGGTAGGCGAATAGAAAACTGTCATGCTGCTCGCGGTAGCGCTCGGGCATCAACAACTTAACGTTCTGCCCTACCACGTCTGCTTTCCCGTAACCGAAAATCCGCTCAGCCGCCGGGTTGAAGGTTTCAATCAACCCGCTCTCATCGATGGTCACGATGGCATCGATGACGTTGTCCAGCAGGGTGCTGAGGTATTCTTCACGTTCCCGCAGGCGTTTCTCGGCCTCGAAGCGATCCGTAATGTCCTGAATCTGTGACACGAAGTGCAGGGGTACCCCCAGAGCGTCGCGTACCAATGAAACACTGAGCAGAATCCACAGCACGTTGCCGCGCTTGTCGACGTAACGCTTCTCCAGTTGGTAGTCGGCGATCACACCCTCCAGAAGCTGTTGCAGAAGTGCCAAATCCTTGGCCAGGTCATCGGGATGGGTAATGTGCTGAAAGTCGAGCTGCAGTAACTCCTCACGGCTGTACCCCAGCATGCGACAGAGGGCGTCATTGACCTCCATCCAGCGCCCGTCAAGGTCGACGATGGCCATGCCCTGCGGAGCGGTATTAAATGCACCACTGAAGCGCCGCTCGCTGATGCGCAGTGCGTCCTCGGCTGCCTTGCGGTCGCTGATATCCCAGATAAAGCCGGACACCCAGAGCAGCTCGCCGTTAGCGTCGTATTCACCCCGACCTTGCTCCCTCACCCAGACGCTGTGACCGTCTACATGCTTAAGCCGGTAGGTGAGCTCAAATTTTTCATGTCGCTCAATGGCCGCGACGGACTGGTAGGTGATGTGCAGGTCATCAGGGTGCACGACACTGGAAAAGCTGCGGACGCGGTTATCAATGAAGTCACTGGCCGGAAAACCGGTCAGAGAAGAGACTTCATCACTCATGTAACGCATGGTCCAATTGGCATCGTTCTCACAGCGATAGACGACACCGGGCAGATTAGCCACCAGTCCCCGGAAACGATTTTCGCTCTCCTGCAACGCTCTAGTGGTGGACTCCAATTCAGATATGTCACTAGCAATGCCCAGAAAACCGGATAGCGTGCCCTGCCTGTCGAATATGGCACTTACCGTCAGGTTCACTCTGCGCCGAGTGCCATCTTTGTGCACATAGGTCCATTGCCGCGTTTCGGGCTCCCCCTGCCGCGCCAGATGGACGAAAACCTCGAAACCACTGATCTCGCGACCTACGAGCTGTGAAAGCTCGCGACCTCGTTGCGTAACCTCATCACCCAGGTGGATTAACGCCGGGGTCTGGAGACCGACCACTTCCTCTGCCTGATAGCCCAGCAGGCGTTGAGCGCCCCGGTTGAACAGCGTAATCAGCCCATCCGGGTTGATGGCGATGACGCTTACGCCGGTTGCCGAGTCGAGAATGGCCTGTAGTTGGACGCTGGTTCGATGGGCCTCATCCTGTTGCTCGCGCATCTCGGTGATATCGGCATGAGTGCCATACATCATCAACGGCTTACCTTCATCAGTCCAACTCACAACACGCCCACGGTCATGCACCCAAACCCAGCGCCCCGACTTGTGGCGCATGCGGCATTGATAGTCATAGAAGGGCGTTTCGCCACTGAAGTGGCGCTCCAGGCGGACGCCTGACTCACGGAGGTCATCGGGATGGGCGTGGTTTAACCAGGTATTGATGTCGACGGGGGCCAGTTCCTCGAGGCGGTAGCCAATAATCTCCGCCCAACGCTCATTGAAGGTGGTTTCACCCGTCTGAACGTTCCACTCCCATGTACCAATGTTGGTGCCATCGATGATGCACTTGAGGCGTTCTGCCTGCTCCCATGGGGCTGAATCCGTTTTCTGCTGGCTGGAAGTGTCTCGCATTCAAAGCCCTACTGCTGGCAGATACAGTCAGTTAGGTTAGATGAACCTTGCGAGAAAATCGTCAGGTGAGTCTGCCTTAATTGCGGGCGCAAGCTGACGGCGAATCTTCGCAACAAGTGACTGCTTTTGGCCGATTCTGTTGAAAAAGGTGGTTCTGCGGCAGCCAGTCGGCCAGGTGCGCCAGCTTTCGAAGTGGCTGCAAGCCACTTCAAGTCGCCTTTCGGCGTTTCACTGAGCGTCCGGGCTCAGGTTTGAAGGTTAATTCGAAGGTTTCTGCTCGCGGCAGGCGTAGCTATCCCGTGAGCGGTGGTCCGTGAGGCATGAGCTTGGCCATGCGGCGCAAGTTCTGCACCGTCGCGGCCAGGGTGAATTCGTCAGTCGCGCCCGTCAGGCCACGCAGTCGTAAACGGTCGAGTTTCATGATCCGTTTGAGGTGGGCGAAAAGCATCTCCACCTTCTTGCGTTCGCAGCGAGAGACGAGATATTCCGGTGTCTTGGCGATGCGTCGCGCTACGTCGCGAGCCGCTTCATGGATGCTGCGAACAATCTTTCTATTCGGCGTGTTGGGGCTGCACTTCGCTTTCAGCGGACAGGTAGCGCAGTCGGTTTGGCTGGAGCGGTAGATGATGGTGTTGGCCTTGGTCACCCGCGATCTTTGCTGGGTGAAGGTGCGCCATTCACTGCGCAGCGGTTTGCCGGCTGGGCAGCGGTATTCATTGGCCTCCGGATTCCAGTGGAAGTCATTACTGGAGAGGCTGTCGTCCTTGCGTTCGGTCTTGTCCCACACAGGCACATGCGGCGCGATGTTCTTCTCTTCGACCATCCAGGCCAGCATCGGCGCAGTGCCATAGGCTGTGTCGCCGATGAGGCGTTCCGGTGTGAGGTCGAACTGCGCTTCGACACGCTCGACCATCGTCCTGGTCGAATCGACCTCGGCGTTACGATGCGCCGGTGTCGCCTCCACATCCACGATCACGCCGTGTTCAGTGTCGATCAGGTAATTCGTGGAGTAGGCAAAGTAGGCTGGGCCGCCTGGTGCTGCTGTCCAACGGGACTGAGGATCGGTGAGCGAAATCTTCTTGGGCAGGGCTTCGGCCAGCGCCTCCTCATCGAGGGCTTCGAGGTACTCGCGCACAGCGCGGCTGCTGAGCTTTGGATCACTCCAATCGACTTCATCTCCCGCCACGCCACGTTGCCGGCTGGCATCCGCCTTGATGATGCTGGCGTCGACGGCGAAGCCTTCGCCCTTGACCAGGCCGGCCGCCATGCAGCGCCGCAGCACCTCATTGAACAACCAGCGGAACAGGCCGCTGTCACGGAAGCGGCCGTGGCGATTCTTCGAGAAGGTCGAGTGATTGGGGACTTCATCCTCCAGGCCCAACCGGCAGAACCAGCGGTAGGCCAGGTTGAGGTGCACTTCTTCGCATAGCCGTCGTTCGGAGCGGATGCCATAGCAGTAGCCGACGACCAGCATGCGCACCATCAACTCCGGGTCAATCGAGGGTCGCCCGATGGGGCTGTAGAAATCCGCCAGGTGGGCGCGCAGGTCACTGAGATCCAGGCACTGGTCGATGCTGCGCAGGAGGTGTTGGGGCGGGACGTGCTCTTCCAAGTTGAACGAGTAGAACAGGCGCTGCTGTCCTCCCGGTAACTGTCCCATCATGCTGTTCGCCCTCCGCGCTCGCTGACAGAGCAATTCTGCCGACGGCATGGGGAGGAAGCTATTTTTTCAACAGAATCGGCCGGAAGCGGACGATCTGAATGGGCTATAGGTTCATTGGTCATGGACACACCAATGTCCATAACACCGTCACACGAGGCCTGGGGCCTGCTCCCAACCTAGCAGTGGCGCAGATCGGCGGGAACTGCGCCACATACGCTGCCCCAAATGGCGCAGTTCATTAAACTGCGCCAAGTCATCAACGCTCGCGAACGCTGCGATGCTGCTGGCTCGAACTCAAAAAACAACAGCTACTCAAACAGTCGACTCCACTCTCGGTTCACCAGTGATCGACAGATAACTGGTGAACCTCCGAAGCACCGATGCGAGACAGTCTTCATTTGTGCCTCTGCCACGTATGAAATCTCTTCTCCGTCCTGATTGAGAAGTACGCCTCCAGCACCTTTTAGCAATGCGTGTCCTGCTACCACATCATGTGCGGAAACCTGGACAAGTGACACACCAGCAACCCCATCACCTGCAGCTACACGAGCTAACCGGTAGGCAATGCTTGGCATCGCGACAAATCTACCCGGAGCACACAATTCAGAATTTAGCTCTGGCTTCATCCTGGCAGCAGTACTGACCATTACTTGACTGTCTGAACTCCACTCCAGTTTTGACAGATGCCCGTCAACCGGTTCGCCATTACGCAGCACCGATGGCATGCCTTTAGCCCAGGCGATGCAGTCAGCTGGGCACCCTTCTAGCACAGGCGCATACACCACACCGAGAACAGGCTGAGCATTTTCAAGTAGTCCTACCGAAATGGCAGAGCCCTTGAACCCCTTCAAAAAGTCAGCAGTCCCATCGTTAGGATCGACCACCCAGCAGAACGGGGCACCGGTCAGCGAATATCCTGTTTCCTCGCCCCAGAAATCCCCATCCAATAGGTCAAGCAGGCAAGGCCGCAATAGAGCCTCGATTTCTACATCAACATCCGCTTTATCACCTGCACCACGAGGTCCCTCAGGACGCTGCCACTCTGCGACTAGAAGCTCGCCAGCCCTAGTGACCGCCTGGATGACCCCGGAGAGCACCGATGAATAATCCATTTGCTTTCTCCAGCGCTCATCCAGCCTCAAGAACCAGCATGCAGCCGCTCAACGCGGAGTCTTCGGCACAATGCCGACCTGCATGCCAAAGGGATTAAACACACTGTTCAACGTCTGAACCGTCGGGTTGCTCTCATCCAGTTCAAGCTGTCGCAAGGCACGCAATGACAGTTTGCACATCTGTGCAAATCTGGCCTGCTGCAAGCCAGTCACGTCCTTGCGCAGGCGTCGCACTGCTCCTCCAATCGTGATCTCGCCGCTAGCCAACTGCTGCTGCAGCTCATTCAAAATGCGATTGCGCTCAAGAATGTCCATTTAGACCAACCCCCACTGAAGCATCCGCTGCCGGAGATTTCTCAGCGCTATACGCGGGTGACTCATGGTTGAGTCGGGAAGCCCTTGTGCGCTCAGCAAGTCAGGTAGCGCGAGGAAGTCCTGAGCTGCCAACCGCAATCGCTGGTACAGCTCATCGGCATTAACCCACCCCGCGACCTCATCACAGGCCCTTTTCCAGTTAACCTCTCCAGCAAGCTCGATGTGCTTTGGCCACTTCGTCGTACGCGTAACACCCTCCTCGTCCATGACCATAGGAGCCAGGTCGTAGATTGGCGCCAACCGAACCCCCTGCTCGGAGCGGAGAATCGCGGTGTTACGTCCGTGGTTGTCTGAATTTCCGAGGATCTGGTTCAGCAGATCACGCCGCATGTATTCAAACACCAGATCACCGACCTGCTGTTCCTGCCCAACAGCTCGCCATAGCTCGACCAGCTTCCCCAGTACTTGCGTGTGCAGCATGTAACTACCCGCCTCGGTTACGCCACATAGCGAGTACATGGACTCAACGGCAGTTCGGCAAACCCCTGTGGAGCTAATCTCCCGATCAAAGCGATGCATCCAGAGACTGGGCTTATTGCCCTCCTCCAATGCCAGCCCTTCAGCTGCAACCGTATCCATTCCGAGCTGCTGGACGGCACGATAGAAGCAATACTCGCTGCGCAGGATGTCCTGATCGGTCTGACTGGCTTTGTTACGCGCGAACTTCACAAACCAGTGCTGGACGGCATCTGCATCTGGCAGCACGGCATCTGGATGTAAGGCGCCGTGCCGATCTTCAGTAAGCAACAGTTTGGGGGCCTCACCACCAGCTCCTGTCGCCCCGCCAATGGCTGCGCCCTGCTCATACGCGTACTCAAGGAATCGCGAGTCCCGGCTAATAACCTCATCGCGTGTGAAACCCAACACTGGACTGCCCGCAATTGCCTCGACAGACTCCTTGATACGCAGATTGCCAATTGGCGCAGGTGTGCATCGCCCAAGAAGGTAGAGATCAAGATTGAGACCCTCGGGCCGCTCGCCGCCCAAACGCTTCAGTAGAAAGCGTCTTGCTGCACCTGATGGCAGGATGTCGAAGAGAAACGCAGGCGCCTTCTTATCTCGCCAAGAATCCCATCCGAGAGGGTAAGCTGCACTGACAGCCGCATTCAGCCGAGTGCCTACAGACTCCAAGGAGTCAACCAGATAGCCCTGTTGGTAGCCATAAGCACAAGCACCCTCCAGCCCTTCCTCGGGCTGCTCGAAACGGAGCTCCATGGCATTGCGCCACTGGCCATCCCTATAAACCTGCAGAGTAAGATTGTGCATACCAGTCACCGGTACTTTAATGCCCAAACAGTAGACGCACACGCACAAAAAGGCAATTTAATGCCTAAAAAATCGTCTTAGCCACAGAATAAGGCATTAAAGTGCCTCAACCTCAGGAACTAGCTCCCGCTTCGGAGGGCGCTGCTCGTGTTCAACTCCCCATCAAGGATTTGAACCCGCGCCCAGCCAAATTGCCCAACTGCAACACTTACACTGGGTCTATTTGGATGCGCTCTTGACGGAAGGCTCAAGGTTCCTATACTGCAGATCGACTGAGTGAAATCCTACAAATCAGTTTTCCGAGGCCAAGCGCCTGAAACGCTGATTTGAGCTGGGCATTTGTGTCTTTGGATTCAAATCCCCCCGGCTCCACCAATATTGAAGCCCCAACTGTTATCAGTTGGGGCTTTTTCTTGTCTTATCGCGCCAGTTCCCGCGTGTTCTTGGGGATTCCTGCGGAAGCCTGCGGACTTCGCCAGCCGCCCGAATCGGCCGTTCCGGGCCACATTCCACTCTCTCCTGACCATTCCTCGCTCCGACCTCGCTCCCTGGAACTGGCCCGAAGTCCGCAAAGGCCGTAAGTCAGCGCTATACAGATCAAAGAGTTACGCGCGGACGAATCAAGCGGTTGGATTGCAGCATTGGCTACCGGAGGGAACACGAGCATCTCCATGGGAGTCAATCGCACTTGCATTTTGTCAGAAACTCACATACATTTTCGTACATGAACACGACGACCAAGACCGCCGAGCTGATTCGCCAGCGCATCGAGGCGATGCCGATCGGGGAGCCTTTCACCCCGACAGCATTCCTGGAGTGCGGCACGCGTGCGTCCGTCGATCAGACCCTCTCCCGCCTCGTCAAGGCAGGGTCGATCGAGCGTGTGACGCGCGGCGTCTTTGTGCGTCCCGAGGTAAGCCGTTTCGTTGGCAAGGTGATGCCAGAGCCTCTTAAGGTGGCCGAGACCGTTGCAAAGACCACTGGTGCCGTCGTCCAGGTTCATGGTGCTGAAGCGGCGCGTCGGCTCGAACTGACCACGCAGGTCCCGACCCAGTCTGTATTCGTGACATCCGGCCCGTCGAAGCGCATCCGCGTGGGCAAGATGGAGATCCGTCTGCAGCACGTCTGCCAACGCAAGTTGGCCCTGGCAGGACGACCCGCCGGGCTCGCGCTTGCGGCGATGTGGTATCTCGGCAAGAAGGAAGTGACGCCGGCTCTCGTCGAGAAGATTCGGCGCAAGCTGGGATCGAGCGAATTCGAGGTGCTGAAGTCAGCCACCAGCTCAATGCCCGCGTGGATGAGCGACGCTATCTTCCGCAACGAGCGGACGGCCGTTCATGCCTGAGTCCTTCCTGCACCTAAAAGCTCAAGAGCAGTCCCAAATCTATCGGGCACTGGCCCCGCAGCTTGCGCGCACGCCCGTCGTACTGGAAAAGGATGTCTGGGTCTGCTGGGTGCTGCAGACCCTCTTCACCATGCCCACCCGACTGCCGATGGCCTTCAAGGGCGGCACCTCACTCTCCAAGGTGTTCGGCGCCATTGCCCGCTTCTCCGAGGACGTGGACATCACGCTCGACTACCGTGGCTTGGACGGCGCCTTCGACCCGTTTGCCGAAGGCGTCTCACGCAATCGGCTGAAGAAATTCAGCGAGGATCTCAAGTCTTTCGTGCGCGACCATGCCCACGGTGTCGTGGCGCCGCACTTCCAGAGGATGCTGGCGGAGGAGTTCGATGCCCAAGCGTTCCAGCTTGAAGTCAGCGATGACGGCGAGCAGATGCGGATGCACTACCCGAGCGTGCTGGAGGTACCGGGAGACTATGTGGGCAACAGCGTCCTGATCGAGTTCGGTGGCCGTAACATCACCGAACCGAACGAGGAGCATGAGGTACGGCCCGATATCGCGGAACATGTCGCTGAACTCGATTTCCCTCGATCGACTGTCAGTGTGCTGTCTCCGGCACGTACCTTCTGGGAAAAAGCGACGCTGATGCACGTCGAGTGTCAGCGCGACGAGTTCCGCACAGGCGCCGAACGCCTGTCACGCCACTGGTACGACCTGGCCATGCTGGCCGATCTTGCCCATGGGCAAGCCGCTGTGGCCGATCGCGCTCTGCTCGCCGATGTCGTCAAGCACAAGAAGGCCTTCTACAACGCGAGCTACGCCAACTACGACGCATGCTTGGCCGGGCAGCTCAGACTCATTCCGGAAGATGCCGCACTGGCCGCGCTGCGCGATGACTTCCAGCGCATGATCGGTGCTGGCATGTTCATCGGCGAGCCCCCCGCCTTCGATGCCATCGTCGATCGTCTGCGTGCGCTAGAAGCAGCAATCAATGGGAACGGCAATGGTTGAAGCTGGCATCGCTGTTAAGGCTCTGCTGCAAGGCGCCACGCCCGAGCGCAAACAAGAAATTGAGGACCTATGGGATCGCTATGCACCCAAGGTCCACGTAGTCGAAGACGCTCGGGGCGTGAACATCAGCGCCGGCAAGGGTCGCATCCAGTTTGACCACAAGACACTCGAGGCAATCTGGCTGCTCGGCTTCAACGGGTGGAGATCTATCGAGACGTACTCTCCAGCGATCATTCTGGCCGGCATCACTGGTGGGGCCCTTGAAGACATACTGCGCGCGGATGACGAGCTTGCTGCTTTCGAGATGGATTACAGGTCTCGTTCAAATTCCGCCCGATCTATCATCGAAGAGCAAAGCTCTGTTCACACCACTTGGCCGCAAGATGTGCCTCGCCCTGAAGCCAATAGGGAAACTCTCGGCAGCCATCAAGAAATGGCTGCTTTCGATCTAGTCTGTCTGGCGACCGCCTATGTCTTTCTTCATGAACTTCGGCACGTGAAATTTCTCAGTGACGGCGACTACCCCGCCGATCGGCGCGAAGAAGAAATTGCATGCGATGTCTGGGCAAGATCGTTTCTGACCGACAAGGTTGGAATCTATGCCCAGTCTGTTGGCCAATCGTTCACCAGGGTCCTAGATAAGCGATCAATGGGAATCGCCCTCGGTGCAATGATCCTGCACGAAATAACCCCGGAAAGCGCTCGGTGGGGAACAGCGGAATACCCGCCCATTACGACACGCATTCAGACAATGATATCCGGCAGCCCGCTCGCCAAGGAGTCGCACTATTGGCTCTTCACAGCGTGCTTGCTCGTCGGGATGTTTCGACAAGCACACCGACAGCTCCCAACGTACGCGCCGAGCACGAATGAGTTGGTGGAACAGCTGACAACTAACCTGGTCACGTAGCATCAACCTCTCACTGTCACCGCAGCTTCAGTCACCCACTGTAAGTCGAGCTCGCTGCTCATCCCACAGCGCTGGCGGATCAACCGCCAGATCAAACAGCGTGACGTGGTTCGGCAATGCGTCGTCCAGGATGGCCGCCACGATGTCGGGTGCCAGCGTGGTCAGGTTGACCATACGGCTGACGTAGCTGTTGTCGATTCCTTCCCTCGTCGCGATCTCCTTCAAGGACTTCGCCTCTCCTGACTCCAGCATCGCCAGCCAGCGGTGGCCTCTGGCCAGCGCCAGTTGGATGGAGGTCGGTGCCACATCCCACGGTCTGACCGGGGCGGTTTCGCCGTTCGGCAAGGTGACCAGCTTGCGGCCACTACGGCGCTTGATCTGGATCGGAACCGACAGGGTCAGCCGGCCATCACTCGCCTCAACGATGTCCGGCTCGCCAGTTTTCTGGATGCGGATGTCGCTCATGCCAAGGCCTCCTCAGTTTGCTCGACCGGCTCGGGACGCAGTTCCAGCACCAGCCGTTCGATGCCGTTGGCGCGCAGTCGTACTTCGAGGTCGTTGGGCGACACGATCACCTTCTCGACCAGCAATTTCACGATCCGTGTCTGCTCCGCCGGGAACAGTTGATCCCAAATCGCGTCGAGTCGGGTCATGGCCACGGTGATCTTGGCTTCGTCCAAGGTCGGGTCGAGCTTGATCGCCTGCGGCAGCATCTCACCCAGGAGATTCGGGGCGCGCAGGATCGCCCGCAGCTGGTCGAGCACCGCCGATTCGAGTTCTGCGGCGGGCAGTCGCGGCAGACCCGAGGCACCGGCGTGTTCCTTGGCGTCGCGCTGGGGCACGTAGTACCGGTAGCGCCGGCCATTCTTCTTGGTGGTGTGCCACGGGGACAGTGCACGGCCGTCGTTGCCGAACACGATGCCCTTGAGCAGATAGGGAACCTTGGCCCGCGTCGTGTTGCCCCGCACCCGGCCATTCGTCTCCAGGATCGCGTGGACGCTGTCCCACAGTTCGCGACTGATGATCGGCGGGTGTTCGGCCTGGTACCACTGATCCTTGTGCCGCAACTCGCCAAGGTAAGTCCGGTTGCTCAGGAGCTTGTAGATGTGGCCCTTGTCGATCGGCCTGCCATCGCGGGTCTTGCCGTCTTGCGTGGTCCACGCCTTCGACGTCACGCCATCCAGTTTCAGTTCCTTGACCAGTGCGGTACTGGAGCCGAGTTCGACGAAGCGCTGGAAGATGTGCCGGATCAGCTTGGCCTCGCGTTCGTTGGGCACCAGCCGCCGGTTCTCGACGTCGTAGCCCAGCGGCGGCACGCCACCCATCCACATACCCTTGCGCTTGCTGGCCGCGATCTTGTCGCGGATGCGCTCGCCGGTGACCTCGCGTTCGAACTGGGCGAAGGACAGCAGGATGTTCAGCATCAGCCGCCCCATCGAGGTCGTCGTGTTGAACTGCTGGGTGACCGACACGAACGACACGCCATAGCGTTCGAACACTTCGACCATCTTGGAGAAGTCCGCCAGGCTGCGCGTCAGTCGGTCGATCTTGTAGATGACGACCACATCGATCTTGCCGGCTTCGATGTCCGCCATCATCCGCTGGAGCGCCGGACGTTCCATGTTGCCACCGGAGAAGGCCGGATCGTCGTAATCGTCGGCTACCGGTATCCAACCTTCGGCGCGCTGGCTGGCGATGTAGGCATGACCGGCATCACGCTGGGCATCGATGGAGTTGTATTCTTGGTCCAGCCCCTCATCGGTGGATTTGCGCGTGTAGACCGCGCAGCGCATGCGGCGCTTCAAGACTTCGCTCATCGTCCACCTCTCTTCTTGGTGGCGGGCTTGGTCTTGGCATTGGATGGCGGCTTGAGGCCAAAGAACAGCGGACCCGACCAGCGCATACCGGTGATTTCGCGGGCGATCATCGAGAGGCTCGGGTACATTCGTCCCTGGAAGTCATACTGGCCGTCGGCGGTTGCGATCACGCGGTACTCGACGCCTTTGTATTCGCGGACCAGCACCGTGCCTGCGGCCGGACGGTAATCACGGTCGCGTTTTTTCACCTTGCCGGTTTCGACCAGAGATTCGATGCGACGCTGGTTGCGATCCAGCAGGTTGGCGTCGACTTTGCGGAACTCCAGCTCTTGCAGCCGGTAGGCAATCCGGCGTTCGAGGAACTGGCGATTGTGGGTGGGCGTGTCGCCACCGACCAGCTTCTGCCAGAGTGCCCGGATCTCTGCCATCGGCATCTCGGGCAGCCTGGCAATCTGCGCCGCCAGCGATGGCGGCGTGGAAAATGATGGTGTTTGCATGCTCATTTCGACTCCGTAGTTGTCTTGTTGACGGGGTCTGTATGAACGCGCTGGTTGCCAGAGAAGCCAAGCTCAAACTCGCTCGCTTCGGCCATGTGTGCGGACTGTTCTGCACCGCCGATACGCAGACGGGCCAGGCCGTTGGCCAGCAGTGACGCGATTTCGCAGCGACGCTGCTCCGGCGTCATCCGCTCGGGTGGTAGATGGTTGATTTGATGCATCGGTAGCGGTCCTCTCGGTCAAACTCACATGCAGTGAAATTGTCCGGATGGACTGCCGCCGACACCATGAGGGAGTTTCGGAGTCGTGCGAACCGATGCGGGTTTCTGCGAAAAGCAGGTCCCCTTTAGTTCGCCAGATGACGGGCGAGGATGGTCTTCATCAAGGAATTGCCGGGCTGGGTGCTGGCGATCATGTCCCGGATCTGCTCATTGACCTGCTGGGTTGGCACAGCAGCGTTCACCGCCGCCTGCGTGACTGCCGAATAAGCATCGAGCACATCAGCGCCGGTGATGTCGTAGCCATGGCCGAGAGAAATCCAGCGCAACGCGGCGAGACCTGCGGCGAGCGCGAATGCTGGCTGATTCTCGGCGTAGTCACGAGCAGCGCGTGTCAGCGTGCGCGGGTCGGTCGGGCTGCGCGTGGCCAGTCCGATCGCCGCATTGAACAAACCCGCGTCCTTGGCAGCGGCGAACCACTTGCCTTCGGCGCCAGGCGTGCTGGCTACCAGGTCACGTAGGATCTCTTCCGGTTGCTTGTGGGGATACTTCTTGGTAATGGCGCGAAACGTCGCCAGGTTCGTTGTGCCCTGATTCGCCTCGATGGCATAGCGGCGGTAGGCCTCGTCGAGCAAACCGGAGGACAACAGGATGTCCTCGCAGGACTGGGCGATCTGCCAGCCTGGGTCATTAAGGCCGCGCGATTCCTCGGCGTAGCGGATCGCCTCCGCCTTCTTGCCCATCGCCGACAAGGCTTTCACGCCCCAGCGCCGGTCGTGCCACCATTTGAACCGCGCCTTGTCGATCAGGGTCAGCAAATCGTCATAACGGCCCGCCGCGAACAGCGCGGACAGACAGGCACTGGTGCCCTTGAAGAATCCATGCCCCGACGCATTCGGGCTCCACACACATTCGACTACTGGCATGAACTCATCGGCCCATTGCGAAGCCAACTCTGGCGTCACGCATAACTCGCCCCAGTAGTCGCCCAGCAGTTCGATGTAGGGCATCTCGTCGTCCTGCAAGGCCTGCCATAGCCGCTCCAGCCAGCGTTGCCGAATCTTCTGATCGACGTCGGCCTTGATGATGATCGGCACGAGGGTATCGATGGCCTTGTTCACCGCCGAGCCTAGGGCGCCCGAGGAACTGTCCACCTGTTCCAGCGCCGGGGAGAGCTTTTCCAGCAGGGTGATGGCCCCCTCAGCTGCGAGCACGGGCTCCTTGCGGGCGACCTGCTTGATCTCCGTGATGGCTTCCTTGATCCGCTGCGCCGGCGTGTCGGAGCGCCAGCCGAAGGCATGCCGGCGAAAACGGGAAGCGAATTGCCACTTGTGGGCGCTCATGATCGATCCACCATGAGCTATCGCACCGGGTACTGGCCGTTACGGATGAAGCGGTCGTAAGTGTCTTCCTCCGGTTCCTCATCATCGTGCCGCGCTCCCTGCCACTCGGCCTCGGGCAGCAATAGCAGTGTCAGCGTGTAGTCGTACTGACCCGCGACGCGCGTCATCTCCGCGACTGGCATGCTGGCAGGCTCGCGGGCAAACCAGGACTGGGCGCGCCCCGTCCGGTTGTCGCACATGTCAAAGGCGTTGTAGCTGTGCGCCAGCGCATCGTGCGGCAGCTCGATAGTGTTCTTGCGCGTCGCGAAGTAGGCGCCGGACCTGAGCGCCGCCTTGTTCGACTTGGCCCAGAGCATGTGATCGTCGCGGCTGGCTACCAGTACGGCGCGCCTTGGAGCGATCTCGGTCCAACGAAGGGCGGCGGCTGTCAACGACACCCCATAGCGGTCAGCGCAGTGGCCGAGCAGATCGAAACTGACCGGTTGACCGTCCACCTGCCGCCGGAAGTCGTCCAGCGGCATCAGCAAGGTCGAGGCGAACAGATCCGCCTCGGCCTCGATGTCGCGCTCGTTGTTGTCCCCCGTCTCGATGTCGTCGTCGCCGCATTCGAACAGGTCCTGCTGGTGGCGGTGCAAGATGTAGTGACCGAATTCATGCGCGATCGTGAAGCGCTTGCGGCCTTCCGACGGGGTGGCGCTGTTGTAGAGGACCAGCCACTTCGAGCGCGCCTTGTTGGCCTTCAGCAGACCATCAAAACCGTCGAGATCCTCGCCCCGAACCGTGTCGATCGGCGAGTCTGCAAAACACTGGCGGGAATACTCCAACGCCAGCTCTTCAACCCTGACCGGAAAGCGATCCGCACCGAGAACCGTGTTGAGCATGGACGAGATACGGTTGGCCTCGGCCATGGGCTTTTTTGCGTCCGTCATTCATCTTCCCAGGCATCAAGGATCTTGCGGATCTTCTTCTTGTCCGGCTCGGACATGTTCTTGTACTTACGGAAGAAGGCCTCGTCGAGCACTTCCTCGTCCGGGGTGGTTGCCGACTCGGTCAGCAGGAACTCCGTGGTGACCTCGAGGACGGCGGCAATCTTGCCGATCTTCTCGGCGGATGGTTTCGGATCGTCTTTGTTTTCCAGTTCCCAGATGTAGCTCTTGCTGGAGTCGGTCAGTTCGGCCAACTGTTCCAGGCTGAGCTTCTTTTGCTTCCGCAATGCGCGGATCTTGTCCCCCAGGGGCGATGGCACTGGTATTTCCTCATTTGTTGGCTTCAATCCGAAAATAATACCACTGTGCCGAACAATTTCGTACCTGCTTGACAAACCCATAACCGCTCCGCGACAATCTGAATCGTTCGGTACACCGAACGTCATCGGTCTGCACACCCCAACAAGAAGAAGGGGCCGTCGAGGCTGATACCAAGCCGATCCGAACCTTTGAGGGGTATGTAGATGAACGATGCAGAAAACCTGAGCAAGCTCCTGGGCCATCTGCCGCCGGCGGTGTTCCGTGAATTCATGGTGGATGAATTCGGCCTGGCCATGCCGGATGTGGACGCCAAGACGCCCAAGAAAGAACAGCGCGAACAGATGGAGGCCGTGCTGTCCGCCCTTGGTGTGGGCGAGCGGCAGCGGGTCGAGGAAGTGGCCGAACGGATCGTGCTGCTGTCAGATGGCGCCGGCCAGGACGTCATCGACGGCTTTAAGGACGACATCTTCGATGACGCCGCTCGGGAAGCCTTCGCCGCGATTCCGAACCAGTACGAGCGGGCGCTGTGGCTGCACATCCATGAACCCGTGATCTTCGAGGAAGCCCTCAACGCCCGACAGGCCGACGTATTCCGGCAAAGCGCCTCCTGCTACTCCGGATTCATGGCACCTGCCAACCTGGCGGTACTCGACGACGCAGCGGCCAAGGCGGCGTTCCACCAAACCGTCGCCCAGCAACTCGGGTGCTCCGATGACGCGGTCGCGATCCAGATCTTCAAGCGTCTGCGGCCCGACACGCAGACCGGCGAGGACGTGGATCTGTACCAGATCAGCATCCATCACAACCGCCCACCGGAAATCATCGACTGCGTGCAGGCGAGCGAATTGGTACCCCAGGAGGTGATCCGGGCGGTGTCTTCGCACATCACTTACGAGCCGGCCAATGGGCACCTGGAGGTGCTGTCGAAGGACACGGCGGGACGCGAAGCGTTGGCGCGCATTGTGGCGGACACCCTGCTGCAATCGCCCATCACCGGCGAGAAGATCCCGCTCAAGCAATATGACTACCAAAGCCTGGCGGCGCTGCGAAATTTTGATTTGACCGGCGAGCCGGTCGGGTTCGTCAAGGTCGTCGAGCTCGGTTACGCCGCCGGCAATGGACGGTCGCTCCTGGTGAAGATCTGGACCAAGGACGTCGATGACATCTACGCGGCCGCCCGGTCGTTGATCGGTCCCGCCTTCGACTTCCGCGATCACCACCTCAACTACGCCAAGCTGTCCATCAAGCTGAAAAAGGTCGGCAAGGACCGCGCACGGACGATTACCGTGATCCTGCGCGACGACAACAAGTGCAACATCAAGACCAAGCGGGAAAAGGACCGGGCGCTGTGCGACCGACTGCTGGCCAAATGGCATCTGGTGAAGGAGATCGGCGATGTCGTCGAAGCCCCTGCAGACGCAGTCGCTGCTTGATCTGATTGACCTGTTCGAACGGTCTGGGCAGCCGATTGCCGACGGCGACGGACAGCGGCTTCATGGGGTGCCTGGGTGGGAAGTCTTTGGTCGGACGTCATTGACGCCGAAGCTGCTGGAGCAGTGGACCGACTGCGTCGGCTACGCCGGGAGCTACCCAGCGCCACTCGGCGATGACCGCGTGCACGTCGACCTGGCGGAGGATGACCAGCCTGACCGCTATCGATACCGGAGCCCCGAGACTTTTCGATGGAAGTTCGTCCCGGCCACAGAGGTCGCAGTCTTCAGCGTCCGACCGCCGGCAATCCTGAACGTCGTCTCTGATCTTCTCGGTATCGCGCAGGCCCTGCGAAAAGGGATTGATGCTCCGCTGCTGGACGATACCCTTTGGCATTTGGGGAAGGCACGAATCGGACCCGCACTGACAGACGTCTGGCTTGTTCGTGGGTTGGCGCGATCTGTCGAACAGGTGTTTCGGCATTTCAGCCAAACCAGTCTGCCTGATCAGGGCCTGATCTTGTCGTCGGGCGGTGTCCTGCCGCAGTTTGTCCGGCCGCCGCGTAGCTACCGATTCGCATCGCTACGAGCTGCAATCGTCGACTACGTCGCCACGCCGTGCATCGACATGGATCTGTTGCATCGAATACTGGCCGCTCCGCCCGATGGCGCGATCCGCCCCGTGTTGCCGGTGCATTTCGACGAGTACACCAACACGCTGACCATCCGCACCAAGACCAAGCCATGGACGATCAAGGGCGAGCGTCAGGCTGCGGCAGTCCGCTACATGTTCGAGCAGGCTATCAACGACAGGTGGATTCTCCCAGCCGCTGAAATTCTCGGCGCAGCCTATGCCGACAAGAAGACCGCTCGCAGCCAGCGCATGCAGAACCTGTTCAGCGGCAACACGGAGTGGGAGGACTATATCGACAACCCTGAAAAGGGAAAGTATGGCTTCCGCCGAGATTGACCGGCCACCAGTTGGCAGCACCACGCACAACCGCCTTCGGGCGGTTTTTTGTTTTCTGGGCCTCGTTTTTCCCCGCAGAAGCTGCGCCCGTACATCAGCCCGTACATGGCGGCGGCAGACGCCCGCACAGGCCGACTTCGAAACTGACCTCACGAATTCGCAACAACCAGAAGGAGTGCATCGTGAGTGTCAAACATCTGAATCAAGGCCAATTGGCCGAACGCTGGGGAGTCAGCGAAGCAACGCTTGAACGCTGGCGCTCCGAAGGTATCGGCCCGGTATTTCTGAAGCTGCAGGGGCGCGTCGCTTATCGCATCGAGGACATCGAAGCCTACGAGGCTGAGAGCCTGCGCAAGAGCACCTCTGAACGCGTCAATGCGGGAGGTGCGCTGTGAACCGCATCTCCCCCGACGAAGTCCTGACCACCCCGGCAGGCGAACTCGCTGCGCTTGCCAGCGAATCGTTGTTCCAGCTCAAGAACGACGCTGCTGATCTTCTGGCTGCTGCCAAGGCGATCGTCGAGCACGTCGATCGCGCACTGGATCTCAAGTATGCCGACCGCGCACACCAGCTGCGCTTGGCGGCAGGCAAGGACACCGGCGTCGTCCATTTCGACGACGGGCACGTCCGCATCACCGCCGATCTACCCAAGAAGGTCGACTGGGACCAGAAGCGGCTCTCCGAGATCACCCAGCGCATCGCCGCCAACGGTGACGACCCGTCCGAGTACGTGGAGATCAGCTACCGGATCTCGGAAACCAAGTTCAACGCGTGGCCCGAGTCGCTCAAGAGCGCCTTCGCCCCGGCACGCACCCTCAAGACCGGCAAGCCGGGCTTCCGTCTCGCTCTGCTTCAGGAGTAATAGCCATGAAAACCAAACCTACGCTGCTCGAACTGCTGCGCAAGCAGCCGGAAATGTATCTCCGTGATCTGCCGGAAAACATCCGCATCCCGGCACTGGACGGCAATCGCCCCGACGAAGTCGTGCGTCGCATCGAAGACGCCACCATTGATGACCTGGCATTCGCGATCCAGGGCATGGAGTCGGAATCCCGTCTGATCCATCGCCGTCTGAGCGGTCTGCGCGACCTGTACGAAATGGCCCGCAAGCGCGGCGCACTCGGCGTGACCACCGTCGCTGACGCGTTCGCCAACATCAGCACCGAGGAGGCCGGCAAATGAGCCTCCCCATCATTACTGCAGACCAGCGCCTGGCCGAGCGCCGTGGCGTGAAAGGCGTGCTCGTCGGCAAGAGCGGCATCGGCAAAACGTCACAGCTCTGGACGCTGAAACCCACGGCCACCCTGTTCTTTGATCTTGAGGCTGGTGATCTCGCGGTCGAGGGCTGGGCCGGCGACACGATCCGTCCGCGCACCTGGCAGGAGTGTCGTGACTTCGCGGTGTACATCGGCGGGCCGAACCCGGCGCTGCGCGACGACCAGCCGTTCAGCCAGGCCCACTTCGACGCCGTGTGCGCGCGCTTCGGTGATCCGACGGTCCTGGACAAGTACGACACCGTGTTCGTCGACTCCATCACCGTGGCCGGTCGCCTGTGCCTGCAATGGTGCAAGGGCCAGCCCCAGGCCTACTCCGAGAAGACCGGCAAACCCGACAGCCGGGGTGCGTATGGGCTGATGGGCCAGGAAATGATCGGCTGGCTGACCCACCTGCAGCACACGCGCGGCAAGAACGTGTGGTTCGTCGGCATCCTCGACGAGCGGCTGGATGACTTCAATCGCCGCGTGTTCTCGCTGCAGATCGACGGCTCGAAAACCGGACTTGAACTGCCCGGCATCGTCGATGAGGTCGTCACCTTGGCCGAGCTGAAGGCCGATGACGGCGCCAGTTACCGCGCATTCGTCTGCCACACGCTGAACGCATGGGGCTACCCCGCCAAGGACCGCTCCGGGCGGCTCGATCCTATCGAGGAGCCACACCTCGGCCGCCTCATGGAAAAGATCGCCGGCCCGGCCAAGCCCGCTACCGAACGGCTCGATTTCGCGCGCCCCGCGCCCGCTGCCATCCCCGAATCCACTTCGACTCAGGAGTCCTGATCATGACCTACTTCGATTTCAATTCCGCTTCCGAACAGACCTCTTTCGACCTGATCCCCAAAGGCACGCTGGTGCGTGTCCGCATGACCATCAAGCCGGGTGGCTTCGATGATCCGTCGCAGGGATGGACCGGCGGCTACGCTACCCGTAACGACAACACCGGCTCGGTGTACCTGAACTGCGAGTTCGTCGTGATGGAGGGTGAGTTCGCCCGTCGCAAGATGTGGTCGCTGATCGGCCTGCACAGTCCGAAAGGCCCTGAGTGGGCAAACATGGGCCGCACCTTCGTCAAGGCGATCCTCAACTCAGCGCGCGGCGTTCATCCTGGCGACAACAGTCCTGCCGCGCAGAACGCGCGCCGCATCAGCGGGTTTGCCGATCTCGATGGCATCGAGTTTCTCGGCAAGGTCGACTGGGACAAAGACCAGAACGGCCAAGACAAGAGCGTGATCAAGGCCGCGATCACGCCCGACCACAAGGACTACGCCGCCCTCATGGGTGGCGCGCAGGGAGCAGCGAAAGCGCCAGCACCCGCAAACGGGTCGAATGCGTATGCCCAGGCCACGGGCCGTGCCTCCGTGCCGGGTCGCCCGAGCTGGGCACAGTAAGGGGGACGCCGCCATGATGCTCCGCCCCCGCCAAGCCCTGCTGGTCGAGCGCTCTTTGGCGGCGCTCGCCCAACACGGCAACACCCTATCTGTTGGCCCCACCGGGTCGGGCAAGACCATCATGCTGTCGGCGGTGGCCGGCAGCTTGTTGGCCGAGCCAGATGCCAAGGCCTGCATCCTCGCCCACCGTGATGAGCTGACCGGCCAGAACCTGACCAAATTCGCACGGGTGAATCCGGGCGTCAGCACCTCCGTGTTCGACGCCAAGGACAAATCCTGGTCCGGGCGCGCCACGTTCGCGATGGTGCAAACGCTGTCGCGCGACAACCATCTCGCTGCCATCCCGATCCTCGATCTACTGGTGATCGATGAAGCGCATCACGCAGCCTCGGCCTCGTACCGCCGCGTGATCGACCGGGTGCTGGACAAGAACTCGCGCGCCCAGATCTTCGGGGTGACGGCGACGCCTGCGCGCAGTGACGGCAAGGGACTACGGGAGGTCTTCAGCAACGTCGCGGATCAAATCACCCTGGGCGAGCTGATCGCCTCCGGCCACCTCGTGCCGCCACGCACCTTTGTCATCGATGTCGGCGCCCAGGAGCAGTTGACGCGGGTCCGGCGCACGGCCACTGACTTCGACATGACGGAAGTCGAGGCGATTCTCAACAAGACGCCCATCACCGATGCCGTGATCCGTCATTGGCGGGAGAAGGCCGGCGACCGCAAGACGATCGTGTTCTGCTCGACCGTCGCCCATGCCGAATGTGTGCGCCAGGCCTTTCAGGATGCTGGTGTATCCGCCGTGATCGTGCACGGCGAGCTGTCTGATGCTGAGCGAAAGACACGACTGGCCGAGTACGAATCCGGTACCGCGCAGGTCGTGGTCAATGTGGCTGTGCTCACGGAGGGCTACGACTTCACGCCCACCTCCTGCGTGGTTCTGCTGCGACCCAGCTCGCACAAGTCGACTCTGACCCAGATGATCGGGCGTGGCCTGCGCACTATCGATCCAGCGGAGCATCCGGGCGTCATCAAGACCGATTGCGTGGTCCTGGACTTCGGCACCGCGACCTTGATGCACGGCTCTCTGGAACAGGACGTCAATCTCGACGGACACCAGCATCACGGCGAAGCGCCTACCAAGGACTGCCCGTCCTGTGAAGCCACCGTCCCGCTCGGCTGCCGTGAATGCCCGCTGTGCGGCTTCGTCTGGGAGAACGAGACCACCGAGGAGGGAGATGCGCTGGCCGATTTCGTGATGACCGAGATCGATCTCCTCAAGCGCTCCAACTTCCGCTGGTGCGATCTGTTCGGCTGCGACGACGCACTGATGGCGACTGGCTTCAACGCCTGGGGTGGCGTCTTCTTCCTGAACGGCCGCTGGCATGCCGTGGGCGGAGGTAAGGATCTGCAGCCGCGCTTGCTGGCTGTCGGCGACCGCACGGTTTGCATGGCCAAAGCCGATGACTGGCTGAACGACCGCGAGTCGGCTGACTCCGCGCATAAGACCCGTCGTTGGCTGAACGAGCCGCCGACCGCGAAGCAACTCCAGTATCTGCCGCAGGCGTTGCGCGCCGACTTTGGCATGACGCGCTACCAGGCCTCGGCGCTGCTGTCCTTCCAGTTCAACAAGTCGTCGATTCAGCGCCTCGTGGTGGCTGCCAACGATGCCCACCGGGAGGCCGCGTGAAATGTGCAGTCTGCTCACGAAAGGCCAAGGGCTTCGGCTACTTCAATCCACGCCTGCCGCGCAGCGATCCACGACGTTACTCGGACCGCTGGGTGTTCTGCTCCATGCGCTGCCAGAACGCATTTTCGCGACTCATGGAAAAGACGGGAGGTCACATGATCGATCCCAGTGATATCGAGCTCGCCGCCATGGCGTCCTGCTTGGCGCCGCTTGGCGAGTATGTCGGCTCCATCGGTATGCAGCGACCGCTGGCGGACTACAGCAAAGACGAAGTGCTGATGCTGATCGACGTGGTGGTGACTGCGTACCAGGAACACATGCTCGTCGAGCACGAGCGGATGGCAGAAAAGGATCGCGCCTTTCTTGAGGAGCGGCTCGCCCGGCAAGGCAAGGCGGCTTCGACGGGAGTGCCGTTCTGATGCTGGATTTCAATCACCGTCCCAAGATCCATGAGCTGATCGGCATGCTCATCGACGCTGCACTAAGCGCCGACCGTGACAACCAATCCCGTCGCAACTACCTCGGTGCGTCTCGGTTAGGCGTCGCCTGCGAGCGCGCGTTGCAATACGAGTATCTCCAAACCCCTGTCGATCCTGGCAGGGACATCCCGGGTCGCGTGTTGCGCATCTTCGAGGTGGGACACGCTCTCGAAGAGCTGGCCATTCGTTGGCTGCGCATGGCCGGACTCGATCTGTACACCCAAAAGGCCAGCGGCGGTCAGTTCGGCTTTTCCGTTGCAGGCGGCCGTATTCAAGGGCACGTCGATGGCGTCCTGAACGGCGGCCCCGCAGAGCTACGAATGAGCTATCCGGCCCTGTGGGAGTGCAAGACCATGAACGACAAGTCCTGGCGGGATACCGTCAAGCACGGCGTCAGCAAATCCAAACCGGTCTATGCCGCGCAGATTGCCATCTATCAGGCCTACATGGAAGCCAGCATCCCGGGCATTTCCGCGAACCCAGCGTTGTTCACTGCGATCAACAAGGACTCCGAGGAGATCTGGTTCGAGTTGGTGCCGTTTGACGGCGGCCTGGCACAGCGCATGTCCGATCGCGCGGTTCGAGTCATCACGGCAACGGACAGCCAGGAACTGCTGCCGCGCCATGCAACCACCCCAACGCATGTCGAGTGCAAGTTCTGCCCCTGGCAGGACCGCTGTTGGAGTTCGACATGATGGCCGACAACATCATCTGGCTCGACTTCAATGACGCCCCCGAGCAGCGCGACGAATTGACCTCTGACACCGATGCCTTGCGCGCTGGCTTGCTGGATCGACTTGAGGCGGTTCTTCACTACCTGTTTCCGCAGGGGCGCATCCGGGGTGGCAAGTTCTACGTCGGTGATGTCGATGGCAACCCGGGCAAGAGTCTGGTGGTTGAGCTGGACGGACCACGGCGCGGCCTGTGGAAAGACTTCTCCACCGATGAGGGCGGCGACATCATCGATCTGTGGGCGCGCTCGCAAGGTCGATCCGCCCGCAGCGACTTCCCACGTATCGCCGCAGAGATCCGGCAGTGGCTCGGCATTGCTACCCCGGTTGGCACGCCGATGCGCCGTGATGTTCGCAGCGTGCAGATGGATGACCTCGGCGCCTACACCGGCAAATGGGATTACCTGACTCCCGATGGCGAGCTGATCGCCTGCGTCTACCGGTATGACCCGCCGACAGGCAAAGAGTACCGCCCATGGGATGTGCGAGCCCGCATGTGGCGCGCCCCCGACCCGAGGCCACTCTACAACCAGCCGGCCATTGGGAAAGCGCGAGAGGTCGTCCTGGTCGAAGGCGAGAAATGTGCGGCTGCGTTGATTGCCTGCGGCATTGCGGCCACCACCGCGATGAACGGCGCCAAGGCACCAGTCGACAAGACCGACTGGCGTCCATTAGCCGGGAAATCCGTGGTCATCTGGCCGGACCGGGATGCCCCTGGCTGGGACTACGCCGAGAGCGCAGCGCGTGCTTGCGTGGCTGCAGGCAGCACATCAGTGGCCATCCTGGTGCCGCCAACCGACAAGCCACCGAAGTGGGATGCCGCAGACGCTATCGACGAAGGGTTCGACTGCGCGGCGTTCATCGCTAAGGGCGAACGTCGCGTGGTCAAGGCGGCAGCTGCCTCTCTGCCCACCTTCACGCTCGGCGAACTGCTCGACGACAACTCACCGTTGCCACCGGATCTGATCGCTCCACGCGTGCTGACACCGGCAGGCATGTTGGTATTCGGCGGCGCACCGAAAGTCGGCAAGAGTGACTTTCTGTTGTCGTGGCTGGCTCACATGGCGGCTGGCGCCGCGTTCCTGGGTATGCAGCCACCCAGACCGCTGCGGGTGTTCTACCTGCAGGCCGAGGTTCAGTACCACTACCTGCGCGAGCGCGTGAAGGATGTCCGCCTGCCATCACACCGGCTTTTGGATGCCCGCGCCAACTTCGTCGCCACACCGCAGTTGCGGCTAGTGCTCGATGACGCAGGGCTGGCGCAGGTGATTCCAGCAATTGCGAACGCCTTTGGCGGCGAGCCTCCCGACATCATCGCCATCGACCCCATCCGCAATGTATTCGACGGTGGTGATGCCGGTGGCGAGAACGACAACGGCGCCATGCTGTTCTTCCTGTCCCAGCGGGTGGAGCGCATTCGCCAGGCAGTGAATCCGGACGCCGGCGTCATTCTCGCCCACCACACCAAGAAGCTCGGCAAGAAGCAATTCGAGGAGGACCCGTTCCAGGCACTGGCCGGCGCAGGAAGCCTGCGCGGTTACTACTCGACCGGGATGTTGTTGTTCAGGCCCGACGAGACCAGAACGACCCGCCAGCTGATCTACGAGCTGCGCAACGGCGCGGGTATCCCGCAAAGGCATGTCGACAAGATCAACGGCGAGTGGCGCGAGGTCGATGCCAACGAGCGATTGGTGATGAAGGACTACGGCGAGCGCTTGGATGCCGAGCGCCGCCGCAAACGCGACGCGATCCTTCAGATCTTGTTCGAGGAGGCCGGCAACGGACGCTGCTACACCGCCAACCAGTTCGCCGAGTCCTTCGAGGGCAAGGCCGGTCTGGGCGGCGAGCGCACCATCCGCGAACGCGTCTCTGCGCTCTCGACGCAGGGCTACATCAAGTACTTCCGCAACGCTGCGGACTACGGTCTGCCGTCCAGCGGCCGCACCAAGTTCGGCTATCTCTGCGTCGAAGGCATGGTGCTGCGCATGCCGACGGGCGAAGTCGACACGGCCACCGGCGAGCTGCCGATGCGCGAGCACACGGTGCTCCCAACCCATTACAAGTGCCCGCATTCCGGCGCCTCGATGCCTGTCGAGAACCCAGATGTGTGGGTCTACCACGACGAACTGAACGACCCGGAGGCCTCATGAACATTGCCCAATCGGCAGTTGGCAGCGCCGTTGCCAACTGTACCCATTTCCTTGCCAACTACCTGCAGTTGGCAAACTCCTGCCAACTGGAAGTCCAGTCAGATCAAGGCATTGCAGGGAATGACCCGCAGTTGGCAGTTGGCAACGATGCCAACTTGCCAACTGGCGCAAACCCGCGTGGTTGCTGGACTTTCTCCCATTCTCCAGTTGGCGAAAACTCCCCCTCCTACTACGTAGGAGAGGGACCAGAGGGTCCCTCCACCCTACGTAGGGGGCTTGCCGGTCACTCGGGATCAGATCATCAGCGGCCATCCGTGCCCTCGATCCTGGCACTGGATCTCGGCACCCAGACAGGCTGGGCACTACGCGACCGCGATGGTGCAGTGACCAGCGGATCGGAATCCTTCAAGCCGCAACGCTTCGAGGGTGGCGGCATGCGCTACCTGCGTTTCAAGCGCTGGCTCACCGAGATCAAGCAGTCCTGCGATGGCATCGAAGCGGTGTACTTCGAGGAAGTCCGCCGCCACGCCGGGGTCGATGCGGCACACGCCTATGGCGGGTTCATGGCTCACCTCACCGCATGGTGCGAGCATCACCAGATCCCGTACCAAGGCGTTCCGGTCGGCACGATCAAGAAGCACGCCACCGGCAAAGGCAATGCGAGCAAGGACCAGATGATCGGCGCCGTTCGTCTGCGTGGCCACGCGCCTGCCGACGACAACGAAGCCGACGCCATTGCCCTCCTGCACTGGGCTATCGAGACGCAGGAGGTGTGAGATGAAGGTTCCGACTCCCGCATACCGCTGTGCGCTGGCTCGACTGCAGCCCGATCCGCGACCCGATCCTGAGCAGATCAAGCGCGAGGGCTGGCGCGACCAACAGATCCTGGTGATCTCGCCCGACGACACGCGGCTCGACTGGGTCGAACGTGAACTGCTTCGCCGGATCGGCGATCGGCTGTACGGGCCGAAGGAGCGTCGACATGGCTGAGTGGACGATCGAGACCGTGGCCGATCGGTTCATCGAGGCCGCACGAACCGCCCACCGCCTGCCTCCGGTTCGGGTACAGGGCTACTTCAACTGCTGGCCGGCGATCAAACGCATGCCGTGGGAAAACCTGGGAGCTGAGCCACGGGTCTACCGCTTTCCTCCCGATCCTGCTGCCATCGACCGGATGTTGGAGACCATGCGGTGGGTCCAGTGGCTTGAGGAGGACCAACGGCACCTCGTATGGATGCGGGCGCAACGTTACCCATGGAAAGATATCTGTTGCCGTTTTGCCTGTGACCGGACCACTGCCTGGCGTCGTTGGCAGGCGGCACTGGCGATCGTCGTTGAGCAGCTGCAAGCGGCGAAGAGACATGGAGCGACAGCCAATTCGCACTGACGTTGCGTGTAGTTGCGAGCCGTTGCAAAGCCACTCGGAATCCTGCGGAACGCTACCGGTTTTGACGACTTTTCGGCGTGCAACATCCTGAGGTTTTTTCGTTAGTATTACGGCTAATCTTGCGAGCATTGGGTGCGTGAAGGCCACGGAGCGATCTGTGGCCTTCGTCGTTTCCGGCCCGCGATGGCCACGCCCCATTGTCACGGGTCCTTCCTGGCCAGAAAGCAATGCGGGGGGCGCGAGCGCGGCGCATTTTTAGCGTCAGGGTGCGAACCAAGGTTCGCACGGTTCGCAGTTCGCACCCCGCCAGTTCGCACCAACCCCAAAAACCCGCCCACTGTTGTAGTCGGCGGGTTTTTCCATTTTCAGGACGCACACATTGAACACGCTCAACGTCGAGTACCGCAAGGTCGAGGCGCTGATTCCCTACGCCCGCAATCCGCGCACGCACGCCGAGGGTCAGATCGCCAAGATCGCGGCCAGCATCGTCGAGTACGGCTGGACGAACCCGATCCTGGTCGATGGTGACAACGGCATCATCGCCGGGCACGGGCGTTTAGCCGCTGCGCGCAAGCTCGGGCTCGATCAGGTGCCGGTGATCGAACTGGCCCATCTGACCGTCGCGCAGAAGCGGGCACTGGTGATCGCTGATAACCGGCTGGCGCTCGACGCGGGCTGGGACGAGGAGTTGCTGGCGCTCGAGCTGGCGGAGCTTTCCGAAGCAGGTTACGAGCTGTCGCTGACCGGCTTCGAGAACATCGAGATCGACGCGCTGCTGGCTGATGCCACGTCCGCTGAAGCAGAACCGGTGGTGCAGGATGAAGCAGACGCCAACGAACCCGATGCAGCAGACGATGTGCCTGCTGCGCCAGTGGTCGCAGTGTCGCGCGAAGGCGATGTCTGGGCCATCGGCGCGCACCGCCTGATCTGTGGCGACGCCACCGACCGGGCCGTGGTTGCTGCGCTGATGCAGGGTGACCTCTCTCGCCTGTGTTTCACCTCGCCACCCTACGGCAACCAGCGCAATTACACCTCGGGCGGCATCTCCGATTGGGACGGCCTGATGCGTGGCGTTTTTGCGCACTTGCCGATGACAGACGACGGTCAGGTGCTGGTCAACCTGGGGCTGATCCACCGCGACAACGAGGTGATCCCGTATTGGGATGCGTGGCTAGGCTGGATGCGTCAGCAGGGCTGGCGGCGCTTCGCGTGGTACGTCTGGGATCAGGGGCCGGGAATGCCCGGCGACTGGGCAGGACGCTTCGCCCCGAGCTTCGAGTTCGTTTTCCACTTCAACCGCGAAAGCCGCAAGCCGAACAAGATCGTGCCCTGCAAACACGCGGGCCAGGAATCGCACCTGCGTGCCGATGGTTCGTCCACGGCGATGCGCGGCAAGGACGGCGAAGTCGGCGGCTGGACGCACAAGGGCCAGCCGACGCAGGACACGCGCATCCCCGACAGCGTGATCCGCGTGATGCGCCACAAGGGCAAGATCGGTCAGGACATCGACCACCCCGCCGTGTTCCCGGTCGCGCTGCCGGAGTTTGTGATCGAGGCCTACAGCGACGAGGGCGACATCGTGTTCGAACCCTTCGGCGGCAGCGGCACCACGATGCTGGCGGCCGAGCGCATCGGTCGGATCTGCCGTAGCGTGGAAATCGCGCCGGAGTACGTGGACGTCGCCATCAAACGCTTCCAGCAAAACCACCCCTGCGTGCCTGTCAGCTTGATCGCAACCGGTCAGTCCTTCGAGCAGGTCGCCGCCGAGCGCGCAACCACCTCTGACATCGAGGTGATGGCATGAACTGGCTGGCCGACAAGATCGAGCAGTGGCCGACCGCCAAGCTGCTGCCCTACGCCCGCAACGCGCGCACCCACTCCGAGGAGCAGGTGGCGCAGATCGCTGCCAGCATCGCCGAGTTCGGATTCACCAATCCGATCCTGGCGGGCAGCGACGGCATCATCGTTGCTGGTCACGGACGCTTGGCCGCCGCCCAGAAACTCGGGCTGGAGATCGTGCCGGTGGTCGTGCTGGATCACCTGACGCCAACGCAGCGCCGCGCACTGGTCATCGCGGACAACCGCATTGCCGAGAACGCAGGCTGGGACGACGCGATGCTGCGCATCGAACTGGAAGCCTTGCAGCTGGACGGCTTCGACCTCGACATCACCGGCTTCGACGCCGACGCGCTGGCGGAACTGATCGCGGGCGACGAGCCGGACAACGAGGGGCAGACCGATGAGGATGCGGTGCCGGAGGTTGGAGAGACGCCGATCTCGCGCCCGGGCGATGTCTGGGTGCTGGGCCCACACCGGCTGCTGTGCGGCGATGCCACCGTGGCGGCAAGCTACGAGGCCTTGCTGCAAGGCGAGCCGGTCGACATGGTCTTCACAGACCCGCCGTACAACGTGAACTACGCCAACAGCGCCAAGGACAAGATGCGCGGAAAGGATCGCGCGATCCTCAACGACAACTTGGGCGACGGGTTCTACGACTTCCTGCTGGCGGCATTGACGCCCACCGTGGCGCAGTGCCGGGGCGGGATCTACGTGGCGATGTCGTCGAGCGAACTGGATGTGCTGCAGGCCGCGTTCCGCGCCGCCGGGGGCAAGTGGTCGACCTTCATCATCTGGGCCAAGAACACCTTCACGCTGGGCCGTGCCGATTACCAGCGCCAGTACGAGCCGATCCTCTACGGCTGGCCCGAGGGGGCGACACGCCACTGGTGTGGTGACCGTGATCAGGGCGATGTGTGGGCGATCAAGAAGCCGCAAAAGAACGACTTGCACCCGACGATGAAGCCGGTGGAGTTGGTCGAGCGCGCGATCCGCAATTCGAGCCGCCCTGGCAACGTGGTGCTCGATCCGTTCGGCGGTTCTGGCACGACGCTGATCGCAGCGGAGAAGTCAGGTCGCGTCGCGCGGCTGATCGAACTCGATCCGAAGTACGTGGATGTGATCGTGCGCCGGTGGGAGGACTTCACCGGCCAGACGGCTATCCGCGAGGCGGCAGACCAGGAAGTGTGCGCCAGTTGAATGGCTGGCCGGGCTGCTTGGCCTCTTCTTCCTCGGCGATACGCCGCAGGATTTGCATAGTGGTGAGATCGCGCGGCAGTGCCATGCACATGACGCGCACGGCCTGCTCGATGGAGATGTCGGGACGCCGGTTGGCAATCAGCCAACGCAGCGCATGCTCCCGTTCGGCGGCAGGTGTGTTCATCAGGCTGCCAACTCTTCGCAGATCTCGCAGTGGATCACAAAGCCTGTCAGGTAAGGCAGGCCGCGCGGTATGCCGTGCTGCTTGCTGGTCTGGCGGCCAATCGTCCAGCCCATCCAGCGTTGGGTGGCGGCGTTGATCGCATCCTGCAAGGCTTGGCCTTGGTACAAACCGTTCTGGACGTCGTCGGCAAAGTGGCGTCCGTGGCGGCTGTCGAGGAAGATTCGCACCGACTCGAGGGGCTGGTGCGTGGCGTCCGAGATGGCGGTCATGGTCAAGGGCCATGCGGCTTCCGCGTGCTCGTTCATCGTGCCCCAAAAACCCCAGGCTTCGTTTTGGGTGCCGGGTATCTGGTTGGTGGTCATGGTGTTTTCTCCTTCGGTTTGATCGTTGCGACACCTGTAGTAACGCGCTGTTCGATTGAGAAGCCAAGGTGTTCCTGGCTTCTTTTTCCATCAATTTCGATCACCCGAGACGGGCCACGTAGCGGGCGTAATCACCGCCCTCGGGATTGACGTAAAGACAGGGTCGTCCAGGAGCAGTGACCTCGACGCAAAGGTAGCCGTCGCCAGTGCCGCCACCCTTGCCACGCAGCCAGTCGCGTGACACCAGCAGGCTGCGCCCAAAGGCGTCGAATTCGGCAGGGGTCAGCTCCTTGGTCTCGGTGACGTAGACCTTGTGCTGGTCGCGACCGCCCAGTTCGTCGAGGTCGGCAGGTTTGCGTGCAAACGGCAGGCGGACGCTCAATTCTTCGACCTGGAGGCTCTGGCCTCCAAACTGCAGGGTACGTTGGGTGCGTTCGATGGTGATGGTCATGGTGCTCATGGCGGTTCTCCTGGTGTGGCGTCGTCAATCACGACACATGTATGAACGCGCTGGTGGGGAGAGAAGCCAAGCTATTCATGGCTCTTCTCCCCATCTTCTTTCATGCGATGCGGTAGATCCGCTCGCCACCCTGCGGCTTGTCCGAGACGATGGTCAGGCCGAGCCTTTTCTTGAAGGCTCCGGCGAAGGTACCGCGCACCGTGTGCGCCTGCCAGCCGGTGGCGGTGCAGATCTGGCCGATGGTTGCGCCCTCGGGGCGTTGCAGCATCCGGATCACTTCGGCCTGCTTGCTGTTGTCGCGGGTGCGAGGCTTAACCCACGTTGCTTCGGCGGCGGTGACGGCGGCTTCCAGTTCGTGATCGCTCGTGTCGGCTGACGCGCCTTCAGCGTTGGCGATGATCTGGTCGAGATGAGCTTCGAATTGACCGACGTTCTTCTTTTTCAATCCGGGGCGCGGCATGCCCAGGACGTCGTAGCCCTCAGCCGCGACAAACCAGTCGGTGCCGTCGGTGGTGATCAGTGCGCGGTTAAACAAGCCGTCGAGCACTTTCTTGCGCGCGCCGCCTTTGATGTTGTCAGGGAACCAGTCGATTTTGCCGCTGGTGTGCTCAACAG
This sequence comes from Ectopseudomonas mendocina, assembly GCF_007049795.1. Classification (GTDB taxonomy): domain Bacteria; phylum Pseudomonadota; class Gammaproteobacteria; order Pseudomonadales; family Pseudomonadaceae; genus Aquipseudomonas; species Aquipseudomonas mendocina_D. The sequence continues at coordinate 43,814 of NZ_SCFY01000005.1, forward strand.
CGTGGGCCAGGATCGCGTGCTGTGCCGGGGTCAATTGGGTGGTGGTCATGTCTTGCTCCTTCGATGTGGTGGACGGTGATGTGATGAACGCGCTGTTCCCAAGTGAAGCCAAGCGCTTTCTGCTTGGCTTACAGGGTTCGCAATCAGGTGTTGGCCTATTCCGACTGCGTGGCTTTGCGGCCCTGCTCGACACCGGCGTTGAAGGCTGCTTCGAGCGCATCGCGTAAGCACCAGACCGCCACGTCGTGGAAATCGAGGCTGTCCGAGCGGCGGGTTTCCAGGGTTTCGATGCCCAGCTTGTTTTGCGCGATCTGGGTCAGGAGTTGTTCGAGCTTGCTCATGTCCGTGTCCTTTCATGGTGTTGATGACGAACGTATGAACGCGCTGTTCCAGATGGAAGCCAAGCTCAATCCGCAGGCGAATTTGGCAAATGAGCGAACAAATGATTGAAGGTGCCCCGAAGGGGAAATATGGGTATTTCGATTCGTGCCTACGCACGCCACCGAGGGGTGTCCGATGCGGCGGTGCGCAAGGCCATCGCTGCGGGACGGATCACGCCGGAGGCAGACGGAACGATTGATGCCGAGCGCGTCGACCGGGAGTGGGCACGCAATTCCGATGCGCCGCGCAACGGCACGGCCACCCGCGCGGTCAAGGTCGCCGTACCGGAAGCCGGTGGCACCCCGGGGGATGGGCCAGCGGCATTGCCAGCAGGTGGCACGTCCTTGTTGCAAGCGCGGACGGTCAACGAAGTGGTCAAGGCGCAAACCAACAAGGTGCGCCTGGCCCGCCTCAAGGGCGAGCTGGTAGATCGGCCGCAGGCCATCGCCCATGTTTTCAAGCTGGCGCGCTCCGAACGCGATGCCTGGCTCAACTGGCCCGCGCGCATCTCGGCACAGATGGCAGCCAAGCTCGGCGTCGATCCTCACACGATGCACATCGCCCTGGAGGCAGCTGTGCGTGAGCACCTGCAGGAACTGGGCGAGATCCGCCCAAGGGTGGATTGATGAACATGGACTACGAAGGCGCTGCCGAGATCGAACGCGCATGGCGTGAAGGACTGATGCCCGACCCGCTGCTCACCGTGTCCGAATGGTCGGATCGCCACCGGATGCTCTCCAGCAAGGCGTCTGCCGAGCCGGGGCGCTGGCGCACCAGCCGCACGCCGTACCTGAAAGCAATCATGGACTGCCTGTCGCCGACCTCAGCGGTCGAGCGCGTGGTGTTCATGAAGGCGGCGCAGCTTGGCGCGACAGAGATGGGATCGAACTGGATAGGCTATGTCATCCACCACGCGCCCGGGCCAATGATGGCTGTGTGGCCGACGGTGGAGATGGCCAAGCGCAACTCCAAGCAGCGAATCGATCCACTGATCGAGGAGTCATCCGCACTGGCCGAACTGATTGCACCGGCGCGCAGCCGGGATTCCGGCAACACCATCCTGGCCAAGGAGTTCCGGGGTGGCGTGCTGGTGATGACCGGTGCGAACAGCGCGGTCGGCCTGCGTTCGATGCCGGTGCGGTATCTGTTCCTCGACGAGGTCGACGGCTATCCGTTGGACGTCGAGGGCGAAGGTGATGCGATCTCGCTGGCCGAAGCCCGCACACGCACCTTTGCTCGGCGCAAGATCTTCATCGTTTCGACGCCGACGATCTCAGGGGCGTCGGCTATCGAGCGCGAGTACGAAGCCAGCGACCAACGTCGCTACTTCGTGCCGTGTCCGCATTGCTCGCACCGGCAGTGGCTGCGCTTTGAGCAACTACGGTGGGATAAGGGCCAGCCTGAAACCGCCGCCTACATCTGCGAGTCGTGTGACACCGCGATTGCCGAGCACCACAAGACATGGATGCTGGAGCACGGCGAGTGGCGGGCGATGATCACGGATGGCGCAGGCAAGACGGCAGGCTTTCACCTGTCGTCGCTGTACAGCCCGGTGGGCTGGCGTTCGTGGCGGGAGGTCGCCGCTGCCTGGGAAGCCGCCGTCAGCAAGGAATCAGGATCAGCAGCCGCCATCAAGACCTTCAAGAACACCGAACTGGGTGAAACCTGGGTCGAGGAAGGCGAAGCACCGGACTGGCAACGGTTGGTCGAGCGCCGAGAGGACTACCGCGTCGGTAGCGTGCCGCAAGGCGGTCTGCTGCTGGTGGGCGCGGCCGACGTGCAGAAGGATCGCATCGAGGCGTCGGTTTGGGCCTTCGGGCGCGGCAAGGAGTCCTGGCTGGTTGAGCACCGCGTGCTGATGGGTGACACCGCCCGCGACATGGTGTGGAAGCGCCTCGCCGAAATGCAGGCAGAAACCTGGACACATGCCTCTGGCGCGGCGATGCCATTGGTGCGCTTTGCGTTGGATACCGGGTTTGCCACGCAGGAGGCCTATGCCTTTGTGCGGGCCTGCCGCGATCCGCGTGTGATGGCGGTCAAGGGTGTGCCTCGCGGTGCAGCCTTGATCGGCACGCCGACGGCCATCGATGTCTCGCAGGGTGGCAAGAAGCTGCGCCGTGGCATCAAGGTGTACACGGTGGCAGTCAGCATCGCCAAGCTGGAGTTTTACAACAACCTGCGCAAGAGCGCAGATGTTGGCGAGGACGGATTGACCACGGTGTTCCCGGCCGGGTTCGTCCATCTGCCCAAGATCGACGCCGAGTTCATCCAGCAACTCTGCGCGGAGCAACTGATCACCCGCCGCGACCGCAACGGCTTCCCGGTGCGCGAGTGGCAAAAGATGCGCGAGCGCAATGAGGCGCTCGACTGCTACGTCTACGCCCGCGCGGCCGCATCGGCGGCGGGCCTGGATCGCTTCGAGGAACGCCACTGGCGGGAATTGGAGCGGCAGCTTGGGGTGGCCAGTCCGCCACCCCCTGAAACAACAACCGAATCGATCAACGAGGCCACCCAACGCGGTGGCCTCGCTGTTTCTGGCAACCGCAACAACGGTCGGCGCGTGATCAAAAGCCGCTGGCTGTCCTGACACCCCAAGGAGAAAACATGAGTCTTGCTACCCGTATCGAAAGTCTGGTCATCCGCGTAGCGCAGGAGTTCAACGACGTCCGCGCCAAGGCAGGCAACCTGGCCAACCTCACCACCACCGACAAGTCGAATCTGGTCGCGGCCATCAACGAACTGAAGGCCGCCGTGGTGTCCTCGGCAGTAATCGACGATGCGCAGGTCGCGACCACGACCACCTACTCGTCCAACAAGATCGTCTCGCTGCTCGATGCGCTCAAGACCGAGATCTTGGGTGGTGCCGATGCCGCCTATGACACGCTGGTGGAAATCCAGCAACTGCTGCAAAACGGCACCAGTGGTCTGGATGCGCTGCTCACCGCCGTCAATAACCGCGTGCGCTTCGATGCAGCGCAGTCGCTGACCGTTGCCGAACAACTGCAGGCACGCAGCAACATCGGTGCCGTCGCTGCCAGTGATGTCGGCAACACCGATACCGACTTCGTCGCCGTGTTCGAAGGCGCGCTGGTCTGATGAGCCTCGCATCGCGCATCAGTGCGCTGGCCAGTCGTGTCGGACTCGAGGTCAAGACAAAGATCGACGCAACGCACCCCGGTCTGGCCCGGGCGTGGGTCTGCTTTGGCTACGTCGGCAGCCAAATCGTCGTGCGTTCGTCGCACAACGTGGCCAGCGTGACCAGGACGGCGGCTGGCCGCTACCGCGTGACCTTCGCCACTGCCATGCCGGATTCCAACTACTGCTGGACGGCGCTTGCCCGCAGCAGCACCAACAGCGGCACGCAGCGCATTGCGATTGTGCGATCTACCAACGACCAGAAAACCGCTCAGTACGTCGACATCAGTTGCGCCACCACGGCCGCATCGTTCGACGACTCCTCTGAAATCAACCTCACGGTGTACCGCTGATGGCCTACACACAAGTACACCTCGACGCACTGGAAGCGGCGCTGGTCAAGGGCGAAAAGCGCGTGACCTTTGGCGACAAGACCGTCGAGTACCGCAGCGTCGATGAACTCCAGGCCGCCATTGCGGCGGTCAAGCGCGACCTCTTCGAGCAGGCCGTGGATACCGGACTGTGGCCCGGTGCGCCACGCCAGATCCGGGTCACCACCGGCAAAGGGTTCTGAACATGCAATGGTTTGACCGAATGCGTGATCGGTTACGAAAAGGCGTCGGCATGAGACTGCTTGGCGGTACGCCGTTCTATGACGGCATCGGTGGCGGTCGCCGCGCGTTGGCGTGGCAGGTCGGCAATCCCGGTGCGGTTGCAGCGCTGGCGTTCACCCAGAACGAATTGCGTGCCAAGAGCCGCGATCTGGTACGCCGCAATGCCTGGGCAGCTGCGGGCGTCGAGGCCTTCGTTTCCAATGCCATCGGCACCGGCATCAAGCCGCAGAGTATGTTGACCGATCAGGCTCAGCGTGAAGCCATCCATAGCCTTTGGTGGGATTGGTGCGAGGAGGCAGATGCCGCAGGACTGACTGATTTCTACGGCCTGCAGGCTTTGGCCTGTCGCGCCATGCTCGAAGGCGGGGAATGCCTGGTGCGGCTGCGTTACCGCCGCCCGGAGGATGGTCTGCCGGTGGGCCTGCAATTGCAGTTGCTTGAACCCGAACACCTGCCAGCCACGCTGAATCAGGAGTTGGCTTCGGGAAACGTGATCCGTGCGGGCATCGAGTTCGACAAACTCGGACGACGGGTGGCTTACCACCTGTATCGCTCGCACCCGGGTGATGGCTCACTGGCCCCGATGTCAGGCACCGGTGGCGTGGTGGGTGGTCTCGACACGGTGCGCGTTCCGGCCAACGAAATCATCCACCTGTTTCGTCCCTTGCGGCCCGGACAGATCCGGGGCGAACCGTGGCTCGCCCGGGCGCTGGTCAAGCTCAACGAACTCGACCAATACGATGACGCCGAGCTCGTGCGCAAGAAAACCGCCGCGATGTTTGCGGGCTTCATCACGCGCCTGTCCCCCGAGGACAACCTGATGGGGGAAGGCTTGCCGGATGCCAGCGGAGCGGCATTGGCCGGGCTGGAGCCGGGCACGATGCAGATCCTGGAGCCCGGCGAGGACGTGAAGTTCAGTCAGCCTGCCGACGTTGGCGCGAGCTACGCCGAATTCCTGCGCATGCAATTCCGGGCGGTGGCAGCGGCGATTGGCATCACCTACGAGATGCTGACCGGCGACCTGACGCAAGTGAACTACTCGTCGATCCGGGCAGGGCTGCTGGAATTTCGCCGCCGCTGTGAGGCCATCCAGCACGGTGTGATCGTCCACCAGCTGTGCCGCCCGATCTGGCGTGCCTGGATGGAGCAGGCACTGCTTGAAGGCGCGCTGGCGCTGCCGCAGTTCACCGATAAGAAGCGCGACTACTTTGCGGCCAAGTGGATTCCGCAGGGCTGGCAGTGGGTCGATCCCAAGAAGGAATTCGACGCGATGCTGACCGCCATTCGCGCCGGGTTGCTGTCTCGCTCGGAAGCCATCTCGGCCTTTGGCTACGACGCCGAGGACATCGACCGCGAGATTGCCGCCGACAACCAGCGTGCAGATGAGCTTGGTCTGGTCTTCGACTCCGACCCGCGCCACGACAAAGCGCCCCAACCATCGGCATTCGGCGCTCCCATGAATGCGGCTGCCACGGTGGCCGTACCGCAAGACCCACAGGACAACTGACATGCAACTCATTCATCTGGCGTCCCGCCTCTACGGGACGCCGCTCCTCATTGCGCGTCCCAAACTCGATGTGATCCTTTCCGTGCTGGGTTCCCGCATCGGCTTGCCCGATCTGGACATGGCCATGCCGCTGCCCACGCCGCGCCAGAGCGCCACATCGGGTCAGGCGGGCATTGCCGTCATCCCGGTGGTCGGCACGCTGGTCAGGCGTTCGATGGGTATCGAAGCGGCCTCTGGCCTGATGTCCTACGGCGAGATCGAAGCTCGCCTGGACGCTGCATTGGCCGACCCGCAGGTGGCGGGCATCCTGCTCGATCTGGATTCGCCCGGCGGTGAGGCCTCGGGCGTGTTCGAGCTGGCTGAGCGCATCCGCGCCGCCAGCACCATCAAGCCGATCTGGGCGCACGCCAACGATGCCGCGTACTCGGCGGCTTTTGCCATCGCGGCGGCCTGCCAGCGCCTGACGCTGTCGCAGACCGCCGGTGTCGGCTCGATTGGCGTGATCGCGCTGCACGTCGACCAGTCGGTGAAGGATGCCAAGGACGGCCTGAACTACACCGCCGTCTTCGCGGGCAGCCACAAGAACGACTTCTCCCCGCACGAGCCACTCACCCCCCAGGCCACCACCGCGTTGCAGACCGAGGTGGATCGCCTCTACGACATCTTCGTGAATCAGGTCGGACAGATGCGCGGCATCGATCCGGATGCCGTGCGCGCCACCGAGGCGGGGCTGTTCTATGGCGAGCAGGCGGTGGCAGCAGGCCTCGCCGACGCAGTGATGCCGTTTGATGCGGTGATGGCCGAGTTCACCGACGCGTTAGCGGCCAAGCAGCGGCTGGCGCAGCCCGGTGTGGCCCGCGCCTCGCCGCGAAGCCTGCCCGCGCAAGCCATTTCAAACCCGCCCCGAAGCAAACATTTCACCCTGGAGAACACCATGACCGACCCGAAAGATGACCACGAAAACCCGAGTGATCCGGCCGACACCGCCCCACAGGGCGACCAGCCGCAGCTTGAGAGCGATCCGCAACCGACGCCTGCCGCCCAAGCCGCACTGGCGCAGTCCTTCGCCAGCGGGCGCGGCCAAGCTCAGGCCATTGCAGAGATGTGCCTGATCGCGGGCCAGTCGCAACGCACAGCGGAGTTCCTCGCAGCAGGCTTCTCGGAAGCGCAGGTGCGCCGCGCCTTGCTGGATGCCCGTGCCGATCAACCCGAAATCGCCTCGCGCATCACCGCCGATGCAGGAACCAGCCAGCGCCCGGAAAACAGTCCGGTGGTCGCTGCCGTCAAGAAACTCACCGCCAAGGAGTAAGCCATGCCCACTGTCTCTCAACCCAAGAATCTAGGCGACCTGCTGAAGTACGAAGCGCCGAGTCTCTACTCGCGTGACCAGGACACCGTCGCTGCCGCGCAGAACCTGTCGCTGGGCACCGTGGTGGGCCGCGAAACAGCCACGTCCAAGCTCAAGGCCATTGACCCGAGCGCCACGGACGGCACGGAAACCGCTGTTGGCGTGCTCGGCAATGACGTCGATGCGACGCTGATCGACCGCGAGGACGCGATCTTGATCGCCCGCCACGCCATCGTCGCGCGCGGCGCATTGGTCTGGCCGACCGGTATGACGGTTGCACAGAAGGCAACTGCCGTTGCCCAACTCACCGCCCTTGGGGTGCTGGTGCGCGATAGCGCCTGATCCCGTCCCAACGATCCATCTCACTCCCCCCAAAAACCCGCCACTGGCGGGTTTCGTCATTTCTGGAGATCCCAAATGCAGAATCCCTTTGAAAACCCCGGCTTCTCGATGGCCAGCCTGACCGCCGCCATCAACCTCCTGCCCAACCGCTACGGGCGGCTGGAGCAACTCAACCTGTTCCCGGCCAAGCCGGTGCGCACCCGGCAGATCATCGTCGAGGAGTACGCCGGTCGTCTGAACCTGCTGCCCACCCGCGCGCCCGGTTCACCTGGCACAGTCGGTGAGCGTGGCAAGCGCAACCTGCGCTCCTTCGTGATCCCGCACATCCCGCACGACGACGTGGTGTTGCCCGAGGAGGTGCAAGGCCTGCGCGCCTTCGGCTCCGAAACCGAGATGGAAGCCATTGGAGGTGTCATGGCCCGTCATCTGGAGACCATGCGCAACAAGCACGCAATCACCCTGGAGCACCTGCGCATGGGCGCGCTCAAGGGCAAGATCCTCGATGCCGACGGCAGCGAGCTGGTCGATCTGTTCGATGAGTTCGACATCACCGCGCAATCGGTGTCTTTCGAGTTTTCGACGGCGGCCGACAACGGGCAAATCAAGAGTGCCTGCCTGGAGCTGCTTGGGCTCATGGAAGATGGGCTCACGGGCGAGTTTTCGACCGGCGTGCATGTGTTGTGCTCGACCGAGTTCTTCTGGGCGCTGACCACCCACAAGGAGGTCAAGACCGCCTACCAGAACTGGCAACAGGGCGCAGTACTGATCAACGACATGCGCTCGGGCTTCAGCTACAGCGGCATCACTTTCGAGGAATACCGGGGCCAGGCGTCTTTTGTGCAGGCTGACGGCACGCTGGGGTCGCGCCGGTTCATCGCAGCTGGTGAAGCCCATGCCTTCCCGGTCGGCACGGTGGACACCTTCGCCACCTACTTCGCGCCAGCGGACTTTAACGAGACCGTGAACACCATCGGTCAGCCGCTGTATGCCAAGCAGGAGCCGCGCAAATTCGACAGGGGCACTGATCTGCACACGCAATCGAACCCGCTGCCGATGTGCCACCGCCCAGGCGTGCTGATCAAGCTGACCTCTGCCTGATGGACGTCGCGACGCTGTACGAAGCAGCACGCAATGCCGGATTGCTCACCGTCGTCACGGTGGCGGGCAACACGGTGCACTGCGCCTTCCGCGCTCCGGACGAAACCGTGCTGGATGGCTTCGCGCTGTCGCGGGACTACCAGATCGACTACCCGGCGTCTTGGCTGACGCTGGCAGTCGGGGACACGGTCGCGGTCGCAGGCAACACCTATCAGGTACGCGACGTGCGTGCCATCGGCGACGGCTCCGAGCGTCGCGCCTCGCTCACCCAACCCTGAGGAATCCGCCATGAACTCCGTCCGCGAGCGCGTCTTGCGGGAGGTCGTCACGCGCCTGGCATCTGCGATTGCCCCGATCCCGGTGCTGCGCATGCCAGCCGTGCCGGTCACTCGCGAGGCCAGTCCGGCGCTGCTGCTTTTCGTCGATGGCGACAGCATCACCGCCCACGCCAACCACCTCGTCGACCGGCTGTTGATCGTCCGGCTCGCCGTGGTGGCACGCGGCGTGGATGCCTTCGACGTGGCCGACCTGGCCCTGGTCGCAGCCCACGCGGCAATGCTCGCCGACCCGAATCTGGGCGGGCTGGCCATCGCCGTGCGCGAGATCGACTGCGAATGGGAGTTCGACGACGCCGATGCCGGGGCCGTCGCGCTGCCCGCCCGCTACGAAATCCGCTACCGCACCCACGCCATCGACCTCACCCAAACAGGATGAACCCCTTATGCAAACCCTCTCCATCGAACTACTGAAACCCCATACCCACGCAGGCAAGCGTCTCGCCGTGGGTGATCGCCTTGATCTGAATGACGCCAGCGCCCGTTGGCTGATCGCGCAAGGCACGGCCAAAGCGGCCACCACTGCCACCGATTCCAAAACCACCCGCCGTGATGCCACGTTCGGTGTTTCCACAACTGCAGCTACCCAAGGAGACTGAACATGGCTTACTTTTCCGGACAAGGCCGCGTCTACATCGGCGCACGTGATGAACTCGGCAACCCGGCCGGACTGACTTTCGTCGGCAACGTGCCCGAGCTGAAGGTGTCGCTGTCGGTAGACACCATCGAGCACCAGGAAGCGCAGTCGGGCCAGCGCCTGACCGACCTGCAGCTCATCAAGACCAAGAAGGGCGAATTTGCCTGCACGCTGGAGGAACTGATCGCCACCAATCTGGCGCTCGCGCTCTACGGCACCACGACCACGATCACCCCAGGTACCGTGACGGGCGAGTTGCTGCCCAACCCGGTCACGCCGGGCAGTCTGTACCCGCTGACCATGCAGAACGTGTCCGCCGTGCAGATCCAGGACTCGGATGCTACGCCTAAGGCGCTCCCGGCCAGCCAGTACAGCGTCAATGCCAAGCACGGTTCGCTGGTGGTGCTGGATGCCACGTCGGGCGGCCCGTACACCGAGCCGTTCACCGTCGACTACGCCTATGGCGCGGCGCAGAGCACGGCGATGTTCACCCAGCCCTTGCCCGAGCGCTGGATTCGCTTCGAGGGACTCAACACCGCCGACGGCAACCGCGAGGTGGTGATCGATCTCTACCGCGTGGCCATCAACCCGGCCAAGGAGCTCTCGATCATCACGGACGAACTACTAAAGTTCGAGCTGTCGGGTCAAGTGCTGGCGGATCTGACCAAGCCGGTCGGTGGTGATCTCGGTCAGTTCGGCCGTCTGGTGCTGCTGTGATGGATGACTTCAAGACATTTCCACCTGCACCGGTGGTCGTGACGTTGTCCGGTACGGCGCTGGAGCTGACACCGATCCGGCTGGGTGAGTTGCCACGGCTGCTGGCCGTGGTGCGCCCACTGGCCGAAGAAATCACCAGTGATCCGGACTGGATGGCGCTTGTAGGACGGCACGGCGATGCCGTGCTGGATTTGCTGGCGATCACCACCCGACGCGAACGCGCGTGGATCAACGACCTTCAGCTTGCGGACGCCGTGCAACTGGCCGCCGCCGTGTTCGAGGTCAACGCGGATTTTTTCGTGGCGCACGTCGTGCCGAGCATCCAGGGCGCGGCCCAGCGACTCGAGCCGACGCTGCGCTCACTGACGAACTCGGCTGGGACGCTGCCATCGCCCGCTTGATTCGCGCCGGGCACCGCCTTGGCGACGTGATGGCCTACACACTCACCCAAGCGCAAGCCTTTCTGGATGCCGACGGCCAGATCGAACGGCAGCAACTTGCCCAACTGCTCGGCATTCATGCGGTGGCAGCCCAGGGCGAGAAGCGTGGCATCGAACAGCTGCAACGCGATCTGCTCAAGGACTGACCCATGCGTCTCTCGCTCACCACCACCGGCTTGCTGGACCCGCGCCACTTGGCGGCGTGGAGCACCGAGCGGCGTCGCTCCATCCACACCGCTGTCGCCAAGGGCATGCAATCGGGCGGGCGTGAAGTGCGTGATGCGGCGCGATCTGAGATGCGCAGTGCCTTCACCGTCAAGCGCAACAGCTTCATCTCCTCGATGGGCGTGAAGGTGTTCGACAAGAAGCCCGAACTGCTGCCCGCCTTGCTGGTCGGCAGCAAGATTCCTTGGCTCGGTCTGCATGAAAAAGGCGGCACGGTGAGCGGCAATTTACTGATCCCGCTGCTGCCCGGTCGCATCGGCCCCAAACGATTCAAGGCGGTCATCGATGGCCTGATGCGCTCGGGTAATGCCTTCTTCATCGAGAAGAACGGGCGGGTGTTGCTGATGGCCGAGAACATCAAAGAGAACGCCGGGCAGCTGGGCCGCTTCAAGCGCGCCGAGCGTGGTCGCACTGGCGCGAAACAGATCAAGCGCGGTCAGGAGATTCCCATCGCCGTGCTGGTCAAGCGCGTCGATCTCAAACGACGACTGAATCTGGCGGGTGGCGTGCAGCGCGCACTGCCTGCCTTGGCGCGGGCGATTCAACAAGAACTGGACAAAGTCTGATGGCAAGCAACCGTGCCCAAATCCTGATCAGTGCCGTCGACCAGACCAAGACCGCCTTCGACTCGATCAAGCGGGGCCTGGGTGGCCTGACTGACACCGCCAAGAGCGTCAACGGCGTGCTGGCCAACCTCGGGGTGGCTGTCTCCGTGGCCGGTCTGACCGCGATGGTGAAATCGGCCATCGACACTGGCGACGCGCTGGACGAGATGTCGCAACGTGTCGGTGTCAGCGTCGAGACCCTGTCGGTATGGAAACCGGCAGCCGAGCAGTCCGGTGTGTCCGGCGAATCGTTCGAGAAGGGGCTGCGCAAGCTGTCCACCACGATGCTGGAAGCCGCGACTGGGTCTGAAGATGCCGCGCGCGGATTCTCCGCCGTGGGTGTCGAGTTCAAGAACCAGGACGGCACCCTGCGGGCCACCGATCAGGTGCTGCTCGATCTGGCCGAGCGCTTCAAGGCCATGCCCGATGGCGCGGAGAAAACCGCGCTGGCCGTGCAACTGTTCGGCAAGTCGGGAGCCGAACTGATCCCGTTCCTGAATCAGGGGCGCGACGGCATCAATGAGCTCGCCGCCGAGATGCAGGCGCTCGGCGTGCAGATGAGCAGCGAAACGGCGGCGCAGGCGGGCAACTTCAACGATGCCCTCGACAAGCTAAAACTGGCCACCCAGAGCATTGGCAACCAGATCATCGCGTCCTTGCTGCCCGCCCTGAACGATATGGCCGGTGGCATGGTCGAGTCGGCCAAGCAAGGCGGCACGCTGCGCGTGATCCTGGATGGCGTGGTGCTGGTGCTCAAGACCCTGGCCCTCGGTGCTGCCACCGTCGGCAAGGCCTTCGTCGCCTTGGGCGAAGCCATTGGCGCGGGTGTCGCCGCCGCCGTGGAAGCGCTCAAGGGCAACACCGAAGGGGCCAAGGCCATCATTGCCGACCTCAAGGGCAATCTGGTCAAACGGCTGGATGAACTTGCGTCCTTCCGCGACAGCCTGTTCGACCCCAAGCCCATCGAGGTCAAGGCACCCAAGATCCAGGCCGATCCGGAACTGCTTCAGCGCCTGACCAAGCCCAAAGCCGTCAGGCCAGCGCAGGACACGACCGGCGCGCAGACCACGCTGATGAAAGCGCAGCTGGACGCCGAGTTCGCCCTGCTCAAAGACGGTCTGACCCGGCAACAAACTGCGCTGGATGCTGCACTCGAAGACCGTCTGGTTTCGGTGCGCGACTACTACACGCAGAAAACAGCCATCGAGCAGCGCGAGGTCGATGCCGAGATTGCCCGCAAGCAGCAGGAGCTGGCCCGTAGTCAGCAGGTCGCCACCACTGGCAAATCGGAAAACGACCGACTGAAAGCCAATGCCGAGGTCGCCAAGGCGGAAGCCGACCTCATCACGCTCAATAACCGGCGCACGGACATCGAGCAGGCCAATGCGCGCAAGGCCGCGCAAGCCGAGCGGGAACTGGCTGATGCCTTGGCGCAGGCGCGTGAGGAACTGGCGCAGATCACCGGAACGGCCACAGATGCCGACCGGCAAGCCGCCATTGAACGCAGCTACCGCGATCTGCGGGCGCGACTGGCGGCAGAAAGCGATGCCGACGGCGTGTCGCTCGTTGACCGGCTGATCAACGTGAAAGCCGCGCAGGCCAATCTGGCGGCGTTGGAGGCCCAATGGCGGCAGGTCACTGAGCGTCTGCGCAATGCGCAGGAAGCCATCCAGACCCAGCAGCAGGCTGGATTACTGACCGAGGCACAGGCTCGCCAGCAGATCGTGGCCTTGCAACAGCAATCGGCCACCGAGATGGAGCGCCTGTTGCCGACCATGCAGCAAGCCGCACAGGCCATCGGCCCGGATGCGGTGATTCGCGTGCAGGCGTGGCGCAACGAGCTGGATCGCACACGGCTCACCGTCGATGAAATGGCCCCGCTGTGGAACCGCATCGGCGAGAGCTTTGGTGGTGCGCTCAACGGGATGATCACCGGCGCGCAGACCTGGCGCAGTGCCTTGGCCAGCATTTTCCAGCAGGTGGCCGACGCCTTCCTGCAGCAGATCGTGATCCAGCCGTTTCAGCAGTGGATCGCCATGCAGGCGCGGATGCTGGCGCTCAAGCTCGGTTTCATCCAGCAAGAGCAGACCGTCGATGCGGCGGCCAGCGCCGCCAAGGTCGCCCAAAAGACCACCGAAACCACCGCCGTGGTGTCGATGGATGCGGCCAAGGCGGGAGCAGGGGCTGCGGCGTCGCAGGCTTCCATTCCCTACGTTGGCCCGGCACTCGCGGTGGCCGCGATGGTAGCCATGGTCGCCGCAGTCATGGCGCTCTTGGGCGGCATCAAGAAGTTCGCGGGTGGCGGTCTGGTCTCCGGGCCGGGCAGCGCCACGTCGGACTCGATCCCTGCACGTCTGTCGGCAGGCGAGTACGTGGTGCGTGCGGCCGCTGTGCGCCAGGTCGGTGTGGCCTTCCTCGACTCCCTCAATGGCTTGTCCGTCGGCCCACGCTTCAAAGGCGGCGAACTGGCCTTTGCTGCGGGTGGGTTGGTGCCGGAAGTGAAAGTGCCACCCGCGCAACCGCAGGTGAATCAGGCAGTGCGCATCGTTAACGCAGTCGATCCGGGCGTCACCCACGACCACCTGCAGTCACCTGCCGGAGAGAAAGTCATCGTCAACATCATCGGGCGCAATGCACGGGCGATCCGTGCGGCGCTGCAAGGGTAAATCCAATGGCACTTCTGTTCATCGACGGTTTCGATCACTACGACCCACAGGCCGTGGACAGCTTTGGCGATCCGTGGCTGGCGCGCGGCAAGGCAGCGTATCTGTCACCGCAGGCCACCCGCATCAATGGCCGTCGTCCGTCCTCCTATGCCCTGCGTTTGCCGGAAGGTTCCGGGGGCGGCTACGTCAAGAACCTGGACGCCACCAAGACCAGCCTGATCGTCGGGGCGGCCATTCGGGTGGTGCCGTACCAGAACACCTACATCGAACCCTTGCTGCTCGGCGTGCGCGATGCCAACTCGCAGGTTGCACATATGGTGAAGATCGGCGAGGACGGTCGGCTCAAGCTCTACCGCTGGCAATACGGCTACGACCAGCTGATCTCTGTATCAGTCGCCAGCGCTCCGGCGCGCGGCTGGCACTACATCGAGTTGCAGGTCACGCAAGGCACCAGCAACGGCATTCTGTCAGTGCGCATCAACGGCATCCTGGCCATCCAGATGACGGCGCAGAACACCATCCAAGGCGGTGGCCAACTGCTCACGGCATTCGTGGGCGCGATCCCCGGCCAGAACTGTCCACTCACCATCGACGTCGACGACTTCTACATCGCCGACACCAGCGGCACGATCAACAACACCTTCCTCGGTGATGTGCGCGTCGATGCCTTGCAGGCACAGGCCGATGGCAGCCTGAACCAGTGGACGGCCAGCCCGGTCGGCACTGCCGCATGGGAAGCCGTGAGCGACGAGGACGAAGCTACGGCGATCAATGCGCCGAACGTGGGGTTGCGCCAGTGCTTCAATGTCGAGCCGCTGCCGGTGATGGCCACGCCCGCCATCTACGGCGTGCAACTGACCATGCTGGCCCGCAAGACCGACGCCGGTCTGGGCAAGGTCAAAGGCCTTGTGGTCAGTGGTGCGCAGAGCGCCGTCAGCACCGACATCATCCTGCAGGAGCAACTGGCCTGGCAGAGCACGCTGTTCGAGCGCAACCCGAACGGTAACGTGCAGTGGACGGAGGCCGCGTTCAATGCCGCTGAGTTCGGCGTGGAGTCGGCCTAAGTTATGTCTGGGGATCGCGTCGTCGTTCAAGACATCGCGGAGGTTTCCAGCAAACCGACGCCGGGAAGCGAACTGCCCGCCTTCCAGAGTGAAGTGCTCTCGCGCGCCACCTTCGGGGCGAGCGCAGCCAGCTTCACGCCGGAAACAGCTGTCGCTCCGCTGCCGCCCAATCTGGCGGCCAGCCTGCTGGCGGAATCCTTGACGGGCCCCTGGCCACCCATCGATGCACCGATCTTTCTGGTCGAAGTGTTGCGCCGGGATACGGCCTCAAGCGCCGTCGTCGCCACCGCTATGGATGCCTTCGGCGACCAGCCTTGGCCGGATGCTCAACGCGGCGTGTTTTCCTTCCGTCATGATTGGATGGAGCCCCTTGTGGAACGGCTGGAGTGGCAGACCAGCGTCACACGGCTGGCCAGTGGCAACGAATCCCGTCAGGCACGCCGCCGCATTCCTCGGCGCTCACTGACCTACAAGGTCGGCAACGCCCGGCAGACCGATGCCCTGGTGGCCGACTGGCTGGCCGATCATCTCGGTCAAATGGCGCTGTGGCCGCTGCCGCAGTATGCCGTTCACCTCACACAATCAGCTGAGTGTGGCGCGCTGGCGCTTGAGGTGTCGGATGCGGACTGGCGGCGCTTTGGCCCACCGGCTGCCGCGCTGCGTCTGACCTATGACGGCGTGCAGGGCTGGGACAGCGACGAACGCTGGGTGCTGATCATTGCGCCCGAGGGCTGGCAAGTCGCCCAACTCAGCGACGTGGAAACCGATCTGCTGTGGCTGGCCGAACCCTTGGCGCGTGCTGCCGGAGCCGGTAGCAGCGTGATGCCCTTGGTGTGGGGACGCGCTGTCGATCCGGCGGACTTGACCCAGTGGGTGCCGGGGATGGTCGGCGGCAGCGTCACCACGACTGTCACGCCCGCGCAAACGCCGGACTTGGACGTGCTCGACGACCCGTGGCTCGACGAGATTCCGGTCTGGCCCGATGGCAACTGGCGTGACGATCCAACGTCCGCCGCGCAAGCCACGATCACCCGCCAAGACTTCTCGCCTGCAGATCCGTGGGTGCGCCGGGACGATCCCTGGGCGATGACGACTTTGCAGCGGCGCTATCTGGCCAGCTCACTCGATGAAATCGAGATCTGGCGGGCGCGGTTGTGGCGCACCCAAGGCCGTCTGGAAGCCTTCTGGATGCCCGATGGCTTGGCCCCGATCCTGTGGGTGACCGTCGAAGCCGATCCCGAGGATGGCTTCCTGCGCGTGGATGGCAAAGACATCTCCGCGCGAATTTCGGATTTTTGGCATCGCCCCGCCGCTTGCTTGATCGTGCATCCAGACGGCTATCGGCAGAACGCCCTGACTGCGACCTGCCATCTGGATCAAGGTGGTGTGCTGGTGCTGCGCTCGGGTCTTGACGACTGGGTGCCCGCAGGCAGCCGCGTCAT
Organism: Ectopseudomonas mendocina; assembly: GCF_007049795.1. Taxonomy (GTDB): domain Bacteria; phylum Pseudomonadota; class Gammaproteobacteria; order Pseudomonadales; family Pseudomonadaceae; genus Aquipseudomonas; species Aquipseudomonas mendocina_D. The sequence goes on from NZ_SCFY01000005.1 coordinate 60,370, forward strand.
TCGCCTCGTGCGCTGCCGCCTCGACCACGACGCCGTAGATCTGTACTGGCACAGCCCGACGCTGCTGGAGATCACCCTGACAGCGCGTCAGTTGCCCGAACCACGCGGCAATGACCGTCAAACCTACGAGGGAGAGTAAGCACGATGAGCCAGAACCCATTACTGGAAGTCGAGCTATACGCATTCGCCAGCAACAGCGCGCAGTTCTATCTGACGCCGCACGAATTCGACGTTGATCTGGATGGCAACCTCTACAAGAGCCTGGCCTTGGAACGCAACGAACTGGCGCTGGGTGCTGAAGCTGCGAAGGCTGGCTTGGATCTGAAACTGCCGCCGAACTGCGATCTCGTTCGCCATCTGCTCGCAAATTCGCTGACCGGCGACACCACCTCGATCACCCTGCGCATCGGACGGCGCGACACCTGGGGCGACTACTGGTGGATCTCCGGCACGCGCTGGATGGGTCGGGTGCTGGGCGTCGAAGTGGCTGACGATGTCGCTCGCGTTCGCTGCGAGTCAGCGCAAGTCAGTCTCAAGCGCATCGGTTTGCGGCGGCTCTACAGCCGCAAGTGTTCCCACGTGCTGTATTCGGCTGCCTGTGGTGCCTCACCGATTTCTGCCAGCGCCTTGGTGAGCAACAGCAATGGTCGCAACGTCGATCTTGATGGTGGCACGCCCGGCAGCGTCAGTGGTGGCTTGGCCGGTGGCTGGCTGCAAACCCCGGAAGGTGCGCGCCACATGATCGTCAATGACTACGGTGGCGGCGTCGAGTTGCTCTATCCGGTCGCCATTGAAGTCGGTGCCGAGGTGCTGCTGACGGTCGGCTGCGATCACAGCACGGCCACGTGCGAGTCGCGCTTCGGCAACCTCGACAACTACGGCGGCTTTCCCGCCATCCCGAGCAAAAACCCGTTCTCGACGGGCGTGTTCTGAATCCTTCTAAGGAATTGCCATGTGGTACCTCGTCGTCATCGTGGTGGCGGCGCTGGTTTCGGTCGCGCTCGCGCCGAAACCGCCCGAACCCAAACCGGCGTCCCTGTCTGACGTCGATGCCCCCACCGCAGAAGAAGGCCGACCGATTCCCGTCGTGTTCGGCACCGTGCTACTGCGTGGCTCCAACGTCGTCTGGTACGGCGATCTGGAAGCCGACCCGATCAAGAAGAAAGGCGGCAAGAAATGACCACGCAGACCGTCATCACCATCGATCATGTGCGCGCCGTGGGCCTGTGCGTGAACGGCACGCGCACTTGGTTTGCGCGTCACGATCTGGATTTCCGCGCCTTCCTGCGCGATGGCTGTGATGCCGAAACCTTGCTGGCCACTGGCGATGCAATGGCGCAGCGTGTGGTCGAGCACGCCCGCAATCAATCCTGCCAGCGGGAGCAAAGCTGATGGGTGGCAGCAGCAAGAAGCAAACCGTCGGTTATCGCTACCGGATGGGTCTGCATCTGGCCTTGTGCCAGGGGCCCGTCGATGCCGTGCAGGAAATCCAAATGGGCGAACGTACCGCGTGGGGTGATGCCGACCGTGCGCCGCTGTCCACCGGCCACGGGCTGACCAGCCTGAGCATCAACAAGCCAACCCTGTTTGGCGGCGACGAGCGCGAAGGCGGCGTGGTCGGCACCATCGATGTGCTTTCTGGTCATGCCGGACAAGGACGCAACGACTACCTGATGAGTCGCCTCGGCAGTTCCATTCCAGCATTCCGGGGCGTGCTGTCCTTGGTGGCACGAAAGATCCTGTTCGCGGCCAACAACCCCTACATCAAACCGTGGGCAGTGCGCGTCCGGCGCTTCACGGCGGGTTGGTTCGATGCGCCGTGGATGGAATGGAATGCCGAAGTCCGCACCTGGGATGAGGACGAAGGCCGGGAAATCAGCGTCGGCATGAACCCGGCGCACATCCTGGTGCAGTGCCTCACCGATCCGCACTGGGGCATGGGCTATCCGCAGAGCACCATCGGCTGGAGTTTCTGGAATGCGGCGTGGGCCCTGTCGAGCGAGGGCTTTGGTCTCAATCTGATCTGGACGCGCCAGCAGCCCATCGAGAGTTTCATCGGCCAGGTCATCGACCACATTGGCGGCATCCTCTACACCGACCCGGAGCAAGGCACGTTTGAGCTCAAGCTGCTGCGCGACGACTATTGGATCGACAGCCTACCGCAGTTGGGGCCTGACGAAATCGTGCGGCTGGAACGCTTCGAACGTGCCCAGTGGGGCGAGCTGCCCAATGAACTGACCGTGGTCTACACCGACTGGCAGACCGGCGGTGATGCTGCCGTTACGGTCGAGAACCTGGCCGCCATCCAGTTGCAAGGCGGCGTGATCAATCAACGCCGCGACTACCCGGGCGTTAACTACGGGCCACTGGCCGCGCGGCTGGCATTGCGTGACTTGCGCGCCTTGGGTTCGCCCCTGGCCCGGATGAGTCTGAAGGTGGCACGCGACACGCTGGAACGTGCGCCGCTACCGGGTGATGTGTTCCTGCTGAACTGGCCGCGCTTGGGTGTGGATCAGATGGTGGTGCGCGTCACCGGCATCGACACCGGCACTTTGGGAGCGGCCGAGTGGCGCATCGAAGCCATGGAAGATGTGTTCGGCATGAGCAACACCGTGCTGTCGCCCCCGCCGCCGCACGTCGAAGAGCCGACCATCGAACCTTTGCCACCAGCCTTGGTACTGGCCGTCGAGGTGCCGTATTGGGAACTGGCCCGGCGCTTGTCGCGCGCAGATCTGGCCTACCTGACCGACACGGACACCTATCTCGGTGCGCTGGCCGCCGCCGGTGGGACCGGGCAGTTGAACTGGCAACTGGCCACCGGCGCATCCGGCGGCGACCTCGCAGCCGTCGTGGGTGAGGACTATGCGCCACTGCTCACGCTCGATGCGACCTTGCCTGCCAGCGAGGCCGATGCCATCGGCGTGCCCATAACCGCTATCAGCCAGCCGGAGAGACTGGCCGTGGGCGACTACGCCTATCTGGTGGATGCCAGTGGGGAGATTGCCGAGGCCGTTGCCGTCCTGGCCTTCGATGCTGCCAACGCGACCATCGATCTCACACGCGGCGTGCTCGACACCACACCCCAAGCACATGCCTTGGGGACTCGGCTGATCGGTGTTGGCGATTGGCTGGCATCCGAAGGTGCGGAGCGGGCCCCGGGCGAGTCGGTGTTCGTGGGCGCGATTCCTCGCACGTCGACTGATCAGGGAGATCCTGTGCTGGCCGCCAACGGGCAGCCGATGGCGCTGACCGGTCGGCAGTCCTTGCCGTATCCACCCGGTCGCATCCGTTTCAATGGACAGACCGAGCCTGCCGTGGTGGCCGGTGATCTCACCGTCGGATGGGCGCATCGCGACCGCACGCAGCAGACCGCCTACCTCGTGCAACAAGACGAGGGCGATATCGGGCCGGAACTGGGTGTGACCTACACGCTGCGCATCCGCAATCGCAACAACGTGCTGGCGCACACGGAAACGGGGCTGCTCGGCACTACCTACATCTGGACCGCAGCAGTGGCCGCGCTGGATGCAGGTGCGCAGGGCGACCGCATTACGGTCGAGATCAGTGCCGAGCGCGATGGTTTGAGTAGCTGGCAGCCGCAGGTGCGGATCATGGATCGCGCGGGCTACGGCATGCGCTGGGGGCAGTATTGGGGAGGTGTGTGATGGAAGCACGCATTGATGTTCATCTGCTCACCCTGAACGAGCCTGCCGAATGGCGGGAGACCTGCATCGCCAGCCTCGAGGACGCACCGATCCAGTTGCACGTTTTGTCCGGCATTCCGGGCCGTATTGGTGAGGCACGCGCGGCAGGCTACGCACAAGGCACGCTGCCGCTGGTGTCCTTTGTCGATCCCGACGATTTGTACGAAGCCAGTGCCTTCACACAACTGGCCGATGCGCTGGATGCCTGCCCGCAGGCCGTGATGGCCTACACCGACGAAGCACTGACCGACGAAAAGGGCCAGGACATCGCCGTGCGGCGTCTGGCCTACAGCCGTTGGCAACACGCCAACAGCGCCAGCCACGTGCACGGCCTGATCGTGATGCGTCGATCCGTCGTCGAAGCCGTGCTCAAGGAAACTACCGACCTCAACAACTTCGCCGACTGGCTGCTGACCCTGCTCGTAGCCAAGCGCGGCGGCGTGCTGTACCTGCCCATCGTCGGGCGGCATTGGCGACAGCACCCGCAGCAAAGCCATCGCACCGGCGATCCGGAAGCAGTCCGGCGCATTCGCCAAGCATCAAACCTCTGGAGATAGACCATGTCATCGACCGACCCGAACCTTGGGCTCAACTACGGCTGGACGCTCGGCGAGAGCGGCTGGGACACAGGCATGGACGCCAACCTCAAGCGCCTCGGCGCTGTGGTTGGCCTATCCGTGAAAGACCGCGACCTGACCACGCCACCGGCCAGCCCCGCCAACGGCGACCGCTACCTCATTCCTGCCGCTGCCACGGGCGTGTGGGCAGGCAAAACCAACCAGATCGCGGTGCGCATTGCCGATGCCTGGGAGTACCACCCGCCCAAGATCGGCTGGCTTTGCTACATCGAGGACGAGGCCAAGCTCTCAGCCTACAAGTCCACCGGCTGGAGCGCCGGCATCGCCATCTGATTTCCCATCTTCGTACCCACCAGAAACCCGCCCACGAGGCGGGTTTCGCATTTCTGGAGACTGCTATGACCGAACCCGAACAACAGCCTGCGCTCGTCGAGAACATGCTCCTGCTGCGACGCGAGGACTTCGACGAACTGCTCGACCGCGCTGCGGAACGCGGAGCCGAGCGTTGCCTCGCCCATCTCGGGCTGGAGAACGGCAGTGCCGCGAAGGACATTCGCGAACTGCGCGATCTGCTGGAAGCGTGGCGCGATGCCCGCCGCACGGCGTGGCAGACCACCATCAAGGTCGTGACCACCGGCATCCTGGCCGCACTGCTGGTCGGTGCCGCCATCAAGTTGAAGCTGATGGGAGGCGTTCAATGAACGCCAAGCCGAAGCTTTGCCTGCTGGACGACTGGCGGCGCGTGTTGCGACGTGCCTGGAGCATCCGCTTCTCGCTGCTGGCCGCTGCCTTCACGGCGGCGGAAGTGGTGGTGCCGCTGTTCGGGGACGTGCTGCCTCGCGGCGCCTTCGTGCTGCTGGCCTTTGCCGCCAGCATCGGCGCTACCGTTGCGCGCATCGTGGCGCAGCCGGAGATGCACCAATGATCCGGCCACCGCAACGAAAAACTGTGGCTGCGTTGACCTTGTCCGCCGCCGCTCTGGTCGGCATCGTGCTGCACGAGGGCTACACCGACCGCGCAGTGATTCCGGTCAAGGGGGATGTGCCGACCATCGGGTTCGGCACCACCACCGGTGTGAAGATCGGCGACACCACCACGCCGCCTAAGGCGCTGGCTCGGGCGCTCACCGATGTGCAGCAGTTTGAGGGTGCGCTCAAACAATGCGTAACCGTGCCGCTGGCCCAGCACGAGTACGACGCGCTGGTGAGCTTCTCCTACAACGTCGGCAGCCGCGCATTCTGCCAGTCCACGCTGGTCAGGAAACTCAACTCCGAGGACTACGCGGGAGCCTGTGCCGAGCTGCTGCGCTGGCGCTTCTTCCAAGGCAAGGACTGTGCGCAGCCTACCAACGCGCGGCTGTGCGGCGGGCTGGCTACTCGGCGAGAAGCCGAATACCGGCAGTGCATCGGGGAGGCGTCGTGAGCGTGATTCCGTGGCCGTACCGGCTGCTGGCCCTCGCGGCGCTCAGCGTCGCCCTGGTCGGCTTCGGCTGGATCAAGGGTGCGAGCCACGTTCAAGCGCAATGGGATGCCGCCATCCAGCAACAAACCCTGCAAGCCGCCGCCGTCCGCGAGCGGCAGGCGCAAGCCACCGTCAAGGTCGTTACGCAGTACGTCGATCGCGTCCGCATCGTCCGCGAGAAGGGCGACACCATCATCAAGGAGGTTCCCGTCTATGTGCCCGTTCAAGCTGATGCTGCTTGCACTATCAACCGTGGCTTTGTGCGGCTGCATGACGCTGCCGCCGCAGGTGAATTGCCCGAACCCGCCCGAGATGTTGATGCGACCGCCGCAGGCATTGCGCTCTCTGCCGTCGCCGGAACCGTTGCCGCCAACTACCAGACCTGCCACGAGAACGCCGAGCAGCTAAGGGCGTTGCAAACGTGGGTCAGGGAGATGAAGGTTGCCAGCGAGCAGTAGGGTTCAGCACCGCATCATGGATTGTTCCAGCATCCAGGGCTTCGCGAATCGAAGAACATCACTTTTGTGTCAGGCAAGGACCGGCCAGCAGCCTTAAGCACTTGATGGCAGAACGCCTGCTGATCTCCATCTGGCTGACCAGTGAAAACCGAGACGGCCATTCGCTTTGGCGTACTCGATGCGATGGCATCGAGCACGTGTTGGTCTCGCTCGTCAAAGCTCCAGCCATATACGACCAGGCTCTCTCCAAGGGCGGGCAGCACCTCTTCATATACGTTCGTCAGGTAGTGACTTCGGCGAATCGCAGCGACCTTCTGATGACTGGTTCCCTCGCTAACAAACACGGGCACATAGTGCCCGGACGCCCACCTCCGGGTTATGGTGCCAAGCAAGTCACCTGCTGCTCCCGCGCCTACAGCGAGCTTTGTCTCATCACCAAGGTAGTCACGAGCAACCGCAAGACTACCGTGAGGGTAGAAAACCAATGTTGCTCCTGCAGCGTGCCCATAGGGTCGCCGCAGATATTCCCAATCCGTCTGAAACTCCCCGTCGTGGAATGCGTCCTTGAACCAACTCCCATTCGCCGCGTTGAACAGCAGCATGGCCCAGTACAAGGTGAGGTCGTAGTTCAGGCTGACGACCGTGGGAAACGCGCTCGCAAACGCACCGACCCGCTGTAAGTCGGTGGCAACATCGGCATGCACCGGATGCACGCTGTGCACGGCCTCGATTAGCGCTGTGCGAACCTCCTCATAGGCTGCGGAGATGGCGGCCGACGGTGCCCCCAATGCCCCGTTGACGTGCTCGGCATACCAGCACGCGAGCAGAACATGCTCGAAGTCGGTCGTCCCGAGTTTGGCGAATATTGGCGCTGTGGTCGCGAGCAGTCCTTTTGCATCAGCAACGCCATGAAGTGTTGGGTATGCAAACTCCTTGTGGATGGCAATGCTCGCGCCGTTGCCAAGAAGGAGGGAACTCCAACCTTCAGTGCTGATGTTTGCCCAAGTGTCGATGTAGATTCGATCCATCATCTTTGCGGGTCGTCATCGTGGGTTGATCTCGTCACGAGAGTCGCCACCGCTATGCAACCCATCCCATGCCACACGATCCGGTCTCATGCAGCCATTCGTGGCCGCACACCTTGCAGCGGTAGTACGCCTCGTCGGCAGCGCCCATCATCGACGAGACCTGTCTGCCGTTCTTGTATTCGAGATTTTCATGAGGCTTGGTGCTTCGCGACGCGCCAATCAAGGCCTTGCAGTCATCGCACATCGGCGCAGGTGCTGATGAATTGGTCATGTTGATAGAGCTCCCTCATCAGACGTCAATTGGCGTCGTCTTCCAGACTTCCTGCGCCAGCGCGATGAGCAGCGCGTGGCGCTTCTCGATAGACGTGGCATTCCACGCAGGGAACGCCTCCAGCTTGGCGTTGATCCTGGAAATGGACGTGTTCTGCCCGACGTCGGTCAGCGCCACCAAACTGCGGGTCAGGTAGTTGCCGCTCTTGCCGTACTCGACCTGCTTGCCCGTGTAGAAGTCATTGCCTGCGACGATGTTGATAGGCTTCTCCAGCAAGGTCAGGTTGCCGAGCCGGTTCTTGTAATCGTCGTAGGCCATCCCCGGATTCTCTGTGGCCCACTTGGCGCGCAGATCGTCCTCTGGCTTGTTGGGCAAGATGTGCTCGATTTCCAGATTGGTGAAAGGCTCCAGGCTGCCCGGCGCCTTCAGCCCGCTGAAAGCCATTTCGACGTGCTGCGTCAGCCTCGCCAGCAGGTAGCGCGTGCGGTACTGCTGCATCGAGTACAGCGTGAAACGCTTGAGGGCGTCGGCGAGCTCCTGCGACTTACTCGCCATGTTCTTCTCGAAGCGATCGGCAACGAAGGAGTTGAGCTGCACCTTCTGCTTCACGGGATCACCGGCCTCGGCAATTGCGCGCAGTTCATCAGCCCATTGCGAGAAACTGCGTTCCAGATCCTTGGTCGGCGTCTTGGTGAAGATGTAGTAGAAGAGGAAGCTCTCCAGCTGCGCGACGAAGTGATCGAACAGCGGCTTGGGGAAATTCGCTGCTGCCAGCAACAAGACGTAGTGCAGACTGAACGCCCCACCGGCCAGTCGCTTAAGGCTGTCCATCGCCAGGCTAGGTTTGCCGTCGTTACCCAGCCCGTTGGCGAAGGCCAAGTAGTGCTCGACGTTGCGAATCACCTTGCGGACGAACTCGAAAGGTTTTCCTGCGTAATCGCAGAGCGCCGCGTTGTCCTTGGCGATGAACCAGTCGTAGATCTCGTCCTCGCGCACCACCGCATCACCGCGCTCGTTCTTGATGACGTAGTTGGCCATCAGGAAGTAGCGCAAGAAGCGCAGCGGCTTTTCCTTCTCCTTCTCCAGCGGCTTGGTGATCTTCTTCCACTCGTCCTTGAGCTGAGTGAACTGGGTCTGCTTGACCTGCGTGAACAACAGGTTCTTGAGCAAGTCCATCGGGTTCAGACCGACGCCGCGCTCGTTGATGGTCTCGAAAATCTTCAGCGCGCTGCTGACGTCGGTCGAGATCTGGATGAACACCACGTTGTTGGCCAGATAGCCCCAATACTTCTTCAGCTTGGCCGTGTCGTCGTAGTTGTCCTTCAGATAGCGGTACAGCGTGCTGTAAGCATTGACCAAGTTCTCTAGCGACCCGAAGCTCGTGATGCCAGCAGACTGGATGCCAGCGCGCACGGTCTGTGGCTCGGCATCCAGCTCTACCAGTTTGGCCATCACTTCGCCTGCGCTCTCGTAACGCGGTTCCAGCTTCAGTGTGGTGCGCACCTCGCCGTCGCTGTCCACATAGCTGGTCGAGATCAGCCCGGAAATCATCTGGCGCTGTGGCTCGCCCTGGAACAGATGCTTGAGCGCGCAAAGCAGCAGGAAGAACGTGGTCAAGCGCTGCTGGCCGTCAATGACCTCGTAATGGTTCTTCTGCTCGGTTGGCGACACCAGAACGGTGCCGATGAAGTATTCCCGCGTCGTGCCCGCATCGATCTGCTCGCCGATGTCCTCCAGCAACTGATGCACTTCCTTGTCCGTCCAGACATACTCACGCTGGTAGTCCGGGACGATATAGAAGCACTCCCTGAATGCCTCCTCGATGCTGTACTTGTGGTTTTCGATGCGGGCCATATTCTTCCTTCTTCTTCAAATCGCGGAGCGCAAAGCGACGAACTGGTTACTCGGGCCTTCCGACCGGAGGTCGAGGCTCGGGCTGTTCGACACCACGTAGGCCAGGGGCCGCGTCAAGTTGAACGGGAACAGCACGGGCAGCGACTGCAGACTCGGGACGGAGACGGGCTTGCCGGCGTATCGGACAGCAGCTTCGATCAGCCAAGCAGTGAGCGCATCGTTGTCGATGGCCGTTGCTGCCAGTCGGATAACGCGCTTGCCTTTCTCGACCCGCTCCACGGCGCCCCAGCTCGCCTGGCTCTGGATGACCATGTTGGTCATGCGCCGGGTGCCTTCGCGCTCTCCGTAGGTTTCGCTCATGCGACGATGAACTTCGGCTGACGCGCAGTCGCCCTGAATGGCGGACAGGCGGCCCACCAGCTCGGCCACCTTGCCAAAGAACGGGTACGTCGCCACAGACATGCCCCAGCACAGCGCCGCGACCGGTATGTTCGGCTGCGTCTTGTGGATGGCCACGCCGCGATCCGCGTAATCGACCAGTTCGGCACGTGGCTCCAGCCACAGCCGGTTAAGTACGGTGCGTGTTTTCTTCTTGGCTTCCACGCCAAGCTCGGCTGCATCGAGCAGTGCATTCAGATCATCTAGCCCAGCCACGCCCGCACGAATATTCAGTGCCGCAGCCGCCCAATCAAGCTGAATGAACCGATCAAAGCCTATTTTTGGGGCTGATGAATTCATTCGGTACCAATCACATAACTGACTTTCACAAAGGGCACGATCAACTCTTCGACCGACACCCCGCCGTGGACCACCACCTGCTCGCCCTCCGGCACAAAGGCGCTTCGTCCGCCTGCGAATAGGGGCATGAAGTTCGCGGGTAGTCCAGCGATGTCCAACCTGACTGTGGTGGGATAGGCCGCAGCGGAATCGGCCAGCAATGGCTCACTCCGGTAGACCCGAACACGCTCTCCGCGCGTCTCGGCAATCACGCCCTGGCTGGGCCTGCCGACGCCGGTGGACTCCACGTTGCCGTGGTCCGCCGTGAGATAGATGTGGTATCCCTTGTCCAGCAGCAGCGAGAACAACCGGTCGACGAAACCGGTCGTCAGCCAGTTGCCGATCCACATCGCCACGTCCTTCTTGGACCGCTCCTTGTGGAGCCGATCGTCCACCTCATCAATGACCAGGCCCACCACCTTCGGGCGCCGGTCGATCAAATCCGCTTCCAGTGCGTCGAGCTGATGGGTCTGGCGCAGCGCACGTCGATACATCACCTCATTCGCGTTGACGCCTTCGTTCTGCCAGAACGTCTTCCACAAGGATTCCTCCTTGTCCGTTCGGTCGATGGAGTCGTCGAACTCACGCGGCTTCAGACCCGAGAACAGCGCCTGACGCGACACCGATGTCACGGTCGGCAGCCATGCGAACGCGGTTCCCTCGTCGAACGCGAAACGTTTCGTGGTGGCGATCAGGCGCTCGCGGATCTGCACCCACTGGTCGAAGGCCAGCCCGTCGAAGACCAGCAGAGCGACTTTGGTTTCCCCTGCGGAACGACGATGGCGCAAGAAACGTGGCACGTGGTGCACCATCACCGGGCCTTTGGTCACCGGCTGCAGGATCAGGTCGGCGTAATGCTTGGCTGCGACCCAAGCTCGCAGACCCTCGTCTGATTGGGCCTGCAAGGTCTTGATCCGCTCTCGAATCACCGGCAGGTGTTCGCTGCCTTCCGTCCCTGGCAGACCATGCGTGCGGGCCAGAATCTCACCGTAGCGTTTGGCGAACTCACTCCAGTCCTTGTGCGAAGAGGCCGCTGTTGGGGTCGTCTCGATCAGGCCATCGATGCCTTTGAGCACCAATGCCTGCAGTGCCGCCGGGTCCTGGACGATCCCGGCCTTGATCCAACTCGGCATCCCCGCCGGAACGCTGTGCACCGCCAACGGATGCAAGCTGCCGTCGAGGAACATGGAATCGACCAGCACCTGCACATCGGAGTGATCGAACGGAATCTCGATCTTGGCGACGTAGTCTGGTGGTGGCGGTTCGCCAGTGCGGGTTCCGTCCAGCCCCTGGGTCTTCAGATAGCGGTACCACGCATCCTGCACCACGCGCAGCAGCGCGCTCTTGGATGCCAGCCACGTGGCGACGGGCAGATCCGTGAACAGCCCCTTGCCCTGAATGATGCCTGCCGCGTGCTGGGCGAACAGGGGTGGCAACGAGCGGTTGGCAAAGTGCATCCGCAGCAGCTCGCGCCAGAAGTCCACTGGGTTGCGAATGGATCTCGGCGCCAGTTGGTAGACGTGTTCGAGGATGAAGTCCTTAGACTCGTTCTCGCCCCTGGCCGACTGCAGCTCAGTCTGATGGGCATGAAACAGCCCGGCAAAGTGCTCCGGCTCGACTTGCTGCACCGCGCTGTAAGCCAGCCTGGGGAAAAGCTCCGCAAGGCTCAATCGAACCACACGACCGTGATGCACGATGTCCCACGGCAAGACATTCGCATCGGCGCTGCGCAGATGCAGAACCAGCGAGGGCGCTGGCCCCGCCTCACCGCGATCCCATGCGGCGCGGTAACGCTCCTCATATTCCGCGCGGAAGGCAAATGGGTCCTCGTACAGCATCAGCTCGAAGCCGCGACCGCGCAGCTCGGTCAACAGCTTCTCGTCGAGCAACACATCATCAGGGTCGCACGCCACCCAGAGCCGGGTGAGATCGGCCGTGAAGTGGCTGAGAATTCGTTCTGACCACTGGCTCATCCCTCCTGTCCTCCCGACATCACATCGCCGGAGACGCGCACCATCATCACGGCATTCAAATCCGGCACGCTAGCCTCCATGTCGTCCAAGGCGGCCATGCGTGCATCGTGTTCTTGTTGCAGCCGCTTGCGCCGGTGCTCACGCACAGCGGGTAAGCCAATTCGTCCAATGGCCTGGCCTCGTGCCTCGAACGCATACACCGCACGTTCGCGTTCTTCCTTCAGCCGGGCGCGGTGTTCGGTCAGCAGCTCGGTAAAGATCCGTTCACCCTGGGTGCTGGCAGCAGAATGCGATGCCTCGAACCACCTCACCGACTCCTCGGCACCCGTCACGGCATGCACGTCTACGGTCTCAGTGAGCAGCAGATCCCAGACGCGCTTGGCGGTCGGCACGAAGGGCCGGCCTTCCTCGTTGATGAACACCGGCAGGAAGCGCTTCCGGCTCAAGCCTTCAGCGGCCAGACTGATCTCCCACAACGACCAGATGCCGCGTACCGAATCCGGCAAGCCGGTCACGCGGATCACCGGTAGCGGCTGGCCGGCCACAAAGCGTGGCAGCTCACTGATCACAGCACGGGCGCGTGGGTCTTCCATCGTGACCCATTCCAACTCCGGGTTCTCATCCGCCGTGCGGGCGTCAAAACAAGCCTGTGCCGATTCGCTGCCGTCCGCCCACTTTACGCGCCACGCCTTGCCAACCTTTGCTGCCGAGCCGCCGCGCGCAGCCAACCCGCTGGTGATGGCGCGCTCCAGCCAGAACTGCGCCGGGTGGTCGCGCCACTTGCGGGCATCGTCGGCATCCAGATCGTGCTCTGTGGTGAGCAGGTCGCTATTCTTCTTTGACTCCGCCAGCGTGGAGCGCAGTTGCGACACCACGGCATCGCACTCCTGCTCAATGGCGTCCGGGTTCTGCAGGCCATGCACGAACAGTTCGTCGAAGATCGGATCGGCCTCGACCGAGTCCATAACGTCGGCCGCCTTGTCTACGCCGAACTCTTGCGCGATGACCTCGAGCTTTTCTTCCAGCACCTGGCGCACGCGATGTTCGACGGTGTCTTCAAGCACGAAGTTGATCGCACGCACCACATGCTTCTGTCCGATACGGTCTACCCGGCCAATGCGCTGCTCGATCCGCATCGGGTTCCACGGCATGTCGAAGTTGACGATGACATGGCAGAACTGCAGGTTCAGGCCTTCACCACCGGCATCGGTCGAAATCAGCACGCGCACATCTTTGGAGAACACCTGCTGGGCTCGCGTGCGGGCTTCCAGATCCATGCTGCCGTTGAGCGTCGTTACCGAGAAGCCACGGCTCTCCAGGTAGTCGGCCAGCATCGCTTGGGTGGGCACGAACTCGGTGAAGATCAGCACCTTCAGCGCCGGGTCGCCTTCCTCCTGCTGCAGCTTGTAGATCAGCTCCAGCAGCGCCTCGGCTTTGGCATCGGTGCCTGCGACTTCGGTTTCCCGCGCCAGTTCCAGCAGCATCTCGACTTCGGATTTCTCCAGCTCCCAACCGCTGGACTGCATGGCCAGATCCACCTGGGACTGACCGTCCAGGTCTGCCCACTCATCAGCGCCGGTGTTCTCGAACAGGTTGGCCTGCGGCTGCGGTGCTTCAAGCAGGGCCTGCCGTTTTTCCAGCGTGGTGCGGATGGCTGCCGTACTGGACGTCACCAGCCGCTGCATCAGGATCATCAAGAAGCCGATGTGGCGCTGCTTGGCGGCCATGGCCTGGTTGTAGCCGTGGCGCACATAGTCAGTCACCGCCTCGTACAGGCGCTGTTGCGAGCCGTGCCGTGCCTGCCACGCCACCGCCTGCAGCCGGGTGACACGTGGCTTGAACAGCGGCTGGCCTTCGGCATTGATGGACACACGCTTTTCGGTCCGAATGACGAAGGGCCGCACCCGGTCACGGCTGACGCTGCTCTCGTCCGGAAAGGCTTCGCGGTCCAGCAACTGCATCAGCCGCATGAACTGGTCGGTCTTGCCCTGGTGTGGCGTAGCGGACAACAACAACAGATAGGGCGAGGCTTCGGCCAGCGCAGCGCCCAGCTTGTAGCGGGCCACCTGTTCGGTGCTGCCGCCCATGCGGTGAGCCTCGTCGATGATGACCAGATCCCACGACGCTGAGATCAGGTCCTCGAAGCGCTCGCGGTTGTAGGTATTGAGTTGCTCCAGACTCCAGCCACGACGGCCTTCCAGCGGTTTGACCGAGTCCAGTGAGCAGATCACCTGGTCGTGCATGCGCCACAGGTTCTCTTCCTCGCCCGCGCCGCCGCTGCGCCATTGGCGGAAGGCCGCCAGCTCGGACGGTTCAATGAACTGGAACTTTTCGCCGAAGTGCAGCCGCATTTCCGCCTGCCACTGGCGCACCAGCCCCTTGGGCGCGACCACCAGAATGCGCTTCACCCGGCCACGCAACTTCAACTCGCGCAGCACCAGGCCGGCCTCGATGGTTTTGCCGAGCCCCACCTCGTCGGCCAGCAGGTAGCGAATGCGGTCGCGGCTCACTGCGCGGTTCAGCGCATAGAGCTGGTGCGGCAGCGGCACCACGCTGGACTGAATCGGTGCCAGTAGTAGGTTGTCCTCCAGCGCATCCAGCAGCTTGGCGGCCGCTGTCGTGTGCAGGATCTGCTCCACGCTCGGGCGCACGCTTTCCAGCACAGCCAAGTCGGCCGCCCGGGCGCGCACCACGGCGTCCTTGGCCGGCAACCAGACGCGGTAGGCGACCTCGCCCCACACGTCCTGCCGCTCGATCACACGACAGGGCGATGCCTGCCGGGTGAACCAGCACCAGTCGCCGATGGTGAACCCGCTGCCGGCCATGCTCAGATCCCGTCTTCGGTACGGGTCAGCGCGAGGTCATAGAGGGTGAGCAGCTTCTCGTCCTCTTGCAGTGCCTCATCGGGAACCTTCTTCGCGATGTTGATGATCGTCTGGTAGTCCTTATTGCCCCACGCGGCCCTGAAGCCAGCGCGCAGCGCTTCAAGACGGAACTCCTTCAGACGGCGACCAGTGAACGCTCGATAGTGATCAAACTCCTTGAGCAGCGCCTTCTCGCGCTTCTTCTCCAAGTCCTGTGCTTTGTTCGGGTCCGGTACATACCAGCGATCCTTGGCCTTGGCCACCAGTGCCGGACTATTCTTCTCCAGCCCGCGCAGATCCTTGTGGTTGGTCGACAGGTAGCTGTGGATTTGGCTCGGCACCTCGCCCGTGCCGTCGTACTGAATGAAGTTGTCTTCTAGCAGGGCGGCAAGTTCCGGCTTCGACTCGTGCTTCTTCCAGCCTGCTCCGAGCTGGCTGATGAAGTCGGTGTGGACCTCTTGATAGGTTGAAGGGCGACGCTTCAAGAAATCAGTCAACCAATCAATCGCGCTGCGCTCATCGGAAACGAACATCTCCATTTGTGGTGCTTGCGCAACCTGAGCTCGCTTCCTGTCGTACTCGGCAACCTGATCCGCCAAGAACACCATTCCATCGCGATCCGCAAAGCGCTGGGTAAGACCAGCCTGGAATTCATGGGTGGACATTGGAACCGGGAAGTTGTGTCTTACAAACCATGCCACCATGCGATCAAATATGATCCGAGGATCGCGCTCAGCAATAAACTCAAGATCGCCAGCCTTGACCTTGACCGTTGGCAGATAGCTCAGGTGCGTTCGCACGAAATCCCACACTGAATCCTCACTGCCGCCGGCTTTGGCGAAGCGATCCTCAAGGCCACCATTTGGCTTGTAGGCTGAGATTACGAGGTCTTGCTTTACAGCCGTTGTCGTAGTGACCGCCTTGAAACTTCCTTGTTTTTTGTCAAGAGCAGAAACATTGGCGACAACAAATCCTGCCTCCTGCAGAGCGATCTGAATCGCGTTCCACACTGACGCCTGCGTGTTGGAAAACTCGATGGTCATCCAACGCCCAGGCTTGAGAATCCGATAGGCTTCTGCGAAGCAGGCGGTCATCAGATGTCTGTAGTCATCGAGACTTTTTTTGTGTGCTTTATTCTCTATCGCCTCTGGCTTGTTGTTAGTTATTACTTTCAGCCAAGACTCCCACAGGAAATTCAGCTCTGAGTAGTTGATGTTCGCCCCGAACGGCGGATCGAAAAATACATAGTCAGCACTGTTCGCTGGCATCGTTATCGATGCGTTATGACCGGTAGTAACGCACTGACTTTGTAGCGCCGCTTTGTAGGCTCGTCGAATCATTTCGACCTTCTCGGCAAAAGCGTTGAATACGTTTTGCTCGCCCTGGAGCGAAGGCACGTACAAGGTACCAGCAGTCCACCCCTTCATCGGGCCTGTAGACTTGTCGAACCATGCTGGGGCGCGAAAGCGCGACATCCGCGTCAGCACAGAAAAACAATCGAGCAACGCTAGCTTCAAGAGGGGCGATGTGGCTTCGTCATTTACCTGGCGCATCAGCTTTGAAATGACGTGAAGATTTCTTTGCGTAAAGAAATGATGGACGTGCGTCATTCCTATCGGGTCGTTTCTGCGCGATTCACCGCCTTCCATCATTCGCTCTGAAGGATGCCAATCACTGACTTTCTTCGCGGCAATCTTTTCGACCAATTGAAGATCAAACGCATCTGGCGTCTTCTCGAACCGGGACTTGCCAACGCTGTAGTTGATTAGCACCGGAACCTGTTTCGCCTGACGAACCGTCTGCTTGATAGACTCATCGAATAAAGTCGTCCACGCACGGTCCAAGCTCCGCTTGGTGATCTGTGCAGAACAATGCGGACACTTGAATTCATCAAGGATCTGCTTCCCCACCTGATCAACTGCCGCATCCCAAAAGACTACTTCGCCCGCGCATTCGGGACAGGTAAAAACATCTGACCAAACCGTGTAATTTACTCGGCCCTTGGCCACGCCATCTGTATGTGTGGTCTCGTACATCCATCCGAGCTTCTTTTCGACTTCCGCTAGAACTCGTTTAGCCTGCGCGTCGAAATCGAGCGAGTCGACTTTGGTGTTGTAGTTGTACGCAATAAAAGTGGCCGCTGTAGACAGATCATTCAATACCGCGTGCCGCGCCCCGATTTTCGAGAACGCCTTCCAAGTAGTTTTTCCATCCTCTTGGCGTGGTTCCAGGATTGTTCCGTCTGCTTCAACCCGGTAGCCAAGTGACGTAACGACCGCTCTATCACCACAAAGCTGAGCCGCGACGCCGGTCATTCCAGTGCCACAAAATCCATCAAAGACGATATCTCCTGGCTGGGTGTAGTGCAGGATGTACCGCATGATTGCCTTGTGCGGAACCTTGGTGTGGTAACTGTGGGCGTTGTAAATAGCCCGCCGCGTCAGGATAGTTGTCGTGTGAGTTGATTCGATGAGTCTTGGTCGGTGGGCGGAAGTGAGAGCCGTGTGACGCGTTATTCGATAGAGCATCGGGAGTGGGTGGTGCGGCAGATGATGCCGCCCTTGAACCGGACGGTGCCGGAGCTGGTGGAAGCGACAGGCATTACGTTCGGCTGAGCCGTCCTGCTGCGCAGCGACACGAGATTCCCACACCGGCGAGTTGGAGAGGGTGAACTCGGCCGTTTTTGCAATGGCTCCAGCCGAACCACTGAAATCTTTGGCGTAAGCCCCGTTGACCAGCAATGCAGCGACGCAAAACAGGCTCACTCGGACGATGTTCATGACGCTTCTCCATCAGCAGGTCAGTCGGTGGCTTACACGACTGATTTTGCAGCGCTCATGCCAACATCAAATAACCAATAATATCCTTATAAATCAATGACTTATTAACTTTCAAAATTGCCTGCCTCATGCACTTTGCAAGATGCATGAATTACGACACGTGCAATTTGCACGATCAGCTACGACGCGGCAGCACGACACTGAAGCAGGAGCCCTCGCCGAGGCGACTGCTGAGCTCGATACGGCCACCGTGGGCCTGGACGATCTGCTCGCTGATGAACAAGCCAAGTCCAAGCCCTTGGGCGACGCTGGTACCGGATACCCGCTCGAACTGCTCGAATACGCGCCCCTGATCCTCTTCCGAGATACCCAGGCCCTGATCGCGTACTTCGGCACGAACCTGCTCACCCTCTGCCGCGACCCGTACCGATACCGGCTTGCCGCCACCGTAGCGCAAGGCGTTGGTCAGCAGGTTGGCGAGAACCTGCTCGATGCGGAACTCGTCCATCATCACCGGGGCCGGCCCCTCCACGTGCAGGTCGATAGGCGTACCGGTATTGGTGTACTGCGCAGCCAGGCTCTCTACCACGCTGCCGGCCAACACACCGAGGTCACCCGGTTCCGGGCGCACGGAAAGCTTGCCGGTACGGATGCGCGAAACATCCAGCATGTCGTCGATCAGGCGGCTCAGGCTGCGGATCTGCCGTTCGTCGCGGGCGACCATCTCCCGCAGCTTGTCGGAGGTGAAGGCGTCCATGCGCCCCTGTTCCAGGCGCAGCCGGCGCAGTTGCACATCAAGGATCAGGCCGTTAAGCGGCGTACGCAGCTCGTGCGAGGCGATGGACATGAACACGTCGCGCATCTCCACCGCCTTCTGCAGCTCGGCCTGTGTCTCACGCAACTCGGCAAGCAACGCTTCCTGCTCGCGGCGCGCGGCCTCGACCACCTCCAGCTGCATGCTCAGCGCCTTACGGTGGCGGTACAGGTCGACGAACATCGCCACCTTGCTGCGTACCTCGAAGGGCGACAGCGGCTTGTGCAGGAAGTCCACCGCGCCGCTCTCGTAACCCCGAAAGGCATAGTCCATGTCGCGCCCGACCGCGCTGACGAAGATGATCGGAATGTGCTTGGTCTTCTCCGTGCCACGCATCAGCTCAGCCAACTCGAAGCCGTTCATGCCCGGCATCTTCACGTCGAGAATGGCCAGGGCGAATTCGTTTTCGAGCAGTAGCGACAAGGCCTCATCGGCACTGCTGGCCTGGAACACGGTGCGATCCTCGCACTGGATCAGCGAACGCAGTGCCAGCAGGTTTTCCGGCAGGTCGTCGACGATCAGCACCTTGGCTTCAATCTTCCTCAGCATGGCAGGGTATCCAGTTCGGCCAGCAGCAGGCGCATGGCATTGATAGGGAGGAGAAAATCCGGTTTGAGCAGCGCCAGCGCGGCATTCGGCATGGTGGGCACCAGCGCGTCGGCCGGGTCCTGTACCAGTGTCAGACCACCGGCCTGCTGAACAACCAGCAGGCCGGCAGCGCCATCCTCGTTGGCGCCAGTCAGCAGCGCAGCAGCCAGGTGCTCGCCGTAGGCATCGGCCGCAGACTCGAAGAGGATGTCGATCGAGGGCCGGGAGAAATGCCGCGGCTCCTCACGACTGAGGGAAAAGCTGCGCTCGGTTTCGATGGACAGGTGGTAACCCGCGGGCGCCACGTAAACCATGCCGCGGCGCAGGTATTCCTTGTCCTCGGCTTCCTTGACCGGTAGCCGTAGGCGCCGGGCGAGCAGGTCTGCCAGCAGGCTGTCGTTGCGATCCGGCTGATGCAGCAGGCACACCACCGGCAGCCGGTAGTCCGGCGGCAGGTCTTCGAGCAGGCTGAGCAAGGCTTCCACGCCGCCGGCAGAAGCACCGATCAGCAGCGCCTGCAGCGGCGCACGGACCTGGCCGCGGAGGTTGATCCGCTGGCTGCTCATCGCTTGCGAAAAATCCGCTCGGGGCGCGACACGGCTTCGAAGTGCCGAGCGTAGGCGGAGAAATCCAGGCTTTCCTTGCTGCCCAGGCCGAGAAAGCCGCGATGACAGAGGGATTCGTGGAACAGACCGAGGGCACGGTCCTGCAGGTCGCGGTTGAAATAGATAAGCACGTTGCGGCAAGAAACCAGATGGGTTTCGGCGAACACGCTGTCGGTGGCCAGGCTGTGGTCGGCGAAGGTCACGTTGGCGCGCAACGACTTGTCGAACAGCACGCGGTCATAGGCCGCCGAGTAATAGTCGGAAAATGCCCGCTTGCCGCCGGAGAGCTGGTAGTTCTGGGTGTAGGTGCGCAGGTTGTCGAGGGCGAAGATGCCCTGCTCGGCCTTTTCCAGCGAGTGCGGGTTGATGTCGGTGGCATAGATCATGGTGCGCTCCAACAGGCCTTCCTCGTGCAGCAGGATGGCCAGGGAGTACACCTCCTCACCCGTGCTGCAGCCAGCCACCCAGACCTTCAACGACGGATAGGTCTGCAGCAGCGGCACCACCTGCTCGCGCAGGGCCAGAAAGTAGTCGGGGTCGCGGAACATCTCGCTGACCGGGATGGTGAGGTACTGCAACAGCTGCATAAACGCCTGCGGCTCGTGCAGGATGCGTTCCTGCAGCGCCGAAATGGTCGGGCAATCAAGCTGGGTCTGCGCCTGGCGTACACGGCGCTTGAGCGAGGCTTTCGAGTAATCACGAAAGTCGTAGCTGTAACGCAGATAGATCGCTTCGATCAGCAGGCTCAGCTCGATCTCGTCAGGCATCACAAACGCTCCAGCTTGGGCATCCACACGCGGATCAGGGAGAACAGGCGATCCAGGTCGATGGGCTTGGCCAGGTAGTCGTTGGCGCCGGCCTCGCGGCAGCGCTCCTGATCATCCTTCATCGCCTTGGCCGTTACCGCAATGATCGGCAGGTTTTTCCAGCGTTCTTCCAGGCGAATCTGCCGGGTGGCTTCGTAGCCGTCCATCTCCGGCATCATCACGTCCATCAGCACCAGGTCGATGTCGTCATGCTCGCGCAGCTTGGCCAGCGCCTCATGGCCGTTGCGCGCCACTTCCACCGAGGCGCCCTTCTGCTCCAGCGCGCTGGACAGGGCGAAGATGTTGCGCACGTCGTCATCGACCAGCAGCAGGCGGCGGCCCTCGAACAGTTTGTCGCGGCTGCGCGCCGTCTTGAGCATACGTTGATGCTCGCTGGACAGCTCGGCCTCGACCTTGTGCAGGAACAGGGTGACCTCGTCCAGCAGCCGCTCCGGCGAGCGTGCGCCCTTGATGATGATCGAGCGCGAATACTTGAGCAGCTCGGCTTCCTCGTCGCGGGTCAGGTTGCGCCCGGTGTAGACGATCACCGGCGGGAAGGAGCAGATATCCTCCTCGGCCATGCGTCGCAGCAGCTCGTTGCCAAGCATGTCAGGCAACTTGAGGTCGATGATCATGCAGTCGAAGACGGTCGTGCGCAGTTTCTCCAGCGCTTCGCCGGCCAGGGCCACGGCGGTGATCTCGATGTCTTCGTCGCCGATCAGGCGGGCCACGCTGTCGCGCTGCAACGGGTCGTCCTCAACCAGCAGGACGCGTTTCACCTGCTGGTTGAGCTTGGCCTCCAGCTTGCCGAAGACTTCCTTGAGTTGGTCGCGGCTGGTGGGCTTGAATGCATAACCGACTGCGCCGAGGTGCAGGGCAGCCTCGCTCTGGTCCTCGACCGAGACCACGTGCACCGGAATATGGCGAGTCTGCGCATCGTCCTTGAGGCGCTGCAGCACGCTGAGGCCGGAACCATCGGGCAGACGCATGTCGAGCAGGATGGCGTCGGGTCGGTACTGCCGCGCCAGCTCCAGGCCTTCGTCGGCGCAGGTGGCGACCAGGCAGGCATAGCCCAGTTCATGCGCCAGATCGAAGAGAATGCGGGCGAAACGCACTTCATCCTCCACCACCAGCACGCGACGACCACCGCGCTCGTCGAGTTGCCCGCGATCATCGGCGAAAGGCGCCGGAGTCCGCGGCATTGGCGCAGCAGCAGCGGGAATAGATGCCGCCGCCGGCACCGGGAGCGGTGCCGAGACCTGCGGCATCGGCTTGCTCTTAACGGCGTCTTCGACCATCCGCTCGGGCAGCAGCAAGGTGAAGGTACTGCCCTCGCCCGGCACGCTGCTGACGGTGATCGAGCCACCGAGCAGCCCCGCCAGATCTCGCGAGATGGAAAGCCCCAGACCGGTGCCGCTATAGCGGCGGTTGGTGGTGCCATCGGCCTGGCGGAAGGCCTCGAAAATCGCCTCTTGTTGATCCGCCGCGATGCCGATGCCGGTGTCGCGTACGGCGAAGGCCAGGTAATGATCATCCTGACGCGACACACTGAGGGTCACGCCGCCGCGATCGGTGAACTTGAAGGCATTGGACAGCAGGTTGCGCAGGATCTGCTCGGCGCGTTGGCGGTCGGTGAACAGCACCGGTGGCAACTCGCCCTGCTCCTCGATCTGAAAGCTCAGGCCGCGCTCACCAGCCAGGGGCACGAACACATCGCGCAGGCTCTCCAGCATGCTGGCCAACGGCGTGCGTTCAGGGCGCACCTCGAGCTTGCCGGCTTCGACCTTGGCGATGTCGAGGATGTCATTGATCAGGTTGAGCAGGTCATTGCCGGCCGAGTAGATCGATTCGGCGAACTTGACCTGTTCGTCGTCGAGATTGCCTTTGCCGTTCTCCGCCAGCAGCTTGGCCAGGATCAGCGAGCTGTTGAGCGGCGTGCGCAGCTCGTGGCTCATGTTAGCGAGGAATTCGGACTTGTAGCGGCTGGCGCGCTGCAGCTCTTCGGCGCGCTCTTCGAGCTGCGTCTGGATGCGGCCGAGCGTGGTATTGCGCTGGTCCAGCTCGTCGCGCTGGTCAGCCAGGGTCTGCGCCTGCTCGGAGAGTTTCTCGTTGGTCTGCTCCAGCTCGGCCTGCTGGGTTTCCAGATGGGCCTGGGATTCCTTGAGCACCCGCGCCTGCTGCTCCAACTCCTCGTTGGCGGCACGCAGTTCTTCCTGCTGGGTCTGCAACTCCTCGTTGAGCTGCTGGGTCTGGCCGAGCACCTCTTGCAGGCGCTGACGATAACGCGCGGCCTCCAGAGCCATACCGACGCTACCGGCGATGGCTTCGAGGAACTCGCGCTCACGCGGATCGAGCTTGCGCATGAACGCCAGCTCGATCACGCCGTTGACACTGTCTTCGGACTGCAGCGGTACCAGGGCAACGCTGACAGGCTGCCCCTCGCCGAGACTCGAAGCCACCTTGATGTAATCCGCCGGCAAGTCATCCAGGCACACCAGACGACGGCCTCGGGCAGCCTGGCCAACCAGCCCCTCACCTTTGTAGAACTGCTCCTTGAGGCTGGCGTCCTTGCTGAAGCCATAGCCGGCAACCCGTCGCAGATCACCCGTGTGGGCATCACGCAGGTACAGGGCGGCGACCACGCAGTTGAGATACTCGGCGAGAAACTCGAGGGAGCGGTCAGCCAGTTCCTGCACCTGAGGCTGACCGAGCAGGCGCTCCGACAGCAGGGTCTGGCCGCCACCCAGCCAGGCGCGACGTCGTTGCTCCTCGCCGTACTCGGCTTGTCTGGCCATGGCCTGGGAGTAAGTCTGCGAGAGACTCATCAGCTCACGACGACCAAACAGCGCCAACAAGGCGCTGAACAGGATGCTCACCACCAGGTAGATGCCGGCGCCCCAGAGCGTGGTGCTGCTGACATCGGCATTGCGTTGCTGACGCAGCTCTCGCTCGCTGTTGATGAAGGTGTCGAGCTCGCGGCGCATGCCATCGGTGAGGTTCTTGCCGCGCCCTCGTCCCACCTCGGCCATGAAATTGCCGCCATCGCGACGACTGCCGATGACTTCCTGAGCGAACAGGTCCCACTGCTCCTGCAATGCCAGCAGGCGCTCCAGCCGCTGCATCTGTGTCGGGTTGTCACCGACCATGTCGATTAGCTGCTCGGTCAGCGGACGAAATTTGCCGCGCGCCTGTTCATAGGGGGCGAGGTAGTCCTCGTCGCCACTGAGCAGGAACCCGCGCATGCCGGTTTCCAGATTCAGGGTCAGCTTGTACACCTCGCTGGCCCGGTTCAGCACCTGGTCGGTGTGCTCGACCCAGCGAATCACATTGAGCAGGTAACCGATCAACAGCGCAAAGAACAGAGCGCCGACCAGACCCAGGCCGAGCGGTAGCCCGACGTTACGATTGAGAATTCGGCGAAAACCTTTTTCGTCCATTGCGGACTCATTCGACATTGGGACGTCCATTCGATGATTGTCTCGCTTCTTCTTATCTATCGGGGGAAGGCGTGTGGCACACTGACCGCGTGCAGACTCCGAAGTTTGCCAAACATTTGCGTATTCTGCGCGCGGAAACAGAGAGCCTCATGACCGAAACCGATTGCGCCAGTGTCAAGACCATCCTGCTGGTCGAAGACGATGATGTCGTGCGCGAGCTCACCGCGGAGGTGCTCGGCGAGTTCGGCTATCGCGTGCACGCCCTGCGTGACGGCCCCAGCGCGCTCGACCTGTTGCGCAGCGGGCAGCGGGTCGATCTGTTGATGAGCGATATCGGCTTGCCCGGCATGGACGGGCGCGAACTGGTGGAAACCGCACGCCAGTTGCAGCCGACCCTGCCGGTGCTGTTCGCCAGCGGCTACGACGAACGCGAACTGCTCGAGGCCGTAAGAGCTCGCGACAGCGCAGCCGCCACCGACAGCATCGTCAAACCCTATGATTTCAGGTTGCTGGCACAAAGACTGGGCGAACTGGCGGGCTGACGGAGCGGCATCTAGTCTGATTTTCAGACCACTGGACAGGAGAGTCCGCCGATGCGTTACGCCACCCCGCTTCGCCTGGGCCTTCTCGCTGGCTTGCTGCTCTCCGGCTGCGCCAGTCAAACCACCCAACCCACACAGTTCTCCGGCTACCTCGCCAATTACTCCCAGCTCCAGCCTGCCACCTAGGCCACAGGAGCATCGGTGCTACGCTGGATTTAGCCGCAGTTTCGCAGCGAGCGCTACACCTCGGTCTACGTCGAGCAGCCGAGCTTCTACCCCGAACCCATGCCCAGCGATCAAGTCTTCGCCCAGACGCTGGAACAGGCGCGTGACTACCTGCACCAGACACTGCTGCGCGAGCTCAAGGACGGGCGCCTGAAGCTGGTCGACACGCCAAGCATGGATAGCCTGGCGCTGCGCAGCGCGATCACCGGGGTCAACGTCTCGACCGAGGGGATCAAGGCCTACGAGGTGATCGCCGCGGCGAGCACGACTGCCGGCACCCGTGACCGCGACACCGAGATTTTCATCGAACTGGAAGCACTCGATGCCCGCACCAGTGAACCGGTGCTGCGGGTGGTGCGCAAAGGTCGTGGCCTGACGCTGGCCAACAGCAGCACCCAGTTGACCCTGGACAACCTCAAGCCGGTGCTGGATGTCTGGGCACGCGACGCGCGGGACTTCCAACCCGGCCTGCGCTGATCAGCCGGCCGCCTGCAGATTGAGAACCAGCAAGCGCGCTGCGGTTTCCGCGTCCGGCTGACCGTCGTAGTTGGCCGGACGATACTTCATCTGGAAGGCCGCGATGACATTGCGCGTCGCCTCGTCCAGCTCGCCATGCTGCGGCACCGTATACCCCTGCTGCGCCAGTTGTTCCTGGAACCACTGCACATTGGGCAAGCTGGTGCTGAACAGCGCCTGCTGACGCGCCACCGCGCCTTCGTTCGGCCAGGGCACCAGGCCCTCGTCGGCCAGTCGCTTCCAGGGGAACAGCGGGCCCGGATCGACCTTGCGCTGCGGCGCCACGTCGCTGTGCGCAATGATCGAGCCCAGCGGTAGCTGGTGACGCTTGACGATGTCCTTGAGCAGCACGATCAGGGTATCGATCTGCTGCGGCGCGAAAGGCTGCCAGTAACGGCCGGCCGGCGTCTGGTAGTAGCCCTGGTTGACCAACTCGATGCCGATGGTGGTGCTGTTGAGCCAGGTGCGCCCTTTCCACTCGCTAACCCCGACGTGCCAGGCACGGCGGTTCTCGTCCACCAGACGGTAGACGGTCGGTGGCGCATCGCCAATCAGGTAGTGACTGCTGACCTCGGTCTGCGTCAGCAGCTCGAGCGAACGCTGCAGATCAGCGGAGGTGTAGTGCAGTACGACGTACTGTACGCGGCTGTTCTGGCCAGTCGCGGTATGGCTGTCGTCAATTCGCAGGCCACCGGCACAACCAGCGAGCAGAACAAGAACGAAGGCAAGGCAAAGAGACTTCATGCGTGACCGAATACGCTTTGCAGGTTGTCCAGCAGCATGTCGACGCTGAGCATGATCAGCAGCATCCCCATCAGACGCTCCACTGCCATCAACCCGCGGTTACCTAGGAACCGCTGCAGGAACGAAGCCTGCAGCAGAATGAATGCCGTCGCCGCCCAGGCCAGGATCAAGGCCAGATAAAGCTCCCAGAGCGGCCCGGTGTGGGTGTTGCGCAAGGTCATCAGCACCGCGAGTGCCGAAGGCCCTGCCACCGCAGGCGTCGCCAGCGGCACCAGCATCGGCTCACCGTCCGGCACGTCACCGAGCAGGCCCTGTGGGCTGGGAAAGATCAGGCGCATGGCGATGACGAACAGGATGATACCGCCGGCGATGGCCGTTGCCTCGCGCGAGAGCCCGAGGCTGGTGAGGAATTTGTCACCAAAGGTGAGGAACAGCAGCAGCAGGCCAAGGGCGAACAGCAGTTCTCGCGCGGCAATCCAGATGCGTCGACGAGGCTCGACGTTCTTCAGCGCGGCGATGTAGATGGCGATATTGCCGAAAGGGTCGGTGACCAGAAAGATCAGCACGGCGATGCTGAAAATGTCCATGGGTATCTCCGCTGACAGGTGCGCATAGTCTAGGGCCTGCGGGGGGCGTCTCGCGAGCCGGCGCGCGCACCTAATACCTGCTTTTTTAGCAGGGGCGAACTGTTAATGACCGAAAACGCAGCGGCGCTCATGGAAACGACCACCTGCATACTTGTATACAAAGCTTCAACCAAGATAGCCACAAAATGTCTACATTGACCGAACAAGAACAACAGCGAGTAGTTTTTCCATGACCTCCACCGCTCCGCGCCCCGAGGACGAGAACCTCGATATCGGCTCCAACCTGCTCTACGGTCTGCAACACGTACTGACCATGTATGGCGGCATCGTTGCCGTGCCATTGATCGTCGGTCAGGCGGCCGGCCTGTCACCTGCCGATATCGGCAGGCTGATCACGGCCTCACTGTTCGTTGGCGGCGCAGCTACCCTGCTGCAGACCATCGGCCTGCCGTTCTTCGGCTGTCAGTTGCCCCTGGTACAGGGCGTATCCTTCGCCAGCGTCGCTACCATCGTGGCGATAGTCGGGGCCAAGGGCGATGAAGGTGGGCTCCCGGTGGTATTTGGCGCGGTGATAGGGGCAGCGCTGATCGGCCTGCTGATCACCCCTATCTTCTCCAGGATCACCAAGTTCGTCCCGCCACTGGTAACCGGCATCGTCATCACCACCATTGGTCTCACCCTCATGCCGGTGGCTGCGCGCTGGGCCATGGGTGGCAACAGTCAGGCCGCAGACTTCGGCAGCATGGCCAATATAGGTCTCGCAGCCTTCACCCTGGCTACCGTTCTTCTATTGAGCAAGGTAGGCAGCGCCACTATCTCGCGCCTGTCGATCCTGCTGGCGATGGTGATCGGCACGCTGGTCGCCTTGGCATTCGGCATGGCCGACTTTTCCAAGGTCAGTGAAGAGCCGGTGTTGGCCTTCCCGACTCCGTTGCATTTCGGCGTGCCGGTGTTCGAGGTGGCGCCGGCATCGCGCTGTTCGGTACGGTCGCGGCCAGCGGCATCCGCACCCTGGCCAAGGTGGATTACCGCAACAACATGAATCTGGCGATCGTCGCCACCTCCATCGGTTTCGGCATGATCCCCATTGCCATGCCCAGCTTCTATCACCATTTCCCGGCCTGGTTCGAAACCATCTTCCACTCCGGTATCAGCTCGGCGGCGATCATGGCGATCCTGCTCAACCTGCTGTTCAACCATTTCACCACCGGTAACTCGGACCAGCAGTCGGTATTCGTGGCAGTTACCGAGCGCAGCCTGCGCTATCGCGACATCGCCGCCCTGCACGAGGGTGACCACTTCATCGGCGGCTGGATTTACGCCGACTCAGGCCTGTTCAACGCGGTTGCGCCCAGCACCCTTGGCTCGATATAGCGCCTGATCGGCGCGCTCGAAGGTATCCTCGGTGGCCTCGTCATTGCGAAACTCTGCAATGCCTGCAGAAAGAGTGATGGTCACCGGCTCGCCCTTGAAGTGGAACGGGCAGGCTTCGACCGCTGCACGCAGGGTTTCCAGCAATTGCACGCCTCCATCAAGCGGCGTGCCTGGAATCAGCAGAACGAACTCCTCGCCACCGAAGCGGGCAATGAAATCGGTCTTGCGCAGACGTTTGTGCAGTTCACCGGCAATGATCTTCAGCACTCGATCCCCTGCCAGGTGACCGTAGCCATCGTTGATCCGCTTGAAGTGGTCGATATCCAGCACCGCCATCAGCAACTGGCCGCCATAGCGCTGGCGTCGGGCAGTCTCCAGGTCGAGGCGCTCGCTCCAGGCCGCGCGATTAGGCAAGCAGGTCAGAGGGTCGAGCAGCGATTTCTGCCGCTGCTCCTCGATATGTTGGCGAAACTGTTGCGCCTCGAGCTCCATTTCAGCGACACGCTTGACCAGGCCCTGCAGCCGTTCCGCCACGTCATCCTCACCACTGTCGCGCTGACGCTGATGATTGCTGACGCTCTGCAGCAGGCCCTCCAGACGCTGCTCCAGCGCTTGCTTGAGCGCGTCCAGATCGGCCGCCTCCTGCACGCTGTTCTGCAAGTCGCTGACCTGATCGCGCAACTGCTGGTTGAAGTGGCGCGTGCTTTCCACCGAGGCGGTATAACCCACATGCGCTTCACTGAGGGTGCTGATAAAGGCGGCCAGGCGCTCGTTGAGCTGCTTGAGATAACCGGCGAACTCACGCTGGCCACTGTCGGTGACTGCCAATACCAGCACAGCCAGATCGTCCAGCACGGGTACCAGTTCGTACCAGTTGAGGTTGCCCTCCAGACGCTGTCGCAGCGCATCACCTTGCGGCTGATGACGTGCCGGCAACTCCAGCTCGTCGAGCAGGCTGCGCAAGCTGCTGGCGATATGCGGGGCCACCGCGCTGTATCCGGGTTCGCTGCTGGGCAGGGAGAACGGGCTGTCGCCTGCATCCTCCGGCGGCACCAGGCCAGGCGGCAGTGGCAGGCTGTCGAGCATGGGCGCGGCGTCGTTGGCCTGATGCTTTCTCTTTGCCAAGCTGGCAACCGCCGCTGGCTCGCTCGCAGGCGTGAGGACCGCTGGCGTGCGCTCTGCACTCTCGGAGACAGTGGCAGGCTCAACCTCAGGCTCAGATATAGGTGCAGGTGCAGGTGCAGTGTTCGCGATCTCTTCGCTGCTTTCACCACGCGAGCCGAAGAGGCGCTGCAGCAAGCCGGGTTGCTCCTGCACCGGGGCTTGCAGAACGCTCAGCGCCTGCCCTTGCAGGTTGCTCAGTTGGCTGAGCAATGCGGGCAACAGATACTGGTGGCTGGTGGCGTCCTGCAGTTGTTTGCCGAGTGACTTGAGTGCCTTGCGTACCTCACGCGGCGGCTGCAGACGTTGCAACTGTTCGATGAGGCCCGCCAATGCCGTGGCGGCCTCGCCGGCACGCTGCTGACGGCGCTGCTCGGAATCCAGCACGGCCTTTTCCAGACGCGGGATAAGGCCGCCCAATGCAGCGTCCATATCGTCGCGGCGAAGAATTTCGCGCATTTCCTGCATGCACTGATCGACCGCCTTGTCCGCGCCCTCGGCGGCCAGGCTGCTGCGCACCAGCCCCCGGCGCAGCAGATCCAGGCGCAACTCCCAACGGCGGTCGAGCTTCTCCTGCTGTTCCAGGCTGCTCAGGTACTTTTCTTTCCAGCGCTGCGCGTCATCGCTCATACGGCTTACTCGGGAGATGGCGTCTTCAGCATAGGCATTTGCGCGCCATTCTGTGCTTCCGGCAGGCGGATTTCCACGGCTACGGGAAGGTGGTCGGAAATAGGCTGGCTGAGCACGTCGACACGCCCCAGTTCAAGCTCCGAGCTAAGCAGGATATGGTCGAGACAGCGCTGCGGGCGCCAGCTGGGGAAAGTCGCCTCGACCTGCGGTGCGAGCAGGCCGAGATCGCGCAACGGGGAATTCTCCAGCAGGTCGACAGCTTGTGTGTTCATGTCGCCCATCAGCACCAGGTGGCGAAACTCGCTGACACGCTCACGAATGTAGGCCAGTTGCCGCGTTCGGGTGCGAGCTCCCAGCGCCAGATGCATCATCACTACACCCAGTGCATGCTCACCCTCGCCCAAACGCAGGAAGATCGCACCACGCCCAGGCGGGCCGGGGAGCGGATGGTCTTCCAGCAGAGAGGGACGCAAACGGCTGAGCACACCGTTGCTGTGCTGGGCGAAGCGCCCGAGATTGCGATTGAGCTGTTGGTACCAGAAAGGAAAGGCCCCCTGCTGGGCCAGGTACTCGACCTGATTGATGTAGCCAGAACGCAGGCTGCCGCCATCGACCTCCTGCAAAGCCACCAGATCGAAGTCGGCGAGCAGATCACCGATGCGCTGCAGGTTGCCGGCACGCCCGGCGTGGGGCAACAGATGCTGCCAACTGCGCGTCAGGTAATGGTGATAACGCTGGGTATTGATGCCAACCTGGACATTGAAACTGAGCAAGCGCAACAGGCCGTCAGCTGGCCAGTCGGCATGGGGCGAACAGTGCGGGTTGATCTGCGGATCGCACAGACCAACCGCACGTGTCTTTCGCCAGCGGCGCAACATACCTCGCGCCTGCGGCCGCGCTTAGAGCGCCTCGCGTTCCTTGGCGATCAGGTGGTCAGCGACCTGCAGGGTCTGCTGCGGACCACCGGCCGAGCCCAGGTCGAAGCGATACTTGCCGCCCACGACCATCACCGGTACGCCAGTGATCTGGTAGGCCATGGCCAGTTTCTTGGCCTTTTCCATCTGGCCTTTGACGGCGAAGGAGTTGAAGGTCTTGAGGAAGGCATCACGATCAACGCCCTGGGTGGCGACGAAATCGGCAAACTCTTCGGCCGAAGCCAGCTTCTTCTTCTCCTGGTGGATGGCGTTGAACACGGCGTCATGCACCTTGTGCTCGACCTTCATGCTTTCCAGGGTGATGAACGCCTGACCATGCACGTTCCAGATACCACCGAACAGCGCCGGCACGCGGACGAAGTTGACGTCATCCGGCAGCTTCTCGACCCAGGGGTTGAGAGTCGCTTCGAACTGATAGCAGTGCGGGCAGCCGTACCAGAACAGCTCCACCACTTCGACCTTGCCAGGCTTGGACACCGGCACCGGGCTCTTCAGCTCGACGTACTGCTGGCCAGCCACCGGCTCGGCATGAGCAGTGATACCGAACAGACTGCTGAGGGCCAGAGCGGCGCCGAGAATCAGGTTACGCATGGGGTACTCCTTGGTAGTAGGCATCGCCTCGTGGCGAATCGCTAGTAAGACCGGACGACACGAGGCAGGTTCCGGCCATTGTAGCCGCGGCGCAAATGACAAAGGGTGGCCGTAGCCACCCTTTGTCTTGCCAAAAGCAACGATGGTCCGTCAGTGCAGGCCCTGGATGAAGCTGGATACAGCTTCGATATCCTTGTTGCTCAGTTTGGCAGCGATGGCGCGCATGATCATCGCGTCGCCGTCGTTGGTGCGGTTGCCTTCGCGGAAGTCAGTCAGCTGCTTGGCCACGTACTGAGCGTGCTGGCCGCCCAGGTGTGGGAAGCCGGCAGCGGCCAGGCCAGCGCCGTTGGGCGAATGGCAACCGATGCAGGATGGCATGCCCTCTTCCAGCTTGCCGCCACGGAACAGTGCTTCACCACGCTCGACCAACTTGGGATCGGCGGCACCAACGCTCATCTTCTGACTGGAGAAGTAAGCGGCGATGTCAGCCATATCCTGTTCGCTGAGGTTGTCCAGCATGCCGGTCATTTCGACCACCGGACGGGCACCGGACTTGATGTCGTGCAGCTGCTTGAGCAAGTAACGCTCGCCCTGACCGGCCAGCTTGGGGAAGTTTGGTGCAGGGCTGTTGCCATCGGCGCCATGACAGGCACCACAGACAGCGACTTTGCCCTGACCGGCTTCGGCATCGCCAGCAGCCTGTGCCACGCCAGTGAGGCCCAGGGTCAACAGCAGACTCACGAGTACTTTGTTCATCAGCTAATCCAATTACGGCTAAGAGAGAAAGGGTTATCGAGCGGGCTTACTCACTCGGTCATCAGCTTGATGACCGCCTGGTAATCCTCGGCCGAGCAGTCCATGCACAAGCCGCGCGGCGGCATGGCATTCAAACCATTGGTAACGCTTTGCACCAGTGCATCCGTGCCCTTGGCCAAACGCGGCTCCCATGCGGCCTTGTCGCCCTTCTTGGGCGCCGTGGGAATCTGGCCGTTGTGACAAACGCCACACGCACGGTCGTACACAGCTTGCGGATCCTGAGCAGCATAGCCGTTGAACGACAACATCATAACGGCAGCAGCAAGCAGCATTTTCTTCATCAGATCAACCTCATCAGGGTTGGGAACGCCCTGCTTTCTATCGAGCAGAGATTTAATCGCTCCCGGCAATTGGGTTCCTGCGGGTGGGACAAAGCGCACACAAAATCTGCGGCATTATATACTGGCAACACTGAAACGGAAACGACGCCCCCTGCCGCCCCCTCTGGAGCGCAGCAGGTGCGCGGAAATGTCGCAAGCCCTCGAACCACTGAACAGGAATCGAGGCATCCACCGGATACCCCCATGCTCCCGAAAAATCCCATCATCGGTCTGTGCCAGCAGGCCAGCTTCCTCATCAGTGCCGCCAAGGTCGACCAGTGCCCCGAGGACAGCGGCCTGGAGGTGGCATTCGCCGGCCGCTCCAACGCTGGCAAGTCGAGCGCGCTCAACACCCTTACCCACGCCAGCCTGGCGCGCACCTCGAAAACACCGGGACGCACGCAGTTGCTCAACTTCTTCCGCCTGGACGACGAGCGTCGCCTGGTCGACCTGCCCGGCTACGGTTATGCCAAGGTACCGATCCCGCTCAAACAGCACTGGCAGAAACATCTGGAAGCGTATCTGGGCAGCCGCGAGAGTTTGAGCGGCCTGGTGTTGATGATGGATATCCGCCATCCGCTGACCGAGTTCGACTGCATGATGCTGGACTGGTCGGTAGCCAGTGGCATGCCGCTGCATATCCTGCTGACCAAGGCCGACAAACTGGCTTTCGGCGCAGCGAAGACCACCTTGCTCAAGGTGCGCCAGGAAATTCACAAGCAGTGGGGCGATGGCATCAGTATCCAGCTGTTCTCGGCGCCTAAGCGCATGGGCGTGGAAGAAGCGCAGATGGTGCTGGCAGGTTGGCTGGATCTGTTGCCGGAAGAGGATGAAGAAGGCGCCGAGGAATAAGTCGTAGAGTGCGCTGTGCGCACCGAGATCGTAGGGAGTATTCGGTGCGCCCGGCGCACCCTACGGAGCTGCAGCCGCCCGGTTTGACTTGAGAAGCCCTCTCCCACAAGCGGTAGAGGGTCGTCAGAATGCAGCTAGCGGCACTTTTCTGCAGGCAAAAAAAACCCCGAGCTTCGTATGGGGAGGGAGAAGTTCGGGGTTCAAGGTCTGAACCGCTAGGGCGGGGTTCAGATGTCTGCCAACACTTAACACAACAAAGGAGCATTGAAGGGCTTAACGGCCATTCATGAACTCTGACCGGGTGGGTTTGCAGAAAGTTCATCGCCGTCTTAAAAACCATTTGCAATAAGAAAGCGCCTTTTGATTCCCTGAAACCCAAAAGCTAGAGCGGCCGCGGCTCTAAGCCGCGGCGACGAGTCTCAATGCGCCTCGTCCCAATTGGCGCCGACACCGACTTCCACCAGTAGCGGTACATCCAGGTCGGCGGCACCACTCATCAGGCTCTTGAGTTTGGCGCTGACCTCGTCGATCAGTTCCTCACGCACTTCCAGTACCAGTTCGTCGTGCACCTGCAGGATGATGCGGGCGTCGATGCCGCTGTCCTGCAGCCAACCATCCACGGCGATCATGGCGCGCTTGATGATGTCCGCAGCGGTACCCTGCATCGGTGCGTTGATCGCCGCGCGCTCGGCGCCCTTGCGCATGGCCTGGTTCTGCGCGTGGATTTCCGGCAGGTACAGGCGACGGCCGTAGACCGTCTCCACATAGCCCTGCTCGGCAGCCTGCGCGCGGGTGCTTTCCATGTAGGTCAGCACCCCCGGATAACGGGCGAAGTAGCGGTCGATGTAGGCCTGAGCCTCCTTGCGTTCGACATCGATCTGCTTGGCCAGGCCGAAGGCGCTCATGCCGTAGATCAGGCCGAAGTTGATCGCCTTGGCCTTGCGCCGCTGGTCGCTGCTCACCTCTTCCAGTGCCACACCAAACACCTCGGCAGCAGTGGCCCTGTGCACGTCCAGGTCATGGTGGAAGGCATCGAGCAGACCTTTGTCCTTGGCCAGATGAGCCATGATGCGCAGCTCGATCTGCGAGTAGTCCGCCGCCATCAGCTTGTAGCCCTTGGGCGCAACGAAGGCCTGGCGGATACGTCGCCCTTCGGCGGTACGGATCGGGATGTTCTGCAGGTTCGGGTCGCTCGACGACAGGCGGCCAGTAGCGGCGACCGCCTGGTGATAGCTGGTATGGATACGCCCCGTGCGCGGGTTGATCTGCTCCGGCAGCTTGTCGGTGTAGGTGCTCTTGAGCTTGCTCAGGCTGCGGTACTGCATCAGCACCTTGGGCAGCTCGAAGTCCTGCTCGGCAAGCTCGGCGAGCACCGCTTCGGCAGTGGACGGCTGGCCTTTGGCGGTCTTGCTGATCACCGGGTAGCCGAGTTTTTCGTAGAGGATCACGCCCAGTTGCTTGGGTGAGGCCAGATTGAATTCTTCACCGGCGATCTCGAACGCCTTGCGCTCCAGTTCCACCAGTTTCTCGCCCAGCTCGACGCTCTGCTCGCCGAGCAGCTTGGCATCGACCAGTGCGCCGTTGCGCTCGATACGCGCCAGCACCGGCACCAGCGGGATTTCGATGTCGCGTAGCACCTTGGCCAGCGACGGCACAGCTTCGAGGCGTCCCCACAGTTCCTGGTGCAGACGCAAGGTCACGTCGGCATCCTCGGCAGCGTAGGGGCCGGCTTGTTCCAGGGCAATC
The DNA here is from genome assembly GCF_007049795.1 of Ectopseudomonas mendocina. Lineage (GTDB taxonomy): Bacteria > Pseudomonadota > Gammaproteobacteria > Pseudomonadales > Pseudomonadaceae > Aquipseudomonas > Aquipseudomonas mendocina_D. Next base: position 95,407 of record NZ_SCFY01000005.1, read on the forward strand.
TGGTCGAAGGTCAGCTGCTTGGCGCCCTTGCCGGCGATGTCCTCGAAGCGGATGGTGCTGTGGTTCAGGTATTTCAGCGCCAGGCTGTCCATGTCGTGGCGCGTCGCCGTCGAATCCAGTACGTAGGATTCGAGCATGGTATCGAAGGCCACGCCCTGCACCGTGATCGGTGTGCTGGCGTTGGCCAGAACGTTGATGTCGTACTTGGCGTGCTGGCCGACCTTGGCCTTGGCCGGGTCTTCGAGGATCGGCTTGAGCGCCTTGAGCACCGCGTCGCGGTCGAGCTGCTGCGGCACGCCCATGTAGGAGTGCGCCAGCGGGATATAGGCCGCTTCGCCGGCCTTGACCGCGAAGGACAGGCCGACCAGTTGCGCCTGCTGGGCGTCGATGCTGGTGGTCTCACTGTCGAAGGCGATCAGCTCTGCCTGCTCCAGTTTCTTCAGCCAGGCATCGAACTGCGCCTGCTCCAGTACCAACTGGTAATCACCATTGCTGGCTGGTGCTGGCTCGGCGGTTTCCTCAACGGCATCACCAGTCGGCTCGGCGAACAGATCGCCAGCCGGCGCAGCAGCCTTGGCCGCCAGCGCCTTGTTCTGGCGCAGCAGGTCATCCAGCCAGTTCTTGAACTCCAGCTCGCCGTAAAGCTCCACCAGCGCGGCCTGATCCGGTTCGCCGGGATGCAGCGACTCGATCTCGATATTCAGCGGCACGTCGGTCTTGATGGTCGCCAGCTGATAGGACAGGTAAGCCATCTCGCGGTGCTCTTCGAGCTTGGCTGGCAGGCCCTTGGCGCCACGGATCGGCAGCTCGGGCACCTTGTCGAGGTTGGCGTAGAGCACGTCGAGGCCGCCGCCGATACCAACCAGCAGGCCCAAAGCGGTTTTCTCACCGACACCGGGCACGCCTGGGATGTTGTCGACCTTGTCGCCCATCAGCGCCAGGTAGTCGATGATCAGCTCAGGGCCGACACCGAATTTCTCCTTTACGCCATCGGCATCGTAGACGCTTCCCGTCATGGTGTTGACCAGCGTAACGTGCGGGCAGACCAGCTGCGCCATGTCCTTGTCGCCGGTGGAGATGACCACGTCGCGCTTTTCCCCGGCGGCCTGACGCGCCAGGGTGCCGATCACATCATCGGCTTCGACGCCTTCGACGCACAGCAGCGGCAGCCCCAGGGCGCGCACGCTGGCATGCAGCGGCTCGACCTGGACGCGCAACTCATCCGGCATGGACGGGCGATTGGCCTTGTACTCGGCGAACAGTTCGTCACGGAAGGTACCGCCCTTGGCGTCGAAGACCACGGCGAAAGGGCTGTTGGGGTACTGCTTGCGCAGGCTCTTGAGCATGTTCAACACGCCCTTCACCGCTCCGGTGGGCATGCCCTTGGAAGTGGTCAGCGGCGGCAGGGCGTGGAAGGCGCGGTACAGATAAGAGGAACCGTCGACCAGAACGAGAGGGGCTTGGCTCATGCGCGGGATCAACCTTTTCGGCGGGTGCAGCGGTAGAATGGCTGCATCGGTAAAAAACGAAGGAGCAAGGTTACCATGGGTACAGTCAATCGCTTGTTGCTGGTCGGCTTGCTGGCCTGCCTTCCGCTTGCCGCACATGCCGAAGATCCGGTTTCGGGTGATCCGGACGTGACCATCCGCCAGGACGGCGACCGCACCATTCAGGAATACCGGGTCAATGGCTTCCTCTATGCCATCAAGGTCATCCCGAAGAACGGCAAACCCTATTTTCTCGTGCGCGCCGATGGCAGCGACGGCAACTTCGTACGTTCGGACGATCCGGACATGCTGATCCCATCGTGGGAAATCTTTAGCTGGTAAGTCATTAAGGTCTGATATGTCGGTATTCACCCCCCTGGAGCGTCATGAGCTCGAAGTCTTCCTGGCGCCCTATGGACTTGGCCGGTTGCGTGACTTCCAGGGCATTGCTGCGGGCAGCGAAAACAGCAACTTCTTCGTCAGCCTGGAGCAGGGCGAATATGTCCTGACCTTGGTCGAACGCGGCCCGGTGGCCGACCTGCCGTTCTTCATCGAATTGCTCGACGTGCTGCACGACGCCGGCCTGCCGGTGCCCTACGCCCTGCGCACGCAGGACGACGAGGCACTGCGCACCCTGGCGGAGAAACCGGCGCTATTGCAGCCCCGGCTTTCCGGCAAGCATGTGCGCGAGGCCAATGCCCATCACTGCCAGGAAGTGGGTAGCCTGCTGGCGCGCATTCACCTGGCCACTCGCGAACAGCCGGTGGAACGTCGCAGCGACCGCGGGCTGGATTGGATGCTCGCCGAAGGTCCGAGCCAGGCGCTGAAGCTTGATGAACAGGCGTTGCCGCTACTACGTGATGCACTGGCAGAGATCGCCGAGCTGAAGCCACGCATCCTCGCTTTGCCGCGTGCGAACCTGCATGCCGACCTGTTCCGTGACAACGTGTTGTTCGATGGCAACCACCTGGCTGGGGTGATCGACTTCTACAACGCCTGCTCGGGGCCGATGCTCTACGACCTGGCCATCACCCTCAACGACTGGTGCTCGCACGAAGACGGCAGCCTCGATGGCACTCGTGCCCGTGCGCTACTTGGCGCCTATACCGCGCTGCGTCCGTTCAGCGCTGCCGAGGCAGAGCTGTGGCCAGCCATGCTGCGCGTGGCCTGCGTGCGTTTCTGGCTGTCACGTCTGATCGCCGCCGAGTCGTTCGCCGGGCAGGAAGTGCTGATTCATGATCCGGCCGAATTCCAACGGCGCCTGGCACAACGTCAGCAGGTTAACCTGCCGCTGCCGTTCGCACTTTAGGGCACGCCCCGTAGGGTGCACCGTGCGCACCAATGCCGTTGAGCGCCCGCCTGTGCGCGCGGCGCACCCTACGAGCCCAAACAGGGGCCGTCGGGGAATGCTGTGCCATACAGCCTTGATGGTGACGGTTCGCAGGCGCACCCAAGCCGATCAGCTACCCGAAACCAGCCCCGGCAACTGCTCGGCCAGCTTGGCATTGTTGATCGGCGCACGGATGAAGCCGCGCTGGGTGCCATCCGGGCCGATGATCACCAGATTGCCGCTGTGATCGACGGTGTAGTTTTCCTTGCTGGTGTCAGCCGGGATGTAGGGAATGCTCACCGAGTTGGCGAATTTCTGCAGGGTTTCCTCTTCGCCAGTCAGACCTTTGAAGCCCGCATTGAAAAAGCCCAGGTACTTGCTCAACTGCTCCGGCGTATCACGATGCGGGTCGACGCTGACCATCACCACACTCAGCCGTGCGCGAGTTTCTTCGGGCAGCTGGGTCTGCAATTGGCGCAGCTGAGCGAGGGTGGCCGGGCAGATGTCCGGGCAGAAGGTATAGCCGAAGAAAAGCAGCTTCCAGTCACCCTTGAGCTGATCAACCGCGACTTCCTTGCCCTCCTGATCGACCAGGCTCAGCGACGGCAGGCTCCGGCTCTGCGGCAGCAGGACGATACCGGCATCGAGCAGCGCCGCCGGGTCGCCCTGGCTTTTGCTGCTGAGCACCTTGTTCACGGTAAGCCCCAGCACCAGGGCCACGATTGCGACAAGAACGAAAACCGTTGTGTGGGTACGAGTCATGAAATCCCTTAGCTAGCTTTTGCAAACCGTCTGCCGCGCCACAGCTTGCTAGATGTTCAACAGCAGATAGTGATCCGCCAGCAGCGCGATAAACAGCAGGAACAGGTACCAGATACTGTACTTGAAGGTGTTGATCGCGGCATGCGGTTTGCTGTCACGGTACAGCACCCAGGCCCAGTGCAGGAAGCGGCCGCCCAGTAGCACGGCGCAAACCAGGTACAACGGCCCGCTCATATGGATGGCGTAGGGCAGCAGCGTCACCGCGAACATCACCAGGGTGTAAAGCAGGATATGCACTTTGGTGTAGTGCTCACCGTGGGTCACCGGCAGCATGGGAATGTCGGCCTTGGAGTATTCGGCCTTGCGATGGATGGCCAGGGCCCAGAAGTGCGGCGGCGTCCAGGCGAAGATGATCAGCACCAGCAGCAGCGGCTCGGCACTGAGGTGGCCGGTAACGGCGACCCAACCCAGCAACGGTGGGGCAGCACCCGCCAGGCCGCCGATCACGATGTTCTGCGGCGTGGCGCGCTTGAGAAAGCCGGTATAGATCACCGCATAACCGAGCAATGAAGCCAGGGTCAGCCAGGCAGCCAACTCATTGGTGAACACCATCAGCAGGCTCATGCCGGCGATGGCCAGCAGCAGGGCGAAGGTCAGCGCCGCCACCGGCGAGACACGACCGGCGGTGACCGGACGTTTGTGCGTGCGCGCCATGATCGAGTCGATGCGCCGATCCACCACATGGTTGACCGCAGCCGCCGCGCCGGCACACAGGCCGATGCCGAGGTTGCCGAACAGCAACACGGTCCAGGGCACACCGGCACGGGTAGCGAGGAACATGCCGACCAGCGAGGTGATCAGCATCAACATCACCACCCGCGGTTTGGTCAGCTCCAGATAATCGCGCCAGGTGGCGTGTTCGGAGTGAGCTCGCAGCATTGTCGCCATGGTATTGCTCCTTGATTCGTTATTTACCGGCCTTGAACCAGACCGTTGGAAACCAGAGTCGCGCGCCTGCCCGCCAGACCAGATGCTTCGCGAGCCGCCGCAGAAACAGCCCTCAGGCGATAGTTGATCAGCACCATCACCAGCAGCAGAGCAGCGCCACCAGCGTTGTGCGCCACCGCCACCAGCAGCGGTAGATGGAAGATCACGTTGCTGATACCAAGGCCAACCTGCAGAGCCAGCGCCAGCAGCAGCAGACCGGCCAGGCGCGGTAGCTTGGCAATGCGCAGCTGCCAGGCCAGTGCCAACAGCGCCAGCGTTACCAGCAGCGCTCCGATGCGGTGGCTCATATGAATGGCGGTGCGCGCGTCACTGTCGAGCTGCCCGCCCAGGTAGTTGGGGCCGATGTGCTGGGTAAGGTGAAAGCCTTTGCCGAAATCCATCGCCGGCCACCACTCGCCGTGACAGGTGGGCAGGTCGACGCAGGCGACAGCGGCGTAGTTGGAACTGACCCAGCCGCCGAGGGTGATCTGCCCGATCACCAGCAGCAGGCATGCCGCCGCCAATGTCCGTAGGCGCCCCGGCAACTGCAACGGGGCGAATCGTCCAGACAGGCGCAAAGTGAGCAAGGTCAACAGACTGAGCGTGGCGAAACCGCCGAGCAGGTGAGCGGTGACCACCTGCGGCCACAGCTGCAGGGTGACCGTCCACATGCCGAAGGCGCCCTGCAAAATCACCAGCGCCAGAATCGCCAGCGGCAACTTGAGCGGCTGAGTTGGCTCCGCACGGCGGCGCACGGACAGGGCAGCAATGGCGAGAATCACCAACCCCAGTGCGCCGGCAAAGTAGCGATGGATCATCTCGTACCAGCCCTTGGCAACCTCTACCGGCGCCTCGGGAAAACGCGCTTCGGCGATGGCCTGCTTGTGCTCGCTCATCGGCACGCCGAGAAACCCGTAGCAGCCTGGCCAATCCGGGCAACCCAGACCGGCATGGGTCAGTCGGGTGTAGGCACCTAGCAGCACCACCACCACGGTCAGGAGGGTCGCGAACAACGCTAGACGGTAACCGGGCTTGTGCATGTCTACTCCTTGGGCACTGGGCCTGACGCTCTGTCGATATGGACAGAGCGTGGCGTCAACCGATCAGGGAAATTTTCAGCAGGTAGCGCAGATCATCGAGAACGGCCTTGCCCTTGCTGCCGGCCGGATAGCGCAGCACCAGATTGCCGTGTGGGTCGACCAGCCACAGCTGTGCACCCTGAACCGCCTCGGCGGCCTTGTCGTAGGCCTGCAGATCCAGTCGATAGCGTCCAAGTTGCGGGTATTCGCGCTTGAGCGTGGCGTCGTACTCGGCGCTCAGTGGTTCGGCCAGCGCCAGGCCGTGACTCGCGCGGGCAGTCTCGCGATTGAGGCCAATCTGGATCTGCCGCGCCAGGTAAACCAGCTGCTGACAGTCGGCCTCACAGGCGCCCGGTGCTGTCACCAGAATCTGCCAAAGCGGCTCCACCTCACCCTGTACGCCGAGATCGGCAAGGGTGCGCCCATCGCCGATCAGCACACCGTGGTAGCTGCGCGTCTCTGGCACCCAGAAGCGCCATTTGTACATGGCGTTAGCCAGGAACATCGGGCCGATGATAATGGCCAGAATCAACAACAACTGCAGGCGACCACGCCCCTTGCGCGGTGCCTCAGGCATGGCGATGGCTGGGTTCATGACGACGCTCCCGTGCATTGTGAATTCCGAGATAAATGAACAGACCAAGCAGTGCCGCAGCCAGAGAGAACCATTGCACCGCATAGCCAAGATGTTTGCTGGGGCTCATCGCCACGATTGGCCAATCGACGCGATAACTGGCAGGCCCGGGCTCCAGACGCACCTCGAAAGGCAGACCACCACGACCCAGCTGGCGCCAGAGACTGGCGGCCTCGACCTGCGTGATCAGTCGCGGCCAGCCTTCGGTCGCCGCACCGGAGCGCAGATTCAAACCGCCAGAAGGCGCGACATAGACCCAGGCGGTGAGTTGCAGCACGCCGTCAGGGCTATCGAAAGGCGGCGCTGTACGCCGATCCGGCCAGGGCAGCCAGCCGCGATTGAGCAACACCCAGAGACCGCTGGACTGATCGTAGAAAGGCTGCAGCAACTCGACACCGGCATGGCCATCACGGATACGGCTATCGAGCAGCAGGCTGTGCTCGGTATCGAAGTGCCCACGCAGTTGAACCCGGCGGTAGGCAGGATCACGCATGGGCTCAAGCTGCTCGAGACTGATCGGCTCGGCCGTCCGCCGTGCCTCGAAGCTGGCCAACAGCTGACGCTTCTCATCACCACGCTGCAGTTGCCAGAAGCCCAGCCATATCAACCCCGGCAGCAGCAGGGCAACCAGCACGCAGGGCAACCAACCGGGACGGAAAGCGCTCATTGCGCCCTGCCGATACGATCGGGGTTGCTGGCTATACTGCAATGCATCACGTCAATCCCCCGGAGTCTCACATGCTCAAGGCCGCGATCGTCCTCATGCTGCTGGCAACCATCGCCAGCCTGTTCAGCGGCCTGTTCTTCCTGGTCAGGGACGAAGGCCATGGTTCCCGCGTGGTCGGCGTGCTGACTGTCCGTGTCGGCCTGACCGCCATCACCGTTGCCCTGGTCGCCTGGGGCTTCTACTCAGGGCAACTGGTGTCCCACGTTACCTGGTAGCCCTCGCTACAATACGTAGACGAAGATGAACAATCCCAGCCAGACCACATCGACGAAGTGCCAGTACCAGGAGGCTGCCTCGAAGCCGAAGTGCTGATCGGCGTCGAAGTGCCCACGCATGATGCGCACCAACATCACGATCAGGATGATGGTACCGAGCGTCACATGCGCGCCGTGGAAGCCGGTGAGCATGAAGAAGGTCGCACCATAGATGCCTGAGCCAAGGGTCAGCCCCAGCTCGGTGTAAGCCTCGATGTACTCCTCAACCTGAAAGAACAGGAACGCCAGGGCGAGGACAATGGTCGCGGCCAGCCAGGCCTTGAGCGGGCCGCGGTGGTTCTTCTTCAGGGCATGATGGGCAAAGGTGATGGTGACGCTGGAGGACACCAGCAAGATGGTGTTGACCAACGGCAGATGCCACGGGTCGATCACCCCGCTTGGTGGCGGGAACAGTTGGGAATCGGGGTTCTGCAACATCGGCCAGCTGTATTCGAAGCCCTCCCAGAGCATGTTGGCCACGCCCTTGTCACCCTCGCCGCCGAGCCAGGGCCCGGCCCACATGCGGATATAGAACAGGGCGCCGAAGAAGGCGGCGAAGAACATCACCTCCGAGAAGATGAACCAACTCATGCCCCAGCGAAAGGAGCGGTCCATCTGTGCGCTGTACAGACCGCTGCGGCTTTCCTTGATGACGTTGCCGAACCAGCCGAACAACATCCAGGCCAGAATCAGCCCACCGACGAAGAAGATCAGCGGCCCGTTGGAACCGTCGCGCCCTGCCGATAGATCGTTGAACCAGGTGCCGACACCGTAGAAGCTGACCAGCAGACCGACGCTGGCAACGATGGGCCACTTGCTCTGTGCCGGTACGTAATAGTTCTCGTGACTTTCATGACTCGACATTGTTGTTCTCCTTATGGAGCCTGTGCCACTGGCGGCTTGCGCGCGGTGATATCGAACAGGGTGTAACCCAGCGTCAGGTGCTTCACGTCCTGTGGCAGGTCACGGTCGACGATGAAGCGCACCGGCATTTCGATGCGCTCGCCCGGCTGCAGCACCTGCTGGGTGAAACAGAAGCACTCGGTTTTATGAAAGAACGCTGCCGCCTTGGACGGCGAAACGCTGGGAATTGCCTGTGCGCTCATCGGCTGGTCGCTGGGGTTGTAGGCGACGAACAGCATGTCCCGCGCCTCCCCCGGGTGAACCAGAATCTCGTCGGCCTGCGGACCGAACTCCCAGACCATGCCGGCGGCGTTGGTGGCGAGAAACTGCACGCGCACCTCTCGAGCTACGTCCACCATTTGCTCGCCCTGGTAGGCTCCGGCCGTCTTGCCGTTGATGCCGAACACCCGGCACATGGCGTCGTAGAAAGGCGGCAGGATGAAGATGCCGAAGCAGAACATCACCACCACCACGAGCAGCAGACGGGTAACCAGGCGACGAGTCGCGATGACCTCGCTCACGGCAGACCTCCTATTTCACTTCCGGCGGTGTACTGAAGGTGTGGTAGGGCGCCGGTGACGGCACCGTCCACTCCAGGCCTTCGGCACCGTCCCAGGGTTTGGCCGGGGCCGGCTTGCCACCACGGATGCACTTGATGACGATGAACAGGAACAGCAACTGGGTGGCGCCGAACATGAAGGCGCCGATGCTGGAGACCATGTTGAAGTTGGCGAACATCATGTTGTAGTCGGGGATGCGCCGTGGCATGCCGGCCAGGCCGACGAAGTGCATCGGGAAGAACGCCAGGTTCATGCCGATGAAGCTCATCCAGAAATGCAGCTTGGCCAGGGTTTCGTCATACATGTGGCCGGTCCACTTGGGCAGCCAGTAATAGGCCGAAGCGAAGATGCCGAAGATCGCACCGGGCACCAGCACGTAGTGGAAGTGCGCCACCACGAAGTAGGTGTCGTGGTACTGGAAGTCCGCCGGGGCGATGGCCAGCATCAGCCCGGAGAAACCGCCGATGGTGAAGAGGATGACGAAGGCCACCGAGAACAGCATCGGCGCCTCGAAGGTCATCGAGCCCTGCCACATGGTGCTGGCCCAGTTGAACACCTTCACCCCGGTGGGAACGGCAATCAGCATCGTCGCGTACATGAAGAACAGCTCGCCGGTCAGCGGAATGCCAACGGTGAACATGTGGTGCGCCCAGACGATGAACGACAGGAAGGCGATCGCCCCTGTGGCGTAGACCATCGAGGTGTAGCCGAACAGCGGCTTGCGCGCGAACGCCGGGATGATCGAGCTCACCGCGCCAAAGGCAGGCAGGATCATGATGTACACCTCGGGGTGACCGAAGAACCAGAACACGTGCTGGAACAGCACCGGATCCCCACCGCCAGCAGCATTGAAGAAGCTGGTGCCGAAGTGGATGTCCATCAGCATCATGGTCACGCAGCCAGCCAGTACTGGCATCACAGCAATCAGCAGAAACGCGGTGATCAGCCAGGTCCAGACAAACAGCGGCATCTTCATCAGAGTCATGCCGGGGGCGCGCAGGTTGAGGATGGTGGCGACCACGTTGATCGCCCCCATGATCGAGCTGATGCCCATCAGGTGCACGGCGAAGATGAAGAAAGTGGTGCTCTCCGGCCCGTAGGTGGTCGACAGCGGCGCGTAGAAGGTCCAGCCGAAGTTCGGCCCGCCACCCTCCATGAACAGTGTCGAGACCAGCAAGCCGAATGCCGCGGGCAACAGCCAGAAGCTGAAGTTGTTCATCCGCGGCAGCGCCATGTCCGGCGCGCCGATCATCAGCGGGATCATCCAGTTGGCCAGGCCGACGAAGGCCGGCATCACCGCACCGAAGACCATGATCAGGCCGTGCATGGTGGTCATCTGGTTGAAGAATTCCGGCTGCACGATCTGCAGACCCGGCTGGAACAGCTCGGCACGGATGACCATGGCCATCGAGCCGCCCAGCAGAAACATGCAGAAGCTGAACCACAGGTACATCGTGCCGATGTCCTTGTGGTTGGTGGTAAGCACCCAGCGCATCAGGCCCTTGGCCGGGCCATGGTGGTGGTCAGTATGACCGTGGTCGATCACTGCACTCATGTCCTTACTCCTGCGCCTTGGAGAAATCGAGAATGTCCTTGGGCGTGACCATGTCACCGACATTGTTGCCCCAGGCGTTGCGCTCGTAGGTGATGATGGCGGCCAGGTCGACCGGCGACAGTTGCTTGCCGAAGGCGGCCATGGAGGTACCCGGCTTGCCTTGGTAGACGATGTGGATATGCCCCTCGGCCGGCCCGGTGGCGATGGCCGAGCCCTTGAGCGCCGGGAACATCGGTGGCAGACCTTCACCGGTAGGCTGGTGGCAGGCTGCGCAGGAGGTGTTGTAGGCCTTCTCACCACGCGCCATCAGCTCTTCCATGGTCCATTCCTTGCTGGTCAGCTCACGCTCAGCGGCGGCGGCCTGCTTGCGCTCGGCCAGCCAGGCATCGAAGTCTTCCTTGGACTTGGCCTCGACCACCACCGGCATGAACCCGTGGTCCTTGCCGCACAGCTCGGTGCACTGGCCACGATAGATGCCGGGCTCCTCGATGCGCGTCCAGGATTCGTTGATAAACCCGGGGATGGCGTCTTTCTTCACTGCCAGTGCCGGTACCCACCAGGAGTGAATGACGTCAGCGGCGGTGATCAGGAAGCGCACCTTGGTGCCCACCGGCACCACAAGGGGCTCATCCACTTCCAGCAGATAGTGTTCGCCCTTGGCTTCGCGGTTGTTGATCTGCGAGCGCGGCGTGGTCAGGTTGCTGAAGAACTCAACGTCCTGCCCCAGGTATTTGTAGTGCCACTTCCACTGATAGCCGGTGATCTGAATATCCAGCTCGGACTCGGTGGTGTCGTAGATCTCGATCAGCGTCTTGGTCGCCGGGATCGCCATCACCACCAGAATGGCCAATGGCACCACGGTCCAGAGAATCTCGACGGTTGTGCTTTCGTGAAAATGCGCGGGTTTCTGGCCGGTGGAGCGGCGGTGCATGATCATCGACCAGAACATGGCGCCGAACACGATCACGCCAATCACAACGCAGATCCAGAAAATGGTCATGTGCAGATCGAAAACGGAGCGGCTGACGTCGGTTACACCGGGCGCCATATTGACCGTCCACTGCGCGTGCGCCGAGCCTAATGCCAGCCACAGCAGGAGGCCCATCCAGACTCGTGGATGTCGCATCATTGCGGGTTCCCCTTGATTGTTCTTGTTATCCCGCCGGCTGAGCCTGCGGCTAAGGGATCGACTGCCATAGAGCATGCGCTGCGGACTCTGTTCGCGAACCACGCTCGACTGCTGGCGACTGCTGCCGAAACCTCTCCGTGCCTAAGCCCGTCCGGTTCCATCAGGTGCTGCCTTTCGAAATCGAGTATAGACGGCGACTTTCACCTCGCAACGTAAGAGGGAAAATGGCCGAAGCCGCGCAGCCCTTGTCCTAAACGCCGCGACTGACGCGGGCTGTAGCCTTTCTGATACAGGTGGATATAGCAGACTCGCATAAGTATGAAAAAGTTATGACAATCGCGTCTTAGCCGACTGCCGGAGCCGGCTAAGGTTCACGTCCATGTCCTGAAATGTAGGAGCAGTCATGAACACCGCCGCCCTTCGTCAATTGATCACCCAGGCTCGTCAGCAGGAAAGCGGCAGCCAGGCACTCGCACACTTCCTGCAGGCCCAACTGGATCGCCTGCACCCGTCCATCCGCCTGCCCGAAGACGACGCCTCGGGCGCGCTGACGGCCTTCGTCATCGCCTATATCGAAGAGGTGCCGGACGTGCTGGACGCCGCCGCCGAGGTGGCGCGGGAAGCCGGAATCGAAGCCGCAGTGAAACCCGTGCTGAAGATCGCCGAGCATTTCTTCCTGCAGCCACCGGCGCTGATGGAAGGCCATGAAGGATTGGAAGGCCTGCTCGACGAGGCCTATCTGGCCCATCGCCTGGTGGAAGAGGTCAATGATCGCTATATCGCCCATCTCGGCCAGCCGCTGATCCCACTGGACACCACGCGCGCCAACCTGATCGCTCATCAGTTGATCGGCGAACCTTTCGCCAACCAACTCGATGAGGCTGTGCATCATGCCCTCACCGGCATGCTCGATGACGCCAGCTTCGACCAGCCCTCGGTGCAAGCCTACCGTGAGCGCCTGGCAGCGCCGGATACCGCGTCAGCCTGGAAGCGCTGGCCCTGCCTGTCGCAGCAGCTCGGCGTGGAGCTGCAACTCAAGGCGTGATCAGTAGCAGGATCAGGCTCAAGGTCAGCAGCGAACCGAGGGTGGAAAACAGGATCGCCCGCGACACCAGCGCCGCCTGGCGCTGGTAGTACTCGGCAAGCATGAACGGCCCGGTGCCGGTCGGCAGTGCACTGAGCAGCAACGCGGCATGGGCCCAGAACGGCGGCAGGTCGAGTAGCACGAAAGCGATGAACCAGGTCACCAGCGGCTGCAGTACCAGCTTCAGGGCCACCAGCGGCCAGGCACCTACGCTCGGACCGCTCTGCCGCTGGGCCAGGAACAAGCCCAGCGAGACCAGCGCACAGGGCACGGTGGCGGCGCCAAGCAGACGCAGGAATTCATCCAGCGCCGCAGGCAACTGCACACCGCCCAGCCCCCACGCGGCACCGAGCAGAGGCGCGACCACCAGTGGGTTCTTCGACAAGGCCATCATCACCTGAACGATGGCGCCGCCCACACCCTTCTTGCTCTGCAGGCCCACCTCGATGCACACCACCGCCAGACCGAACAATACGCAGACCACCATCAACGTGGCGATCAGCGCCGGCGCCATACCCTCCTCACCCAGTACCAGCACGCACAGCGGAATGCCGATATAGCCGGTGTTGGCGTAACCGGCGCTGAGCCCGTCGATACTGGCGTCGACCAGGCTGCCAGTGGTTTTCCAGCGATACACCAGCGTGACCAGAAACACCGCGAGCATGCCGCCAGTAAAGGCAAGCAAGAAACCGGGCTGCCAGATGTGTGTCCAGTCGGCCTTGGCCGTAAGGCTGAACAGCAACGCAGGCAGGCCGAACCAGACCACGAAGCGGTTCATCTCCGATGCCGCGGTCGGCCCCAGGCGATTGGTTCGCCGGCAGATGAAGCCAACCAGGATCAGACCGAATATCGGCAATAGCACATTAAGAACGGTGGACATCGAACCACGCCAGCGACAGGGGAGGACCGAGACTAGGTGGCCGCGCTGCTCAGGGCAAGCGCCTACCTGTGATTCCGTAGCGCCCGCGGGCGTCTAGCTCTGACCTGCCGGGACGCTCCCCGGCCTACTCGCGAGCCCGAACATGCAAGCGCTGTTGACCGAAATTCTCGATGAAGTCCGCCCGCTGATCGGCCAGGGCAAGGTGGCCGATTACATTCCAGCGCTGGCCAGCGTGGTGCCTGACCAACTGGGCATCGCCGTATACGGCAACGACGGCCAGGTGCATGTCGCCGGCGATGCACGTACGCCCTTCTCGATCCAAAGCATTTCCAAGGTGTTCAGCCTGGTCCAGGCCATCGGCCACAGCGGCGAGAGCATCTGGCAGCGCCTGGGCCATGAGCCGTCCGGACAGCCGTTCAACTCGCTGGTGCAGCTCGAATTCGAGCGAGGCAAGCCGCGCAATCCCTTCATCAACGCGGGCGCTCTGGTGATCTGCGATATCAACCAGTCGCGCTATGCCGCACCGGCACTATCGATGCGCGACTTCGTCCGGCGTCTGTCGGGAAACCCCGAGGTCACAGTGGACAACCACGTCGCCGAATCGGAGTACCAGCACCGCGCGCGCAACGCAGCAGCGGCGTACCTGATGCAGTCGTTTGGCAATTTTCACAACGAAGTCGAGGCGGTGCTGCGCAGCTACTTCAGCTGCTGCGCGCTGCGCATGAGCTGCGTCGACCTGGCGCGTGCCTTCGGTTTCCTGGCCAATGAAGGTTTCTGCCAGCACAGCGGCGAACAGGTGCTGTCGCCCCGGCAAACCAAACAGATCAACGCCATCATGGCCACCAGCGGCCTGTATGACGAAGCGGGCAACTTCGCCTACCGTGTTGGCCTGCCGGGCAAAAGCGGCGTCGGCGGTGGCATCGTCGCGGTAGTACCAGGTCAGTTCAGTGTGTGCGTATGGTCACCCGAGCTCAATGCAGCAGGTAACTCCCTGGCCGGTATCAAGGCGCTGGAGCTGCTCAGCGAGCGCATCGGCTGGTCGGTGTTTTGAGCCGCGCATACGCGCCGCTGCGCATGGCGTGCCCTGTCGGGCGGCCCGCGGTATATCGCCGCCCGCACGTGATGCGAGGCCTTACAACAGCTTGCGGTACTGCACGAACCCCGAGCGTTCGCCGATGCGCTCGTAAAGCAGCTTGGCCTGGCTGTTGGTTTCATGTGTCAGCCAGTGCACCCGCGAGCAGCCGGCGGCGCTCGCCTGCTCAAACACATGCTGGATCAACTTGCGCCCGATGCCGCCGCTGCGCTCGCCCTTGGCGATGAAAATATCCTGCAGGTAGCAGTAGTCGCCGGTGGTCCAGGTCGAGCGGTGGATAACCCAGTGCACCAAACCAATAGCCTGCCCATCACGCCAGGCCAGGGCGGCGCCCATCGGCTCGGCCGGGTCGAGAAAACGCTGCCAGGTAACGGCGCTGGTCTCGGCTGGAATCTCGGTCATGTAGAAGCGCTGGTAGCCCTGCCACAGGGGCAACCAGGCTTCTTGATCGGCAGCGATTACAGGGCGAATGTCGATACTCATCGTCCTTCCTCTGTTTGGGCAGGTGGATCAGTCGCTCATCTCACCACAGAGATCGCGCGCCAGCCAGTGCTCGACCTGCGTTTGCGGCAAGCCGGCGCCGAGCAGGGCGAACAGCTTGCCCAGCGCCGCCTCACGGGTCATGCCGCCACAGGACACCAGGCCCACTTCGGCCAGACGGCTGCCGGCCGCATACACACCGAACTGCACGTGGCCTTGCGGGCACTGGCTGATCGCCGCCAGCACCACGCCGCGCTGGTGCGCCTCACGCAGCACGCTCATCAATGGCGCGTCGCCGGCCGGGCCGGTACCGCTGCCGTAGCACTCCAACAGCAACCCCTGCACGCCGCTGGCCAGCAGGGCTTGCAGATGCCCAGCCTGCACAGCCGGATGCAGCGGCAGCACGGCAAGGTTCACAGCCTGACGCGGCTGGCGGAAATCGATACGGGCATCGACCGTGGCCCGCTCGGCCTGACGCTGACGCGGCAGCACCTGGAAGGCGTCGAACGCATCGCTGCGCAACTTCGAGCAACGTGCGCCATGCAGTAGCTGCCCGTTGAAATACAGGTGCACGCCCGGCTTCACGCCGCGGTACAGCGCACGCATGGCGCCGAACAGGTTGGGCCAGGCATCTCCACCATCGACACCAGCCGGCTGCATGGCACCCGTAAGCACCACCGGTACGTCGAGCCCGAGCAGCAGGAAGCTCAACGCCGCAGCGCTGTAGGCCAGGGTATCGGTGCCGTGCAGTACCAGCACGGCGTCGTGGCCATCGGTCTGTACCGCAGTGACGATTTCGTCGCGCAGCGCCAGCCAGTGGCCGGTGTTCATGTTGGCGCTGTCGATCAACGGCAGCAGCTCGCGGAAGCTCCATTGCGGCAGCTCACTGGCGTTCTCGCTGGCTTGCTGGCTGCGCATGCGCGCCTCGAAACCCGAGGCCGGCGCCAGGCCGTCTGCACTCATCTGCATGCCGATGGTGCCGCCTGTGTACAGCACCAGGAGTTTTTCTGGGGTTACCATGGGCTCTCCTCACAAATCACGGGCCTGCGCGACATTCTTAACGTCGCTTACGACTGCCCGAACAATGGCTGCCAAAGCTGGCAGGCAAGAAAAAGGGGGCCTCGCCCCCTTCTTCCATCTGAGTCAGATCAGCGCTGGTAGACGCGATCCCCGATTTCCGCCTGGTCGGCGGTTTCACCTGGCTGGCTACCCCAGACGGCAGGGTCGAGGTCCAGATCAGCGAACTGCTTGGCATCCAATACCGGCGACTCAACACCCGCCCTGATCTGGCTATCGTAGTCGCGCATCAGGCGCATGCCCACTTTGAACAGCAGCGCCAGAGCGATGAGGTTGGCGATGGCTAGCAGACCCATGGTCACATCGGCGAAGGCGAACACGGTGCCCAGATCCTGCACCGAACCCCACAGCACCAGACCGACCACCAGCACGCGGTAGATCATTACCGGGCCGCGCTTCTGGCTGAAGAAGCCGAGGGCATTTTCGCCGAGGTAGTAGTTGTAGATCAGGGTGGTGAAGACGAACAACAGCAGCGCCAGGCTGACGAACACCCTGCCCCACTCGCCGACCACGGCGGCAACCGCGCTCTGGGTCAGTACCACACCGGCCTGTTCCATACCCGGCTGATAGACGCCCGACAGCAGGATGATCAGCGCCGTGCAGCTGCACAGGATCAGGGTGTCGATGAACACGCTGAGCGACTGCACGATGCCCTGCGCGGCCGGGTGCTTGACCTCGGCGACAGCGGCCACGTTCGGTGCACTGCCCAGGCCGGCTTCGTTGGAAAACAGGCCGCGCTTGACGCCCATGATGATGGCCGCGCCGATGCCGCCGGCGAAGGCCGGCTCGAGGCCGAAGGCGCTTTTGAAGATCAAGGCGAAAGTGGCTGGAACTTCGTTGATGTTCAGGCCGATCACCAGCAGCGCCATGCCCAGGTAAGAGAACGCCATCACCGGCACCAGCACGTCGGCGAACTTGGCGATGCGCTTGATGCCACCGAAGATGATCAGGCCGATGACCGCGGTCAGGGCGATGCCGCTGGCCAGGGTCGGGATGCCGAAGGTGTCGTGCAGCGAGCTGGCGACGGTGAAGGACTGCACGGCGTTGAAGCCGAAGCCGAAGGTCACCAGCAGCAGGATCGATACGACGATACCCAGCCAGCGTTGACCAAGGCCGTGCTGGATGTAGAAAGCCGGACCACCGCGGTAGCCGCCATCGGCCTCGCGACGTTTGTACAGCTGCGCCAGCGAGCACTCGAAATAGCTGGTAGCCATGCCGACCAGGGCCACGACCCACATCCAGAAGATGGCGCCCGGGCCACCGAGCATGATCGCCACCGATACACCGGCGATGTTGCCGGCGCCCACGCGGCCAGCCACCGACAGCATCAGCGCCTGGAACGAGCTGAGCTGGCCCGGCTGACGCTGGAATGCCTCGCCGAATATGCGAAACATGCTGCCGAAGTAGCGGAACTGAACGAAGCGCGAAGCGATGGTGAAGTACAGGCCGAGACCGATCAGCATCACGATCAGCAGCTTGCTCCAGATGAGGTCATTGAGAAGATCGAGCATGGAGGCTTTCTCTCTTGTTGTTCTGAATGGGAATGCGCCGCGCCGGGCGGGTGGCGCAATCTTTGGTGAAGGCGCCGCGCGGGACAATTTCGCAGGTCGCGGCGACCTGATGCGAGTTGATGCTAGAATCGCGTCATTCGCATCAGCTGGAGCGGCCATATGTCCGATTCCCTCGGCAGCAATCTGAAATTGCTTTGCAGCCATTACCGCTCGATTGCCGAGGTATGTCGCAAGCTGTCGATCAACCGCGCGCAGTTCAACCGCTACCTGGCCGGGCAGAGCCGACCGACCACGCACAATCTCAAGCGCATCTGCGATTTCTTCGGCGTCGAACCCTTCGAGCTGAGCATGCCGGCCGAGCAGTTCACCCGGCTGATTGGCGCACGCAGCGGCGATACGCAGCCGCACAGTGGCAACGATCCATTGCTGGAGCTGTTCACGCCGCTGCGCCGTCAGGCCAGCCCGATGGAACGCTACTGCGGCTACTACTTCGAATACTCCAACTGCATGTCGGTGCCGGGGCATGTGCTGCTATCGCTGGTGCACCTGCGCGAGGAGCGCGGCAACTACCTGTTCGAGCGCCAGGAACGCCAGGAGCGGCAGGAGCCCGCACGTGGCGAGGACTGGGTGCGCTGCCGCTACCTGGGCACGGCGTTCTTCCTGCAGGACCGCCTGTTTCTGGTCGACTACGAGTCACTCACCGGCAACGAGATGAGCCAGACCATCCTCATCCCCAGCTTCAAGAGCCGCATCATCCGCCTCAATGGCATCAAGACCGGCGTCTCCAGCGGTGACCGGCGCACGCCGGCCTGTACCCGCGTGGTCTGGCAGTACCTGGGTAACGAGATCAACCGGGTCAACGCCTATCGCCAGCTGATGCTCTACGCACCGGACGACGCACGCATCGACGACGACATCCGCCAGCGCCTCGGCGGTGCTCAGCTGCGTGACGGGCTGTTCGAGATGGAGTGAAGGCGGCTCGTCGAGCAGACAGCGCATGATCCGCCGGAAAGCCCCGGACCGAGCCGGCAGGTGTCCGCCTCCCCAACTCACGCAGCGCTGACCACCGAGTCCATGCCCGAGAATAAAAAAGGGATGGCCGAGGCCATCCCTGAAGGTTGAGGCTGGTGAAGGCCTCCTATGAAAGGGGTTCAGCTGCGTTTGCGCGCTGGCGCCTGGCTCGCGCCAGTGTAGAAACCCGCCAGGCCCGGCCAGAAGCGGCGCGGAGGATGCAGGGTGCGGAACAGGAACTTGACGCTGGGGGGCTGTGACGGTTGCATGGTCGTTCTCCGTTACTGCTGCAGGGGCACGAGGCGTGGGGCGATCATGTTCTCGGGGCGCAGGATGTCGGCCAGAGTGGCCTCGTCCAGCAGTTGCTCCTCGCGCACCAGCTCCAGCACGCCGCGTCCGCTTTCCAGAGCGACCTTGGCGATGCGGGTGGCATTCTCGTAGCCGATATAGGGGTTCAGCGCGGTGATCAGGCCGATGGAGTTTTCCATCAGTTCACGGCAGCGGTCTTCGTTGGCGGTGATGCCGTCGATGCACAGCTCGCGCAGCATATCCATGGCGCGGGTCAGCAGGCGGATCGAGTCGAAGATCTTGTAGGCGATCAGCGGCTCCATCACGTTCAGCTGCAGCTGGCCGCCCTCGGCTGCCATGGTCAGCGCCAGGTCGTTGCCGATCACTTCGAAGGCCACCTGGTTGACCGCCTCGGGAATCACCGGGTTGACCTTGCCCGGCATGATCGAGCTACCCGGCTGACGCGGTGGCAGGTTGATTTCGTTGATGCCGGTACGCGGACCGCTGGAGAGCAGGCGCAGGTCGTTGCAGATCTTCGACAGCTTGACCGCGGTGCGCTTGAGCATGCCGGAGAACAGCACGAAGGCGCCCATGTCGCTGGTGGCTTCGATCAGGTCGGCAGCCGGGGTCAGCGGGTGACCGCTGATGATGGCCAGGCGCTTGACCGCCAGGGCCTGGTATTTCGGATCGGCGTTGATGCCGGTGCCGATCGCGGTACCGCCCAGGTTGACTTCGGTGAGCAAGGTCGGCGCCAGCAGTTTCAGATGCTGCAGGTCTTCGCCGAGGGTGGTGGCGAAGGCACGGAACTCCTGACCGAGGGTCATCGGCACGGCGTCCTGCAACTGGGTGCGGCCCATCTTCAGCACGTGGCCGAATTCCAGACCCTTGGCGGCGAACGACTGAATCAGCTTGTCCAGCGCACTCAGCAGGCTGTCGTGACCGAGCAGCAGGCCGAGGCGGATGGCGGTCGGGTAGGCGTCGTTGGTCGACTGCGCCATGTTCACGTCGTTGTTCGGGTGCAGGTGCTGGTACTGGCCCTTCTCATGACCCATGGCCTCGAGGGCGATGTTGGCGATCACCTCGTTGGCATTCATGTTGGTCGAGGTGCCGGCGCCGCC
Source organism: Ectopseudomonas mendocina (assembly GCF_007049795.1). Lineage (GTDB taxonomy): Bacteria > Pseudomonadota > Gammaproteobacteria > Pseudomonadales > Pseudomonadaceae > Aquipseudomonas > Aquipseudomonas mendocina_D. The sequence goes on from NZ_SCFY01000005.1 coordinate 115,356, forward strand.
CTGAATCATGTCGACCACGAACTGCTCGTGGAACTCGCCCTGGATGATGCGTGCACAGGCAGTGCTGATCGCCGTGTGCTTGGCAGCGGACAGGTGGCCCAGCTCGCGGTTGGCGTCAGCCGAGGCCTGCTTGACCATCGCCAGGCCGATCACCAGCTTCGGGTAGTGCGACAGCGGCACGCCAGACAGGCGGAAGTTCTGTACGGCGCGCAGGGTCTGAATGCCGTAGTAGGCATCAGCGGAGACTTCGAGGGTACCGAGCAGGTCTTTTTCGACGCGAACAGATGCAGCAGAGGACATGATAGAGATGACTCTTGGGAAATACGGCGAGTGCCGCGATGCCCATAGAATAGGGGCCTTGACCGTCTCGCTACCAATGCCGTTACTTGCTGCCCTATGCATGATCGGCATAATGTGGATGTGACCGCAACAATGCACCAACCGTGTGCACTGCCCTGACATGAGCGGAGGACGCGCCCGTGAACCTGGAAACCAAATGGCTGGAAGACTTCGTCACCCTGGCCGCGACCCGCAGTTTCTCCCAGTCGGCGCAGAAGCGCTTCGTCACCCAGCCGGCGTTCAGCCGGCGCATCCGCAGCCTCGAGGCCGCATTGGGGCTGACGCTGGTCAACCGTTCGCGCACGCCGGTGGAGCTGACCGAGTCCGGCCAGCTGTTCCTGCTCACCGCGCGCAGCATGGTCGAGCAGTTGGGTGAGGTGGTGCGTCACCTGCATCACCTCGAAGGGCAACAGGGCGAAGCACTACAAATAGCAGCGGCGCACTCGCTGGTATTCGGCTTCTTTCCCGAATGGATCGCCCGCCTGCGCCGCGATGGCCTGCCGCTGAGCACCCGCCTGGTGGCGACCAACGTCGGCGAAGCGGTGCACTCGCTGCGTGAGGGCACCTGCGACCTGATCCTCGCTTACCACGACCAGGACGCCGCCGTGCAGCTGGCACCGGACATGTTCCCGTCCTTGCACCTGGGCTACAGCGAAATGCTGCCGGTATGCGCCGCGGATGAAACAGGCGCGCCCCTGTTCGACCTGGACACCGGACAGAGCGTGCCGCTGCTGGCCTACAGCGCCGGCACCTTCCTCGGCCGCTCGGTGAACCTGCTGCTGCGCCAGCGCGCCCTGCGCTCGACCACCGTGCATGAAACCGCCATGGCTGACAGCCTCAAAGCCATGGCCATGCAAGGCCTGGGCGTGGCGTGGGTACCGCGCCTGTCGATGAGCCCCGAGCTGGCCCGTGGCGAACTGGTGGTGTGCGGCAAGGAACACTGGCACATCCCGCTGGAGATCCGCCTGTATCGCTGGGGCATGTCGCGCAAGGCGGCCGTGCGCTTGCTGTGGCGCAAGCTGGAGACGGGGGCGGTGGGCGGTTGAGTGAACGGGTAGGGTGCGCTGTGCGCACCGATATTCGCGCGGTGCATTCGGCGCACCATACGGGTAAGTCATTCGCGGCTGAAGCCGCTCCTACAGAGCATCACACACCCCGTAGGAGCGGCTTCAGCCGCGAGATTTTATGCTCGAGCCAAACCGCTAAGGCTCACTTGCCCGACTTGATCGACGTCCACGCCCGCGTCCGCACCCGCTCTATCTTCTGCGGCAGCGGTTGCACCACATACAGTGACTTCTGCAGCTCCGGGGTCGGCGTCAGGTCGTGGTCGTCGGCGATTTCAGCGCCCACCAGTTCCATGCCCGGTACGTTGGGGTTGGGGTAGCCGAGAAAATCGCTGATTGGGGCGATGACCTTGGGTTCGAGCAGGTGGTTGATGAAGGCAAGCGCCTCATCCTTGTTCTGCGCGCTCTTGGGGATGGCCCAGGTGTCGAACCAGATCGGCGCGCCTTCTTTAGGCAGGCGCCAGTTGATCGTCACGCCGTTGCCGGCTTCCTTGGCGCGGTTGGCGAACTGGTAGAAGCTGCCCGAATAACCGATGGCCACGCAAATGTCGCCGTTGGCGATGTCGGTCATGTACTTGGCCGAGTGAAAATAGGCCACGTACGGACGCACTTTCAGCAGCAGTTCGGTGACCTTGTCATAGTCGGCCGGGTTGGTGCTGTTGGGGTCCAGGCCCATGTAATGCAGGGCGATGGGGATGATCTCGGTGGGCGAGTCGAGCATGGCCACGCCGCAGGATTTCAGCTTCTCCATGTACTCGGGCTTGAACACCAGGTCCCAGCTGTTGACCGGTGCATCATCGCCGAGCGCAGCCTTGACCTTGTCCGGGTTGTAGCCGATCAGCACGGTGCCGTACATGTAGGGCACGCCGTACTGGTTGCCCGGATCATTCTTCTCCAGCAGGCCAAGTAGTACCGGGTCGAGGTTCTTCCAGTTGGGGATCTTCGACTTGTCCAACGGGGCGAACACGCCGGCCTTGATCTGGGTTTCGAGGAACTGGTTGGACGGGATCACCAGGTCATAGCCGGAGTTGCCAGTGAGCAGCTTGGCCTCCAGCGCCTCGTTGGTCTCGAAGGTGTCCCAGGTGATCTGGATGCCGGACTCCTTCTGGAAGTCCTTGGGCACCTCCGGCAGGATGTAGTCCGCCCAGTTGTATACGCGCAGCTCCTTGGCCTGCACCGCGCCGCTGAGCAGGGTGGCGCCGCACAGGGCGACGCCGAGCATCTGTTTGATGGCTTTCATCGTTCTAGCACCCCTGAAATATTGCTCTTGTTTGGCAGATTTCTGATTGCTGAAGAGGCGCCGATCAGGCGCCCTCGAAACCTTCCAGCACGTTGACCGCGTTGACGCCGATGGCTTCCACCGCGTAGCCGCCTTCCATTATGAACAGCGTCGGCAGGCCCAGCGCGGCGATGCGCCGGCCCATGGCCAGGTAGTCCGGACTGTCGAGCTTGAACTGCGAGATCGGGTCTTCCATGTAGGTGTCCACGCCCAGCGACACCACCACCACCTCGGCGCCGTATTCGGCGATGCGCTGGCAGGCCTGCTCCAGTGCGGCGCTCCAGGCTTCCCAGGAGCTGCCCATGGGCAACGGGTAATTGAAGTTGTAGCCCTCGCCAGCGCCTTCGCCCAGTTCGTCGGCATAACCGAGGAAGAACGGGAACTCTTCGGCCGGGTCGCCGTGGATGGAGGCGAACAGCACGTCGCTGCGCTGGTAGAAGATGTCCTGGGTGCCGTTGCCGTGGTGATAGTCGACATCGAGGATGGCCACCTTCTTGCGGCCCTGATCGAGGAAGGCCTGAGCGGCGATGGCGGCATTGTTCAGGTAGCAGTAGCCGCCCATTACGTCACCAGCGGCATGATGGCCTGGCGGACGGCACAGGGCGAAGGCGCTGTGGGAACCGTTGGCGATTTCCTGCTGGGCGCTGAGCGCCACCTGGGCAGCGCTGTAGGCGGCCTGCCAGGTGCCGGCGGTGATCGGCGCACCGCCGTCGAAGCTGTAGTAGCCGAGCTGGCCGTGCAGGTCGTTGGGGATCATCCGGCGCAGGGTGCGCGCCGGCCAGGTGAACGGCAGCAGGTCGCCCTTGCCGCCCTGCTCCTGCCAGCGCGCCCAGGCACCCTTGAAGAACTCCAGATAAGCCTTGCTGTGGATGCGCTCGATAGGCGCCAGGCCAAAGTCCCTGGGTGCACGAACCTCGCCGAGCTGGCGATTGTTCACACGGGCGAGGATATGGTCGGCGCGCTGCGGCTTCTCGAAACAGGGCATCAGTTGCCCGTCGATCAGCTCGCATTTGCCGTGGTGCAGGTGGTGGTCGTCGCTGTAGTAGGTGAGCATGCAAAGCGCTCCAGGCTCGTTGTTGTGCCTGCATTGTTCGCCTGCTCGGCCAGCGTCGAGAACGCTGGCAACGGCCAAAAGGGGATCGAAATGGCCAAATTGCGCTGCCACCCGGATGCTCACCGGCAAGATGTAACGAGGTGTGAGCCTTAATTTTTCGTTAAGCCAGGACGCCGAAGGTGACGGCTCCGAACCCCATCAGGAGCCTCACCATGCGTCGTCTACTGCTCGTTTCCGCCCTGCTCGCCTGTGCCGCTCCGGCCTTCGCCAAGACCGAATGCACCACGGCCGAACGCTCCACCTGGCAAGACCCCGACCAGTTCCAGGCCAAGCTGGTGGCCGATGGCTACAAGATCAACAAGTTCAAGGTCACCGAAGGCAACTGCTACGAGATCTACGGCTTCGACAAGCAAGGCCGCAAGGTCGAGATCTACCACGACCCGGTCAGCGGCAAGGCCGTGAAGACCGAGATCGAAGACTGATCGCAGCCCCCGGCGCCGGCCCTGGCGGCCAGCGCCTCGTGATGAGAGCCCTGCCATGCCCCTTTTAGCCCGCACCGCCCTGGGCGGTCTGCTGCTGCTCGGCGCCACGCCGCTGCTGGCCGACACCGATTGCGCCCGCCCCGACCGCAGCGCCTGGATGCCGGAGTCGCAGTTCCGCGAGCGGATGAAGCGCCAGGGCGTACAGATCACCAAGTTCCGCATCACTCCCGGCCACTGCTACGAGATCTACGGCTTCGATGCTGCCGGTCGCAAGCTGGAGGTCTACTACGACCCGGTCGACGCCCGACCGGTAGAAGAAGTCGCCAGCTCGCACCTGGCATCGCCACGACATCCCTGAACCCGCAACCATGACCTCGACCTTCAAGACCTGCGCCCTGCTGCTGGGCGCGGCCACGGTGTTCGCCTGCGCCTGGCTCGGCGCCGCGCCCCATGCGCTGGCACCCTTCGCCAGCCAGCCAGCGCCACCCGCGGCCGACGCGACACCGACCCTGGCCGCGCACTTCGCCTCCTCCGATCTGGAGGATTTCGTGCATTCCGCCTCCATCACCGGCCTGCCCGGCGGCGACCTGATGGCGGCCTGGTTTGCCGGTAGTCGTGAAGGCGCTGCCGATGTGCAGATCCGTGCCGCGCGTTTCGATGCCGCCAGTGGCCAGTGGAGCGGCGAGCGCGTGCTGGCCACTCGCGAGTCGACCCAGCGCGCAGTCGGCAAGCACATCCGCAAGCTGGGCAACCCGGTGATCAGCCTGACACCGGACAATCGTCTGTGGCTGTTCTACGTCTCGGTGTCGCTCGGCGGCTGGGCTGGTAGCGCGGTCAACGCCATGGTCTCCGATGACCTCGGCGAAACCTGGTCGGCGCCCCGCCAACTGGTCACCAGCCCCTTTCTCAATATCAGCACCCTGGTGCGCGCCGCGCCGGTGTTCCATACCGACGGCAGCATCGGCTTGCCGGTGTACCACGAGTTTCTCGGCAAGTTTCCCGAGTACCTACACCTGAGCGCGAATGGCGAGGTGCTGGGCAAGTACCGCATCGGCAAGGGCCGTTACTCCCTGCAACCGACCGTCGTGGCGCTGGACGAGCGCCGTGCCGTGGCCCTGCTGCGCTATGCCGGTGAGGAGCATCACCGCGTGCTGGCCAGTTACAGCGAAGACGCCGGGCGTAGCTGGAGCCGACCGGAACCAGTAGAACCGAGCAACCCCAACTCGTCCCTGGCGGCGGTCGGTCGCCCCGACGGCAGCCTGCTGGTGGCGATGAACGACCTGGAGGACGGCCGTTTCCGCCTGACCCTCTACGCCACCGACGCCAAGCTGGGTAACTGGCGCACCCTGGGCGAGCTGGACGAGACGCCCAACCCCTGGGGCGAGCCGATCCCAGGCGACGAATTTCCCGCCGTGGTCAGCGAGAAATACCGCGCCAGCGGCGGCAAGCCCGAGCAGCAGGCGCGCTTTCTCGACCAGGTAACGGCACGCATGTGCAGCGCCGAAGGCTGCACCTTCGACTACGAGTACCCCTACTTCACCCGCGACCGCGAGGGTAACTACCACCTCGTCTATTCATGGAACGACATGTTCATCAAGCACCTGGCCTTCAACGAGGCCTGGCTGTCGGAGCGCCGCCCGCATGACTGACTTCTGGCTGCCGCACCTGGCCTTCGCCCTGCTGGTTTTCCTGATCCTCACGCGACTGACGCGCAATACGACCCAGCGCGGCATCCTGCTGGCAGGCAGCCTGCTGCTCAGCCTGGTTCCGGTGCAGGGCACCAGCCTGGCGCTGCAGTTGCGCACCTACATCGGCGACCTGTCGGTGGCCAGCCTGGTGCTGCTCGGCTGGGCGACCCTGAGTCGTTTCGGCGTGCCACCTGCCAGCGCCGGTGATCGCCTGGCCAGCCTGGCGCTGTTCGCCGGCCTGGCCGTGCTGCTTTACCCGGCGGCGCTGGGCCTGAGTTATGCCGACCCCTATCAGCTCGGCTTCGAACCGCGGCCGATGTTGCTGGTGCTGGGCCTGCTGTGCGTGGTGCTGATCATCCAGCGCAGCTGGCTCGGCGCCCTGGCGCTGGTACTGGCAACCCTGGCCTTCGCCCTGCGCCTGGGCGCCTCGGAAAACTACTGCGACTACCTGATCGACCCCTACCTGGCCCTCTACAGCCTCGGCGCGCTGCTTCTGGCAGGCGGACGCTGGCTGCTGATTCGACTCTCGACTCGAACTAGGAACCTCGCATGAGCTGGTTGAAATCACGCCGCCTGCATTACCTGGCGGGCCTCACGGCGCTGCTGTTCGTGCTATTCGCCAGCTTGCGCGGGCTTTTCCTGCTGGGCTTTTCCGCTGTTGAGAGCATCAGCGAGCCGGACGTGCTGCCGACCCTCGGCATCGGCCTGCGCTTCGACCTGCGTCTGGCCCTGCTGTTGATGCTGCCGGTTGGCCTCCTGCTGGCGCTACCGAAGCTGCGCCTGGCGCGCTTTCGCGCCATACGCTGGTTGCTGCGCGGCTATCTACTGCTGGCCGTGGCGGCGCTGGGCCTGCTGTACATCATCGATTTCGGCCACTACGCCTACCTGGGCGTGCGCCTCAATGCCACGGTGCTGCGCTTTGCCGGCGATGCGCAGATTTCCGCCGGCATGCTCTGGCAGACCTATCCGGTGCTGTGGATAACCTTGGCCTGGCTGGCCGGTGTGGCACTGTGGGCCTGGGCGCTGCTGCGCCTGGAGCGTGCCACCCTGGATCGCCCTGCCAGCGACAAGGTCGGCGTGCTGCCGGCCCTTGGCGGTGCGGCAGTGGTAAGCGTACTGGTGTTCTTCGGCCTGCTCGGCCGCGCCAGCGCGCTGAATCTGGAGAACCCGGTGCCGCTGCGCTGGAGCGATGCCTTCTACAGCGGCAACAGCCAGATCGGCGCGCTCGGCCTTAACCCGGTACTGTTTCTCCTCGACACCCTCAAGCTCGAACCCGCCGCCTTCGACGAGGTCGCCACACGCGAGCACTACGAAGTGGTGGCCGATTACCTGGGCGTCAGCGAGCGTGATGCGCAGGGGCTGAACTTCTTCCGTCACCAGCCGCTGCAGGCGCATCGCATTCAGGCCGAGCGCCAGCCCAACGTGGTCTTCGTCATGCTCGAATCCCTCGGCACCAGCGCCGTGGGTGCCTACGGCAACCCACTTAACCCGACGCCGAACCTGGATCGCCTGGCCCGGCAAAGCTGGTTCTTCCGACACTTCTACGTGCCGGTCACCGGCACCGCCAAGACGGTGTGGGCGAGTATCACCGGCATCCCCGATGTATCACGCCAGGAGACAGCGACGCGCAACCCGCTGATCGCCCGTCAACGCACGCTGATCAACGCCCTGCCAGGCTACGAGAAGTTCTACATGATCGGCGGCAACGCCGGCTGGGCCAACATCAATGCGCTGATCCGCCAAAGCATCGACGGTGTGCAGCTCTATGAGGAACGCCACTGGCAGTCGCCACAGGTGGACGTGTGGGGTATCTCCGACCTGGATTTCTTCAAGGAGAGTTCGCAGATTCTCGGCGCACTGCCCAAGGACAAGCCGTTCTTCGCCTACCTGCAAACCTCCGGCAACCACCGCCCCTTCACCATCCCCAAGGACAACGACGGCTTCGAGGCGCTCGACCTGCCGCTGGAGGAGGTGCAGCAGGCCGGTTCGCGCAGCGTCGAGCAGTACAACGCCGTGCGCCTGCTGGACTTCAACATCGGCCGCCTGATGGAACTGGCCAAGGAGCAGGGCTTCTACGACGACACCATTTTCGTCTTCTTCGGCGACCACAACACCCGCATCAGCCAGATCCCGCACATGGCGCCAGCCTTCGAGCAACTGGGGCTGGAGAGCAACAACGTGCCGCTGCTGATTCATGCACCGAAATGGTTGGCGCCGCGCGAGTTCGACGAAGCCGTGGGCCTGGCCGACCTGCTGCCGACTGTGGCCGGGATGGTCGGCGTGCCCTTCGACAACGGCGGCCTCGGTCGCGACCTGCAACTGTCAGCACCGGAAGGCGAGCGCGTGGTGCCGCTGGTGCTGCAGGAAGGCACCTTCCCGGTGATCGGTGCGGTGACCCGTGATTTCCTCGTGCAGATGCAGCACGACGGCAGCTCGCCGACCCTGCACGACCTGCGCTCGCCGACGCCGCGCGATAACGTGGCTGAGCAGCATCCCGAGGAGTTCCAGCGCCTGCTGGGGCTGAGCCGTGGTTTGCATGAAGCCGCACGTTTGCAGATGTATCGCAACGTACAAGCAGAGAAGTGAGCACACTTGTGGGAGGCGCTTTAGCGGCGAGCTTTTATCGCGGCTGAAGCCGCTCCTACGGAGTGTGTAGGAGCAGCTTCAGCCGCGAATGCCATCGCTCGTCTCAGGCGCGAAAGCGACTTGGCGGCACGCCGCTCCAACGCTGGAAGGCATGGCGGAAGCTGGCGGTCTCGCTGAAGCCGAGCACTTCGGCGATGCGGTACACAGGCCATTGCTCCTCATTGAGCAGTGCCTTGGCACGCTCGAAGCGCAACTCGTCGAGCAGGCCCTGGTAGCTGGTGCCCAGCTCCTGCAGGTGGCGGCGCAGGGTACGCGGCGAGCAGTGCATCTGCTGCGCCAGGTTCTCAAGCCCAGGCGGCTCGGCCAACTGTGCGGCGAGCAACTGGCGCACCCGCTCCAGCCAGGCCTGGCGGCTGCTGAACTCCGCGTTCAGGCGACGGCAGCGCTCGACCATATCGCCATGGGTGACGCTGTCGGCCAGCGGCAGGCGGCGCTCCAGCAACGCGGCAGGAAAAGCGAAGGCATTGCGCTGCGCCTCGAAGCGCAACGGGCAGGGAAAACTCTTTGCATAGCGCTTCATATAGCGCGGCTGGGCATAGGTGAACTCGGCACCCTCCAGCGGCAGCGGCTGGCGCAGCAGCTCATCGCCGATCAGTTTCAGCGAAGCCAGGCACATCTCCACGTTGAACACTTCCAGCGCCTCGGCATCGCGATAGCCGCTGGCGCAGATCCAGGCCAGCTCGCCTTCCAACTGTAGATCGAGGCGAAAATAGGTGCCGAGCAGCGCCGGGTACTGCAGCAGCAGGCGCCAGGCGTCACCAAAGGTGGCAGCCGAGAGCGCGGCGTAACCGAGCAGCCCATAGGAGGAAACATGCAGGCTGCGCCCCAACTCCAGCCCCATGTCGGCACGCAGGGCCAGGGCATTGGCACACACCTGCAACTCCTGCACCCGGGTGATGCGCGCGTCGGCATTGTCCAGATCAGCCGCACCAATACCGCTCCCGGCCAGCAATTGCGGGCGCAACTCAGGCTGGTCGGCAAAGCGTTGCAGGATCAGGGAAACCACGTGCAGGGTGGTCAGAGAGGCGTGCAGCATGATGCGTTCCGTGGGGGAAGACTAAGAATAGAACGCAAGAAATATGCCGCGAGGGGCGGGTCAACGCCCGCCCGATATGATCAACGGTTACGCAGAATGGCGTTGATGAAGTCGCCCTGGTTGGCTTCATCCGAATGGGTGGTGAACTGCAGCTGACCGTCCTTCTCGTGCAGTTTCATCGCCTCGCCAAAGCGGCAATCGACGCCCTTGAGGGTCTTGGCTTCGGCCTTGTAGCGGTCATCACGGCCGCACAGATAGGCCATCTGATTGACCACCTCGCCGCAGAAGCTCGGCACGCTGAGGCCAATCAGTTGCTCATCGCTGATCGCGCTCCAGTCGACCTTGGTCGTCAGCGAGGTACCGCAGGCCTTGGTGGCTTCGCCGTCCGTTTGTTGCAGGCGCGCACTGTAATCGGCAACACGCTGCTTGCGGTCGAAGGCAGCCAGGCGCGCCTGCAGGCCATCCTTTTCCTGCTTCACATAGAGTGCCAGGAGATCCTTCGGCTTCAGCGCCTTGGTCTTGTCCTCGTTGTAGCTGAGTTCGAAGCCCTGAGTGTTCGGCAGGTTGAGCTGGTAGCTCTCGCCGCTCCAGGCGCGCCGCTTGTTCAACAGGTTGTAGTCACGACCATCGAGACGGATGCCGTAGTCGCGCTGCTCGTTGCCCAGCTCGCGAACGTCGGTGAGGAACACCACTTCGTCGAGCGGGTGGTTGATGCCGCGGACCTGCACCAGCGCCTGCTTGCCGTCGGCAGAAGGGGCCAGCGCCAGGCTGACGCCCTGGCCGGCATCGAAGACCTGCGGATGCTTGGCCAGATCCAGCGCAGCGGCTTGAAGAGAGAGCAGGGAGAGAGCAACGAGCGAAACGTACTGTTTCATGACGACACGTCCTTGTACGGATGAAGGGCGCACAGTATAGCCAGCCGTCTGGCGGCGATCTGTGCGCTCTTCCGCGTCCGTTCTGTAGGAAAATTGCCTATCCGTGGCGATTTCCCTGTCTTAGAACTGCAGCACGACGCGCCCCTCGATCTGCCCGCCGCGCATCTGATCGAAGATGCCGTTGATGTTGTCGAGACTGTCGCTGTGCACCGTGGCCTTGACCAAGCCTTCACCGGCGAAGTCCAGCGCCTCCTGCAGGTCGGCACGGGTGCCGACGATGGAACCGGTGATGGTGATGGCCTTGAGCACCACGTCGAAGATCGGCGTGGGGAAGTCGCCCGGCGGCAGGCCGGCCAGCGCCACCGTACCGTGCCGGCGCGCCATGCCGATGGCCTGGCCAAAGGCGGCGTTGGACACTGCAGTGACCAGCACGCCGTGAGCGCCGCCGATATCGCGCTGCACCACCTCGGCCGGGTTTTCCTTGCGCGCGTTGATGGTCAGGCTGGCGCCGAGCTTGCGCGCCAGCTCCAGCTTGGCATCGTCGACGTCCACCGCGACCACGTGCAAGCCCATGGCGCGCGCGTACTGCACAGCCACGTGACCCAGGCCGCCAATACCGGAGATCGCTACCCACTGTCCGGGGCGTGCCTTGGTTTCCTTGAGGCCCTTGTACACCGTCACCCCCGCGCAGAGGATCGGCGCGATCTCGAGGAAGTCGACATTCTTCGGCAGGATGCCGACGTAATTGGGGTCAGCCAGCACGTATTCGGCATAGCCACCGTTGATCGAATAACCGGTGTTCTGCTGGCTCTCGCACAGGGTTTCCCAGCCGGTCAGGCAGTGTTCGCAGCAGCCGCAGGCGGTGTACAGCCAGGGCACGCCGACGCGGTCGCCCTCCTTGACCCGCGTGACGCCGCTACCGACCGCCGCCACGTAGCCAACCCCTTCGTGACCGGGAATGAACGGCAGGCTCGGTTTCACCGGCCAGTCACCTTCGGCCGCATGCAGGTCGGTGTGGCAGACGCCCGAGGCTTCGATCTTGACCAAAATCTGCCCAGGCCCGGGCAGCGGCGTCTTCACCTCCTCGATACGCAGGGGTTCGCCAAAGGCGTGGACGACTGCGGCTTTCATGGTCTGGTTCATGTGCTGTTCCTCTTCCATGCGAGTGGAGCGTCAGTTTGCGCGCGCAGCCCGTGCCGGCATTGCTCCAGAGCAAGGTTTAGGCGGTTTTCCCGCTCTGCCACATCCTGCATGACAAACGGTCGTCGCCACTGCCCGCCAGCGCTGGCTTTGCGTTATACTGCGCGGCCTTCGGCCGGCAGCACCCGGCCAACGAATCATGACAAGCCACGCTGGCCCGCCCGCGTGGCTTGTTGGTTTTTGACGCGCCGCGAGGCGCCCGAGAGAAGAGGCACGACGATGAGCGCACTGGTTGGCGTGATCATGGGCTCCAAGTCCGATTGGTCCACCCTTAGCCACACCGCCGAGATGCTGGACAAGCTGGGCATCCCCCATGAGGTCAAGGTGGTTTCCGCCCACCGCACCCCGGACCTGCTGTTCCAGTACGCCGAAGAGGCAGAAGCACGCGGCATTCAGGTGATCATCGCCGGTGCCGGTGGCGCCGCTCACCTGCCGGGTATGTGCGCCGCCAAGACCCATCTGCCAGTGCTCGGCGTACCGGTGCAGTCATCCATGCTCTCGGGCGTCGACTCGCTGCTGTCGATCGTGCAGATGCCTGCTGGTATCCCGGTCGCCACCCTGGCCATCGGCAAGGCCGGCGCAGTCAACGCCGCCCTGCTGGCCGCCAGCATCCTCGGTCATCAGCACCCGCAGTTCCACGCGGCGCTGAAGCAGTTCCGCCAGGAACAGACCGATACCGTGCTGAGCAACCCGGATCCGCGCGAGGCCTGAAGCCCATCCATCCGGGGCTGCGACACGGCGCATTTGCGCTGTGCGCTGCTCGGAATGCTCATTTACCGGCGTAAACTCCGCTTCCTGCGCTGCGGGCAGCGCTCAACTGCTTGGTCTCGCCACCTGCTGAAAAGGGGCTTTGTTATGAAAATCGGTGTGATCGGTGGCGGCCAGTTGGGCCGCATGATGGCCCTGGCGGGTACTCCGCTGGGCATGCAGTTCGCCTTCCTCGACCCGGCGCCGGACGCCTGCGCTCAGGCGCTCGGCGAGCATATCCGCGCCGATTACGGCGATCAGGACCACCTGCGCCAGTTGGCCGACGAGGTTGACCTGGTTACCTTCGAATTCGAGAGCGTGCCGGCGGAAACCGTGGCCTTCCTCTCGCAGTTCGTGCCGGTCTACCCGAGCGCCGAAGCCCTGCGCATCGCCCGTGATCGCTGGTTCGAGAAGTCGATGTTCAAGGACCTGGGCATTCCCACGCCGGAGTTCGCCGACATTCAGTCGCAGGCCGACCTCGATGCTGCGGTTGCCAGCATCGGCCTGCCGGCCGTGATGAAAACCCGCACCCTGGGCTACGACGGCAAGGGTCAGAAAGTCCTGCGCAAGCCGGAAGATGTCACCGGTGCCTTCGCCGAACTGGGCAGCGTGCCGTGCATCCTCGAAGGCTTCGTACCCTTCACCGGCGAGGTGTCACTGATCGCCGTGCGTGCTCGCGATGGTGAGACACGCTTCTATCCGCTGGTGCACAACACCCACGACAGCGGCATTCTCGCCCTGTCCATCGCCAGCACCGAGCACCCGCTGCAGGCGCTGGCCGAGGACTATGTCGGCCGCGTGCTGGACAAGCTCGATTACGTCGGCGTGCTGGCCTTCGAGTTCTTCGAAGTTGACGGCGGCCTCAAGGCCAACGAAATCGCCCCGCGCGTGCACAACTCCGGGCACTGGACCATCGAAGGCGCCGAGTGCAGCCAGTTCGAGAACCACCTGCGCGCCGTCGCCGGCCTGCCGCTGGGCTCCACCGCCAAGCTGGGCGAAAGCGCCATGCTCAACTTCATCGGTGAAGTACCGCCGGTGGACAAGGTGATCAGCATTGCCGACTGCCACCTGCACCACTACGGCAAGGCCTTCAAGGACGGGCGCAAGGTCGGCCATGCCACCCTGCGCAGCGCCGACCGCGCCAGCCTCGATGCCGGTATCGCCGCCGTCGAAGCCTTGATCAGCAAAGCGTAAGTCCGGTAACTGGCGAACCGATAGCACCTTCGTCGGTCAGATACCAGGTCGCCGCAATCGCGGCGACCTGGATCAAGGAGAAACGCCAATGGGCATTATCGGCACCATTTTCATCGGACTGATCGTCGGTCTGATCGCACGCTTCCTCAAACCCGGCGATGACAGCATGGGCTGGATCATGACCATCCTGCTTGGCATCGGCGGCTCCATTGCCGCGACCTACGGCGGGCAGGCGCTGGGCATCTACGAAGCTGGCCAGGCGGCCGGTTTCATCGGCGCAGTGATCGGCGCCATCGTTCTGCTGGTAATCTACGGCGCGATCAAGAAGGGCTGACAAGCCCAGCCAGGAGCCGACTTGTCGGCTCCTCGTTTACGCCGCCACGAGATGCCATACCCCATGCGCCACTTGCTGCTCGCCCTACTCTTTTGTACCGGCCTGGCCCACGCCGAATTGCCGGAAACCGACTGGCTCGATTTGATGCCACCCGAAGACCGCAAGGCCCTCGAGGAAATGCCCGAGATCAGCCACGACAGTCCTGAAGGCGACAGCACCTTCTACAGCGAGGGCGGCCTGCGCCAGCAAGATCAGGATCTGCCTGCAGTGATGTACTCCGCCAAGACCGTGCCCGAACTCGACGGCAAGGCCATCCGCCTGGGCGGCTATCCGGTGCCGCTGGAAAACGACGAGAAAGGCAACAGCACCCTGTTCTTCCTGGTGCCCTATCCGGGCGCCTGCATCCATGTGCCGCCACCCCCGCCCAATCAGCTTGTACTGGTGCGCTACCCGAAAGGCATCCCGCTCGACGACATCTACGCCCCGCTGTGGGTCAGTGGCGCGCTGAAGGTGGAGCAGGTCAGCAACGACCTGGCCGACGCCGCTTATGCCATGGATGCCGGCGAAGTACGCTTGGTGACCGACGAAGACCTCTAACTGCCTGCCATCCCCTGCTAGGAGTTCCAGCATGAAAGCTGCTGCCCTGCTGTTGCTGTGCCTGCTGTCCACCGCTGCACTGGCCCTGGAGCCCGGCGAGCGTCTGGCGCCCTGGACGCTGCTCGATCAGTTCGACGCGCCCTACACCCTGAACGACGAAACGCAGATCCTACTGGTCGCGCGCAACATGGATGGCGCCAAACTGGTCAACGCCGCTCTGGAAGGCAAACCCAAAGGCTATCTGGAACAGCGCCAGGCAGTCTTCCTCGCCGACGTCAGCCGCATGCCCCGAATCATCGCCACCCTCTTCGCCCTGCCGAAGATGCGCGACTACAACTATCGCATCCTCCTCGACCGCGACTCCCGCATCGCCCCGCGTTATCCGGCTGGCGAGGGTGAGGTGCTGTGGTTGCAGTTGGAGGATGGGAAGTTGGTTCAGCAACAGACCTTTACCAGCGCCGAGCCGCTTCGCCAGGCGCTGGAGCAGCAGGGCAGCGCTAACTAGCGAGCGGCTCGCTGGACAGGCGCAACTCAAGCCGATGACGCTCATCGGCTTTCAGCTGCACGATGTCTTCCAGCACGTTGGCCGTCTCGATGCAAAGCATGTTCTGCCAGGCCTCGTCGGGGAACTGCGACAGGCGCTTGGCCTTGTCGACCCAGGGATTCCACAGCACAGCCGAACGTGAACCACGAGCATCCAGATGGATGCGCCGACCCCAGCCCGGATCGACGATGCTCAGTCGCGCGGCGGTGTCGAAGTAGATGCGATCGGTCTCCGCATCGAACCCCAGCGCTTCCAGCTGACGCAGCTCCTGCCAGTCCTGCAAGGTATCGATATAGCGGCAGCCCTGCAGCCCCTCGACGCTGACCTGGCGCACGTCGCTGACGGCGAAGTAGCTGTGCAGCGCCTGGCTCAGTGTCAGCGGCTCCGTACCGCGATTGTGGGTTTCCAGGCTCATGCCGAGATCGTCTGCCAGGCGCACGACGAAGGTCAGGCCGACATCCCTGGGCCAGCCCTCCAGCGGCTGAGTGCGCGTGTCGTAGGCAAAGCGCAGGGTGACGGCGTCGTCCTCCTCGTCGATGCTCAGCAACTCCCAGTCCAATGCACGCACCAGGCCATGGGCCGGCGCCTGCTCGAGGTGATAGTGCGCCTGCACGGCATGCGGATTGCGGCGCAGATCTCCGAACCAGGGCCAGCACACCGGCACACCACCGCGCACGCTTTGGCCACGCTGATAAGCCGCATCCGGGCTTAGCCAGATCAGCGGCGGCTGCTCACCCTGCTGGTAACTGAGAATCTGCGCGCCCTGCTGGGCTACCAGCAATTCGCTGCCGGCAGCACGAATGCGCCAGCAGACCAGTTGATCCAGTTCCACGCGTTCGACTTGGGCGGTGCTCATGACGACCTCTCGTTGAGATAGATGACCAATAGTGTGACAACGCAAAAAGCAAAACGCCCATCACGAGGACGGGCGTTTTGCCAAACCAGCCAGCGAGACTTACTTGCCGTAGACCTGCTCCGGCAGCCAAGTGATCAGCCCCGGGAAGATATAGGCGATCACCAGCAGCAGAATCTGGATCAGGATGAACGGCACCACACCTTTGTAGATGGTACTGGTGGGAATGCTCGCCGGTGTCACGCCACGCAGATAGAACAGCGCGAAGCCGAATGGCGGAGTGAGGAAGGAGGTTTGCAGGTTGAGTGCGATCATCACGCCCAGCCAGATCGGATCGAGCCCCATGGCCAGCAGCACCGGACCGACGATCGGCACCACCACGAAGGTGATCTCGATGAAGTCGAGGATGAAGCCGAGCAGGAAGATCACCACCATCACCAGGAAGAACGCGCCGAGCACACCACCGGGCAGCTGGGCGAACACGTCCTCGATCAGCGCCTCACCGCCGAAGCCGCGGAACACCAGGGAGAACAGCGACGCGCCGATCAGGATCATGAAGACCATGGCACTGATTTCGGTGGTGCCGTAGGCCACGTCCTTGAGCTGGCCGAAGTTCAGCTTGCCCTTGCTGAAGGCCAGCAGCATCGCGCCTACGGCGCCCAGCGCAGCGGCTTCGGTAGGGGTGGCGTAGCCAGCCAGGATCGAGCCCAGTACCGCGCCAATCAGGATCAGCGGCGGAATCAACGCCTTGCCCAGCTTGCCCCACTCGATAGGGCCGAGCTCTTCTTGCGGCAGTGCCGGCAGTTTCTTCGGCTGGAAGATGGCGACGGCAATGATGTAGACGATGTACAGACCGACCAGCAACAGACCGGGCAGCAGAGCGCCGACGAACAGGTCGCCAACCGAGACGGTCTTCGGCGAGAAGATGCCCATCTTCAGCTGCGCCTGCTGATAGGCGCTGGACATCACGTCACCCAGCAGCACCAGCACGATGGACGGCGGAATGATCTGCCCCAGAGTACCGGTAGCAGCCAGAGTGCCGGTGGAAATGGCCGGATCATAGCCACGGCGCAACATGGTCGGCAGTGCCAGCAGGCCCATGGTCACCACGGTGGCGCCGACGATACCGGTGGAAGCAGCGAGCAGGGCGCCGACCACGCACACGGAAATCGCCAGGCCGCCACGCAGGGTGCCGAACAGGCGCGACATGGACTCGAGCAGGTCTTCGGCCACCCGTGAGCGTTCCAGCATCACCCCCATGAACACGAACAGCGGCACGGCGAGCATCGTCTGGTTGTTCATGATGCCGAACAGGCGGTTCGGCAGGGCGCTGAGGTAACCAGGATCAAAGGTGCCCGTGACGACACCGATGGCGGCGAACAGCAGGGAAACGCCAGCCAGGGTGAACGCTACCGGGAAGCCGGCCATCAAGGCCACGCAAATACTGACGAACAGCAGAATCGCCATCAACTCAGCCATGTTTCACCTCCGGAGCTGGCAGGCGACCGCTGAAGACGTAGATTGCCTTGATCAGATTGGAAATACCTTGCAGTACCAGGCTGACGACCAGTACCAGGATGATGCTTTTCTGCAGGTAGACGAACTTGAGGCCGCCAGATTCGCTGGACGCTTCGAAAGTCGACCAGGCGTTGCTGACGTAATCCCAACTGGCCCAACCGAGGAACAGCGCGACCGGCAGCAGGAACAGCAGATTACCGCAGATCTCGACCAGCGCCTGACGGCGGCCGCTGAACTTCTGGTAGAAGATGTCCACACGCACGTGTCCGTTGCGTTGCAGCACCCAGGCCGCTGCACCCATGAACACCAGTGCATGCGCGTAGAGCACCGCCTCTTGCAGGGCCGTGGCGCCGATGCCGAAGCCGTAGCGCAGCACCACGACGACAGCGGTGCCGATTACCAGAAAAACCGTCAGCCAGGCGCAAGCCTTGCCGAACCAGCTGTTGAGGGCATCGATCAGGTATGCAAGAGCGAGGGGAAATGAAGGCTTGTCGGACATAGTGAGTCCTTTATCGTTATGAGTAGGAGACAGGACAGCAAACCTGTTGGCCGCATATCACGCCGCCCGCGTCCTTATGGGCTGCAGGCCGGCGATTCTATGCAGGCTACCGGTATTGCAGCAATGCCCGTAAAACTTTAGTCGTAGTAGCTAGGCTTGTGAGTCACGACCCCCTATGTTATTCACGTCCGGTCTACCTCCGGCGATCCCGTGGTAAGACCAATACAACAATAAAGGAGCATTGCATGAAACGTCGCGACATACTCGCCGCAGCGGGCGTAGGCCTTGCAGCCACCGCACTGGCTGGCTGTAAAGAAGAGGCCAAGAGCGCCGCAGCACCTCAAGAGGGTTCGAGTTCCCAAACCTTCAACTGGAAGATGGTCACCTCCTGGCCGAAAAACTTCCCGGGCGTCGGCGTCGGGGCCGAGCGCTTCGCCAAGCTGGTCGATGAAATGAGTAACGGCCGCCTGAAGGTCAAGGTATACGCAGCCGGTGAACTGGTGCCGGCCCTGGAAGTATTCGATGCAGTCTCCCGTGGTACCGCCGAAATGGGTCATGGTGCCCCTTACTACTGGAAAGGCAAGGTTCCCGCTGCGCAGTTCTTCTGCGCCTCGCCATTCGGCCCCAATGCTCAGGAAATGAACGCCTGGTTGCACCGTGGCGGTGGTCAGCAGCTGTGGGAAGAAGTCTACAAGCCGTTCGGCGTGTTGCCGATGGCCTGCGGCAACACTGGCGTGCAGACTGCCGGCTGGTTCAACAAGGAAATGAACTCGGTCGACGACTTCAAGGGGCTGAAGATGCGTACCCCGGGCCTGGGCGGCGAAGTGCTGACCAAGATGGGCGGTACCGTGGTCAACATGCCGGCCGGTGAGATCTTCACCGCCATGCAGACCGGCGCCATCGACGCCACCGAGTGGATCGGCCCATACAACGACCTGGCCCTCGGCCTGCACAAAGCAGCCAAGTACTACTACACCCCGGGCTGGCAGGAGCCGAGCGTTCTGTTCGAGCTGGACGTCAACATCAAGGCCTGGGAAACCCTGCCGGCAGATCTGCAAGCCATCGTTCGCGCGGCTGCTCGTGACGTCAACGGCGACATGCTCGACGATTACAACGCCAAGAACATGGAGGCCATGGAGCAGCTCAAGGCCGACGGCGTGGAAGTTCGCCGCCTGCCGGACGAAGTCCTGGCACGCCTGAAGGAAGTGGCTGCCGAGGTGGTCGATGCCAGCGCTGCGGCCGATCCGGCGGCAACCAAAGTCTGGGAACATCAGAAGGCCTATCTCAAGCGCCTGTACGAATACGCGGAAAGCAACGAGAAGGATATCTACAACATCCGCGGCTGACCGCTCAGGGCAAAACAAAACGCCGGCTTCTAGCCGGCGTTTTCATTACTGCAATTCAGAAGGCGGTCAGCCTCGACGAGGCGGCACCGGACGAGTGCGGCCACTGCCGTCGATGGCGACGAACACGAATACCGCTTCGGTGACCTTGCGCCACTCGTTGGACAGCGGATCATCGCTCCACACCTCGACCATCATCTGAATCGAACTGCGGCCGATCTCCAGCGCCTGGGTGTAGAACGAGAGCTGCGCGCCCACCGATACCGGTACCAGAAAGGCCATGCGATCGATGGCAACGGTCGCCACGCGGCCACCTGCAACCTTGCTCGCCATCGCGGTACCAGCGAGGTCCATCTGCGACACCAGCCAGCCACCGTAGATATCACCGAAACCATTGGTCTCGCGCGGCAACGCGGTGATCTGCAGAGCGAGGTCGCCCTGGGGAATCGGGTCTTCCTGTTCGTAGTCGTTCATCGGTTCGAGACTCGCGGCGCGGTTGTTGTTCTGGGCGCGGAACCCGCATGGCACACGGGCGCAACGAGTATACCGACTGTGCAGTCGACGAGCGACCACTCTGGCAGGGCGCAAAACGCCACATCCCATGCCCGGTCGGGCAAAACGCACGACCCGACAAACCTCATTCGGGCAGTATGCCTACCACAAAATGCCATCACTCAATTGTAAATGAATGATTTTAAAGGATTTTAAATAAACAAAAAGTCTGGCACGGGTGCTGCACTAGTCCCAGTACGCAACTGGTCATGTACCGGTTGCAATGCAGAAACAAGGAAGAGACGGATATGCCACAAACCCGAGCCATCCGCCTCCCACGCAACAGGAGAACCGCCGTATGGATAGTTGCTCTGGTGCTCGCCACCCTGCTGCTTCTGCTCAGTCTGACGCTCACCAGCGTTGTACTGATTGGCCAGACCCTGTGCGCAAGCCGCAATACCGCCGAGCTGGAGCTGCCCACGGGCGCCGCGCCCCAGCCTTCGGTCCCGAGTAACGCGCAAGACCCCTGGCCTGCCTGGGCCATTACCTACTGATCCATCAAGGAGAAACACCATGCTTAGTTGGGCAGTCACTTTCCTGATCATCGCCATCATCGCCGCAGTACTGGGCTTCGGTGGTATCGCCGGCACCGCTGCAGGTATCGCCAAGATTCTATTCGTGGTGTTCCTGGTGCTGTTCATCGTCTCGTTTGTCATGGGCCGCCGCCCGCGCCTCTAGGGAGACATAGATGCAATCGATCCACGCCATTGCCGCAGCCCTGCTGATGGGCGGCGCCCTGGCGGCTCAGGCCGCCGACCGAGACGCCAGTTTCCATCCAGGCGAGCTGCTCACCAGCAACACCGAGTACCGTGAAGCCTGGCAGGATCTGGTAAAGAACGAAGAGCGCTTGCCGGACTGGCTGATCAACCTCAGCGGCCTGTCCACTCCCATGCAGGCAGTGGAAGCCGATAGTGATCGCTATCTGGTTGGCCAGATCTGCGAAGCGAACCGATGCTTCAATCAGCGCGCCTATGTCGCCTTCGAATGGGAAGACGACGATGCCTACGCGCTGTATGTGCAGGTACCGGATGGCCTGCCGGAAGACCGCGTGCCAAGCGAGCATGCCAGCCTGCGTTGGCTGGGCGAGACGGACGAGGAAATCCAGCAGGTGCTGATGGAACAGCTGCGCAGCGATCCCAACTGGTATTGAGTGACGGCAGTTTGCCGGCTGTCCCACAGACACCGCCGGCACGTTATCATCCCCCGCCATAACGGCATGCCCTCCTTCATCTGGCGCTTCGCGCCATCTTCTTCCTCAGGGAGAAGGCGATCAGGGAAGGCGTCGCCTGCCAATCTAGGGGGATCGCAATGCTCAATGGCCTGTGGCTGAGCTTTTTTCTGCTGGGAGCCGCTGCCGCTCTGGCACGCTGGCTGATTGGCGGTGATGCAGCCGTGTTCGGCGCAATGGTCGAAAGCCTGTTCGCCATGGCCAAGCTCTCGGTGGAGCTGATGGTGGTGCTGTTCGGCACCCTGACACTCTGGCTGGGGCTACTGCGCATCGCCGAGAAGGCCGGGCTGGTGGATCTGCTCGCACGCATGCTGGGCCCATTGTTCGCCCGCCTGATGCCGGAAGTGCCACGCGGCCATCCAGCGTTGGGGCTGATCAGCATGAACTTCGCCGCCAACGGCTTGGGGCTGGATAACGCTGCCACGCCCATCGGCCTCAAGGCCATGCGCGCCTTGCAGGATCTCAACCCCAGCGCCACCACGGCGAGCAATGCACAGATCCTGTTCCTAGTACTCAACACCTCCTCACTGACCCTACTGCCGGTATCGATCTTCATGTACCGCGTGCAGCAAGGTGCTGCAGATCCCACCCTGGTATTTCTGCCGATCCTGCTGGCGACCAGCGCGTCGACCCTGGCAGGCCTGCTGGCGGTATCGGTGATGCAGCGCCTGCGTTTGTGGGACCCAGTGGTGCTGGCCTACCTGATTCCCACCGCGCTGCTGCTCGGCGGCTTCATGGCCCTGCTCGCCGGCATGAGCGCCACGGCGCTGGCGGCGCTGTCATCGCTGCTCGGGAACCTCACCCTGTTCGGCTTGATCCTGCTGTTTCTGGTGGTCGGCGCGCTGCGCAAGGTGGCGGTGTACGAGAGCTTCATCGACGGTGCCAAGGAAGGTTTCGACGTGGCCAAGAGCCTGCTGCCGTATCTGGTCGCCATGCTCTGCGCCATCGGCGTTCTGCGTGCATCCGGCGCGCTGGATTTCGGCCTCGACGGCATTCGCTGGCTGATCGAAGCGCTGGGCTGGGATACCCGCTTCGTCGACGCCCTGCCCACTGCGCTGATAAAACCCTTCTCCGGCGGTGCCGCGCGCGCCATGCTGATCGAAACCATGGAGAACTTCGGCGTCGACAGCTTCCCGGCGCTGGTTGCGGCGACGGTGCAGGGCAGTACCGAAACGACGTTCTACGTGCTGGCGGTGTACTTCGGTGCGGTCGGCCTGCAGCGTGCCCGCCACGCCGTGGGCTGCGCCTTGGTCGCCGATGCTGCCGGGATCATCGCCGCCATCGGCGTGTGCTACTGGTTCTTCGGCTGATCGCCGCGAAGTCAGGGCCGTTCAGTCGGCGCCAAACCCCAGTTTGTCGCTCGCCCAGCTCAGCAGCGGATCGCTGTGCTGGTATTCGCGCAACGCCAGCAGCTTGGGCGCGATGAATGCCTCGAAGTCCTCGGCCTGTTCGAAGTACACGCCGGTGAAAATGGTGAACATCGATTTGTTGCCGACCGTGGCATAGAACAGGTTGCCCACCGGCTCACCGTCCTGGGTCAACAGCTTTAGGCTGGCGCGGCTGGCCAGCTTGGTGTCCAGCGGCAGATCCTGTTGCACCAGCCCGCTGTCACGCAGGCCGAACGAGGCGCCGAACGTCTCGGCGTAGCTGGTCATCAAGGCATCACCGGCGCGCGGGTAGAGGGAGACACCGCTGTAGAGGTAGAACCAGTCGCTGCCCTCGCTCTCGAAACTGAGGTCGATGCTGCGCGCAGCGTAGGTCACCAGCTTCTCGTAGCGCCCCTCGTCCGGGGCCTCGTAGGCGGCGAAATCCTCGCCACTGAGCAGTAGTCGGCGCTCCTCGGCGAGAGGCGGTTCGTTGTCGACGCACCCCGCGAGTGCGAGCAGGCTGAGCAGCAGCACGAGTCTGAACATGGCATTCCTCCCTGAATTGGCCCGCGCAGCTTGCCCGAACCGAGCATAGCTCGCCAGCGACAGCCCTCGTCGCTGTGCGCGGTGCCACAGCCTTGCGTCTGAGTGCCTGTCAGCTACCGCTCAGGCGAAAGCCAACCTTGAGGGTGACCTGGTAGTGCCCCACCTTGCCGTTCTCGATGTGGCCACGGGTGTCGATCACCTCGAACCAATCCATGTTGCGCACGCTCTTGGCGCATTCGGCCAGGGCATTTTCGATGGCTTCCTCGATGCTGGTGCGCGACGAGCCGACGATCTCGATCTTCTTGTAGGTGTGGTGAGTGGACATGACGGACTCCTGAGTGGTGAAGGTTCTTGTTCAGACTAGCTCGCCCCGTAGAAGTGTCATCTCTCGCACCCTTATCCGGCCTGCTGGAAAGCCACCACGGGCTTTCCAGCGCCTGGGCTGACGTTAGAACTCCACCTGATAGCCCAGGGTGAAGGTGCGCCC
Organism: Ectopseudomonas mendocina; assembly: GCF_007049795.1. GTDB lineage: Bacteria > Pseudomonadota > Gammaproteobacteria > Pseudomonadales > Pseudomonadaceae > Aquipseudomonas > Aquipseudomonas mendocina_D. The sequence continues at coordinate 138,828 of NZ_SCFY01000005.1, forward strand.
ACGACCCTTGAAGTTGTAGTCGTTGGCGATACGTGCCGACTGCGAGTAGTAGGTGAAATAGTCCTCGTCGAGCAGGTTGTCGATGCCCAGCGACAGGCTGCCCACCGGCAGGCGGCGGCTGACGCTGGCCGAGAGCAGGGCGTAGCCGTCGAATTCCAGGCGCGGGTCGTCGAAGCTGCGGCTGACGTAGTAGTTGTATTGCAGGTAGCTCGACCAGTCGTCGTTCCAGTTGGCCTGCCAGCCCAGGCTGTACTGGTCCGGCGAGATGTTCAGGCCGGTCAGGCGAGTATCCACCTTGCCGTCGCCATCGGTATCGGATTTGCCCTGGCTGTGGGCGTAGCTGCCGCGCAGGCTGTGGCGGTCATCGATATGCCAGTTGCCGGTCAGCTCATACCCCTGGATCTCCACTCGCTCGCGGTTGGCGATGTAGTTGCCGTCGCTGTTCACCGACAGGCGCTCGCCGACGCTGGAGAAGGACTCGTAATAGCTCAGTTCCATGTCCACGCGGTCGAAGTTCAGACGCAGGCCCACTTCACGCGAACGGGTGACGATCGGTTCCAGCTCCAGCAGGCTTTCCACCTCCAGCCCCGGTTCGTCCAGCCCGCGCAGCACACGGCCGATGTCAGGCATGCCGAAGCCTTCGGAGTAGCCGCCGTAGAGCTGCGCCCAGTCGGTGGCCTGGTAGGTGAATCCGTAGTTGCTCAGGGTTTTGCCGAACGACACCTTGCCGCCGGTGACGCTGACCCCGCCGGCGTTGTTGGTACCCCACACGGTGCGGAAGTCATCCACGTCGAGCTCGGAGTGCTCGCGGCGCACGCCAGCCATCAGGGTCAACTTGTCGGTCAGGTGCAGGTCGCCCTGAAGGAAGCCGGCCTGGTTGTCGTAGGTAGACGGCGGCACGTAGCTACGATTGGTCTGCACCAGCACCTGCTCACCCTTGTCGCGCATCAGGTCGAGGCCGCCGGTCAGATCCAGCAGACCGTCGAACAGGCCTTTGCGGCGCAGGGTCAGCTTGCCGCCCCATTTCTCCGAGTCACTGCGGCTTTGCTCCCACAGGGTGCCGACCGGCGCTATGTTGGGGTCCTGGAAGGTCGCTGAGATCAACGCACCGAACTGGCCACGGTAGCGCTGGTGATAGAGCTGCATATCGAGCACGTTGCCGTACAGGTCCTGATTGCTGTAGCTGAAGGTGTACTGGCGGTTCTCGTTGAACGCCGGGTCGCCCTGCGGATCACCCTTGCGCGCGGTGGTGGGAATACCGGCGGCGCGGTCGCCGAGCACCGGCACGTAGTCGTTGTTGCCCTTGAGCTCGTAATGGTTGGCACTGAATTGCAGGTGCTGCACGTCGTCGATCCAGTAGCCGAGCTTGAACATCAGATCGTGGTCGCGGGTGTCCTGGATCTCGCCCGGGTAGGCGACGCCAATCAGCTCGTCGTTGGCATCGTAGAACGCACCGCGCTCCTGCCAGGTGGCACCGAACAGCGTCTCCCAGTCACCCTGCTGGGCGCTGAGTCGGTAGTTCATCTTGTAGCTCAGGCCATCCTTGCTGAAGCGGTCGTCGCTCTCCAGGCTGACCCCGGCGTGCTGGCTGACGCCGTTACCTTCGGGCCGACGGCTGATGAAGTTGACGATGCCGCCGGTGGCGCCGCCGCCGTGCTCGGCCGAGGCGCCATGAATCACCTCGATGCGCTCGATCTGTGCCAGGTCGATGGTATAGCTGCTGCGCCCGTCGTTGCGGATCGAACTGGCTTGCGGCACGCCGTCGACGAGAAATTGCGGGGTGCGCCCACGCAGCGTCTCACCGGCGTTGGACATCTTCTGCCGACTCGGCGAGTAGGACGGAATCAGGTTGCTCAGCACCTGGCCCGGGTCGCTGCTCAGCGCCAGCTGCTGCTCGATCTGCTGGCGGTCTATGACGGTCACGCGCTGCGTGGTCTCGCCCACTGCACTGTCACTGCGCAGCGTGCTGACGGTCATCGCTTCCAGCTGCAACACATCACTACCCAGCTTACTTGGCGCGGGCAGCGCTTCGAGGCCGTAGACCCCATCAGCCTGGCGCACCGCGCGCAAGCCGCTGCCCTGCAGCAGACGGGCAAAGCCGTCCTCGACCTGATAGGGGCCCTGCAGACCCAGGCTGTCTTGCCCCTGCAGCGCGCTGGCATCGAACGACAACGCCACGCCGGCGGCGCTGGCATAACGGTTGAGCACCTCGGCCAGCGGGCCGGCAGCTATGTCGAAAACCTGTGTCTGCACGGCAGGCTCGGCGGGTGCAGCGCTGGCCAGCGGTACGGCCAGCGCCAGGCCGGAACAGAGCAGGGCGGTTTGCACAGCGAGGGTTAGCGAATGCAGGTTGCAGCGAGGTTGACGCATGGATTTCCCCTGGGAACGAAAGGCCTGTAGCCGAGATGTCAGGAGGGCCGATCCAGTCGAGAAAAAAGTGCAAACGACAATGAATATTTTTGCTAACTAAACCTTTGGCACCAGCGTCACCCAGTAATCGCTGCGCCGCACCACACGCAGCGGGAAGCTGTGTTCCAGCGCCGCCAGGGCACGATCGGTATCGGCCAACGGGAAGCTGCCGGACACCTTCAACCCGGCCAGGGCCGGGTCGATACGCAGCACGCCATGGCGATAGCGCGCCAGCTCGGCGATCACCTCACCCAGCGGCTGATCGAGGGCGATCAGGCTGCCCTGCGTCCAGGCCGTCGTGGCGGCGTCGTTGGCACGCGGCGCTCCGAGTCGTTCGGCATCGAAATGCAATTGCTGCCCGGCAAGCAGCGGCTGCATGGCTTGCAGATGCCGCAGCGGCGCGACCTCCACCCGCTGCTCCAGCACCGCGACGCGGCAACCCTGCTCATCGCTGCGCACGCAGAATCGCGCGCCCTCGCTGCGCACCACGCCGTGACGGGTTTCCACCAGCAAGGGGCGGGCTTCGTCGAAGCTGTGGATCAGCGCCTCGCCGCTGACCAGGCGCAACAGGCGGCGCTGCCCATCGACATGCCATTGCGCGGCGCTGGCCGTGCCCAGCATCAGCTGGCTGCCATCGCTCAACTGCCATTGGCGGCGCTCACCCACACCACTGCGGTAGTCGGCCATCCAGTAGCGCCGCGTATCGCTGTGCCAGGCGAACCAGCCCAGCGGCAGCGCCAGGCCGACCAACGCCAGGCTGCCTAGCAGGCGGCGTCGGCCATGGTCGACGCCACGCAGGGTCGACGAAGCAATGGGACCGGGCAGGAGGCCCAGTTGTTCTCGCAGCTTCTCGATCTGCTGCCAGGCCTGACGATGAAGCTCGTCGGCGTCGTACCAGTGCTGCCAGGCCTGCTGCTCTCGGGCATCGCCATGACCGGAACAGAGCCGCGCGTACCAACCGCTGGCCGCCTTGAGCGCCGCGCGCTGCGCCTCGGTCACGATTGCCAGCCTGCCTGCAGCAGGCAGCAATGCTCCACGGCGCGGGCCATGTAGCTGTTCACGCTGCGCAGGGAAATGCCCAGGCGCGCCGCGATCTGCGCGTAGGTGAGGCCGTCGAGTTGGGACAGGATGAACACCTCGCGCACCTTGCGGCCTAGCCCGGCAAGCATGCCATCGACCTCCACCAGCGCCTCCAGCAGCAGCGCCTGCTGCTCGGCGCTGGGGTGTTCGGCCTGCGGCTGATTGGCCAGCGCATCGAGATAGGCTTGCTCCAGCGAGCGCCGCCGCAGAAAGTCGACCATCAACCCCCGCGCCACGGTGGCCAGGTAATCACGTGGCTCGCGAATGCTCGCTGCATTACCGGCGCGCAGTAGGCGCACGAAGGTGTCCTGCGCCAGGTCGGCGGCATCGCAGCCGTTGCCCAGGCGCCGACGCAGCCAGCCCTGCAGCCAGCTGTGATGATCGCGGTAGAGGGAGTGCAGCAGCTGAGCGTCGGCGGGCATGCGCAGGATTTCTTAACAAATGACAATGAATCGCATTGTCATTCGTCCCGTGGCGCTTGGCAACCTCGCCGCAGCGTCCGGCTCAGAACTCCACTTCGTAACCTAGGGTGAAGGTGCGCCCGCGGCCTTGATAGTCGTAAAGGTAGGCCGGACCGTACGCTGGCGAATAGAACAGCGCGGCGCGCTGACCCCAGACGGTGCTGTAGCGCCTGTCCAGCAGGTTCTGGATACCGGCGCTGAAGGTACCGAAGTCGGTGTCCTGACGCGCGCTGAGGTCGAAGGTGGTGTAACCCTCGATGCGATGTCCGGCGTCGTCGCTCAGGTCCATTGCGTGGTTGCCCTGCAGGCGCAGGCTGCGCCGCTCGTCGCTCCAGCCCACGAATGCGGTGGTCTTGGACAGCGAAGCGTAGCGCGCATCGCGTTTGATCCAGTCGCCGTCGTCGTCCTCCTCTTCGGAGCGCACCAGGTGCAGGGTGGTGCCGGCCTGCCAGCCGCTGTCGAAGTCGCGGCTCAGCGCGGCCTCGAAACCGAAGTCGCGGCTCTTCTGTTCGTCGACATTGATAGTCAGGGTGGCGCTGTCGGTATTGATCACCTTGTCCGACCAGATGTAGTAGAACGCCGCCTGAGCCTGCCAGTAGGCATCGTTGAAGCGCCAGCCCACCTCCACCTGGCGGCTCTTGATGCCGGCCAGCGGATTGTCCGCCACCGACAGTCCGGCGCGGCCGTAGTACTTGGCCGGATCGGCCAGCTCGAAACCTTCGCTGTAGTTGCTCCACAGTTGGTGACCGTTGGCGAAGTCATAGAGCGCGCCGAAGTTGTACAGGCCGACTTCATAGTCGTTGCTGCCGCCGGGTACGCCGCGAAAATCTCCGACCTCGACATCCATGTGCTGCTGGCGGGCGCCGGCGGACAGGCTCAGGTGCTGGGTCAGTTGCCAGTCCAGCTGGGCGTAGGCCGACAGCCCGTCGACCACATAGCTGGGGTAGCGCGCAGCGCTGCTCTGGGTGTCCAGTTCCAGGCCGCCGCTGTCCGAAGAGCGCTGTGCATCGAAGACCTTCTGCGTAGCGTTGAAACGCTCATGATCGAGATCCAGACCATAGGTCAGCTTGATATCGTCCCACTGCTTGCTGAACAGCCCCTTGAGGCCGCTGACCTCGAAGTTCTGCTGCGAGCCGGCGAAGTAGATGCCGTTGCTACCCCGCGGACTGCCGGCGTTGTAGTAGGGGAAGGGGTGAAAGTTGTTGTCCTCGCGGCGGTAGTAGCCCTGCAGGTAGAAGTCCTGGCCGAGCAGCTCGCTGTTGCGGTAGCTGGCGTTGATCAGGGTGCGGCGGGTGCGCGGCTTGAGGTCGGTGTCGAGACCGTTGCGAATCTCGGCATCATCGAGGTCCGAGGGCGCGTTGGCGTTGAGGTTGGGGAAGTAGATGCCGGTGCTGCCGTCGTTGCCGGAGTCGTAGTACTGCGCCAGCAGGTCGAGTTGCTGAGTGTCGTCGAGGCGCACGGCGAGGTTGCCGAGCACGTCCACGGAGCGGTTGTACTGCAGGTCGGTCTGCGTGTTGTCGAGGAACACCTGCTCGCCGTCGGCATCGTAGAAGGCTTCGTTCTTCTCCAGGGAGACGCCGAGGCGGCCCTGCACGCGCTCGTTGCCGCCGCTGACCGCCTGCGCCAGGCGCGTGGACAGGTCATCGCTATTGTTGAAGCCGCTGGTGACGCTGGCGTTGCTTTGAAAGCGCGCCGGGCCGGCTTCGCCTTTACGCGTGACGATATTGATGATGCCGCCGGTGGCGCCGCCGCCGTACAGAGCGCTGGCGCCGGAGAGCACCTCGACGCGCTCGACGTTGAACGGGGCGATGCTGTCGAACTGGCGCGAGAGGCCGCGCGAACTGTTCTGGCTGACGCCGTCGATCATCACCAGCACGCCGCGCCCGCGCATATTCTGGCCGTAGTTGGTGCGGCCTTCCGGGCCCAGGTCGAGGCCTGGCACCAGCTTGCCAAGTGCCTCCTTGAGGCTGACGCCGGTGTCGAGCTGCTCGCGCAGCTGCTTCTGCTCGACTACCCAGACGGTGCCGGGAATGGCGCTGATCTGCGTCGGTGTGCGCGACGCCACCTGGATCTGCATGGCGTCCAGACGTACCCGCTCGCGGTTGCTCTGCGCCTCGCCGCTCGGCGCGGCGTTGCGCTGCAACAGCACGCTGTGCTCATCGGTGAAGGTCCAGCTCACGCCGCTGCCTTCGAGCAGCCGCTGCAGCGCCTCGCGGGCAGTGAAGCTACCCTGCAGGCCGGGGTTGGGCAGGCCCTGCAGGTCGCTGGAGTTGAACAGCAGGTGCAGCCCGGCCTGATCGGCGAACTGGGTCATGGCACCATCCAGGTCGCTGGCGCTGATGTGCAAGTCATAGCGGGTCGGCTCGGCGGCCTGGGCCAACGGCCAGGCAGTGCCGATCAGGGTCGCGAAGGCGAGGGCGCGGTGCAGGGCGGAAACGGGATGGCGCATGGCGGGTTATCCGTGTCGTGGGGCAGTTTCGTTTTTGGGAATAAGTCGCGTTCCCTTCTACGACGAAACGCCCGACACGATCCTGCAGTGCCGGATGAAAATTATTTTTGCCGAGCCAGCTATGGCTCAGCCTCGGCCCCGGATTGCATCCGGGCTACCGACTGGCCAGACAACTGTAGGAGCGGCTTCAGCCGCGATTCACGCTTCGAAAGGCTCGCCACTGAATAACACCTCCCTCAAGACGGCGGCCGAACCTCAGCGCGGCTGCACCAGCACCAGCCAGGGCAGGCGGGTGATGCGCAGCGGCTGCAGGCGCTCCAGATTGGCCAGCAGGGCTTCTGGCTGGTCGAGGTCGACCACGCCGCTGATGCGCTGTTCGCGAAGCGCGGCATCCTCGATGAGGATGCGCCCCGGCAGGTAGCGCTCCAGTTCGGCCAGCACTTCGCCGAGCGGGCGCTGATTGAAGATCAGCTTGCCGCGCTGCCAGGTACTGGCGTTATCCAGGTCCAGCACCTGCAACGGCCCGGGCGCCTGCTGCTGGCGATAGTCGAGCCGCTGGCCGGCGTCGACGCTCACGCCCGGCGCCGCGCCGCTGCGCACCTGCACCACGCCTTCGCTGACCTCCACCTGCACCCGATCGGCGCGCAGGGCCACATCAAACCGCGTGCCCACAGCGCGGACCTGCCCGTCGGCTGCCTGCACCACGAACGGCCGCTGGGCATCCTTGGCCACCTCGAACAGCGCCTGGCCGCGCTGCAACTCCAGGCCCCGGGCGTCGGCGGAGTAGCGCACCGACAGCGCGCTGTCGCTGTTGAGCCAAACCCGGCTGCCGTCCTCCAGCTCGATCAGGCGGCGTTCGCCGACTGCGGTGTAATAGTCGGCGCTGAGGTTCTCCAGCAGTTGCGGACGACCGAGTAGCGTCAGCAACAGGCCCAGGCAGAGCGCCGCAGCCATCGCCGGCAGGCGCCAGCGGCGGATGGGGCGGTTGCGCTGACGATGGCGGCGGGCGGTGTCGGTGTGTTCCAGCGCGGCCCACAGCGCCTCGGCGTCGCGGGCGGCGCGCGCATGCGCCAGGCTCTGTCGACGCCAGCGCTGCCATTCGGCGCGTGCAGCGGCCTGCTCGCCACCGGCATGCAGGCGCAGCAGCAGTTCGCTGGCCTGATCGTCGAGCTCGCTCATGCGTCGGCCTCCTCTTCGCTGCGCCACTGCCGGCAATGGCGCATGGCCTGGATCAGGTACTTGCCGACCATGCTCTCGGAGACCCCAAGGCGCGTGGCGATCTGCGCGTAGGTCAGGCCGTCGAGGCGATTGAGCAGCAGGGCTTCGCGGACCTTGGCCGGCAGGCTGGCCAGCGCGGCGTCGAGGCGCGCCAGATCTTCTTGGGCGAGCAGACGCGACTCCGGCTCGGCCAGCGGATCGCTGAGCTGCTCGAGAATCTCGCCGTCGTCCTGTTGTTCGGCCAGGCGCTGGTCACGCCGCAGGTTGTCGATGGCCAGGTTGCCGGCCACGCGAAAGACATAGGCGCGCGGATCGCGCACCGCATCGCCGTCATCCTGATGGGCCAGACGCAGCCAGGTGTCCTGGGCGACATCGGCGGCGCGTTGCGAGTCGCCCAGGCGCCTGGCAAGAAAGCGCAACAGATCCTCATAGTGGATCTGGAAGCTCTTGAGCAAGGGCGAGGAAAAGCGGCGGCGCATGTAAATCGCGAATCTCTCGAGAACCGACCGACTGACGGGCGATGAAAAGGGCCGGCAAGCATACCTGCTAGTGCGAATACTTATCACCATCGATTTGCCGACTCAGCCCGCTCTCCGCAAATCGCGCCGCAACCAGTCGGCCAGGCGCTCGCTGCGGCTATCGCCGGGGCGCGACCAGAGCGCCAGTTGCGCCGCGGTGTCGGTAAAGCCCCAGGGCGCAACCAGACGGCCTGCCGCAAGGTCGTCGGCCACCAGCAGCTGTGGCGCGATGGCCACGCCGAGGCCGGCAGCGGCCGCTTCGAGCAGGTAGTAGAGGTGCTCGAAGCCTTGCCCATGCCTGAGCGCAGCCGGTGCCAACCCTTGCGCATGCGCCCACTGAGGCCAGGCTTGCGGGCGCGAAGCGGTGTGCAGCAAGGGCTCGCCGAGCAGCGCCGCAGGTGCCTGCCCGGCAAGCTCGGCATGCCGCGCATAACGAGGGCTGAGCACCGGCCCGATGCGCTCGGGCGCCAGCGCGTATACCTGCATGTCAGCCGGCCAGGGCGGCTCGGCGAACAGCAGCGTGGCGTCGATACCCGGGCGGCGTGGGTCCAGCTCGCCCTCGCTGGCCGACAGTTGCAGGTTGAGCTCCGGCAACTCGCGCTGCAGGCGATCCAGGCGCGGGATGAACCAGCGCGCCAGCAGACTGCCGGGGCAGCCGAGAACGAAGGGCCGCTCTTCCTGCTGACGGCGCAGATCGGCGCACACGCCACGCAAGCGCTCGAAGCTTTCCGAGGTGACATCGCGCAGGCGCAAACCGGCATCGGTGAGTTTTACGCCGCGCCCGTCCTTGTCGAACAAACTGACACCGAGCTGTTCCTCCAGTGCACGAATCTGCCGGCTGATCGCGCCGTGGGTGACATGCAGCTCATCGCCGGCACGGCTGACGCTCTGCAGGCGAGCGGCGGCCTCGAAAGCGCGCAGGGCATTGAGTGGTGGAAGGTCTCGGCTCATATCGAGTGAATTTTCCTGACAAGTCGGAAAACTCTAATGATTTTTCTGCGGCCTGACCATGGCCGCCTGGCAGCCGATGCATCGGCCCCGATCAGAAGGTGACCGGCGTATTGACCCAGAGAATGCGGGCCTCGCTATCGCCACCGTTGCGGTAGCCGTGAGGCAGGTTGCTGGGGAAATGGAAGGCATCGCCAGCCGTCAGGCTGTAGGTCTGCTCGCCGATGGTCAGCTCGATGCTGCCGGTCAGCACGTAGCCCATTTCCTCGCCTGGGTGTTCGATCAGACCATCACTGGCCACGCCGGGCGCAACGATATGTATATTGCCCTGCAGCAGCCCACCCTTCTGCAGATGCGTGATGCGCTCCAGGCCGATATCGCCGTCCTTGTTGCGTTTGACGAAACGCTTCACCGGCCTGTCGCCGGCACGCAGCACGGGCTCGTCAGATACCCATTCCTCGGACGTGAGCGTCGACACGTTGCTGCCCAGCGCGCCCGCCAAACGGTGCAGCATGGCCAGCGAAGGCGAGGCCGCATCGTTCTCCAGCTTGGAGATCAGGCTTTCCGAGCAGCCAGCGGCAACCGCCACCTGCTTGAGCGTCAGCCCGGCGACCTTGCGCGCATGGCGCAGGCGCATGCCCAGGCTGGGCAGGCCATCGGTGTGGTGAGCCTTGCTCGAAGGGGTAGGACTGGGTTTGCGCATGTACATCTCGATCAATGGATGACAACGGGTACAGCCACGAACGGCACAGTATCGCGCAAGGCGCTCACGGAATTAAGCCGTGCACGGCCTTGGCGCGACTTTGTACGTTATGCCAGGCCCATGCCAGCGAGGTACAGGCCTGGCAGCAGGTCAGCCAGCGCTGACCACGAAGTGCACTTCCACCGGGTTCAGGTCGTTGATCGGCACGATGTCCTGCGGGCAGGCGGACATCACCACCACGCAGTCCATGGCTGCCTGGATCTCGACGTAGTCACCGGCCTTGGAAACCGGTGGCAGCCACTCGATGCTGTAGTCCGCCTTGACCGGGATATTCATCCACAGGTTGAACGGCTGTGGCACTTCACGGGCGCGCAGACCAATGGCCTGCAGGGCCAGGCGCATGTTGTCGGCGCAGCTGTCGTGATACCCCTCGACACCGAGGTTGGTGTAGCGATGCAGGTCGCAGGCGGCGATCAGGGTGTCGTGCACGCCCGGCGAGGTGTCGGTCAGCAAGGTGCCGATGGTGCGGCGACGGTTGCTGAACAGCTCGTCACCTGGCTTGGGAATGACGCGGTCGATGTGCGCACGGGCGTGTTCCATGGATAGGAATTCGCTGAGGTCTTCGCTGTTGAACAGCCAGGTGTCGCAGACCTGGGTGCCGTGGGTGTTGATGATCTTGATTACCTCACCGGCCTTCAGGCGCACGGCGCGGCCGCAGCGCGCCGGCACGGTGTAGGTCTTGCCCAGCTCCGGCGTGCCGTCGGCAGACAACGGCTCGTTGAGGGTGGCGTTGATGCCCAGCGCGGCGCCGTTGTCGGGCTGGCAGCAGCTGGGATAGTCGTGGGCGTGGTTGGAATGGCTCATGGTCGCTCCTAGATGGGTAATGGCAGGTCAGGCTTGTTCGGCCAGTTGGACGAGGCTCCAAGCCAGCGCACGGGCGCCGGCTTCGAGCTGGGAAGGTTCGGTGTATTCGTTGGGGTTGTGGCTGATGCCATCGCGGCTGGGCACGAAAAGCATGCCGGTGGGGCAATGCCCAGCCAGGTACATGGCATCGTGGAAGGCACCGGAGCGCAGGCTCAGGGACGCCTCACCCGTGGCATCGGCGGCCTGCTGCAGCAGCTCGACGATGCCGGCCTCGAAGGCCACCGGCGGATGGCTGAACAATGGCTGCAGCTCGGCGCCTTCGGGCAGGCAGTTCGGCAACTCGGCGTCGAAAGCCTCCAGCACGGCCGGGTCGGCATGGCGGAAGTCGATGCTGAAGGTCACGTCGCCCGCCACGGTATTGATCGAATTGGGTTTCACCTGCCAGCGGCCGAAGGTCAGTCGCTGTTGGGCACCGGCCAGGCGCTCGGCCAAGGCCTCAATGGCCGGCAGGCAACGCGTGGCCTCCAGCATGGCGTCACGGCGCATGTCCATCGGCGTGGTACCGGCGTGGGCCGAGGCGCCCTGGCAGCGAATCTGATACCAGCGCACGCCCTGGATACCGGACACCACCCCCAGTGGCACCTCGGCTCGCTCCAGCACCGGGCCCTGCTCGATATGCAGCTCGACGAAGGCATGGGCGGCGATCTTCTCGCGCAGCGGCAGGTCGGCAAAACGCTCGGCATGGGCGTCCAGCGCCTGCGCCAGGCTGATGCCATTGGCATCAAGGCTGCCGCGATAGGCACCCATGCGCTGTGGCTCGACGAAGGCACTGGAGCCCATGGCCCCCGGGCTGAAACGGCTGCCTTCCTCGTTGGTCCAGACCACCAGCTCGATAGGCCGGCGCGTACGCAGATTCTGGTCATGCAGGGCCAGCAGGCATTCCAGCCCGGCCATCACACCGTAGCAGCCGTCATAACGGCCGCCGTTGGGCTGGGTATCGATATGGCTGCCGGTCATCACCGGCGGTAGGTCTTGCAAGCCGTCGCGGCGAATGAACAGGTTGGCGCAGGCATCCGTCCACACCCGGCAACCGATGCGCCGGGCTTCGCCGATCAGCCAGGCGCGGGCGTCGAGATCCTCCGCCGAAAGCGCCTGGCGATTCATCCCGCCGCCCTCAAGGCCGCCGAAGTCGGCCAGGGTTGCCAGCAAACCCTGCAGGCGTTCACCACGCACGGCATTCATCACCCTTACAGCCGTCATGCCGTCACCTCCGCACGCGGGCTGAGGCTGCGGTTGAACCAGGGCTTGAGAAACTGTTTCAGGCGCTCAGTGGCCGGTTGCTGGAACATCTCGCCCGGCGCGCCGGTCTCGACGATGCGCCCGGCCTCCATGAACACCACCTGGCTGGAAATCTGCGCGGCAAAGCTCATCTCGTGGGTGACCATGACCATGGTCATGCCATCGTCGGCCAGGCTGCGGATCACCTGCAGCACTTCCTCGACCAACTCCGGGTCGAGCGCCGAGGTCGGCTCGTCGAGCAGCATCAGTCGCGGTTTCACCGCCAGCGCCCGGGCGATACCGACACGTTGCTGCTGACCACCGGAAAGCCGCGCGGGGTAGGCATTGGCCTTGGCCGCCAGGCCGACACGCTGCAACGCGCTTTCGGCCAGGGCACGCGCTTCGCTCTTGCTCATGCCCTTGCCCAGCAGCAGGGGCGCCATGACATTCTCCAGCACGGTCATGTGCGGCCACAGGTTGAATTGCTGGAACACCATGGACAGCGGCCGACGCACCTCGGCGATGGCCGCGGGGCTGTCCTGATCCCGCGGTTTGCGACCCGGACCGCTGTAACCGAGCAGTTGGCCGTCGATCCACACCTCGCCTTCGTCATAGGCCTCGAGAAAATTCATACAGCGCAGCGCAGTGGTCTTGCCCGAACCGGACGGGCCGATCAGCGAGACGATCTCGCCCGCATGCACACTGAGGTCGAACCCCTGCAGCACGCGGTTGGCGCCGTAGGACTTGCCCACGCCGCGCAGTTCAAGAAGGGGGAGGTTGCTCATCGATTCATCCTCGCAGGTAGCGCGTGGCACGCCGGCCAAGCCCGGCGGCAACGAAACCGACCAGCAGCGTCAGCAGCCAGTACGAAAGCACCAGCAGCACATAGGGCACGACATAGGAAAAGGTGCTGGACACGATCTGTCCGGCGGTCATGGTCAGTTCCGGCACGGTGATGATCGACGCCACCGCGCTCTCCTTGATGGTCAGGATCACCTGGTTGCCCAGCAGCGGCAGGGCGAAGGCCATGGCCTGCGGTGCCTGGATATGCCAGAAGGTCTGCACGCCACTGAGGCCGTGCACGCGCGCCGCCTCCAGCTGCCCGTTGGGCACGCTGGCCCAGGCCGAACGCAGCAGTTCGGCGAAATAGGCCGCGCTGTACAACCCCAGCGCCAGGATGCTGGCCTGCACCGCATCGAGGGTCAGACCCAGCACCGGCAGGCCAAAGTAGATCAGCAGCAGTTGGGCCAGGAACGGTGTTCCGCGCACCAGCCAGACGTACAGCCGATACAGGCCGATGAAACCGGGCACGGCCAGGCGCAGGGCATTGAGCACGAAGCCCAGCAGCAGACCGAAGGCCGCGCCGGCAAAGCTGATGCCCAGGGTGACCAGCAACGCCTGACCGAAATCGGGGAGGTAGTTCATCCAGTTCTCCATCAGTTGCGGGCCTGCCAGCGTCGTTCCAGCTCACGCCCGAGCAGGGCCAGCAGGCTGGTCAACGCCAGGTAGAACAGCGCCGCTACCAGGTAGACCTCGAGCGGTCGGTAGGTCTGCGATACCAGCTGCTGGCTGACCCGCATCAGGTCGGTGATGGAGATCACCGAGACCACCGCCGAGACCTTGATCACGTCGATCAGCTCGGAGATCAGCGCCGGCAGGGTCAGGCGCAGCACCTGCGGCAACTGGATATGCAGCAACATGCGCCAGCGGCTGATGCTGAACACCGCCGCGGCTTCCAGTTGCCCGGCCGGGATGGCGGCGAAACCGCTGCGCAGAATCTGCGACTGGTAGGCCGCGGTATTCATCGCCAAGGCCAGGCCTGCCGCGACCAGCGCCGGAACGTCCAGCCCCAGCCCGGCTGGCAGATAGAACAGCAACAGCAGCTGCGCCAGCATTGGCGTACCACGAAAGAAACTGACGTAGACCCTGGCGAACGCCACGCAGCCACGGCTGCGGCTATTGCCCAGCAGGTAGATCAGCACGCCGAGCACGAAGCCCAGCAGCATACCGGCCAGGCACAACCACAAGGTCGTCAGCGCGCCATCAAGCAAAGCCGGCCAGTAGAGCGCGAAGCGAGCGCCAAAATCATTCATCAGCGGCGACTCAGATGCTCGGCTCAGGCATGGCGTCAGCAGGCACGTCCATGCTGAAACCGAACCATTTTTCCTGCAGGGCCTTCATCGTGCCGTCGCGGTTGGCGCGGCCGATCCCTTCGCTGAACAGCTTGACCAGGCTGGCGCTGTCCTCGCCCTTGCGGCCGACCCAGCCGTAGTAGGTCTTCGGCCCGAGCATTTCATTCAGGGTGACGAACAGGCCCGGGCGCGACTTGATCAGCGGCCCCAGGTTGGACAACGACTGCGCCACACCATCGAGACGGCCGAGCGCCAGGTCGGCATAGGCTTCATCGAAGCTGACGTACTCACGAATACCTCTGAGGCCCGGCTGGCCTTCGGCCTTGAGCTTGGCGTCATAAGCCATCAATACCTGCAGCTGGCCGGAACCGCTCTGCGAGCCGACGATCTTGCCATTGAGGTCGCTCAGGCTGCTGACCGAAGCATCGTCGGCACGCTTGAGCAGCGCCACGGTCGACTCCGCAATCGGCGCGGTGAAGGCGAACTGATCGAAGCGCGCCTTGTTCACCGTGACCGAGGTGACCACGAAATCGAACTTGCCGGTATCCAGGCCCGGCAGAATGCCCTGGAAAGGCAGATCCAGTTGCTTGACCTTGACGTCTGGCAGATCCTTGAGCACGTAATTCATCAGATCGACGCCATAACCGACGATCTTGCCGTTCTCCACCGACTCGAACGGTGCGAAGCGGGCTTCGGTAGCGATGGTGATCTGTTTGGCCTGCTGGATGCGTTGCAGCAGGTCATCGGCCTGGGCCAGGGAACTGGCAAGCAGGGTGACCAAGGCGAATGTCAGGTTTTTCACGGCACGGCGATGCATGGCGAGGCCTCTTCTTGAAGAGATGGATATTTATTCAAGTGGCTTGAATGAACTTACAAAGGCATGAAGCATGCCAACCCTTCAAAAGGCCGCCAGACGCAAGAAATGCACAGCACGGGAGGGTCATTACGCACCATCGGCGAGCAAAGGAGTGCATGCATGGACTGCCATGGTGCGCGCCACCGCCAAGCGGCCGCGGCATCGACGCGTGATATTTCCTCACAGGTCAGAGCGAAGCTATCGCTTTTCTCACGCCCCCTGCGGCGTTAGTCTGCGGCCATCGACAGACGCTTCGGCCATGCCCGTCAACTGGCAGCCAGCCCATCAAATCTCAGGAGCACGCCATGACCTCATTTCGCACCGGCCCCGACGCTCGCGGCCTGTTCGGCCGCTTCGGCGGTCAGTTCGTCGCCGAAACCCTGATGCCGCTGATCAACTCGCTGGCCGCCGAATACGAGAAGGCCAAGAGCGATCCGGCCTTCCTCGAAGAACTCGCCTACTTCCAGCGCGACTACATTGGCCGCGCCAGCCCGCTGTATTTCGCCGAGCGCCTGAGCGAGCACTTCGGCGGAGCGAAGATCTACCTCAAGCGCGAAGACCTGAACCACACCGGCGCGCACAAGATCAACAACTGCATCGGCCAGATCCTGCTGGCCAAGCGCATGGGCAAGCAGCGCATCATCGCCGAGACCGGCGCCGGCATGCACGGCGTGGCCACCGCCACCGTGGCTGCGCGCTTCGGCATGCAGTGCGTGGTGTACATGGGCACCACCGACATCGATCGCCAGCAGGCCAACGTCTTCCGCATGAAGCTGCTCGGCGCCGAGGTGATCCCGGTCACCGCCGGCACCGGCACCCTCAAGGACGCCATGAACGAAGCCCTGCGCGACTGGGTGACCAACGTCCACAACACCTTCTACCTGATCGGCACCGCTGCCGGCCCGCATCCGTATCCGGCCATGGTGCGCGACTTCCAGTCGGTGATCGGCAACGAAGTGCGTGAGCAGATCCTCGAGAAGGAAGGGCGCCTGCCCGACTCCCTGGTGGCCTGCATCGGCGGTGGCTCCAACGCCATCGGCCTGTTCCACCCTTTCCTCGATGACAGCGGCGTGCAGATCGTCGGCGTCGAGGCGGCCGGCCATGGCGTCGACACCGGCAAGCATGCGGCGAGCATGGCCGGCGGCGCACCGGGCGTGCTGCACGGCAACCGCACCTTCCTGCTGCAGGACGAGGACGGCCAGATCACCGATGCTCACTCGATTTCCGCCGGCCTCGACTACCCCGGCGTCGGCCCCGAGCACGCCTGGTTGCACGAGATCAAGCGCGTCGAATACGTGCCGATCAGCGATGACGAAGCCCTCGAAGCCTTCCATCACTGCTGCCGCCTGGAAGGCATCATCCCGGCCCTGGAAAGCGCCCACGCGCTGGCCGAAGCCTTCAAACGTGCGCCGAAGCTGCCCAAGGATCACCTGATGGTGATCAACCTGTCCGGTCGTGGCGACAAGGACATGCAGACCGTGATGCACCACATGCAGGACAACCAGGAGAAGCACGCATGAGCCGCCTGCAGAACCGTTTCGCCGAACTGAAAGCGGAAAACCGCGCCGCGCTGGTGACTTTCATCACCGCCGGTGACCCCGACTACGCCACCTCGCTGAGCATCCTCAAGGGCCTGCCGGACGCTGGCGCCGACGTGATCGAACTGGGCATGCCGTTCACAGACCCGATGGCCGACGGCCCGGCTATCCAGCTTGCCAACATCCGCGCGCTGGCCGGCAAGCAGGGCATGCAGCAGACACTGCAGATGGTTCGTGAATTCCGCCAAGGCAACCAGAGCACGCCGCTGGTGCTGATGGGCTACTACAACCCGATCTTCGTCTACGGCGTCGAGCGCTTCATCGCCGACGCCAAAGAGGCCGGCGTCGACGGCCTGATCGTGGTCGACCTGCCGCCGGAGCATAACGACGAGCTGTGCGAGCCGGCGCAGAGCGCGGGTATCGACTTCATCCGTCTGACCACGCCGACCACCGACGATGACCGCCTGCCCACCGTGCTGGCCGGCAGCTCCGGCTTCGTCTACTACGTATCGGTCGCGGGTGTGACCGGCGCTGGTGCGGCGACCATGGATCATGTCGAGGAAGCCGTGGCGCGCCTGCGTCGCCATACCGACCTGCCCGTGTGCATCGGTTTCGGCATCCGCACTCCGGAGCACGCCGCCGAAGTGGCCAAGCGCGCCGAAGGCGCGGTGGTTGGCTCGGCGCTGATCGACAAGATTGCCGAGGCGAAGAGCCCGCAGCAGGCCATCGACGGCGTGCTCGGCCTGTGCCGCGAACTGGCCGAAGGGGTACGCGGCGCGCGCCGCTGATACCCTCTCTGGCATACGCGAAAGCCGCTGACGGAGCGATCCGTCAGCGGCTTTTCATGGTTTATCGCCTGGATTTCGCGTTGTTCTACCCACCCTACGCGATCAGTGTTCTGAGCCAGCCCGCTTGAGCAACTGCTTGCAACGCTCGGACAGATGCACCACGCGCAGGTGCTTGCCGGCGCGCTCGTAACGCTCACGCAGGGTCTTCAGCGCGGCGATGGCCGAGTAGTCGACGAAGCTCAGGTGGCGGCAGTCCAGGGTTACTTGTTGCGGGTCTTCAGCTGGCTCGAATTGCGCCAGGAAGGTGGTACAGGAGGCGAAGAACAGCGTGCCATGGGCGCGGTACAGCTTGCTGCCGTCGGCCTGCATATCGCTGTCGGCATAGAGTTCGCGGGCGTGCTGCCAGGCGAAGTTGAGCGCGGCGATGACGATGCCGCAGAGCACCGCCGTGGCCAGGTCGGTGGCGACGGTGATGGCGGTCACCGCGACGATTACCAGCACGTCGTTGGCCGGCACCTTGCCAGCGACGCGCAGTGAACCCCAGGCGAATGTCTGCTGCGCCACCACGAACATCACGCCGACCAGCGCCGCCAGCGGGATGCGCTCGATCAGCGGCGAGAGGAACAACACGAAGAGCAGGATCATCACCCCGGCGACCACCCCGGACAGCCGCCCGCGGCCGCCGGAGCCGAGATTGATCACGGTCTGACCGATCATCGCGCAGCCGCCCATGCCGCCGAACAGGCCGGAGGTCATGTTGGCCACACCGAGCGCCACGCACTCGCGATCCGGGTGGCCGCGCGTGGCAGTGATTTCGTCGGTGAGGTTCAGGGTCAGCAGGGTTTCCAGCAGGCCGACCAGCGCCATCAACACCGCGTAAGGGGCGATGATGGAGAGGGTTTCCAGATTCCAGGGAATGTCCGGCAGCATCAGGCTCGGCAGGCCGCCGGCAATCTGCGCCATGTCACCCAGGGTGTGCGTGGGCAGATCCAGCAGGTAGACCAGCGCACCGATGCCGAGAATCGCCACCAGTGCCGGCGGTACGGCGCGGGTCAGGCGCGGCAGCAGGTAGACGATGAGCATGGTCAGCGCCACCAGACCGAGCATCAGGTACAGTGCCTTGCCCTGCAGCCAGTGGCCGTCGTGCTGGAAGTGCTCGAACTGGGCCAGGGCGATGATGATCGCCAGGCCGTTGACGAAACCCAGCATCACCGGGTGCGGCACCATGCGGATCAGTTTGCCCAGGCGCAGCAAGCCGAACGCGAGCATGATCAGGCCACCCAGCAGCACCGTGGCCAGCAGGTACTGCACGCCGTGCTGCACCACCAGGGCGACGATCACCACCGCCATCGAGCCGGCCGCGCCGGAGATCATCCCAGGGCGGCCGCCGAACAGGGCGGTTAGGGTGCAGATGATGAAGGCGCCATACAGCCCCATCAGCGGATTGACCTGCGCCACCAGGGCAAAGGCGATGCACTCGGGCACCAGGGCGAAGGACGAGGTCAGGCCGGCCAGCAGGTCGGCACGTAGGGAGGCGGGTTTCATGAGCGAGCAACGTGTGGTCAAGCGAAAGGGCAGGCATGGTAACCCCCGACTCCGCTGACGAACACCCATCAGGCCAGAACACTGATCCGAGGCAATGGATGACCCGCGTCAGCGGTGCATAGTCTGGATTTGCCATTCGTCGGAGTCTCGCCAGCATGTCCGCTAACGCTGTTTCCCCGTCCTTGCGCCTACCCTGGGGGCTGTTGCTCGCGCTGCTTGCCGGCCTGGCGATCATCTTCCTGCCGGAACAGGCCGGATTACCACTGGCCGGGCAGCGCATGCTGGCAATTCTCGCTTTCGCGGTGATCGTCTGGATCAGCGAGGCCGTGAGTTACGAGGTCAGCGCCATCATGATCCTGGCGCTGATGGCCTTTCTGCTCGGCAGCGCACCGACCCTGGCCGACCCGGACAAGCTCATCGGCACCAAGGATGCCCTGAACATGGCCCTCAGCGGTTTTGCCAACTCGGCACTGGCGCTGGTGGCTTCGGCACTGTTCATCGCCGCCGCGATGACCCAGACCGGGCTGGACAAACGCATTGCCCTGCTGACTCTGTCCAAGGTCGGCGCCAGCACCCATCGCGTGCTGCTCGGTGCCATCGTGGTGACCATTCTGCTCAGCTTCATCGTACCCAGCGCCACGGCGCGGGTGGCCTGCATGGTGCCGATCATGATGGGGGTGATTGCCGCCTTCGGCGTGGACAAGCGCTCGGCCTTCGCTGGTGGCATCATGATTCTGGTGGCGCAGGCCACCAGCATCTGGAACGTCGGCATCCAGACTTCGGCGGCGCAGAATCTACTTACCGCCGGCTTCATGCAGAAGCTGCTCGGCCAATCGGTGACCTGGACTGACTGGCTGATCGCCGGCGCACCCTGGAGCCTGCTGATGTCAGCGGTGCTTTACTGGGTAATCCTACGCGTCATGCCACCGGAAACCGATCGCATCGAAGGCGGCAAGGAGGCCGTGCGCAAGGCGCTCAGTGAACTCGGGCCGATGACCTTCGATGAGCGCAAGCTGCTGGCCATCGTCCTCACCTTGCTCGGTTTCTGGGCCACCGAGGGCAAGCTGCACAGCTTCGACACCGCTTCCACCACCCTGGTGGGCCTGGCGGCGTTGCTGATGCCAGGGCTCGGCGTAATGAGCTGGAAGCAGGCACAGCCGCGCATTCCATGGGGCACGGTGATCGTCTTCGGCGTTGGCATCAGCCTCGGTGGTGCGGTGCTGGCCACGGGCGCCGGCACCTGGCTGGCCAAACTGCTGGTAACCCACCTGGGCATGGATGGGCTGTCGCCGTTCTGGGTGTTCGCCGTGCTCGGTGGCTTTCTGATCATCATTCACCTCGGTTTTGCCAGCGCCACGGCGCTGACCTCGGCGATGCTGCCGATCATGATTGCCCTGCTGCTGCAGCTTGGCGGAGACATCAACCCGCTGGGCATGAGCATGCTGCTCGGCTACGTGGTCAGCTTCGGCTTCCTGTTGCCGATCAACGCGCCACAGAACATGGTCTGTATCGGCACTGATACCTTCACCGCCCGGCAATTCCTGCGCACCGGCATCTGGCTGACGCTGGCTGGCTACGGGCTGATGCTGGTGTTCGCCCTGACCTGGTGGCGTTGGCTGGGGTGGATGTAGCGCAGACGACGAAAAGCGGGCAGCCTTAGCAGGCACGACTACAGGGAGCCAGGCCCAATGCGCAAGAACCTGCTGATTACCGGCGCCAGCCGCGGCATCGGCCGCGCCACTGCCCTGCTGGCCGCCGCTGGCGGCTGGACCGTCGGCATCAACTATCGCAGTGACCGTGACGCCGCCGATAAGGTGGTGGCGCAAATCGAGGCCATGGGCGGCACGGCCATCGCCCTGCCCGGCGATGTGGCGGTTGAAGAGGATGTACAGCGCCTGTTCGCGGCCATGGGCAAGTTCGGCCCGCTGCACGGCCTGGTGGTCAATGCCGGCATCGTCGCCCCGCCCATGCCGTTGCTGGAGATGAGCGGCGAGCGTCTACAACGGATGTTCGACGTCAACGTGCTGGGCAGCTATCTCACCGCTCGCGAAGGTGCCCGGCGCATGGCCCGTAGTCGTGGTGGCGAGGGTGGTTCGATGGTGCTGGTGTCGTCGGTGGCCGCCAGTCTTGGCGCGCCCTTCGAGTACGTCGACTATGCCGGCGCCAAGGGCGCGATGGACGTGCTGACTCGCGGCCTGGCCAAGGAGTTGGGCGGCGAGGGTGTACGGGTCAATGCCGTGCGCCCGGGTCTGATCGACACCGAGATCCACGCCAGCGGCGGCCAACCGGACCGCGCCGAGCGCCTGGGCAAGGCGACACCGTTGGGCCGCGCCGGGCGTGCCGAGGAAGTCGCCGAAGCCATCGTCTGGCTGCTCGATGACAAGGCCAGCTACACCACTGGCGCGCTGATCGATATCGCCGGCGGCCGATAGAGCCCAGGGTCGCGGCTAAAGCCCCTGCCACACTCGCAGTACTCAATCCCAGTGCGGCGCGAAGCCCGGGTTGGCGACGCGCTCGCCACGCTCCAGAGCCTCGATTGCAGCCATGTCTTCGGTGCTCAAACGCAGCTCGGCGGCGACCAGGTTGGCGGCCAGATTGTCGCGCTTGGTCGAGGACGGAATCACCGCATAACCCTGCTGCAGCGACCAGGCCAGGGCCACCTGCGCAGGGCTGACGCCATGGCTAGCGGCAATGCGCTGGATCACCGGCTCGGCCAGCACCTTGCCGTAGGCCAGCGGCATGTAGGCGGTGAGGTGGATGCCCTGCTGCCGGGCGAATTCCACCAGCTTGCGGTTCTGCAGCAGCGGATGGATTTCCACCTGGTTGGTGGTGATCTCTTCCACACCCACCGCATCGATGGCCTCGCGTAGCTGGGCGATGGTGAAGTTGGACACACCGATGGCCGCGGTCAGACCTTGGCGTTTGGCCTCGAGCAGCTCGCCCAGATACTGCGCCACGGGAATCTCGTCGTTCGGCGACGGCCAGTGGCCGTTCCAGGCCCAGCCGCTGCAGGCTCTCACGCAGGCTGGGGATAACCCGGCCACTGCCGAGGTTCTCGGTCCACACCTTGGTGGTGACGAACAGCTCGTCACGCGCCACGCCGCTGTCGGCAATGGCCTGGCCGACCTCGCCCTCGTTGCCGTAGATCTGCGCCGTGTCGACATGCCGGTAACCCAGCTCGAGGCCGGTGCGTACCGAGTCGATGGCGACCTGATCCTTGAGGCGGAAAGTGCCAAGACCGAAGGGGGGAATGAACTTCATGAAGATCTCCTCATAGCTTGCGAAGCGCTGGCCGAGCATGGGCCGGAACGGGTACGGAACGATTCGGCCTCGTGGTTCGCGAAAAAGTTGCAGCCCTCTGTCTGACGGCGAGCGGGGGGTTGAGAGGGAGCAGTATCCGCGCCAGACTCATGCGGAAAAAGCGAACCTCCCAGCAAACACCTTTGACTGAAGCTCAACAATGAAGACCAGCCTGGAAGAAATGCTCGCCTTCGTCAGCGTGGTCGACAGTGGTTCGATCAGCGCCGCGGCCGAACAGCTCGAACAAACCGCCTCCGGTGTCAGCCGCGCACTGAGCCGTCTGGAGGAAAAGCTCGGTGTCACCCTGCTACGCCGCACCACCCGGCGCCTGGAGCTGACCGAAGAGGGCGAGGTGTTCCTGGCTCAGGCGCGGCGCATCCTCACCAGCGTCGAGGAAGCCGAGGAACAGATGACCCTGCGCAGCCAGGCACCAGCAGGGCGTTTGCGAATCAACACCGCCTCGCCGTTTATGCTGCATGCAATCGTGCCGCTGATCGGCGAATTCCGCGCGCTTTACCCGCAGATCGAACTTGAACTGAACAGCGACGACCGCATCATCGATCTGCTGGAACGGCGCACCGACCTGGCCATCCGAATCGGCCACCTGCCGGACTCCAGCCTGCACGCCCGGCCGCTGTGTCACAGCTATCGTCGCGTTCTGGCCAGCCCGGAGTACCTAAGCAGGCATGGCACACCGCTACGCACCGAAGACCTGCCCGGACACAGCCTGATCGGTTTCACCGAACCCGACAGCCTCAATGAGTGGCCGCTGCGTCATGCCCTTGGCGAGCGCTGGCGCATTACTCCGAGCCTGCGTGCCTCCAGCGGCGACACCATTCTCGAACTGGCGCTGGCCGGCGAGGGGATGGTGTGCCTGTCGGACTTCATGACCGATACCGCTCGCGCCAGCGGCGCGCTGGTGGAGGTGCTGGCCGAACAGCGCGTGGAGGTACGTCAGCCAATCAACGCGGTGTACTACCGCAACACCGCGCTGGCGTCGCGCATCACCTGTTTTCTCGATTTCCTCAGCGAGCGGCTGGGCTGCCCGCGCTGAACACCACGACTGAGGAAGATTGACCTTAGCCCGGATTGCATCCGGCTACACGACAGCACAACGAAAAAGGGCGACTCATCGAGTCGCCCTTTTTGCATCATTAACTTGAGGTCACTGTGCGGCCTGCAGGCTCCACTCGGCCAGCTTCTGCTGCTTGTAGCTGAGCGCCGCAGCCGGCACCGGAGTGACCTTGCCAGTCTCCATCCAGCGCTTGAGACGGTTGGCGTCGGCCATGTGGGTGTACTTGCCGAAGGCGCCGAGTACCACGAACGCCACCGGGCGGTTGGCGATGGTGGTGGCCATCACCAGGCAGCGGCCGGCAGCGTTGGTGAAGCCGGTCTTGCTCAGGTTGATGTTCCAGTCCGCCTTGCGCACCAACGCGTTGGTGTTGCGAAAGCCCAGGGTGTAGTTGGGCTTGCGGAAGGCCACGGTGGCTTCGGAGTCGGTGCTGAACTGGTGAATCAACGCATACTGGTTGGCCGCCTTGACCATCAGCGCCAGGTCGCGCGCGGTGGCGACATTCAGTTCGGACAGGCCGGTGGGCTCGACGAAATGGCTGTTGTGCATGCCCAGTGCCTTGGCCTTGGCGTTCATCGCCGCAACGAAGGCACCATGGCCGCCCGGGTAATGGTGCGCAAGGCTGGCGGCGGCGCGGTTCTCCGAAGACATCAGCGCCAGGTGCAGCATCTCGCGGCGGGTGATCTCGCTGCCGATGCGCACGCGGGAGAACACGCCCTGCATCTCATGGGTGTCGCGGATGGTGATCGGCAGCACCTCGTCCAACGGCAGCTTGGCATCGAGCACCACCATGGCGGTCATCAGCTTGGTGACCGAGGCGACCGGCAGGCGCAGATCCGGATTACTGGAATAGAGCTCCTGGCCAGTCTTCAGGTCGATCAGCAATGCGCTACCAGCGGCCAGCTCCTGCTTCGGCTGGGCCGGCGCGGCCTGGAGGTTCGAAACAACAAGGCTGCCGCACAGCAGCAGGCCCAAAATCGAATGACGGAGTTTCACGGTTCACTTCACCGGTTGGAGTGTGGGGGCCGCTGGCAGGTGATAAAAACGACCGGCTAGAGCGGCGGCGAACAGTATAGAGACTCACGTCTCGCTGTTGCAGTATGGCCCGATCAAACGCTCGCTGGCGACGAATCCAGCTCGGCCTGCAACCAGTCGACGAAACGCGCGGTCAGGCGCTGACGACGCTTGCGCTCGGGTAGTACCAGGTAATAGCCAAGTGCCGAATGCGCCTCGGCATCACCCAGACGACAGAGCAGCCCCTGAGCCAGAAGTTCATCCACCAGGTGGCGCCAGCCGATGGCCACGCCTTGCCCCGCGATGGCGGCCTGGATCAGCAGGGTGTAGTTGTCGAAGCGTAACGCACCGGGTGTAGGCAGGCTGGCGATACCCAGCGCGCGAAACAGACCATCCCAGTCGAACCAGCGCGAACGGTGCTCGGGGCGCAGGTGCAGCAGCGGCAGGTCGACCAGCGCTGAGATCGGCAACGGCGGCTGGCGCTCGCCGAGCAGGCGCGGGCTGCACACCGGGAACACCTCCTCGCGAAACAGCAGGTGTGCCTCGCCGTGCTTGAAACGACCGTCACCGAAGCGGATCGCCACGTCGATGTCGCTGGGTACCGTGGCCGGGTCACGCTCGCTGGTGATCAGGCTGACGTCCACCTCCGGGTACAGCCGATTGAAGCGCTGCAGGCGTGGCATCAACCAGTAAGCGGCGAAGGCGAAGTCGGTGGCCACCTGCAGCACCTCATGCTGCTGCCGTGCGGTGACGGCGACGAGCCCGGCATCGAGGCTGGCCAGTCCCTCCTGCACATGGGCCAGCAACAGCTCACCGGCTTCGGTCAGCACGATCCCGCGATAGACGCGGTCGAACAGGCGCGTGGCCAGTTGCTGCTCCAGACGCTTGATCTGCTGGCTGATAGCCGGCTGGCTACTGCCCAGTTCGCTGGCGGCGGCGGTGAAACTGAGCTGGCGCGCGGCCGACTCGAACACCCGCAGCGCGTCGAGCGATAGTCCATCGATGGCTTTAAACATAAGCTCTGCTTATCCGAGGCATGTTTCGCAGCCGGGTTTACCCTGCCGCCGTTCTACCGGAATCATGGTGCCCGCACTGTCGCATAAACCAACAGTATGGAATACCCGCCACCATGAAGCGCCCGAACATCCTCTTCATCATGGCCGACCAGATGGCCGCGCCGATCCTGCCGCTGCACGATGCCGCCTCGCCGGTGCAGATGCCCAACCTGATGAAGCTGGCCGAGCAGGCCGTGGTGTTCGACTCAGCCTACTGCAACAGCCCGCTCTGTGCGCCGTCGCGCTTCACCCTAGTCAGCGGGCGGCTACCATCGAAGATCGGCGCCTACGACAATGCCGCCGATTTCCCCGCCGACGTACCGACCTATGCCCATTACCTGCGCCGCCTCGGCTACCGCACCGCGCTGTCGGGAAAGATGCACTTCTGCGGCCCGGACCAGCTGCACGGTTACGAGGAGCGCCTGACCAGCGACATCTACCCGGCCGACTACGGCTGGGCGGTGAACTGGGACGAGCCGGAGGTGCGCGCCAGCTGGTACCACAACATGTCCTCGGTGCTGCAGGCCGGCCCCTGCGTACGCAGCAACCAGCTGGATTTCGACGAGGAGGTGGTGTTCAAGGCGCGCCAGTACCTCTACGACCATGTGCGCATGACACCGGATCAGCCGTTCTGTCTGACGGTGTCGATGACCCACCCGCACGACCCCTACACCATCCCGCGCGAATACTGGGATCGCTACGAAGACGTGGACATTCCTCTACCGCGCCAACACCTCGAGCAGGCCGAGCAGGACCCGCACTCGCAGCGCATCCTCAAGGTCATCGACCTGTGGGACAAGCCGCTGCCCGAGGACAAGATTCGCGACGCCCGCCGCGCCTATTTCGGCGCCTGCAGTTACATCGACGACAACATCGGCAAGCTGTTGAAGACCCTGGAAGAGTGCGGCCTGGCGGAGGACACCCTGATCGTTTTCTCCGGCGACCACGGCGACATGCTGGGTGAGCGCGGCCTCTGGTACAAGATGCACTGGTTCGAGATGTCCGCACGCGTGCCGCTGCTGGTGCACGCGCCGAAGCGCTTCGCCGCGCATCGGGTCAGCCAGTCCGTCTCCACTCTCGATCTGCTGCCAACACTGGTTGAGCTGGCCGGCGGCCAGGTCGAGCAGGGGCTGGAGCTGGAGGGCCACTCGCTGTTGCCGCACCTGCAGGGCAAGGGCGGCCACGATGAAGTACTCGGCGAATACATGGCCGAAGGCACGGTAAGCCCGCTGATGATGATTCGCCGCGGCCCTTGGAAATTCGTCTACTCCGAGCAGGACCCGCTGCTGCTGTTCAACCTCGACAGCGACCCGCAGGAGCGCCGCAACCTCGCCAACTGCAGTGAGCACAAAGGCATCCTCGCAGGCTTCCTGGCAGAGGCCCGCGAGCGCTGGGACATCCCGGCCATCCACGCCGCCACCCTGGCCAGCCAGCGCCGCCGCCGATTTGTCGCAGAGGCCCTGAGCCAGGGCAAATTGACCAGTTGGGATCACCAGCCAATGGTCGACGCCAGCCAGCAGTACATGCGCAACCATATCGATCTCGATGACCTGGAGCGTCGCGCCCGTTTTCCCCAGGTATGAACCTTTACCGACTGCCGCCCCCAAAACAGAAGAAAAAAGGAGAGACGCCATGAACCGATTCAGCGTGCTACTACTCACCGCAGCGCTCACCAGTGCCGGCAACGTCTGGGCCGAGGACGCCGCCTGCGCCACGGTCAAGCTGGGTGACCCGGGCTGGAGCGACATCGCCGTGACCAACGGCATCGCCAGCTTCCTGCTCGACGGCCTGGGCTATAAAGCGGAAAGCCAGACCCTGGCCGTGCCGATCATCTTCGCCGGCCTGCAGAAGGGCCAAGTCGACGTCTTCCTCGGCAACTGGATGCCGGCGCAGCAGAGCAACTACGACAAGTTCGTCGCCAGCGGCGAGGTGGACAAACTGGCGCAGAACCTCGCAGGCACCGAGTACACCCTGGCGGTCCCGACCTATGCCTATGAGGCCGGGGTGAAGACCTTCGCCGATCTGGACAAGCATGCCGACAAGTTCGGCAAGAAACTCTACGGCATCGCCTCCGGCTCGCCGGCCAACGAGTCGATCAAGCAGATGATCGCCGCCGACGAGTTCGGCCTGGGTGACTGGAAGCTGGTGGAGTCCAGCGAACAGGCGATGCTGGTGCAGGTCGGCCGCGCGGTGAAACGCGATCAGTTCGTGGTATTCCTCGGCTGGACCCCGCACCCGATGAACGTGCAGTACGACATGAAGTACCTGAAAGGCGGCGAGAAATATTTCGGCGACAGCGGCGAGGTCAACACCCTGGCACGCAAGGGCTACGCCGCGCAGTGCCCCAACGTCGGCAAGCTGCTGAGCAACCTGACTTTCACCCAGGAGATGGAGAACAGCATCATGGATCAGGTGCTGAACAAGCAGGCCAGCAACGACGCCGCGATCAAGGCCTGGCTGCAGGCCAACCCGCAGGTACTCGATGGCTGGCTGCAGGGCGTCACCACCCGCGACGGTGGCGACGGTCTGGCCGCCGTGAAGGCGCGGCTTTGAATTAACCGCGGCAAGTGAGTAGGGTGGAGTCGCCCGCGGCCCACCCTCGACTCAAATCATGCGCCTACCTGACCGACAGACCCTGCTGCCGTTTCTCCGCTGGTTGCCTGGCATCAGCCGCAAGACCCTCGGCAACGACCTGCTGGTAGGCCTGACCGGTGCCATCCTGGCCCTGCCGCAGTCGCTGGCCTACGCGCTGATTGCCGGCCTGCCCGCCGAATACGGCCTGTACGCCGCCATCGTGCCGGTGATCATCGCCTGTCTGTGGGGCTCGTCCTGGCACCTGATCTGCGGGCCGACCGCCGCCATCTCCATCGTCCTGTTCACCAGCGTCAGCCCCATGGCGCGCATCGGCAGCGACGAATTCATCGCCCTGATCCTGCTGCTGACCTTTCTCGCCGGGCTGTTCCAGTGGCTGCTTGGCCTGCTGCGCTTTGGCGCCCTGGTGAACTTCGTCTCGCAGTCGGTGGTGCTCGGCTTCACTCTTGGCGCGGCGCTGGTGATTGCCATCGGGCAGATGCCCAATCTGCTCGGCGTCGAAGTCGCCAGCCAGCCCACGGCGCTGACCAGCCTGCTGCAGATCGGTCAGCACCTGCCCGAGGCGCACTGGCCCAGCGCGGCCCTGGCCGCCTTTACCCTGCTGCTCAGCCTGATGGTGCGGCAGCTCTGGCCAAAGTTGCCGGCGCTGCTGATCGGCCTGGTCTGCGGCAGCCTGCTGACCTGGTTGCTGCCGGTACGTTTCACCGCTGACATCGCCCTGGTGGCGCCGTTCGAAGGTGGCCTGCCGCCTTTGACCCTGCTGAGCTTCGACCTCGACGACGTGTTGCGCCTGCTACCGGCAGCGGTGGCCTGCGGCATGCTCGGGCTGGTCACCAGCCTGTCCATCGCCCGCGCGCTGGCGGTGAAATCGCACCAGTTCCTCGATGCCAACCAGGAAGTACGCGCCCAGGGCCTGTCGAACATGCTCGGCCCATGGTTCTCCGCCTCGCTGTCGGCCGGTTCCTTCACCCGCTCGGCACTGAATCTGCAGGCCGGCGCACGTACGCCGCTGGCTGGGGTGTTCTCGGCGCTCTTGGTAGCACTGTTCGCGGTGTTCGGTGCAGCACTGCTGACGCATATCCCGTTGCCGGTGATGGCCGCCGGTATCCTGCTGATTTGCTGGGGCCTAGTGGATCTGCCGGCGATCCGTGCACTGCGCAAGGTCAGCCGCGCCGAGTTCATGGTGATGCTGCTGACCTTCACCGCCACCCTGGTGCTGGAGCTGCAGACGGCGATTTATGCCGGTGTGCTGGCCTCGCTGTTCTTCTACCTCAAGCGCACCTCGCAGCCACGCGTACGCCTGTGGCATGACGGCGATGACGAGGTGCTGCGCATCGACGGCTCGATCTTCTTCGGCGCCTGCCAGTACATCCAGCAATTGCTGCAGCGCAGCCGCGGACAGCGCCTGGTAATCGACGCGCGGCACATCAACTTCATCGACTACGCAGGCGTGGAAATGCTGCACCAGGAGGCGCGCCGCCTGCAGGCGCTAAAACGCAGCCTGGTGCTGCGCCAGGCACGGCCGCAGGTGGTGGAGGAAATCCTCAAGCTGGAGGGCGCCGAGCGCTGCCCGGTGTTGTTCGAGGATTGAGTGACCTGCGCCACAGCCAGCCGTAGGGTGGCGCTCATCACGAGCTATGGGAGATTCAGCCGGCCAGTTGACGACGCAGCTCGGCCAGCACCGGCGCAGTGTCCGGGCGTGCGCCGCGCCACAGTTCGAACGCCTCGGCGGCCTGCTCGACCAGCATGCCTAGGCCGTCCAGGCAGCGCACCGCGCCCTGCTCGGCGGCCCAGCGGTTGAAGGCGGTCGGTTCCTTGGCGTACATCATGTCGTAGCAGAGGGTATGGCCGGGCTGGATCAGGCTCGGCGCAATAGGTGGCAACTCACCGCCGAGACTGGCGGAAGTGCCGTTGACGATCAGGTCCACCGGCGCATCGATCCAGTCAAAGCCAGCGGCGACCAGCGGGCCGAGATCGGCGAATTCACGCACCAGTTGTTCGGCCTTGGCCACGGTACGGTTGGCGATCACCAGCACGGCCGGTTGCTGCGCCAGGAAGGGTTCGAGCACGCCACGCACAGCGCCCCCGGCACCGAGCAGCAACACGCGCTTGCCCGCCATGCTGAAACCGGCGTTGTCCTGCAGGTCGCGGGTGAGGCCGGCACCATCGGTGTTGTCACCCAGCAGGCGACCGTCCTCGAGTTTCTTCAGGGTATTCACCGCGCCAGCGCGGCGCGCACGCTCGGTGAGTGCGTCGCAGAGGCGGAAGGCCTCCTCCTTGAACGGCACGGTGACGTTGCCGCCCAGGCCGTCGGCGAAAAAGGCGCGGGCATTGCCAGTGAAATCGTCCAGCGGAGCCAGGCGTGCCTGGTAGTCGAGCACCTGGCCAGTCTGCTTGGCGAACAGGCGGTGGATCAGCGGTGATTTGCTGTGGCCGATGGGGTTGCCGAAGACGCAGTAGCGGTCCATGGAAAGTCCTGTAACGGTAGAAATCTACGAAACTGACGCCGTCCTGTAGAAGCCCCACCTCGGGGCGAAGCCTTTGCTTCGCCGCGGTAGCACACGCCGCCGTCATTCGCTGCGAGGCGCAGCTCCTACAAGAGAGAATGGAAGCTAGGCCTGCCCCAGCCAATCACGATCGGTCAGGAAATACTCGGTCAGGCGAGCTTCCTCGCTGCCCGGCTCGGGCTTCCAGTCGTAACCCCAGCGCACGTGCGGTGGCAGCGACATGAGGATCGACTCGGTGCGCCCACCAGACTGCAAGCCGAACAGCGTGCCACGGTCGAAAACCAGATTGAACTCGACGTAGCGGCCACGGCGGAAGGCCTGGAACTCGCGCTCGCGCTCACCGAACGGGGTCAGTTTGCGGCGCTGGACGATGGGCAGGTAGGCCTGGATGTAGGCATCGCCAATGGCACGCATGAAGGCGAAGCTGGTGTCGAAATCCCACTCGTTGAGGTCGTCGAAGAACAACCCACCGATGCCACGCGGCTCACCGCGATGCTTGAGGTGGAAGTAGCGGTCGCACCAGGCCTTGAACTTGGGATAGACCTCGGCACCGAACGGCGCGCAGGCGTCGTGCGCGACCTGGTGCCAGTGCACGCAGTCTTCTTCATTGGCGTAGTAGGGCGTGAGGTCGAAACCACCACCGAACCACCACACCGGCTCTTCGCCTTCCTTCTCGGCGCTGAAGAAACGCACGTTGGCGTGCGAGGTCGGCACGTAGGGGTTTTCCGGGTGGATCACCAGCGACACACCGAGCGCCTGAAAGCCGCGCCCTGCGAGTTCGGGACGATGGGCGCTGGCCGATGGCGGCAGGCTGTCGCCGAACACGTGGGAGAAATTCACCCCGCCTTTTTCGATCAGCGCGCCGTTCTCGATCACCCGCGTGCGACCGCCACCACCGGCCGGACGCTGCCAGGCGTCCTCGGCGAAAACGGCCTGGCCGTCTTCGGCTTGCAGGGCGGAGCAGATGCGATCTTGCAGGTCGAGCAGGTAGGCCTTAACGGCCTCGGTACGGTCAGTCACGGCGGCACCTTGAACAGAGAGCAGGGCGGAATCGGCGGGCAGCATAGCATTCACCCAGGCACATCCGCAGTTGACGTCGGTCAATCAGGACGATTGGATAGAGCCTTTCGCCGCATGCAGCGGCTCCAAACCAATAAGGAATCCGAGATGGCCAAGCGTATTCAGTTCAGCCAGCACGGCGGCAGCGAAGTGCTGGAATACCGTGACTACCAGCCGGCAGCGCCGGGCCCACGCGAGGTACGGGTCGCCAACAAGGCCATCGGCCTGAACTTCATCGACACCTATTACCGCAATGGTCTCTACGTGCCGCCGGCCCTGCCGTCGAGCCTGGGCACCGAGGCAGCCGGCGTGGTCGAGGCGGTAGGCAGCGAAGTCACCCGCTTCGCCGTCGGTGACCGTGTGGCCTACGCCACCGGCCCGCTGGGCTCCTATGGCGAGCTGCATGTGTTGCCGGCAGACAACTTGGTGCACCTGCCGGACAGCATCAGTTTCGAGAAAGCTGCCGCTGTCATCCTCAAGGGCCTGACCGTGCAGTACCTGCTGCGCCAGACCTATGAACTCAAGGGTGGCGAAACCGTTCTTTTCCACGCTGCAGCCGGTGGTGTCGGCTCGTTCGCCTGCCAGTGGGCCAAGGCATTGGGTGTCAAACTGATCGGTACTGTCAGCTCGGCGAAAAAGGCCGCACTCGCCAAGGAACTGGGAGCCTGGGAGACCATCGACTACAGCCATGAGAACGTCGTACAGCGCGTGCTGGAGTTGACTGACGGCGCCAAGTGCCCGGTGGTCTACGACGGCGTCGGCAAGGACACCTGGGAAACCTCGCTGGACTGCGTGGCACCGCGCGGCCTGCTGGTCAGCTTCGGCAATGCATCCGGCGCGGTCACCGGGGTCAACCTGGGTATCCTGGCGCAGAAGGGCTCGCTCTACGTCACCCGGCCGACCCTGGCGAGCTACGCCAATACGCCGCAGAACCTGCAAGCCATGGCCGACGAGCTGTTCGCGATGATCAGCAGCGGCAAACTGCAGGTGGAAATCAGCAACCGCTACGCACTTAAGGACGCCGCCGCCGCGCAGGATGCACTGAGTTCACGGCAGACCACTGGCTCGACCATTTTGCTGCCGTAAGCGTAGGAGCGAGCTCTGCTCGCGAACCCGGTCCTGCAAACGCTTCGCGAGCAGAGCTCACTCCTACATGGCTTCAAGGTCAGGACGGGCGAATCACATCGCCCGTGCGCAGGTCACGAATCAGGCTGGGATTCTTGCGCCCGCCCAGCGCGCCGCCGAGTACCTTATCCAGCTCACCGGGGAAGTACTGTTCGACGCGCAGGCGCGAACGCGCCGAAGGACGCCCAGCCGGGTTGGCCGAGGTGGAAATCAGCGGCCCAGTGTAGCGGCACAGCGCACGTACCAGTGGATGATCACTGACGCGCAGGGCAACGCTGTCATGCTCGCCCGTGACCCATTCGGGCAGACGATTCTGATGCGGCACCAGCCAGGTATTCGGGCCTGGCCAACTGCCGGCCAGGCGCTCCTGCCAGACCTCTGGCAGATCATCGAGCAGGAAGTCGAACTGCTCTCTGTCATCGGCAACCAGAATCAGCCCCTTGCGCATCGGCCGCTCCTTGAGCGCCAAAAGACGATACACCGCCTCTTCGTTCCAGGGATCACAGCCCAGGCCCCAGACTGCCTCGGTCGGATAGGCGATCACGCCGCCCTCGCGCACCACTCGCGCCGTTTGCTGTATCTGCCAGTTGCTGGCCATCGCCTGTCTCCCGCTGAATCAATGGGCGGCAGTCTATCCAAGCCGATCAGGCCCCGCCACGGCCTGCTAGCGACTGCGCGCCATCCAACGCCCGGACTCGTTGCACACCAGGCCATCGAGCTCCAGTTCGGTCAAAGCTCCCAGCACCTCAGCCAGCGGCCAACCGCTGGCCTGCATCAGCGCCTCGGTGCTGTGCGGCGCGGCATGCAACAAGGCCAGCAATGGATGCTCGACGCCAGCGAGCGGCGCCGATGTGGGCTGGATGGCTGGCGCCTGCCAGCCACGCAAGGCTTCAAGGATATGCTCGATGCTTTCCACCAGAGTGGCACCATCTCGGATCAGCTGATGGCAGCCCCGTGCGCCAGGGTGATGGATCGATCCGGGGATGGCATAGACCTCGCGCCCCTGCTCGGCAGCCAGGCGCGCGGTGATCAGCGAACCACTGGACGGGCTGGCCTCGACCACCAACACACCCAGCGAAAGCCCGCTGATGATCCTGTTGCGCCGCGGGAAATTGCTCGCCTGCGGCGGACAGTCCAGTGGCAGCTCGGAGACCAGCGCACCGCCTTGCTCACTGATCTGCGCCGCCAGCCTCACATGCCGTCGTGGATACAGACACTGCAAGCCGGTGCCCAGCACGGCCACCGTTTTGCCGCCGCCTTCCAGCGCCCCCTGGTGCGCAGCGCCATCGATCCCCAAGGCCAGACCACTGGTGATGACGAAACCGCCGCCCGCCAGGCTACGGGCAAAAGCACGCGCGTTATCCAGGCCTGGCTGCGAGGCCCGCCGGCTGCCGACCATGGCCAGTTGCGGCGCCTCCAGCACGCCCGGCTCGCCCGCTACGAACAACAGCGGCGGCGCATCCGCCAACTCGCCGAGCAGAGCCGGGTACCCTGGATCGTCCCACATCAGCACATGCTGACCGGGCTCATCCAGCCATTGCAGGGCGGCAGCCGCTCGCTCGCGAATGTCCGCATTGCGCCGGGGCTCGGCGCAGGCTGCCGGCAACCCTAACGCGCGCCAGGCGCTGGCCGGCGCACTGAGCGCAGCCGAGGCGCTATCGAACGCACTCAGGAGCTTGCGAAAACGCCGCGGTCCCAGCTCCGGCAACAGATGCAGACGCAAGCGGGCTTCGAGTTCGGCAGGAGAGATGGCGGGGGAAAGCGAGGAGGATGCAGGCATGGCGATTCGTCCCTGAGCAGTTGCACCGCCATCCTGGCGGCCTGAAAGCACGAGCCCCGCTAGTGCGGGGCTCGTTGGGTATTATGGGTTGCGGATCTTGTCCATCACCGCCAGCTGGCGGCTGGCCTGCAGTACCAAACCATAGCTGAGCTTGTCATAGGTGCGGAACACCATCAGCAGGCCGGAACGCTCGTCCGGGATTTTCACGTTTTCGCCAGTAACGCGGTCACGTACGGTTTCGCCGGTCTTATAGATCGCCAGCACGTTGCCAATTTCCAGGCCGTCGCGGACGCCCTTATTCAGGGTGACCACGTCGAACTGACCAATCTGGGTCACACCACGCGGCACATCGAGGATCAGGCCATTGATTTCGCTGGTTGGCTCACTGGGCATGAAGGTGGAGTTGATTGCACGCTCCTCGGTCGGGAACAGGCGATCTCCCAGACGCACTTCCTGAGTCGAACGGCTCAGCAACATGGTGCCAACATCGCCTTCCTCAGCGACGATCTCACCGGTGCCGACGTCATCGGCGTTGATGCCAAGGAATTCCTTGGTTTCCGGATCCGTGTAGGTCTTGCCTTGGCGGAAGATGCCGTAGGTCGGATGCTCTTCGTCGAACTGGCCGCGGGCGTAAACGCGATCGCCGGCACCGCTGACCACGCGCTCGGCGTTACCGGCAACGACATAAGGCTTGCCGTTGAATTCTTCCGGGGTGTCGACGATACGGTTGCTCAGCAGGAAGCTGTTGATCGCCTCCAGCGGGATAGTCGGGATCGCTTCGGCCATCGGCGTGCTACGTACTTGCGGCGACAGTTTGATGGTGCCGCGGGACTCGCCGCGGTTGAGCATCAGGCGCGGCTGACCGTCCACGTAGACCAGATTGAGGGTATCGCCGGGATAGATCAGGTGCGGGTTCGCCACCTGCGGGTTGGCGTGCCAGATCTCCGGCCATTTCCACGGCTGGCGCAGGAACTTGCCGGAAATGTCCCAGAGGGTATCGCCCTTGACCACTGTGTAGCGGTCCGGGTGACCGTCCTTGAGTTGCACTTCGGCCTGAGCCAAGCTGGTCAGGGCCAGTCCGCCCGCTGCAAAGAGCAGGGCGAGTAGTGATTTCCTCATACGGTGAATCCCTTTATTATGTGCCTTCACGTGAAGCGCCCTAGCGCCGCGTGCCAAACCCGCTGAATACGCGGCGTGAAGCCGTTTTTCAATGCTGTTCATCATCTTAGCAGCGGATTTTGACTTTATTCCACAAGTGCATCACAAACGCATATGGCGATCCTGAATATCCTCGAATTTCCTGATCCACGCCTGCGTACCATCGCCAAACCGGTGGACGTCGTGGATGACTCCATCCGTCAACTGGTCGACGACATGTTCGAGACCATGTATGACGCACCCGGTATCGGCCTGGCGGCGACGCAGGTCAACGTGCACAAGCGCGTGGTGGTCATGGACCTGTCCGAGGACAAGTCCGAACCGCGGGTGTTCATCAACCCCGAGTTCGAGTCGCTGACCGACGAGATGGACCAGTACCAGGAAGGCTGCCTGTCGGTGCCCGGCTTCTACGAGAACGTCGACCGCCCGCAGAAGGTCAAGATCAAGGCGTTAGATCGCGATGGCCAGCCCTACGAGCTGATCGCCGAAGGCTTGCTCGCCGTGTGCATCCAGCACGAGTGCGATCACCTCAACGGCAAGCTGTTCGTCGATTACCTGTCCAACCTCAAGCGCGACCGCATCAAGAAGAAGCTGGAAAAACAGCATCGCCAGCGCGCCTGACCTCCGATTACCCGAAAGGCTTGCCACGGCAAGCCTTTTTCTTTGGTGACTGCCCTATGCGTATCGTCTTTGCCGGCACCCCGGAATTCGCCGCCGAACACCTCAAGGCCCTGCTGGCCAGCCCGCACCAGATCATTGCCGTCTACACCCAGCCGGATCGCCCGGCAGGTCGCGGCCAGAAGCTGATGCCGAGCCCGGTCAAGCAACTCGCCGTTGAGCACGGCATCCCGGTCTACCAACCGGCCAGCTTGCGTAATGAAGAGGCGCAGGCCGAGCTGGCGGCATTGCAGCCGGATCTGATGGTGGTGGTCGCCTATGGCCTGATCCTGCCGCAGGTGGTGCTCGACACCCCGCGCCTGGGCTGCATCAACAGTCACGCCTCCTTGCTGCCACGCTGGCGTGGCGCCGCGCCGATCCAGCGCGCAGTGCAGGCCGGCGACGCCGAGAGTGGCGTCACCGTGATGCAGATGGAGGCCGGCCTCGATACCGGGCCGATGCTGCTCAAGGTCAGCACGCCGATCAGTGCTGACGATACCGGCGGCAGCCTGCATGACCGTCTCGCCCAGCTCGGCCCGCAGGCGGTGCTGCAGGCAATCGACGGCCTGGCTGCCGGTACGCTGAAGGGCGAAGTGCAGGACGATGCCCTGGCCAACTACGCACACAAACTGAACAAGGATGAGGCGCGCCTCGACTTCAGCCGCCCGGCCGTGGAGCTGGAGCGCCTGGTGCGCGCCTTCCATCCCTGGCCGATTTGCCACACCACGCTGAACGGCGATGCGCTGAAAGTGCATGCGGCCGAGATCGGAGAAGGCAAGGGCGAGCCGGGCACCATCCTCGCCGCCGACAAGCAGGGCCTGACCGTGGCCTGCGGCGAAGGTGCACTGCGCCTGACCCGCCTGCAGTTGCCCGGCGGCAAGCCGCTGGCCTTCGCCGACCTATATAACAGCCGCCGCGAGCAGTTCGCCCCCGGTCTGGTACTCGGTCAATGAACCCGCGCCTAGCCGCCGCCCGCGCCCTGACTGCCGTGCTCTCCGGCAAGGCTTCTCTGGGCAGCAGCCTGCCGCCGCAACTGGACAAGGTCGAACACCACGACCGCGCCCTGGCACAGGATCTGGCCTTCGGCGCCGCACGCTGGCAACCGCGTCTGCAACTGCTGGCCGACAAACTGCTGGAAAAGCCCTTCAAGGCTGCCGACAAGGACGTGGAAGCGCTGCTGCTGATAGGCCTCTATCAGTTGCTGCACAGCCGCATCCCGGAGCATGCCGCCATCGGCGAGACAGTAGGCTGCGCCGGAGCGCTGAAAAAGCCCTGGGCCAAGGGCTTGCTCAATGCCGTACTGCGCCGCGCACAACGCGAGCATGAAGCGATTTTCGCCGAGCTCGATCGCGATCCGGTGCTGCACACCGCGCACCCGCGCTGGCTGCAAAAACAGCTCAAGGCCTTCTGGCCCGAGCACTGGCAAGCCATCTGCGCCGCCAACAACGCGCATCCGCCGCTGATCCTGCGGGTCAATCGCCGTCACGGCAGCCGCGACGCGTACCTCACCGAACTGCGCGACGCCGGCATCGATGCCGAGCCCTGCGCCTTCAGCGGTGACGGCGTGCGCCTGCTGCAGCCCTGCGACGTAACCACCCTGCCCGGCTTCAGGGACGGCCGCGTCAGCGTGCAGGATGAAGCCGCGCAACTGGCCGCCGACCTGCTCGAACTGACGCCAGGCCAACGCGTGCTGGATGCCTGCGCAGCACCGGGCGGCAAGACCTGTCATTTGCTGGAAGTCGAGCCAGGCTTGATCGAAGTGGTCGCCGTGGATCTGGAAGCCAAGCGCCTGACGCGCGTACGCGAGAACCTCGAGCGCCTGCAGTTGGAGGCCACGCTGATCGCCGCCGATGGCCGCGATACAGCGGCGTGGTGGGACGGCACGCCGTTCCAACGCATCCTGCTCGATGCGCCCTGCTCGGCCACCGGCGTGATCCGCCGTCATCCGGACATCAAGCTGACCCGCAAGCCCGAGGACATTTCCGCCCTGGCGCAGTTGCAAGGCGAACTGCTCGATGCGCTGTGGCCGACCCTCGCGCCCGGCGGAATCCTGCTTTACGCCACTTGCTCGGTGCTGCCGACGGAAAACAGCGAGACCATCGCAGCGTTTCTGGCCCGCACCGCCGATGCGCAGGAAGTCGCCATCGCTGGCGAGTTCGGTCTGCAGCCAGCCCATGGTCGCCAGTTACTGCCACAGCTGGACGGCCACGACGGCTTCTACTATGCCAAGCTGATAAAGACCGCTGTGACCAGCCACAGCTAACGGAGCGATCAGTGAAAATCATCATTCTCGGCGCCGGCCAGGTGGGCGGCACCCTGGCCGAACACCTCGCCAGCGAAGCCAACGACATCACCGTGGTCGACACCGATGGCGACCGCCTGCGCGACCTCGGCGACCGCCTGGACATCCGCACCGTTCAGGGCAAGGGCTCCTTCCCCACCGTGCTACGCCAGGCCGGCGCTGACGATGCCGACATGCTGGTGGCGGTGACCAACAGCGACGAAGTCAACATGATGGCCTGCCAGGTGGCCTATACCCTGTTCCACACGCCTACCAAGATCGCCCGTGTGCGTGAGGCGGCCTACCTGACCCGCGAGGCGCTGTTCGACAACGAAGCGATTCCGGTCGACGTGCTGATCAGCCCCGAGCAGGTGGTGACCAACTACATCAAGCGCCTGATCGAATACCCGGGCGCCCTGCAGGTGATCGACTTCGCCGAAGGCAAGGCGCAGCTGGTGGCGGTCAAGGCCTACTACGGCGGCCCGCTGGTGGGCCAGCAACTGCGCCAGCTGCGCCAGCACATGCCCAACGTCGACACCCGCGTCGCTGCGATCTTCCGCCGCAACCGGCCGATCATGCCCAAGGGCGACACCGTGATCGAGGCCGATGACGAAGTGTTCTTCATCGCTGCCAAGGCGCACATTCGCGCGGTGATGAGCGAGATGCGCCGCCTCGAGGATAGCTACAAGCGCGTGGTGATCGCCGGTGGCGGCAACATCGGCGAACGCTTGGCCGAAGCCATCGAAAGCCGCTATCAAGTGAAGATCATCGAGATGAACCCGGCGCGCTGCCGCTACCTGTCGGAGAACCTCGACAGCACCATCGTGCTGCAGGGCAGCGCCTCGGATCGCGACCTGCTGGTGGAAGAGAACATCAACGATGCCGACATCTTCCTCGCCCTGACCAACGACGACGAGGCCAACATCATGTCCTCACTGTTGGCCAAGCGCCTGGGCGCGCGCAAGGTGATGACCATCATCAACAACCCGGCTTATGTAGACCTGGTCCAGGGTGGCGAGATCGACATCGCCATCAGCCCGCAGCTGGCCACCATCGGCACCCTGCTGACCCACGTGCGCCGCGGCGATATCGAAAGCGTGCACAGCCTGCGCCGTGGCGCGGCAGAGGCGTTGGAAGTAATCGCCCATGGCGATGCCAAATCGAGCAAGGTGATCGGCCGCGCCATCGAAGACATCGCCCTGCCACCGAGCACCACCATCGGCGCCATCATCCGCGATGAACAGGTGCTGATCGCCCACGACAATACGGTGATCGAGTCCGGCGACCACGTGATCCTGTTCCTGGTCGACAAGAAGTACATCCGCGACGTCGAGCGCCTGTTCCAGGCTGGTCTGACGTTCTTCTGAAGCTATAGAAGACAAATTTCGTAGGAGCGAGCTCTGCTCGCGAAGCGTTTCGAGCGCCTGAGATTCGCGAGCAGAGCTCGCTCCTACAATCGACACCAGCGAGGCCGACGAAGGAGACTCCCTGTGAGCACTGAGGCACTGGAAAAGATGCTGGCCAAGGGCATGGACAACGCCCTGTTGCGGTTCGGTCTGGGCAAAGCCCACCTGGATGGCGGCAATGCGGTGCAGGCGGCCGAGCACCTGCAACGCTGCGTGGAATTCGACCCGGCCTATTCAGCGGCGTGGAAACTGCTGGGCAAGGCGCTACAGGTCGACGGCGACCACGACGGCGCACGCCAGGCCTGGCAGCAGGGCATCGCTGCCGCCCAGGCCAAGGGCGACAAGCAGGCCGAGAAGGAAATGAGCGTGTTTCTGCGCAAGCTGGACAAGCAACGCTGATCGACTCGGTGCGCACGGCGCACCCTACGGTTCACAGCGGTGTTGTAGGGTGCGCCGTGTGCACCGAGCTAGCAGGCTGTTGAAAAACTATCTGCGTTGCCTGGCCGTCGTTAAAAACAGCCTCAAAATGCTCATTTACAGCTCGTAAACTCCGCTTTTTCGGCTGTTTTTGCCTAGGCCAGTCTGCCTCGCCTACGTTTTTCAACGGCCTGCTGGAGAAGGACTTCAGCCTTCATGGCTGAAGTCCTTCCAGCGGTAGATCTCAGAGCACCTCGCTGGCCACCGCGTCCACCGCCGCCTTGGCGATACCCACCACTTCATCCGCTTCGGCGCGGGTCAGCACCAGCGGCGGGGCGAAGCCGAGGATGTCGCCGTGCGGCATGGCGCGGGCGATCATGCCGCGCTCCAGGCAGGCGGCGGAGACACGCGGGCCAACCTTGAGCGAGGCATCGAATGGTGTGCGCGCCTCCTTGTCAGCCATGAACTCCAGCGCCGCGAGCATGCCGACACCGCGCACTTCGCCCACCAGGGGATGACCTTCGAAGGTCTGGCGCAGTTGCTGGTTGAGGTAGGCGCCGACATCGGCGGCGTTGGCGGAGATATTTTCCTTTTCGAGAATATCCAGGTTGGCCAGCGCAGCGGCAGCGCAGATCGGATGACCTGAGTAAGTCCAGCCATGACCCATGGCGCCGTCACGGCTGGAGGCCTCTTCGATCACATTCCACACCTTTTCGCCGACGATCACTGCCGACAGCGGCGCGTAGGCGCTGGTCAGACCCTTGGCGGTGGTGATCAGATCCGGCTGCATGCCGAACATCTGGCTGCCCATCGGCGTGCCCAGACGGCCGAAGGCGCAGACCACTTCGTCGGCGATCAGCAGGATGTCGTACTTGGCCAGTACCGCCTGGATCGCCTGCCAGTAGCCCTTGGGCGGGACGATGATGCCGCCGGTGCCCATCACTGGCTCGCCGATGAAAGCGGCAACAGTGTCCGGGCCTTCAGACAGGATCAGACGCTCCAGATCCTCGGCGCAGTGGCGCACGAAAGCTGCTTCGTCCATGCCGGCCGGCGCCTTGTAGAAGTGCGGGCAGGCGGCGTGTTTGATATCCGCGTGAGGCAGGTCGAAATGCTGGTGGAAGCTGGCCAGGCCGGTGAGGCTGCCGGTCATGATGCCCGAGCCGTGGTAGCCGCGCTGGCGGGAGATGATCTTCTTCTTCGCCGGGCGGCCGAGCACGTTGTTGTAGTAACGCACCAGCTTGATCTGGGTCTCGTTGGCGTCCGAGCCGGACAGGCCGTAATAGACCTTCTTCATGCCCTTCGGCGCCCAGTCGATGATGCGCGCCGACAGCTCGATGATGGCCTCGGTCGAGTGGCCGACGTAGGTGTGGTAGTAAGCCAGCTCCTTGGCCTGCTTGTAGATGGCCTCGGCCACTTCGGTACGGCCGTAGCCAATGTTCACGCAGTACAGGCCGGCGAATGCATCGAGCAGCTCGCGGCCTTCGTGGTCGCGAATACGGATGCCGGAAGCGCCGGTGATGATGCGCCCCTTGAGTGCGCCGCTGGCGTGGTCGTGAGCGTGGGTGGACGGGTGCATGAAGTGGGCACGGTCCTGGGCGAACAACTCGTCGTAATGGCTCATGGAAAATCCTCCGGTTTGGCTCAGTAGCGCTGGCCCTGATGATGAATGCAGAAGTATTTGGTTTCGACGAAGGGCTCGAAGCCTTCCGTACCGCCCTCGCGTCCGAGGCCGGAGGCTTTCATGCCACCGAAGGGGATCGGGTGGCCGGTGAACTTGGTGCCGTTGACCGCGACCATGGCGTGGTCGAGGCGACGGATCAGCGGGTGGACGACATCCACGCGGTTGGAACAAATGTAGGCGGCCAGGCCGTATTCGGTGTCATTGGCCATGGCCACGGCTTCGTCCAGCGTGTCGAAGGCGCGCACGCCAGCGATGGGGGCGAAGTTCTCCTCGCGGTAGATGCGCATGCTGTCAGTGACGTCGGCCAGCAGCGTCGGCTGCCAGAACCAACCGCCCAGCGCATGCGGTTCGCCACCGGCCAGCAGGCGCGCGCCCTGTTCGATGGCATCGGTAACCCGTGCGGCCGTCACGTCCAGCGCAGCCTGGTGCATCAGCGGACCGATCTGGTTGCGCGCGTCATGCCCAGGGCCGACGCGCAGGCCGCGCACGGCCTTGGCGAAGCGCTGTAGAAATTCTTCATAAATGGGGCGCTCGACCAGAATACGGTTGGCGGCGCAGCAGTCCTGGCCGGAGGTCTGGAACTTGGCATCCAGCGCCACCTGCACGGCGTGATCTAGATCGGCATCGGCGCAAACGATCAACGGCGCATTGCCGCCCAGTTCCAGCGCCACCTTCTTCACATCCTCAGCGGCCGCCTGTAGCACCAGCTTGCCGACGCGAGTCGAGCCGGTGAAGCTCACCGAGCGCACACGGGTGTCCTTCACCAGGGTTTCCATGGCCATCTGCGGTTCACCCAATACCACGTTGAACACGCCGGCTGGCAAGCCGGCCTCCTCGGCCAGTTGCGCCAGGGCAAAGGCGGAATAGGGCGTCTCGTGCGCCGGTTTGACCACCACGGTACAGCCGGCGGCCAACGCCGCGGCGGCCTTGCGGGTGATCATCGCGCTGGGGAA
Organism: Ectopseudomonas mendocina; assembly: GCF_007049795.1. GTDB lineage: Bacteria > Pseudomonadota > Gammaproteobacteria > Pseudomonadales > Pseudomonadaceae > Aquipseudomonas > Aquipseudomonas mendocina_D. The sequence continues at coordinate 181,672 of NZ_SCFY01000005.1, forward strand.
ATTCCACGGTGTGAGCAGGGCACAGACACCGACCGGCTCTTTCACCGTACCGAGCTGGGCACCAGGGATATGGCTGGGAATGGTCTGGCCGTAGAGCCGGCGCGCCTCTTCGGCGAACCAGGGAATGAAGCTGGCGGCGTAGCGGATCTCGCCACGGGCTTCGGCCAGCGGCTTGCCCTGTTCCTGGCTGAGGATGCGCGCCAGGTCTTCCTGATGCTGCAGGATCAGCTCGGCCCAGCGCCGCAGCAGCGACGCGCGGGTTTCCAGGCTCTGCTCGCGCCAGTCGGCGAAAGCGCGCTGGGCGGCGTCCACTGCGGCTACGATCTGCTGCTCACCAAGCATCGGCACATGGCCGATCACGCTCTGGTCGGCCGGGTTGTGCACGGCAATGCTGGCGCCCTCGTCACTGTGCAGCCAGTGACCGTCGACATAGCACAGCGATTTGAACAGCAGGGGATGGTCGAGGGGCATGGCGGTGTCTCCGGGCCAATGGGCATGGGAGACATGCTAGGGAAGAGCGGCTTGGCATTTTTTCCAAGCCGGGCAGGCGTTACCGCAGTTTTTTCTGAAGGATCAGCCGGAACAGAAGATTTCTGGGGCGCCCGTCATGCCTTGACGGCGGCACTCGGGTAAAGCGCCTCCCACATACTTGGCCACCGTGGGAGGCGCGTCAGCGGCGAGTGAGCATCACACCGTGGCAGTGCGCTGAGGCAAGGCCCGCACGATGGCACTGAGCAGCATGCCGTACAACGGCACGAATAGGATCAGGCTGATGGCCAGCTTGATCACGTAGTCCACGGTGGCGATCTCTACCCAGTTGGCGGCCATGAACGGATCATCGCTGCGCCAGAAGGCCACCGAGAAGAACAGGAAGGTATCGAGCAGATTGCCGAAGATGGTCGAGGCCGTCGGCGCGACCCACCACTGGCGCATCTTGCGCAGGCGGTCGAACACCTGAATATCGAGCAACTGGCCGAAGGCGTAGGCCAGGAAGCTGGCCACGGCGATACGGAAGACGAACAGATTGAATTCGCCCAGCGCCGCCAGACCGCCAAAAGCGCCTTCGTGGAACAGCACCGACACCACGTAGGAGGCCACCAGCGCCGGCAGCATCACGCGGGCAATCACCACCCGCGCGGCATGCTTGCCGATCAGGCGCACGGTCAGGTCGGTGGCCAGGAAGATGAACGGGAAGCTGAACGCGCCCCAGGTGGTATGCCAGCCGAACAGGGTGATCGGCAGCTGCACCAGGTAGTTGCTGGCGATGATGATGAGGATATGGAAGGCGATCAGGCCGGCCAGCACGGGCCGACTGACCGACGCAGGAATCAGGGTCATGTCGATGTCCTTTTTCATGGAGTGGGGTGAGGGAACCCACTGCCGCAGCCGACATGGCCGCGAGCGGCGCGCATTCTAGCGCATTGTTGACCCGCGGGATAGGTTTTCCCGCAGATGACCAAACCGCTCGGATGGAAGGTCGCGCCGCCGCTGACTCAGGCTTCCGGCACCACCCGCTTGGCCAGCTGGAAATGCCGCTGCCAATACGAGTTGTTGAGGAAGTCGATACGCACGTTGGTGCCACGGCGCGGCGCGTGGACGAAGCGGCCCTCACCGATGTAGATGGCCACGTGATCCACCGAGCGGCTGCGAATGCGGAAGAACAGCAAATCGCCCGGCTGCAGGTCGCTGCGTTTCACCGAGGGCGCGTCCAGGCGCGACAGCGCGCGGGAGGTGCGCGGCAGGTCGAGGTCGTCCTGAGTCTTGAAGGCGTATTGCACCAGGCCGCTGCAATCGAAACCGTGGCGCAGGCTGGTACCACCCCAGCGGTAAGGCGTGCCCAACGCGCCCATGGCGCGGTCGATCACTTCGCTGGACGGTTTTGGCGCAACCGCTGGCGCGCTGGCAGGAAGGGTGTGGATACGAAAGGTGGCGGAGGCTTGGGTACAAATTCCCAGTAAAAGAGCGCCTCCCAGGCAAAGTGACATGAAGAACTTATTCAAACCCAGTGACCCTGGTGATTGGCCTTTGCGCGGAAGCCCTTCCGAATCAAGGCATTGCATCGGAAACGAGCCTCCTGCCCATCCCGGAGACGGACTGCCTGAAAAAGTCTTTGGTTCATTTCCAAGTAGACGAGCCGACGAACGGTTTACCGCTGATGCCTTCGTATTCCCGACCAATCGCGTCCAATCACGACTCGGAGGTTGAGCCTCCGGCCCTCGGCCGTTAAGGTCGCGGAGCGACTCATCTTCGGAAAGGATTCACTCATGACGCTCAAAGCCTTCCTGCTCGGCGCCTCGCTCCTGGCACTCGCCCACGGCGCCCAGGCGCAGACCGAAAACTCCAGCTGCTCCACGGTGACCCTGGCCGATCCCGGTTGGAGCGACATCGCCGTGACCAATGGCATCGCCAGCCTGCTGCTCGATGGCTTGGGCTACAAAGCGCAGACGCGCACCCTGGCCGTGCCGATCATCTTCGCCGGGCTGCAGAAAGGGCAGGTCGATGTGTTCCTCGGCAACTGGATGCCGGCCGGCCAGCACGACTACGACCGCTACGTGACCAGCGGGCAGATCGACAAGGTGGTGGAAAACCTCGGCGGCACCGAATACACCCTGGCCGTGCCGACCTACGCCCATGAAGCCGGCGTGAAGGACTTCAACGACCTCGCCAAATTCGCCGACAAGTTCGGCAAGAAGATCTACGGCATCGGCTCCGGCTCGCCGGCCAACGACTACATCCGCCAGATGATCGCCGGCAACGAGTTCGGCCTCGGCGACTGGCAGCTGGTGGAATCCAGCGAGCAGGCGATGCTGGTACAGGTCGGCCGCGCGGTGAAGCGCGACGAGTTCGTGGTGTTCCTCGGCTGGACACCGCACCCGATGAACGTGCAGTTCGATATGCAGTACCTCAAGGGCGGCGAGAAATTCTTCGGCAGCACCGGCTCGGTCAACACCCTGGCGCGCAAGGGCTATGTGGCCGAATGCCCGAACGTGGGCAAGCTGCTAACCAACCTGAAGTTCACCCAGGAGATGGAGAACACCATCATGGACGACGTGCTCAACCGCAAGGTGGCCAATGCCACGGCGATCAGGAACTGGATCAAGGCCAACCCGCAGGTACTCGATGGCTGGCTGGAGGGTGTGAAAACACGCGATGGCGGCGACGGACTGGCAGCGGTGAAAGCGAAGCTCTAGTCGTCCAGCTCGGCGGGCGCACCCATGGTGTCCGCCTTGATGGTCTTGGTGACGATGTAGGTGAAATAGCGCTCGATGCCCAGGTCTTCCAGCAGCAGCTGGTCGATGAAGCGCTGGTAGTGGTCGATATCGCGGGCGCGGATCATCGCGATGTAGTCGACACCACCGCCGGTGGCGTAGCAGAAACCCACCTCCGGCGCCTCGCTCAGGCGCTGCTCGAAGCGGCGCATATCCTGCGCGGTGTGGCGGGCGAGGGTGATTTCCACCAGCACCTGCTGGCTGCGAAATAGCGCCGCCCAGTCGATCTGCGCGCGGTAGCCCTTGATCAACCCGGCACTTTCCAGTTTGCGCACCCGCTCCCACGCCGGCGTCACCGAGAGGTTGATCGCCTCGGCCAGGGCCGACTTGGTGATCCGCCCATCCTCGGAAAGGATACGCAGGATCTTCAGGTCATAGCGGTCGAGCTTGTGCATCGGCTTCTCGGTTGGCTAAGGGTTTAAAGATGTAAAGGCCAGATCGCGGCTAAAGGGCACTTCTAAAAACTACCTGCGTTGCCATCGCTGCGTTAAAAACAGGCTCAAAATGCTCATTTACAGCGCGTAAACTGTGCTTTTTCGCCTGTTTTTGCCTTGCCCTGGCTGCCTCGCCTACGTTTTTAGAGATGCCCTAAAGCCCCTCCCACGAGACACTCAGACTGTGGGAGGGGCTTTAGCCGCGACCGTTTCTAGTCCACCACCTCGGCGATGACGGCGAGGGTATCACCACTTTTCACCAACCCCGGGAAATGCCGGGCAGCGAGCAGGCCGCTACGTTTTGCTCGGTATTCGGTGGCCGGCGCGCCAGTACGACGCGCACTGTGCACCCGCGCGATCACCTCGCCCTTCTCCACGGTATCACCGAGGTCGCGGCACATTTCCAGCAAACCATCGTCTTCGCTGGCGACGAAGCAGTCGCCGTCGGGCATATCCAGCATCACCGACTCGCCGGCCTCGATCTCACCCTGTAGCAGGCCGAAGTGGATCAGCAGGTTGCGGACGCCACGCTCGGCGATGGCCAGGCTTTTCGCCGTGCTGCTACCGCCGCCACCCAGTTCGGTGGTGACGAATACCTTACCCTGTTCCTCGGCCGCGGTGTCGTACATGCCCACTGCGTCCAGTTCCAGCATGCGCATGCAGTAGGGCGCGGCGAAGGCACGCATGCCGGCGGCGCAGGCGGCGTCCTGGGCCTTGTCCGGCAGCATGTGGCAGGCGGCGAAGGGCAGGAAGTCCAGGGTCTTGCCGCCGGAGTGAATGTCCAGCACCACATCGGCCATGGGCAACAGCGTGCGCTGGAAATAGTCGGCGATCTTCTGCGTCACCGAGCCATCCGGCTTGCCAGGAAAGCTGCGGTTGAGGTTGCCCTTGTCGATGGGCGAGGTGCGGGTGCCGGCCTGCACCGCCGGGGTGTTCATGAACGGTACGATGATCACCCGGCCAGTGACGTCCTCGGCGCGCAGGCGCTGGGCCAGCTTGCTCAACGCCAGCGGGCCTTCGTATTCGTCGCCGTGGTTGCCGCCGGTGAGCAGCGCGGTGGGGCCGCTGCCATTCTTCACCACGGTCACCGGGATCATCACCGCGCCCCAGGCCGAATCGTCTCGGGAGTAGGGCAGCTTGAGAAAGCCGTGCTGCACGCCGTCACGGTCGAAATCGACCGTGGGGCTGATGGGGTTGTCGCGCAGAACGTCGGTCATGGCATCAGTCCTTCACGAACAGTTTGCGCGGCACGTCGCAGAAGGTTTCCACGCCGCTGTCGGTGATCAGGATCGACTCGGTGATTTCCAGGCCCCAGTCGTCCAGCCACAGGCCGGGCATGAAGTGGAAGGTCATCCCCGGCTGCAGCACGCTCTCGTCGCTCGGGCGCAGGCTCATGGTGCGCTCGCCCCAGTCCGGCGGGTAACTGATACCGATGGGGTAGCCGCAGCGGCTGTCCTTGTGGATGCCGAACTTCTCCAGCACCTTGAAGAAGGCGCGGGCGATATCGCCGGTGGTGTTGCCCGGTTTGGCCGCGTCCAAACCGGCGGCGATGCCTTCGACCACGGCCTTCTCGCCGTCGAGGAAATGCTGCGGCGGCTTGCCCAGGTAGATGGTACGCGACAGCGGGCAGTGATAGCGCTTGTAGCAGCCGGCGATCTCGAAGAAGGTGCCGGCGCCGCTGATCATCGGCGAGTCGTCCCAGGTCAGGTGCGGCGCGCTGGCATCGGCGCCGGTGGGCAGCAACGGGACGATGGCCGGATAGTCGCCGCCATGGCCGTCTGCACCAAGGATACCGGTGCGGTAGATCTCGGCGACCAGCTCGTTCTTGCGCAGGCCCGGCTCGATCTTGTCGAAGATCGCCGCATGCATCTGCTCGACGATCTTCGCCGCGACGCGCATGTAAGCAATCTCGGTGGGCGACTTGATCGCCCGCTGCCAGTTGACCAAGGCGGTGGAGTCGACAAAACGCGCGTTGGGCAGATTGCGCTGCAGCGAGCCATAGGCGGCGGCGCTGAAGTAGTAGTTGTCCAGCTCGACGCCGATGGCGAGCTTATCCCAGCCACGCGCAGCGATGACTTCCTTGGACAGGTAGTCCATCGGGTGGCGCTCGGTGGACTGCACGTAGTGGTCGGGGTAGCCGACGATATTGCTCTGCTGCATGAACACCGTGCGCTTGGCGCCGTTGGCGTCCTGGCCGCGACCGTACCAGACCGGCTCGCCATCGAGCGCCAGCAGCACGCACTGGTGCACGTAGAACGACCAGCCGTCATAGCCGGTGAGCCAGGCCATGTTGGACGGGTCGGTGACGATCAGTAGCTCGATGCCCCTGGCCTGCATGGCGCTGCGCGTCTTGGCCAGGCGCTGGGCATATTCCTCCCGGCTGAAGGGGAGGTTGACGACGATTTCGGACATTGCGTTGCCCTCGTGATGGAACGGTTATTCAGGCGCGGCGTGCCGCGCCCGCAGGTTTCATGAATCGAAACTGAGGCCTTTGCCGGCCGCGACGGCGCGCTGGTAGACGAGGCTGGCGATGGCGGTGTCTTGTGCTCCAGTGCCGCTCAGGTCGCACAGGGTGATCTGCTCGGGCGCGGTGCGACCGGGACGCTGGCCGGCGATCACCTGGCCGAGCTCGGCGAAGTCATCCTCGGCATGCACCAGACCGGCGGCGATGGCGTGGTGCAGCTCACCCAGCACACGGGTCTGGCTCAGGCGGTCGGCGACATAGGCATCGACCCGCGCCAGCACGGCTGGAGCGATCTCGTTCTTGTGCTCGGCATCCGAGCCCATGGCGGTGATATGCAGGCCGGAGCGCAGGTGTTGCGGCTGGATCAGTGGCTCGCGACTGGGCGTGGTGGTGATGGCGATATCGGCACTATCGAGCGCCGCGTCGACGCTGTCCACGGCGCGCGCATCGTCCAGCTCGGCAGCCATGGCCTGGGCCTTGGCGGGATCACGCGCCCAGATACGCACCTCGCGCACCTCACGCACCAGGCGCAGTGCCTGTAACTGCAGGCGCGCCTGCTCACCGGCACCGAGGATGGCGACCACCTTGGCATCTTCGCGGGCCAGCCATTTGGCGGCGATGGCGCCAGCAGCCGCGGTGCGCACGGCGGTGAGGTAGCCGTTATCCAGCAGCAGCGCATCGGCCAGGCCGGTATGCGCCGAGAACAGCATCATCAGGCCATTGAGGCTGGGCAGGCCAAGCTTGGGGTTGTCGAAGAAACCGGGGCTGACCTTGATCGCGAAGTGCGCCACGCCGGGCAGGTAAGCGGTCTTCACGTCTACCTCGCCGTTATGCTCGGGCACGTCCAGACGCAGGATCGGCGGCATCGCCACGGCGGCAGTGGCCAGCAGGCGGAAGGCGTTTTCCACCACTTCGAGGCTGTCGCTGTCGAGGCCGACGCAGTCGCGCAGGTCGGCCTGGTTGAGAATCAGGGTCTTGGCCATGGAAGCTCCTCAGGCGTCGGCGCCATTGAGCACGCGCAGGTGCTGGTCGATGTCGATGTTGCGGCCGCTGATCACCACCACCACCGGGCCACGCGGTTCGATCAGGCCATCGAGCAAAGCGGCGATGCCGACCGCTGCGGCGCCCTCGACCACCAGCCTTTCTTCGCGGTAGGCGTGGCGGATGCCACGGGCGATGGAAGCCTCGTCGAGCAGGTGAACCTGATCGCACAGCTCGCGAGTGATGGAATAGGTGAAGCGGTTGTCCAGACCGATACCGCCGCCGAGCGAGTCGGCCAGGGTTGGCAGTTCCTCCACTTCGACTGGCTCACCAGCCTCGAGGCTGGCGTGCATCGCCGCACCCAGTTGCATGCTGATGCCGTGGGTCCGAATGGCCGGGCTGGCCGCCTTGATCGCCAGTGCCACGCCAGCGAACAGGCCGCCGCCGGACAGCGGCACCAGCACTTCGCAGACGTCCGGGCATTGTTCGAGAATCTCCAGGCCCAGGCTGCCCTGGCCGGCGATCACATTCGGGTGGTCGAAGGGCGGGATAAATGCGGCGCCCTGCTCGCGGGCGATACGCAGGGCTTCGAGCTGGGCATCGTCCTGGCTGCGACCTTTGATAACCACCTCAGCGCCCAACTCGCGAATGGCAAGCACCTTGTTCTGCGGCACAAGCTCGGAGAGGCAGACAATGGCCTTCACGCCCTGCTGCGAGGCGGCGAAGGCAAGCGCACGGCCATGGTTGCCGGTGGAGGCCGTAACCACGCCGAGGCGCTTCTGCTCGGCATCCAGCTGCGCGACCGCGTTGCTCGCGCCGCGCAGCTTGAAGCTGCCGGTAGCCTGCTGTGACTCCAGCTTCAACCACACCGGCACACCGGCCAGGCGACTCAGGCTGGGCGAATGTTCCAGCGGCGTCTGGCGCACCAGGCCGGCAATGCGCTGGCGGGCATGGAGCAGGTCATCGAAGGGGATGGAAGACATGGCGCACGTTCCGAGAAGGTGTGCGGCCGAGTGTATGAGCGGGAAATTGAGCGACTGAATGTACTAGGACGATTTTTTATCTGGGCGTTTGTACCGTCTCGAAATCGGTGCGCACGGCGCACCTAACAGACCCGTCGACCATAGGGTGCGCCGCGCGCAACAGCTTGTAGCCCTCTCCCGCAAGCGGGAGGGGCTGATCAGCATGATGGCCAAAATTGTAGGAGCGGCTGGGCGGCATTCCGCTTCAGCCGCGAAGCTCTTCAACAGCGCTAAAAATCATGCACCTTCGGGTACTGCTCGAACACGTCCCGCACGATCTGCACGCCCTGGCGCATCTTCGCTTCGCTGCATTCGGCGCCGACGCACAGGCGCACCGCGCGCGGCCTCGGCATACCCGGCGGGACGAAGGGGTCGGGCAAGGTCAGCGCGACGTTGCGCCGGCGCAGCTCGCGCAGCAGGCCGTCGGTTTCCCAGCCTTCGGGCACACGCAGCCAGCTGTTGAGCGAATAGGGGTGGTTGCCGATCAGGTGCTCACCCAGCTCCTGCTCCACCAGCGCCTGCCGGTTGGCCAGCAATTGCCGCTGCAACTGCACCAGGTCCTCGGCCTCGCCGGAGTCGATCCAGCGCGTGGCGATCTCACCGAGCAACGACGGCGCCATCCAGCTATTGACCCGCAGGATGCTCTCGGTGCGCAGGGCCAGGCGTTTGGGCATCACCAGGTAGCCGATGCGCAGGCCGGTGAGCACGGACTTGGTCATGCTGGTGCAGTAGAACGACAGCTCCGGCACGTAATGACTGAGCGGCCGCGTGGCCTGCTGGCCGGCCAGCAGCGGACCGTAGACGTCATCCTCGATGATGTACACGCCGTAACGGCGGGCGATCTCGGCGATCTCACGTCGGCGCTCGTCGGGCATCAGTGCGCTGGTCGGGTTGTTCAGGTTCGGCGTGCAGACCAGCGCGGTAATCCGCTCATTGCCGCACATGTCCTCGAAGTGCTCGGGGTTCAGCCCGTAGCGATCCATCTCCAGGCCCTTGAGGGTGAAGCCGAGCACCTGCGAACTGCCGATGGCGCCGTGGTCGGTCAGGCCTTCGCAGAGCACCACGTCATCCGGGCCGGCCAGGGTGGCCAAGGCGAGGAAAATACCGTGGGCGGCGCCGCTGGTCAGCAGCACATCCTCGATGCCGACATCCATACCCAGACGCGCCAGCCAGCGCACCGCGGCCTCGCGCTGGTGCTGCATGCCAGCAATCGGGCGGAAGGCGTGAATCCACGGCTGGTCCGGCTCCTGCGCCAACTCCAGGCAGGTCTGTCGCCACAGGCGGTCGTGATCAGCCGTATGCAGGATGCGCGCATTGGAAAAGTCCATCAGCGCCTGCTCGGTTTGATCGAGCATGCTGGTGGCCACGCGCTCGCTGGTGCGCCGCGAGACGAAGCTGCCACGGCCCACCTCGCAGCGCACGCGGCCCTGACGCTCCAACTCCTTGTAGGCGTTGGTCACGGTCTGCACGCTGATGCCCAGCGTATCTGAAACCTGACGTTGCGGCGGCAACCGTTGGCCGTCGATCAGGGTACCCTGTTCGATATCGGCGGCGACCGCCTGGACCAGCAGCTTGTATTTCGATTCGCCCGGGCGAGCGTTGGCCAGGGCCTTCTTCCAGTTGTGCATCGATGGCTCCTCCGGCGACTGCGTTCAAGCATCCCGCGTGAGGCGTTACGATTCAATTGTCCTAGTGCAATGCCGTAGCCAAAAAAGCCTTTGTATGCTCGGCCCAAGGGTGGAAAACAGTGCCTCAGGCAACTCAAAAGAACACCACCCGGCGCAGGCCTACTGCGCACCAACGCTCTTGATTTACCTGCCTCCTAACACAGCACGCCGCCGTTGGCGGACTACAAGAAACAGGAGAACACCAAGATGAGTAGCGTTATCCCCTCCCGCTTCGGCCGCCTCGCACTGGCCTGCGCCCTGCTCACCGGTCTCGCTGCCGGTGCCCAGGCCTCGACCCTGGACAAGGTCAAGGACAGCAGCAGCGTGCGTATCGGCTACGCCAATGAAACGCCGTTCGCCTACACCGCCCTCGACGGCAGCGTCACCGGCGAGTCGCCAGAAATCGTCAAGAAGATCTTCGAACGCATGGGCGTCGAGAAGATCAACCCGGTGCTCACCGAGTGGGGTTCGCTGATCCCCGGCCTGCGCGCCAGCCGCTTCGACCTGATCGCCGCCGGCATGTACATCACACCCGAGCGCTGCAAGCAGGTGCTGTTCACCGACCCGCACTACCAGTTGCCCGATACCCTGCTGGTGAAAACCGGCAACCCGAAGGACCTGCACAGCTACGAGGACATCGCCAAGAGCGGCGCCAAGGTGGCGATCATGTCCGGCACGGTGAACCTCGGTTATGCCCGTAGCGCCGGCATCACCGATGACCAGATCCTCCAAGTACCGGATACCACCGCACAGCTGCAGGCCGTGCGCGCCGGTCGCGCCGACGCTGCAGTCGGCACTCAGCTGACCATGAAAGGTCTGGCCGACAAGGGCGGCGACAGCGTCGAAGCCATCGCCGAATTCAAGGACGATCCAGCCCACACCGGCTACGGCGCCCTGGCCTTCCGCCCGGAAGACAAGGACCTGCGCGATGCGGTGAATGCCGAGCTGAAGAAATGGATCGGCAGCGAAGAGCACCTGGCCACGGTCAAGCCCTTCGGTTTCGACCAGTCCAACATCACCGACAAGACCGCCGCCGAACTCTGCGGCCAGTAATGAACAGACCACGCCGCGCACTCCGGTGCGCGGCGCGCTTTCGTGCATAGAGCGGTAGACATTCATGACCGATCTTCTTCCCCTGCTGCTGCAAGGCGCCTGGGTCACCGTGCAAGTCACCTTCTGGGGCTCGCTGCTGGCCATCGTCTCGGCTGTTATCGCCGCCCTCGGCCGGCTGTCGCCCATCGCTCCGCTGCGCTGGCTGGCGATCACCTACATCGAGATCTTCCGTGGCACCTCGCTGCTGGTGCAGCTGTTCTGGCTGTACTTCGTGCTGCCAATGCCACCGTTCAACGTCGAGATGAGCGCCTTCACCGTGGCCATCGTCGGCCTCGGCCTGCATATCGGCGCCTATGGCGCGGAAGTGATGCGCGGCGCCATCCGCTCGGTGGCCAAGGGTCAGTACGAGGCCTGTACCGCGCTGAACATGCGGCCGTCGAAGCGTTTCCTGCGCATCATCCTGCCGCAGGCACTGCTGGCTGCGATCCCGCCGGGCACCAACCTGCTGATCGAGTTGCTGAAGAACACCTCGCTGGTGTCGCTGATCACCCTGTCTGACCTGGCCTTCCGCGCCCGTCAGCTGGATCAGGCGACCTTCATGACCCTGGAGATCTTCGCTCTGGCCCTGGTCCTGTATTTCCTCATGGCCCAGGTGATCAACCTCGGTATGCGCCTGCTGGAAAAACGCCTTAGCCGTGGCCGGATGCGCGGAGGCCTGCAATGAATTTCTTCGACTGGGATTTCGCCCTGAGCATCCTCCCCGATTTGCTCAAGGCCTCGCTCAATACCCTGCTGATCACCTTCGCCGGCTTCGCCATTGCCATCGTGCTCGGCCTGCTGCTGGCCATCGCCCGACGCAGCAAGCACCTGTGGCTGTCCTGGCCGGTGGCCGGGCTGATCGAGTTCATCCGCAGCACGCCGCTGCTGATCCAGGTGTACTTCCTGTTCTACGTATTCCCCAACTACGGGCTGAACCTCACCGCGCTGCAGGCAGGCATTCTCGGCATCGCCCTGCATTACGCCTGCTACACCGCCGAGGTGTATCGCGCCGGCCTCGACGCGGTGCCGCGCGGCCAGTGGGAGGCGGTAACGGCGCTGAACATGTCGCCGCTGTCGGCCTACCGGCAGATCATCCTGCCGCAGGCGCTGCGCCCGATCCTGCCGGCGCTGGGCAACTATCTGGTGGCCATGCTCAAGGACACCCCGGTACTGTCGGCCATCACCGTGGTGGAAATCATGCAACAAGCCAAGAACATCGGCTCGGAGAGCTTCCGCTACCTCGAGCCCATCACCATGGTCGGTCTCTTCTTCCTGCTGCTCAGCCTGGCCCTGGCCTGGTGCGTGCGGCGTGTGGAAGATCGCCTGGAGGTCACTGCCCGATGACTGCTTTCCTCAATTCCACAGACGCTACCGGGAGTTCCTCCATGCCCCAGCCCATCGTTCGCTTCACCGACGTGACCAAGCGTTACGGCAATCTCACCGTGCTCAACAAGCTCAATCTGGACGTCACCCCCGGCGAGAAGGTGGCGATCATCGGCCCCAGCGGTTCGGGCAAATCGACCCTGCTGCGTGCGTTGATGACCCTGGAGAGCATTGACGAGGGGGTGATCGCCGTCGATGACGAGCCGCTGACCCACATGCCCGGCCGCGACGGCCGCCTGGTGCCGGCCAGCGCCAGCCACCAGCGCAAGGTGCGCGGCAAGATCGGCATGGTGTTCCAGAGCTTCAACCTGTTCCCGCACATGTGCGCGCTGCAGAACGTGATCGAGGCGCCAATGCAGGTGCTCGGCATGGGCAGGAAAGAAGCGACAGAACGCGCTGAAGACCTGCTGGCGATGGTCGGTCTGGGCGAAAAGCTGCGCCATTTTCCCTCACAGCTCTCCGGCGGCCAGCAGCAACGCGTGGCCATCGCCCGTGCGTTGGCGATGCGACCCAAGGTGATGCTGTTCGACGAGGTGACCTCGGCGCTCGACCCGGAACTGTGCGGCGAAGTGCTCAACGTCATTCGCCGCCTGGGCAGCGAGCACAACCTGACCATGCTGATGGTCACTCACCAGATGGGCTTCGCCCGCGAGTTCGCCGACCGCGTGTGCTTCTTCCACCAGGGCTGCATCCATGAGCAGGGCACGCCGGATCAGCTGTTCGGCAACCCGCAGCAGGAGCGGACGAAGGCGTTTCTCAGCGCGGTGAACGAGGCCAATTGAGGTCTCTGTGGGAGGCGCTTCAGCGGCGAGGGGGGGTAACAAGGCTGTCGCGGCTAATAGAGTGCTCTGCCGTTTTCCGTAGGAGCGGCTTTAGCCGCGATTTTTCGCAGATAAATCCGCTCCTACAGGATCAGCGCAATCCATTGGCATGCGCCAGTGAGACTAACGCAGCTGCCGCGCTTTTATCGCCGCCAGCATCCTCTGCGCCAACGCCGCGTAATCACCATCGAAGTGGTGGCCGCCCTCGATCATCAGGTGCTCGCCCGGGGCACCGGCTTCGGTGCAGCCGCTCTCGGCCGTCTCCTCGCTGCCGTAGATGCAATACACCTTGGCTGCCGGCACCTTGCGCAGTTCCGGCCCGGTCGGTGCTTCCGCACCATCCTTGCCAAGCCAGCCGCTGACGGCGATCTCGAAGCTGCCGCTGCGGGCGAAGGCGAGCAGCAACATCGCGTCGACCTGCTGCTGATCACTGGCCGGCAGGCGGTTGTAGATCGCCGGCAGCACATCGGCACCGAACGAGTAGCCGGCGAGCACGAAGCGTTTCACGTGCCACTTGTCACGGTATTGCTGCATCAGCCGCGACAGGTCGGCGGCGCTCTGTTCCGGGCTCTTGTGCTGCCAGTAGTAACGCAGGGTGTCGATGCCCACCACCGGATAACCGGCAGCGGCCATGTGCTCGGCGGAGGCACGGTCGAGGTCACGCCAGCCACCATCACCGGAATAGAACAGGGTCAGGGTATCGGCCGATTGCGCCGAGGGATGCTCGATCACCGGCATCGCCGCGCCCTGGCCGGCGAGCAAATGTTGCAGTTCATCGGCCAACAGGGTCGGCAGCGGCGTGCCCAACGCGCCGATGCGCGGTTCGCCGTTGTGCTGCTCGCGCAGGAAACGTGCGTTGTCGTCACCCGGGTTGTCGTTCCACAGGGCGATCCAATGGCCGTGCTCGGCCTTGTTCGGCAAGGGCTCGGCGCAATCGGGCTTGGCCAGATCGAATCCGACAGACAGCGCCTGGGCCTGGTCGTCGCTTTGCGCCGCCAGCCAGCGCCAGGCCGAGGCTGCTGCCGGGCCGATACCGACCACCACTGTCGGTGCGCCGCCCAGCTCCTCGCTGGCCTGGCTGATCAGTTGCTGTTGCGCCTTGCAGTCGCCCGCGACGAAGGGCAATTGCAGCAAACGCAGATCGCCCACTTCTGCAAGGCGGCGTAGCGTGGTTTCGTCCAGCGCCTGGTCGGCCGGCGCGAGCAGCAGCACACGCTGACGCGCCTCGCCCTGGCTCAGCAGTTGCGCCGAGGTGCCCTGTATCTGCAACGTCTCGAACTGCGTGGCGCCGCGCATCGACCACCACCAACCCGCCGCCCCTGCAGCCAGGGCAACCACCAACAACACGCCACCCAGTGTCCTTGTCGTCCTGCTCATCTCAACGCCTCACCAGTCCACCCAGGCCGCCAGCGATCAACGTGGCGGTGTCGGCCAATGCCACCCAGGGGTCGAGCCCGGCCGGCACGGCCAGGTAACGCGGCTCCCACTGCGGCAGGAACTTGTCCTTGAAGCGGCGCAGGCCCTGGAAGTTGTAGAAGTTCTCGCCACGGTCGAACACCAGCGCGCCGAGACGCAGCGGCAGCGGCGCACCCTTGCGGGTCTGCAGGCCGGCCAGCGGCACCATGCCGAGACTGAAACGTGCATAGCCCTCGCTCTGAAACTGCTGGATCAGGCCAAGCATGAGAAACTCCATGGTCGACTTCGGCGCATCCGGCAGCACGCGCATCAGATCGAGGCTGGCCACTGCGCGCGTCTCGCATTCCAGCAGATTGGCGAAGGCCACCGCGCGGCCCTCGAAGCGCACCACCACGACACGAAAATGCGCCAGGTATTCGGGGCTGAAACGGCCCAGGGAAAAACCCTTCTCGCGCACGTTCTTGCCCTGCAGCCAGGCATCGGAAATCGCATGCAGCTCGTCCATCGGCACCTGGCCGGGGGCGTGGAACTCCAGGCTCAGACCATCGCGTTGGCCGCGGTTCCAGGTGTAGCGCAGGGCCTTCATCTCCTTGCCGTTGCTGGCCAGGTCGAAGGTCTTCAGATCCACCAGCGCTTCTTCGCCGAGCTTCAGCGCGGTCAGGCCGATGTCGATATAGCCGGGCAGGTTCTCCGCGCGCACCTGATAGAACACCGGCCGCGCATGGTGGCGGTCGCAGAGGTCACGGAACTGCCAGATCAGCTCGGCACGCGCCGCCGGCGGACCGATCGGGTCGAACAGTGCCACCAGGCTGCGCCCGCGACGGGCATACATGAGGAAGGCTTCGCTATCGGGATGGAACAGCAGCGCCTTGTCGCCGCTAAGTGCCAGGCCACCCTCAGGCTGACGCGAGGCCTGGACGATGGCACGGGCACGCAGCAACGCGTCCCCGCCTGGCAGACTGATACTTGGCGGCGTGGCGCGCAGTAGCCAGGTCAGGCTGACCGCCAGCAGCACCAGGGCACTGCCCAGCGCCGCCCGCAAGCCGCGCGGGGCATTGGCATCCAGCTCGAACTGCCACCACAGCTGATGGCTGTAGGCGACATCCTGATAGGCGAACAGCAGCAGCCACACCGAGGCGGCGATCACTCCGACCGTTGCCGCCAGCGCTAGGCCGGATGCCGGCACGTCCATCAATCGGCTACGTCGGTAGAACTCGCGGCGAAACAGCGCCAGCAAGCCGGCGATGGCCGCAAGGGCCAGGGCCTCCGGCCAGTCGAAGCCCTTGAGCAGCGACAACACCACGCCCAGGCAGAGCAGCACCAGGGTCAGTGCCCAGGCCGCCGACAGGCGCCGACGCAACCCTTGCGCCAGCAGCAGGCAAAGCGTGCCGACCAGGCTGGCCGCCAGGTGCGAGGCCGCCACCAGTTGCGGCGGCATGAGGAAACCCAGCGCCTCCAGGCGTTCGTCCATGGTCGGCGTCACCCCGGAGAACAGCAGCACCGCACCGGCGCAGAACACCAGCAGCGCCAGCAGGGGTACCGCCATACCACTGGCCATGCGCGCCACCTGCCGCGGGAACCACAGGCGACGCGCCTCGGCGGCCAGCAGCAGGAGACCAGCCGCCACCAGCGGCAAAATCACATAGAGCAGGCGATAGAGAAGCATCGCCGCGACCAGCCCGGCCGGGTCGATACGCGAGGAAAAGGCCGCCAGCAGCACCGCCTCGAACACCCCGACACCGCCCGGCACATGGCTGAGCACACCGGCTGCCAGTGCCAGCATGTAGATCAGCACGAAGGAGGAGAAAGGCGGCGCCTCGAGCAGCAGCAGATACAGCACGCTGGCAGCGATCAGTACATCGAGGCTGCTGATCAACAGCTGCGTCAGGCTCATGCGCAAACCGGGCAGACGCAGACTGAAGCGGCCCAGATCGATTTGCCAGCAGCCAGGCGCGGGGCGCTCGGCCAGGCGTTTACGGCTGACCAGCAGCCCCACCACCAGCGCCGCGAGCAATATCGCAACGGCCAACACTGCCAGCACAGGCTCGGACAGGCGCAGCGCGGCCGAGGCATCCGCGAGATCGAACAGAGCTGCCAATGCCGCGAGAATCGGCAGGCTGACGCCCAACGACAGGCTGGCGAACAGGCTCATGCGCGCCACATCGCCCGCGCTCAGCCCATTGCGCCCGTACAGGCGATAGCGCACCGAACCACCGGACAACGCCGACAGGCCCACGGCATTGCCGATGGCAAAAGCGCAGAAACCACCGAGTGCCAGGGTCGGCGGCGGCAGATCGACGTTGGCATAGCGGCTGGCTGACCACTCGTAGGCGAGCATCACCAAAAAGCCCAGCACAGTGGCCAGCAAAGCGCCGAGTAAAGCCTGCGGCGGCACGGCCGCCAGGGATTCACGCACCTGATCCGGATTGATCTCGCGCACCAGGTGCCAGCAGGCGACCAGCGCCAGGCCGAACAACAGCAGCGAAAGGCCGAGGCCGATCAGGTGTCGGTTGCGTTGCAGCCAGCCGGATTGGGGAGAGGGAGGAAGATCTGGCGCGCCTGCGCTTTCAGCGGGAAGTTCGGGTACCGCTCGACTCATGTCGAAAACGCCTCTGATGGACGCCACCTCGGAGTGAGGCCTAGATCAGAGTGTAGATGTAACAAAATGTTCCGCAGCTTCGAAACATTCCTGACGCAAGTCCGGATTGGCTGGCGCGGCTCAGGCCTCGCCGAGAAAACGCAAGCCCGCCCCTTCAGCATCCACGCGCATCACTTCCATCTTCAATACTGGCGCAGGGAAGGGCAAATCCTGCACCTGGCCGATCACTTCGGTGCCGACCGACAAGCTGGCCATGTCTGGATGCTTCACGTAGACACCGCTATCGGACAGGTCACGAGTCTGCGCCAACAGCTCGCCGAAGCTGGGGTGGCTGATCTTGATCCGGCACTTCATCGGGGTACGCACCTGCTGGCGCTGGTTCGGCATGACGGCTCCGGGGGATAGGCGGGCGATGCAGCCTTTAATAACGCAAAATCGAAGCAATTCCCAACGCTCGACAGAAAAAAGGCGCCATCGAGGCGCCTTCGTTCATCATCGTGCTCAGTGGCAGTACGTCAGTACCACTTGGCCTCACCATCCGGGCGTTTCTTGAAGCGCTTCATGCTCCACATGTACTGGCTCGGGTAGTTGCGCACGTAACGCGACACCACTTCGCTCATCGCCGCCACGCCTTCTTCGACGTTCTCGCTGTACATGCCCTCGGGGGCCGCCTCGAGGATCACCTTGTAGCCGCTGCCATCCGGCAGGCGCAACGCATGCAGGAACACACCGACCGCCTTGCCACCAGTGAGCATGCTCGGCACGAACTTGCTGGTCAGCGCGGTGGTACCGAGAAAAGGCACGAACACACCCGACGAACGGCTCGGCTCTGGGTCAGCCGGAATACCCACGGCGCCGCCCTTGCGCACTTCCTTGATGACGCTGAGGATGCCTTCCTTGGTCGACGGCGCGACACGGTTGCCCATCTGCACGCGCTGCTGCTGCAGCAGTTCGTCGACCGCCTTGAGCTTCGGCGGGCGATAGAAAATGATCGGTTTGCACTGGTTGCAATAGAAGTGGTTGAGCACTTCCCAATTGCCCAGGTGGCTGGTGATACCGACCACGCCCTTGCCGGATGCCAGCGCCTGCTGCAGCACTTCCAGGCCTTCCACCTCGCGCACCAGCTTGAGCGATTTCTGCGCCGGCCAGATCCAGGCGCAGGCGCTTTCGGTCAGGGTCTTGCCGATGTCCTTGAGGCTTTGCCCGACCAGTTTGTCCAGTTCGGCCTGATTCAGCTCCGGGAAGCACTTGCTCAGGTTGATGCGCACCACGTCACGCGAGCCGTTCGGCAGCTTCCACATCAGCCAGCCGATGGCATTGCCCACGGCCTGCACGGCACGCCAGGGCAGCAGTGCGAACAGACGCAGGAACCCGACCACCAGGGCGCCCTTGAGTTTTTCCACGAGAGACTCCAAGCGTTTCTGCAAAGCGCCCAGTTTAACAGGACGTTCAAAAACGTTGGTGAGGCAGGCAAGACAAGGCGTGACGACCAGGGCCGGCTCAGTCAGTAAAGGCTCGTCCGCAGCCGCTGCTGTAGATCGCGCTCGTAGGCCTCGACGTCGAATTCCTCGTAGATGCAGCGGAAGATATCGCCCGCGCTCGGCAGGCTGGCGCGCTCCACCTGGCGCGATGCATCCCACAGACCGGAACGCACTGCCGCCTTGGAGCACTGGAAGTAGCAGCTGTGGATATGGATGCGCAGTACGCTGCGCGGCAGCTTGTCCTGGGCACGGCCCAGTTCCAGCAGCTCGGGGTCGAGGGAGATTTCGGCACGGCCGTTGACCCGCAGACTCTCGCCCACGCCCGGAATCAGGAACAGCAGCGCCACCTGCGGGTTGAGCACGATATTGCGCAGGCTGTCGATGCGGTTGTTGCCGGGGCGATCCGGCAGCAGCAGGGTCTGGTCATCGAGGATGTGCACGAACCCCGGCGCATCACCACGCGGCGAGCAATCCAGGCCATCCGGGCCGACGCTCGCCAGCACCACGAAGGGCGACGCCTCGATCAATGCGCGGTAGGGTTCGATCAGTCGCGGCAGCTCCTTGCGCCGCGAGCGCTCGTGGCTTTCCCCATACAGCGCCTGCAGTTGGTCCAGCGTGGTGATGGTAGTGGTCATGGCGCCCTCAGTTGCGCATAGCGGTCGCAGTCAGTGGTGTGGTCCATCACCATACCCGTGGCCTGCATGAAGGCATAGCAGATGGTCGGCCCGACGAAGGTAAAGCCGAGCTTCTTCAGCGCCTTGCTCATCGCTTCGGCCTCGGGCGTCACCGCCAGCATCTGGCTACGGTCGCTGAAGTGGTTGATCTTCGGCACGCCACCAACGAACGACCAGAGCAGCGTTACCGGGTCGTCCAGCTTCAGCCAGGCCTGAGCGTTCTGCCGCACGGCCTTGAGTTTGAGGCGGTTGCGGATGATCCCGGGGTCCTGCATAAGCACCTCGATCTCTTCATCGCTCAAGCGCGCCAGACGCTCGGGGTCGAAGCCGTGCAGCACCTGGCGATAGCGCTCGCGCTTCTTCAACACGGTGATCCACGACAGGCCGGCCTGCGCGCCTTCGAGCAGCAGCATCTCGAACAGATGGCCGGCATCGCGCTGCGGCACGCCCCATTCCTCGTCGTGATAGGCCTGGTACAGCGGATCGTCGGTACACCAGAAGCAGCGCGGCATGATCGTAGGCCTCGGTTAGGGGTCGAAGCGACGACTATAGCGGCAAAATAACTGGATATAAATACAGTTTCATACGACTTGAATGATGCCGATGTGCCGTACCCTGCGGCCTGCGCCGAGTTTCGATATACTCCCCGGCTTTCCCTCGCAAGCCTCCACAGGTGATTTTTTCGTGAGCCAGACCAAGCCTGCCGTGCGCACCTTCCAGGACCTGATCCTGGCCCTGCAGAACTACTGGGCCGAGCAGGGCTGCGTGGTGCTGCAACCCTACGACATGGAAGTAGGCGCCGGCACCTTCCACACCGCCACCTTCCTGCGCGCCATCGGCCCGGAGACCTGGAACGCCGCCTACGTGCAGCCTTCGCGTCGCCCCACCGACGGCCGCTATGGCGAAAACCCCAACCGCCTGCAGCACTACTACCAGTTCCAGGTGGTCTTGAAGCCCAACCCGGAGAACTTCCAGGAGCTGTACCTGGGTTCGCTTAAGGCCATCGGCCTCGACCCGGAAGTGCATGACATCCGCTTCGTCGAAGACAACTGGGAATCACCGACTCTCGGCGCCTGGGGTCTGGGCTGGGAAATCTGGCTCAACGGCATGGAAGTCACCCAGTTCACCTACTTCCAGCAGGTCGGTGGCATCGAGTGCTATCCGGTGACCGGCGAGATCACCTACGGCCTGGAGCGCCTGGCCATGTACCTGCAGGGCGTCGACTCGGTCTATGACCTGATCTGGACTGACGGCCCGTTCGGCACCGTGACCTACGGCGACGTGTTCCACCAGAACGAAGTGGAGCAGTCCACCTACAACTTCGAGCACGCCAACGTCGAGAAGCTGTTCGAGCTGTTCGACTTCTACGAGAGCGAAGCCAACCGCCTGATCGAGTTGGAGCTGCCGCTGCCGACCTACGAGATGGTGCTCAAGGCCTCGCACACCTTCAACCTGCTCGACGCCCGCCGCGCCATCTCGGTAACCGCGCGCCAGCAGTACATCCTGCGCGTGCGCACCCTGGCCCGCGCCGTGGCGCAAAGCTACCTGCAAGCGCGCGCCAAGCTCGGCTTCCCCATGGCCACCCCCGAACTGCGTGATGAAGTACTGGCCAAGCTGGAGGCGCAAGCATGAGTGCACACGATTTCCTGGTCGAACTGGGCACCGAAGAGCTGCCACCGAAAGCCCTGAAGAGCCTCGGTGATGCCTTCCTCGCCGGTATCGAGAAAGGCCTCAAGGGCGCCGGCCTGGGCTACACCGCCAGCCGTGTGTATGCCGCGCCGCGCCGCCTGGCGGTGCTGATCGAGCAGCTCGAAGAGCAGCAGGCCGACCGCAGCATGAACCTCGACGGCCCGCCCATCCAGGCCGCCTTCGACGCCGACGGTAACCCGACTCAGGCCGCCCTGGGCTTCGCCCGCAAGTGCGGCGTGGACATCGCCGAGATCGACCGCAGTGGCGCCAAACTGCGTTTTGCCCAGCACATCCCCGGCCAGCCGGCGCTGAACCTGCTGCCGACCATCGTGCAGGACTCGCTGAATGACCTGCCGATTCCCAAGCGCATGCGCTGGGCCGCACGCCGCGACGAATTCGTGCGTCCGACCCAGTGGCTGGTGATGCTGTTCGGCGACGCCGTGGTCGACTGCGAGATCCTCGCGCAGAAGGCTGGTCGCGTGTCCCGTGGCCACCGTTTCCACGCCAACCGTGACGTGCGCATCAGCAGCCCGGCCAACTACGCCGAAGACCTGCGCAGCGCCTACGTGCTGGCCGACTTCGCCGAACGCCGCGAGATCATCAGCCGCCGCGTCGACGAACTGGCCGCCGCCGAGCAGGGCACGGCCATCGTGCCGCCGGCGCTGCTGGATGAAGTCACCGCCCTGGTCGAATGGCCGGTGCCGCTGGTCTGCTCGTTCGAGGAACGCTTCCTCGAGGTGCCGCAGGAGGCGCTGATCAGCACCATGCAGGACAACCAGAAGTACTTCTGCCTGCTCGATGCGAACGGCAAGCTGCTGCCACGCTTCATCACCGTGGCCAACGTCGAGTCCAAGGACCCGGCGCAGATCGTCTCGGGTAACGAGAAAGTCGTGCGTCCGCGCCTGACCGACGCCGAGTTCTTCTTCAAGCAGGACAAGAAGCAGAAGCTCGAAGACTTCAACCAGCGCCTGGCCAACGTGGTGTTCCAGGCCCAGCTGGGTTCGGTATTCGACAAGGCCCAGCGCGTATCGGCGCTCGCCGGTTTCATCGCCCGCGAAGTCGGTGGCGACGCCCAGCGCGCCGCCCGCGCCGGTCTGCTGTCCAAATGCGACCTGGCCACCGAGATGGTCGGCGAATTCCCGGAAATGCAGGGCATTGCCGGCTACTACTACGCGCTCAACGACGGTGAACCGCAGGACGTCGCCCTGGCCCTGAACGAGCAGTACATGCCGCGCGGTGCCGGTGCCGAACTGCCGAGCACCCTCACCGGTGCTGCCGTGGCCGTGGCCGACAAGCTCGATACCCTGGTCGGCATCTTCGGCATCGGCATGCTGCCGACCGGCTCGAAGGACCCGTACGCTCTGCGTCGCGCCGCCCTCGGTGTGCTGCGCATCCTGATCGAAAAGGGCCTGGATCTGGACCTGGCCACTGCGGTCGACTTCGCCGTCGCCCAGTATGCCGGCAAGATCAAGAGCGACGGTCTGGCAGCTCAGGTGCTGGAGTTCATCTTCGACCGCCTGCGTGCGCGCTACGAAGACGAAGGCATCGAAGTCGCCGTGTACCAGGCGGTGCGTGCGGTGGGCCCGACCTCGCCGCTGGACTTCGACCAGCGCGTGCAGGCCGTGCAGGCCTTCCGCAAGCTGCCGCAAGCCGCTGCCCTGGCCGCCGCCAACAAGCGCGTGTCGAACCTGCTGAGCAAGGCCGAAGGTGGCGTCGCCGCACAGGTCGAGGCGCACTACTTCGACAACCCCAGCGAGTTCGCCCTGCACGCCGCCATCCAGCAGGCCGACCATGCGGTACAACCGCTGGCCGCTGCGCGTCAGTACAGTGAGGCCCTGGCCAAGCTGGCCAGCCTGCGCGAGCCGGTGGACGCCTTCTTCGAGGCGGTGCTGGTCAATGCCGAGGACGCCAAGGTGCGCGCCAACCGGTACGCCTTGCTGGCCCGCCTGCGCGGGCTGTTCCTCGGCGTAGCGGATATTTCGGTGCTGGGCTAAGGCCTTCGTAGGAGCAAGCTCCGCGCGCGAAAGCGTTCGCGAGCAGAGCTCGCTCCTACGGCAGACTCTGAAACGACTGAATGAAACTACTGATCCTCGACCGCGACGGTGTCATCAACCAAGACTCCGACGCCTATATCAAGACGCTCGACGAGTGGATTCCGATCCCCTCGTCGATCACCGCCATCGCACGCCTGTCGAAGGCGGGCTGGACGGTGGCCGTGGCCACCAACCAGTCCGGCATCGCCCGTGGCTATTACGACCTGGCGACCCTGGAGTCGATGCACACGCGCCTGCGCCAGCTGGTGGCGGAGCAGGGCGGTGAGGTCGGCCTGATCGTGCATTGCCCGCATGGGCCGGATGACGGCTGCGACTGCCGCAAACCGAAACCGGGCATGCTCGAGCAGATCGCTGCGCACTACGCCACGGATCTGCCAGGAATCTGGTTCGTCGGCGATACCAGCGGTGACCTGCAGGCCGCGCTGGCCGTCGATTGTCAGCCTGTGCTGGTGAAAACCGGCAAGGGCGAGCGAACCCTGGCCAAGCCCCTGCCGCCAGGAACCCTGGTATTCGATGATCTGGCGGCTGTCGCCGATCAACTGCTCTCATAAGGTGTGAAGGTTCATGGCGCTAGTGCAGGCATTCAGAGTCACGCTTTTCTACCTGCTGCTGTCGTCCAGCTCGTTCTTCTGGTGCCTGATCAGCCTGGTGGTCGCACCGCTGCTGCCGTTCCGCCAGCGCTACCGCTTCGTCGTCCAGGCCTGGTGCAACTGCGCCGTGTGGCTGGCCAAGGTGATCGTCGGTATCCGCTATGAAGTGCGCGGCGTGGAGAACATCCCCGAGCGCCCCTGCGTGATCCTCGCCAACCACCAGAGCACCTGGGAAACCTTCTTCCTCTGCGGCTTCTTCGAGCCACTGTCGCAGGTGGTCAAGCGCGAGCTGCTGCGCGTGCCGTTCTTCGGTTGGGGCATGGCCCTGCTCAAGCCCATCGCCATCGACCGCAGCAACCCCAAGGCCGCGCTCAAGCAGCTGGCCAAGCAGGGTGATGAGCGCCTCAAGCAGGGCGCCTGGGTACTGGTGTTCCCCGAAGGCACACGGATTCCGCCGGGCCAGATCGGCAAGTTCTCCCGCGGCGGCACCGCCCTGGCAGTGAATGCCGGCCTACCGGTGCTGCCCATCGCACACAACGCCGGCGAGTTCTGGCCCAAGGTCGGTTGGTCCAAGCGCTCGGGAACGGTTCAGGTGATCATCGGCGCACCGATGTACGCCGAGGGCGAAGGCCCGCGTGCCATCGCCGAGCTCAACGAGCGCGCCTTCCAGTGGGTACGCCAGCAACAGACCGAACTGCGTGGCGAAGAGCCGCAGCTGAGCCGCCTGGGCGAAACGGCCTGACCTGATCTGTGGATAAGCTGTGCACGAAATACAATCAAATAGCCACTATTGCTTGTATCTAGCTGATTTTCCTGGCGAATCGTCAGCGCTAGGAAAATCGCCTAACAGGGTATAAGTTGTGGCTCACGCCTGACTGCTATTGGCCTTCCGGCGGCTACATGCCGCCGATAAATCCGCTTCTACCACGACGGGTTCACAGTCTCGCACGCGGCAATGGCCGAAGATGGGACACGAAAGGGAATTCGCTGCCATGCCGTCGATCTACCAGCTCAAACCGGCTTTCCAGAACCTGCTGCGCCCAGGCGTCGAACTCCTGCATGCCCGTGGTGTCACCGCCAACCAGGTGACCCTGGCCGCGGCCGTGGTCTCCGTGCTGCTCGGGGCCCTGCTCGCTGCATTCAGCCACATCACCTGGCTGTTCGCCCTGATCCCCCTGTGGATGCTGCTGCGCATGGCCTTGAATGCCGTCGACGGCATGCTCGCGCGCGAATTCGGTCAGCAGTCGAAGCTCGGCGCCTACCTCAATGAACTCTGCGACGTGATCGCCGACAGCGCCCTGTATCTGCCCTTCGCCTTGCTGGCAGGCGTCTCGCCACTGCTGGTGATCGTTGTTGTGCTGCTGGCGGTGATCAGTGAATACGCCGGCGTACTCGGGCCCATGGTCGGCGCCTCCCGGCGCTACGACGGACCGATGGGCAAGAGTGACCGCGCCTTCTGCTTCGGTGTGATCGGCGCTGGCGTCGCCACAGGCCTGCTGCCAGCCTTGTGGATCAATCTGCTGCTGGGCCTGATCCTCGCCCTGCTGCTCTACACCCTCTACAACCGCGTTCGCCATGGCCTGGCCGAAGTGGCCTGACCTGTCCTACGGAATAAGGAGATTCCATGCGCCCCGTACAACTGCACACGTTCAGTACCCATGACGGCGTCGAGCTGAGCTACCGCCACTGGCCGGCGACGACGCCTGCCGATAGCCCACGCCAGGCCGTGGTGCTGTTTCATCGCGGCCACGAGCATGGCGGGCGCATGGCCCACCTGGTGGACGAGCTGGACCTGCCGCACTGCGACTTCTTCGCCTGGGATGCCCGTGGCCATGGTCTGTCGCCCGGTGCACGCGGCGACAGCCCGAGCTTCGCCACCAGCGTGCGTGACGTGCAGACCTTCATCGAGCACATCGGCAGCCAGCACGTCATCACCGAAGAAGATCTGGCGGTGGTGGCGCAGAGCGTCGGCGCGGTGATCATCTCCACCTGGGCCCACGACTACGCACCCAAGGTGCGCTGCCTGGTGCTCGCCTCGCCGGCGTTCAAGGTCAAGCTCTATGTGCCCTTCGCCCGCCCCGGCTTGAAGCTGATGCACGCCTGGCGCGGCAACTTCTTCGTCAACAGTTACGTGAAGGCTAGGTTCCTCAGCCACGATCCCGAGCGTATCGCCTCCTTCGAGCACGACTCGCTGATCGCCCGACCAATTTCGGTGACCATGCTGCTCGGCCTGTACGAAGCGGCTGATCGCATCGTCGCCGACGCCCAGGCGATCCAGGTGCCAACCCAACTGCTGATCTCCGGCGCCGACTTCGTCGTCCATCGCAAGCCGCAGGAAGACTTCTTCGAGCGCCTCGGTAGCCTGCGCAAGGAAAAGCACCTGTTGCCGGGCTTCTTCCACGACACCCTGGGTGAACGTGACCGCGCTCACGCCCTGAGCCGCGCGCGACGCTTCATCCTGCGCAACTTCGAGGAGCCGGTAATGCGTCCCTCGCTGCTCGATGCCGACCGCCTGGGTGCCACCTGCGCCGAAGCCGAAGAGCTGGCCGCACCACTGCCGAAAAACTCGCTACGCGACCTCTACTGGCGCGCCACCCGTGCCAGCATGCGCCTGGGTAGCACGCTATCGGCCGGGGTAAAACTGGGCTTCGACACCGGCTTCGATTCCGGCAGCACCCTCGATTACGTCTACCGCAACCAGCCGACCGGCAAGGGCGCGCTGGGCCGTTTGATCGACCAGAACTACCTGGACTCCATCGGCTGGCGCGGCATTCGTCAGCGCAAACTGCACGCCGAAGAGCTGCTGCGCCTGGCCATGAGCAAACTGCGTGAGGCGAACAGGGCGGTGCGCATCGTCGATATCGCCGCCGGCCACGGTCGCTACATCCTCGAATCGCTGGAAGGCCAGGAGCAGCGCCCCGACGCGATCCTGCTGCGTGACTACAGCGACATCAATGTGCGTGACGGCAATGCGCTGATCGAGCAGAAGGGCCTGGGCGACATCGCCCGCTTCGTCAAAGGCGATGCCTTCGACCGTGACGATCTCGCCGCGCTGGATCCCAAGCCGACCCTGGCGGTGGTCTCCGGTCTGTACGAACTGTTCGGTAGCAACCAGATGGTCGGTGATTCGCTGGCCGGCCTGGCGGCAGCGGTCGAGGAGGGCGGTTACCTGGTCTACACCGGCCAGCCCTGGCACCCGCAGCTGGAGCTGATCGCCCGTGCTCTGACCAGCCACCGCGATGGCCAGGCCTGGGTCATGCGCCGGCGTAGCCAGGCAGAGATGGATCAGTTGGTCGAGGCCGCGGGCTTTCGCAAGGTGGCCCAGCGCATCGACCAATGGGGCATCTTCAGTGTGTCCCTGGCGCAACGGGTGAAGTGATGGACAGCGCGCGCGAACAGGGATTGTGGAAGCGCGGCGTACTCTGGCTGCTGGTGCTTGGCCCGCTGTTCTTCGCCAGCTACGGCTTCGCCAACTGGTTCACCGGGCAGCGCGCTGACGTCGGCAGCCTGGTCTTCGCCTGGGAACCGCAGATCCCACTCTGGCCCTGGACCATCGTGCCGTACTGGTCGATCGACCTGCTCTACGGTCTGTCCTTCCTGCTGCCGGCCTGCCGCCGCGAGATGGATCGCCACGCCCTGCGCCTGCTCGCCGCGCAGGTGATCTGCGTCGCCTGCTTCCTGCTCTGGCCTCTGCGCTTCACCTTCGAGCGGCCGCCGCTGGACGGCACCTTCGGCCTGATGTTCGACGTGTTGATGGGCTTCGACAAACCCTTCAACCAGGCGCCTTCGCTGCATATCACCCTGCTGGTGATCATCTGGGCGATGTTCGCCAATCACACCCGCGGGCTGTTCTGGCGCGGCTTGCTGCACGGGTGGATGGCGCTGATCGGCATCTCGGTGCTGACCACCTGGCAACACCACTTCATCGACGTGCCCACCGGGGCGCTGGCCGGCTTCTTCTGCCTGTGGCTGCTACCGCTGCAGGGCGCTACGCCGCTGAAGCAGATACGCCTGGCCAGCGATCCGCGCCGTTGGCGCCTGGCTCTGCGCTACGGGCTTGGCGCAACGCTATGCGCCGTGCTGGCCGTCAAGCTGAGCGGCGCCTGGCTTTGGCTGTTCTGGCCGGCGGTTGCCCTGGCGATGGTCGCGCTCAACTACCTGCTATTTGGCGCTGCCGGCTTCCAGAAGCAAGCCGACGGCCACCTCAGTCCGGCCGCTACGGTATTGCTCGCACCCTATCTGCTCGGTGCCTGGATCAACTCGCGGCTGTGGACCTATCGCCGGCCAAAGCCCAGCCAGGTGGTCGAGGGCATCCATCTTGGTCGACTCCCTGCGCCGCACGATCTCGAAGGGTTTGCCAGCCAGGTTGACCTCTGCGCCGAACTGCCGCTGCAACGCACGCCGCCAGCCTATTGCAGCCTGCCGTCACTGGACCTGGTAGCGCCCGATGCGCTGACCTGCCAACGCGCCGCCGAGGCCATCGAACGCCTGCGTCATCACGGGCCGCTACTGGTGTGCTGCGCCCTGGGTTATTCGCGCAGTGCCACTGCCGTGGCAGCCTGGCTACTGCACAGTGGCCGCTGCCAAAACGTCGAGGCCGCCGTAGAGCTGATCCGCCAGGCTCGGCCACAGGTCGTGCTCGGCCCGCAGCATCTGGCCGCGCTGCAATCCATGGTCGATGCACAACCGGGGCTGGAGGTCGCTCATGCAGGCTGATCTGCTGCTGGTCGCGGCACTGTTGCGACGTGGGCGCAGCCTCGATCATTGCTCCAGCGCGATGAGCCTGGTCGCCGTGGTCTTTGGCCTGGCGCCTTGGCTGGGCCCCCCGCCAAGCCTGATCCTGGCGCTGCTCTGTGCCGCGCTGCTGATCGCCGGCCTGGCCGAAAAATACTGGGCGCTGCGCGTGGCGCTGGATGCCGAGCTGTTTCAATGCCTGGCTGAAGCCGGCGAACAACTCGACAGCCAGACTCATGCACTGGATCAGGCCCTACAAAATCTGGGCCTGAAAAATGCCCAGCAGGCTGGCCGCACCTGGAGCCTTCGTTCTCAGGGCGCACTCGGCCTGCTACGCAAACAGGCGCTGTGTCTGCTGCTACAGATCATCATCGTCGTACTCGGGTTCTTCATCGTTTTCGCTTAAGGAGTCGCCATGCTCGCTGCATTGACCGCTTTCGCCATCACCTCGGCAGCTCGCCTGCTGACCGGTGCCCGAGCCCTGTGGCTCGGCAGCACCGCGCAGGCGACGCAACGTCTGTACTACGCCAACCACAGCAGCCATGGCGATTTCGTCCTGCTCTGGGCCTCGCTGCCACCGGAGCTGCGCAAACGCACCCGGCCGGTGGCCGGCGCCGACTACTGGCAGAAGCCAGGGGTACGCAGCTTTCTGATCAACAAGGTGTTCAACGGTGTGCTGGTTGACCGCGAGCGCAAGGAGGAAGGGGTCAACCCGCTGCAGGCGATGCTCGATGCGCTGGATGGCGGGGACTCGCTGATCATCTTCCCCGAGGGCACGCGCAACCTCGGCGATGAGCCGTTGCTGCCGTTCAAGAGCGGCCTTTATCACCTGACTCAGGCGCGGCCGGACGTGGAGCTGGTACCGGTGTGGATCGCCAACCTCAACCGGGTCATGCCCAAGGGCAGGGCGCTGCCGCTGCCGCTGCTGTGCACCCTGAGCTTCGGTGCGGCACTGGAGCCCATCGAGGGGGAGGGCAAAGATGCCTTTCTGGAACGCGCGCGTAACGCCCTGCTGGCACTGGCACCCGAGGAGGCCTGAGATGGATAACAACACTTTGCTGCTGTTCGCCGGTATCGGTGCCCTGCTGTTGCTGGCCAGCCTGGTCGGCTTCGTCCTCAAGCGGCGCAGTGGCGATCAGCCCAACCCGGTGATCGACAACCTCAACGCGCGGATCAACGCCTGGTGGGTGATGGTGCTGGTAATCGGCATCGCCTTCCTGTTCGGCAACATCGGCGTCGTCGTGCTGTTCTACTTCGTGTCGTTCTATGCGCTGCGCGAGTTCATGACCCTGACGCCGACCCGGCGCAGCGACTACCCGGCACTGGTAGCCGCCTTCTACTTCGCCCTGCCGATGCAATACCTGCTGATCGCCCTGGGCTGGTACGGCCTGTTTGCCATCTTCATCCCGGTCTACCTGTTCCTGCTGCTGCCGATCCTCGCCTCGCTGGGCGGCGACACCACGCGCTATCTGGAGCGCGCGGCCAAGGTGCAGTGGGGGTTGATGATCGCCGTGTACTGCATCTCTTCGGTACCGGCGCTGCTGACCCTGGACATCCCCGGCTACGAGGGGCGCAACCTGCTGCTGATCGCCTGGCTGATCATCGTCGTGCAGCTCTCCGATGTGCTGCAGTACGTCTGCGGCAAGCTGGCCGGCAAACACAAGATCGCGCCGAACCTCTCACCGTCGAAAACCGTGGAAGGCTTTGTCGGTGGCGTAGCCCTGGCCACGCTGATCGGCGCCATGCTTTGCTGGATCACGCCGTTCGCCTTCTGGCAGGCCGCACTGTTCGCTCTGCTGGTGTGCATCCTCGGCTTCGCCGGCGGCCTGGTGATGTCAGCGATCAAGCGCGACCGTGGTGTGAAAGACTGGGGCCACATGATCGAAGGCCACGGCGGCATGCTCGACCGTCTCGATTCCGTATGCTTCGCCGCGCCCGTGTTCTTTCATATGGTGCGTTACTGGTGGGCCTGAGCCTAGGCCAGCACGGGGATTGTGGATTGCACTAGAGTCAATTCAGACCAGAAAACAAGAAGGCTGACATGATCGCCCACACCCAGACACTGTTCGGAGCCGTCGCACTGGTCGCAGTGATCATGGGCAGCTGTCTGATCCTGGTCGGCCAGCTGCGTCATCGCGACGGCATGCTCACCACAGGGCTGGGCATGCTCTCCCATGCGCTGGCCTACATCGGCTTTACCCTGTTCGGGCTGGCCTCGATGTGGCTGACCTATGTGCTGGCCAACACCTTGCTGTCCACCGCGCTGGCGTTCTACACCGTCAGCCTGCCGCTGATCCATAGCCGCCGCCCGCCATGGCGGCTGGCCTTCGCTTTCCCGCTGCTATTGGGCGCTTTGCTCAGCCTGCTGATCCACACCGAAGAACCCCGCCAATTGGTGGCCTGCCTGCTGCTGTTCACTCAATGCCTGGTGATCCTGCGTTTGAGCCGTCTCCATGCCGTGCAGGGTGGGCGCGCCCATCGCATCCTGATGATCGGCGCAGGCATCAGCCTGTTCGGCCTGGGCATTCGTGTGGTGGTCATCCTCAGTGGTGCGCCAGCGGAAATGCACTACGACGTCAGCAATCTGAAGCAGACCGTATCGGTCGCCCTCGGCGCCGCCACCATCATCATGTTCTCCTTCGGCTTGGTGCTGCTGTCGCGCGAGCGCATCGAATCGGAGCTGCGCCAGACCGCCCTGCGTGACACGCTTACCCGGCTGCCCAATCGCCTGGCGATACTCGAACGACTCACCGACGAGCTGGAGCGCGCCCGCCGCCAACACACTCCGCTGTCCATCGCCATGCTCGATCTGGATCATTTCAAGCAGATCAACGACAGCCACGGCCACCTGGTCGGCGATGACGTGCTCAGGCACTGCGCTGACCATCTTCAGCAGCGCCTGCGGCGTAACGACAGCATCGGCCGCTATGGTGGTGAGGAATTTCTGCTGATCCTGCCCGGCACCGACGCCAACGGCGCGCTGGAGCTGGTCGATCAGCTCCGCCAATCCCTGACCCAGCACCCGGCGCAGGTCGACGAAAAAACCATCGACTTGAGCTTCAGCGCCGGTGTTTACGGCAGCACCAGCCCCGTCGCCGAGGACATCACCGGCATGCTGCTCAAGGCCGACACCGCGCTCTATCGCGCCAAGCATGCCGGGCGTAACACACAGGTCCTGGCCACGGCGGACTGAGGAAACGGGCTCGGATTTACTGGTGATTTCTGGAAGGCCAAAACCTTTCTTCTGACAGACCTGAGTCAGGCCTGGCTACCCGCGTTCAGCGTCGCCTGACTTTTCTGCAGGCAACAAAAAACCCGCCGAAGCGGGTTTTTTAAGACCTTCCGACATCCTGTCGTTTGCCGTCCTGGCGCGGTCTGTCTTCCGTGACTCGGGACATCCAGTTCCCGGTAGATGTGAGTAGATTAACCAGCCCACGGCCGCGATGGGAGAAGTCCGTTGCGCTTCGGCGTGTAAGCCTTTTGCCATAGCGGCAATCGCAAAAGCTGATTTGAGCCTGACGCTGATCAGATGGCAGCTTTACTCGTCCACAAACACGCCACACAAATCGATCACGAAGCGCGCAGGTTGCGATTCGCCTGCAGCTACGACGATGAGTACCGAGTGGTTGTCGTCTCGACCAGTAACGCGCTGCACGTAGAGCGCAAGGTTTCCTTGCTTATACGCGGGTGTATCGCCTGGAAAATCCATATGTTTTCTTGCGCCAGGAATCAGACCTACCAGCGCATCGGCCTGCCGTTCACACAGTTCCCATAAATACTGGACCTGCCGGTTGTCGAAGAGCACTGGTCCAAAATCTGGCGTATCCAATATTGAGCTGAACACGTAGAAATCGCTTTCAACGCCATCGAATAGTCGTTTTTTCTTTTTAACAAGATTTTTCATAATTTCATTTAATTAAATTTTTTTGATCGCGCCTTGCTTCAGTAACTCGTCGATAGATTTTGATAGTTCAAATTGAGTGCCTTTACCGGGCTGCCCGAACCAGGGTATGGCAGGGCCAGCATCAGCCTTGACAGGCTTGACCACTTCGTACGTATTCAGTGGTTTATTCAGGGTGTTCTGAGGCAATGCCCGGCTGCCAAACGAAGCCCCAGCGGGAGATGCGAAAGTACCCGAATCTTTAAACTTTCCGTTATCCATCCAACCGCCATAACGGTCAATCTTCGTACCGGGTTGAAGGACTGTCGGTTTGACCTTAACGAAGCCCCGATTTGGTGGCCAGGCACCAGGCCCCATGAATGCCTCAAGACCTTTCCAATCTCTCTTCTTCCAGAGCGAATAAGCCTTGGCTGCTTGCCCCCTCGAGGAAAATACTCCCTTGGAACGCGCTTGGAAGCTATTCCAAGAGCTGCTGCATTTGAGGCCTAAAGGGTCGACCCAAGCAATAGGGTTCGGAGCGTACTGGTAGAGGTTCATGCCGCCACCCAACCCAATCGGGTCCGGGCTTATAAACCTACCGATATCCGGATCGTAGAACCTAAAGGTGTTGTAGTGCAGCCCGGTTTCGCGGTCCAGGTACTGGCCCTGGAAGCGCAGGTTTTGCTCTTCGACAAAGAAGCTTTCCTGCTGTTCGGCCAGAGTGTTACCCCAGACCTGATAACGGGCCTGCCAGATGCAGCGGCCGTCGTCTTCGGTGAGTTGCTGCGGTAACCCGTTCGGATCGGTGTGGTAGTAGCGCAGGCGCGCGTGTTCGCCCTGGCCATCGACGCGCGCCAGCGGGTCGTAACTGCCTTCGTCGTAGAGGTAGAGGCTGTGCCGGCCGTTGCGGGTCTCGCTAAGCAGGCGCAAGCCGTCCCAGGTAAAGTCGGTCTGGCCGAGCAACACACCGTGGGCATCGTAGTGGCTTTTACCGATACGCCGGCCGAGCGGATCGTAGTGCATGACCACGCGGCTGCCGTCGTTGCTGGTGACTTCCCGCACGCGGTGTTCGGCGTCGTAGCTCAGGCGCTGCAGCTGGTGACGGCCACTGCGTTTTTCCACCAGACGGCCGAAGGCGTCGTAGCGGTAGCGCTTGTCCTGGTAGGTGAGCAGTTTGTTGTGACGCACCCAGCCGCTGCTGGCGGCATCACCGCCGACCGGGTGCAGCAGGTTGGCGGCGGCATCGTAGCTGTAGGTTTCCAGGTTGCCGCGAATCAGGTCCTGGCTGGCGATGATGCGCCCGCTGGCATCGTAGTGCAGTTGCTGCTTCTGTTCGCGCTGGCTGGCCGGGTCACGGTCGAGACGTCCGATCAGGTTGTCGCTGGGGTCGTAGGCATAGCGCCGCTCGGCTTCGGCCGGCAGCTGCACGGGTTGCTCCAGGCGCCGACGCAGGCGCGCAGTGAGGCGTCCGGTTCGGTCGTACTGGCTGCGGGTAACGAGCTGCCCCTGGGTGCGCAGCACCTCGCGGTGCAGGCGGTCGCGCTCGAAGCGGCTGACCAGTTGATCATCCAGGCTGAGCAGTTGCAGGTGGCCGCTGCCGTAGTACAGGCGGCGGATACGGCGCTGGTCAGGCAGTTGCGTTTCCAGCAGGTTGCCGAGCTCGTCGTAGGCATGCTGCAGGGCGCCGGCGGCACTCTGTTCGCTGAGCAGTTGGCCAAGGGCATCGTAGGCGAAGGCCAACGACTGTACCTGGCCGTCGACGGCGCTGAAGTCGATGCCGAGCAGGCGATCGAGTGGGTCGTAGGCGTATTCGGTGCGACCGTCATCGGTGTGCTTGGCGATCATCCGGCCAACGGTATCGCGCTCGAAGCGGTGGATGATCGGCGCTGGCGGCACCTCGGGTACGCTACCCAGGCCGGTACCGTGCGGCGCCGGGGTGTAGGCCACGGCGATGAGGTTGCCTTGCGCGTCATAGCGGTAATGGCGGGCGCTGTCATCGAGATCGTGCTGGGCGGTGAGGCGGTCTAGCACGTCCCAGGTGAAGCGGTAGCGCTCGTCGTTCTCGTTGCTCAGGGCGAGCAGACGGCCATAGGCGTCGTATTCGAAGCCGACGCTGCGGCCCAGGGCATCGATGCGCTGACGCACCTGGCCACGGCGGTCATAGCGATAACGCACGGGCTTGCCGGCAGGGTCGAGGTAGGCGCTGAGCTGGCCGATGGCGTCGCGTTGAAATTCCTCGCAGCGGCCGTCGGCGAGTTGCGTCTGCAACAGGCGGCCCTGGCTGTCGTAGTGGTAGCGGGTGATTTCGCCGAGGGCATCGGTGATCTGCACCAGGTTGCCGCGCTCGTCGTAGGCGAAGCGCGTCGGGTAGCCGGAACAGTCGACCTGCTCGGTGAGCTGGCCGAGGGCGTTCCAGCGCAGGGTCTTGCGCTTGCCGCTGGCGTCGATGATCTCCACCGGCAGGCCGCTGGTGTCGTAGCGGTAGCGGGTGACATGGCCCAGCGGGTCGATCTCGGCAATGCAGTTGCCGCGCTTGTCGTAGCGGTACTGCCAGGCATTGCCGGCGGCGTCGGTCTCGGCTTGCGGCAGCGACCAGTGACCGAGCCATTGGGTGAAGTCGCGACGCTCCAACGGGTCGAGGGTTTCGCAGAGGTTACCGGATTCGTCATAGGCGAATTGCCAACGCGCGCCGTCCGGTGCGACGGCGGCCAGCAGTTGGCGCTCGTCGTTCCATTCGAACAGCCAGAGCTGGCCGAGGGCGTCGCGATAGCGGGTGATCTGGTACTGGCTGTTCCAGTGACGTTCGCTGGTGCGGCCAAGGCCATCGGTGACCCGGGTGATGCCCGCATCCAGATCGTACTGCAGCCGGTATTCGTCGCCATCGTCGGTCCAGTGCCGTGTCACCCGCCATTCGCGGCCATCGGCGCCCTGAAACTCGCCCCATTCGTAGAAGCAGCGCAGGCCAGTCGGGCGCTGGTGTTCGATCAGACGGCGGCCGCTGTCGTAGACGAAGCGACGCAGCAGTTGGCCCTTGTCGTCGCGGACTTCGCTGAGATCGCCCTGCGCGTCATAGGTGTAGGCGACCAACACCTCGCGCCGCTCATCGGCGAACAGGCGCTCGACCCGGCCCAGGCGCTGCGGGTGACGGGCGTCGGCAATCAGTTCGATGCACAGCTGGTTATGGCCATCGCGCACGGCGCGTAGCCGGCCAGCGGCGTCGTAGTCGAGCAGCAGGCGGTTGTCGTTGCGATCACCCAGCTTGCTCAGGCGCAGCCGCTGCGGCGCTTCGGGCAGAGGCTCGAACAGGCGGTAGAGGCCATCGACGCTTTCCACCAGCAGTGCACCGCTTTCATCGCGGCGGAAGTTCAAACCTTCGCCCGGGCTGTAGCAGGCATCGCCCGGCGGCAGGCTGCCGATCTCGATGGGGCGGCCCTGCTCGTCGATATAGGTCAGCGCCTCGCCGCCCTCGGGATGGACGCGTACCTGCACGGCGATCTCGAACGGCAGGCTCCAGCCAGCCCCCAGCAAACCGTCACGACGCTCGTCGCGGCTGCTGTAGAAGCGCTGCCACTCGATGGGCATCAGCCCCGGCAGGACGAAGTCGAGGTCGTCGTCTTCACCGAGCACCTTGGCCCCGGTGCTGGCGTGCACCGGGTTGGGTGCACCGCTGCTGGCCGAGCCGAGGGCGTTGGAGATGGCGTTGGTGGCATAGGCGGTCGCGCCACCCATGGCCATGTTGCCGACGAAACCAGCGGCCAGGCAGGGCAGCTTGCTGCACAGCTTGCGCGGGTTACCGCGCAACGCCATGAGCACGGCCAGGGCAAGGCCGATGCCGGGCGTCTTGCCGCTGCGAATCGGCTGCACCACCACGGCGTCGCCACCGATGCGCACGTTCGGCGAAATGTTGCCGCTTTCCACCACCGTGGCCTCGCAGGTGCTGCGATCACCGCTGCGCACTGCCGGCTGGCCTTCGATGCTGACCTTGATCGAGCCTTCGGCGAGCAATTGCACGGGCATCGGCGAGTGCTTCTTGCACTCGATGGCATCCAGCGGGCAGGGGATGACGCCAGGTGCAGGCTGGGCGACGGTGGGCCGCCACATCTCGCTGAAGAAGCTCTTGGCCATGTCGAGAAAGCCGGGCTCAGGCTCCTCGGCGGGCGGTGCCTGCTCCAGCTCGGTGCCGGCCGGCGCAGCGGCGCTGCCCAATTTGCCAGCGGCGCGCGCGGAAGGCAGGCCGTTGGTTTTGGTCTTGTTGGCGCCGGTAACGATCTTGGCCTGGACATTGGGCGGGGAGATGGCGTTGCCCAGGCCTTCGCAGAGGGTCGTGAGACCCTTGTCCCAGCCGGTTTTGTTCATGCCGACCCCCACGGCGATACCTACTACTGCAGCGAGGGCAAATCCACCGAGACCGCCGGTGAGGACGGTCAGGCCGGTGGCGGCAACGATGGCGGCGCAGGCGACCGCGGTGATGGCGGCATAAGCCGCCACCTCCAGCACGCCGCCGACGATGTCGGCGAGCAATGTGGTGTGTAGCAGATCGTCGCCGAGCCGGGCGGCCCAGAGCGCATCAGACATCGCAGGTCATCCGTTGAGGCTGAGGCTGTGCTTGATCTGCGCCCAGTGCGCGGCGTCGGCATCATCGAGCGGCGTCGGTTTGACGTAGCTGAGTGCAAGCAGGCGGCGCCCATCGGCCAGCAACACGCCAAGCTGGAACTGGTAGACCTGCTCCGGCCCTTTGCTGAACTGACTGCGCAGCTCGACGCCGACGATGGCCTGAGCCGGGCCGACCTGGACGTCCTGCAGGGCGCTGCAGCGCAGATCCTTGACCTGTTTCGCCAGCTTGGAGACCTGAGTCTCGAAATGGCTGCGCAGGGTTTCGCCATCGCCGAGGGCACCACGGGTGATTACCAGTGAGGTGCCGAGATCGTTGAGGCGCAGGATATTGATGCTGCTGTCCTGCAGGTCCTTGCCGAGCAGTTGCAGGCTCAGCTCTTGGGTGGTGTAGCTCATCAGGAGTTTCCTTTCTCTTGCCCGAACAGGGATTTGACGGCGGCATCAATGCTGCCCTGGTCACCCTGGCCATCGGGGGTGGCGCCAGGGCCGCCGCCGATGTTCAGGTTGAGCACGCCGTCCGTGTTGAATTCCGCGTCACCGCTGGCGTGGAAGTTGATCGCCACGCCGCTGAGGTTGATCTGGCCGCTGGCGTTGAGTTCGAGAATGCTCTTGCCGCAGACCAGGCGCAGGTTCTGGCCGACCTCGATGAGGTAGCTCTGACTGATGCTGTCGGTCTTGGTCGAGCCCACCAGCAGCACGTCGTCGAGCTTCACCGCACGCAGGCGGTTGTTGCCGATGGTCACGGTCTCGTTCATGCCGATGCTCTTGACCCGGTTGCTGCCCACCGAGTGGGTTTCATCCACCTCGACGACGATGTCCTGGTTGCGCTCGGCGTGGATGTACAACTGCTCGGCGCCCTTCTTGTCCTCCATGCGGATTTCGTTGAAGTTGGCCGGCGTGCCGCCCTTGCTGGAGCGGCTCTTGATGCCGCTCTGGGTGGCATTGGCAGGCAGGTCGTAGGGCACGGTCTGCTCGGCGTTGTAGACCCGGCCGGTGATGATCGGCTGGTCGGGGTCGCCTTCGAGGAAGCTGACGATGACTTCCTGGCCGATGCGCGGAATCTGGATATGACCCCAGTTCTTGCCGGCCCAGGACTGCGAGACGCGAATCCAGCAGGAGCTGTTTTCGTTGGACTGGTCGTGACGATCCCAGTGGAAGTGCACCTTGACCCGGCCGTACTGGTCGGTCCAGATCTCCTCGCCGGCGGGGCCGACCACCACCGCGGTCTGCGGCCCCTGCACCATGGGCTTGGGCGTGCCGCACAGCGGACGGAAGGTCTGCTGCGCGTCGGTGCAGGTGAGCTGGCACTCGAACTGGCCACCGCCGCCACTGCCGCTCTCCAGGGATTCCTGAGCGACGTGATAACGCGCGCATACCACCAGATACTCGCGGTTCTGGTCGGCGCGGCCGAAGCCGGTGAGGCTGAACAGGTTGCCCGAGGCGATGCCGCGCACGCTGCCGCCGACCTCGACGCGCTCGTGCAGGCTCTGCAGGGCCTCGATGCGGTTGCGCGCGTACTGCTCGCCGTCGCTGCTCTGCACGTAGGTACCGGGATAGTCGTACAGCGGATAGTCGCCGGCGCTGTGCGGACGCGGCATGACCGAACGCACGTCGATGCGCGCGCTGGGGCGCTGGAAATCGTAGTCGTTGAGCTCCATCGAGCCCGGCTGCACGTGCTGGGCCAGTTGCCAGTCGTTGATGTGGTCGCGCTCGCGGTGCTGCCCGTCCGGCGGGTAGTAGGGCACGCTGGCGTAACCGGGGGCCGGCATATGCGCGCCGTAGGCATCGGCCAGTACCAGCACGTGGCGATCAGCCTCGTGACGGAAGTAGTAGTAGATGCCCTCCTTCTCCATCAGCCGGCTGACGAAATCGAAGCTGGTTTCGCGGTACTGCACGCAGTACTCCCACTCGCGATAGGGGCGGCTCAACGCGTCTTCGAAATCGGAGAACCCCAGGTCGCGGAACACCTGCTTGATGATCTGCGGCACGCTCATGTGCTGGAAGATGCGGCAGTCGGAGGTGCGGCTGAGCAGCCACAACCAGGGCCGCAGGGTGACCCGATAAGCCGCGAACTGGCCACGGTCGACGCTCTGCCCGCAAGCGGCGACGATGCCGTGGAAATGCCGTTCACCGCCGCCATGCTGCTGTACGGAGAGCGTCAGCGGCTTGCCGAGCAACTGGTTGAGATCGAGGTTGGCATCGCGGGACACCAGTTGCAGCTCGTACTCGAACAGACGGCCCAGCTCGTCGCTGCCGTGCATCGAGCGCAGCAGCAGAACGTCCGGCCCGAGCGGGCTGGTGATGCGGGCAAAGCGGGAAGATTGGGCGAAAAACATAGGTCGGGGTTCCGGCCTGCCATGGCGCGGGCCGGCGCTAGCCGACCCGCACTCGGGCTCAGGCGTTGTCGGCGAAGCTGTAGTTCAGGTCGTTGTCGGCCACGCTGATGCGCACGCCGGCCAGCGGTTTGCCTTCCAGCATGCGGGTGAGGAACTCGCGGCTCATGTCCGGCAGCATGCCGTTGGTGAGAATGGCGTCGATCTGCCGGCCGCCACTCTCGCTCTCGGTGCAGCGCGAAACCACCAGGTCGACCACCGCCTCGTCGTAGTCGAAGGGCACCTTGTGGGTGCTTTCGATGCGCTTCTTGATGCGCCCCAACTGCAGGCGGGTGATGGCCTTGAGCATGGCGTCGCTGAGCGGGTAATAGGGGATGGTCACGAGACGGCCGAGCAGCGCCGGCGGGAAGATCTCCAGCAGCGGCTGCCGCAGGTCGCGGGCGATGCTTTCCGGGTCGGGCAGGTTGTCCGGGTCCTGGCACAGGCGCGCCACCTGTTCGGTGCCGGCGTTGGTGGTAAGCAGGATCAGGGTGTTCTTGAAGTCGATCAGACGCCCTTCGCCGTCTTCCATCACGCCCTTGTCGAACACCTGGAAGAAGATCTCGTGCACGTCCGGGTGGGCCTTTTCCACCTCGTCGAGCAGCACCACGCTGTACGGCCGGCGACGCACCGCCTCGGTCAGCACGCCACCTTCGCCGTAGCCGACGTAGCCGGGCGGCGCACCCTTGAGGGTGGAGACGGTGTGCGCCTCCTGGAATTCGCTCATGTTGATGGTGATCAGGTTCTGCTCACCGCCATACAGCGCTTCGGCCAGCGCCAGCGCGGTTTCGGTCTTGCCGACGCCGGAGGTGCCGGCGAGCATGAACACGCCGATCGGCTTGTTGGGGTTGTCGAGGCCGGCGCGGGAAGTCTGGATGCGCTTGGCGATCATCTTCAGCGCGTGGTCCTGGCCGATGATGCGCTTGCCCAGCAGGCTATCGAGGTTGAGCACGGTCTCGACCTCGTTGCGCGCCATGCGTCCGACCGGGATGCCGGTCCAGTCCGCCACCACCGAGGCCACGGCCTGGTAATCGACGGTTGGCAGGATCAGCGGGGCTTCGCCCTGCAACTGGCTCAGGCGCTCCTGCAATTCGACCAGCCGCGCGCGCAGGGCCTGGTGATCGGTGCCGCTGTCCTGATCGACCACCCCAGCGCTTTCGCGCAGGCTGGCGCGGGTGGCCAGCAGTTCATCGACCAGCTGCTTCTCTTCGGCCCAGCGGCTTTCCAGCTCGGCCAGACGCTCGCGCTCGGCGGCCAGCAGGCTCTCGCTGTTGGCCTGGCGCAGACTGACGTCAATGCCGATGGCATGTTCACGGGCGATGATCTGCAGTTCGGTTTCCAGCGCCTCGATACGTCGACGGCTGTCGTCCACCTCGGCCGGCACGGCATGCAGGCTGATGGCCACGCGGGCGCAGGCGGTATCGAGCAGGCTGACCGACTTGTCCGGCAGCTGGCGCGCCGGAATGTAGCGGTGCGAGAGCTTGACCGCGGCGTCCAGGGCTTCGTCAAGAATCTGCACCTGGTGGTGCTTCTCCATGGTCGAGGCCACGCCACGCATCATCAGCAGCGCCTTGTCCTCGGACGGTTCGGGCACCTGTACCACCTGGAAGCGGCGGGTCAGCGCCGGGTCCTTCTCGATGTGCTTCTTGTACTCGGCCCAGGTGGTGGCCGCTACTGTGCGCAGGCTGCCGCGCGCCAGCGCAGGCTTGAGCAGGTTGGCGGCGTCGCCGGTGCCGGCCGCGCCACCGGCGCCGACCAGGGTGTGGGCTTCGTCGATAAACAGGATGATCGGCTTGGGCGAGGCCTGCACGTCTTCGATGACCTGGCGCAGGCGCTGCTCGAACTCGCCTTTCATGCTGGCGCCGGCCTGCAGCAGGCCGACGTCCAGGCTGCGCAGCTCGACATCCTTGAGCGAAGGCGGCACATCACCGGCGGCGATGCGCAGGGCGAAGCCTTCGACCACGGCGGTCTTGCCGACGCCGGCCTCGCCAGTGAGGATCGGGTTGTTCTGCCGGCGGCGCATGAGGATATCGACCAGTTGGCGGATCTCCTCGTCACGGCCGACGATGGGGTCGAGCTCACCCTTGCGCGCCTGCTCGGTGAGGTCGATGGTGAAACGCTTGAGCGCCTCCTGCTTGCCCATCGCCGCCGGCGCCATGGCGCCACTGGCCTCGCCCGGTGCGGCAGCGGCAAAACCGTCGCTGGCGGCCAGGGTGTTCTCCGGCGAATCGCCGACGTATTCGTCGAAGCGCTCGCTCAGGGTCTCCACCTTGATCTTGGCGAACTCGCCCGACAGGCCCAGCAGCACCTGACGCAGGCTTGGCGTCTTGAGGATGCCGATGATCAGGTAGCCGGTACGCACCTGATGCTCGCCGAACATCAGGCTGCCGTAGACCCAACCTCGCTCGACCGCTTCCTCGACGTGCGAAGACAGGTCGGTGATCGAGGTCGAGCCGCGCGGCAGGCGGTCGAGTGCGTCGGTCAGGTCACGCGCCAGGCGCGCCGGCTCCAGGCTGAACTGGCGGATGATGCGGTGCAGGTCGGAGTCCTGCAGCTGCAGGAGCTGGTGAAACCAGTGCGCCAGCTCGACGTAGGGGTTGCCACGCAGCTTGCAGAACACGGTGGCGGCCTCGATGGCCTTGTAGCCGACGCTGTTGAGCTTGCCGAACAGCGCGGTACGACTGATTTCACCCATGTGAAGTTCTCCTTGATTGATCCGCCGGCGGGGTCGCTGTGGCGTGATGGCGGGCCAGCACCAGATCCCTGGCGTCGTGCTGTGGCTGGCCGAGCCAGGTGGTGTAACCCAGGCGAGCCTGGCCATTGAGGCGCAGCGCGGGGACTTCCTCACGCTGCAGTACCAGATTCAGTTGCCAGTCCAGTTCGTCGCCCTGGTACTCCGCGACCCAGGCCACCAGCGCGGCGAACGAGTCGCCATCGGGCAGCATGGCGTTGTACTGCTCGAGCGTCAGCGGACCGAAGCAGATGCGGAAGCTGTGCTGGCGGTCCCAGACCTGGCTGCCCAGGCAGAAGTCCACGCCCAGCTGGCTGGACTCCACGCCCAGGCGCGTGCGCTCGGGCAGGCTCAGCCAGCTGCCGGCGTATTCCTCGATCTGCACCGGCACACCGAAGTAGTCGGCGAGGATCGCCTTGAGGCCATCGGGATAACGCGTCTGCGCGGCCAGGTGACCGCTGTAGTGCAGCTTCGCCGCATCGTCCAGCAAGCCCCGCTGGCGCAGGCTGGGCATGCCGCGCCCGCTGAAGGCGGCCAGCCGCGCCGACCAGTAGTCGTCGTCGGGGCGATCATGACTGACGGTCGGGCGGGCTTCGGCCCAGGCGCGATAGAACAGGGTCAGCAGACGATGATGGAACAGATCGAGGAAATGCTTGCTGGTGCTGTCGGCGTGGTTGCGCTGGCGCTCGCGCACGTACTCGGTCAGGTGCAACGGTAGCGGCCCGTTGGGCCCGCCGAGGCCAAAGAAGTACTGTTCCAGACGCGCCGGACGATCATCGCTGGCAGGCGTCACGGCAGCCAGAGTGGCTGGGGCGAAACTGCCCTCCTGGCGCTGGCCGAGGCGCAGCGGATCGTCCGCCAGGCGCCGGGAACGCCCCAGGCGCGGCAGCTGCGGGTGCTCGTTCTCGATGCGTCGCAGGGCCTGGAAGAAGTCATACTCCCAGGGCTGCGCCTGCATCCGCGCAAGCGTGTCTAGAGGTTCGGACGACGGCCGGGCCGGGCTTTCCATCGCATGATCTCGCCGCGCTCGGTGCTACGCAGCACCGTCTCGGTAAAGCTGTTGAGGGATACGTAGCGCGCCAGGAAACGCTCGAATACCGCGCCGAGGAGAAACACCCCGGTACCGCGAAAGGCGTTCTCGTCGAACTCCAGGGTAATTTCCAGGCCACGGCCGAAGACGATCGGCCCGGGCATCGGCAGGCGCCGCGTACAAGGTTTGGCACTGACTTCGCGCAGGCCTTCGATCTGCAGTTGCAGCGCCGGATTCTGCATGTCGCCATACAGGCGCAGCATTTCGCGCAGGGCAGCGGCGCCCTGGCCCTGCTCGGCCAGTGACAGGTAGTTCAGTGACAGCTGGCTGATCAACCGCCAGGCCTGGTTGTCGTGGGCCGGGCTGGCGCGCGGCCGGCTCGGCCCCGCGACGCAGCGCACGCTCTGTACCGGCGCACTATCGGCCAGGGTGAAGTCGCTCTTGCCGATGCCAACGGTCATGAACAGCGGCAGATCGCGATTGGTGCACAGGGCACTGAGCCCCAGCTGACGTAGATCATGCCGATACGGCGCCTGGTGGCTGTCGACCAGGCTGATGAAGGTTTCGCTGCCGACATAGCTGGAGCGGGTGCCGCTGCGGCGCTGCTCGGCCGACAGCACGCGCGGCTCACGGCGCACGCAGTAGTAGGCCTGGTCACGGCCATAGCGAGCGGGGTCGCGCACGGCATAGAAGGGCAGGAAGGGCTGCTCCGGGCCACTGCCATGGCCGGTGACGCCACGCAGTGAGTGGATCTCGAAATCCATCGGGCGCGTGCGGTCAGCGATGGCGTGATGCTCGTGCACCTTGTCACTGAGGTGGATGCGATCCAGGCGCCGCGGAAACAGGTTGATCGCCGGGGTACAGAACGGCAGGAACTGACTGGCGCCAACCTGATTCTGCAGGTGGCTATCCAAACGGTCGAACAGCACGATCAGCTCCAGCTCGTCACCGCTGCACTGGCGTACGGCACGGCGCAAACCGCAGAAGTCGACGAACAGGAAGCGCTGCGGCAGGGCGAAGTATTCCTGCAGCAGGCGATAGCCCTGGAAGGCCTGCGGC
Source organism: Ectopseudomonas mendocina (assembly GCF_007049795.1). Taxonomy (GTDB): domain Bacteria; phylum Pseudomonadota; class Gammaproteobacteria; order Pseudomonadales; family Pseudomonadaceae; genus Aquipseudomonas; species Aquipseudomonas mendocina_D. Next base: position 225,728 of record NZ_SCFY01000005.1, read on the forward strand.
ACCACCGGCAGGGCCGCCTCGGCATCATCGAAACCGCACGGGCGCAAGGCGTCGGCCGGCAGCCTTTCCACCCAGTCGTGCCCCGGCTGACGGGCAAAAACCGCGATGCGGTTGCCCAGCAGTTGTTCGTAGAGACGGAACGGCAGTTCATCCAGGCCGTTGAGGTACAGCGGCAGGTTGTCCAGATCCAGGCTGGCGAAAGGCATTTCAGCACCGCTGCGCAGGGTGATACGCAACGCAGCCTTGGCCCGCGGCTCGCTGGCGGCCAAACGGCCCAGCGCAGCAGCGGGGTTGCTGATGTATTCGGCATCCGCCACCTGCAACGGCCACAAGGTCACCGGGTGGGCCGTGCGGTACTCGCAGGGGGTCTGACTGTCCTTGCCGAGGGTGGCGCGTAGTACGCTGTCGCGCGGCAGGTTGAAGCTGCCGTTGAGCGCGCCATCGTTGGCATCGGTATGCAACTGCACCACGGTCATCGAGGGCGTCGGTGCCAGATAATGCGGGTAGGCGACTTCCAACAGGTTATGCGTGAAGGTCGGGTATTCGGCATCGAGCTTCAATTGCACACGAGCGGTCAGGTAGGCGAAACCTTCGAGCAGGCGCTCGACATAGGGGTCGGCGCACTCCATTCCCGCCAGGGTCAGACGCCCGGCGATCTTCGGGTATTCGCGGGCAAACTCCTGGGCACTTTCGCGGATGTGCTGCAGTTCCTGGTTATACAGCTCCAGCATACGGGGATTCATGCGCGTCTCCGCTGCTCGGCGGGCAGCACCTGCACATGGCCGGACTCCAGGTCCAACTCGGTGCGCAGCAACAAGGGCAGGGCCACCGGCTGTGCCCACAGGTCACCCTGAATCTCGAAACTCAACGCGTTATGGTTCATCTGTTCGTGACCGACATGCGCCCGCACCCGCACGCTGTGGGCGAGGATGCGCGGCTCGAAGGTGATGATGGCGCGCTGGATCAAATTCTCCAGGGCGGCGATATCGATCCCGGAAACACTGCTGCCGGCCAACGCCGGCAGCCCATAGTTGATCACCGAGGTGCCGGCTGGCGTGTGCCGTGTGGTGTCGGCATCGAGCAGGGCGATGGTGTTGAACAGCCAGGTCAGATCGCGCAGCACCGAGGCCTTGAGCTGGTTCAGCGAGAGCACACGGCGGTCCGCGCTTTCCTGCGGATTGCCAGGCTCATCGTCGGTCAGGCGGTCGAGCAGCGATGGCTGCAGGCGCTCGCGCGGGGTCATGGGGCTGCTCATGCGCAGGCTTACCAATCGAACATCGCGGTGTAGCTCTTCTGATCGCCGACGCCGCGCAGGCAACTGGCACCCTGAGCCAGCACCGATGGCTCCAGCTGGCCCTTGATCAGTCGAATGGCCTTGTATTGCGAACGACACTCCAGCTCGTTGTCCGCCACGGGGGCTACATGTAGCACCATGACGATCGGCACATTCTGAAAGGTTTCGACATGGGCCTGGCCATCCGCGCCAACACTGAAATGACACGGCGAGGTAATGTCCAGCGGCAGCACGCTCTGGTCTGGCTTGCGCAATACGCAGGCCTGTCCGGTGTTCTCCAATCTATAAGTTTGCCCTGCAAGCTCCACTTGCTCCGGGTAGCCAGCATTGCCTGGGGCAGGCGGTGGAGTCGATTCGGCGCATGCACAGAGGCTGGTCAGCACGCCGAGCAGCAGTAACGGTGTACGAAGGCGCTTGCTCATGCCAGCTCCCAGAACCAGATTTGCCGGGCCATGTGCCTCGGATCAGCGTAACGGCCTGCGGTGAGACCGCGCTTCCACAGATCGATGTGATCGCCGGTGCGCTCATCGACGTTCTGGCCGGCTTGCTGGAAGCAGTCCTTGAAGAAGATCAGTCCGCTCTTGTCGGCCAGCTTGAGACGCTCCGGTGCACTGCCCCCGATGATCAGCGGGCGGCCCAGGTGATGCTTCCACAACCAGTTAGCCAATGATTCAGCGCCCCTGGCGTGTGCGTGAGCACATTTGGGTTCGGTGTAGGTGGCCTTGTTGACCTGGATGGTCTTGTCGGCATTGAGCGTGTAGCTCATGCGAATGGCGCACTGGTTCTCCCATGGACCATCACAGACCTTGCCGTCGGAGTACTCGTCCCAGATCTTGAGATATTCGTTCCACAGATTGATAAACGAAGGCTTGGCCATGAAACGGTCTCATTACTGCGTGAGTCGGAGTCGTCCCAATGCTGCCGCCCCTCGACACAAGCGTCGGGGGCGGCAGGACATCAGATCTTGACGTTGGAGCGGATGTTCCAGCCGTACTTGATCGGGCCGCCGTCCTTGGTGCCGTCAGCTTTCTGCGGCTGGTAGTCGACCGTGACCTTGGCGAAGTTCAGGGTGACGTTCTCGATCAGACGGTCATCGCTGCCCGAGCCACCCGTGCTCAGCGAGGAGATCAGTACTTCTTCGAGGTTGATGATCAGGTACTCGACCTGGGAGTCACCGCCCGCCTTGCGCACGGTCAGGGTGACCTTCGGTACGTGCTTGCCACTGGAGCAATGCATCATCAGGTTGGGGCTGGCCTTGTCGACGTACTTGGTCAGCGACAGGTCCTGAATGCTGACCTTGCCCGCGCCACCGCCAGTGCCGGTGTGCATGTTACCGGACTGGGACATGCCCCAGCTCCAGTTGAGCACTTCGATTTCGTCCTTGTGAGTCTTGTCCTGAGACTCGCCCTTGATGTCACCGATTTTGATGAAGATATCGACAGCCATGTTTTCTCCTGGGTGTGGTCATCGCCACGAGGGTCTGGAAATGCGAAAAGTCCGGGGCTTTCCATGTATCAGGCAGAGACCTCACCCGGCGACGCCGCGTGAGACCAGCTTGCCTGCCGGGGCTCAGGCGCCCTTGGCCGACGGCAGTTTGGAAACCAGCCGCAGCGACACCGTCAGCCCTTCGAGCTGATAGTGCGGGCGCAGGTAGAACTTCGAGTTGTAGTAGCCGGGGTTACCCTCGACCTCCTCGACCACGACCTCGGCAGCAGCGAGCGGATGCTGCGCCTTGGTGGTCTCGGTGGAGTGCGCGGGGTCACCGTCGACGTACTTGAGGATCCAGTCCTGCAGCCACAGCTGCATCTCGTCGCGCTCCTTGAACGAGCCGATCTTGTCGCGAACGATGCACTTGAGGTAATGCGCAAAGCGGCAGGTGGCGAACAGGTACGGCAGGCGCGCGGCCAGGTTGGCATTGGCGGTGGCGTCCGGATCGTCATACTCGGCCGGTTTTTGCAGCGACTGCGCACCGATGAAGGCGGCGAAGTCGGTGTTCTTCTTGTGCAGCAGCGGCATGAAGCCGTTCTTGGCCAGCTCGGCCTCGCGACGGTCGGAGATGGCGATCTCGGTGGGGCACTTCATGTCCACGCCACCGTCGTCGGTGGGGAAGGTGTGCGCCGGCAGGTTCGGCACTTCACCGCCCGACTCCACGCCACGAATGCGCGAGCACCAGCCGTAGTGCTTGAACGAACGGTTGATGTTCACCGCCATGGCATAGGCGGCGTTGGCCCAGGTGTACTTGCTGCTGTCGGCGCCGTCGGTGCTTTCCTCGAAAGCGAAGGCCTCCACCGGATCGGTCTTGGCGCCATACGGCAAGCGTGCCAGGAAGCGCGGCATGGTCAGGCCGATGTAGCGGGAATCCTCGGATTCGCGCAGCGAGCGCCAGCCGGCGTATTCCGGCGTGGTGAAGATCTTGGTCAGGTCACGCGGGTTGGACAGCTCCTGCCAGGAGCCCATACCCATCACCGTCGGCGAGGCCGCGGAAATGAAAGGCGCGTGCATCGCCGCGCAAACCTTGGACAGCTCGCCGAGCAGCTCGACATCGGGCGGCGACTGGTCGAAGTAGTAGTCGCCAACCAGGCAGCCGTACGGCTCGCCACCGAACTGGCCGTATTCCTCCTCGTAGAGCTTCTTGAACACCGGGCTCTGGTCCCAGGCGGTGCCCTTGAATTTCTTCAGAGTCTTGTGCAGCTCCGTCTTGGAGATGTTGAGCACGCGAATCTTCAGCTGCTCGTCGCTCTCGGTGTTGTTGACCAGATAGTGCAGGCCACGCCAGGCACTCTCCACCTGCTGGAAATCGTTGTGGTGGATGATCTGGTTGACCTGCGCGGTGAGCTTGGCGTCGATGGCCGCGATGATCGACTCGATCGACTTGATCGCATCATTGGAGATCAGATCGGTCTGCGCCAGCGCCTGCTCGGCCAGGGTGCGCACGGCCGTTTCCACCGCCTCCTTGGCACGTTCGGTCTTGGGTTTGAATTCCTGCATCAGCAGCGAAGCGAATTCGCTGGTCTGCTCGGTGCTGGCCAGTGCGGCCTGGTCGTGTTGCAACTGTTCGCTCATGGTCGTCTTCCGAATCAGGCCTGGGGCTCGTTGTCCTGGGGTTTCGGCGCGCTAGCCAGGGCCTGCAGCAGTGCCGGGTCCTTGATCGCCTTCATGATGATGTCTTCGGCGCCGGTCTTGCCGTCCATGTAGGTCAGCAGGTTGGCCAGCTGGGTACGGGCTTCCAGCAACTGGTTGAGGGCGTCGACCTGGCGCGCCACGGCGGCCGGGCTGAAGTCGTCCATGCTCTGGAAGGTCATGTCGATGCTCAAGTTGCCTTCGCCGGTCAGCTCGTTGGGCACGTTGAAGGCCACACGCGGCTTCATCGCCTTGAGGCGCGAGTCGAAGTTGTCGACGTCGATTTCCAGGAACTTGCGCTCGGCCACTGGCGCCAACGGTTCGGCCGGCTTGCCTGTCAGGTCGGACACGACGCCCATGACGAACGGCAGTTGCACCTTCTTCTCGGCGCCGTACAGCTCGACGTCGTACTCGATCTGCACCCGTGGCGCGCGGTTGCGCGCGATGAATTTCTGAGAACTGCTGTTCGCCATGCTTTCTCTCCTGGTCGCCTGACGCGACGCGGCGTGTCGGCCACCGGCCGTCTACGGTAAAGCGTGATCCCGCATACCTGGGCCGGTCGGCCTAGTACTCGTCGGGGCCGCGCAGGTTTTCGAACTGGCTCATGCCATCGGGAATCAGGTTGCGCACGATGGTCGCGAAGTCGGCATTGACCAGGCTGCGAGCCCGGTTGAGCAGCACCGGTAACGGGCTGGAAGGCTCGTGGCGGGCGTAGTAGGTGAGGATCCGCTCCAGACTCCTGAGCACATCATCGCGATTGGCGATTTCGCCGCTGGTACGTGCTGCGGCAGGCGCCGAGAGGTGCTGCTCTTGCGCCGCTTCAGCGTCTGTCGGGTGATCCCCTGCAGCGGCTTCCACCGGGCTGCCGCCGAGCACCTGCAAGGCAAGCTTGAGCGGTTGCTGCAATGCAAGGAAATCCACGCCTTGAGCGGAGCCGACCTGTTCGCTGACCAGTTGTTCTATGGCGTTCAAGCTGTGCAGCGCACGCTGCAGTGCCTGATGAGTGAGCTGCAAGGCTTCGCTGTCGGCATCCTGCAGGGCACCGCCGAGTTCTTCGATGCTGAGGCTTTCGCTACTGGCCAGGTGCAGGCCGGCGGCATTCAGCGCCGCACGCACGGTGATGTTGCCGAATACCCGTGAACGGACCAGCACAGCACTGCGCAGCAGGCCGATATTGGTTTCGCAGGTCAGCGCAGAGAGGGTGTTGATGCGTACGGTGGGGTCGTTGTCGTCATCGGCATCGAGCTGCGGATGAATCTCGGGCCAGTAGCGCGAGAGCAGTTCGAGGATCAGTTCGAGGCTGTCGGCAAGGCCTTCGACCCCGTGCAAAGCCAGGCGACTCTGCAGCAGGTAACGGGTGATTCGCAGATCCTTGCTGCGCTGCAGAAGGGCATGACAGGCCTGTTCCAACTGGCGCCATTCGGGTGGCTCGGCGGCCTGGATGGCATCACCCATGCTACGTTCGGGGCGCCCCAGAGCATCACGCTCGAGCTGGAGAAAGTCACTGTCGTATTCCAAATCTTCGCCGCATGGCGAAGCATCTGAAATAGCGGCGAGCAACAACGAAGTCTCCACGTTTCGATCTCCTTATCGATTTGAACTGTGTCACAAAAGTGCAGCAACTTCGTCCTAGCTAGCACTTTGCCAGTCACCATTTAATACTAACTGGCCACTACACAATTTCTATGTCGTCGCGCATTTTTTAACTTAAAAATATTTAAAGTCAAGGTAGAATCCGCTCACCAAGAACCTTTGTGAACAATGACAAAGTTTCGGTAAGTTATACGACCAAGTGCATACTTGCATCACGAAATGGAAGGTAAGATCGCGTGTTATCGCGATTCAGAGCTCGCTTGACGGACGTTTCCAGCAGAGCTCCATTCGGCCTGAAAGCCCCATGAATAAAGGCTTTCATGATTTTTGCGGGTGTCACGAAAGCCGGGCAGGGAGGCCACATGGCGCTGCGTTTGACCATCACCAGCTATCACAAGATCACCCCCGGCCAATGTCCCGAGAAAACCCTGGAATATGGCTCGATGGCAATTGGCCGCAACCCGGATAATGACTGGGTATTACCGGATCCAGCCCGCCTTGTTTCATCGAAACATTGCCTCGTACAGAACAGGGATGGTCGCTACTACATCACCGACAGCAGCACCAACGGCGTGGAGCTGGTCAAAGCGGGCATACGCATGCAGCGCGGTAACAGCGAACTTCTGAATCACGGCGAAGTTATTCGCATCGGTGAATACGAAATTCAGGTAGCGCTGGAAAGTTCCGTTGCAGAAGGCTCGGCACCATTTTCAACCGCTCCCTCCGGGAATAGTTTCGAAGCCCTGATGGCCAGTCATCAGGACGCTCCGCCCGTACCACTCAGCCCTCCAGCAAACCCCTTCGATGCCTCGGCCAGCGCTCACCTGCAGAGCGTCTCTCCGCACGAGACTTTGCCCGATCTATTCGATTTTCTCGGCCCAAGCACATCGGCCCCGGCGGCCGTTGCCGATCATGTGCCGGCGCAGCAGCATGACTTCCGTCCGCCGGAGGTCAGAACCCCTCCCGTCGAGCAGAAGCCAACTGACGTACCTGGCCTGATCCCCGATGACTGGGACCTTCTCGACAACATCACACCGGCTGCGATACCCCCGGCAGCATCGCCACCTGCGGACCTTTCCCCGCAGCCGGCGCAGATCGAATCGGCACCTTTACCGCCTCCGCCAGCAGCAGCCCCCACACCTGCCCCTGTCGCCAGCCCGTCGCAGGCTGCTCGGAACGACGACCTGCTGCTGCAGGCCTTCCTGCGCGGCGCCGGGCTGGAGCGCTTGCGTCTGGATACCCAGCAGGCAGCCGAGCAGATGGAAAGCATCGGACGCAGCTACCGCTTGATGGTCGATGGCTTGATCGATGTGCTGCGAGCGCGCAGTAGCCTGAAGGGCGAGTTTCGCCTGCAGCAGACCATGGTTCAGCCGGTGGAAAACAACCCGCTGAAGTTCGCGCCCAACGCCGAAGAGGCCTTGCTCCTGCTGCTGCGCGGCGGCAATTCGGCGTTCATGTCGGCTGATCAGGCTGTGCAGGACGGCTTCGATGATCTGCGCGCCCATCAGTTGGCGGTCATGGCAGGCGTGCAGGCAGCCATTCGCCACCTGCTGGCGCGCTTCGAACCGCAGGCACTGGAAGCGCGCATGGGCAAAGGTGGCGGGCTCGCCAGCCTGCTGCCGAACGCGCACCAGGCGCAGTGCTGGCAGCAGTTCGTGGAACTCTACACGACCCTTTCGCGCGAAGCCGAAGACGATTTTCAGGACCTGTTCGGCCGCGAGTTCGGCCGAGCTTATGAGCAACATATCGCCCGTCAACGTCGCCCATAGAGGCGTGGACAAGGATGAGCAAGGTGCACAAACGAACACTCCGACCGGCTCTGTTGGGCCTGCTGCTGGCAGTACTGAACAGCGGTTGTAGCAAGGATGCGATGGATGGGGCCGACATCGCACAGGGGCCGACCACCGTCATTCTGCAGTTGCAGGCTGGCGATGACCTGAACCCCACCACCGATGGCTACAGCGCGCCCGTGCGCGTGCGCCTGCTGGAGCTGCGCGGCGCCGCAGCATTCAGCCGCACGGATTACTTCAGCCTCGTCGAGCGTGCCGCAGCAAGTCTGGGCAACGAGCTTGTGGCTGAAGACGAATGGCTGGTCCATCCCGGCCAGACCCGGGAACTGAAACGCACGCTCAACCCGGACACTCGTCACCTCGGCCTGCTGGTCGGCTACCGAGAAATAGACCGGGCGCAGTGGCGCCTGGTGCTGGAGCCGAAGCAGGGTGCGCTCAACCATTACCGTATCGACCTCGGGATCAACGCCGCCAGCGCTGCAGAGCTCGCCGCGCCGTCTCGCCTTGATTCTCGCTAACAGGAGCCTCTGATGTCCTGGAACAACCGTGTGATCTGGTCCGAAGGCATGTTCATCGGCACCCAGCATTTCCAGCAGCACGACCGCTATCTGGAGGCGCTGGTCGATGCACGCAGCCGCCCCCTGTCAGCGGCTGGCTGGGGTTTTGCCGATCTGCAGCTCGATACGGGGCTACTGGCTCAAGGCAAGCTGGCCATCGTCAGCGCCCGGGGCCTGTTACCCGACGGCACGCCGTTCAATATCCCGCAGGACGATGTGGCGCCAGAGCCGTTGGACATCCCCGAGGACCTACGCGACGGCGTGATCTACCTGGCCCTGCCGCTGCGCCGGGCTGGCGTGCGTGACACCGCCGAAGCAGGTGAGCCGCTGGGTGGCGCGCGCTATCGCGGCCAGGTGCGCGAAGTGCGTGATGACAATGCCGCCTTCGAAAGCCGCGTACCGGTGATGGTCGGCGAGCGTGCACTGCGACTGCTGAGCGCTGCCGACGGCCTGCAGGAATACGCTGTATTGGGCGTGGCGCGAGTCCGCGAGAAACGCGCCGACCGCGCCCTGGTGCTGGACGAACAGTACATTCCGCCCCTGCTCGATGTGGCGGCAAGTGCGCCGCTGGCCGCCTTTCGTGGCGAGCTGTTGGGCCTGCTGCATCAGCGTGGCGAAGCCCTCGCCGGGCGCGTGGTGGCCTCCAGCGCCGGCGGCGCCTCGGAGATCGCCGACTTCATGCTGCTGCAGCTGGTCAACCGCGCCCAGCCGCTGTTCGCCCACCTGGCCCAACTGCAACCCTTGCACCCGGAGCGCCTGTACAGCGAACTGCTGGCCCTGGCTGGTGAGTTCGCCACCTTCTCCAGTTCCGGCCGGCGCCCCTCGGAGTTCCCGACCTATCTGCACGACGACCTGCAGACCAGCTTCACCCCGGTGATGCAGGCGCTGCGCGAAGCGCTGTCGATGCTGATCGACAGCAAGGCCGTGCCGATTCCCATCGTCGAAAAGGCCTATGGCGTACACGTGGCCATGCTGGCCGACCGCAGCCTGCTGGACAACGCCAGTTTCGTCCTGGTGGTACGCGCCGACATGCCCGCCGAAACCCTGCGTGGCCGCTTCGGCCAGCAGAGCAAAGTCGGCTCGGTCGAGCACATCCGTGATCTGGTCAACCTGCAGTTGCCAGGCATCAACCTGCTGCCGCTGCCAGTGGCCCCGCGGCAGATTCCGTTCCACGCCGGGTCGACCTACTACGAGCTCGACCGCGGCAGCGAGCACTGGAAGCAATTGGCACATTCCGGCGGTTTCGCTTTCCACGTGGCGGGTGAATACCCCGGCCTGAACCTGGCCTTCTGGGCGATACGGGGTTAATCCATGACGGATCAAGATGACTGGCTGAACAAGCCGCCGGCACCGCAGCCGCAGAACAATGATCGCACCCAGTTCATGCCGCGCCCGGGCGGCCGTGGTCCACAGCCCGCCGCCGAGGCGCCGGCTGCCCCACTGCAGATGCCGGCCGCGCCGCTGCCGGCAGGCCAGGCCCGTGGCATGAACCCACTGGAGCAGGCCGCCGGCCCGCTGTTGAGCATGCTCACCCGACTGCGCAGCACCCTCGCCCATCCCGCACCGGCAAGCCTGCGTGCGCAACTGCTGGGCTATCTGCGCCAGTTCGAGCAACGTGCCGAGGCCGCCGGTGTGCCGCGCAACGATGTGCTGCTGGCCCGCTACGCGCTGTGCACCGCGCTCGACGAGGCCGTGCTGAGCACGCCCTGGGGCAGCACCAGCGAATGGGGCAAGCAGAGCCTTCTGATCACCGTGCATAACGAAGCATGGGGTGGCGAGAAGGTATTCCAGCTGCTCGAACACTGCCTGCAAAGCCCGCGCGAACGACTCGACCTACTCGAGCTGCTGTACCTGTGCACCAGCCTCGGCTTCGAGGGCCGCTATCGGGTCATGCACGACGGCCGCAGTCAGCTGGAAGCGCTGCGCGAGCGCACCGCCGCGACCCTGCGCAGCGTAAGTGGCGAGCGCGAACACGAGCTGTCGCCGCACTGGCGCGGGGTCAGTGTGGCACCGGATCGCCTGTCGCGACTGCTGCCGCCATGGGTAGGGCTGGCCGTGGCGCTAGCACTACTGCTGCTGTTGCTGCTGGTGCTGCGGATGAAGCTGGCCGCTGATGCCGAACCAGTGTTCCGCCAGATCCATGCCCTGGGCGAAGTGCCGGTGCAGAGCATCGAGCCGGCAGTGGTCAAACCACGGGTAATCGAGCGGCCGCGCCTGGCCACCTTCCTTGCCGACGATATCCGCGCCAACCGCGTAGCCGTCGAAGATGGCGTCGACCGTTCGGTGGTGACCATCCGTGGCGACGAGCTGTTCAGCTCCGGCAGCGCCAGCATCCGTGACGACTTCCAGCCGTTGCTGCTGCGCATCGCCGAGGCGGTAGCCAAGGTCAAGGGTCAGGTACGCATCACCGGACACAGCGACAACCAACCTATTGCCACGTTGCGCTTCCCCTCCAACTGGGCGCTGTCACGCGCCCGCGCTGAACAGGTGCTGCAAATACTCGCAGCGCGTACCGGCCAGGCCGAGCGCTTCAGCGCCGAGGGCCTGAGCGACACCGAACCGCTGGCATCCAATGCCACGGCCGAAGGACGGGCGAAAAATCGCCGGGTAGAGATCACCGTACTGGCGGAGGGTGTGGAGTGAAGGCGCTGTTCGGATTCATCACCCGCTGGGTCATCCCCGTGCTCGGGCTGATCGCCCTGAGCCTGATCATCTGGTTCATCGGCCCGCTGCTCAACGTGCTACAGCCGGCTTGGACACGCTGGACGCTGATCATCCTGCTGTTCGCCCTGTGGCTTGGCTGGCGCCTGTTCTGTCTGCTGCGCGAGCGCCAGCAGGAGCGCAAGGTGCTCGACAGCCTGGCTGCGCAAACGCCGCCAGATGCCGCCAGCGTGGCCACCGCCGAGGAACTGGCGACCCTGCGCCAGCGCATGGACGAAGCCCTGGCGCTGCTGAAGAAGGCACGCCTGGGCGGCGACGAACGACGCAACCTGTATCAGCTGCCGTGGTACGTGATCATCGGCCCACCCGGCTCCGGCAAGACCACCGCGCTGGTCAACTCGGGGCTGAATTTCCCGCTCGCAGCGCAACTGGGCGCCGGTGCCATTCGCGGCGTGGGCGGCACGCGCAACTGCGACTGGTGGTTCACCGACGAAGCGGTGCTGCTCGACACCGCCGGGCGCTATACCACCCAGGACAGCCATGCCCAGGTGGACAAAGCAGCCTGGCTCGGTTTTCTCGACCTGCTCAAGGCCCAGCGCGCACGACGCCCTATCGACGGTGCCTTCATCGCCATCAGCCTCTCCGACCTGCTGCAAAGCAGTGACAGCGAGCGCGCGGCGCATGTGGCAGCGATCCGCTCACGAGTGCAGGAGCTGTACAGCCAGCTCGGCGTACGCTTCCCGGTCTACGTCATGCTCACCAAGTGCGACCTGGTGCCGGGCTTCATGGAGTTCTTCGATGACCTCAGTCGGGAGGAGCGTGCCCAGGTCTGGGGCTTTACCTTCGCCCTGGATGACGGCAAGAGCATCGGCGGCCCGCTGGAACATTTCGACAGCGAGTTCGTCGCCCTCGAACAGCGCCTCAACCAGCGCCTGGTCGAACGCCTGCAGCGTGAACGCGATCCGGCACGACGCGACCTGATCTACGGTTTCCCGCAGCAGTTCGCGGCGATCAAGAGCCTGCTCGGCGAGTTCCTCAACGGCGTGTTCAAACCCAATGCCTACGAGGAGCGCAGCCTGCTGCGCGGTGTGTACTTCACCAGCGGCACCCAGGAAGGCAGCCCGATCGACCGCCTGATCGGCGCCATGGCGCAGAGCATGAACCTCGACCGCCAGCACCTGGCCAGGCAGAGCGGCAGCGGCCGCAGCTATTTCCTCCAGCACCTGTTCAGCCGCGTCGCCTTCGCCGAGCGCGGCCTGGTCGGCGTCGACCAGAAGGTCGAGCGCCGCCGCAGATGGCTGGCCATCGGCTCGCTGGCCGCCAGCGTGGCACTGGTACTGGTGGTGAGTACGCTGTGGCTGCTCAGCTTCAACGCCAACCGTGAGCATATCGCCCAGGTCGGCGCGCGTACCGTGCCGCTGGAGCAGCAGGTGCGCAGCCTCAGCCCGGCGCAGCGCGACGTGCTGGCGGTATTGCCCCTGCTCGATGCCGTGCGCAACCTGGCCGGCGATCCGCCGGACTGGGCCAAGGGCCTGGGTCTATATCAGGGCGACATGCTCGAGGAGCAGGCCGCCAGCGTCTATCGCCGTCTGCTGGTAGCCACCTTCGCCCCGCGCCTGCTCAGCCGCGTTGAGGAACAACTGCGTTCCGGCGGTGGCACCGATTACCTCTACGAAGGACTCAAGGCCTACCTGATGCTCGGTGGCGGCGAACATTACGACGCCGAGTTCATCAAGGCCTGGATCGCTCTGGACTGGGATCAGAGCCTGCCGCGCGACCTGTCGGGTGAGCAACGCCAAGCCCTCGACGAACACCTGCAGGCGCTGTTCGAGCGACGCCCGCCGGATGCTCGCCTGGATCAGCGGCTGATCGACGAGCTGCGCATGCAGCTGCAACGCCTGCCGCTGGCGCAGCGGGTGTATGACCGAGTCAAACGGCAGAAGCTGCCAACCGGGGTCAGCGACTTTCGCATCAGCGAAGCCGCCGGGCGCGACGCCGCACTGGTCTTCACGCGCAAGAGCGGCAAGGCACTGAGCGACCCGCTGAGCGGCTTCTACACCCGCCGCGGCTACCGCGAAGCCTTCCTGCTTGCCAGTGTCGGCCAGGCCAGTGTCGTGGCCGAGGAACAATGGGTGCTGGGCCGTCAGCTCGACAGCACCCAGGATGCGGTGAACCTGGCCGCCGATGTACGCCAGCTGTACATGCGCGATTACGTGCAACAGTGGGATGCGCTGCTGGCCGACCTCGACTTTGTGCCGATCACCAGCGTCGCCCAGGCGGCGGACGTGCTGCGGATACTCTCGGGACCATCCTCGCCGCTCAAGCAACTGCTGATCGCGGTAGCGCGGGAAACCGATCTGCAGCAAGCGCCCGAAGCCGAAGGTGTGGCCAAGACCAGCGACGAGGGTGTCGACCAGCTCAAGCAGAAGCTCGGCTCGCTGCTCGGCCAGGCTCCCGCCGGCAATGCCGTGGCGGCGGTGAGCGAGATCGATCCGGTCAGCAGTCATTTCGCTGAACTCAACAGTCTGGTCAGCCAGGACCCTTCGGCGCCGATGGCCATCGATGGCCTGCTGGCGGACCTCAACGAGCTCTACGTACAGCTCAGCAGCATGGTCGGAGCCAGCGGCGAAGCGCTGCTCGGCGAGGCGAAGAACCAGGCCAGTGCCGCCGCGGCAAGGGTCAACCTGACAGCGGCACGTCAGCCGAAGCTGGTTCAGGGCCTGGTAGGTTCGGTCGTCGCAGCCAGCACCAACAGCATGATGGGCGGGGTGCGCAACCAGCTCAATGCGGCCTGGCAAAGCGATGTGGTCAATGTCTGGCGGCAGTCGCTGGCCGGCCGTTACCCCATGGTGCCGGGTAGCCAGCGCGACGCCACGCTGGATGATTTCGGCCAGTTCTTCGGCGTCGGCGGGGTCATGGACAGCTACTTCCGCAAGTACCTGCAACCCTACGTCGATACCTCCGCACGCACCTGGCGCTGGCAGCCGGGCGCGGCACAGAAGCTGGGCATCTCCGCCGGTGTGCTGCAGACCTTCCAGCGCGCGGCGCTGATCCGCGACGAGTTCTTCCGCAGCGGCGGCCTGCAGCCCAGCGTGCGCTTCGACCTCAAGCCGGTGAGCATGGATGCCACCATCAGCCAGTCGCAGCTCGATCTCGACGGCCAACTGATCGGTTTCGACCACGGCCCGAGCCGTCCGGTGACGGTGCAATGGCCGAACCCGAGCAGCATCGGCGTAGTACGTCTGTCGGTGTCGCCACCAGTAGAAGGCGGGCGCTCGGCCCTGACCCTGGAAGGGCCCTGGGCCTGGTTCCGCCTGCTCGACCAGTCCGAGCTGATTGGCGGCGCCTCGCCAGATCGTTTCAACCTGCGCGTACGCCTGGATCGTTCCAGCGTTGCCTACGAACTGCGCGCCAGCAGTGCCTTCAATCCTTTCAAGAGTCGCGCAGTGGCCGGCTTCACCCTGCCGGAGCGGCTATGACGATGATGGGTTTTTACGGCAAGGTCGCCAGCCGCGGCGACTTCATCGAACGTAACCTACCGAAGGACTTCCAGCGCAGTTGGGACGCCTGGCTGTCGGCTGGTCTGCAGACCAGCCAGGGCCAACTCGGCGAAAACTGGCTGGATGCCTATCTGACTAGCCCACTGTGGCGCTTCGCCCTGGCACCTGGAGTGTGCGGCAACGAAACCATGGCCGGGGTGCTGATGCCGAGCATCGATCGCGTCGGCCGCTACTTCCCGCTGACGGTTGCCTGGCGCATGCCTGGCGGGCAGCCGCTGCAAGCTTTGCAAGCGAACGAAGCATGGTTCGAGCGGATCGAGGACCTGCTGCTGAGCACCCTGGAAGAGGGCGCCCGCTTCGAAGACTTCGAGACAGCGGTGCAGAGCCTCGAGCCCCTGCCGGCTACGACGCTGCCCGCATACGACCAGGCGCATGGCCTGCAGCATTGGCCGGTGGTCGATGCGCCGGGCCGTCTGGCAGCACTCGCTGCCCAGGCCTGCAGCGGTGCCAGCCTGTGGTGGGGACGTGGTTCGCAACGCATCGCGGCCGGATTGCGCCGTTGCCAGGGGCTGCCACCGACCGAGTCCTTCGCGGCTTATCTGTTGGGCCCGGAGGTGGTCGCGCAATGACTGCAATGCATTACCAGTCGGCGGCCTACAGTCATGTCGGCCTGGTGCGCCAGATCAACGAAGATGCCTATCTGGAGCGTCCCGAGGCGGGTCTCTGGGTGGTAGCCGATGGCATGGGCGGGCACGCGGCCGGCGATTACGTCAGCAGCCTGATCGTCGACAGCCTGCGCAACATCAAGGCGAGCGACACCTTGAGTGACTACGAGCATGCCCTGCGGCTCAGCCTGAGCCAGGTCAACTCTGCCGTGCGCGAACAAACCCACCTGCGCGGTGTGACCATGATGGGCAGTACCGTGGTGCTGATGGTCGCCCGCGGCAACCGGGGCTTCTGCCTGTGGGCCGGCGACAGCCGCCTGTACAGGCTGCGGGCAGGCGAGCTGCAGGCGGTTTCGCGTGACCACAGCTATGTGCAGGACCTGCAGGACAGCGGCCTGCTCAGCGAAGCCGAGGCGCGTCTGCATCCACGCGCCAACATCGTCACCCGCGCCATCGGTGTGCAGGACCAGCTGGAACTCGCCTGCAGCGTCTTCGACATCCAGCCCGGAGACACCTGGCTGCTATGCAGCGACGGCCTCACTCGCACGGCCGAAGATCACGAGATCTGCGATGTGCTGACGCATACCGACCCCTATCAGGTGGTGCGCAGCCTGGTCCACCTGGGCCTGACACGCGGCGCACCCGACAACATCACTGCCATCGTCATCAAGGCGAGCGAGCCCGTCTCATGGACCTGAACATTCCCGGTTTCGACATCGACAGGATGATTGGCGAAGGCGCCATGGCCACCGTCTACCTCGCACTGCAACGCTCCCTCGAGCGCAAGGTGGCGTTGAAGATTATGGCCCCGGCACTGGCGGCCGATGCCTCGTTCTGCGAGCGCTTCTTGCGTGAGGGCAAGACACTGGCGCGCCTGGCGCACCCGCACATCGTCACCGTGCATGACATCGGTAATGCCGGCGAGCACTACTACATGGCCATGGAGTACCTGCCCAACGGTACCCTGGGCGAGCGTATCGCCGCCGGTCTTAGCCCCGAACAGGGGTTGCAGTACATCCGTCAGATCGCCTCGGCACTGGGTTATGCCCACAGCCAGGGGCTGATCCATCGCGATGTGAAGCCGGCTAATATCCTCTTTCGCGCCGACGGTACGGCCGTGCTGTCGGACTTCGGTATTGCCAAGTCGCTCGATGACCGGACTCAGGTCACTCAGGTCGGCTTCGCCGTCGGCACGCCCAATTACATGAGCCCCGAGCAGGCGCGCGGACTGGATATCGACGGCCGCGCCGACCTCTATGCGCTGGGCGTGGTGCTCTATGAAATTCTGGTCGGCGAGCTGCCGTACATGGGCACCGATGCGCTGTCCACGGCGCTGGCCCATCTGACCCAGCCGCTGCCGGAACTGCCGATACAGCACAGCCGCTATCAGACGTTGCTGCAACGGCTGCTGGCGAAGAATCCGGATGAACGCTTCAGCAATGCAGCAGAGCTGCTGGCCGCACTCGATAGCCAACCAGCGCCGGATCTGGACGCCACTCTGGTCCGTCCTGCGTTCACCCACCAAGCCACGCTGGGTGCGCCTTCAGCCAGCGAATTGGGAGAGCTGCAACCGGTCTCCATCGAGATTCCACGCAGTACGCCGGCATCGGCTCCCACCGTAGCACCCGCAGCGGCTGCCACTGCCAGTGCCACTGCAAACAGTGCGGTGGCACAAACGAGCGCCAGCAGTAAGCGTCCGCGCATGGCGCTGCTGGCAGTAGCGGTGGCTGCTGCGCTAGGCCTGGGCTGCGGCGCCTACTGGTGGCTCGGCCAGCCTTCCCCGGTGGTGGCTGCGGATAGCTCGCCACAAAGCACCGGGCAGGACCCAGCTATCGAGCCACTGGCAGCCGATACGGGCGAGGCTGGCGAGCGACCGTTGCTGATGCCGGGCAAGACAACCCTCTATCAGCGCATCCTGGCCAAGCCTGGGGCACAGTTACTGAGTGCTCCGGGCGCCTCTACAGGCGAAGCGCTGCCGGCCTTCTCGGTGCTCTACGTGTATGCCCGGCGCAACCAGGACGGCCAATCCTGGTTGCAGGTCGGCGCGGCTAGCGATGGCCGGGTGCAGGGCTGGATCGCCGCCGAACAGGCAACCGACTGGAAACAAAGCCTGGTGCTGAAATTCACCGAGCGCTCCGGGCGGGCACCGGTGCTGTTCATGCAGCAGGCTGCCGACGTCGAACGTCTGATCGACCATACCAGCCAGGCTCGCGAGCTGCTGCTGCAGGCGCAGAACGACCCCGAGCAGGTGCCGCAAGTGGTAGCGCTGGAGCCGACAAACAGTGCGGTTCCGCAGGACCAGTTCTACCTGATGCCGATCTTCGACTTCCGCGAGGCCTTCGACGCCGAAGGCCAGCCGGTGCAGTTGCTGAATATCGCCTCGATCGATCCCGGCAGCGCTGCACCGAGTTCTACCGACAAGCCGGTCGCTGCCAACGATTCGGGCTTCCGTACCGGCATCGTGCTGGTGGTCGACACCTCGGTGTCGATGCAGCCCTACATCGACCGCGTACGCCAGGTGGTCAGCGAGCTGCAGAGCCAGTTGCAGGCACGCGGTGAGCTGGACAACGTCAGCTTCGGCCTGGTCGGCTATCGCAACAGCACGTCGCGCACGCCGGGCCTGCAGTACCTGAGCAAGACGCTGGTCAGCCTGCAGGAGGGCAGTGATCCGCAGCGTTTCCTGCGCGCCGCCGAGCAGGTGCAGGCGACCACTGTATCCAGCCACTCCTTCGACGAGGACGCCTTCGCCGGTGTCATGCAGGCCGTCGAGGGCATGGACTGGTCGAGCTATGGCGGGCGCCTGATCCTGCTGGTCAGCGATGCCGGCGCGCTGCGCAAGAACGACTCCTTCAGCAGCACCCTGATGAACGAGGCCGAGGTACGCCAGGCGGCGCTGAGCAAGCAGATCAAGATCTTCGCCCTGCACCTGCGCACCCCGGCCGGCAAGGCCAACCACGCCTCGGCCGAGCAGCAATACCGGGTGCTGACGGCCGACAGCAACCCACAGATCGGCGACCTCTACGTCTCGGTGCCGGGTGGTGATGTCGAAGCCTTCGGCGAGCGCGTACGCGAGATCGGCTCGACCTTCGCCGAACTGGCGCAGCAGATTCGCGCACAGCAGGCACCAGTCACCCCACAACTGGCCGGTGGCGCCAATCTGGCGACCAAATCGCAGGCCATCGGCTACGCCATGCACATGGACTTTCTCGGCCGCCGCAGCGCCAGCCAGGCGCCGCAACTGGTCAGCGCCTGGACTGCTGACCGTGACCTGAGCAACCCGAACCTACCGACCCTGCAGGTGTGCGTGATGCTGACCAAGCTGCAGCTCAACGACCTGCAGCAGTCGCTCAAGCTGATCGTCGACGCCGCACGCAAGACCAAGACCTCGCCGGCCGACTTCTTCAGCGAGATCGCCAGCGCCAGCGCCTACATGAGTCGCGACCCCGCTGCGCTACGCCAGGGCACCAATCTGGCGCAAAGCGGCGTACTCGGCGAGTACCTCGACGGCCTGCCATATCGCAGCAAGGCGCTAAGCATGACCCAGGACCTCTGGCTATCGCTGTCGGTGGCCGAGCAGGAGGATTTCATCGACGAGCTGGAGTCGAAGATTCGCCTCTACGAAACCTTCCACAATGACATGGCCAACTGGGTGCGCTTCGGCAATGCCGAGCCGGGCGACGCCCTGTACCGTGTACCGCTGTCGACGCTGCCATGATGATTCGCCTGCAGCAGGTCCTCAAGCAACGTGGCCAGGGTGCGCAGCGCTACAGCCTGGCCATCGAGCAGTTGCAGCTGGAGGCCGGCGCGCGAGTGGCACTGGTCGGCCCCAGCGGTTGTGGCAAGAGCACACTGCTCGACCTGCTGGCCCTGGTGCTGGCCCCGGATGCCGCCGAGACCTTCGACCTGGAGTTGACCGGCTTGGTCAGCGATATCGCCACATTGTGGCGACAGGGCCGGCAGAACCAACTGGCGCAGCTGCGCAGCCGGCATCTGGGGTACGTGCTGCAGGCAGGCGGGCTGCTCGGCTTTCTCGATGTGCGCAGCAATATCGCGCTGCCCCGGCAAATGCTCGGAATGGCGGACAGCGGCCAGGTACTGTGCTTGGCGCAAGCGCTGGATGTGCAGGAGCAGTTGGCCAAGTATCCCGCGCAGTTGTCGATCGGCCAGCGCCAACGCGTCAGTTGTGCCCGAGCCCTGGCTCACGGGCCGCAGTTACTGTTGGCTGACGAACCTACTGCGGCGCTGGACCCACTCAATGCCGAGCGGGTCATGCAGCTGCTGCTCGCTCAGGCCGAAGAGACCGGCGCCACCTGCGTGGTGGCGACTCACGACGAGGCGCTGGCGCAGCGCGCCGGTCTGAGCATCCTGCGCATGCACTGCCGCCGCGACGCCGACGGCGGTGTCAGTGCCCATCTTGAGCAGGCCGCCTGATGCGCCCGTTGCTGATCGCCGGCCTGGCCTGGCAGGACTACCGCCGCGAAACGCGTCTGTCGGCATGTGCCGTGCTGGCCCTGGTGGCGGTGATCGCGCCGCTGCTGGTGCTGTTCGGCCTCAAGCATGGCCTGGTCGGCAGTCTTACCGAACGCCTGCAACGCGACCCTGCGGTGCGCGAGATCATCCCGCTGGGCGGCACACGCCTGCAGGCAGAATTCATTGAGGCACTGAGCCAACGAGAGGACGTCGCCTTCGCCATCCCGCGTACTCGGCAGATCGCCGCTACCAGCGAACTGCAGGTGGCGCCAGGGGAGGCGAGGGTCAGCGTGGAGATGCTGCCGACTGCCGCCGGTGATCCGCTGCTACAGGACCTGCCAGTGCCACAGGCGCTGCAACAGGTGGTGCTCAGCCATACCGCTGCGGATAAGTTGGGGATCACGCCAGGTAGCCAGTTGCAGGCGCGCTTCGGTCGCCAGCGAGGCAACGACCTGCAGTGGCAGCAGACCACCCTGCAAGTGCTGGCTGTGCTGCCGCTGGCGGCCTTCGAGCGCGATGCATTGTTCGCGCAGGCGACGCTGCTGGAGGCCGTCGAGGATTACCGCGACGGCCTGGCAGTGGCTGCACTGGGTTGGCCAGGTGCAACGTCGACACAGGCGTCGCGTATCTATCCCGGTTTTCGTCTATACGCACGCGCGCTGGAAGACGTCGAGCCGCTGCGCCAGTACCTGGCCGCGCAGCAGGTGCAGGTCGTGACCCAGGCGGCGCAAATCGCCCAGGTACAAACACTGAGCCGCAATCTCGATCTGTTGTTCTGGCTCATCACCACCCTGGCTCTCGGGGGCGCGTTGGCGGCCACCAGCGCCGGTACCCTGGCTGCCATCGAGCGCAAGCAGCGTGAACTGGCCGTGCTGCGTTTGCTGGGCTTCGGCAGCGGCGCGCTACTGTTTTTCGTGATTCTCCAAGCGCTGTACAGCGGCCTGTTCGCCAGCGTCCTGTCAGCTCTGCTGTACCGACTGGCAGAGGGCGGTATCAACCATCTTTTCGTGCAGGTGCCGGGCGATTACGCCAGTCGCCTGCTGCCCGAGCACTACCTGGTGGCCCTCGGAGCCGTCCTGCTGGCCAGCGCCCTTGCCGCTGCGCTGGGCGGTCGGCGCGTGGCCCGGATCGACGCCTCTCAAGGAATTCGTGATGTCTGACAGTCGTTTCGCTCCCTCCGCCCTGATACTCGCCACGCTCGCCCTGGCCGCCTGCTCGCCGGGCGATGAACCACCAGCGGCGAACGCACCCGCCGCACCTGCGCAATCAGAGGCCGAGGCGCCACGCGAACTCGATGCGAAACAATTGGCCAGGCTGGACAACCCCAAACCCCTACCGGGCGATGTCAGTCTGCCGCTGCCCTGCGGTGGCGAGATGGTCTTTCGCCATGTCTATGTCCTGACTCAGGGCAGCCTGGATGACCGCGAAGTCAGCCTGGGCTATCCATTCGGCGAAGGTGAAGCCGGCTACAAGCAATCCTTCATCTCCGGCTATCGCCGCGACTTCATCAACGGCCAGTTCAGCCTGCAGGACCTGGCTCCGAAGTGGAAGAAACAGATCGCCGAGCGCCTGCCCAAGATCGACGCCGGCAGCCCGCTGAAACCGATGATGTATTTCATCGGCAAGTACGAGGTCACTGCCCGCCAGTACGCTCAGGTCATGGCCCAGGCTCAGGCACTGGCCAGTGGTGAGCCGAGCCCGAATTGTGCGCCGGTCACCAGCGCGGCAGGACGACTGCCCCAGGTCAAACTGTCGCGTTTCGAGGCTGAGCGTTTCGCTGCGGTCTACAGTGCCTGGCTGCTGGCCAATCACCGTGATCTGCTACCTGTCAGTGGTCGCGGCAGTAAAGCAGAAGAGGGCGGTGCGGCGTTCGTCCGCCTGCCCACCGAAGTGGAGTGGGAGTTCGCTGCTCGAGGTGGCTCGCAGGTCAGCCGCCAGGAACTTGAATCACGACTTTTCCCCCGCCCGGTCGAGGGCAGTGACGATGATGGTCCGCTGGCTAACTGGGCCGTGTTCAACCAGGTGGCCGGCGGTACCGGCCAGGCGCCCCGACTGATGCCGATTGGCACCAAGCAGGCCAACCCGCTTGGGCTGTTCGATGTGATCGGCAACGCAGCCGAGATGGTGCAGGAGTCTTTCCAGCTGGTCAGTGCCGGGCGCCGCCAAGGCACTTATGGCGGCTTCGTAGTCAAGGGCGGCAACTACCTGGAAGGCGAGGGCACGCTGTTTACCGGCATGCGCCGCGAATACCCGCTGTTCGGTGCCGATGGCAGCGAGCAACGCAACGAGACCACCGGTTTTCGCGTGGCGATCGGTGCATTGTCCGCCCCGCGTTCGCGCTACGACGAACTGTTCGCTCAATGGCAGAAACAGGGACGTCTATCTGGCCTGACCGACGATATCGGCGATGCCGAGGACCCGACTCAACGCCTGGACAGCATCATCGCCAGCGCGACCGACCCGCGCCTGCAGGCAGAGCTTGGTGTGGTCAACGAAGAGCTCAAGCGTAACGTCTCGCTGATCGCCCGCCAGCGTGAAGAAGCCGCCGGCAACCTGATCCAGTCTGCCGCCCTGGTGGCCGAAACCATCAACAACTACAACATCCGCCTGACCAACCTGCGCCAGAGCCAACGCCAGGCTCAGCAGAACAATGATGCCGCCTCGGCGCAGATATTCGCCGGGGCCATCGAGAATGGCACCAAGGCGCTAAACGGCGCTGTGGCGATCTATATCGACAACATGGCCAGCGGTACCCGCTACACCAACGCGGTGATCCAGGCGCAATTCCAGCGCATCAAGGAAGAACTCGCACGTAAACCGGTGATCGGCAACAGCCTGGTCAACCGCGCCACTCTGTTCGTCAGTCACGTCGCGTTGTACCGCGCCCAACAACGTGCCGACCCGGCCCAGATCCTCAAGCAATTGCTGGAAACGCAAGCGGTGCCGCAGCCGTGACTACGCCAGCCATTGTATCCAAACAACAATCCACCACCAGCAGAGAGAGCCTAGCTATGCGTCCATCCAAAACGAACCTCACCTCGCAACCTCGTAGCCGCGTTCTGACACTCGCAGCTATCGGTTTCACCTCGATGACCGTACTGATCAGCGGCTGCTCCACCTCCGCCGTCAACCGTGTCGGCAAAAGCACCGAGGTTACCTATTACCCAAGTTGCTACCAGCCGGTTCAACACCTGCGTGATACCGATTCGAACCTGACCCGCTCGGTGGCCACCGGCGCCGTACTCGGTGCGGTAGGCGGTGCACTGGCCGGCGCACTGACTGCCGACAAGGAAGATCGCAAGCGCAACGCTGCCATCGGCGCTGCTGGCGGTGCCCTGGTCGGTGGCGCAGCGGCCTACTACACCACCAAGCAACAACAGATCAGTGACGATCGTCAGCGCATCGGCTCCTACTCGACCGACATCAATGCCAGCGCCAGTACTTTCGACCGCAGCATCGCCTATGCCGAAGCGTCCCAAAGCTGCTACCAGAACGAATTCAGCAACCTGCTGAAGCAGCGCAAGTCCGGTGCAGTCAACGAGGAAGAAGGTCGCAAGCGTCTGGCCGAAATTGTTTCCGGCCTGAACGAATCCAACAATCTGATCACTGCCGTCAATGGCAAGGCCGGCGAAGACCTGAGCAACTACACCCAGGCTTACGAGGCGGACCTGAAGAATGTCGGCGTCGCACGCACCGAGGTAGCCACGGCCGCCAAGACACCCGCCAAGAAGCCGGCCAAGGTGCCTGCCGAAGCGGTCAAGACCGAACAGGTCCTGCAACAGGCCGAAGCCAAGAAGGCCAAGAGCCAGCAAGTGGCGACTGCCGGTACCACCAAGGTCAACAGCATGTGCAGCAACCCGGACATGGGCGACTGGGCGCCGATTCCCTGCCCGGTTTAAGTCATTTCGGATAAGCAATTGACCGAATACTCCGCCGGTTCTCCTTCTTGGGTAGGGCCGGCGGTTATCGGAATTTCGACCAAGGAGGGCCAATGTCCGACTACATGATCGGGTTGAGAAACACCCCATCACAGATGATGGCGCGGCAACGTATCGAAGCCATGATCGACCTGCGTAAGCTCTATGCCGCCATCGACGCAGACCCTGCCATCTCAGGTGCAGGCGTGGTGTACATCGACTCCAAGTTCAATTCGGTGACGCTGCGCGAGTTCACGCCTATCTGCAGCATCAGACCCAAGCGCATCATCATCCGTGAAGCCCAGCGCAACGTATCGCCGCAACAGTTCGTCCAGCAGGTGCAGTCCAACCCGCGTGAATCGCGGCTGGTGGCCGAGAGCGTCAATACCAGCCTGGCGTGTGCCGGCGCGGTGCTGGGCTGGATCGCGATCATCGGAGGCACAGCCATCGTGCCGTTCACCGGGGGAGCGAGCCTGGTGATCGCTGCGGTTGGCGTTAGCGCAGCTGCTGCTTCAACCGCACAGTGCGGTATCGGAACGATGCGAGTCCTCAACGAGGTCAACGACCCGACACGCAACGACGAGCTGGACAGCGAAGAGTGGTACCAGAATATGTCCAGAGCCTTGGATGTCGTTTCGCTGGCCGGAGTGGCATCGACAGGAGCCACCGTCGTGCGTGTAATGAACATGCGCAAGGCCATGACCGGGCGTAGCTGGCACCAGAGTCTGAGAGGGCTGAGCCGTCAGGAACGAAGACGCCTGACCAACGAGATTCTGGAAAACCGTAATCCAGCACTTACTCCCGCCCTGCGCAAGTCGCTACAGCGCAGCGGCGAGCTACCTAAGCGTTTCAGTACCAGCGAGATATCTTCTGCGCTGGCAATCAATATCAGAGATGCGCTGAGCGTCGGAACCGGCCTGCTCGGCAGCGGCATGGTACAAACCTACGCCATAGGCCTATACGAGGAGCTAGCGGAGTGAGCCAGGAACTCGATTTCCTCACGATATTGCGTCGACATTTTCCAATATTCATCAGCGCCTTCTACCTAGCCCTTTTTGCTCTCGCGATAAGCCTTTATCTGCTGCTTGAGCTTTATCTCCCCGCCCAGGCTGATTTTGGTTTCTATATGGTGATGACCAACATAGGTATGTCGATTTACCTGTGCTTGGCCAATTTCCTGGTGATTCGCGGTCGTCCCTGGGCGATATGGTTGATCGTCGCAGCCATGGTGGTCTGCATACTGGTGGTCATCGGACACTGGGGCAGGCGAGCGCCTGATCTGCTGTACTCCATCGGTCTGCTGCTGTCGTTGGCTACCTTGCTGACGCTCAACAGTAAGCGCTACCGCGCGATGCTATCAGCCATGGTGGAAGTACGAGGGCAGCGCGCGGCGTGGCGTAAGCGCGAGAAGAAACAGCGACGCTAGATGGCAAGACATAGCCAAGCTTTCCTTTGCGAGGGCGCTATTTAAGCCGCTCAGCGGCCTTGCGGTAAGCCTGCTCACGGTCACGTCGATCCACCGCGACGACAAATACCACCACTTCATGGTCGATCACCTGATAGACCAAGCGATAACCACTGCTGCGCAGCTTGATTTTGTAGCAGTCGGGTAGCGAGTGAAGGCGATTCGCCTCGACCCGCGGATTGACCAGCACCTCCGCGAGCTTTTTCTTGAGCTGTTCGCGGACGGTATCCCCCAGCTTGTGCCACTCCTTCAGTGCTCGTGCATCGAATTCGAGGCTATAGATCATCCAGCGAGACCTTCACGCGCTGCGGAGCAGCAATGCGCTCACGCACCGTGGCAATCAGGGCTTCATCTTCCTCGGTCATCAGTACCGGACGGAAAGGCAGCTGCCCGCGCTCGGCCACGTATTGCAGGGCTTGGCGCATCAGCTCAGAAGGGGTGACGCCGAGCTTTTCCAGTTCCCGGTAAGCCCGGACTTTAAGCTCGTCGTCGATGCGGATATTGATGGACGCCATGGTGCTGTCCTCACTGTAATGACAATCGTATTTACAGTGACAGGACAACCGCCGTTTGGCAAGCGGGTTGGCGCACCGCCAGTAATACACCGACCAAGTGCTCCCTGACTGCGGCGCCACACCCCATTTACCAGTAGCCACATAGCGCTAATGAAAAGTCCCGGCTCACCTTTCGGTAGGCCGGGACTCTTCAGGGAAGGGCTAGAGAACTAAATCTTCCCCACCTACAACAGGTCTGTCGGCGGGCACATTTAGTGTCGCTTCCCCCCCATCAAAATCAGGGGGTACAAGCAGATTGTGGGCGCTTCAAATGTCGCTTCTTGATCGGAATTAATGTCCATCTTCGGCATTTTGACTCTAATTGTTGGCGCTGATGGAAAATTGACCCACCCTGCCGATTGAAATTTGACCCAGGGCGGATTGCTGATTTTGTTACCAGCAACTGTGGATAAGTCTACC
>NZ_SCFY01000006.1 GCF_007049795.1 Ectopseudomonas mendocina
CCAATCGTGTGCCTGAACCCGGAGCGGGAAGCGGTACTGCAGCAAACATCAAAGGCAGCGTGACACGCTCACGCGACAACTACCTTGAAAATCGCCGAGATTCGGGGAACCACATCGGCTAACCGATCCTCCTCCACTACGGACAGCTTGACCTGAACGTAAACATGATCAAGGTTCCTGCCCAAACCATCGCGAGCATAGAGCAGAGACGCAGTGGTTTGCCCTCCGTTTACAACTTGGAAATCCTTGATGTGGGAAATAGCCAATGCACCGCTGGGGAGCCTTCGCGTCTGTACGGAGGACGCCGTAGCCGTTACGCCATTGTTGTACGCAAAGAACATCCCGGGCTCTTCCGCGATGGTGCGCAGAATGCCTTTGTTGACACCGGTCTTTGCCTGCAGGTACGTCCTGACGTTCTGCTCGAGTAGGCGATTACCAAATGCGGCGAAGACCTTGGCCAGTACCGAGCAGTCCCCAGCCAAATCTTCCAAGATCGTCGGGCTCCCGCTCATCCTGTGGATTGGCACTGGCGGGGCGCATGGCGATCTTTAGCGTCTCCAAGTCCATGCCAGTCCCGTCGTCACGGATCCTTACGACAACATCACTCTCCTCGGGCTCGAACGAGATATCCACCCGAGAGGCCTTGGCCTTGATGCTATTGTCGATTAAGTCCGCGAGAGCTGCCGCTAGGTCGTAGTTACCAAAACTTCGTGCGGTCGCCATCAGGTCCCTTGCCTGGGGCGGATTCGTTATCCTCAATTCCCTCTCCTCAGCCCATACCACCGGGCAATATGGCAACAAGCCACTACAACATTATCCTTAGCCATAGTACGGGTACGAGACTATCCAGATTCATGGCAAATGGCCACTTCCTAGCCGCGCCCTTTTCTGCACCGGGTTGCATCGGAGATAGAGCCAATGCCCGCTACTGGATGCTTTGAGCCTGCCGCATCAGACTGGATGCCGGCCATAGTCGACTACCACAGCTTATGATCTCAGCTCGTAGCTGACCTTGCCTGTAGGTCGGCCACACCGACTACGATCATGAAGCTGGAGAAATTAAATGTGTAGACAGTAGGACTGAAAATCCTACGTTCCAAGCAGACAAAAAAACGCCGGTCAATCGACCGGCCTCTTTACTATCTCGCTGCGGCTGCACTGGCTATCCAGTCGTCGACTTCGTGCTGAAGCCAGCGGCTGGCTCGACCGATCTTCACCTGTCTCGGGAAGTCACCCTCTCGGATACGGCAGTAGATAGTTTTACGACTCAATCCGACTTTGCGGCTAACCGCATTGAAGTCTAGAAGGATCATCTCAGACATAACCCACCTCCCAGAAAGAGAGGCCGGTGGATTCATGCGGGCACTGCGGTGGTAATGCGTTCCTCATAGCTGACTGCTCTGCCGGATCGTGCCTTCAAGGCATTAGTTCTACTTTTCCAATTCCACTGCGCATCAAGTAGACAACGTCACAGCAGCAAACCTAGAGGCTCCGGATAACCTCACACCTGTATATTTCCACAGCAACATAGGCTGCGCAACAAAATACTTGACTTTTCTGAAACTTATCCAATTTCGAACAAATCTAGCTGCTCAGCTTGATGCTCATCCTCATCAGAACTATCGAGCAGGCGGCCAAGCGCGGCATCGAAGGCCTCCATGGTCGGGCGCATCTGAGGCAATTTCGCTTCAGGGTTATTGCGGTAGTGCGTTACGACAACGCCTGTTTGCCCGTGTGACTGCAAAGCGTCACTATCGAAATCCTTGATACCGTTGCGCTGCATGAACTGCGTGCACGTGCGCCGGATATCACGCGGGGTAAATTTCGGCACGGGTTGGCCATCCAGCTTGGCATGCTCAGTCGCAAACCACTCGCTCACCGCATGAGACAAACTGGACGGGTGAATCGGCGTTTGCCCATCAATGCTCCATGGGTATACAGCCCCTTGCGGCTGCAAGGCACGAACCTGCTCCAGCACCTGCACCGGCAACTTGGTGCATATCTGCGGTGGCAAAAAATCCGCAGAGCTGCACCGTGGTGCTGACCGAACGCTGGTGATCGAGAAACCCCGCATTTTGAAATTGATTGAGTGGGCTGCTCACAGGATGTCGAAGTGCCAACGCACCAACACTGCTATCAGAGACCGCTTTCGCAGGGAATGCCGGAGTCTCTGGTCTAGACGCAAAAAGCATCCAACGCTAAAGAGCTTCCGACATCAGATCGGCTCGATTCTGAAAGCGTCTGGAGAAAATCCGGAAACCATGGCGTACATCATGGGGCATCAGTCCACAGAATCGATCAGCGTCTATGGCGATGGGCGCTCTGGCGCAGACCGAAAAAGCCACATCAGACCTGCAGAGGGCATTGACCTGTCCAGGGTACGAAAACCCAAGAGTCCTCCACGGTACGGAAACGGCAGGGTGATTGGCCTGATTGAATTTCAAGCCGCTACTCGTGGCTGGCTTCCAGGCCCCTCAACGGGCCCAAACCATCAAAAAGGATAGCTATCGCCCGTGGGCGAAAGCAGACGGCCATATCCAATACTGATTGCAACAGGCTGGAATCGGCCCAGGCTGTGTAAAAACGCTGGCATCGACCTTGCTGTGATTTGATGGATTCAAATCAGCGGGGGATGCAGATGAAGCGCTTTATCCAGGGAGAGCATCGAGGCCAAAGCACACTGCTTCCCGAGAGCCTGAATGACTACGTGACGGACACCAACCCGGTGCGGGTGGTCGATGTTTTCGTCGATGAACTCGATCTTGGCCAACTGGGTTTCGATGGCGTCATCCCGGCTGAAACTGGTCGGCCTGCCTACCATCCTGCCGACTTGCTGAAGATCTACATCTACGGCTACCTCAATCGCATCCAATCCAGTCGCCGCCTTGAGCGAGAGGCTCAGCGCAACGTCGAGCTGATGTGGCTGACCGGGCGTTTGATGCCGGACTTCAAGACCATCGCCAATTTCCGCAAGGATAACGGCAAGGCAATCCGCGGCGTCTGTCGGCAGTTCGTGGTGCTGTGTCAGCAGCTCGGTCTGTTTGCCGAGGCGCTGGTGGCCATCGACGGCAGCAAGTTCAAGGCGGTCAACAATCGTGACCGCAACTTCACCAGTGCCAAGCTGCAACGTCGGATGGAGGAGATCGAATCCAGCATCAGCCGCTACCTGACAGCGCTAGATACCGCCGACCGACAGGAACCCGTAGTGGCACAGGCCAAGGCAGAGCGCCTGCACAGCAAGATTGCCGCCCTTAAAACCAAGATGCAGGAACTGCGAGATATCGGGGCTCAGCTTGAGTCCGCCCCGGACAAGCAGATCTCCCTGACCGATCCAGATGCCCGCTCGATGATGACTCGCGGCACCGGCTTGGTTGGCTACAACGTCCAGGCTGCGGTCGATACGAAGCATCACCTGATCGTGACGCACGAGGTCACCAACAACGGCGTCGACCGCGACCAATTGAGTGCCATGGCCAAGCAGGCACGGGACGCGATGGGCGTGGAATCACTGTCGGTGGTCGCCGACCGGGGGTATTTCAAAAGTGAGGAAATCCTCGCCTGCCA
Source organism: Ectopseudomonas mendocina (assembly GCF_007049795.1). Taxonomy (GTDB): domain Bacteria; phylum Pseudomonadota; class Gammaproteobacteria; order Pseudomonadales; family Pseudomonadaceae; genus Aquipseudomonas; species Aquipseudomonas mendocina_D. Next base: position 3,565 of record NZ_SCFY01000006.1, read on the forward strand.
CGAAGTAGGCATCACCACCTTCGTGCCCAAGGCCAAGACATCGGCCGCCGCAGCAGCTGGTCGCTTTGGTCGCGATGATTTCATCTATGACGCGGCCCATGACGAGTACCGTTGCCCAGCCGGAGAACGCTTGGTCTGGCGTTTCTCGACGGTTGAGAAAGGCCTGAAACTGCACCGTTACTGGAGTTCGCACTGCCAAGGTTGTGCGTTGAAAGATCAGTGCACGCCGAGCGCACAGCGGCGGGTGAGTCGCTGGGAGCACGAGTCGGTGCTCGACGCGATGCAGTCCCGTCTAGATCAGGCGCCGGAGATGATGCGCATCCGCCGTCAGACGGTGGAACATCCGTTCGGCACGTTGAAGGCCTGGATGGGCGCCACTCATTTTCTCACCAAGACGCTCGACCGGGTGAGCACGGAAATGAGCCTGCATGTGCTCGCCTACAACTTCAAACGGGTGCTGAACCTGCTGGGCAATAGTGCGCTGATGGCCGCAATGAGGGCCTGAAACCCCACTGGCAGCTCGTTGAACTCGTCACCAAGCATCGCGGAGCCACACTTGCCCGAATCGGTTGAATGACTCGGATCGACACACCAGGAGTCCGTAGGGCCTCTGGGCGCCGCTAAAACAATCCAATATCCAGCTATCCATCACCCGCTGCGTTTTTACACAGTCTGGGCCAAAAGCAGACATCCGCAACAAGATGTTGTCCTACGTCCGCTATCGATGTCACGTGACCAACCCGGAGCAGGTTCAGCCGTTGAGCGGTTCGCTAGTCTCGGCACGATCACGGCAAAGAAACGCTGGCACAGCCCGGACATAGACCAGTTCAGCAACCAGCTCGACAAGGGTCTGGGTAATCACCGCAGCGGCGGCGAGCCCCCGCAGCTGTTCAGGCAGCGCTAATGCAAGGGGCAGCACCACCAGTGAGTTGCGCGTCGAGCTGCTGAAGATCACAGCCCTTGCCGACCGCACAGGCAGCTTGCACACCTTGGAGACCAGTGCACCGATTACGGGAGCCAAGAAGGCAAAGGCGATGTAGATCGGCAGTACGGGAGCAAGCCTGCCGATCTCATTCACTACGGGAGCAATCTGCGAGCCGACCACGGCTATGAGCACCGCCGCCATGGCCGGCACAGGTAACCAGGCCCAAGCATCAGCCCATGTCTTCACCGCTGCGGAGCGCTTTACCAATGCTTCTGTCAGCAGTGCCAGGATCAGCGGGGCCATGGTGAGTGCCAGAAAGGCTTCGACAAAGGGGCCTATCGACACGACCACCCCCGAAGTATCACTCAGCATAAGCCCCAGGTAGAGGGGTAAAAGAGCAAGCTGAAGTAACAGCAAAATCGGCGTCGCCGAAAGGATCAGGCGTGAGTCACCCCGGCCAATGTGGGTGAACACAACCACGTAATCGATGCAGGGCGTCAGTAACACCAATAGCACGCCAATCAGGATGGCGGGATGTCCATCCAAGAAGCGGGTCAGCCCCCAAACCAGGAGAGGAATCAAAACAAAATTGGCGACTAGGAGCGCAGCCATGAAGGGCTTGTTGCGCATGCCATCTTTAAGGTTCAGGAACGGAATCTGAAGAAACATCGCATACATCAGAACAGCGATGGTGGGCGTGACCAAGACCGACAATCCCTGGGCGGTGTTCGGAGCCAGCAAGCCGCCAATCGCCGCGACAATCACTGCTACGAAGTAGATCGGTACTTGGTTCTGCTCTAGTGCATCTCTTGTCATGGTTCACTCAAAGTCATGGTTTGCTCTCCGCGTTAGGGAGGACAAGGATGGTTAGCTAGGGATAAGGCAAGCAGCGCTAACGGCCAATGGTCATTCATCAATGGCTGCTTCAGGCCTGTACTTGCAGGTCAAAAAGGGCAAGGTCGACCCAAACTGGGCACCCTGAAAATTCGATCATTGGCCAAAAACGGAAGCACTGATTTTTCCAGCATGCATCCTAGCCCGCCCCACCTAAGCCGCACAGGTATCGCCATGGTGCTTGTGCCTACTCCCCGAGAATGGTCTCATTGCGGAGCAATTCGTACGGCAACCGTATCTTCATACCAATGAGGGTCGGAGCAAATACCTCCCACCACTATACATATCGACATCATCCCGATGCCCAGGCGTAAGGTCACAATCCAAGTAGTGCTTACACTGAGCATGGCATTGCTGCTGGTCATGGGTTGGCATATGTCTTCCCTGTTGGTTGGTGCAGAGCCGCAAGCGGGATTCAAGAGCGAGTCAACGCACAGCAGCTTGCTGACAGAGGCAGCCCCCTCTTGCGTCTTTTGTGCAGGTCACCGGCACTCGCCGATGACTGCCGACCATGTGCACGAGACCCCTTACCTTGGGCCGCTGCTTATCCTGCCAGCCCAGGCAGAAAGCAACATCCTGGCTACCCTGCCGGATCAAGCCGCACCAACTCGCCCGGTCTACTTGATTGAGCGCCCTCCGCGATCCAGCCGCGTGATCTAAACAAAGCCGCACTGCGGCTAAAGACCACTGCAATCCAGGATCAACTTATGCAATCGCTTTCTCCGCGCGAGCCTGGGGCGTTGTTTGCGCACCTGCGCCGCCCGATGCGCTTATTACTGCTCGCTATCGTGCTGATGCTCGTGGGCATGGCAGATGCACTGGCTCAAGACGTCACCACGAACGATATCGCGTCGGCGGTAGTTCCCGTGCCACCCACCTCTGTAGAGGGTAGATATCAACCATGATGGAAACAGAGACAAACACTCGCTTTCCCAGCCCCTGGAGCCTGTTGCTTATGGCCTGGGGTATTGCGTTGGTTTCGACCTTAGCCGCCTTGTTCATCGGCGAGGTCATGGGCAAAACGCCCTGCGTGCTCTGCTGGTTCCAGCGCGCATTCATGTTTCCACTGGTCGTGATTCTGGCCGTTGGTTGCTACACCTCGGATTTCGGCGTCTGGCGTTATGCGTTGCCGGTTACCGTCGTGGGCGGGCTCATCGCGCTCTACCACAGCCTGCTCTACTTCGGGGCCATACCAGAGAGCATCAAGCCCTGTGGGGCAGGCCCGTCCTGCTCCAGCGCTGACATGACGATTTTCGGCAGCGTCCCTCTGCCACTGCTTTCGCTGGTCGCATTCACCCTTATCGCTGTTCTTCTTGTTCTCATCCGTCGGAGGTCTTCCCTATGAGCAGACGTGCAATCGTCCTCGTGATCAGCATTCTTACTGCGCTCGGCTTCGCTGCTGCGGCGTTCTTTTATGATCGATATTCGGCCAGTGAAGAGACTCCGCCAGTTGCTCCAGTCGCTAGCTCATTGGTGCGCTTCCATTCGCCCGTTATCGGCACCGCCAATGCGCCCGTAACCATCGTTGAGTTCTTCGATCCGTCCTGCGAGGCCTGCCGCGCCTTCTTTCCAGTAGTGAAACAGATCCTGGCTGAGAACCCGAACGATGTGCGCCTGGTGCTGCGTTACGTCCTCTTCCATGAAGGCTCTGAAACAGCAGCAAGAATCCTCGAAACTGCACGCAAGCAGGGGGTCTTCGAGCCTGTTCTGGAAGCACTCATGGTGGCGCAACCGCAATGGCACAGTGACCCACAGGTGCTGAAGGCCTGGGAGGCTGCTGAAGCGGCAGGCTTGGATGTGGAGAAGGCCCGTGCAGAGATGATGGCTGCCGATATCACCGAGACGCTGAAAAGGGACTCTCAGGATGCCCAGGCGGCTGGTGTGCGCCAGACACCTACGTTCTTTGTGAATGGCAAGCCGCTATTGAGTTTCGGCGCGCAGCCACTGAATGATCTGGTCAAAGCTGAAGTCGAACAAAGCAAATAAGCGCTAACCGTCTGCATACAGCTGAGCCAGACTCACCACCTGCCATGTAGCGTGCCTCGCATGGCAGGTGGTGGCGCATGTTTAGTGGCGGTGGCTTTTCCCAACATGGGTGTGGCCATCATCCGGAAGCGCACTGACACCGCCAGTGGTATTCAGGCGCTGGAGGATTCCACACTCATCTACGCCGCGCTCAGAGGAACAGCGGTGTCGTAACTCAATCAGCTGTTGTTGCAGGGCCAGCAGACTGGTCACGCGCGCTTGCACATGCTCAATGTGCTCATCCACTAAGCTATTCACACCCTCACAGTTCCCCTCTGGCCGATCCATCAGCGCCAGCAGGCTTCTGATCTCGTCCAGGGTCATGTCTAGCGTTCGGCAGTTGCGAATGAACGTAAGCCGCTCAAGGTGCTCACTGCTGTAAAGGCGGTAATTACCCTCGCTACGGGCCGGAGCCGGCAACAGCCCCTCGCGCTCGTAATAGCGAACCGTTTCAACCTGGCAATCGGCAAGCTTGGCCAGCTCTCCAATCTTCATGAATTACCTCTTCAGCAAACGCTTGACCCTGTAGTGGCTTTAGGGTGTTCACTCTACACAACTGTTCAACGAGGATACCTTCATGGCTGGCTGCTGCGGTGACGAATACAAACCTGAAGCGGTTTCAAAGGATGTCTGCTGTGACGCCAACGAAGCAAGCAAGTGCTCTGCCACAGCGGCGACAGCAGTAAATGCCGTAACCGGCTCCAGGCTCAGCAGCTTCCGCATTGCGCAAATGGACTGCCCTACCGAGCAGACGCTGATTCAGGACAAACTGAGCAAGCTCGCAGGCATAGATAAGCTCGACTTCAACCTGATCAATCGGATTCTTGGGGTATGGCACAGCTTGCCGTCGACCGCGCCTATCGAAGCGGCGATCTCGTCCCTGGGAATGCAGGCAGAACCGCTATCTGCTGAAGGGCAAGCCCGCATCAAAATCGAACAGATGGACTGCCCAACTGAAGAAAAGCTGATCCGCGACAAGCTGACCTCGCTACCCGGTATCAGTGCATTGGAGTTCAACCTGGTTCAACGTGTACTGACGCTCAGCCACACAGCAGAAGCGCTGCCAGCAGCACTGGCAGCGATTCGCGAGCTTGGTTTCACGCCAGTGGTTGAGGGTTCAGCAACAGCACGTGAAGAAGAGCAAGGCACCCCTCACAAGAAAGCCTGGTGGCCCTTGGCGCTCTCGGGGGTGGCCGCCTTATCGGCGGAAGTGATCCACTTTGCCGAGCTTGCGCCAGATTGGGCTGTGGCTGGCGTGGCGCTGCTCGCCATTCTGCTGTGCGGCCTGACGACCTATAAAAAGGGCTGGATCGCGCTGAAGAACCGCAACCTGAATATCAATGCGTTGATGAGTATCGCTGTGACCGGTGCGGTGCTGATTGGGCAATGGCCAGAAGCGGCCATGGTCATGTTCCTCTTTTCTGTCGCCGAGTTGATCGAAGCGAAGTCGCTGGATCGGGCTCGCAATGCCATCCGTGGCCTGATGGATCTGACGCCAGAGCGCGCCACGGTGCAGCAGGTCGATGGCACATGGCTGGAAGTTGACGTTAAAACCATCGCCGTAGGCGCATTGGTCAGGGTTCGACCGGGCGAACGAATCGGTCTCGATGGCGAAGTTACTGCCGGCAACTCCACCATCAACCAAGCGCCCATCACGGGGGAAAGCCTGCCCGTAGAGAAAACCATCGGCGATCCGGTTTTTGCGGGAACCATCAATGAAGCCGGCTCCCTGGAATACCGAGTCCTGGCCGCCGCAGCCAACACCACGCTGGCACGTATCATTCACGCGGTCGAAGAGGCGCAGGGTTCACGCGCGCCGACCCAGCGCTTTGTCGATCAATTCGCCAAGGTATACACCCCTGTCGTATTCCTATTCGCCCTGGCTATCGCCATTGTGCCGCCACTCTTCATGGCCGAGCCCTGGTACGACTGGATCTACCGTGCCCTGGTACTGCTGGTGGTTGCCTGCCCTTGCGCCTTGGTCATCTCGACACCTGTCACCATTGTCAGTGGTTTAGCTGCGGCTGCACGCAAAGGCATCCTGATCAAAGGCGGCGTTTATCTGGAAACTGGCGGCAAGCTTGGCTTCCTGGCCCTCGACAAGACCGGAACCATTACCCATGGCAAACCCGTGCAAACCGATTACATGCCACTGGTTGAACAGGACTCAGAACTCTGTCGCACTCATGCTGCCAGCCTCGCCAGTCGCTCTGATCACCCGGTTTCGCAAGCGATAGCCAAGCACGCCACTGAGAATGGCCTGATGTTCGCTACCGTTGAGGGATTCGAAGCCCTGCCGGGTCGAGGTGTACGGGGCACCATTGAAGGCATGGATTTCCACCTGGGTAACCACCGTCTGGTGGAAGAGCTTGGCCTCTGCTCACCCGAGCTGGAAACGACGCTGGAACGTCTCGAACGCCAAGGCAAAACAGTGGTGGTGTTGTGCAATCCGCAGCGTGCCATTGCCCTGTTCGCCGTTGCCGATACCGTCAAGGACTCCAGCCGCCAGGCAATCGAGGAGCTTCATGCGCTGGGTGTGAAGACCACGATGCTGACTGGCGATAACCCGCACACCGCAGAAGCCATCGCACAGCAGGTGGGCATCGACGAAGCACGCGGCAATCTCCTGCCAGTCGACAAATTGCAGGCCGTTGAAGCATTGCAGGCGCGCGGCTACGTTGTTGGGATGGTGGGCGACGGCATCAACGATGCGCCTGCGCTGGCGAAGTCCGAAATCGGCTTCGCCATGGCCGCCGCCGGCACGGACACGGCCATCGAAACTGCGGATGTGGCCTTGATGGATGACGACCTGCGCAAGATCCCGGCCTTCATCCGCCTATCCCAACAGACCGCCGTCATCCTCAAGCAGAACATCGTGCTGGCGTTAGGGATCAAGGCCCTGTTTCTCGCCATTACCCTAACGGGGCAGGCGACGATGTGGATGGCCGTCTTTGCCGACATGGGCGTCAGCCTGCTGGTGGTGTTCAACGGCCTGCGCCTGCTTAAAAAGTAGGAACGGAGGATTGAAGATGAAAGCAGCATTGCAACTGGCAATTGAACAAGCCTTTCAACAGGCCGAGCACGCCATGCAGGAGAGACGTAATACCGATGCCTTTGAATGGCTGGAGCGCGCACACATCCTGACTCAACGCCAGCCCTTGCTGCACGCTAGGTCACACTGGCTGATGCTCACGCTCGGTTGGCAGATTGGCGATTATCGCGAGGTGGCCGGGCAAATACCGCGCATTTTCGCGGCCTTGTTGTTCTCCAAAATCTGGGTGCCCCTCGGCAATACAGGCCGCTCCAGAGTCAGCGCGTTCAAGCCCATGCCGGTTCCTGAAGAACTCCAGGCCTTGCTTGCGAGCGATGAGCAAAACCCATCCAGTCGGTGATTGTGTCCATGCAAGTCGATCTCGCCACCCAGCTGCCGTGCACACTTGCAGAGGTGATCGCCCAGGTGCGCACACCACGCCTGCTGCGTCAGGTTGCTTCACCCTTATTGAGTTTCAGCCCGCTGGCTCCGGCTGAGTTTCCTGATACCTGGAGCGAGGGCACCTACTGGGTCAAGCTGAAGCTATTCGGCGTACTGCCCATTGGCCGTCAGGCGATTGTGATTACCTACCCGCAGACGGAAAACGCTCAGACCTTCATGCTCAGAGACAACGGCTATAGCCCGCTAATCACCAAGTGGGATCACGTCATTACGGCTCAAGAAGTGAGTGGCGGAACGCTTTACCGAGATCGCGTGACTATCGAGGCCGGCATCCTCACCCCGTTCGTGTGGCTTTTTGCGCGCCTGTTTTACGCCCACCGTCAGCGCCGCTGGGCAGCTTTGGCGGCAAAAGGCTTTAGCCACTGAAGCACGCCATGCCCAGACAGGGCTGCTCACCTAGAGAGCAATACCTCTTGGCCACTGAAAATTCGCTCCCCCAGGCAACCTCCGTGGTCGGGGCAGCTTTAATACAACCTGAAGCAGGTACGGGGTCAACTTTTGACCTGCATCAGGCTACACCCGTCTTCGAGGTCTATATTGGCTACTGGTGACTCACCCCACGACCCACTTTCACCTGCAAGGAACTGAGCAATGAAAGCACCAAAACTCGCCGCGTTCGCTTTGGCGGCTGCGCTTTTTCCGGCCTTAACCTTTGCGCAGCAGGACTCCAGTGCCACCAGCCAGGCTCAACAGCAGCCAATGAGCGTTGAGCAATTTGATCAAGAGATGGCGAAGGCACAAGAAAACCTGAAGAAAATGCAGGAGCAAATGAACCAAATTCAGAAAGCTAGCGACCCTGCACAGCGTCAGAAACTGATGCAAGAGCACCAAACCATGATGCAGCAAGGAATGCACATGATGAACGGAATGCGTGGCGGCGGAATGATGGGGTGCTGCGGAGGGGGCATGCAGGGCGGTCACATGATGGGTGACGGTCAGATGATGGGCGGTGGCCACATGATGGGTAACGGTAAGATGATGGGTGGGGGCCACATGATGGGCTGGGATCAAATGGGCAGCCACTACTCCCAGATGACGCCTGAGCAGATGAAGCAGCATCAATACATGATGGACAGGTACATGGGCATGCAACAGATGATGATGGATCAGATGATGCAGCATCAGCAGCATATGGGCATGCCACAGCGCTGAGACTTCACACTTATTCCACGGGCAGCATGCTGTTCCCGTACGGTATGAATACTCTCATGCGCCAGCCCAACTCACGCTAGGGGCGTTGGGCTCCCCCGATTCAATTTTTGGCTCACCTGAAGATTCAGCGCTAAAGCTCCTGTGAATGGTGACTTTTTTGTGCGCTCCGTCGACGCATCAACCAATAGGGGGCACGAATACGTCAACTCTGTATCAGCGGACACCTACATGTCTGGCTGGCTAATGGCTGCTTTTGGCCGAGAGCTGCCGGTCATATCCAGCCCAAGAGGCTATCGAGTAACTACTTAATGAGGGGCGATTCACTATGCCCCTGGCTCAGCGCCAAGATCATCGGTCGACCCTGGATATGTGCCTGGCAAAACTCCCCCTTCTACACCATAGGGACTTCACAGCCGAGATAAGTGCCTGAGAGCCTAACCCGATCGAAACTGTATACGTGTGTGTAGGGGCTCTCGATGCAGCGCCCGACGATGGGTAGCGCCTGATCAGGCTTACCCGGCATCAGAAGCACCCGCCCGCTGCAAATCGGGCAATCAGCACTGAAACGGACAAATCTCGTCCACTGCTGCCCCTCGCTGTCGCGGTGCATTTCTAGCTCCGCAGAATCCTCAAGGATCGAGAGCAACGCAGAGGGTGCCTTGATGACACGATCATCGACCAGTCGCCACCAGGGGGCATAGAAATTTGCCCAGATGAACCAGGCAAACAGCCCCCCAAGGGCAGCCTCCTCGATCATCTGCGGGTCGATATTGTGGCCGCTCCGGATGATCACGTCCTTTGCACGTCCGACTATCCTCAGCTCACCATTCGCCGTCACCTCCCCCAGATCACCTGAAGCAAACCATCCTCCTTCGGGATTACCAACAACACCTTCCGCAGTGAGATAGCCCTGAAAGACATTCGGCCCTCGCACGAAGACTTCACCGGATGCACCGGGCCCATATTGAGCTCCCGCCTCGCCCAAGCTGACCTGCACCAAAGGAACCGGCACACCTGCAGTTTGTGCATCGGAAGAACTGAAAATCCTATAGTCCACAGCCCCAAACATACACTCAGAGTTCCTTCACCTTCTTCAACGCATGCAACCCATGCAGCGCTTCATCCCAAAGGTAACCACCCAGCTTCGAGATACTGGTAAACCACTCACTGCGTACGCCATCAATCAGCAGAATAACTCGACGATTGCTAACGAAGTCGCCATCAAAACTCATGGAGTAGTCGTCAATCTGAAGCCCGCCCCACGGTTCGATCACTGAAGACGCGGCAATACCATCAGCAAAGGCATTGCCAGCGGTTTGGTACTCATCAATACCATCGTCCGTGCTTGCGTATGCATACAACTGCCTCCGCAGATAAGTGACAGACTGAGCAGTGCGATTCAACAACCAGACTGGCTGTTTATCCGAGCACCGCGAAAAGAAGGGTATTGCCAAGTAAAGCCCTTCAGGCGCTTCCTGCTCATAGGCGTGCAAGTTCGCATGCGCGATAAGATCCGCCACCTGCGAGCGGCGCCTGGCAAGCACATCAAAAGCATCGTCATCCATTCTGGGGCGGCACCCACTAAAAGACTCCAGGGCAGTGCAGGCCGACGTCAGCCGCGCATACCGAGCCAACTCGTCTGCATGCTTCTGCGCCACTTGCGGATGGCATTTATCCGCAAGGCGTGAAGCCAGGCCCATGACCTCATCGTGAATGGGTCTACGAAACATTTGATACTCCTTGATCCCCAGCGCTCAAATCAGGCTAACGCGCGAATAAGCATGAGCTAGATCTACGCAGAACGATGCAGGTAGTGGCCAACCGTTGATACTGATTCTGGTTCAAACGGTCGACACCATATTCCTCCGACCAGCACTGTAGAAGCGATCATAGGATCAAAAGTCCTATGATCCTTTCAGGCAAAAAAATGCCGGTCATATGACCGGCCTCTTTACTATCTCGCTGCAGCTGCACTGGCTATCCAGTCGTCGACTTCGTGCTGAAGCCAGCGGCTTGCTCGGCCTATCTTCACCTGTCTCGGGAAGTCACCCTCTCGGATACGGCAGTAGATAGTTTTACGACTCAATCCGACTTTGCGGCTAACCGCATTGAAGTCCAGAAGGATCATCTCAGACATAACCCACCTCCCAGAAAGAGAGGCTGGTGGATTCATGTGGGCACTGCGGTGGTAATGCGTTCCTCATAGCTGACTGCTCTGCCGGATCATGCCTTCCAGGCATTAGTTCTACTTTTCCAATTCCGCTGCGCATCAAGTAGACAACGTCACAGCAGCAAACCTAGAGGCTCCGGATAACCTCACGCCTGTATATTTACACAGCAACCTAGGCCGCACAACAAAATGCTTGACTTTCCTGGAACTTATCCTTTCTCGAACAAATCCAGCTGCTCAGCCTGATACTCATCCTCATCAGGACTATCGAGCAGGCGGCTAAGCGCGGCATCGAAAGCCTCCATGGTCGGGCGCATCTGAGGCAATTTCGCTTCGGGGTTATTGCGATAGTGCACCTCGACAACACCTGTTTGTCCGTGCGACTGCAACGCGTCGCTATCGAAATCCTTGATGCCGTGGCGCTGCATGAACTGTGTGCAGGTACGCCGGATATCACGCGGAGTAAATTTCGGCACGGGCTGGCCATCCAACTTGGCATGCTCAGTCGCAAACCACTCGGTCACCGCATGAGACAGGCTGGACGCGTGAATCGGCTTTTGTCCACCAACGCTCCAAGGGTATACGGCCCCTGGAGGCTGCAAGGCACGAACCTGTTCAAGTATCTGCAAAGCCCTGCTGCTCAAGGGAACGAAGTGAGCACGTTTTTTACTGCCACGCCCTTTGCTATCGATGATCTTCAAGTACTTCTTTTGAAAGTTGTAGCTGGTCCAAGGCTCACGGATAAACTGGAGGGGGCGCTGCCCTGCAGTAGCAAAAGCAAAGTGAAAGACACGCGCCATAATTGCACCAACCGAATCGACCTTGGTAATGGTGTGCCAAAATTGCTTCAGCTCCTTATCCGTCAGAGCGCGCTCGCCAGGCTTTGATGTGTTCGGGACAGTCACTGGATCAGCAGGATTCATCTGCAGTCCGTAGCTTTTATTGCTGCTTCGGTCGATATGATGCTCAGCTTTCAAGCCAAAACTGAAAGCTGCCACGAGAAACGAACGAACCTTGCCAGTCTGACGCCCCGCTCCTCGGTCCCAGATTGGTTTCAGCAGTAGATTCACATGCTCTGGCCTGACATCCTTAGCCTTCATAGCCATGACATTGAGTCTCTGCTCCTGGCCATCGTCGGCCACCGAAACCACTTTTTCGCCCTCCAGATCGTTACGCAGAACGCGCTCAAACTCATCGATCTGCTGGGCTGATACACCCGAGCGCCTACGATCTTCGATGTAATCCCGGAACAGCTCAGAAAAGGTGCCTTTTGCAGCTTCGATTTCGGCGAGACGTTGCTGCTCGTGCAGCTGGCGTTGGAGCTCAGCCTGCCGAGCCTCCTCCTCAGCGGCACACTTGGCTTGATAGGCCTTTATGTCACCATGATCTGCTGCAATCTTGGCGAGACGAACAGCTTGCTCGCGAATTTCAGTAAGGGAGAGACCTGGGCTCTTCGGCGTTTTCTTGAAGACACCTATCTTGACCTTCTGCCCACCCTCACCACGGCGGCGGTAGTAGGCCTCGACAGCTCCCGAGGTACGGCATTCGAACAAAATTGATCCGCTACCACGGCCTGGCAGCGAATCGGTCGCAGTCTGACCAGGCCGTAGCGCCTTCAACTCCACATCCGTTACAAACTTCCTACTGCTCGTCTTGCCCGATGCCTCTGCCATTTTGCGTACCGTTTTGCGTACCGTTTCTTAGGGCATGACCGGCCACACCCAGAACCAAAGGGAAACACCTAACCCCTTGAATTTAGGATAACGCGCTAAATCGGCTTTTTTCGGGAGACAACGGGAAACGACCAGAAACGTGCTTTTTACTGCCTCATAATCCTTTGGTCCACGGTTCGAGTCCGTGTGGGCCCACCACCTTCAAAGCCGCGCACTGCGCGGCTTTTGTGTTTCTGCGATGAGAAAGAATCGCTGCGGCGGCCCACCAACTTCACCCACGCCACCCACAGAGCGTCTACGCGCCCCAAGGGCTATAACAATCTCCGGGGATGCCAAAACTGTGGCCGCACTAGATGGGAGTAATTAGACAGTGAGCCGAATAGCCGGCATTATCGGCTCACTGAATGAGCCGAATAGGCTCGCTAATCAGCTCATTGATGAACAACGCTTATGAATGACCCGCTCTGGATTTGGCAGCAGCCCGACTGGCCGCACTTCAGCTGGCAAGCCGAAGCGCTCGCCCCGCTGTTGCGAGCCTGCAGCCAGGCTCAGGGGCGTTTGTTGGGCATGCTCGGCGCGGTGGGCAGTGACACCGAAGTGCAGAGCAGCCTGGATGCCATGCTGCAGAACATCGTCACCTCCTCAGCCATCGAGGGTGAACAACTGAATGTCGGCTCGGTGCGCTCATCACTGGCGCGGCGCTTGGGGCTGAACGAAGAAGGCCGCACCACCTCGCGCTCCGAAGGGCTGGCCGAACTGCTGCTCGATGCCACCCACGCTCATCAAGAACCGCTAGATGAACAACGACTTTTCACCTGGCACAGCTGGCTATTCCCCAACGATGATCAACTGCTGACTCGACCATTACACATCGGCGCGCTGCGCGGCGAAGAACCCATGCAGGTGGTTTCAGGTCGCATCGACCGCCCGACTGTACATTTCGAAGCCCCTCCCCGCGCAGGGCTGGAAGCGCAACTGGCGGACTTTCTCACCTGGTTCGAGAGCAGCCGCAGCGATGCCAGCCTCGACCCCTTTCTGCGTGCCGGCATCGCCCATTTCTGGTTCGTCACCCTGCACCCATTCGATGACGGCAACGGCCGCCTCACTCGCGCCATCACCGACCTGGCATTGGCCCAGGGCGAACAGCAGGCCATCCGCTTTTACGCCATGTCCGCTAGTATTCTCGACGACCGCGCCGGTTACTACCGCATTCTCGAAGCCAGTCAGAAAGGCGGGCTGGATATCACCAACTGGCTGCAGTGGTTTCTCGGAACATTGCTCAAGAGCCTGGAGCTGGCCCTTGCCAGTATCGACCGCGTGCTGGTGAAGGCTCGCTTCTGGCAGGCACACCGTAGCCAAACCCTATTAGCGGAGCAGATCAAAGTGCTTAACCGCCTGCTCGATGGCGGCGAGCGCGGTTTCGAGGACGGTATCAGCGCAGCCCAGTACCAAGCCGTGGCCAAGGTTTCCAAAGCAACCGCGACCCGCCATCTGAGCGACCTGCTGGAAAAAGGCTGCATCGAGCGGCTACCCGGTGGCGGGCGCAGCACCCGTTACCAGATAGCACGCTGAGCGCCTAAACCGGGCTCATCAGCCTCTGGTGCGTCATCGCGCCATAGGACAATGGTCGCGATCCCCTTGAGCGATTGAAAGCAATTAGCCATTATCCGAGAGTGCCAAACATCTGGATTTAGGCACATCTGCTCGCCTCTTCATTAAGCAGCTCGGTTCAAGGAAGAAAATGGATTACAGCCCGATAGTCGCCCAGGTCTGGGGCATGCTGACCTGGTTTATCCCGGCGGCCCTGCTGATCGGCCTGCTCAAATCGCCCTGGGCCAAGGGGCAGATCGGTGAACTGCTGGTGCGCCTGTTCGCCCATTGGCAGCTGGACAAACAGACCTACCGCCGCCTGCACAACGTCACCCTGAACACACCAGACGGCACTACGCAGATCGACCACGTATTCCTCTCGCCCTACGGTATCTTCGTCCTGGAAACGAAGAACATGAGCGGCTGGATCTTCGGCAGCGAGAAACAGGCGCAGTGGACACAGACATTCCGCAAGCGCAGCTTCAAATTCCAGAACCCGCTTCGGCAGAACTACAAACACCTAAAAGCCCTGGAAGTCACCCTTGGCGTCAGCCCCGAGCAACTGCAATCGGTGATCACCTTCGTCGGCGGCAGCACCTTCAAAACCGAAGTGCCGGCCAACGTGACCCAGGGCATCGGCTTTATCCGCTATATCCAGTCATTCCAGCAGCAAGTATTCAGCGAGTCTGAAGTCGACGCCATGCTGCACGCCCTGCAAACCGGCCGCCGCGCACGGACCCTCGCCACACACCGCGAGCATATACAAAACCTCAAGCGCCGTAGCGATCCGACGGCCGAGCGGCAATGCCCGAAATGCGGCAGCGCCCTGGTTATTCGCACCTGTAAACACGGGGCCAATGTCGGCCAACAATTCTGGGGCTGCTCGACCTTCCCCAAATGCAAAACCATGCAGAGCCTTTAGCACGCAGCCCTTACCTCATTTTTGCGTATGGAGTCGCAATGTCCGTCCCAACGACCAGTTCATTGAGCCGATTCTGCGCTACCTGGCGGCCACGCCCGAAGGCGCGACAGCACGTGACGCCCATGAGGCCGCTGCTGATGCGCTGAACTTGTCGGAAGCTCAGCGCCAAGAGCTAATTGCTAGCGGCCAGGCCACGTACAAGAACCGTGCAGGCTGGGCCCATGACCGCCTCAAGCGCGCCGGCCTGTCCAGCAGCGCCAAGCGTGGGTATTGGAAGCTGACCGACGCAGGTATTACCTATGCAGCCCAGAACCCCGCCCCTCTGACTGTGGATCAGGTCGAACAGCTCGCCATCGGTTTTATGAATGTAAAATTGAAAACTCCGACTGACGCTGTCCCACTCGACGGACAAGAACAGTCTGCTCCTGCGGCCAACTCCGCCACTGTTAGCCCTGATGACCGCCTGGAGCAGGCTCTACGTGAGCTACGCGAGGCAACGGCTGCAGATCTGCTGGATAACCTTCTACAAGTCAGCCCGAATCGCTTTGAAGTCATCGTGCTGGATGTACTGCATAGCCTTGGCTACGGAGCTAGTCGCAACGATCTACAGCGCGTTGGCGGCAGCGGTGATGGCGGTATCGATGGGGTGATCTCACTAGACAAGCTCGGCCTGGAAAAAGTCTACGTCCAAGCCAAACGCTGGCAGGGCACGGTTGGCCGGCCAGAACTGCAAGCCTTCTATGGTGCACTCGCCGGACAGAAGGCTAAGCGTGGAGTGTTTATAACCACTTCTGGCTTCACCGCCCAGGCAGCAGACTTTGCCCGTTCCGTGGAAGGCATAGTTCTAGTTGATGGGAGTCGACTGGTCAACCTGATGATGGATTATGAAGTTGGCGTGACCTCACGCCTGCTTAAATTGCCGAAACTAGATAGCGACTACTTCGATGAGGAATGACTGGGAAGAAAATAAATCCGTCCCCTTTTCCTTTCTCCTGATGTCAAAACAACGCCGTAGGACGAAATCATCCCGCGCACCGAGGAAACCATCCTGCGCCTGGCGGCGGACTATATCGCCGAGCTGGCCGGGCGTAATGCCAGCCTGGTGGAGCTGGGCAGCGACGCCAGCCGCAAGATCCGCCTGCTGCTCGAAGCCCTGCGCCCGGCGCGTTACCTGGGCATCGATATTTCCCGTGAGTTTTTGCAGGTCTGCACGCGTCGACTCGCGGCGGACTATCGCTGGCTCGACGTGCACGCGCTGTGCGCCGACTTAAGCCAGCCGTTGAAGCTGCCCGCTGAGGCGCTGGAGCAACGCCCGCTGGCGTTCTTCCCTGGCTCCAGCATCGGCAATTTCGATCCAGATGAAGCCCGCGCCTTTTTGCGCAACCTGCATCGGACGCTACCAGCCGGCAGTGGCTTGCTGATCGGCGTTGATCTGGTCAAGCACCGCCAGGTGCTGGAGCGCGCCTACAACGATGCGGCCGGGGTAACCGCACTGTTCAACCTCAACCTGCTCGAGCGCATTCGCAATGAGCTCGACAGCGATATCGACCCGCGCCGCTTCCAGCACCGGGCCTTTTACAACGAAGCCGAGTCACGCATCGAGATGCATCTGGTCAGCCGCCAGGCGCAGCGGGTGCGCATCGAGGATCGCGTGTTCGACTTCGCCGCTGGCGAAACCCTGCACACGGAGAATTCCTACAAGTACACGCCCAGCGGCTTTCGTGAGTTGGCGGGCGAGTGCGGGTTCGCCTCGGTCGCCACGTGGTGCGACCCGGTGCAGCTGTTCAGCGTGCATTTTTTGCGGCGGGAATGAAGGACGGCGAGAAACCCACCGTAGCGGGTGGGTTAGCGGCGCCGAATGCCGAGTTTTCCAGAAGCAGATGAAGGTGGTGCGCCGCGTAACCCACCAGCCGATGGACCGCGTTGCGCCTGCGCGATCATCAGCCCTCTCCCCCGCCCCCTCTCCCGCAAGCGGGAGAGGGGAGAAAGCGCGTTCGACTAGGCAGGCGAATAAGCTCGGAAAGGGCCTCAGCGTTTGGCGATGATGTACACCGCATGCACGATGCCGGGGATGTAGCCGAGCAGGGTGAGCAGGATGTTCAGCCAGAATGCGCCGCCGAAACCGACCTGGAGAAATACGCCTAGCGGCGGCAGCAGGATGGCGATGAGGATGCGGATAAGGTCCATGCGGTACTCCTTTGCTTTCCATAAGGGGTACTGAAGCAGACCCACGCTGCGCCTTGCAGTTCAGGTCGAATCATTTGCACCTGATCTGGTTCGGCTTCTGGCCGTTATCGAGCACTCACAGTCGCACGTCGAATTTATCCAGCAGCAGCTCGGTCGGTATGTCGGTACTGACCAGTTGATTGCGTCCGCGCTGCTTGCCGCTGTATAGGCGGCGGTCAGCGGCGCGGTAAAGCTCGGCGGCGCTGCGACCGTCCCTGGGCCAGGTGGCCAGACCGAAGGTGGCGGACAGCGTGATCTGCTCGCCGTCGTATTCCAGCGGCTGTTCAGCAATCTGCTTGCGCAACTTATCTACCAGCGGGTCGGCGCCGGTGTTGTCGGTGTGACTGAGCAGCAGACCGAACTCCTCCCCACCCAGGCGACCGAGAAAGTCGGTCACGCGCAGACGCTGCTGGAGGATCTGGCAGATGTGTTGCAGCGCCATATCACCCGCCTCGTGTCCCCATTGATCGTTGACCCGCTTGAAGTGGTCGACATCGAGCAGCACCAGAACCAGATGCCCGCTACTGCGTTCAGCCTCCTGAATGCTGCGTTGCAGCGCGTGATGAAAGCTGCCGCGGCTGGCCACGCCGGTCAGTGAGTCGGTCTGCGCCAGGCGCTCCAGCTCCTCGTAGGCCTGCATGCGCAAGCCGTCGTAGATGTGCACGAACACCAGGATCAGCACGCCACACAGGGCGGCGTTGCCCAGGTCGATCAGGCCGCGGGTGTCCAGGGTCAGGTGATTGTCGGCGAAGTACAGCAAAAGCCCGGCGAACATGAACGGCGCGGTGAGCGTGAAGGCACGCTGCTTGCCCAGCAGCAAATAAGCCAGCAACGGGATCATGTACAGCCAGACGAATGCCGCTGATGAGGCATCCGGCATGACGATGATGTAGAGGATGAAGCAGAAGGTCGGGATCAGGTACAGGTAGATCCACAGGTACAGATGGCGGGCGCGCTCGATGCGCCAGGCGCCGAACAGCAGCAAGGCGGTGCACAGCACTTCGAGGATGGCGAAGGAATAGTTGCCGGCCAGGACCTGCAGCACGGCAAAGCCGCCCAGGGTCAGGCCGGTGGCGAGCAGGATGGTGCGCATCAGCGCACGCTTGCCTGATTCGCGCAGCCCTTCGCAGTGCCCTGCGCCTACGTCCTTGTGATCGTTATAGTTGCCGTCGCCCATTTTATTGCCCAGCGCCGCCGCCCTCAGCGGTACGCAGCCCCCCGCCGCGCACCATCAGGCAACTATAGACGGCCTTGCCTGTTTTACACAGCGTAACCCAGCACACGCGGCAGCCACAGGGCGATTTCCGGGAAGATCGCCACCAACAGCAGGGCACTGGACATCACCACGACGAACAACGCGGCCCAGCCGACGGTTTGTTCCAGGCGTATCTTGGCGACCTCGGCCGTGACCATCAGGTTGATCGCCACCGGTGGGGTGAACTGGCCGATGGCGATGTTCATCGCCAGCAGGATGCCGAACCACACCGGGTTCCAGCCGAAGTGCTGCATCACCGGAATCAGGATCGGCATCAGGATCAGGTAGATGGAGATGGCATCGAGCAGCATGCCGGCCAGCAGCACGGCGAGCATCACCAGCGCCAGCAACACCCAGCCGTTATCCGACAGCGAGATCAGCCATTCGGCCAGATGGCGGAAGGTGCCGAGCATGGTGCCGGCCCAGGCGAAGATGCAGGCCAGGGCGATGATCAGCATGACCACACCGGAGATCACCCCGGCTTCGCCACACAGGCGCCAGAGGCTGCGCCAGTCCAGCTCGCGGGTGACGAACAGGCCGATCAGCACGCCGTAGGTCACGCCGACCACAGCGGCTTCAGTGGGGGTGAACAGCCCGCTGCGCAGGCCGCCGAGAATCAGCACCGGGGCGAACAGCGCCGGCAGCGCCTGCTTGAAGCTCTCGCCCAGCGGCGGACGCTCGCCCTGCTCCGGGGATTCCCAGCCGTAACGGCGCGACAGCAGCCAGGCCGGCAGCAACAGCACCAGGCCGGCCAGGATGCCGGGGAACAGGCCGGCGGCGAAGAGCGCGCGCAGGTCCACGCCCGGTACCACGATGGAGTAAAGGATCAGCGCAATCGACGGCGGAATCAGGATCGCCGTCGAGGCCGAAGCGGCGATCAACGTGGCGGAAAACGGCTTGGGGTAGCCCGCCTTGGTCATGCTCGGCAGCATCACCATGGCCACGGCAGCGGCATCGGCCGGGCCGGAGCCGCTCATCCCACCCATGATCAGACAGACCAGCACCGCGACCATGGCCAGGCCGCCGTGGCGCGGCCCGATCAGCGCCTGAGCGAAGCGCACCAGCCGCAGCGCCACACCGGCTTTCTCGAACACCAGGCCGGTGAGGATAAACAGCGGAATGGCGATCAGCGGGTACTTGGCGACACCGTTGTAGGTGTTGGTGCCCAGGGTGGCGAGCATGTCTGGCGACAGGCCGGCGATGATGCCAATGGCGCCGGACAGGCCGAGGGCGAAGGCCACCGGCACACCAAGCGCCAGCAGCACGACGAAGCTGAAGATCAGCCAGAGATCAGGGCTCATCGCTGATTCTCCCGCGCAGACGATCCAGGGTGACCTGGGTCAGGCGCACGAATACCAGCAGCGCCAGGATCGGCAGCCAGATCACGTACCACCAGTTGGGCAGGCCAAGACCGGGCGACTCGGAATTCCACTGGAATTCCTCCCAGGCGAACTGACCGCCGTACCAGCACACCAGCCCCAGCACCAGTGCACCAGCCAGCCACTGCAGCAGGATCAACGGCGTGCGCAGGCGCGGAAACAGGCGCTCGAGCAGGCCGATACGGATATGTCGGTTGCTGCGCATGGCCACCGACGCACCGGCGAAGGTGAGGATGACCAGCAGGAACACCGAGATTTCCTCGGTGAAGGCAAAGGAGGCATCGGTGAAATAACGCACCACGACGTTGGCCAGACTGATCAGGCTGATGATCACCAGGGCCAGGGTGGCGAGCACGCGCTCCAGCGGCGCGTCGACTTGCTTGCTCATAAAAACCTCGAATGACCGACTTGGCGTTGTTCAGCGCAAGTGCCGCTGGCCCTCTCCCCCAGCCCCTCTCCCATAAATGGGAGAGGGGAGCGGATCAGTGTCGCGCGACAAACTGGCAGCATCACGCCCGAAACCCTTGGGTTTCCGGTCAGATGAAACGAATCAGGGCTGGGCCACGGCCTTGCGTGCGGCGTCCATCAGCTTATCGCCAATGCGCGGTGCCCATTTCTCATGCACGCTGGTAGTGGCTTCGACGAAGGCGGCACGCTCGGTGTCGCTCAGCTCAATCACTTCCACGCCGCGCTCACGTACATCGACCAGACGCTGCGCCTGGGCGCCGCGCGACAGTTCGATCTCCCACTTGCCGGCGTCGATGGCGGCCTGGCTGAGCAGTTCGCGATCGTCCTCGGGCAGGGATTTCCATACGCGCTGGTTGACGGCGAACACCAGCGGATCGGCCATGTAGTCCCACAGGGTCAGGTACTTCTGGCCGACTTGGTCGACACGCGCCACGTCGAAGACCGACAGCGGGTTTTCCTGGCCGTCCACCGCGCCGGTGGTCAGTGCCGGCTTGGCGTCGGCCCAGCTCATTTGCGTGGGGTTGGCGCCGAGGGCGGTGAAGGTGTCCTGGAACAGCGGCGAACCGACCACGCGGATCTTCAGGCCCGCCAGATCGGCAGGGCTGCGCACTGGTTTGGCCGAGTTGGACAGCTGACGGAAGCCGTTCTCGCCCCAGGCCAGCGGCACGATGCCGCGCTGCTCGATGGCGGCGAAGGCCAGCTTGCCGGCTTCACCCTGGGTGATGGCGTCGAGGTCGGCGTCGTTCTTCATCAAAAACGGCAGGGAGAACAGGTTGAGTTCCGGCACCTGCGGCGACCAGTTGATGGTCGAGCCCACGGCCATGTCGATCAGGCCCGAGCGCATGGCGGAGAATTCCTTGGTCTGGTCGCCGGCGACCAGTTGCGCGTTGGGGTAGACGCGCAGGGTGATGCGCCCTTCGGAGCGTTCGTTGACCAGATCGGCCCACTTCTGCGCGGCCTGGCCCCAGGGGAAGGCGTCGGAAAGTACGGTGGAGACGGAGTATTCACGCGCCTGCGCGGTGGCGCACAGGGCGGTCAGCGCAGCGCCTGCGGCGAGCGCGGAGAAGAGTCGCTTGAGTTTCATCGGGGCGTCCTTGTGTGGATCTTGGCGTTATCGTTGTGGCACCGGCAAAGCGGTGCGGATCCAGCGGCGAGCGGATGGCTCGCCTGGCGCGCCTGGTCAGCGCGCAAAAGGGACACGGCAGGTGTCAGGGCTGCCGGGCAGGCCTTGTGAGCGATCGGCAGGTGCCGGCGGGTTACGCGCAGCCGCTCAACTATTCCAGAAGCGCGCGTCGAATGCCATTGTCCGATGACTGTTGACATTGCCCGCGCGGATCGGCGCCAACCATAATCAGCAGCTTCTGACTTCGGACATTCGCCCATGGCCATCTCCCGCGACGACCTCGACCAGCACGGCCTGATCATCGGCGTGTCGCCCGAGCGCTTTCGCGCGGTGGCCATGCCACTGCTGTTCGATCACCTCGACGCGCAGTGCGAGGGCACCATCGAGGTCAATCGCTAGGCGCGGATCGTCTGGATCAGTACGCGCAGAAGGTCGGCATCGCCGATGCGCGCACGGCGCTGGGCAAGGAAATCGAGGAAGTGCTGCCGGCCAGCCGCCTGCGTGTGATGGTGGAAAGCGGCCAGCCGAGCTTGCTCGACCTGATGGTCTTCGGCAGCGAGCACTTCATGGTTACCCGCATTCCGCTGCGCGATGAGGATGGCACCCTGGTCGGCGCGCTGGGCTTCGTGCTGTTTCGACCGTGCCCGTCACCTCAAGCCGCTGACCAAGTACAACAACCTGCAGACGCAACTGCTCAGCGCCATGCCCGCCGAGCGGGAACGACGCCTGCTGCAGGATCAGCTGCAACTGGCCATCGGCTATTTTTCCGGCAGCCAGACGGCGCTAGATTACCAACCACTGTTCGAGGAGCGCCAGCGCCTGTACTGCAGCAGTCAACATCCGCTGTTCGCGGGTGAAACGCTGAGCGCCGACGACCTGCAGGACTGCGACCGGGTTGTGCATCCCTATCGTTTCATCGCCGCCGACGAGCCCTGGCAGGGCGGTAGCAGCAGCGCCCGTTGCGAGCAGGTCGAGGGCAGCCTGGCGTTCATCCTCTCCGGCGCGCACCTGGGCTATCTGCCCGAGCACATCGCCCAGCCCCGGGTGAACCGCGGTGGCCTGCGCGCGCTGCCCGGCACCTGGGACTTCACCGTGCAGTTTCGCCTGGCCAGCCACCGCGGCCATCCGCCCAGCGAGGCGCAGAAGCGCCTTCAGCGAGGATCTTCTGGATGCATTCAGCACCTGCTGAAACATCCGGGGTCTATAGTGGTTGTTCCTTCCTCACCACACCTTCTGGAGTACACATGAGCAAGACTTACAACGTCGCCGTACTGGTCGGCAGCCTGCGCAAAGCCTCCATCAACCGCAAACTGGCCCTGGCGCTGGCCGACCTGGCGCCGGCCTCGCTGAACCTGGAAATCCTCGAGATCGGTGACCTGCCGCTGTACAACGAAGACGCCGACGGTGACAGCGCTCCGCCCTCCTACGCGCCGTTTCGCAGCAAGCTCAAGGCAGCCGACGCGGTGCTGTTCATCACCCCCGAATACAACCGTTCGATCCCCGGCGCGATGAAGAACGCCATCGATGTCGGCTCGCGCCCATACGGCCAGAGCGGCTTCAGCGGCAAGCCGGGCGCCGTGCTCAGCGCCTCGCCGGGTGCCATCGGCGGCTTCGGCGCCAACCACCACCTGCGCCAGTGCCTGGTGTTCCTCGACGTGCACGTGCTGCAGCAGCCGGAAGCCTATCTCGGCGGCGCCGGCAACTTCTTCGACGAGAACGGCGTGCTCAGCGACGGCATCAAACCCTTCCTGCAGAAGTTCATAGACGCCTATGCGGCGTGGGTGGCCAAGCAGGCCTGACGCCCTGCGCCGCCCTTTCCGGGCGGCGTTTCACACTGCCGATATGCCTTGATACGTGGCCTGAATGACACTGGCGACTAGACCGACCGGTCTACATAATCCAGGCCATGACCAAGACCACTCGCGACAAACTCATCGACGCCATGATCGACGCTCTGCAACGCAAGGGTCTACATGGCGTTGGTTTGAACGAACTGCTGGCCGCCGCCGATGCTCCCAAGGGCAGCCTTTATCACCACTTCCCGAACGGCAAGAGCGAACTGGCCGTGGCCGCCATCGAGCGTGTCGGCCAGCGCGCCGAGCAGGCGTTCGCTGCGCTCTTCGAGCGTCAGTCCGATCCACTCGATGCGTTGACCACCTGGCTGCAGGGCGCGCTTGGCCACTTGCAGGAAAGCGCATTCGAGCGCGGCTGCCCGTTGGCAACCGTCGCCCTGGAAAGCGGCCCGCAAGATCATGAAATTCGTGCAGCCCTGGCCAATGCCTTCGCCGCCATTCGCCAGGCCCTGCAGCAGCAGTTGCAGTTGCAACGTCATGGTTATCCACAGCCGGAAGGGCTGGCCACCTTGTTCATCGCACTCTACGAAGGCGGTCTGCTGCAAGCACGTGTCGCCGGCAGCAGCGAGCCTCTGAAACAGGCCGTTGCCACCCTGCTCCACCTGACCCGCCAGCACCGCATGGAGCCCACCTGACATGAGCACGAGCATTCGCCGCGAAACCCAACCCCTACTGGCCCTCGACGACTATCCGCTGGCCGCCACGCGCTACCACGCCGAGCGCCCCCAGGCGCAGTTGCTGATCGCCGGCGCTACCGGCGTGCCGCAAGGTTTCTATCGGCGCTTTGCCGAACATGCCGCCAGCCGTGGTTTCAACACTATGACCCTGGACTACCGTGGCATCGGCCAATCCAGGCCCGACAGCCTGCGTGGTTTCGAGATGGAGTATCTGGACTGGGCCAATCTTGACCTGGCCGCGGCGGTGGATCAGCACCGGCACGCCGAGCGTCCGCTGTTCATGATCGGCCACTCCTTCGGCGGCCATGCCTTCGGCCTGCTGCCCAATCATGATCAGGTCGCCGGCTTCTACACCTTCGGCACCGGCGCCGGCTGGCACGGCTGGATGCCCAAGGCCGAGCAAGTGCGCGTGCTGGCCATGTGGCGGGTGATCGGCCCGTTGATGACGCGCTACAAGGGCTACCTGGCCTGGAGCAAGCTGGGCATGGGCGAAGACCTGCCGCTGGGCGTCTACCGCCAGTGGAAGCGCTGGTGCCGTTTCCCCCGCTACTTCTTCGACGACCCGCAGATGCTGGGGCTGGCCGAGCGCTTCGCCCAGGTGAACACGCCGATGGTGGCGCTCAACAGCCTGGACGACCTGTGGGCCCCGCCTGCCTCACGCGATGCCTTCATGGCCGCGTACGTCAACGCGCCCTACCAGGCGCGCACGCTCGACTCGCAGGCGGAAGGCCTGGGCACCATTGGTCATATGGGGTATTTCCGCCCGGCGGCGCAGCGCCTGTGGGACGAGACTCTGGATTGGTTCGAGCAACTGCGCATCGAACAACGCGCGGCGTGAGCAGGCTGCTGAAAATCCATGGGCCAGAAAAAAGAAAACCCCGCGATTGCGGGGCCTTGCAGACTGTAGTCCTGACATCCTTGATCTGCTCACCATCCTGGCGGCTGTCCAGCGTGTCCCTGTTTGTCTAGGCGCTTCCTGCGCTGAATCCATGTGCGGCAGAGTACGCCCGTACCTGATCAACCAACAGTGGCGATATTCGGCACATCGTGTAAGCCATGGCTTACACGGAACCACCCTTGATCAACCGTCTCGCTTTGCCCTGAACATCCCGAGTTGGGCGAAAGCATTTGGCCATGTTTTTTGTGACGTGCGTCTTGCTAGACTGCAGTTTGTCCTACAAAAACAACAGACCCCGACAACGGCGGTCACTGGGGCTCGAGTATGCGCGCAGTCACCTTGCTTCTTGGTTGCCTGGCAACCGGCATCAGCACCTTCTCCCTGGCCAGCGGCCAGACCCGACTGGACGATGCCAAACAGGCCATCGATCAGGCGTTCTGGCAAGAGCTCTACGGCAGTGGTGGTACCACGCTCTACTGCGGCCAGACCTTCGCCCGCGAAAGCGGCACCCTGACTGCCAGCCCGATCTACAGCAGCAAGCAGCTCAAGAGCGCGATGCGCTGCGTCACCGACCGCCAGTGCACCATCATGAACCCGCGCTATCCGTACATCGTCGCCGACCTGCACAACTACTACCCGGCGCTGACCCGCGTCGAGCTGGTACGGCGCAACGCCCAGTTCGCCGAACTGGCCGATGACGTGCCGAGCAAGTTCGCCGACATCGGCTGCGACCTGAAAACCAGCTTCCAACTGGTGGAGCCGCGGGACGAAGCCAAGGGCAATATCGCTCGCGCGATGTTCTACATGCATGTCGAGTACGGCCTGCCCATCGTCGGCCTGGTGCCGATGTACAAGGCCTGGCACCGCATGGACCCGCCGGATGCCGAGGAGAAGGCGCGCAACGACAAGATCGAGGTACTGCAGGGCACGCGCAATCGCTTTATCGACGATCCGTCCTTGGTGGATCAGCTGATCAGCGACTAACTTCGATCACTGTGGGAGGGGCTTTAGCCGCGACGAAGCCACAGCGGATCGCCCTACGGTTTGTGGACAGCCTACGCTCTGCGCTTGTGCAGCGAGCGCAGCTTGTAGCGGTCACCGGGATGGATCAGCCGCGCGTAGCTGATCAGGTGATCGTCCGACCAGGTACGGCGGATCACGCTCAGGCAGGGCATGGCCGGGTCGATCTGCAGCAGCTCGGCCGTGCGCGCATCCGCCAGTACCGCCTCCACCACATGCTCGACATCCGAGATCGGGCAACTGGCGACCAGCACTTCGTTGGGCGTGACCTGGGTGAAGTCGCTTTGCAGGTAATGCGGCACCCAGCGCGGATTGACGAAACGATCCTCGAGCTGGATCGGCAGGCCATCCTGCAGGTGCACGAGGATGCTGTGAAACACCTCGCCACCCAGGCGCAACCCCAGCCGCAGGGCCACTTCGTCATCGGCGGCGATGGCTTCGCAGCGCACCACTTCGTTGCTGTATTCGTGACCGCGACCGCGCACTTCACTGGCGATATTCATCACCTCGTGCAGCGGCGACTCGGCCTTACGGTCGGTAACGAAAGTGCCCAGCCCGGCCTGACGCACCAGATAACCCTTTTGCACCAGGTTCTGGATCGCCTTGTTGGCGGTCATGCGACTGACGGAGAAATCCCGCGCCAGTTGCTCCTCGGGCGGGATCTGGTGATTGACCGGATAGGCGCCGCCGTGAATGCGCTCGAGGAGGAAATCCTCGATGGCCTTGTAGCGCGGGGTGGGACTGGTCACGGCTGCTCCTTGGGTATGCCCGGTGCGCGGATGATAGCGGAGCTTGCGCCACGCTCCCACTTGCGGGAGCGGGCGCAAGCCAGACGCATCAGCCTACCGACGGCAGCATGCCGGCTGGCAGCAGCGGCGTCAGCACGCGCTCGGCGAGCAGCGCGTCAGCGGCGGCGATGTCCGGGGCGAAGAAGCGGTCCTCGACGTAGTACGGCACCTTGGCGCGCAACGCCTGACGGGCCTGTTCCAGCGCCGGCGTGCTCTTCAGTCCTTCGCGGAAGTCCAGGCCCTGGCAGGCGCCCAGCCACTCCACGGCCAGCACGCCGCGGGTGTTGGCAGCCATGTCCCACAGGCGTTTGCCGGCAGCCGGGGCCATGGACACGTGGTCTTCCTGGTTGGCCGAGGTCGGCAGGCTGTCGACGCTGTGCGGGTGGGCCAGCGCCTTGTTCTCGCTGGCCAATGCCGCCGCGGTGACCTGGGCGATCATGAAACCCGAGTTCACCCCGCCATTGGCCACCAGGAACGGCGGCAGCTGCGACATGTGCTTGTCCATCATCAGCGAGATACGGCGCTCGGACAGCGCGCCGATTTCAGCGATGGCCAGGGCGATATTGTCGGCAGCCATGGCCACGGGTTCGGCGTGGAAGTTGCCACCGGAAATCACCTCGCCTTCAGCGGCGAACACCAGCGGGTTGTCGGAGACCGCGTTGGCCTCGACGCCGAGCACTTCGGCAGCCTGGCGCAGTTGGGTCAGGCAGGCGCCCATGACCTGTGGCTGGCAGCGCAGCGAGTACGGGTCCTGCACCTTGTCACAGGCGGCATGGGAGCGGCCGATCTCGCTGCTGTCGCCGAGCAGGTGACGGAAGGCAGCCGCCGCGTCGATCTGCCCGCGCTGACCACGAGCGGCATGGATGCGTGCATCGAAGGGCGAGCGCGAACCGAGCAGCGCCTCGACGCTGAGCGCACCGCAGACGCTGGCGGCGGCGTACAGGTCTTCACCTTCGAACAGGCCGCGCAGCGCGTAGGCGGTGGATACCTGGGTGCCGTTGAGCAGCGCCAGGCCTTCCTTGGCGGCCAGGGTCATCGGCTCCAGGCCGGCGATGGCCAGCGCCTCGCTGGCCGGCAGCCACTGGCCCTTGTGACGCGCCTGGCTTTCGCCGAGCAGCACCAGCGACATATGGGCCAGCGGCGCCAGGTCACCGGAGGCGCCGACCGAGCCTTTCAGCGGGATATGCGGGTAGACCTCGGCATTGACCAGGGCGATCAGCGCCTCGATCACCTGGCGGCGAATGCCGGAGAAACCACGTGCCAGGCTGTTGATCTTCAGCAGCATGATCAGGCGCACCATGGCGTCGCTCAGCGGCTCGCCGATGCCGGCGGCATGGGACAGCACCAGCGAGCGCTGCAGCTTTTCCAGATCGTCGTTGGCGATGCGGGTCGAGGCCAGCAGGCCGAAACCGGTGTTGATGCCGTAGGCGGTGCGGCCCTCGGCGATGATCTGGTTGACGCAGGCAACACTGGCGTCGATGGCCTGATGGGCGCTGGCGTCCAGGGTCAGGTGCACGGGCGCCTGGTAGGCGGCGCGCAGGTCGGCCAGGGTTAGTTGGCCGGGTTTCAGGTTCAGGGTGGTCATGTTCTGTTCTTCCACGGTTGAGTTCGCGCCTGGCGAATCAGAGCCGAATAATGGCTGAAGTCGCGATACGTGCAGTGATTGGTGCGCCGGCCCGCTGGGCCGGCGTTGAGCCTCAGCCGATCATCGGCAGCTTCAGGCCCTGCTCCTTGGCGCAATCGATGGCGATCTGGTAACCGGCATCGGCATGACGCATCACGCCGGTGCCCGGGTCGTTGGTCAGCACGCGGGTAATGCGCGCAGCGGCCTCGTCGGTGCCATCACAGACGATGACCATACCCGAATGCTGGGAGAAACCCATGCCCACGCCACCGCCATGGTGCAGCGACACCCAGGTGGCGCCGCTGGCGGTGTTGAGCAGGGCGTTGAGCAGCGGCCAGTCGGACACGGCGTCGGAGCCGTCCTGCATGGCCTCGGTCTCGCGGTTGGGGCTGGCCACCGAGCCGCTGTCCAGGTGGTCGCGGCCGATGACGATGGGCGCACTCAGCTCACCCGAACGCACCATCTCGTTGAACGCCAGGCCGAGCTTGGCGCGCAGACCCAGGCCCACCCAGCAGATACGCGCCGGCAGGCCCTGGAAGGCGATGCGCTCGCGGGCCATGTCCAGCCAGCGGTGCAGGTGCGCGTCGTCCGGGATCAGTTCCTTGACCTTGGCGTCGGTCTTGTAGATGTCCTCAGGGTTGCCGGACAGCGCCGCCCAACGGAACGGGCCGATGCCGCGGCAGAACAGCGGGCGGATATAGGCCGGCACGAAGCCGGGGAAATCGAAGGCATTGCTCACGCCCTCTTCCTTGGCCATCTGGCGGATGTTGTTGCCGTAGTCGAAGGTCGGCACGCCCATCTTCTGGAAGTCGAGCATGGCCTGCACGTGCACGGCCATGGACTGCTTGGCGGCCTTGACCACGCCAGCCGGGTCGGTGGCTGCACGATCCTTGTACTCGGCCCAGCTCCAGCCGATCGGCAGGTAGCCGTTGAGCGGATCGTGGGCGCTGGTCTGGTCGGTGACCATATCCGGGCGCACGCCGCGGCGTACCAGCTCCGGCAGGAGCTCGGCAGCGTTGCCCAGCAGGGCGACGGAGATAGCCTTACCTTCGGCGGTGTACTTGGCGATGCGCGCCAGGGCGTCGTCCAGATCGGTGGCCTGCTCGTCGACATAGCGGCTGCGCAGGCGGAAATCGATGCTGCTCTGCTGGCACTCGATGCTCAGCGAGCAGGCGCCGGCCAGGGTGGCGGCCAGCGGCTGGGCACCGCCCATGCCACCCAGGCCTGCGGTGAGCACCCAGCGGCCCTTGAGGTTGCCGGCGTAGTGCTGGCGACCGGCTTCGACGAAGGTCTCGTAGGTGCCCTGAACGATGCCCTGGCTGCCGATGTAGATCCACGAACCGGCGGTCATCTGGCCGTACATGGCCAGGCCCTTGGCATCCAGCTCGTTGAAGTGCTCCCAGCTCGCCCAGTGCGGCACCAGGTTGGAGTTGGCGATCAGCACGCGCGGCGCGTTGCTATGGGTCTTGAACACGCCGACCGGCTTGCCGGACTGCACCAGCAGGGTCTCGTCGTCATTCAGCTCCTTGAGGGTCTCGACGATCTTGTCATAGCACTCCCAGTTACGCGCGGCGCGGCCGATGCCGCCGTACACCACCAGCTCTTTAGGGTTCTCGGCCACGTCCGGGTCGAGGTTGTTCATCAGCATGCGTAGCGGCGCTTCGGTCAGCCAGCTCTTGGCGGTGAGCGTGGTGCCGCGCGGGGCGCGGATTTCGGTGTCGCGGTATTTGGTGGTCACAGCGGTTTCCTCTTGTTGTTCGGGGCTCAGAGGCTGAGCAGATGGATCAGCCGCGCCGCCACCTTGGCGGTGCGGTTGTCGATGTCGTATTCGGGGTTGAGCTCGGCCAGGTCGGCCAGGCGCAGCTTGCCGCTGGCCTTGAGCCGTTCGAGCAGCGGCTCCAGCAGCTCCAGGCGCACGCCACGGGCGGCCGGGGCGCTGACGCCCGGCGCTTCGCAGGCCGGCAGCACGTCGATGTCGATGGTCAGGTAAAGCGCATCGCACTCGGCGGCGAAGGCGTCCAGCTCGGCGCCGATGGCATCGAGGGTCGACTCGCGAATCTCATGATCCTCGCGCACCAGCACGTTCAGCTCGGCGGCGCGGGCGAACAGCGCGCGGGTGTTGCTGGCACGGCTGACGCCCAGGCAGGCGTAGCGGAATGGCCAGCCGCGTGCGGCGCACTGCTCGGCGATCTGCGCGAAGGGCGTGCCGGAGGAATGCACATGGGCCGGGTCGCGCAGGTCGAAGTGGGCGTCGAAATTGATGATGCCGATTTTTGGGGCTGGGTTGCCGGACAGGTGCTCGGCCAGACCCGACCAGCTACCGAAGGCGACTTCATGCCCACCACCGATCACCAGCGGCAGATGGCCGGCGTCCAGCAGCGCGCAGACGTTTTGGCCGAGGCGCGCCTGCGCGGCTTCCAGGTCGCCGTCCTCGCAGGTGATGTCACCGGCATCGTAGGCCGGCGCTTGGCGATGCCAGGCCAGGTTGGCCAGCGCCTTGCGCACGCATTGCGGCGCAGCGGCTGCGCCGACGCGGCCATGATTGCGGCGCACGCCTTCGTCGCAGGCGAAGCCAAGCAGGGCCAGCCCCGGCTGGCTGTCGTCTGCAAGCGCCTGGATACGCTGGTGCCAGCGCGCGCTGTCGGTTTCCGGGTCGGTGCGACCGCTCCAGGCGGCCATGCTGTGACGATCAGCGAGCATAGGTCACGACTCCATTGAACACGCGCTGGCGCAGACGCCCGGCCTGTACCGCGTAGGCCAGTTCGGCCGGTTGCTGGATATCCCACAGGCACAGATCCGCCGGCGCGCCGACGGCGATGCGGCCGAGATCTGGCAGGCCGAGGGCGCGGGCGCCATGGGCAGTCATGCCGGCCAGGGCTTCGCGCGGGGTGAGGCGAAACAGGGTGCAGGCCAGGTTGGCCATCAGCGTCGGCATGCAGATCGGCGAGGTGCCGGGGTTGGCGTCGCTGGCCACGGCCATCGGCACGCCGTACTGGCGCAGCAATTCGATGGGCGGCAGCTGGGTTTCGCGCAGCACGTGGAAAGCACCGGGCAGCAACACGGCGACGGTGCCGGCTTCGGCCATGGCGCGCACGCCGGGCTCATCCAGGTATTCGATATGGTCGGCGGACAGCGCGCCGTAGCGTGCGGCCAATGCACTGCCGCCGAGGTTGGACAGTTGCTCGGCATGAGCCTTGATCGCCAGGCCATGGGCCTGAGCCGCCTGGTAGATGCGCTCGCACTGCGCCGGGGAAAAGCCGATGCCCTCGCAGAACACGTCCACTGCATCGGCCAGCCCTTCACGGGCAGCGGCCGGGATCATCTCATCGCAGACCAGGCTGACGTAGTCGTCGGCGCGGCCGGCATATTCCGGCGGCAGAGCGTGGGCACCAAGCAGCGTGGTCAGCACTCGCACCGGGCGCAGTTCGCCGAGGCGGCGGGCCACGCGCAGCATCTTCAGTTCGTCGGCAAGGGTCAGGCCGTAACCGGACTTTATCTCCACTGTGGTCACGCCATCGGCCAGCAGCGCATCGAGACGCGGCAGGCTGGCGGCGATCAGCTCGTCTTCGCTGGCGGCGCGGGTGGCGCGTACGCTGCTGATGATTCCACCGCCGTTACGGGCGATGGTTTCGTAGCTGACACCTTCCAGGCGCTGCTCGAATTCACCAGCGCGGTCACCGGCGTAGACCAAATGGGTGTGGCAATCGACCAGCCCCGGAGTCATCACGCCGCCACGCCCAGCTTCGACTGCACCTTGAGCCAGCGCCTCGTCGAAGGTGCGCGACGGCCACAGGCCGGCGATGCAACCGTCCTCGACCAGCAGGTTCATCGCCTCGTCGAGCTGCGCCAGGCCGTCGAAGACCTGCACATCGCGCCAGAGCTGTTTCGAGGTGGAATGCATCGACATGGGATTCTCCCGGCTTATTTTGTATATACAATATGAGTGGATCGAATCGGCGTCAAGCCGTGACGCAACGGTCTGACCTTATGATCACAAGACCAGGCAAGGCATATGCAGCACGCCTTGATAGCCCTGAATAGAGCATGAACGACCTCTATCTGAAGACATCTTCGCCGACCTGGTGATCGAGACCGTTTGTCGCTCAATTACTATGTATATACATTTGGAGAGATCATGCCCTGCCTCCCGCTAGACCCCGCAACCGCTCGCGCGATGCCCTGGAAGAACGGTGGCGGCACCACAGTGGAGTTGGCCATTTCGCCAGCGGATGCCGATCTGGAGGATTTCGCCTGGCGAATCAGCACTGCTCAGGTGGCAGTGGATGGTGCCTTTTCCAGCTTCCCGGGCATCGACCGCAGCCTGGCCGTGCTCGCTGGTGACGGCATGTGCCTGCAACACGCCGACGGGCGGCGCGAAACGCTGCTCAGCGGTGACGCCATCGCGGTGTTCAGCGGCGAAGAGGCGATCAGCGCACAACTGCTGGACGGCCCGATCACCGACCTCAATCTGATGACCCGACGAGGCCTCTGGATGCATCAGGTGCAGTTGCTGAAATGGCAGGGAACCCGAAGGCTGGAGAACGATGCGGCGGTGATGCTGCAGTGGAATGGGGGCCAGACCGCAGTCGACGTGAATGCTGGCGGCGCGATGCACCCGCTAACGGCGGGCAATGGCCTGCTGATAGAGAACGAACCCGGCCAGTTGCACCTGCACGCACAACGCCCCGCCCTGCTCTACGTGGCCAGGCTGAACCCGTGCGCACACTGAAATAAAAAGCCCCAGCGCGCGGGCCGGGGCTCATTTGTGCGCGGCAGCGTGATCAGAACTGCGCAGCGTCCAGCAGGTACAGCGATTCGCTACCTGCCTTGACCGATGCACTCAGCGAGTGAATGCGCGGCAGCAGGCGGGCGAAGTAGAAGCGCGCGGTGCCCAGCTTGCTGGCGTAGAACTCGTCCTGCCCTTCCTTGCCGATCGCAGCGCGTGCCATCAATGCCCACATATAGGCATAGGCGGTGTAGCCGAACACGTGCAGGTATTCGACCGAAGCAGCACCGATTTCGTTGGGGTTGCCCTTGGCACGGTCCAGCACCCAGGCGGTCAGCTCATCGAGGTTCTGCACGGCAGCCGCCAGCGGCTTGGTGAACTCGGCGAGGTTGGTGTCAGCGGAGGCGACGAAGCCCTTGATCTCGTCGGCCAGGTGCTTGTAGAAGCTGCCGCCGCTACCCACGATCTTGCGCCCCATCAGGTCCAGCGACTGGATACCGTTGGTGCCTTCGTAGATTTGGGTGATGCGGCAGTCGCGCACCAGCTGCTCCTGGCCCCACTCGCGAATGAAGCCGTGGCCACCGAAGATCTGCTGACCATGCACGGTGGTTTCCAGCGCCATGTCGGTGAGGAAGGCCTTGGCCACCGGCGTCAGTAGCGCCACCAGCTCGTCGGCGCGCTGGGCGGTGGCCTTGTCCTCGCTGTACTTGGCGGTGTCGAGCTGCATGGCAACGTAGCTGGAGAAGGCGCGACCGCCCTCGTTCAGCGCTTTCATGGTCAGCAGCATGCGACGCACGTCCGGATGCACGATAATCGGGTCGGCGGCTTTGTCCTTGGCCACCGGGCCGGTCGGCGCGCGGCTCTGAATACGCTCGCGGGCGTACTCGATGGCGCTCTGGTAGCTGCGCTCGCCCAGGGCCAGGCCCTGGATACCAACGCCCAGGCGCTCGTAGTTCATCATGGTGAACATGGCATTGAGGCCCTTGTTCACTTCACCCACCAGGTAACCGGTGGCACCGTCGAAGTTCATCACACAGGTGGCCGAGGCCTTGATGCCCATCTTGTGCTCGATGGAGCCGCAGCCCAGGGCGTTCTTCTCGCCCAGCGAGCCGTCGGCGTTGACCATGACCTTGGGCACGATGAACAGCGAAATGCCTTTCGGGCCAGCCGGTGCGTCCGGCAGCTTGGCCAGCACCAAATGGATGATGTTTTCGGTCAGGTCGTGCTCGCCACCAGTGATGAAGATCTTGGTACCGCTGATCTTGTAACTGCCGTCAGCCTGAGGTTCGGCCTTGGTGCGGATGATGCCCAGGTCGGTACCGGCATGCGGCTCGGTCAGGCACATGGAACCGGCCCAGACACCGGCGTACATGTTCGGCAGGTACTGCTGCTTCAGCTCTTCGCTGGCGTGGTTGAGGATCGACAGACAGGCGCCGGCGGTCAGCATCGGGTACAGGCCGAAGGACAGGTTGGCCGAGTTGACCATTTCCTCGACCTGGGCGCCGATCACCTTGGGCATGCCCATGCCGCCGAATTCAGGCGAACCACCAACACCGACCCAGCCACCCTCGGCGTAGGTCTGGTAGGCCTCGGGGAAGCCGGCCGGGGTTTTCACCGCGCCGTTGTCCCAGGAGCAGCCTTCTTCGTCACCGCTGCGGTTCAGCGGGGCGATGCTGCCCGCCGTGACTTTGCCAGCTTCTTCCAGGATGGCACTGGCGGTCTCGGCATCGACCACCTCGGCCAGGGCCGGCAGCTCGGCCCAGAGCTTGGAGACTTCGAATACCTCATTGAGCACGAAGCGCATGTCGCGCAGGGGGGCTTTGTAATCGGCCATGACACATCCTCAGAAACGGACTTACGTGAGAGAACCGAGTTTACTTGAACAACTTTACAGACACATAGGGTCGTGTTGTGACCAATTATTCACAAGAGGTCACTAAATCCCTGATGTGAAAACCGCTCTACAACGGGCCGAGAAATGGGCGTGACCGTTCGTCTGACGGACGACTACTCTCGATCCGCTGCCAGCTTCACAGCACCGCGCCCCTGACCGGCGCTACGGATGCAATTGCGCCCGGCGGACAAGGCGCTGTACAGAGCCTTGTCCGCCTCCTTGATCACTTCCTGCGGCGTTCGCTGCTCGGCCTGACGCTCGGCGACGCCCATGCTCACGGTCACCGATACCTCGCTGGCGGTCTTGCCGGCCCTGCGCTGCTTGCCTTCACGATCATCGCGCGGCCGGCTTTGCGAGTCGCGCAGTTGCATGCGGTACTGCTCGATGCCTATACGCACCGCTTCCATGTGCGGCATGCATTGCTCCACGGTCTTGCCAGGAAACAGCAAGGTGAACTCCTCACCGCCATAGCGGTAGGCCTTGCCACCGCCACCGACCTTGCGCATCTGGCTGGCGACCAGACGCAACACCTGATCCCCCACGTCATGGCCGTGGGTATCGTTGAATTTCTTGAAGTGATCGACATCGACCATGGCAATCACGTAATCACGCCCCAGGCGCTGCAGACGCTCGTTGAGCGCGCGCCGCCCCGGCAGCCCGGTGAGCTCGTCACGAAAGGCCATCTGGTAGGCCTCGTGCGCTACCGCCGCGACCAGCATGAGCATCACCATGCTGATCATCACCTGCAGCGCATTGGCCAGGATGAACACCTGCGGCAGCATCCACAGCAAACCGCACAGCCCCATCAGTTGCGACGCGTGCAACGGCCTTGGCCGACGCAGGTACTGCACCAGCAGGGCGATGAAGGCGACCAGGAACGCCACGTAAACCAACTGCGCCAGGCTCATCCAGGCGCCATGCAACGACGGCCAGTGAATCTTAGCCAACCAGTCGGCAATACCCTGCGGATAACGGCGCGCCAAACCAAAGGCCACCGCGCTGACTGCCAGCAAGATCAGGGCGCGGGCGAACATGCCCTGCAGCAGGTGCGAACGCTCCTCCCAGCAGCCATAGAGGGCATAGAGCAGCGGTAGCAACAGGCAGATCAGATGGAAGACCAGAACCGCATCGTCGCGGATCTGGCCATTGTCACGAAAGTGATTGACCTGGATATCCAGCAGGAAGTAGCCGACATACAGCACCAGCAGCAGGAAAATTTCCCGCTGACGGCCATAGACCAGACAGAACGCGCCGCCGAGCAGCAACAGCAACGTAGGCAATACATTGAACAGGGAGATGAAGAACTCGCTCAGCAGCGGCAAGCGTGCAGCCACCAACCCGCCGACCAGCAAGGGCAACGACGAATAGAAGTGACTGAGGCGCAAATTGGCCAGACGGATCACGCTGACATCCTGAGCGAGAGATGGAGGCATTCTGCCTGCTTCGACTCTTGAAAACAGCGACAGGATGCGACATTCCCTTCAGTGTCCGGCGCAAAAACGACAACGCCGCCCCAGGGGGCGGCGTTGTGGTTCAACCGATCAGGCCTTAGAAGCC
The DNA here is from genome assembly GCF_007049795.1 of Ectopseudomonas mendocina. Taxonomy (GTDB): domain Bacteria; phylum Pseudomonadota; class Gammaproteobacteria; order Pseudomonadales; family Pseudomonadaceae; genus Aquipseudomonas; species Aquipseudomonas mendocina_D. The sequence goes on from NZ_SCFY01000006.1 coordinate 39,897, forward strand.
GAGCGCGAAGTGCTCTTCATCCATTTCCATCAGGTTGCTGGCGCCCGACAGCATGGCTTCGACATGCGTGCGGGTACGCGGCAGGATGCGCGCGAAGTAGAAGCGAGCGGTCTGCAGCTTGGCTTTGTAGAAAGCCTCGTCGCCAGTACCGGCAGCCAGCTTCTCGGCAGCCAGGCGCGCCATGTCGGCCCAGAAGTAGGCCAGGCAGGCGTAGCCGGAGTACATCAGGTAGTCCACGGAGGCGGCACCGACTTCTTCGCGATCTTTCATCGCAGCCATGCCGACTTTCATGGTGATGTCGCCCCACTCCTTGTTCAGCTTGGCCAGCGGCTCGACGAATTCCTTGACGGAATCGTTGCCTTCGTTGGCCTGGCAGAACTTGTGGACGATCTTGGTGAAGTTCTTCAGGGCACCGCCCTGAGTCATCAGCACCTTGCGGCCCAGCAGGTCGAGCGCCTGAACGCCGGTGGTGCCTTCGTACATCATGGAGATGCGGCAGTCACGCAGGTTCTGCTCCATGCCCCACTCGCTGATGAAGCCGTGGCCACCATAGATCTGCATGCCGTGGGAAGCGGCTTCGAAGCCCACTTCGGTCATGAAGGCCTTGGCGATCGGGGTCAGGAAAGCCAGCAGTTCGTCAGCGGCTTTCTTCTCTTCTTCGTCCTGGCTGTGCTGAACGATGTCCACCTGCTTGGCGGTGAAGTAGACCATGGCGCGGTTGCCTTCGGCGAACGCCTTCATAGTCAGCAGCATGCGGCGTACGTCCGGGTGCACGATGATCGGGTCAGCGGCTTTTTCCGGTGCTTTCGGGCCAGTCAGCGAACGCATCTGCAGACGCTCGCGAGCGTACTTGATGCCACCCTGGAAGCCGACTTCGGCGTGGGCCAGGCCTTGCAGCGCGGTACCCAGGCGAGCGGTGTTCATGAAGGTGAACATGCAGTTCAGGCCCTTGTTGGCCGGGCCAATCAGGTAGCCAGTGGCGCCGTCGAAGTTCATCACGCAGGTGGCGTTACCGTGGATGCCCATCTTGTGCTCGATGGAGCCACAGGAAACGGCGTTGCGCTCGCCTACGCCGCCTTCGGCATTGGGCAGGAACTTCGGCACGATGAACAGCGAGATACCCTTGGTACCGGCCGGCGCATCGGGCAGACGAGCCAGAACGATATGGACGATGTTATCGGCCATGTCGTGCTCACCCGCGGAGATGAAGATCTTGGTACCGGAGACTTTGTAGCTGCCGTCGGCCTGCGGTTCGGCCTTGGTGCGCAGCATGCCCAGGTCGGTACCGCAATGCGGCTCGGTCAGGCACATGGTGCCGGTCCACTCGCCGGAAACCAGCTTGGTCAGGTAGGTGTGCTTCTGCTCGTCGGTGCCGTGAGCGCTCAGAGTGTTCATCGCGCCGTGGGAGAGGCCCGGGTACATGCCCCAGGACCAGTTGGCCGAACCGACCATCTCGCTGACAGCCAGACCGAGCGACTCAGGCAGACCTTGGCCGCCATGCTCGACGTCATGGGCCAGGCTCGGCCAGCCGCCTTCAACGAACTGCTGATAGGCCTCTTTGAAGCCAGTCGGGGTTTTCACACCGGATTCGCTCCAGGTGCAGCCCTCGGTGTCACCCACACGGTTCAGCGGAGCCAGAACCTGCTCGCAGAACTTGGCGCCTTCTTCGAGGATGGCGTCGACCATGTCTGGAGTGGCGTCCTGGCAGCCAGGCAGGCTCTGGTAGTGCGCTTCATAACCCAGCAGTTCGTCGCGAACGAAACGAATGTCACGCAAGGGGGCCTTGTAGTCAGGCATAACGGTAAACCTCTGCGGTGGATTCCTAGTAGTTGGGGTGACCGTCTTGGCGGTCGCTCTCGGGATCACTCCCGGCTGCCTGGCCACGAGGCTGCGGCCGAAGCAATCAAACAGGCGTTTGAAACATACGTTTACGCCAACCCCTTGTCAAGCGCTGCCAATCGGCCGACTACGCGACCAGATCGATGCGGGGCTCCGGCGCAGGCAATTCACCCAGACGCCGATACAGATCAAGATTAGGCGCTGGCGGCGAAGCCTGCTGCGACTGCTCGGCCGACGGCTTATCGGCGGGTCGAGCCATGTCATCCGCCTTGTCCTCCGCGTCGGTACCGCTGGCCTCATCACGCCGCAACTCGGCTAGTTCGACGCGCGCCTGCGCCGCTTGCGCCTGGGCCAGAGCGGCTACACGCAAGTCTTGCGGGGAGGGTTCGATGGGGGCGAGCGCTGCGCGCAGAACGATTTCCATCTTGCGCAGCGTCGCTTCGGGGTCATTGGGGACGGGGGCGGTGTCGATCCCTACTTCACCGGAAACGGCATAACTCTGCCCATCGGGGCCACGCTTGAAACTGTAGGTCGGTGCTCCCGCGTATTGCCCACCAACGGCAGCATGCGCCTGCTCGTGGGTGCGCACCTCACGGTCACGCTGCACAAGGTCGTCGATTTCCAGCTGTTGCTGGCGCTGCTCTTGGGGGCTTGGCTCGGATTTGTCTGCGCGGCTCGATGGGTTGGCCTCGCGATCCGCCTCCTCTCGACCGAATGCCGCGGAGTCGGCTTGCTGCTCCTGCGGCGCCGCAACAGGTGCCTGATCGGCACGGGCAATATCAGGGGAAACGTCGGACGACAGAGGCCTTGCCGAACTGACGGACGGCGCGGGAGTGAACGGTGGCAGGCTGCTGCCAATCTGCATGAGCGTCCTCCTGCCCCGCTGCTGGCCGCATCCGCACGGCCGGGGTGAGACGACTTAAGCGCGGGTATCGATCAGGGTGCCTAGCACCTCGTCGGCGGTGTCGACGACACGTGCATTGGCGCGCACTTCGTTTTCACCGACACGCAGCGCCACGAGACTTTCGGTCAGGTCAGGGCGGTTACGCTCGGATATCTGCGAACTCGGATTGACCTGATTCTGCGGTGGGGTCTGAGTAGTCTGCTGCGACGGGTTGATGGTGTTGCTGGCGATATCACCGGCGGCCTGCTCGACACGGCGTTGCCCGGCCTGAATACCGTTCAAACCCGAATTGAATGCGTTGGCGGAGATTTCCATCGGCAGCCCCCTGAGGGATGTAGAACCTGATAACGGGTATTGAAGCAGAAATCGGCTAAAAAACGTACAGGCAAAAGGCTATGGTCAGTTTGCTGTTTATTACCAGTCAGCCAGCAACTCGAGCTTGAGGTGTTCCGCCACCGCCGCGGCCGTCGCCTTGTCCAGGTGTGGCACACGCCCCAGGCAAGGCGCTGGTAGGCGCTCGGTGAGGGTGGCGAGGTTTTCCTCCAGACGTGAGGTCTTCGGCTCGACGATATTGGCCACCCAGCCGGCCAGTTTCAGCCCATCACGCTCGATCGCCTCTGCGCTCAGCAGCGCGTGGTTGATACAACCCAGGCGTACACCTACCACCAGAATCACCGGGATGCCCAATGCAACGGCCAGGTCCGACAGGTTTTCCTCACCGGCCAGCGGTACACGCCAGCCGCCTGCGCCCTCCACCAGCGAGAAGTCCGCACCCTTGCCCAGGATCGCCTGCACCGGCGGCAGCAGGCTTGCGACATCCAGTTTGACGCCTACCTCACGGGCCGCCAGATGCGGGGCAATGGCCGGTTCGAAGGCCAGCAGGTTGACCTCTTCATAGTGCAGCGGCAATGAACATTGGGCGAGCAAGGCCAGCGCGTCGTCGTTGCGCAGGCCATCGGCGGTTCGCACGCAACCGGAAGCGACCGGCTTGGCCGCTGCGGTGCTCAGGCCCTGCAGACGCGCCGCATGGAGCAGGCCAGCGGCGATAGTCGTCTTGCCGATTTCGGTATCCGTGCCGGTGACGAAGTAGGCTTGGGTCATCTGATCCTCGTGGGAGCGAGCTCTGCTCGCGAAGCGGGTGGGCGAGCGAGGTTCGTGCCTAGGAAGGCTTCTGCAGCACGCCGTACACCACCTGATAGGTGGCCGGCAGTCCCTGCGGCTGACGGAAGTGCTCGTAAGCCTCGATCAGCGCACGAATGCGCGAGCGCCCCGTCAGCCCACCCGGACGCCCCGGGTTGAGATTGTGCGCACCGAGGTCCTTGAGCGAGGTGGTCAGGCTGCGCAGATCGGAAAAGTGCAGGACCTCCGCCTCGCGTTGCAGCGCCAGCACCTGCAGACCACTGACCTTGCACATGTGCTGATAGGCCTCGAAATGACGGAAGCGATTGACGTGGACCAGGCCGTCGACCGCCAGCCAGCTGTCACGCAGTTCCTGCAGCGTACCCACGCACAGGCTGGAGAACGCCAGCACGCCACCGGGACGCAACACCCGCTGCGCTTCGCTCAGCACGCGCGGGAAATCGGCACACCATTGCAGCGCCAGGCTGGAGAACAGCAGATCGACGCTGGCGCTTTGCAGCGGTAGCGCTTCGGCATCGCCGGCGATGAAATACGCAGCACCGCCCTGGGGCCTGGCGTGGCGCAACATGCCCTCGGCGATATCCACCGCCAGGCCCGCGCTCGGTGCATAACGTTCGGCCAGGGCGCGGGTGAAATGGCCTGTGCCGCTGCCCAGGTCCAGCCAGCGAAGCGGCTGTAGCGAAGCAGGCAAATGCGCCAGCAGCTGGTTGCCGACACTGCGTTGCAGCTCGGCCACCGAGTCGTAACTGGCTGCCGCACGGGAAAACGACGCGGCAACCTGACGCTTATCCGGCAACGCCACATCTCCGTAGGGCGCGCCGTGCGCACCAGGGAACTCCTGAGGCGCCATACGCAGTTCAGACATCACTGGCCTCACGGATGAAATCGAGCATCAAGACCGCCAGGGCATCTGCCTGCTCGTGCACGAAGGCATGGCCGCATTCTTCCAGCACGTCCACCTCACCCTCTGGCAACAGCGCCAGCAGTGCATCGCCTGCCGCTGCTGGCACCAGCGCATCCTGCTCGGCCAGCAGGTGCAATTGCGGCCCGCTGTACGCCGCCAGCGCAGCGCAATTGTCCAGGCTCGCCAGCAGGCGCAGCCCGGCCAGCAGAGCGGACTTGTCGCTGGCCGACAGATGACTTTGCAGCTGCCGTGACAGGCCGCGCGCGTCGGCGCCACCCTGGGCACAGAGCATGGCAAAACGTTTGAGCGTAGCGCCGGCGTTCTCCTGACAGCCCCCGTAAAAGGTTGCGTAGGTCTTTGCCGGCATGGCCGTCGGCCAGGTATCGCTGGCGACGAAACAGACATTGCTGGCCAAGGTGATCAAGCCACGACAGCGCTTGCCACGACGCGCAGCCAGGGCGGCGGCCAACATGCCGCCAAGTGACCAGCCGGCCAGCCAGCAATCATGAGGTAAACGCGTATCCAACTCGTCGAGCCAATCGGCAGCGGCCGCACTGCTCAGTCGCGGCAGGGCTGGCACCTGCACCTGCATATCGCCACCCAACGCGTTCGCCAGCGGTTGCAGCAAGGCGCCGTCCAGGCCCCAGCCCGGCAATAGAATCAGCGTCTCACGCATCGGCCTGCACCTGCGGCCAGCACTCGGCCAGCGCCTCGAGTAGCAGTTCGAGCTGCGCATCGCTGTGCGCAGCGGACAGGGTCACGCGCAAACGGGCGCTGCCAGCCGGTACGGTCGGTGGGCGAATGGCGCCGACCAGCAGGCCGCGATCCTTGAGCAGCGCAGACAGCTTGAGCGCACGCGTACTGTCACCCACCAGAATCGGCTGAATCGGGGTGGGGCTGTCCATCAGACTCAGGCCGATCTCGGCGGCGCCCTGACGGAAACGGGCGATCAACCGCTGCAAGTGTTCGCGCCGCCAGCTTTCGCTGCGCAGCAGCTCCAGGCTCGTCAACGTGGCGCAGGCCACCGCCGGCGGTTGGCTGGTGGTGTAGATGTAGGGCCGGGCGAACTGGATCAGCGTCTCGATCAGCTCCTCGCTGCCGGCGACGAAGGCGCCGGCGGTACCAAAGGCCTTGCCCAGTGTGCCGACCAGCACCTGCACGTCATCCTGGCCCAGGCCAAAGTGCTCGACGATGCCACCACCGGTGGCGCCCAGCGGGCCGAAACCATGGGCATCATCGACCATCACCCAGGCCTTCGCGGCACGCGCCTCGGCGCACAGGGCCGGTAGATCGGCCAGGTCGCCGTCCATGCTGAACACACCATCGGTGACCACCAGGCAGTTGCCAGTGACCTTGCGCAGGCGGTTGGCCAGGCTCACTGCATCGTTGTGCAGGTAGCGGGAAAAACGCGCGCCGCAGAGCAGGCCGGCATCGAGTAGCGAGGCGTGGTTGAGACGATCCTGCAGTACGCTGTCGCCCTGCCCGAGCAAGGCGGTGACGACCGCCAGGTTGGCCATGTAACCGGTGGAGAACAACAGCGCACGCGGCCTGCCGGTGAACGCGGCCAGGGCCTCCTCCAGTTCGTGATGCGGGGTGCTGTGGCCGATCACCAGATGCGATGCGCCGCCGCCAACGCCCCATTTTTCCGCGCCCTGCTGCATGGCGCGGATCACCTCGGGGTGATTGGCCAGACCGAGGTAATCGTTGGAGCAGAAAGCCAGCAGCTCCTGACCATCGGCCCGCACCTGCGGGCCCTGCGGGGTCTGCAGCAGCGGACGCTGGCGGAACAGGTCGGCGGCCTGGCGCTCGGCCAGGCGCGTAGCAAGATCGAAGCTCATGCACGTTTTCCGCAGGAGCGAGCGTCGCGAGCGAAAAACCAGGACAGGAGGTCATTCGCGAACAGAGCTCGCTCCCACATAAAAGGAATCAGGCCGAAGCAGCGTTGTAGAACAGCTTGGAATCGCGCTGCTCGACCAGCGCCTGTTCGATGGCCGCCTGGTGCACCTCGTCGGCGTGTTCTTCGCGCTCCTCAGGCTTGATGCCGAGGCGCTTGAACAGGGCCATGTCCTTATCCGCCTGCGGGTTGGCGGTGGTCAACAGCTTCTCGCCGTAGAATATCGAGTTGGCGCCCGCCATGAAGGCCAGGGCCTGCATCTGCTCGTTCATCGCCTCGCGGCCGGCAGACAGGCGCACGTGGGATTTCGGCATCATGATCCGCGCCACGGCCAGGGTACGGATGAAGTCGAACGGATCGACGTCCTTCTCCTCGGCCAGCGGCGTGCCCTTGACCTTGACCAGCATGTTGATCGGCACGCTTTCCGGGTGCTCCGGCAGGTTGGCCAGCTGGATCAGCAGGCCGGCGCGGTCATCCACCGACTCGCCCATGCCGAGGATGCCGCCCGAGCAGATCTTCATCCCGGCCTCGCGCACGTAAGCCAGGGTCTGCAGGCGCTCGCCGTAGGTGCGGGTAGTGATGATGCTGCCGTAGAACTCCGGCGAGGTGTCGAGGTTGTGGTTGTAGTAGTCCAGGCCTGCGTCAGCCAGCGCCTGGGTCTGCTCCTGATCGAGGCGACCAAGAGTCATGCAGGTTTCCAGGCCGAGCTTCTTCACGCCCTTCACCATTTCCAGCACGTAAGGCATGTCCTTGGCGGACGGATGCTTCCACGCGGCGCCCATGCAGAAACGCGTGGAGCCGATGGCCTTGGCCTCGGCGGCCGCCTCCAGCACCTTCTGCACTTCCATCAGCTTTTCCTTGTCCAGGCCGGTGTTGTAGTGGCCGGACTGCGGGCAGTACTTGCAGTCTTCGGGGCAGGCGCCGGTCTTGATCGACAGCAGGGTCGAGACCTGCACGCGGTTCGGGTCGAAGTGTTGGCGATGGACGCTCTGCGCCTGGAACAGCAGGTCGTTGAAAGGCTGCTCGAACAGCGCGCGAACCTCGGCGAGGCCCCAGTCGTGGCGGGTGGTGATTTCGGCGGTTGCGCTCATCTGAGAAGTCCTTCGACGCTTGGTGGCATCTGTTGTCAGGCCCACAGGGGGCATTCAGGCTTTGGCCATCATAAGTGGCGATTGGATGCTGTCAACCACGATAAAGACACAGGTTTACATATGATCAATTAATAACCAATAGAACTTATGTCATGGCACAAGGCCAAATGCTTACCCCTCCCACAGGATGTTCTGCATGCAGGTTGAAGGTTTTTTTGAAGGGCTCGGCGAAGCGCTGGGTCGCGCCATCCGTTTCATCGTCGACATGTTGTCCGGCGTGCTGGGCGCCATGGCCGATGCCATCGACGACTTTCTCCAGGGTATGGCCAGGGCCATTGGCATGGACGTGTCGATCTTCAGCATCATCCTGCTGATCATCGGCCTGCTGTTCCTGTTCAGCGGCGCTCGCTCTCTGCTGCGCGGCTCGATTATCGGCGGGGTGATCTGGCTGTTTCTCGGCCTGATCGTCATGGGCTGGCTCATCCGCTGACGCGAACTACACTTCTGGCACCACCGCTCATGGATGAGCCGCGATGCCAGCGTTCGACCCAACCCTCCTGCAACGCCTCCCCTGGCTGCGACCGCGCCGCCATTGCCAGCTTTGCGACGAAACCACCGATCACCCCACGCACGCGGTCTGCACGGCTTGCGAGGCCGAGTTGCCGTGGCTCGGTGCGCATTGCCTGATCTGTGCGGTGCCATTGCCGGCCCACGGCATGATCTGCGGCGCCTGCCAGAACAAGCCGCCGAGTTTCAGCCGTGTGGAGGCGCCCTGGCGCTATGCCTTTCCCGTCGACAATCTGATCACCCGCTTCAAGCATCAGGCGCAATGGCCTTACGGCCGTCTGCTCGCCGAGCTGTTGGCCGAGCACCTGCACCACGCCTTCGATGAAGGATTGCCACGCCCCCAGGCGCTGTTGCCCGTTCCATTGGCCCGCAAGCGCCAGCGGCGACGCGGCTTCAATCAGGCGCAGATGCTCGCCGACTGGCTGAGCACCAGCCTCGACCTGCCGGTAGAGCGTGACTGGCTCCAGCGCCGTGTCGATACGCCCGCACAGCAAGGGCTGGATGCCGCGACGCGCAAGCGTAATCTGCGTCAGGCCTTCAGCCTGGAACTGCAGGCCAAGGTGGCTGGCGCTCACCTGGCGCTGGTCGACGACGTGCTCACCACCGGCGCCACGGCGGGCGTACTCGCCCATCTGCTGCGTCGCGCCGGCGCCCTGCGCGTCGATGTGTATTGCCTGGCCCGCACGCCACGGCCGGGCGACGCCTGACTTGACGCGCCAGGCGCAGTCACGCACCTTGCCCGACATCCTTCCTGGCCACGCCTCAATCATGTCGCAGCTCGATCCCCTCGCCCAACTGCTCAGCCGCCGCCCGAAACGCCTGGCCCTGCTCGAGCAGATCGCCGAACAAGGCTCCATCACCCGCGCCGCCAAAGCCGCCGGGCTGAGCTACAAGGCCGCCTGGGATGCCATCGACGAGTTGAACAATCTGTCGGAGCAGCCCCTGGTCAGTCGCAATGTCGGCGGCAAAGGCGGCGGTGGTGCACGCCTGACACCCGCAGGCGAGCGTCTGCTGGCACTGCAACAACGCCTGCAGGCGCTGCAGGTGCAACTGCTGCAGGCCGCCGGTGATGACGCCGACCTGGAGTTGCTCGGCCGCCTGATGCTGCGCACCAGTGCGCGCAACCAGCTCACCGGCCGCGTGCGCGCGATTCACGCCCACGGCCACAACGACCTGATCGATATCGAACTGCCCGGCGGCAGCCGCCTGCAAGCGCAGATCACCCATGACAGCACCGAGAACCTGCAACTGAGCGAAGGCAGCGGCGTGGTCGCCCTGATCAAGGCTGGCTGGCTGGAACTGCAGCCACTCGATGCACCGCCAGCAGAACAGCACAATGCACTCGAAGGCCGTATCGAACAGATTCTGCCGGCCAGCGACGGCCCCAGCGATGTGCGCATCAGCCTGCCTAATGGCCAAACCCTGTGCGCCCTGCTCGAATCCGCTCGCCTGGCCGAACTGGGACTGCGCGTCGGCGACCAGGTACGCGCACAGTTCGCCGCCAGCCAGGTGCTGCTCGGTACGCAACTGTAGGGCGGCTGCAACTCGCTAATAACGCCAACGGCGGGTTACACCCGCCCTAGGTTCAGCGCAAGCCGGTAGACTGGGCGCCCACTCACGCGGAGCCGTTCATGAGCCACCCCTTTTCCACCCTCACCCCGGATCTGGTGCTCGATGCCGTGGAGAGCCTTGGCTACCTCAGCGACGCCCGCGTATTGGCACTCAACAGTTACGAGAACCGCGTCTATCAAGTCGGCATCGAGGACGAAACACCGCTGATCGCCAAGTTCTATCGCCCGGATCGCTGGAGCGATGCGGCAATCCGCGAGGAGCACAGTTTCAGCGCCGAGCTGGCCGAGCACGAGGTCCCGGTGGTGGCGCCACTGGCGCGCGATGGCGAGACACTGTTCGAGCACGGCGGCTTCCGCTTCGCTCTATTTCCCCGTCGCGGCGGCCGCGCGCCAGAGCCGGGCAACCTCGACCAGCTGTACCGTCTTGGTCAGTTGCTCGGACGCATGCATGCCATCGGCGCCAGCCGCCCTTTCGCTCATCGCGAAACCCTGGCGGTGGACAATTTCGGCCATGCAGCCCTCGCCTCTCTGCTCGATGGCGGCTTCGTGCCGCGCAGCCTGCTGCCGGCCTACGAGTCGGTAGCGCGCGACCTGCTCACCCGCCTGGATGAACTCTTCGCCCGTGTGCTCTACACGCCGATTCGCCTGCACGGCGACTGCCACCCAGGCAACCTGTTGCACCGTGACGACGCCTTCCATGTCGTCGACCTCGATGACTGCCGCATGGGCCCGGCGGTGCAGGACCTGTGGATGATGCTTGCCGGCGAACGTCATGAACGCCTCGGCCAATTGGCCGAACTGGTCGACGGCTACCTGGAATTCCACGACTTCGCCGCCCGCGAACTGCCGTTGATCGAAGGTCTGCGCGCGCTGCGCCTGATGCATCACAGTGCCTGGATCGCAAGGCGCTGGGATGACCCCGCTTTCCCTCTGGCCTTCCCCTGGTTTGCCGGCGAGCGCTACTGGGGCGACCAGATTCTCGCCCTGCGCGAACAGATGGCAGCTCTGGATGAAGAGCCGCTGCGACTGTTCTGAGCCGATGCAATCCGGGACCGCAGTTCCCGGATTGCATCCGGGCTACGCACCGACCGCGCCAAGTCCGCGCACCCATACAGTTGCGCGCACCGCGTAAAGTTTGCCTTACGACTTTGCCGGCGTTTCGGTATACATAAAAAGCTGAACGGACAGACAAGGCAGAGGCCAGAGCGCTAGAATTTCGCGGCAACCGTTAGCTGCCTAACCAAGGATTCTCGATGGCCACCGCCAACCCGCAACGCGGGTACGTTCTGGGCCTTACCGCCTACATCATCTGGGGCCTGTTCCCGCTCTACTTCAAAGCCCTGCAAAGCGTGCCGGCGATGGAAATCATCGTGCACCGCGTGCTCTGGTCCGCGCTGTTCGGCGGCCTGCTGCTGCTCGTCTGGAAGCACCCTGGCTGGTGGCGCGAGCTGCGCGACAACCCCAAACGCCTGGCGGTGCTGGCCGGCTGCGGCCTGCTGATCGCGACCAACTGGCTGGTATACGTGTGGGCGGTGAACAACGACCGCATGATCGAGGCCAGCCTGGGCTACTACATCAACCCATTGATCAACGTATTGCTCGGTCTGCTGATTCTCGGTGAGCGCTTGCGTCGCCTGCAGTGGCTGGCCGTGGCGCTGGCTGCGATAGGCGTGCTGCAACAACTGTGGCAGGTCGGCAGCCTGCCCTGGGTATCGCTGGTGCTGGCGCTGACCTTCGGCTTCTATGGATTGATCCGCAAACAGGCGCCTGTGGCGGCACTGCCCGGATTGGTGGTGGAAACCTGGTTGCTGGTGCCGGTGGCGCTGGCCTGGCTGGTTTTGCACCCTGCAGCGATGAGCAGCCAGGCCAGCTTCTGGACCAGTAGCGAAGCGCTGTGGCTGGCAGCTGCCGGCCCGATCACTCTGGTGCCGCTGGTGTGCTTCAACGCCGCGGCGCGGCACCTGCCCTACACCACGCTGGGCTTCCTGCAATACCTGGCTCCGACCCTGGTGCTGCTGCAGGCCATTCTGCTGTTCGATGAACACTTCTCACCGAGCACCCTGCTGGCCTTCGCCTGCATCTGGGCGGGGCTTTTTGTGTACAGCCTGGATATCTGGCTGAACCTGCGCAAGCGCTCGATGCAGTAAAAGGACGGTGCGCACAGCGCACCCTAAGCGGCTCGCAGACACCTCAGGGTGTCGCGGGGCCGCCCAGGTTGTGCGCACCGGTGTCGATAGGGCACTGAGCAGAAAACGCTCAACTATCCCCAGGCCGCGTCAGCCTTGGGTCTGCACACGCCATCCCTGGCTTATCCACAGACCCATCCCCGGCATTTGTGCACAAGCCTTTGATCCTGTTGAATTTTTAGCCAGACAATGAAAAGCCCCGCAGCACTAGCTGGCCGTTGAAAACGTAGGCGAGGCAGGCAAGACAAGGCAAAAACGGCCGAAAAAGCGCAGTTTACGAGTTGTAAATGAGCATTTTGAGGCCGTTTTTAACGCAGTATTGCCAACGCAGGTAGTTTTCAACGGATAGCTGAGCGGTGCGCCGGGGCTCCACAGTGTACCCACAGGCTGATCCACGCATACCGTGGATATCAATCCTCAGCGCGCAGATTCAGCTCCACCATCAGGTCATCGGCCAGGGTTTCCAGGCGTGCCTGCAATTGCTCCAGGGCCAGCGTCTCCGGCACGGCCAGCAGCGCTTCGGCGGTGAACAGCAACTCGCCGCTCATCGGCGCTGGCGCCACCTCGGTCAGCAGGCTCTCCAAATTGACGCCCTGCTCGGCCAGCACACGGGTGATATCGCGGACGATACCGGGCCGATCATTACCCACCAGTTCCAGGCGAATCGCGGTGAAGCGCCCGCCCGGCTCGCTGCCGCTGGCCGCCAGTTGCACGCGAATGCCTTGCGCGCTGAGGGCTTCGAGCGCCTTGATCAGGCCGCCGTGGGCCTCGGCCGGTACATCCACCCGCACGATCCCGGCGAACTGCCCGGCCATGCGCGCCATACGGCTCTCCAGCCAGTTGCCGCCGTGGGTCGCCACACAGCCCGCCAAGCGCTCGACCAAGCCGGGTTGGTCCTCGGCAATCACCGTCAGTACCAGATGATCCATGTACTACCTCACTCGTTCACACAGGGTTCGAAAAGGTCAGTCGCGCAGCGACAACCAATAGGTGAAGAACTGTTCGTCACGCACATAGCCAAGCCGCTCGTAAAGGCTCTGGCCGGCCAGATTGGTTTTCGCCGTTTCCAGTTGCAGACCACAGGCGCCGGTCGCCTCGGCATGTGCGCGGGCGGCATTCATCAATGCCTCGCCCACACCTGAGCGGCGGGCGCGTTCGTCGACATACAGATCGCTGAGCAACCAGGCCGGTTCCAGCGCCAACGAGGACTGAAAGGGATAAAGCTGCACGAAGCCCTGCGCCGCGCCCTCCGCGTCGCGGGCGATGAACAATTGCGAATCACCGCGCTGCAGGCGCTGACCAAGAAAGCTGGCAACTTCCGCCGCGTCTCGCGGAACTTGGTAAAAGCGCAGGTAGCCGACGAACAGACGGGTGAGATCAACAAGGTCAGCAGCAACAACAGCGGATACCGTCATGGCAGGCTCCGGAATGACTGAAAGGCAGTATAGGCGAGGTGGCGTAGGCCATATCGGCGCACTTGTCAGCAGCCAACTCAATTAATCGTGTACGATTTTGCTTATTTTGTGGAACAATAGCGCACTTTTTTGCACGCACAGCGCACTAAATGTGACCATAAATAGTCTTTTGGTCGCAGACTGACGCTACCCCGCTGCATTTACCCAGGATCTTGATGTAGTATGCCGCGCTTTGGACTACAAGACGGAAAACCCGTCTCCAAAGCGGCTATTGAGTAGAGCTCAGAGAGAGTGAGGCAAGTGATGACTGAACGCGTTCAAGTCGGCGGCCTGCAGGTCGCCAAAGCCCTGTACGACTTCGTGAACAACGAAGCCATTCCCGGTACCGGCATCGCTGCCGACCAGTTCTGGGCCGGTGCCGCTGCGGTCATCAAGGACCTGGCGCCGAAGAACCATGCCCTGCTGGCCAAGCGCGACGAACTGCAGGCGCAGATCGACGCCTGGCACCAGGCGCGCAAGGGGCAGGCCCATGACGCGGCTGCCTACAAGGCCTTCCTCCAGGAAATCGGCTATCTTCTGCCGGAACCGGAAGACTTCCACGCCACCACCACCAACGTCGACGAAGAAATCGCCCGTCTGGCCGGCCCGCAGCTGGTAGTACCGGTGATGAACGCGCGCTTTGCGCTGAACGCCTCCAACGCCCGCTGGGGCTCGCTGTACGACGCGCTGTACGGCACCGACGTGATCAGCGAAGAAGGTGGCGCCGAGAAGGGCAAGGGCTACAACAAGGTCCGTGGCGACAAGGTCATCGCCTTCGCCCGCGCCTTCCTCGACGAGGCCGCGCCGCTGGCTGCCGGCTCGCACGTCGACTCCACCGGTTATGCCATCGTCGACGGCAAGCTGGTCGTCGCCCTCAAGGGTGGCAGCAACAGCGGCCTGCGTGACGACGCGCAACTGGTCGGTTTCCAGGGCGAGGCCAGCGCGCCGATCGCCGTACTGCTCAAGCACAACGGCCTGCACTTCGAAATCCAGATCGACGCCTCCAGTCCGATCGGCAGCACCGACGCCGCCGGCGTCAAAGACGTGCTGATGGAAGCCGCGCTGACCACCATCATGGACTGCGAAGACTCCGTCGCTGCCGTCGATGCCGACGACAAGGTGGTGGTCTACAAGAACTGGCTGGGCCTGATGAAGGGCGACCTGGCCGAGGAAGTGTCCAAGGGCGGCAGTACCTTCACCCGCACCATGAACCCGGATCGCGTCTACACCAAGCCGGACGGTTCCGAGCTGACCCTGCATGGCCGCTCGCTGCTGTTCGTGCGCAACGTCGGCCACCTGATGACCAACCCGGCCATCCTCGACGCCGAAGGCAACGAGATTCCGGAAGGCATTCAGGATGCGCTGTTCACCAGCCTGATCGCGGTGCACAACCTGATCGGCAACACCACGCGCAAGAACACCCGCACCGGCAGCGTGTACATCGTCAAACCGAAGATGCACGGCCCGGAAGAAGTCGCCTTCACCAGCGAAATCTTTGCCCGCGTCGAGGATGTGCTGGGCCTGGCCCGCAACACCCTGAAAGTCGGCATCATGGACGAAGAGCGCCGTACCACCGTCAACCTCAAGGCGTGCATCAAGGCTGCCAGCGAGCGCGTGGTGTTCATCAACACCGGCTTCCTCGACCGTACCGGTGACGAGATCCACACCTCCATGGAAGCCGGCGCCGTGGTGCGCAAGGCGGCCATGAAGAGCGAGACCTGGATCGGTGCCTACGAGAACAACAACGTCGACGTCGGCCTGGCCACCGGCCTGCAGGGCCGCGCGCAGATCGGCAAGGGCATGTGGGCCATGCCGGACCTGATGGCCGCTATGCTCGAGCAGAAAATCGCTCACCCGCTGTCCGGCGCCAATACCGCCTGGGTTCCGTCGCCGACCGCCGCCACCCTGCACGCCCTGCACTACCACAAGGTCGACGTGTTCGCCCGTCAGGCCGAACTGGCCAAGCGCACCCCGGCGTCGGTGGACGACATCCTGACCATCCCACTGGCCAAGGACACCAACTGGTCTGACGAAGAAATCCGCAACGAGCTGGACAACAACGCGCAAGGCATCCTCGGCTACGTGGTGCGCTGGATCGACCAGGGCGTCGGCTGCTCCAAGGTGCCGGACATCAACGACGTCGGCCTGATGGAAGACCGCGCCACCCTGCGCATCTCCAGCCAACTGCTGGCCAACTGGCTGCGCCACGGCATCGTCAGCGAAGCGCAGGTGGTCGAAAGCCTCAAGCGTATGGCGCCGGTGGTGGATCGTCAGAACGCCAATGACCCGCTGTATCGCCCCATGGCCCCGGACTTCGACAACAACGTCGCCTTCCAGGCCGCGCTGGAGCTGGTCGTCGAAGGCACCAAGCAGCCCAACGGCTACACCGAGCCGGTGCTGCATCGCCGTCGCCGTGAGTTCAAGGCCAAGAACGGCCTGTGATTCGCTCATTGCGCGAATGAATAAACCGCCCTCCGGGGCGGTTTTTTATTGAGCAGTCGCGACTGAAGCCCTCCCACGGGCGCTAATGTTGTGGGAGGGGCTTTAGCCGCGACAGGCAGTCAGGGCTTGTTCTGCGCTGTTTTGTCCGCCGTCACGCCGGTGGTATTACTCAGCAGGCTGGCGGTGGCGGTCTGCACGAAGGCCGACAGCTTGCGCTCAAGATCGCTGCGCCGCTGCGCGTCGTCGATCACTTCGCCGCGCGCATCATGGCCCAGCTGGTAGCGATACAGGCGCGCATCACGGTCACGCGGTTTGACCAGGATATTGTCACCGGTCACCAGGCCCACGGTCTGGTCGCTGCCGGAGGGCTTGATCACCGCCACGCCGGCATCGCCCTCAGGCAGCGCCAACAGGTCGCGGCCCCAGCATTGCTGCTGCACGGGCTGGCCGAGGCGGCCCATGATGGTAGGTACAACGTCGATCTGGCTGCCAACGGTATCGCGGCTTTTTCCGAAGGTTTCCTGCACACCAGGGCCGATGAGCAGCAGCGGAACGCTGAAGCGCGACAGGTCTATCTCGGTGATCTGCTCGTCGTTGCCAAAGCCATGGTCGCCCAGCACCACGAACAGGGTGTCCTTGAAATAGGGCTCCTGGCGCGCCTTGGCGAAGAACTGGCCGAGCGCCCAGTCGGCATAGCGCATGGCCGTCAGGTGCTGGTCCAGCGAGCCATGGCCGGTGACGGGTTCGACCGGCAAGTCTTCCGGCAGGGCATAGGGCGTGTGGTTGGACAACGTCTGCAACAGCGCATAGAAGGGTTTGCCCTGACTGCCGAGCTTGGCCAGCTCCTCGGCGCCGCGGCTGAACATGTCCTGATCAGACACGCCCCAGGTCGGGTCGATGAACACCGGGTCGACGAAGTCATCTCGGCCGACGAAGTTGCGCATGCCCTGATTGGCGAAGAAGCCGGACTGGTTATCCCAGGCGAAGCTGCCGTTGTACACGTAGACATCGTCGTAGCCGCGAGCGCTGAGCAGTTGCGGAAGGCCGGAGAACTGGTGGCTGCCTTCCGGCATGCGCATCAGGTATTCGAACGCCGGCAGGTTGGGGAAGCAGGCCATGGTGGCGAACATGCCCTGGTGGGTATGGGTGCCGTTGGAGAACACGCGCTGGAACAACAGGCCCTCCTTGGCCAGCGCATCGAAGTTGGGGGTGATGCCGTCCTGGTTGCCCATGGCGCCGATGTAGCGTCCGGCCATGCTCTCCATGAGAATCACCACCACGTTGCGCACCTGCGGCAGTTGGCCTTCGGCCGGCGGCGTGTAAACGCGGCGCACGGCGGCCTGGTCAGGGTCGATCAGTTCATCGCGCGGGGTCAGCAGCAGGTCGCGGGTGATCTGCTGCGCTTCGTCAGCCGGCAGGGTGGCCTTCCAGCTGTTGTCGCGGTGATCGGAGAAGAAGTTCTCGGCGGCGTCGACCAGGGTCAGGGTGCCATTGAGGCCCAGGTGATTGGCGAACATCGAATCGGTGGTATAGGCGTCGCCCCAGCGCAGCGGCGGGCCGGAGCGCAGTGTGCCACGGGCAGCGACCACGCAGACCAGCAGAAACAGTACGAACACGGCGGTGCGAGCCGGCCAGCGCGGCGGCGCAGCATGCCCGCGCGCACGCGTTGCGCGCTCGATACGGCGGAACAGCCAGGCCAGCAGCAGCGTCGCCAGGGCCCAGGCCAGCAGCAGGCGCAGCACCGGGAAACCGTTCCAGATCATGCTGGTAACGGTGCCCAGGTCTTCCTGCATGTACTGGAACACCAGGCTGTTCAGGCGCTGGTGAAATTCGCGGTAGAAGTTCAGCTCGACCACGGCGAAGAACAGGCACAGGCTGGTGGCGAACGTCAGCCAGGCCACATGCAGCCGCCGGGCACGCATCGCCGTGACGCTGAGCAGCGAGAGGCTCAACGGCACGCACAGGTAGACGATCAGGCGCAGATCGAAGCGCGCGCCATTGATAAAGGCTTCGACGAAGGTGCTGGCCGGCGTATCGGCGATCAGCGCGTGGTTGTAGGCCAGAAGCCCCAGGCGAGCCAGGGCGAACAGCAGCAGCATGCACAGTGCGCTGCCGAGGATGAAAGCCAGGTGACTACCAACACTGACCTGCGCCGCCCCACGGGCAGCTGGTACGGATGACTGCATGGATATGCCTTGCTCTTTTACGGAATACGGGGTCTGGCGCAGTCTGCCTGGGCACAAGTCAAAATTTCGTCAAGAACCTGCGCCCTCACCACCCTACTTAGGTGCAATGGGAAACACGGCGGGCCAGGGCCACACTGACACCATCCCGAGACTGCGAGGCGCAAGCCCATGAGCAAGGCCGACGCGATGGCCGATGCGGGCAAGACTGCGGTGCTTCAGAACATCCACGGCACCATGGAGTTCCTGCACAAGTTCCCGCCTTTCAACCAGATGGACACCGCCCACCTGGCGTTTCTGGTCGAGCATTGCCAGCTGCGCTTCTATGCCGAGGGCGACTCGATCATCAAACCCAGCGATGGCGTGGTCGAGCACTTCTACATCGTCAAGCAAGGGCGTGTGCATGGCGAGCGCCCGCACAGCGCAAGACGCGGTACCGAGACCACCTTCGAGATCACCGCTGGCGAGTGCTTCCCCCTGGCAGCGCTGATCGGCGAGCGCGCCACGCGCACCGAACACCTGGCCGCCGAAGACACCTTCTGCCTGCTACTGGCCAAGCACGCCTTCATCAAGCTGTTCGCCGTTTCCAACCCGCTGCGCGACTTCGCCCTGCGCGGGGTCAGCAGCCTGCTCGATCAGGTCAACCAGCAGGTGCAGTTGCGTGCGGTTGAAACCCTCGGCGCGCAGTATTCGCTGGATACCCGTCTGGGCGAATTGGCCATGCGCCAACCCATCGGCTGCGCGCCCGACACGCCGCTGCGCGATGCCGTTCGGCTGATGCACGAGCAGCACGTGGGCAGCATCGTGGTGCTCGACCCGGCCGACAAACCGCTGGGCATCTTCACCTTGCGCGACCTGCGCCGGGTGGTCGCCGATGGCGTCGATCTGGCCCAGCCCATCGACAATCTGATGACACCCAATCCGTTTCATCTGGCGCCGGATGCCAGCGCCTTCGATGCCGCCATCGCCATGACCGAGCGGCACATCGCCCACGTCTGCCTGGTGGAGCACGAGAAACTCTGCGGGGTGATTTCCGAGCGCGATCTGTTCAGCCTGCAGCGCGTCGACCTGGTGCATCTGGCACGCACCATCCGCCATGCCGGCAAGGTGGAAACCCTGGCCGGGCTGCGCAGCGACATCCGCCTGCTGGTCGACCGCATGCTCGCCCATGGCGCCAGCTCGACGCAGATCACCCATATCGTCACCCTGCTCAACGACCACACCGTATGCCGGGTGATCGAGCTGACCCTCGAGGACATGGGCGATCCGGGCATCCCCTTCACCTGGCTATGCTTCGGCAGCGAAGGCCGCCGCGAACAGACCCTGCACACCGACCAGGACAACGGCATCCTCTTCGAGGCGGAAAATGCCAGCGAGGCTGCGACAATTCGCGAGCGCCTGCTACCCATCGCCCACGAGATCAACCAGCGCCTGGCGCAGTGCGGCTTCACCCTGTGCAAGGGCAACATCATGGCCGGCAATCCCGAGCTGTGCCTGTCGCGCCAGGAATGGTCACGGCGCTTTGCCGGCTTCGTCCTCGAAGCCACGCCGGAGAATCTGCTGGGCTCGTCGATCTACTTCGACCTGCGCACCATCTGGGGCCCGGACGAAGGCTGCGAACAACTGCGCAGCGAGCTGCTCGGCCGCGTCGCCAGCAACAGCCTGTTCCAGAAGATGCTGGCCGAGAACGCTCTACGCCAGCGCCCGCCGGTCGGGCGCTTCCGTGATTTCGTGGTGGCGCGTTCCGGCGCCGACAAGGACACCCTCGACCTCAAGGTGCAGGGCCTGACGCCTTTCGTCGACGGCGCGCGCCTGCTGGCACTGGCCAACGGCATCAGCGCAGTCGGCACCCTCGAGCGTTTGCGCGCGTTGATCACCAAGGGCGTGATCGATGCGCTGGACGGCGCCGCCTATGAAGAGGCCTATCATTTCATTCAGCAGACGCGCATGCAGCAGCATCAGCTGCAGGCACGTGACGAGCTGCCCTATTCCAATCGGGTCGACCCCGACCACCTCAACCACCTGGACCGGCGTATTCTGCGCGAGTCGTTCCGCCAGGCGCAGCGCCTGCAGAGCAGCCTGGCCATGAGGTATCAGCTATGAGCAGGTTCACCTGGTTCACCGGCCGCGGCCCGGCCCTGACCCAGCAGCAGTTGCAACGCCGCCAGGCCTTGAGCGCACCGGCAGCATTCGACGAGCGCCCACTGCATGAGCAGCGCTTGGTCGTGCTCGATCTGGAAACCACCGGTTTGAACATGCGCCGCGATCAGGTGCTGGCCATCGGCGCGGTGGTGATCGACCACGGTGCCATCGACTTCGCCGAACAGTTCGAATGCACCCTGCACCAACCCGATCACCAGGCCAGCGCCAGCACCCTGATCCACGGTATTGCCCCCAGCGAAGTCGCTCGCGGCGTCGACCCCGCCGAAGGGCTGCTGGACTTCATGGAGTTCGTCGGCAGCAGCCCGCTGCTGGCGTTCCACGCTGGTTTCGATCAGCGCATGCTGGCCCGCGCACTGCGGCAGAGCCTGGGTTATCGCCTGCAACACAGTTTCTTCGACGTTGCCGAGATTGCCCCGCTGCTGTGCCCGCAGGCACGCATTCGCCAAGGCGGGCTCGACGACTGGGTCGCCGAATTCGGCCTGCAGGTGCACCAACGTCACAACGCCAGTGCCGATGCACTGGTCACCGCCGAACTGGCGCTGATGTTGTTCAGCAAGGCGCGCCGGCAGGGCATCGACAGCCTCTGCGAGCTGGAGCGCCAGCTGGCCAGCCGTCGCAGGCGCCAGCACGCCATGTAGCCGCACGCTGCCAATCGCCTGGCAGCGGGCCCTCCATCTTGGCGCACACCTCGTGCGCATCGGAGCCACCAGGAATCGCGGCTAAAGCCCCTCCTACGGTTTTGTGGTTGCGGCGGCTGCGCCTCGCGCTTCTCAACCACCCTACGCAAACCTACAGATCGCGCATCAGCAGTCCGTATTCCAATTGCACATCTGCCGGCAGCGGCAAGTACAGGATGTGACCATCGCCCGGCGCCACCTGCTGCGCCTGGCCCTGCGCGTTCTGCAGGTGTTCCAGTGTGAAGCGCAGATTGCCCTGCGGGGTCATCAGCTCCAGCCCGTCGCCCACGGTGAAGCGGTTCTTCACCCGTACCTCGACCAGCTCGCCACGGCGCTCACCGGTCAGTTCGCCGACGAACTGCTGACGTTCCGCGACCGAGCTGCCGCGCTCGTAGTTCTGGTATTCGTCATGCACATGACGACGCAGAAAACCCTCGGTATAACCGCGATGCGCCAGTGACTCCAGGCTGCTCAGCAGGCTCGGGTCGAACGGCTTGCCGGCCAGCGCATCATCGATGGCGCGGCGGTAGACCTGCGCAGTGCGCGCCACATAGAAATGGCTCTTGGTGCGCCCCTCGATCTTCAGCGAATGCACACCCATACGCACCAGACGCTCGACGTGCTGCACCGCGCGCAGGTCCTTGGAGTTCATGATGTAGGTGCCATGCTCGTCTTCGAAGGCGGTCATTTCATCATCCGGCCGCCCCGCCTCCTGCAGCACGAATGCCTGGGTGGTGGGTGCGCCCTGGCCCAGAGTCGGCTCGACCACGCGGACGATTTCACCCAGCTCGTTCTCGCTCGCGGGCGTGGCCTGGTACTGCCAGCGGCAGGCATTGGTACAGGTGCCCTGGTTGGGATCGCGACGATTGATGTAGCCCGACAGCAGGCAGCGTCCGGAATAGGCCATGCACAGCGCACCGTGGACGAACACCTCCAGCTCCATCCCCGGCACCTGGTTGCGGATTTCCTCGATTTCCTCCAGCGACAACTCGCGCGAGAGGATCACCCGGCTCAGCCCCTGCTGCCGCCAGAACTCGACGCTGGCCCAGTTCACCGCATTGGCCTGCACCGAGAGGTGAATCGGCATCTGCGGATAATGCTGACGCACCAGCATGATCAGGCCCGGATCGGACATGATCAGCGCATCGGGCCGCATCTCGATCACCGGCGCCAGGTCCTTGAGGAAGGTCCTGAGCTTGGCGTTGTGCGGAGCGATATTGACCACGACGTAGAACTGCTTGCCCTGCGCGTGCGCCTCCTTGATGCCGAGCGCGAGGTTGGCGTGGTCGAACTCGTTGTTGCGCACGCGCAGGCTGTAGCGCGGCTGCCCGGCATACACCGCATCGGCGCCATAGGCGAAGGCGTAACGCATGTTCTTTAGGGTGCCAGCCGGCGACAGCAGTTCGGGGAAAGGGGACATGACCGCAAGCTCGAAAAATCAGGGGCTGGCGATTCTATGCAGGTGGCAGGCGTGGATATTGATCTGGGTCTATCGGGCGCAGAAAAGCGGCCGAGTCAGGCACCATCAGTGAAGGGGCGGTGCGCACGGCGCACCCTACAGTAAGAGGCATCAGCAAATAGGGAGTAGTCGCCCAGTTCACGCGCACCGATGCTGCGCTTTCACGTAGGGTGCGCCGCGCGCACCACTGCCGCGACGCAAGAATGGCGGGCTAGCGACACACTTGACGATACAGCGCGTCGTCCTTGTCGATGCGCTTGAGCTGGGCAAGCTGAGGCTGCTTTTTCTCGTCCAACGGCAACAACTCGCCAGTTGCGCAATTGAGCAGATGGGCGCGGTGCGAAACGTGGTCGATGTGCTGTTTCTCGAAGCGATAGAGCATGAACTCGGCCACTTGCGCGTCTTCCACCTGATCGCGCACGACACTCTTGCTGTCGAGCACGGTGAAGGCGGTAACCATCGGCACGAAGTAGCTCCACGGGCGCCAGAACACGTGACCCGCTTCGGTCGCGACCACGACCGACTCCTTGGGCTGGCGCGCCTGCTGATGCTCGAACCAGGAGTACTCGTAGAACACCTGATAGCCCAGCATCCCCAGGCCACCGAACAGTGGCACGATCCACTTCGGCAGTTTGTTACGCGTCAGTTTACGCAGCAGCAGAGCGATACCGGCAGCGCCGAGCCCCGCCACCACGATGGCAAGCAAAGTCCACAACATATGGTTGTTCCCGAAAAAAGACGGGCCTCCAGTGGAGGCCCGTCTGTCAGACCCTGGACCATCGAACGATGGCGTCAGGCCAGGATTATGCTTAGTGGTTCAGAGCGGCACCAGCACCTTTGGGGGTACGTACGCTTTCCACCAGGTCCTGGATTTCCTGCGGCGGCTCAGCGGTGACCATCGATACGCCGTAGGCCACGGCGAAGTTGATCAGGGCGCCGACGGTACCGAAGGAAGCCGGGGAGATACCCATGAACCACTGGTCCGGGGTATTGGGCAGCATGTTGGTCTCCGGAATGAAGAACCAGCCCAGGTAGGTGAAGATGTACAGCAGGGTGATCACCAAGCCGGCGACCATACCGCAGATCGCACCCTTGTCGTTCATGCGCTTGGAGAAGATCCCCATCATCAGCACCGGGAACAGGGTCGCAGCTGCAATACCGAAGGCCAGCGCCACCACCTGCGCGGCGAACCCTGGTGGATTCAAGCCCAGATAGGTTGCCAGCAGAATCGCAGCCGCCATCGATAGCCGCGCCGCGATCATCTCGTTCTTCTCGCTGATCTTCGGATTGATCAAGGTCTTGATCAGGTCATGACTGATCGCCGAAGAAATTGCCAGCAACAAACCAGCCGCCGTCGACAGTGCCGCCGCAATGGCGCCCGCCGCGATCAGACCGACTACCCAGGCAGGCAGATTGGCGATCTCCGGGTTGGCCAGTACCAGGATGTCGTTGTTCACGGTCAGCTCGTTACCGTTCCAGCCACGCTCCTGAGCGGTCGCAGCAAAGGCCGGTGCAGCATCGTTGTACATCTGGATGCGGCCGTCGCCGTTCTTGTCTTCCCACTTGATCAGGCCGGTCTGTTCCCAGTTCTTGACCCACTCAGGACGCTCTTCGTAGGACAGGGCAGGGGCCGAAGCGCCTTCCGGATAGATGGTGGTCACCAGGTTCAGGCGCGCCATCGAGGCAACGGCCGGGGCGGTGAGGTACAGCAGGGCGATGAAGATCAGGGTCCAGCCAGCGGACCAACGAGCATCAGCCACCTTCGGCACGGTGAAGAAGCGAATGATCACGTGCGGCAGACCGGCAGTACCGATCATCAGCGACATGGTGAACAGCACCATGTTGAGCTTGTTGTCGACATCCGCGGTGTACGCAGCGAAGCCCAGGTCACGCACCACTTCATCGAGTTTCTGCAGCAGCGGCACGCCGGATTCGACGTGGTCACCGAACAGGCCCAGCGGCGGAATCGGGTTACCGGTCAGCTGCAGGGAGATGAAGATGGCCGGGATGGTGTAGGCCACGATCAGTACCACGTACTGAGCGACCTGGGTGTAGGTGATGCCCTTCATGCCACCGAATACGGCGTAGGCGAAGACCACGGCCGCAGCGATCCAGATACCGGTGGAGTTGCTCACTTCGAGGAAGCGCGAGAAGGCAACACCAGCGCCAGCCATCTGACCGATCACGTAGGTCACGGAGATGATCACCAGGCAGATCACTGCAGTCAGGCGCGCGCCACGACTGTAGAAGCGATCACCGATGAAGTCCGGCACGGTGAACTTGCCGAACTTGCGCAGGTAGGGCGCCAGCAGCATCGCCAGCAGCACGTAGCCACCGGTCCAGCCCATGAGGAAGGTGGAGTTGGCATAGCCGCCGGCGGCAATCAGGCCCGCCATGGAAATGAAGGATGCAGCGGACATCCAGTCGGCGGCCGTCGCCATGCCGTTGGTGACCGGATGCACACCACCGCCAGCGACGTAGAACTCCTTGGTGGAGCCGGCACGCGCCCAGATGGCGATGCCGATGTAGAGCGCAAAGGACGCGCCTACGAACAACATGTTGATGACGAACTGGCTCATGACTTACTCCTCGACGCCGAATTCTTTATCGAGTTTGTTCAGTCTCCACGCGTAGTGAAAAATGAGTCCGATAAACACGAGGATGGAGCCCTGCTGCGCGAACCAGAATCCGAGGTCGGAACCACCAACGGAGATTCCCGCGACCATCGGGCGCAGGATCATGGCGAATCCGTAGGAAACCAGCGCCCAGACAATCAGGCTCCAGGTGATGAGCCGCACATTGGCCTTCCAATAGGCCGCGGCATTTGTTTGTTCAGAAGTCATAGACGCCTCCGGTTATTGTTATTCTGATGCAGCTTCAAGCTAGCAGCAGGCCGGCACCGACCGACAGATAGACATTGGTATTAGCCGCATTGCGACGTCTCGGACACTGAGCGAAAACGCCGAAACGGGAGAAGAAGAGCGGCGCCTTCCAAAATCTATTAATAAGACAAAAACTCATTTGATAGTGATTCTCTAAAACACTAGAATCCCGGGCCCTCACCTACCCTCCGCCCCAAGGATTCACACCATGCGACGCCTGGTCGTACCGCTTCTCGCCTTACCTGCTCTCGTCGGTCACACCGCCTTCGCCAGTACGGACAACGACACCCCGCTGGCACTGGAAGAAATGCAGATCACCGCGCCCAGCGAGCGGGCCGACGGCCCGGTGGATGGCTACCGGGCCAGTCGTTCGGCCAGTGCGACCCGCACCGACACGCCGATTCACGAGATCCCCCAGTCGATCAGCGTGGTACCGGCACAGGTGGTGCAGGACATCGGCGCGGTGCGCCTGGAAGATGCGCTCGACTACGCCGGCGGCGTCGAGCGCGGCAACAACTTCGGCGGCCAGGGGCTGACCGAATTTCTGATTCGCGGCTTCAACAGCCAGGAGTTCTACCGCAACGGTTTCGCCGCCAACCGCGGCTATCCGAACATGCCCGACGCCAGCAGCATCGAACGCATTGAGGTGCTGCGCGGCCCGGCGGCCATGCTCTACGGTCGCAGCGACCCGGGCGGCACCTTCAACATTGTCACCAAGCAACCGCAGGCCGAACGCCGCACCGTACTGGGCAGTCAGGTCAACAGCGCAGGCCTGCGCCGAGGCACCCTGGACACCACCGGTGCACTGGACGAACAGGCTGCCTTCACCTATCGCCTGAACCTGGTGGCCGAGGGCGGCGACAGTTTCCGCGATGACGTCGAGAGCGAGCGTTACAGCGTCGCCCCGGTACTGCGCTGGCAACTCAGTGAAGACACCGCCGTCACCCTCGAAGGCGACTACATGCACAACCGCCATCCGCTCGACCGTGGCGTCACCCGCTACGCCAACCAACAGGGCAAGCTGCCGCGTGATCGCTTCCTCGGCGAGGAATCCGCCGGCAGGCTGACCAACGCCAACGCCACCACTCAACTGCGCATCGAGCACCTGCTCAACGACAGCTGGACGCTGCGTGGCGGCGTGCAATACCTGGATGGCGAGCTGTACGGCGGCGCCGTTGAGAACAACAGCAACAGCTACCGCGGCGGCCTGACCTCTGGCAGCAGCGTCGTAGGACGCAACTACAACGAGCGCTGGCTGAACTGGAATGACGTCAACGTCCAGGCCAATGCCGAGGGCAACTTCGACCTCGGCGGCTTCGCCCACACCCTGCTGGTGGGTGTGGAGTACGACAAGTTCAACTACAACTCGCTGATCGTTCGTTCGCCGAACGACAACGCCTTCCCCATCGACCTGTCCAACCCGGTGCATGGCCAACCGCTACCGGCACTGACCCGCACCACCACCCATGACGCCGAAACGCTGGAGTCCTATGCCTTTTACCTGCAGGACCAGGTCGCCCTGACCGAACGCCTCAAGGCGCAGCTGGGCGCCCGCATCGAGCGTTTCGAGCAGAGCTATGACGACAAGCTCAACCCCAACGGTAACTGGGATCAGGCGCATAACGCGGTGTCACCACGCTTCGGCCTGATCTACGATCTCACCGACGAGCTCGCGGTGTTCGCCAACACCTCGCGCTCGTTCAAGCCTAACCGTGGCGCCGACCGCCAGGGCAATGCCTTTGACCCGGAAGAAGGCGTCGCCCATGAGGTCGGCATCAAATACGACATGGCCGACCGCGACCTGAGCCTGACCGCGGCGGTATTCCATATCGTCAAGGAAAACGTGCTGACCACCGACCCGCTGGACACCACCCGCAGCATCGCCGCCGGCGAAGTGCGCAGCCGTGGCTTCGATATCAACGTAGCCGGCAACATCACCCCGCAGTGGCGGGTGATCGGCGGCTACGCCTATGTAGATGCCGAAGTCACCGAGAGCACCAGCACCACCATGCCGGTTGGCTCGCGCCTGGGCAACGTGCCGCGGCACAGCTTCAACCTGCTCGACACCTACGAGTTCGACGGCGGCCCGCTGGCCGGCCTGGGTGTGGGCATTGGCCTGAAGTACGTCAGCGAGCGTCAGGGACAGACCAGCAACGACACCTTCGACATGGACGGTTACGGCCTGGTCGACCTGCTGGCCTATTACCCGCTGACCGAGAACGTGCGTCTGAACCTCAACCTGAACAACCTGTTCGACAAGCACTACGAGGAGCGCGCCTGGAACGTCTGGAGCTATCCGGGCGAGCCGCGTACATTGCAGGCGGGGATTTCGGTCAGCCTGTAAGGTGAACGCCGGGTGAACGATGCTCACCCGGCTCACCTCGTCGTAGCGCGGATGCAATCCGGGAATGGCCTGTCGCGCCGTTCTCGGATTACATCCGGGCCATGCGCCGTCAGAGCGGGTCGGAGACCAGCTCGATTGGCAGCAGATAGCGCTCTTCGGCGTACTCAATACGGAACTGAACGCGGCGTGCATCGGCTTCGATGGTCTGGCATTCGCCATCGGCCGCCATCATTTGCCGGCCAGTATGCGTTCGTTTGAAGATCAGGTCGCGGTAGCCATCGCGGCCAACCTTGTCGGTCACGATGAGCACGCCCTTGGCCTCGCCGAACGAAGCCGTACAAGCATCGTCTCGTTCACCGCCGAAGCTCTCCACCACCAGCCCTCCCATCAGGGGGTGCAACCCTTGCGCTTTCAACTCGTAGAGAGCGAGCTCGGTTTCCGCGAAGGGATTCATCCGCGACCCGTTGCGGCGACTGATGCGAACGCCAAAGGCGAGGTCATCTCCACGCAGGCGATAAGGCGCGGTATCCAAGACCAACCTGTCCACATAGATCGCATCCCAATCCAACTGGTTTGGCTCGATCAGGCGCGCCACGACGTCTTGCTTCTTATGATCCAGCACCAGTATTTCGAGGTCACTCCGGCCTTGGTCAGGCTGCGCCTCGCGTACCAGCGGCACGGCGAGCAGGGTCAGCTGAGGACGCGCAGGCCAGGTCTTGCAGATGCTCTGTTCGGCATCTACCCGATAGGCGCCGCGCTCATCCTGCAGCCATGCGCCGCCGGCCTGGCCGGGATGCGCCAGCTCCAGCCAGGCTGGCAGTTGCACCGTGCAATCATCGGCCAACACCACGCTGACCGACAGCAGCCCACCCAGCACCGTCGCGAACAGTCCTTTCATCCCTGTGTTCCTCCATTTCATCCCGGCGCGAGTCTACGCCGCTAACCGCCCACTGCCCATGATGGGCATCGTGAAACAGCCAGGCGATACGCCGCGCCAGCAGATGCCCGGCACGCGCCTCCTCGCGCAAACCGATATACCCGCTCATGCCCGATACCACAGGCGCATGAAGCCCAGTGCCAGCAGCAGGCCGACCTGGCCCAACGCGGCGCACAGCGACAGGAAGGAGCGCAGCGTGCCGTTACTCGCCGCATCCTGAATACCGGTCAGAGCGCTCCAGAAACCGTCCGGCAGCACCATCAGGCTCAGGCTGGCGAGCGGTTTTCCGGTCAGCAGCAGGCCGTCGATCAGGTTGAACCAGCCGCAGAACATCAGGCCGATGAGGATCATCACTGCCACCACCAGACCGAGGCCAAGGCAGGCGGAGAATTGCACGAGAAGACGCATGGGTATTACCTCCGACAAGAGGCGCGGCCTGCACTGACCGCGCCGATCAGATTCAGGCCTGCGGAGCGCTACGGCCGACGCCGTACCAGTCCAGTTTGCGGGTCAGCACCATCACGCTGCCGAGCACGCCGAACACCAGCAGCGAGCCCATCAGCAGGGCGTAGTCCTCGGCGTTGAGCAGGCCGTAGAGCATGGCGTACAGAGCGGCCAGCAACGCGCCAAAGCCCATGCCACGTCGCCAGCTGTGCAGCACGAAGCTGACGTAGAACCCAATCAGGCCGACGCAGGCGCTGGCAGACAGGCCGTAGGCCAGGGCGAAGTCCAGATGCTCGGAGAGCGACAGCAGCAGCAGGTAGAACAGCGCCAGCGACAGGCCCACCAGGGCGTATTGCACCGGGTGCACGGCCAGGCGCTTGAGCACCTCGAAGAGGAAAAAGGTGGCGAAGGTCAGAGCGATGAACAGCAGCGCATATTTGATCGCGCGATCGGTCTTCAGGTACTGGTCGACCGGGTCGACGAAGCTCACTCCAAAGTTGCGGCCAAACAGCCCCTGGCAACGCTCGCTACCCACGCAGTCACGCAACGCCTCCTCCAAATTGGTGGCGAAGAAGCTGGTCTGCCACTCGGCAGTGAAGCCTGCGGCACTGATTTCACGGCTG
Organism: Ectopseudomonas mendocina; assembly: GCF_007049795.1. Taxonomy (GTDB): domain Bacteria; phylum Pseudomonadota; class Gammaproteobacteria; order Pseudomonadales; family Pseudomonadaceae; genus Aquipseudomonas; species Aquipseudomonas mendocina_D. Next base: position 69,601 of record NZ_SCFY01000006.1, read on the forward strand.
CTCGGCAGGTATTCGCCGACGAAGCTCGGATGCGGCCAGTCGGAGTTCAGTTTGACCCGGCTGTCACGCCCGACCGGCACCACCGAAAGCTGCTCGGTGCCCTGCAGTTTCAGATCAAAAGCGAACTCGAGCGTCTGCCCGCCCTGCGCATCCAGAGCCGGGAGCGGCGCATGCACGCCGGCACCGAAGTTATCGTCACCCGTACCTGGTGCAAAACTCAGGGTCTGGCCATTGAGGCGCAGTTGTAGATCGTTGCTGATACCACGGATGTCGCTGATGCCGACCGAGAGGAAGGGTTTCTCGAAGCGGTAGAAGCCCAGCTCGTCACCCAGTCCGAGGCGCGCCGGCAGGCGGAATTGACCGCTGACCTGGCTGTCGCTGCGGTACAGGCGCGCTTCGTAGATGCCGCGCGCTCGCAGCTCGGTACCGACCTGCCCTTCGAGCACGAAGCGCTCCGGCAGGAAGTACAGACGGCCGCGATGCTGACGCTCTTCGCTATAGCGCTCGCCGGTCTTCTCATTGGTCTTCCACTCGTGCGTGGTCTTGATATACGGCAGCACCAGGATCGGCCCAGTGATCTGCTGGCGGTAGCTGGAGCTGCGGGCAATGTCCTGCAGCACCTCGTAGCGCAGCCCCTGTCGCTCGTCGACCAGGCCATCGATCATCAGCAGGGGAATCATCAGCAACAAAATCAGCAGGGCGATGGCGCCCAGCTTGAAGCCCAGGGAACGGCTCATGGTACGGTTCTCCGTAGCGAGTGAAGGTACGGCAGAGTCTGGGCAAGGGCGGAGGGAGGCGTATGGGGCGAGCGTGGAGATTGTGTGGAGAATGGGTGAAACAGAAAGGGCGCCGATTCGGGGCGCCCTTCCTAACTGCAATGCGGCATACGAATGCTCCCGCGTGATGAATGACCGGATCAGCTGATACGGCTGGCACCCACGCGGTCGGCGCCATCTTCGGCGACACGATTCAGACCAACACGGTCAGCACCACCTTCTGCAACACGGTTCGGGCCAACGCGATCCGCACCATCTTCGGCTACGCGGAAACGCTCCAGAGTACGCTCGGCACCGCCTTCGGCTACGCGGTTCGGGCCGACGCGATCTGCGCCATCTTCAGCGACTACAGGGGCTGCAGACTGTTGAGCGTTGATCTGCGGCAGGGCGAAAGCACTGGCGGACAGAGCGGCAATAACGAGGCTGGCGAGGATTTGCTTTTTCATGTTCGTTCTCCTGAGGGGGGTAAGTAACTGGCTACGGTTGTCATGTTACGCACGCCCCAGAACGGCAAAAGGCACATCTCGGGATAGTGACCATCGACGTCATCGATACCTGGGAAAGCCCTTATCGATCAGCCAGATAGGCAGCAGAAATGACCATGCGGCATCACCCTCGCCTTCCGTCCACTCGGCAGCTTCATCGGCGAACGGCACTGGCATCTGTATAAAAAACCAGTAAAACTTCGCCCCATGCTCAGCCTCGATGCCCCCGAACTCTATTACCTGGCGAACTTTCGCAAGGCGCTTGCCTGGCTCGACGCCCATCACCGTGACCTGATGGACGACGCCGAGCGCGCCTTCCTCGCGGATTTCCCTCGGCAACCCCTGCCCGCCCAGGCGCTGCTGGTGCGCCTGGTGATGCGCAAGGGCGAGCACTTTCGCGTGAGCAAACTGCGCTACGCCGAGATCGGCGATATCCCCACTGCCGCCGCGCCACTGCTGCAACGGGGCTGGCTGATCGACTGCGCCGCACTGAGCTTCGACGAACTCGGCGCCCTCCTACTCAAGGACGAACTGGCCGCGCATTTCGCCGCCGACCTGCCGCGCGGGACGCTGAAGAAAAGCGAAGTGCTCGACCATCTGCGCGAACTGCATATCGAACCGCGCAGCCTGGTCGACTGGTGCCCTAACCTGCACGAGTGCCTGCTGAGCCTGGCCATCGGCCCGCTGTGCGACCGCCTGCGCCTGATGTTCTTCGGCAACCTGGCGCAGGACTGGTCGGAGTTCGTGCTGGCCGACCTGGGGATATTCCGCTACGAGCAAGTGCCGATCACGCCGGGCTCGCGCGGCTTTCGTCACCGCCAGGACGTCGACGACTACTTGCACCTGCGCGCCTGTCGCGAGGCCTTCGAGGTCGGCATGCCGGTCACCGAGGTACTGCAGCAGCTCGGCGATTTCTGCAGCGACAGCCCGCATATCGGCGAACGCCACCAGCGCCTGCTGCTGCAACTGGCGCAGCATCTGGAACGCGCTGGCGAGCTGGACTCGGCGCTGGCGCTATACCGCGACACCCGCGCGGCCGGCTCGCGGCAACGGCAGATCCGTGTGCTGGAGCGCCTGGGCCAGAATGCCGAAGCGCTGGCCCAGGCCGAACAGGTGATCGCAGCGCCGCACAACGCCGAAGAGGCGCAACTGGCCGAACGGGCGCGCACACGTTTGCGCAAACGCCTCGGCCTGCCACCTGCGGCCAAGGTGGCGAAGCTGATCGAGGATCGTCTCGACCTGCGCCTGCCGCGCGCTGCCAGCGTCGAGATGGCCGTGGCCATGCACCTGAGCGAACCCGACGCGCCGGTACATTACGTGGAGAACACGCTGATCTGCGGGCTGTTCGGCCTGCTCTGCTGGGAGGCGATCTTCGCCCCGCTGCCTGGCGCCTTCTTCCACCCCTTCCACACCGGCCCGGTGGATCTGCACCGCGCCGACTTCCATGCGCGCCGCGCCGAGTTGTTCGCCGCCTGCCTGGCGCGCCTGGACGATGGCAGCTACGCCGAGGCCATGCGCCGTACCCATGCCGAGAAGTTCGGCATCCAGTCGCCCTTCGTGGTCTGGGAGCTGCTCGATACCGAACGCCTGGAACAGGCGCTGATCTGCCTGCCACCCGCGCACCTGGGCGCCTGGTTCCGCCGCCTGCTGGCCGATATTCGCGAGAACCGCGCCGGCATGCCTGACCTGATCCAGTTCTGGCCCGCCGAGGGCCGCTACCGGATGATCGAAGTGAAAGGCCCCGGCGACCGCCTGCAGGACAACCAGAAACGCTGGCTGGCCTTCTGCGCCGAGCATGGCATGCCGGTTAGCGTCTGCTACGTGGAGTGGAGCGATTGAACCTGCGTGTCGCCGTGCGCGAACTGTGCGAGTTCACCGCCAAGGAAGGTGACCTCGACCTGCGCTTCACCCCCTCGCCCACCGCGCAGGAAGGCATGGCCGGGCACGCCACGGTGGTATCCCGGCGCGGCCCGGATTACGTGGCAGAGCTGCCACTGATCGGCGAGTTCGAGGGGCTGACGGTCAGTGGCCGCACCGATGGTTTCGATCCCGAGTTTCGCCTGCTGGAAGAGATCAAAACCCACCGTGGCGACATCTCGCGCATCCCCGCCAACCACCGCCTGCTGCACTGGGCGCAGGTGAAGATCTACGGCTGGCTGCTGTGCCAGGAACTGGGCTTCGAGGAACTGGATCTGGCAGTGGTGTACTTCAACGTCATGACCCAGCAGGAAACGATATTCCGCGAGCGCCATAGCGCCGCGTCGCTAGGTGAATTCTTCGCCCTGCACTGCCGCCGTTACATCAAATGGGCGCGGCAGGAACAGGCGCATCAGCACGCACGCAACCAGGCATTGGAAGCGCTGGAGTTCCCCTACGGCGAATTTCGCCATGGCCAACGGCAACTGGCCGAAGCCGTATACCGCGCCGCGCGTGACGGCCACTACCTGCTGGCGCAGGCCACCACCGGCATCGGCAAGACCCTCGGCACCCTGTTCCCGCAGCTCAAGGCCATGCCCGGCCAGCAGCTCGACCGCCTGTTCTTCCTCAGCGCCAAGACGCCAGGCCGGCGCCTGGCACTCGATGCCCTGCAACGCCTGCGCGAACCCGACACGCCGCTGCGCGTGCTGGAACACGTAGCCCGCGACAAGGCCTGCGAACACCCAAGCAAAGCCTGCCATGGCGACTCCTGCCCGCTGGCCAAGGGTTTCTATGACCGCCTGCCGGCAGCACGCAGCGCGGCGCTCAAGGAACGCTGGCTGGATCAGCTGGCGATACGCAATATCGCTATCGCCCATGGCGTGTGCCCTTACTACCTGAGCCAGGAGCTGTGCCGCTGGAGCGACGTGGTGGTGGGCGACTACAACTACTACTTCGACCTCGGCGCGCTGTTGCACAGCCTGACGCTGATCAACCAGTGGCGCGTCTGCCTGCTGGTGGACGAAGCGCACAACTTGGTGGAACGCGGGCGCGGCATGTACAGCGCCGAGCTGGATCAGGCGCGCTTCAAGGCCATGTGCCGAGACGCGCCGAAACGCCTGAAAAGCGTGCTGGAACGGGTCGACCGCCACTGGAATCAACTGCACCGCGAGCAAGCGGTGCCTTACCAGGTCTACCCGCTGGCGCCAGACTTGCTACTCGCCGCCCTGGGCAAGGCGGTCAGCGCCATCACCGACCTGCTCACCGACCAGCCCGAAGGCAATGGCGGCGAACTGCTCAGCTTTTACATGGACGCCATGCTGTTCTGCCGCCTGGCGGAAAGCTTCGGCCCGCATTCGCTGTTCGATATCAACCGCGATGACGCCGGTAACGGGCGCAGCTACTCGACCCTGTGCATCCGCAATATCCTCCCGGCGCCCTTCCTCGGCCCGCGCTTCGAGGACGCGCACAGCGCCACGCTGTTCTCCGCCACCCTCAGCCCCAGCCACTATTACCTCGACCTGCTCGGCCTGCCGGAAGAGACCCAATGCCTGGACGTCGCCTCGCCGTTCAGCGCCGAACAACTGCACGTACAGGTGGTGCGCAACCTGTCGACCCGCTACCAGCACCGCGACGCCTCGCTGGCGCCGATCTGCCAATTGATGGCGCGCCAGTATGCCGAGCGCCCCGGCAACTACCTGGCCTTCTTCAGCAGCTATCAATATCTGGAGCAGGTACTACAGGAGCTGCGCCGCGACCACCCGCAGATTCCGGTCTGGACGCAGTCACGGCAGATGGACGAAGCAGCGCGTCAGGGCTTTATCGAGCGCTTCCAGATCGGCGGGCGCGGCATCGGCTTCGCCGTGCTCGGCGGTGTTTTCGGCGAAGGTGTGGATCTACCCGGCGAACGCCTGATCGGCGCCTTCGTCGCCACCCTCGGCCTGGCCCAGCTCAACCCGATCAACGAAGAAATCCGCCAGCGCATGGACACCCTGTTCGGCAACGGCTACGACTACACCTACCTGTACCCCGGCCTGCAAAAGGTCGTACAAGCCGCCGGCCGGGTGATCCGCACGCCAGAGGATCAAGGCGTGCTCTACCTGATCGACGACCGCTTCGCCCGCCCCGAAGTCCGCCGCCTGCTGCCGAGCTGGTGGCAGGTAGAGTTGCTGCGTTTGCCGCACAAAACACCCACACCCGAGCCGCAACCCGACCTGTAGGATCGGCTGGGCGGCATTCCGTTTTATCCGCGATCATCACCGCCAGTGAACCGTAGCCTGGGCTGAGCAAAGCGTCTAAACGGAACGTAGAGTGTTATTCCGCAGCACATGAAAGCCACTTGCCATCACTTATTCGACATGGTGTATAAACTGCAAGATACCCTTTGCCTCACGGTAGTTCGCGAATTGGGCAAGGACTCTGAAAATGGACAGGAAGGTTATCCACAAAAATCAGTAGCAGATCATACATCTTTCCGCACCTATTTAAGATTAAGCACCCAATCTACCTTACAGGCAACATGAGATATAAAATGACAAAAAAGTTTTTATTAGTTACGTGCACGAGTCGGAGCAGCTATCAGATTCAGTTCTAGAGCTATCTAACTACCTGCGCAGCAAAGGCATCGACTCAGAAATTGACCAATATGAAGAAGCCCCTCAGGAAGGCTGGCCAAAATGGATGGCAAGGCAAATCCAACAAGCCGATTACGTATTAGTTGTCTGCTCCGAGCTATTTCATAAAAGAGCAAATGACCACTCAGGAGATGAAACTGGTCTTGAAGCAAAATGGGAATCAACTTTAATTCTTCAACAGCTGTACTCTCTAAACACAAAGAACGACAAATACATCCCCATCATAACCAACAGCAGCAACATAAAGCATATTCCCTTACCTCTTCAGCCATATACTTATTATCAGTTTACCAACCAAGAAAGCCTGGAAAAGTTAAAAAACAGAATACTGGGTCTATCGAAGTCAAAAAGACCAGCCTTGGGTGATGAACACGAAGATGAAAAATCTATCAACCCCCTTAACCCGAAAGAAAGAAAGTCAATGTTCCTTAGCAGCATAATAGACGTTGACTTGTGGAATAAGGCAAAGTGGAAAGGAATGGCTTTTATCAGCGACCCAAGCTTGAAAGCCGCTCCAATTGCTGGTTTTGTTTTCGAAGATGAGTCAGCAGGAGAGGAAATATTTTCATCATTAAAAAAACAGTTTGGCGATGTAGATATTGAAGATGAAATCAGACTCTGCTTTATTGGCGATATATCCGAAAAATCCCCATCGGACTATAAGGTTCATATTGGCTCTGAGTGGCAGGTTATCGTAAACAAAATGGAATCCGCAGGTTTAAATCCACACGACTCACTCTTTATGGGAGTCACTCGTATACATGAGATGAATCCTCCAGCTGGATCTAAAAATCTTGAAGTATTTAAACATTCCTACAGCTATTTCAAGAAATACTACATAACAAACATAAAATCAATTAACGGACAACTACAACCTGAATTCCGCAATCTTATAGAAAAGAAGGTAGTGCACTTTAGAACCAAATCAGATGTTATAAAAAACCCAAACGATGAAGACATTGTCGTATTTGACCGTGAGCAAAGCACTTAACAACCGGCTACTGAAGACTACATTACGCTACGTTCCATGCAAAAAATCGCCCGGACAACCCCGCCCAACGGTGGATGAAAATAGCCTCATCCACCCTATGGAAATCATGGCGTAGGGTGGACAACGCGAAGCTTGTCCAACATGCATGGGCTGAGCGCAGCGAAACTCAGGAACCGACAGATAATAGCTTTCGTGTTGTTCCCATCCCATGTCGCCGTTTCAAGCGACAAGCCCGATCACAGATAATGACCAGACACCGGACATAACCATGAATGGACTCCCTCTATCACTCGCCCTCCTCCTTATCTCCACCACAATCTTTGCAGCCGAGGAAAGCGACGATCCCTGCGCGGTTCAAGGTGGTGGCGTCGCAGCGGGTTATGCCTGCGTTGCCCAGCGATACAAGGTCGCCGATGACCAGCTCAATGCCGAATACAAGAAAGCCATCCAGCGAACGGAAGAGGAGCAGACAGCATTGCGCGAAAACTGGCCGAATACGGAACTGGTCAGCCTGCTCCGCTCGGCACAGCGGGCATGGCTGAAGTTCAGGGATGCCGAGTGTCAGTTCACGGGAATGTCCTCGACACCTTCGCCCTGGCAGGGCGTTCAGGTGGAGGAGTGCAAGTTGCGCATGACCATCGAGCGTACGGAGTACCTGAAAGGCGTGCACTCAGGCTGAACAAAAGGCTCGCGGCTAAAGCCCCTCCCACAGGGCGGCTGGTGGAGAGACGCAGCCTAGATGGGTAGCGTCAGACTCACTTCCACCCCACCTTCAACATTACCGACCTGCAATTCACCACCATGCAGCTCGGCCACTTCCTGTACGAAGTTCAGCCCCAGGCCGGTGCTCTTACGGCCGCCATTGGGGCGCGGCAGGGAGTAGAAGCGTTCGGTCAGGCGGGCCAGCGCGTAGTCGGGGATGGCTTCACCCTGGTTGAACAAGCGCAGGACGATGTGCTCGCCCTGGCGTTCGGCGGCGATGCGGATGCGGCCGCCGGGTGGGGTGAAATCCAGGGCGTTGTCCAGCAGGTTGGCCAGCGCCTGGCGCAGCAGGAAGCGCTCGCCGCGCAGGCTGAGGCCGGTCGGTATTGCCTGATCAATCTGCAGGTGGGCAGCGGTGATACGCGCTTGTTGCGCTTGCAGCAGTTCGTCCACCAGTGGCGCCAGCGGCACGCTCACGCGTTCTTCCAGGCCCTGGCGTTGTTCCACCTGGGCCAGGTGCAGCAACCGCTCGATCAGGTTCTGCAGGCGCGCGCTTTCCTGTTGGATATTGCCCACGAAGCGCTGGCGTTGCTCGACCGGCATATCACCTTCGAGCAGTTCGGCGGCGCCGCGGATGGCCGCCAGCGGGCTTTTCAGTTCGTGGGTCAGGGTGTGTACGTAGCGCTCGACGTAGGCCTTGCCTTCCAGTTCGGTGCGCATGCGCTCCACCGCCTTGGCCAACTGGCCCAGCTCACCGCCACGCACGTTCGGCGCCTCGGCGCGCTGGCCTTCGCTGACGGCCTGAGCGTAGCGAGTGAGCTTGCCCAGCGCGGCGCTGAGCCACCAGGACAGCAGCGCACCGATCAGCAGGCCAAGACCGATCAGCCCCGCGCCGAGCCAGCCAAGGCGCGTTTGCGAACGCTCGATATAAGGTTGCAGGGTGCGGTTGGGTTTGGCCACCGAGACCACGCCGATGATCTGCTCGCCGTCCTTGATCGGCGCCGCCACGTACATCACCGAGGAGTCCGGATCGTTCGCATCTTCACGGGTCGAACGGGCACCGTACTGACCGCGCAAGGTCAGCAGCACATCATTCCAGCGCGAGTAGTCCTGGCCGACCGCCAGGCCAGTGGAGTCGAGCAGGACGATGCCCTGGGCATCGGTGACGTAGATGCGGTGGTTGACCTCGGCCTTGGTCACGCCCCAGATGCTCGCCTGGGGCTGGCGCCGGCCATAGGCTTCCAGCGCCTCGTGCAGGCGGCCCTGACCGAGGGTGCCGGCCTTGACCTCGTCACGCAGTATCTCGGCCAGCAGGTTGGCGGTATCGACCAGCGTCTCCTCGGTGCTCTGGCGCACGCCGGGGCGGATCTCGTCCATCACCGTGCTCAGTACGAACCAGCCGGCCAGGCCAACGAAGAGGAAGTAGACGAGGAAGATGCGCACGCCAAGTGGCATGACTCAGGCCTCCGGTTCGAAACTGTAGCCCAGGCCGCGATGGGTCTGGATCGGCTCTTCACTCGGGGCGATGGCGCGCAGTTTGGCGCGCACGCTCTTGATATGGCTGTCGATGTTGCGCTCGTAGCCGGCCTCGCTGGCCACGCCGAGGGCATCGAGCAATTGCTCGCGCGCATAGACCCGGCGTGGCTGACCGAGCAGCGTGCGCAGCAGGCGGAATTCGTGGCGGGTCAGGCTCAGGGCCTGGCCGTGGTAGTAAATGCGAAAGGCGGCATCGTCGATCTGAAAGGTGCTCGGCGCGCTGGCTGCTGGCGCTTCGCGCGGCGCCACACGCTTGAGGATGGCCTTGACCCTGGCCGCGACTTCACGCGGGCTGAAAGGCTTGACCACATAGTCGTCGGCGCCGATTTCCAGGCCCACCACGCGGTCGATTTCCTCGCTGCGCGCAGTGAGGAAGATCACCGGTAGTTCGGAGAAACGGCGCAGGCGTTTGCACACTTCAAAGCCGCTGATATCGGGCAGGCCGACGTCGAGAATGGCCAGGTCGAAGGCGCCATTTTCCAGCAGCGTCAGCGCCTCGCCGCCCAGGCTCGACCAGTGCGTGGCGAAACCTTCGGCCTGCAGGGCATAGACCAGCGTATCGGCAATCGCGGCTTCGTCTTCGACTATGAGTATCTGCGGCATCGGGCGTCCTGCACCTGTGGGGCGACGGCAGGAGACTGCCGAGCGCGGTAGCCAGCGTCAAGCGAGGGATAGGCGGGCGGGTGAAAACCGCCAGTGAGGGATTGGCGGGTTTCACCCGCCCTACACGACAGCGCCGCTGCGACTGCATGGATGCAGGAGGTAGAACGAAGCAGGATGCCAGAGTCGAAAGTGCCTCTCACAAGGTTTGTTGCTCGCCCGGTTCTACGTTGCAGGCTGCTTGCTTATGGAATCTCACCGCGAATGTACTGTTCCAACTGACGGATCAGGTCGGCCTGTTCGGCGATGGTTTCCTTGACCAGGTCACCGATGGACAGCAGGCCGATCAGCTCGCCTTCAGCCAGCACCGGCAGGTGACGCAGGCGGCGCTCGGTCATCAGCTCCATGCAGTACTGCACGCTGTCACGCGGGCCAACGCTGATGACTTCGCGGGTCATGATTTCGTTGATCTTGGTGTTGAGCAACGAGCGCTCGGCCAAGGCCACCTTGCGCACATAGTCGCGCTCGCTGACGATGCCGACCAGACGCCCACCGGAAAGCACCACCAAGGCACCGATCCTTTGCTCGGCGAGGATACGCAGCCCGTCGAGCAGCGAATCCTCACTGTCGACGCTGTAAACGTAGGCGTTGGCTTTATTGCGAATAACCTCTGCGACGGTTTTCATGCGGGCGGCTCCTGTTGTTGTTATCCGGTTTTAGCAGAGTTGGCCGCCGCGGTCAGCCTCAGTCGAGGCTGAATCGTCCAGTATTGTGCGCCAGCCCTTCGCTGCCACGACGCAGTTGCTCGGCAGCACTGCTCACGGCCTGGGCGCCATCGAGCAGTTGTCCGGCGGCCTGATCGACCTGCTGGATATTGCCACTGACTTCATCCGCGGTGGCCGCTTGCTGCTCGGCGGCCGTGGCGATCTGCGCCAGGCGGTCGCTGACGCGCTGCACCGAGTCGACGATGTTCTGCAGTTCATCGCCCATGGCCAGCACGCTGCCGATGTCGCCGTCGGCCTGGCTGCAGGCTTCTTCCATCAGGGTGACCGACTGCCCAACCACGCGCTGCAGGTTGTCCACGGTCTGGGCGATTTCCTGGGTCGAGTCCTGGGTGCGCTTGGACAGCGAGCGCACTTCATCGGCGACCACGGCGAAGCCTCGCCCGGCCTCACCCGCACGCGCGGCCTCGATGGCGGCATTGAGCGCCAGCAGGTTGGTCTGCTCGGCGATGCCCTTGATCACCTCGACCACGCGGTTGATCTGCTGAGTCTGATCACGCAGTTGGCGCAACGCTGCAGCGCTGTCGCCGAGACGGCTGCTGAGGTGGAGCATGCTGGCGCTGGTGCGCTCACTGCGCTGGTTGCTGCTCAGCGCCACTTCACGGGTCTGCTGCGCTTCCACCGCCGCCTGCTCGCAGCTTTGCGCCACACTCTGTGCGGTGGCGGCCATCTGCGTGGCGGCGGTGGCGATCTGGCTCATCTGCGCTTGCTGCTGCTCGACGGCGTCCAGCGCATCACGCGCCTGGCCACCGAGCAGTTGCACCGTGCTATCCAGTTGCTGGCTTTCGCGATTGACGCCCTGCAGTGAGTCGCGCATCTGCTCGACTGCGGTATTCAGCGCCTGGGCGATGGCGGCCAGGTCGTCACGGCCGTTGACCTCCATGCGCACGCGCAGGTCGCCGTCACGCAGACCACGCGTGGCTTCGATGATGTTGCTGGTGCTGATGCGGATCGAGGCGTTCAGGCACATCAGTACATACATCGCCAGCAGGGTCAGCGCGATGAAGGCACCGATCACTTCGATCATCGAGTACAGCGCCTGCTGCCGGTAATAGCCGAGGCTGGCGGAGAACTGCTGATAGAGCGACTGCTGCAGGCCCTGCAGTTGGGTTTCCAGCGCTTCGACACGTTGCACGAACTGCTCGGGCGTGAGCGCCATGGGGCTGGCCTCGAACATGTCGCGGTCGATCTGGACGAGGAAGTCGTCGAACGCCTTGAGCGAGGCATCGAAGGGCGCGCTCAGTTGGCGCATGGCCTGCGGCGCCTCGCGCGACAGGGTGATCTGCGCCTTGACCAGCTGCGCCCGTTGCTCGTCCAGGCTGCGCCGCAAGTCGCGGATCAGCACCCGGCTCTGCAGGGTGAAATGCTGCGAGACCACGGCGCCATGGCCCTGAGCGGCGAAGGTGCCCAGTTGCTCGAGCAGCCGCGGCATGACGTAGGTGATCTGCTCCATCATCAGGTAGGTGTCGAGGCGCGGATCGAGAATCAGGGTGCTGTCGGTCGCCACCTGCTCACGCAGGGCGATCAGGTACAACAGCGCCTTCTGGTAGCGCTCCAGCGCGTCAGGCAGAGCGACCTTGGTCAGCCCCGCGGCTCGCAGACCGTCGCGCTCGCCCTGCAGGGCCTGGAAATGCTGGCGCGCCTGATCACTGATCAGCTCGCTCTGCAGCGGCTCGGCCGCCTGCTGCAAGGCCTCATCGAGCTTGGCCTCGCGCTGCTGCAGCAAGCCTTGTGCGGCATTCTCGGTGCCTTTCCAACGCGCCAGCAGGGTGCGCTGGGCGATCAGCTCATGTTGCACCTGAGCCATACGTTCCAGCGCCTGCGCGCCTTCCACTTCGTAGTCCACGGATTGCAGGCGCGACAGGTAGTCACTGCTGATGACCCACAGCGCATAACCGAGCGGCAACGCGAACAACAGGAACACCAACTGAAACTTGTGGGCAAAACTGAAACGCTGCAGCAGCCGTACACCCGGCTTGAGTACTCCCGTCATAGCGACACCTCAACGACCTAAAGGGCCTACAGGCCTGGCAAAGAATTGCATGTAGCAAAAAGCAGGCCCGACGCCCATTTTGGGCAGCTAGTCGTTACGGGGCACTCTCAAGGAGTGTAATGGCCAATGACTATCAGCCTTTTCTGAAATGCAACAATTAACTCAGCACTGGGGACGATCGCGGGTGTAGCGCTCGGCTGGGTCCACCGCTGCACCAAGATCGCGCATGGCGCTGGCACCGATCAGCAGCGGATAGCTGAAAGTGCTGCGGTCGGTCAGGTTGACATCGATGGTGCGCTCTTCCTCACCCAGGCAGATCGGCATCTCGATTACCGGGCGCTGCGAGTAGGCGACTTCCTTGACCTCGGCGTCGCTCTCTTCGGTACGCTTCTTGATCTCGGCGATGCGTACCAGCGGATGTTCATACACCTTGTCTTCAGCACCATCGACGGCCAGGCGGAAGCGCACCCAATCCTCACCATCGCGCTTGAAGGGTTCGATGTCCTTGGCCGATAGCGAGGCGGTCATCGCGCCGGTGTCCATCTTGGCCTTGAGAGTCTGGCCCAGAGCGGGGAGCTTGATCAGTTCGTAGCGGCCGTAAAGGTCCGGTTGTTCATCGGCCATGGTCGGCAGACTGATGGCGGCGGCCAGCAGGAGCAGAGCGTATTTCAAGGTTAGGTCCTCTCGTTTGCGGTGACCGAACCTACGACTGCCATGCGCCTGGCATGTTCCGCCAGAAGCGTTACAACGTGCTGCGAACTAGCGGCCGCGCCCCTCCAGATCCACCCCACTCCATAGCTCGTCGAGCCGCTCGAAACCCCACTCCTCGGCCGATTCACGCCCGACGATGCGATCCTGGTCGGTGATCTTGCTCAGGTCGACGACGCTCTGCGGCAGCGGCAAACGCGACTTGGCCGAGAAGAACACCTTGACCCTGGGCGCCAGCAACGCCTTGGGATTCTGCTCCATGACCACCGCCAGGCGTCCACTTTGCAGACGCACCAGGGCGCCGACCGGATAGATGCCGACGGTCTTGACGAAGGCCTGGAACACCACTTCGTCGAAATGCCCCTTCCATTCGGCCATCTTGCGGATGGACTCGGCCGGGTCCCAGCCCTGCTTGTAGGGGCGATTGGAGGTGATCGCGTCGTACACGTCGCAGACCGCGCCCATCTTTGCCAGCAGGCTGATCTGCTCACCTTGCAGATGATGCGGATAGCCGCTGCCGTCGACCTTCTCGTGGTGATGCAGGCACACGTCGAGAACCAGAGCGCTGACCTGCTTGCTGGCAATCAGGATATTGCCGCCAGCCTCCGGGTGCCGGCGCACCTTGGCGAACTCGTTGTCGGTGAGCTTGCCGGGCTTGTCCAGCAGCTCCTGCGGTACGGCCATCTTGCCGATATCGTGCAGCAAACCGGCCAGCCCGGCCTCGCGCACAGCGGCCTCGGGCAGACCGAGCTGGCGCGCCAGGGCGATCATCAAGGCGCAGACCGCCACCGAGTGCATATAGGTGTATTCGTTGCTGTGCTTGAGTCGCGCCAGGCTGATCAGCGCATTGGGGTGGCGCATCACCGACTCGGAAATTTCCTCGACCAGCGACTCGGCCTGCTCGAACTGCAGCGCCTGGCCCATGCGCGCATCGCTGAACATGTCCATTACCGCCTGCTTGGAGCGCGCGCAGAGCTTCACCGCATTCTCCAGCTCCTGCTCCATTGACAGTGCCTTGACCTTGGGCGGTTCGATGGCCGCCAACAGGCGGGCCTCAGCCTCGCATTGGACCTCAGCCTCGGTAGCGGCATGGACACCAGCGGCGACATCGGTGCCCTTGCTGACATCGATCCACAGCTCGCTGATCGCACTATCGCGAATACGAGCGAGATCTTTTTCGGAGTTGAGAAGAAATTTGGACTTCCAGAAGGGATGATCCATCCAGGAGCCGCAGAATTCCTGAATGAACATTCCGACGCGTAGATCAGCGACGGCGATCCGTTTGAGCATGGTGCGTACCGGCAGGTTGAAGCGCCTTCCGTGGGCGGGATGTCCCGTGGTGACGATCATTGGCTTATAGACACTGATCTGGCAATAGGCCAGCGGGTAGAGCTTTGAGCAAATTGTTGCGCTTGCATAAGATGTCCGCTCACCGCCTGCCATGGAGTCGACATGCGCCCTCTGCTGACCGGCCTAGCCAACATCGTTTTGCTGCTCGCCAACACCCTGATCCTGATCGGTCCGCTGCTGCTGATCGCCCTCGCCAAGCTCGTGTTGCCCGGCCAGAGCGCCCGCGATACCTGCTCACGCGGGGTGATGTGGTTGGCCGAATTCTGGGCGGAGAACTGCAAGCGCATCTTCGCCCTGCTCACCCCGACTCACTGGGACATTCGCGGCAACGCCGAGCTGCGCAGCGACCGCTCCTACCTGGTGATCAGCAACCACCAATCCTGGGTCGACATCCCCGCGCTGGTGCAGGCCTTCAACCGCAAGACGCCCTACTTCAAGTTTTTCCTCAAGCAGCAGCTGATCTGGGTGCCCTTCCTCGGCCTGGCCTTCTGGGCGTTGGACTACCCCTTCATGAAGCGTTACTCCAAGGCCTTTCTGCAGAAGAACCCGCATATGAAGGGCAAGGACCTGGAGATCACCAAGGCCGCATGCGAGAAGTTCAAGCGCCTGCCGGTCACCGTGGTCAACTACCTGGAGGGCACCCGCTTCACCCCGGCCAAGCAGGCGCAACAGCAGTCGCCCTACCGCTACCTGCTCAAGCCCAAAGCCGGCGGCGTGGCGTTCGTACTCGCGACGCTGGGTGAACAGATCGACGCCGTGCTGGACGTGACACTGGTGTATCTCGAGGGCAAAGCGCCGGGCTTTTGGGCACTGCTCAGCGGTCAGGTGGACAAGGTGATCGTCGATATCCAGACGCGCAACCTGGCTGCCGAACTGTGGCAGGGCGACTACCAGAACGACCCGGTATTTCGCCAGTACATGCAGGACTGGGTCACTCAGCTCTGGCAGGAGAAGGACGCGCGCATCGCGCAAATCCGTGCCGAGTGGCAGTGATTGCACGTAACAGAAAATGGGAGCCCGAAGGCTCCCAAAGAAAGACGCCAACAACTGCGCCTTTGCCGTGAACGTTAGCGACCGGGGATTAAACCCAGATCACGCCGTCACGCTGCACTGAAGCTCTTGTGCGGGTCGATGACGAATTTCTTCGGCACGCCGGCATCGAATTCGCCGTAGCCACGCGGCGCGTCATCCAGGCTGATGACCTGCACACCGACCACTTCGGCGATGTTGATGCGGTCCCACATGATCGCCTGCATCAGCGCACGGTTGTACTTCATCACCGGGGTCTGGCCGGTGTGGAAACTGTGCGACTTGGCCCAGCCGAGGCCGAAGCGAATGCTCAGGGAGCCGATCTTCGCCGCAGCATCCACCGCGCCCGGATCTTCGGTCACGTACAGGCCAGGAATACCGATTTTGCCGGCTACGCGCACGACGCCCATCAGCGAGTTGAGTACCGTTGCCGGCGCCTCCTGCTGGGCACCGGCATGGCCGTGACCACGAGCTTCGAAGCCCACGGCGTCGACCGCGCAATCCACTTCCGGCTCCCCCAGCAGATCGGCGATCTGCTCGTGCAATGGGGTGTCCTTGGACAGGTCGGCGATTTCGAATCCTTGAGCCTTGGCGTGAGCCAGGCGCGTTGGGTTGACGTCACCGACGATCACCACCGCAGCACCGAGCAGGCGCGCCGAGGCGGCAGCGGCCAGACCGACCGGACCCGCGCCGGCGATATACACCGTACTGCCTGGCCCAACGCCGGCAGTGACCGCGCCGTGGTAGCCGGTGGGCAGGATGTCGGACAGGCAGGTCAGGTCGCGTATCTTCTCCATGGCCTTGTCGCGATCCGGCAACTTGAGCAGGTTGAAGTCGGCGTAAGGCACCAGCACGTACTCGGCCTGGCCGCCGGTCCAGTCGCCCATGTCGACGTAGCCGTAGGCACCGCCGGCACGCGCCGGGTTGACCGTCAGACACACGCCGGTGTGCTGTTCCTTGCAGGAGCGGCAACGGCCACAGGCGACGTTGAAGGGAACGGACACCAGATCACCGAGCTGCAAACGCTCGACGTCGCGGCCCTTCTCGATCACCTCGCCGGTGATCTCATGCCCCAGCACCAGGCCGACCTGCGCAGTAGTACGGCCACGCACCATGTGCTGGTCGGAGCCGCAAATATTGGTGGAAACGACTTTGAGGATGACCCCGTGCTCGATCTTCTTGCCGCGCGGGTCCTGCATTTTCGGGTAGTCGATCTTCTGCACTTCGACCTTGCCCGTACCGAGATAAACCACACCACGATTACCAGACATGCGTAACTCTCCTTTCTTGTTGTGGACACAAGACGCGACCGACTGGCCGCGCGGCCTTGCACTGGAGCTTGTTGCGTCTGTTGCCGGAAACCACCGGTGAAACCTGGCAGGGCGGCTTCCGTAGGGTGGGCCGAGCGGCGATCCGCTTTAGCCCACCAATAACTTTCTTCGTTGCGCCTGGTGGGCTAAAGCCCACCCTACAAGTGGCATCGTTACCGTAGGGTGGGCTTTAGCCCACCAATATTTGGGTTGGCGATGCGTTCAGGCGTTGAGCACCACCGTGCGATTGGCGTTGAGGAACACGCGGCGATCGATGTGGTAGCCGACGGCGCGGGCCAGGGTCAGGCATTCGATGTCGCGGCCCTTGGCGATCAGGTCTTCGGGATAGTGGGCGTGATCCACCGCCTCCACGCCCTGGGCGATGATCGGCCCCTCGTCGAGGTCGTTGTTGATGTAGTGCGCCGTGGCACCGACCAGCTTGACGCCCTTCTGGTAGGCCTGGTGATAAGGCTTGGCGCCCTTGAAACCGGGCAGCAGCGAGTGGTGAATATTGATCGCCCAGCCGTCCAGCCTGCGGCACAGCTCGGGTGACAGCACCTGCATGTAGCGGGCGAGCACTACCAGCTCCGCGCCGGTGTCCTCGATCACCTGCAGCACCTTGCGCTCCTGCGCCGGCTTGTCGGCCGGGTCGAGCGGGAAATGGTGATAGGGAATGCCGTGCCAGCGCGCCAGCGGTTCGAGGTCCGGGTGGTTGGACACCACCGCCACCACGTCCATGGCCAGTTGGCCGATACGCTGGCGATACAGCAAGTCATGCAGGCAGTGGTCAGCCTTGGACACCATCAACACCACCTTGGCCCGGTAGCCCGGCGGGGTCAGCTCGACCTGCATGTCGAAGGGTGCCAGACGCTCGGCCACACCAGCACGGAAGGCGGCTTCATCGAAGTCCTGCGGCTGACGGAACTCGACACGGATGAAGAAGCGCGAGGACAACCGATCATCGAAGCTGTGGTGCTCGGTGACGTAGCAGCGCTGTTCGAAGAGAAAGCGCGTCACCGCGTCCACGGTGCCAAGCACGCTCGGGCAATGGGCGGTGAGAATCCAGGTGTCGGGGGTGCGGCTCATAATAGACTCCAAAACAAACTCCGTTGCTCTTCACCCCTCTCCCCCCGGGAGAGGGGCCGGGGGTGAGGGCTATCCGACACAACGCGGTCTGCCTTCCCCTCACCCCAACCCTCTCCCGGAGGGAGAGGGGGCTGTTCGTGGCTGCTTGTGAGACCCACGCCAGACACACGTCATAGCGAACTCCCTTCAGCGTTGGCATCCTGCGCACCCTACCTCCTGCATCCATGCAGTCATCTCCCGGAGGGAGAGGGGGCTGTCCGCGTATACCTCAGGTTCAGCTTCAAGCCTCGACCGCCAACCCATACTCGGCGCTGGCATCCTGCAGCCACAGCCAGAAGTAGTCGGAGAAGCTGCGGCGGATCACCAGCTCCCAGGTCTCCTCGCCAGTGTGGCGAATCACCAGCTGCGACTTGCCGAACACGGTGCCTACCGCCTTGCCCACCGGGAAGTTGCTCGGATGCACGTCGTAGCTGGTGGACTTCATCAGCAGCTCGCGCACCTTCGCCCCGCTCAGTTCCAACAGGGTCTGCCCGCCGCTGACGTTGACCACCGAGAAATGCTGACCGTCCAGCGCCGCACGCAGTTTGCGCTCGACCTCGAACTCGCTGCCGCCGGGCACGATCAGCAGCCACTCGTCCGGGCCCAGCCACTGCAGCGAGGTGTCACCGTCGGCGACCAGGGTCAGCGCCACCGGCAGCTCCAGGCCCAGGGCCTTGTGCACGCCGCCAGAGAAGGCGGTGTCGCGGGCGTCGCCACGGATCACCAGGTGCCCGCGCAGCTTCTTCTCGCGCAGGGTGATGCCGGCGTTCTTGCGGCCCTTGCCGACCAGTTCGTGCAGGCCGACATGGTGCAGCGGTGACTGCCCGGCGATGTCGGCGGGACGTTGTTGGTAGACGTTGACGTTAGACATTCTGGCGATCCCCTTTCGGGTCATAGAACACGGAGCTGCAGATTTCGGCTTCGATCACGCTGCCATCGGCCAGTGGCGCGAACACGCGCTCGCCCATGCGCTTGAGGCCGCCCTTGACCACCGCCATGGCGAAGCTGTAACCCATCGCCGCGCTCATGTAGCTGGAGGTGACGTGGCCGACCATCTGCATCGGGATGGACTGTTTCGGGTCGAAAACCAACTGCGCGCCTTCCGGCAGCACCTGGTTCGGGTTGACCGGTTTCAGCCCCACAAGCTGCTTGCGGTCTTCGCGCAGGCAGTCGTCGCGGTTCATACCGCGCTTGCCGATCCAGGAGAACGGCTTGGTGCGGCCGACGCACCAGCCCATGTTGAGGTCGTCCGGGGTCACCGAGGCGTCGGTGTCCTGACCGACGATGATGAAGCCCTTCTCCGCCCGCAGCACGTGCATGGTCTCGGTGCCGTAAGGGGTCAGGTCGAACTCCTTGCCGGCTTCGATGATCTGCTCCCACACGCCCAGGGCGTAGTCGGCCTGCACATTCACTTCATAGCTCAGCTCGCCGGTGAAGGAGATGCGGAACACCCGCGCCGGCACGCCGCCGACCAGGCCTTCCTTCCAGCTCATGAAGGGGAAGGCGTCCTTGTCCAGGTCGATGTCGGTGACCTTGGCCAGCAGCTTGCGGCTGTTGGGGCCGGACAGGGTCATGGTCGCCCAGTGGTCGGTGACCGAAGTGAAGTACACCTTCAGCTCCGGCCATTCGGTCTGGTGGTAGATCTCCAGCCACTCCAGCACGCGCGCTGCGCCGCCAGTGGTGGTGGTCATGAGGAAATGGTTGTCGGCCAGGCAGGCGGTGACGCCGTCGTCGAAGACCATGCCGTCTTCCTTGCACATCAGGCCGTAGCGCGCCTTGCCCACGTCCAGCTTGGTCCAGGCGTTGGTGTAGACGCGGTTGAGGAACTCGCGCGCATCCGGGCCCTGGATGTCGATCTTGCCCAGTGTCGAGGCATCGAGGATGCCCACGCTGTTGCGTACGGCCAGGCATTCACGGGCCACGGCGGCGTGCAGATCCTCGCCATTTTTCGGGAAGTACCAGGGGCGCTTCCACTGGCCAACGTCCTCGAACTCGGCGCCGTTCTTCACGTGCCAGGCCTGCATCGCGGTGTAGCGTTTGGCATCGAACAGCTCGCCACAGTGGCGACCGGCCACAGCGCCGAAGGTCACCGGCGTGTAGTTCGGGCGGAACATGGTGGTGCCCATCTGTACGATGCTGATGCCCATCGAACGCGCAGCGATGGCCAGACCGTTGATGTTGCCCAGCTTGCCCTGGTCGGTGCCGAAACCCAGTGCGGTGTAGCGTTTGACGTGCTCGACCGACTCGAAGCCTTCACGCGTTGCCAGCTCGATGCCGGCGGCGGTGACGTCGTTCTGCAGGTCGACGAACTGCTTGGGCGCACGCGCAGTGGACTTGTCGTGCGGCACCTGGAACAGCGCCAGCATCGGCTCATCCTGACGCGCCTCGACCTTCGGCAGACTGCCACTGACGGCCTTGTAGCCGGTATCGGCAGCCGCCTTGGCGCCCGCCTCGAAGCCATTGGCAAGCACGTCGCCGAGGGCGAACACGCCATTCACCGCACCCGCGTCGATGCGCTGCTGGATGCCGTTGCCCGGCCCGGGAACGAAACCGAGGATGTCCTCGCGCCATTCGGGGCGACCACCCAGGTGCGACGCCAGGTGCACCACCGGGCTGTAGCCACCGGAGCTTACGATCAGGTCGCAGTCGAGCACTTCGCCAGGGCTGGTGACCTTGTGTGCCTTGGCATCGATGGCGCAGATACGCGCACCGGTCACGCGCTTGCTGCCACGTGCCTCGACCACTGCGCTGCCGGTGAGGATGCGCACGCCACGCGCACGCGCTTCCTCGACCCAGGCGCCACGCGGGTTGCTGCGGGCATCGGCGACAGCCACCACCTTGCGCCCGGCATCGAGCCAGTCGAGCACCACGCGATAGGCGTAATCGTTGTTGGTCGACAACACCAGTTCCTGCCCAGGCGCCACGCCATAACGACGCACGTAGGTCGACACGGCGCCAGCCAGCATGTTGCCGGGCACGTCGTTGTTGGCGTACACCAGCGGCCGCTCATGGGCGCCGCTGGCCAACACCACACGCTTGGCACGCACGCGGTGCATGCGCTGACGGGCCTGGCCCATCGGCGCGGTTTCACCGAGGTGGTCGGTCAGACGCTGGTGGATGGTGAGGAAGTTGTGGTCGTGGTAACCGTTGACCGTGGCGCGTGGCAGCAGGGTCACTTCCGGCAGCGTCTTCAGCTCGGCGATGGCCTGCGCCACCCAGTCGGCGGCGGGCTTGCCGTCGAGGGTCTCGCGGGTGTCAAGCAAGCTGCCGCCGAACTCTTCCTGTTCATCGGCGAGGATTACCCGCGCACCGCTACGGCCGGCAGCCAGCGCGGCGGCGAGACCGGCAGGGCCAGCGCCGACGATCAGCACGTCGCAGTGCTGGTTGAGCTGGTCGTAGATGTCCGGGTCGACCTCGGTGGGCGAGCGGCCCAGGCCTGCGGCCTTGCGGATGTACTTCTCGTAGGTCATCCACAGGTTCTGTGGATACATGAAGGTCTTATAGTAGAAACCGGGCGGCATCATGCCGCCGCCAACCTTGCCGAGAATGCCCATCAGGTCGGTGTTGACGCTCGGCCAGCCATTGGTGCTGTTGGCCACCAGGCCGCTGTACAGTGCCTGCTGGGTGGCGCGCACGTTGGGGATCTGGGCCGCCTCGGTGGAGCCAATCTGCAGCACGGCATTGGGCTCTTCCGCGCCCGCTGCGACGATGCCGCGTGGGCGCGAGTACTTGAAGCTGCGGCCGACGATGTCGACGCCGTTGGCCAGCAGCGCGGCGGCCAGGCTGTCGCCGGCAAAGCCCTGATAGGTCTGGCCGTTGAAGGTGAAGCTCAGCGCCTGGCTGCGGTCGATGCGACCACCCTTGGCAAGACGATTGACCTGGCTCATGCCGTTACTCCTTCTGCCACGGCTTGCTTGTCGGTGGCCGCGGCCGCGGTGACCGAAGGCTTCTCGCCGACCTTGTAGGTCTCGAGGATCTCGTAGGTCACGGTGTGGCGGGTGACGTTGAAATACTTGCGGCAACCGGCCGCGTGCACCCACAGCTCGTGGTGAATGCCGCGCGGGTTGTCGCGGAAGAACATGTACTCGCCCCACTCCGCATCACTGCAGGCATCGGGATCGAGCGGGCGCGCGATGTGCGCCTGGCCCTTGGCGTGAAATTCCTCTTCGGAGCGCAGTTCGCCACAGTAGGGGCAGAAGATGTGCAGCATGGTGGAGCCTCCGCTTGCTTTACTCCCCTCTCCCGCTTGCGGGAGAGGGGCTGGGGGAGAGGGCTGCTCTATGCACGCCATCCCCCGAGTCAGTTACTGGGAGCTGCGGTGCCGAACTCAGCACCCTCTCCCGCCCTTCGGGCACCCTCTCCCGCAAGCGGGAGAGGGGCATCGGATGTCATCCCTACGGGATGAATGTTTAATGGGCCACGGCAGCAGCGCCGTGCTCGTCGATCAGTGCGCCGGTGTGGAAACGGTCGATGGAGAACGGCTTGGCCAGCGGGTGCATCTCACCCTTGGCCAGGCTGGCGGCGAACACGTGGCCCGAACCCGGTGTGGCCTTGAAGCCACCGGTACCCCAACCGCAGTTGAAGAACAGGTTGTCCACCGGAGTCTTGGAGATGATCGGGCAGGCGTCGGGGCTGGTATCGACGATGCCGCCCCACTGGCGGTTCATGCGAACCCGCGAGAGCACCGGGAACATCTCGACGATGGCCTGCAGGGTGTGTTCGATGGTGCCGTAGGAGCCGCGCTGCCCGTAGCCGTTATAGCCGTCGATGCCGGCACCGATGACCAGGTCGCCCTTGTCCGACTGACTGATGTAACCGTGCACGGCGTTGGACATGATCACGCTGTCGATGATCGGTTTGATCGGTTCGGACACCAGCGCCTGCAGCGGGTGCGACTCCAGCGGCAGGCGGAAGCCGGCGAGCCCCGCCATGTGCCCGGAGTTACCTGCGGTGACCACACCGACGCGCTTGGCACCGATGAAGCCCTTGTTGGTCTCCACGCCGATCACCGCACCGTTCTGCTTGCGGAAACCGGTCACCTCGGTGTTCTGGATCAGGTCGACGCCCAGGGCATCGGCGGCACGCGCGTAGCCCCAGGCCACGGCGTCATGACGGGCGACGCCACCGCGACGCTGCACGGTGGAGCCCATCACCGGATAACGGGTGTTCTTGCTGCAGTCGAGGTAGGGAATCTCCTCGGCCACCTGCTTGGCATCGAGCAGTTCGCCATCCACGCCGTTGAGGCGGTTGGCGCTGACGCGGCGCTCGGCGTCACGCATGTCCTGCAGGGTGTGGCAGAGGTTGTAGACGCCACGCTGGGAGAACATGACGTTGTAGTTGATGTCCTGCGACAGCCCTTCCCACAGTTTCATGGCGTGTTCGTAAAGCTGCGCGGACTCGTCCCACAGGTAGTTGGAACGCACGATGGTGGTGTTGCGCGCGGTATTGCCGCCGCCGAGCCAGCCCTTCTCCACCACCGCGACGTTTTTCACGCCGAACTCCTTGGCCAGGTAATAGGCCGTGGCCAGACCATGGCCACCACCACCGACGATGATCACGTCGTACACCGGCTTGGGCGTCGGGTTACGCCACATGCGTTGCCAGTTCTCATGGTGGCTGAACGAGTGCTTGAACAGGCCGAAGCCGGAATAACGTTGCATGGGCATGCTCCAGGGTTCTACTCCCCTCTCAGCGTTACGCGAGAGGGGCCGAGAGAAAGGGTTGGCTTAGCGATACACCGGGTAGTCCGCGCACAGCCCGGCCACCAGCTTGGCCACCTGCGCCTCGACATCGGCATCGCCGAGGTGATCGAGGATGTCGCAGATCCAGCCGGCCAGTGCCTGGCACTGGGCGACCTTGAAGCCACGGGTGGTGACCGCCGGCGTACCGATGCGGATGCCCGAAGTGACGAACGGCGACTGTGGGTCGTTGGGTACGGCGTTCTTGTTCACGGTGATGCCAGCGCGGCCGAGGGCGGCGTCAGCCTCCTTGCCGGTCAGCCCTTGCTTGATCAGGCTGAGCAGGAACAGGTGGTTGTCGGTGCCGCCGGACACCACCTCGTAGCCGCGCTCGATGAACACCTTGGCCATGGCCTGGGCGTTGTCGATCACCTGCTGCTGGTAAACCTTGAACTCGGGCTCCATGGCTTCCTTGAAGCACACGGCCTTGGCCGCGATGACGTGCATCAGCGGGCCGCCCTGAGCACCAGGGAAGACGGCGGAATTGAGTTTCTTCTCGATCTCTTCGTTGGCCTTGGCCAGGATCAGGCCGCCACGCGGGCCGCGTAGGGTCTTGTGAGTCGTGGTGGTGACCACATCGGCGAAGGGAATCGGGTTCGGGTACAGGCCCGCTGCGACCAGGCCCGCGACGTGGGCCATGTCGACGAACAGCAGCGCGCCAACCTTGTCGGCAATGGCGCGAAAGCGCGGGAAGTCGAGAGTCTTGGAGTAGGCGGAGAAGCCGGCGACGATGATCTTCGGCTTATGCTCCACGGCCAGTCGCTCGACCTCGTCGTAGTCGATCAGCCCGGTAGCGGTGTCCAGGCCGTACTGCACGGCGTTGTACAGCTTGCCCGAGGACGACACCTTGGCGCCGTGGGTCAGGTGGCCGCCGTGGGCCAGGCTCATGCCGAGGATGGTGTCGCCGGCACTCAGCAGCGCCAGGTACACGGCGCTATTGGCCGAGGAACCGGAGTGCGGCTGAACGTTGGCGTAATCGGCGCCGAACAGCGCCTTGGCGCGGTCGATGGCGAGTTGCTCGACCTTGTCGACGTACTCGCAGCCACCGTAATAACGCTTGCCCGGATAACCTTCGGCGTACTTGTTGGTCAGGCCGCTGCCCTGCGCTTCCATCACCCGCTGACTGCAGTAGTTCTCCGAGGCGATCAGCTCGATATGCTCTTCCTGACGGCGTTCTTCCTGATCGATCGCCGCGAGCAACTCGTCGTCGTAACCCTGAATCTGATCCTGCTTGCTGAACATCTCAACTCTCCTGCAGCGCCTGTGGGCGGCGGTCTTGGACGGGCAGGCCGGCAAGGCCCTGTGCAGCGATGGTAGGGCCGCCCCTGCCCGCTCAAATGCCTGCCAACGCCGTGAGAGCATTCGTTTGCGACATGGCCTTGTCGCAATCAGGCGCGTCGAGATCAGCTCGCGTTTTTGCGCACAAATAACGGGGATCAAGCTGTGGATAAACCGTGCATACCGCGCGCCGCCCCAGCATCTGCAGGGGCTGCCGGGTCGCGGTTATTTCCTGATCGATATCAAGCAGTTAACAATGCAGACCATGCACAGAAGCGGTGGACTATCCTGTGGAAAAGCTGTCAGCAGATGGCTACCGCCCCTGCCAGCTCTGCCGCTGAGGGTCGTGTTCGATATCCATACAGCCACGCAGTCTCCCTGGCTTATCCACCAGCGACATGGGCGAGAGGCGAGGATCGGTTGGGGATATGCACAGAAGATGTGGATGAAACTGTGCATAGGCTGTTCGACGCAGGCGCGAAGCCAGAGCAGCCGGGGCTTGCCGAGATGCGGCTAAAAATCGAACAGGATCACATAGATAGAGCAGGCTTGTGCACAAATACTGTGGGCGGCGCTGTGCATGGCCTGTGGAAACATGGCGCCGGGCCAGAGCCCATGGGGCTCCGGCGCCAGCGCCTGCTATTTGCTCAACGACGCCTTAAGGCTTGAGCTTGCCAGCACAGCTGCTGGAGGCATTTACCAGACGCTGCTGCATGGCAGGGTCAGGCGGGGATTGGCGGCTGATTTCCTGCAACTCGGCTTCGCTGAATTCCTTGCTGACGTTGGTCGCAGCGCAGTCGCAATAAGCACGCAGTTGTGGCTCCTCGTAGCCTGCCGGTGCGCCAGCAATGCACTGCTGAACGAATTCGGTCTTGGCATTATCCGACCACTCGGCGGCGGAAACGGGCAGCGCCACGGCCAGCGGCAGGGCAAGGGCGAGCAGGTGACGATAAGTCATGGGAAACTCCTTCTCTTGATTGCGGAGAGCGGATCGACTGCCGCCCTCTGGTAAGTGTGAACGCCAGAGCAAGCTTCAAGTTCCATCTGCTAGCCGAACGATTGGCCACGAACCGACTCAGCAGTACGCTTCAGCGCAACAACTCGTCGCGGCGACGGACGCCTGACAGATAGCCGCAGGGTTAAAGTAGAGGCTTTCCCGGCAGACCTGCCGGCAGGTTTTTCAGAAGGAACGCGCCAATGCCCGACAATGCCCAGCAATTCGCCAGCGACAACTACTCCGGCATCTGTCCCGAAGCCTGGGCCGCCATGGCCGAGGCCAACCAGGGCCACCAGCGCGCCTACGGCGATGACGAATGGACGGCGCGCGCTGCCGATCACTTCCGCCGCCTGTTCGAGACCGACTGCGAGGTGTTCTTCGCCTTCAACGGCACCGCCGCCAACTCCCTGGCCCTGGCCTCGCTGTGCCAGAGCTACCACAGCGTGATCTGCTCGGAGACCGCCCACGTCGAAACCGACGAATGCGGCGCACCGGAGTTTTTCTCCAACGGCTCCAAGCTGCTGCTGGCCAAGACCGATAACGGCAAGCTGACCCCGCAAGCGATCCGCGAGATCGCCCGCAAGCGTCAGGATATCCACTACCCGAAACCGCGCGTGGTCACCCTCACCCAGGCCACCGAAGTAGGCACTGTCTATCGCCCAGAAGAAGTCCGCGCCATCAGCCAGGTCTGCGAGGAGCTGGGCCTGCACCTGCACATGGACGGCGCACGCTTCTCCAACGCCTGCGCCTTCCTCGGCTGCAGCCCGGCAGAGCTGACCTGGAAGGCCGGCGTCGATGTGCTGTGCTTCGGCGGCACCAAGAACGGCATGGCCGTCGGTGAGGCCATCGTCTTCTTCAACAAGGATCTGGCCGAGGACTTCGACTACCGCTGCAAGCAGGCCGGCCAACTGGCCTCGAAGATGCGCTACCTGTCCGCGCCCTGGGTCGGCATCCTGCAGAACGATGTCTGGCTGAAATACGCCAACCACGCCAACCGCTGCGCGCAGTTGCTGGCCACCCTGGTCGAGGACGTACCCGGCGTCAGCCTGATGTTCCCGGTGGAAGCCAACGGCGTGTTCCTGCAACTGTCGGAGCCTGCCATCGCCGCCCTCACCGCCCGTGGCTGGCGCTTCTACACCTTCATCGGCGCCGGCGGCGCGCGCTTCATGTGCAGCTGGGATACCGACGAAGCCCGCGTACGTCAGTTGGCCGCGGATATCCGTGAAGTAATGAGCGCCTGAACGACGCCATGACGCACCTGTGGGAGGGGTTTTAGCCGCGACCGTAGGGTGCGCTGCGCGCACCAGCGCTCCCAGAACCAAGGTGGCGATCAATAGTCGATCGCCACATCCCCTTTCGGCACGCTGCAGCACGACAGGATGTAGCCCTCGGCCACATCCTCGTCAGTGATGCCGCCGTTGTGCTCCATCTCCACTTCGCCGGCGGTCTTCATCACCTTGCAGGTACCGCAGATACCCATGCCACAGGCCTTGGGGATATGCAGGCCAAGCTTGGCCGCAGCGGCGTGCACGGTTTCGCCAGGCACCACACGGATGCTCTTGCCGGTACTGATGAACTCCACCTGATTGAGCTCGGCCACCGGCACCTCGGGCGCCTCGGCGGCTTCGGCGGCCAGTTCCTTGACCTCGGCGCGGATCTCCGGTGGCGTCGGGCCGAAGGCCTCCTCGTGGTAGCGGCTCATGTCATAGCCCGCCGCCTCGAGCAGACGCTTGACCGCGCTCATGTAGGGCGTCGGGCCACAGCAGAATATTTCGCGTTCGAGGAAGTCCGGGGCGATCAGCTCCAGCATTGGCTTGTTCAGGTAACCGCGATAGCCAGCCCAGGACTCGCCCAGCCCGTGCTTCTCGCAGATCACGTGCAGGCTGAAGTTGTTGATGCGCGCCGCCATGTGCTCCAGCTCGCGCTGGTAGATGATGTCCTTGGGCGAGCGCGCGCTGTGCACGAAGATCATGTCGACGTTGGCGTTGGTGTCGTAGAACCAGCGCGCCATCGACATCACCGGAGTGATGCCGACACCGCCGGAGAGATAGAGCACCTTGTCGGAAGGGAAATCGATGGCATTGAACAAGCCGACCGGGCCGTGCACCGGTACCTCGTCGCCTTCCTTGAGGTTGTCGTGCAGCCAGTTGGAGACCTTGCCGCCCGGCACCCGCTTGATGGTAATGGAGAAGCTGTAAGGCACCGAAGGCGAGCTGGAAATGGTGTAGGAGCGCATGATCGGCCGGCCATCGATCTCCAGCTCCAGGGTGACGAACTGCCCGGGCTTGAAGAAGAACAGCACGGGCTGGTCGGCCATGAAGCAGAAGGTGCGCACATCCCAGGTTTCCTGGATCACCTTGACGCAACGCACCAGGTGGCGGCCGTTGGTCCAGGTCTGCGTGGTAACCGGGTTGAGGAAGGCGTTGGTGGTGGTCATGAACAGCTCTCCACACGGCCGGATGTCGGCCTATATGTCACCGATTGTGCGAAAGGCCAAGCGCCGTCATTTATCTACCAGCGACATCCACATGCTTATCGCGACCTGCCTGATAGCACGGGGGCTAGCGCGTCGGAAACGCATCCGGCCATGTCGCCCATGGATAAGGTTTCGCCTTGGCTCGGCTCCACACTCCGCCTCACCAAGCATGCACGCCCATCGCAGGCGGCAGCGTCAAACGACCACCTTGCGGCACATACCGTATCAGCCACTTTTTCCGGCAGGCATAACGCGCCAGCCACTGAGGAGCCAACATGGACTGCACCCAAAATCTGAGCCTGGGCGACCCGCTGGAGCCCGTCCGCAAGGCCACCGCGCAGATGCTGCACGAACGCGACCACAGCTTCTCGCTGCCGCAGCCGTTCTACAACGACGAGCGCCTGTTCCAGGTCGACATGCAGGAGATCTTCCACAAGGAATGGTTGATCGCCGGCATGACCAGCGAAATCCCGACCAAGGGCAACTTCCTCACCCTGCAGATCGGCGACAACCCGATCATCGTCATCCGCGGCGCCGAAGGTCAGATCCATGCCTTCCACAACGTCTGCCGCCATCGCGGTTCGCGCCTGTGCGTCTCCGACAAAGGCAAGGTCGCCAAGCTGGTCTGCCCCTACCACCAATGGACTTATGAGCTCGATGGTCGCCTGTTGTTCGCCGGCACCGAGATGGGCGAAGGCTTCAAGCTCTCCGACTACAACCTCAAACCGGTCAACTGCAAGACCGCTGGCGGCTTCATCTTCATCAGCCTGGCGGACAACCCGCCGGCCATCGACGAATTCCTGAGCACCCTGGCTCATTACATGGAGCCGTACGACATGGAGAACACCAAGGTCGCGGTGCAGAGCGTCATGCACGAGAAGGCCAACTGGAAGCTGGTGATCGAGAACAACCGCGAGTGCTACCACTGCAACGGTTCGCACCCGGAACTGCTCAACACCCTGCTGGAATGGGATGACGTCACCGACCCACGCGCCAGCCAGGCGTTCAAGGATCAGGTGGCCGAATGCACCGGCCGCTGGGACAAGGACAACATTCCCTACGCCCACGCCAGCTTCGGTCTGCGCAACCGCATCGTGCGCATGCCGCTGCTCAAGGGCACCGTTTCCATGACCATGGACGGCAAGCCGGGCTGCAACAAGCTGATGGGACGCATCACCGACCCGGACCTGGGCTCCATGCGCATCCTGCACCTGCCGCATTCGTGGAACCACTGCATGGGCGATCACCTGATCAACTTCACCGTATGGCCGGTCAGCGCCCAGGAGACGATCGTCATCACCAAATGGCTGGTGCACAAGGACGCCGTCGAAGGTGTCGACTACGACATCGCCCGCCTGCGCCAGGTGTGGGACGCCACCAACGACCAGGATCGACGCCTCGGCGAGGAAAACCAGCGCGGCATCAACTCCACCGCCTACCAGCCGGGCCCGTACTCCAAGACCTACGAGTTCGGCGTGATCAACTTCCTCGACTGGTACAGCGAGCGCATGCTCAACAACCTCGGCGACACCCCGGCGCAACTGCGCCAGGTTGAGGGCTGACAACGCCCCGACGGGCCATGCCAGTGGCCGGCCTCATTAGGCCGGCCACTTCCCCCGTAAGCCTCCCCGCAGCAAGCGCATCACTGAACGCCGAGCGCAGGCTGGCTCAGCACAAACGCCGCGCGTGCGCGCAAACTGATCCTTACTGAGCGTCGCCCTTGAAGCCCTTGGCGACGAAGTACACCTCACGCGAACGCGGACGCGAGGCTGCCGGCTTGCGCACCATGACCTTCTCGAAGGAACGCCGTACGTCGCGCAGGTACTCATCCGAACCCTCGCCCTGAAACACCTTGGCGACGAAGTTGCCGCCAGGTTTGAGCACCTGTCGGGCCATGTCCAGCACCAGTTCCACCAGATACATCGACGCTGCCTGATCGGCCACGCCGACGCCGCTGATATTGGGGGCGATGTCAGAGACGATCAAATCCGGGCGACGACCATCGAGCAGATCGAGAATCTGCTGGAACACCTTGTCGTCGGTGAAGTCACCCTGAATGAAGTCGACGTTATCGAGCGAATCCATCGGCAGGATGTCGCTGGCGATTACCCGGCCGGTGGCCCCCACCATACGTCCGGCGATCTGCGACCAGCCACCGGGGGCCGAGCCCAGGTCCATCATCAGCATACCGGGACGAATCAACTTGTCCTTTTCGTTGATCTCGATCAGCTTGTAGGCGGCACGCGAGCGGTAGCCGTCCTTCTGCGCCTGCTTCACGTAGGGATCGTTCACATGTTCGTTCAGCCAGCGGCTGCTGCTTTTTGAGCGTTTCATCGTTCAACCAGATCAATTCCAGGAAGGCAGCCCGCCGGCATGGTGACCCGGGCTGCACAATTGTCGCGAGTATAAGCCATCGCAGCCCTCCGGCTCACGCCGGCCGGCCCTGCAGCCTGACAGCCCGCCGGGTGGCAGGTACAATCGCAGCGGCCTCGCTACCGCGAGGAGCCCCGCTTTCACGCCCCCTTTCCAGGCCTTCCATGAAACTCGACGACGTCAAGAAACTGCAGCAGAAAAAGTACCGGGAGCAATTCGGCCACTTCCTCGTCGAGGGCGAACACCTGGTGCTGGAACTGCAGAAAGCGGCGCAGCACGCGCCCCTGCTGGCAAGCAGCGAACTCTACGTCACGGCCGCCTACGAGCACTGGCAGAGCCCGTTCAGGACGCACCTGATCAGTGACCGGCAGATGGCGCAGATCGCCGACACCAAGACCCCCCAGGGGATCATCGCGGTAGTGCCGATGGCGGCGATTGGCTCCGGCCCGTCGGCGCCGGCCGACAAGGCCATCTACCTGCACGAGATCCAGGACCCCGGCAACCTCGGCACCATCCTGCGCAGCCTCGCCTGGTTCGGCGGCTTCCGCTGCCTGCTCAGCCCCGGCAGCGTCGACCCTTTCAATCCCAAGGTGGTGCGCGCCAGCATGGGGGCAATCTTTCACACCCCCATCGAGCAGGATGTCAGCCTCGACAACCTGAGCACGCGCTTTGCACGCATCGCCTGCCTCGACATGCAGGGCCAAAGCCTGCGCGCACCGGCCTTCGCGCAGGCCGAGTGCTACCTGTTCGGCAACGAAGCGCGCGGCGTCCCAAGCCAGGCGCTGAGCGAGCTCAACGCCACGCCGTTCACCATCGCCGGCAGCGGCGCGATCGAGTCACTGAACCTGGCCAGCACGGTAAACATCTGTGTGTATGAGCTGAGCCGCTAGCCCGCGACTCATGCCCGCGCGTCCCGGCGCTCGGCGAAAACCCACAAAAAGCCCCGCCAGATCGCTCTGGCGGGGCTTTTCAGTCACAGCGCTAAGCTAGCCGCATCAAGCCTTGTTGGCTTTCTTGGCAGCGCGGGTGCGCTCGCCTTCGTCGAGGATCTTCTTGCGCAGACGGATCGACTTCGGCGTCACTTCGCACAGCTCGTCATCCTGGATGAACTCCAGAGCCTGCTCCAGGGTGAAGCGAACCGGCGGTACCAGGGCGATGGTTTCATCCTTGCCCGAAGCACGCATGTTGTCGAGCTTCTTGCCCTTGGTGGGGTTGACGCCCAGGTCGTTGTCGCGGCTGTTCAGGCCGATGATCTGACCGTTGTAGATTTCCTGGCCGTGCTCGATGAACAGCTTGCCGCGTGCCTGCAGGGTTTCCAGGGAGTAGGTCAGCGCCTTGCCGGTATCGATCGACACCAGTACGCCGTTCTGACGGCCAGACATGGTGCCCGGCTTAACGGTGTCGTAACGGTCGAAGATCGAGGTCAGGATGCCGGCGCCGTTGGTCAGGGTCAGGAACTGGTTACGGAAACCGATCAGACCGCGAGCCGGGATGTTGTATTCCAGGCGCACACGGCCTTTGCCGTCCGGCGCCATGTTGGTCAGGTCGCCCTTACGCAGGCCCATCTCTTCCATGACCTTGCCCTGGGCTTCTTCCGGGATGTCGATGGTGACGTTCTCGTACGGCTCCTGCTTGACGCCGTTGACTTCACGGATGATCACTTCCGGACGGCCGACGCCCATTTCGAAGCCTTCGCGGCGCATGGTTTCGATCAGTACCGAGAGGTGCAGCTCGCCACGACCAGAGACCTTGAACTTGTCGGCGCTGTCGCCCTCTTCAACGCGCAGGGCCACGTTGTACAGCAGCTCCTTGTCCAGACGCTCCTTGATGTTGCGGCTGGTGACGAACTTGCCTTCCTTGCCGCAGAACGGCGAATCGTTGACCTGGAAGGTCATCGACACGGTCGGCTCGTCGACGGTCAGCGGCTTCATCGCCTCGACATGGTTGATGTCGCACAGGGTGTCGGAGATGAACAGCTGGTCCATGCCGCTGACGCAGACGATGTCACCGGCGGTGGCTTCTTCGACGTCTACGCGGTGCAGGCCGTGGTGGCCCATCAGCTTGAGGATACGGCCGTTACGCTTCTTGCCGTCGACGTCGATGGCCACTACCGGCGTGTTCGGCTTGACGCGACCACGGGCGATACGGCCGACACCGATGATGCCGAGGAAGCTGTTGTAGTCCAGCGCGGAGATCTGCATCTGGAACGGGCCGTCGAGGTCGACGTTCGGCGCCGGTACGTGGTCGACGATGGCCTGGTACAGCGGGGTCAGGTCTTCGGCCATGGCGGTGTGGTCGAGACCGGCGATGCCGTTCAGGGCGCTGGCGTAGACGACCTGGAAGTCGAGTTGCTCATCGGTGGCGCCGAGGTTATCGAACAGGTCGAAGATCTGATCCATGACCCAGTCAGGACGCGCGCCCGGACGGTCGATCTTGTTGATCACGACGATCGGCTTGAGGCCGGCTTCGAAGGCCTTCTTGGTCACGAAGCGGGTTTGCGGCATCGGGCCGTCCTGGGCATCAACGACCAGCAGTACGGAGTCGACCATGGACATCACGCGCTCTACTTCACCGCCGAAGTCGGCGTGGCCGGGGGTGTCGACGATGTTGATGCGGTAGTCGTTCCATTTGATGGCGGTGTTCTTGGCCAGAATGGTGATGCCGCGCTCTTTTTCCTGGTCGTTGCTGTCCATCACGCGCTCGTCGTTGAGCTCGTTACGCTCCAGGGTGCCGGATTGACGCAGCAGGGCGTCGACGAGGGTGGTTTTGCCATGGTCGACGTGGGCGATGATGGCGATGTTGCGCAGTTTTTCGATCATTGTATGTATCTCGATCAGAGGATTCGGTATGTCGCCCAGCCTGGACGACGAATATGAAGAAAAGGGGATCAGCGAGCTGATCGGGGCACCTCTAAAAACGTAGGCGAGGCAGTCAGTGCGAGGCAGAAACAAGCGAAAAACGGTCGGAGTCGCGCTCGACTTTACGAGCTATGTGAGCATTTTGAGCTTGTTTTTAACGCAGCAATGACAACGCAGGTAGTTTTTAGAGGTGCCCCGGGTCGGGAGGGCGATGGCGGATACTGCCGCCATTAAGCCCCGGCGTCTTATGTCGGACGATAAACGCGCACATTGGCATGCCCCTCGCTCAGCAGGTGATGGGCATGCAGGCGGCTCATGACGCCCTTGTCGCAATACAGCAGGTACTGGCGGTTCTCATCCAGTTCCTTGAATTTGTTGTTCAGCGCGTAGAACGGCAGCGCCTGCACCTCGATACCCGGCACGTCGAGCGGCTCGTCTTCGGCGGCGTCGGGGTGGCGAATGTCGATGACGATGTGCCCGGCCAGCGCCTCACGCACTTCCTCGACCTGCACGTCCTTGCCCAGTTCGTCGATCACGCGGTCGATGGGCAGTTGGGTGGCGCGTTCCAAGGCGCGATCGAGGATGGCCATGTCGAACTGCGCCTCCTCCTTCTCCACGCGGTAACCGCGGGCCTTGGTGGTCGGGTTGACCGAGATCACGCCGCAGTATTCGGGCATGTTCTTGGCGAACTCGGCGGTGCCGATCTGCGTGGCGGTGTCGATGATGTCCTGCTTGTGGCTGGCAATCAGCGGGCGCATGACCAGCATGTCGGTCGCCGAATCGATCACCGCCAGATTGGTCAGGGTCTGGCTCGACACTTGGCTGATCGCCTCGCCGGTGACCAGCGCTTCGATCTGCAGTTTTTCGGCAACACGGGTGGCGGCGCGCAGCATCATGCGCTTGAGGATCACACCCATCTGGCTGTTGTCGACCTTACCGAGAATCTCGCCGACCACTTCCTCGAACGGCACGCTGACGAACAGCACACGCTGCGAGCGGCCGAACTTCTGCCATATGTAGTGCGCCACTTCCATCACGCCCAGTTCATGGGCACGGCCACCGAGATTGAAGAAGCAGAAGTGGCTGACCAGGCCGCGGCGCATCATCTGATAGGCCGCGACGGTGGAGTCGAAGCCTCCACTCATCAGCACCAGGGTCTGTTCCAACGAGCCCAGCGGGTAACCGCCGAGGCCTTCGTGGCGGTTGTGCACCACGAAGAGGCGCTGATCGCGAATTTCCATGCGCACTTCGACGTCCGGTTTCTTCAGGTCGATACCGGCTGCACCGCACTCCTGACGCAGACGTGAACCGACATGGCGTTCGACATCGATTGAGCTGAACGCGTGCTTGCCGCCACGCTTGCAACGCACGGCGAAGATCTTGCCCGGCAACTGGTCGGCGTAGTGGCGCTTGCAGTGTTCGGTGATCTCGTCCAGATCGCCCAGCGGGTACTCATTCACCTCGAGGAACAGACCAATGCCCGGCGTGTTGCGCAGGCGTTCGGTCATCTCGGCCAGCAGCTTGGGATCGTCCAGGTCGGTCTCGACCTCGAGGTTATCCCAGACACCCGTGACCCGCAGAGCAGGGTCAAGATCACGCAGCACGGAGCGAATGTTCTTCCCCAACTGGCGAATGAACTGCTTGCGCACCGGGCGGCTCTTGATGGTGATTTCCGGGAAAACTTTGACGATCAGCTTCATGAATAGGCCGCCCGCTTGGGGGACGAAAAAACAGGGGCGCGGATTATAGCGGAAATTGTTCAAGCTTTGACCAAAAATACTGCAACCCCAAGTTGGCGCACCAAAATAGGCCTTTTCCATAAACAGCAGCCCTTAAATGGTGCAAATATCTCCGCAGAATCGGCGCGCAGCCGGCGTAGCGCCTGAGTTTCGCGGCCTCTGCCCAATAAAGGGCACTGGCATGCAATTTGCTCCCTTGTGAGGCAGGTCGCCCTGAAGGACTATCCCGCCGGGCTTCACCGCACATATCGGGGCTCCACGAAGCGAGCCTTTTCCATCTGGAGGACAACATGTCTAAGGCTGTTCAACTGATCAAAGAACACGACGTGAAGTGGGTAGACCTGCGCTTCACCGACACCAAGGGCAAGCAGCACCACGTGACCATGCCGGCCCGTGACGCCCTGGACGAAGATTTCTTCGAGCACGGCAAAATGTTCGACGGCTCGTCCATCCATGGCTGGAAAGGCATCGAAGCCTCCGACATGATCCTGATGCCGGTCGACGAAACTTCGGTACTGGACCCGTTCACCGAAGAGCCGACCCTGATCATCGTTTGCGACATCATCGAGCCAAGCACCATGCAGGGCTACGATCGTGACCCGCGCTCGATCGCCAAGCGTGCCGAAGAGTTCCTGAAAACCACCGGCATCGGTGACACCGTATTCGTCGGCCCGGAGCCCGAGTTCTTCATCTTCGACGAAGTGAAGTTCAAGTCCGACATCTCCGGCTCGATGTTCAAGATCTACTCCGAGCAAGGCTCCTGGATGACCGACCAGGACGTGGAAGGCGGCAACAAAGGCCACCGTCCGGCCGTCAAAGGTGGTTACTTCCCGGTTCCGCCGTGCGACCACGACCACGAAATCCGTACTGCCATGTGTAATGCCATGGAAGAAATGGGCCTGGTCGTCGAAGTACACCACCACGAAGTGGCCACTGCCGGTCAGAACGAAATCGGCGTGAAGTTCAACACCCTGGTCGCCAAGGCTGACGAAGTTCAGACCCTGAAGTACTGCGTGCACAACGTGGCCGACGCCTACGGCAAGACTGCTACCTTCATGCCGAAGCCGCTGTACGGCGACAACGGTTCGGGCATGCACGTGCACATGTCGATCTCCAAGGACGGCAAGAACACCTTCGCAGGCGAAGGCTATGCCGGTCTGTCCGAGACTGCCCTGTACTTCATCGGCGGCATCATCAAGCACGGTAAGGCCCTGAACGGCTTCACCAACCCGTCGA
Organism: Ectopseudomonas mendocina; assembly: GCF_007049795.1. Taxonomy (GTDB): domain Bacteria; phylum Pseudomonadota; class Gammaproteobacteria; order Pseudomonadales; family Pseudomonadaceae; genus Aquipseudomonas; species Aquipseudomonas mendocina_D. Next base: position 106,233 of record NZ_SCFY01000006.1, read on the forward strand.
CCAACTCCTACAAGCGCCTGGTTCCGGGCTTCGAAGCGCCGGTCATGCTGGCCTACTCGGCTCGCAACCGCAGCGCTTCGATCCGTATTCCGTACGTTTCCAGCCCGAAAGCCCGCCGTATCGAAGCGCGCTTCCCGGACCCGGCTGCCAACCCGTACCTGTGCTTCGCTGCACTGCTGATGGCCGGTCTGGACGGTATCCAGAACAAGATCCACCCGGGCGATGCCGCCGACAAGAACCTGTACGACCTGCCGCCGGAAGAAGGCAAGCTGATCCCGCAGGTCTGCGGCAGCCTGAAAGAGGCCCTGGAAGAACTGGACAAGGGCCGCGCGTTCCTGACCAAGGGCGGCGTGTTCTCCGACGACTTCATCGATGCCTACATCGAGCTGAAATCGGAAGAAGAAATCAAGGTACGTACCTTCGTACACCCGCTGGAATACGACCTGTACTACAGCGTCTAAGCCAGTCTGCGCCGCCTCGTGCGGCGCTTTCGAAAGCCCCGCCCGGCTCTGCCTGGCGGGGCTTTTTCATTTTCCGCCGTAGGGTACGCCGTGCGTACCGAGAGCCCGAGCCCTACGCAATCGTCTCAATGACCGGTGCCGATTTGTAGCCAAACATCACAGCCATAGCGCCCTGCGCTTGCCAGGAACCGATAGCAGTGCAAGGCTTAGCGCATCACCCGCGGAAGGATCGGCCCATGCGCCCGTTACTCGCCTGCCTGCTACTCACCCTGGCCCTGCCGGCCAGTGCGCAGATCTACAAATACACCGACGCCAACGGCAACACGGTCTTCACCAATCAGCCTCCAGATGGCACGGCCGCCGAGAGCGTCAATCTGCCCCCGACCAACACGGTGGAGATGCAGACGCCGAGCATGCCGGCGAGCGACGACAACACACCAGCGCAGAGCGAAGCGCCCTACTCGGTGCTGAACCTCACCGGCATCCCGGACGACGAAGCGATGCGCGCCAACAACGGCACCTTCATCGTCGGCGTGAACATTCAGCCGCGCCTGCAGCCCGGCCACCAGCTACGCCTGATTCTCGATGGCGAGCCATACGGCCAGGCCAGCAACGTACCGAGCCTGCAACTGACCAACCTTGACCGTGGCGCACACAGCCTGGCGGTAGCAGTGGTGGCCGGCGAACGCATTATCCAGCAGAGCGCCACCGAAACCTTCACAGTGCAGCGCATCAGCGTCAACAGCCCTGCCCGTCCACCGGTCACGCCACCGCGCCCGACCCCAAGACCGACGAACTGACCACGATGCGCGCACTGCTGCTCTGCCTGCTGTTCATCACCCAAGCGGCTTTGGCTCAGGTCTATACCTACATCGACGCCGAAGGTAACCGCGTATTCACCGACAAACCACGCAACAGCAATGCCGAGCGGGTGATGCTGGCGCCGTCCAACAGCGCGGCTCTGAATCACCCCACACCCACGGTGCGCGTTGCCCCGCCTGCCGTCACCAAACCGACCGTGCACTATCAGCTGCTGCGCATCCTCGTGCCGGAGCCGGACGCCTCGATCCATAACGGTTCCGGCGACATGATCGTTACCCTCACCAGCGAACCGGGCTTGCTTCCCGGCCATAGCTACCGACTGCTGCTCGACGGCGAACCTCAAGGCGAGATCAGCCGCAGCCCGGTGTTCTCCCTGCAGCACGTCGACCGCGGCACGCACCAACTGGTGGCAGAAATCATCGACTCCGCCGGCCTCATCGTCGAGCGCACGCCGGCACAGCCCTTCCACATGCACCGCATGAGCCTGGCGCAGAAGCGCAAGGTCAACCCGTGCAAGAAAGATGAATACGGCGTTCGCCCCGAGTGCCCGCTGAAAGACAAGCCCAAGGAAAAGGCCAGCATCCTTCCTTTCCTCTGAAAGCAGATTGCACCTTAATGGTGCAATCTGGCGCACCACCTCCTAAGCTCTCCCTGTTTTGGGTCGCTTTTCCCCGCCCGGCCTCGCCCCTGCACCACCAAAACCTGGCAGACCGCACAAATAATGCGTCTTTTCGGGGCCTTGGTTTGCTTCTTGCATTTTCCTGCCTATCGCCGGAACGCACTGCCTATGACCATCAACGACGCGCTGCACCGCCTGCTACTCGACAATCTGACCACCGCCACCCTGCTGCTCAACAGCCAGCTGTGCCTTGAGTACATGAACCCGGCGGCGGAAATGCTCCTGGCCGTCAGCGGCCAACGCAGCCACGGTCAGTTCATCAGCGACCTGTTCACCGAATCGCCCGAGGCGCTGTCATCCTTGCGCCAGGCGGTGGAACAGGCGCACCCATTCAACAAGCGCGAAGCCGTATTGACCTCGGTCACCGGCCAGACGCTGACCGTGGACTACGCGGTAACACCGCTGTTCAGCATGGGCGAGACCCTGCTGCTGCTGGAGGTACACCCGCGCGACCGCCTGCTGCGCATCACCAAGGAAGAGGCGCAGCTGTCCAAGCAGGAAACCACCAAACTGCTGGTGCGCGGCCTGGCCCACGAGATAAAGAATCCGCTCGGCGGCATTCGCGGTGCGGCGCAACTGCTGTCGCGCGAACTGCCCAACGAAGAGCTCAAGGACTACACCAACGTCATCATCGAAGAGGCCGACCGCTTGCGTAACCTGGTCGACCGCATGCTCGGCTCGAACAAGTTGCCGTCGCTGTCGATGACCAACGTGCACGAGGTGCTGGAGCGCGTCGCCAACCTGATTGAGGCGGAAAGCCAAGGCAGCATCACCTTGGTACGCGACTACGACCCAAGCATTCCAGATCTGCTGATCGACCGTGAGCAGATGATCCAGGCCGTGCTCAATATCGTGCGCAACGCCATGCAGGCCATCGCCGGGCAGAAGCATGACATGGGCCTCGGGCGCATCAGCCTGCGTACCCGCACCCTGCGCCAGTTCACCATTGGCCATACGCGCCATCGCCTGGTGGTCAAGGTAGAGATCATCGACAACGGTCCCGGCATTCCGCCGGAACTGCAGGAAACCATCTTCTATCCCATGGTCAGCGGTCGTGCCGACGGCACCGGCCTGGGCTTGGCCATCACCCAGAACATCATCAGCCAGCACCAGGGGCTGATCGAGTGCGAGAGCTATCCCGGCCACACCGTATTCTCGATCTTCCTACCGCTGGAACAAGGAGCGCCCACGCCATGAGCCGCAGTGAAACCGTCTGGATTGTCGACGACGATCGTTCCATCCGCTGGGTACTGGAAAAGGCCCTGCAACAGGAAGGCATGACCACCCAGAGTTTCGACAGTGCCGACGGTGTACTCGCCCGCCTGACCCGCCAACAGCCGGACGTGATCATCTCCGACATCCGCATGCCCGGAGCCAGCGGCCTCGACCTGCTGGCACGCATCCGCGAGTTGTATCCACGCTTGCCGGTTATCATCATGACCGCGCATTCGGACCTGGACAGCGCGGTAGCCAGCTACCAGGGCGGCGCCTTCGAGTACCTGCCCAAGCCGTTCGACGTCGACGAGGCCGTTTCACTGGTCAAGCGCGCCTTCCAACACGCCCAGGAACAACAGAGCCTGGCCGTCCCGGCGGCACAGGCGCGCACTCCGGAAATCATCGGTGAAGCACCAGCGATGCAGGAGGTGTTCCGCGCTATTGGCCGCTTGAGCCACTCCAATATCACCGTGCTGATCAACGGCGAATCTGGTACGGGTAAAGAGCTGGTGGCGCACGCCCTGCACCGCCATAGCCCACGCGCAGCAGCGCCGTTCATTGCCCTGAACATGGCGGCAATTCCCAAGGACCTGATGGAGTCCGAGCTGTTCGGCCACGAGAAAGGCGCCTTCACCGGCGCGGCCAACCAGCGGCGCGGCCGTTTCGAACAGGCCGATGGCGGCACCCTGTTCCTCGACGAAATCGGCGACATGCCAGCTGACACTCAGACTCGTCTGCTGCGCGTATTGGCCGATGGCGAGTTCTACCGCGTTGGCGGTCACACCCCGGTGAAAGTGGACGTGCGCATCATCGCCGCCACCCACCAGAACCTGGAAACCCTGGTGACCGCCGGCAAGTTCCGTGAAGACCTGTTCCACCGCCTCAACGTCATCCGCATTCACATCCCGCGCCTGGCCGATCGCCGCGAGGACATCCCGACCCTGGCCCACCACTTCCTCGCCCGCGCCGCGCAGGAACTGGCGGTGGAGCCGAAATTGCTCAAGAGCGAAACCGAGGACTACCTCAAGCACCTACCCTGGCCGGGCAACGTGCGCCAGTTGGAGAACACCTGCCGCTGGATCACCGTCATGGCCTCGGGTCGCGAAGTGCACGTCGATGACCTGCCGCCCGAGCTGCTGACCCAGCCGCAGGACGCCGCACCAGTGACCAACTGGGAGCAGGCGCTGCGCCTCTGGGCCGACCAGGCCCTGGCACGCGGCCAGTCCAACCTGCTCGACAGCGCTGTGCCGGCGTTCGAGCGCATCATGATCGAGACCGCGCTCAAGCACACCGCCGGCCGCCGCCGCGACGCCGCCTTGCTGCTGGGCTGGGGTCGTAACACCCTGACCCGCAAGATCAAGGAACTGGGCATGAAGGTCGACGGCGGGGACGACGACGACAGCGACGACTGATCCCGCCAACGCTACGAAAAAGGGCATTCCGTGGGATGCCCTTTTCATTTTCCCCGGAGTGCATCCGGGCAACGGCGCTTGATTCCCCTCTCCCGCTTGCGGGAGAGGGTCTATCCGGCGACACCCAACCGCCTGAACCACCCTCTCCCCAGCCTTCTCCACTAGGCGTGCCCCCAATAAATGGGAGAGGGGGCAGACCGTGCAAATCACTTGTCCCTGACTCAACCGCGCTGTGCGTTCTTGATCGAGATCTGCGTATTGAGCGTCCAGAAGTCATAGAGCACGCCGACCAGGAACAAACCGCCGGTGAACAGGTAGATGATCCCGGTGATCCACTTGCCCTGATACATGCGGTGCACGCCGAACACGCCGAGGAAGGTCAACAGAATCCACGCCACGTTGTAATCGGTTTCACCTGCGGTAAAGCGCAGATCGGCCTCGCGATCCATCGCCGGAATCAGAAACAGGTCGATGATCCAGCCGATGAACAGCAGACCGAGGGTGAAGAACCAGATGGTGCCGGTGACCGGTTTGCCGTAGTAGAAACGGTGCGAACCGAGAAAGCCGAAGATCCACAACAGGTAGCCGATCAGCTTGCTGTGCGTATCGGGTCGTTGCATGGCGAACTCCTTATGAGAGATATGGCTTCAGACGCTGCATACAGACATAAGGTTTCACCCACCCAGATGCAACGCCACACAACGAATGGCTTGATAGCTGTACGAGGCCCATATACTGTATAAAAAAACAGTATAGATATTGCCCGCCATGCAACTGATCGAAAAGCTCACCATCCTAGCTGACGCCGCCAAGTACGATGCCTCCTGCGCCAGCAGCGGCGCACCGAAGCGCAGCTCCAAGGGCAAGGACGGCATCGGTTCGACCAATGGCATGGGCATCTGCCACAGCTACACACCGGACGGTCGCTGCGTGGCGCTGCTGAAGGTCCTGCTGACCAACTTCTGCCTCTACGACTGCCAATACTGCATCAACCGTCGTTCCAGTGACGTACCTCGCGCGCGCTTCACGCCCGAGGAAGTAGTGACGCTGACACTGGACTTCTACAAGCGCAACTGCATCAGCGGCCTGTTCCTCAGCTCCGGCATCATCCGCTCGGCCGACTACACCATGGAGCAGTTGATTCGCGTCGCCAAGCTGCTGCGTCAGGAGCATCAGTTCCGCGGTTACATTCATCTGAAGACCATCCCCGATGCCGCGCCGGAACTGATCGCCGAGGCCGGTCTTTACGCCGACCGCCTCAGCGTCAATATCGAACTGCCCACCGAAACCAGCCTGGTACGCCTGGCACCGGAAAAGAACGTCGGCAGCATCCACCAGGCCATGCACAAGATTCATCTCGGCGAGCGTGAGGCCAAGGAAGAACGCCGCGCGCCGCGCTTTGCCCCAGCCGGGCAGAGCACGCAAATGATCGTCGGTGCCGACGCCACCGATGACAGCACCATCCTGCACAACGCCCAGAGTCTGTATCACGACTACCGCCTGCGCCGCGTCTACTACTCGGCGTTCAGCCCGATTCCTCAAAGCCCGAAAACCGTGCCCTTCGAGGCGCCGCCACTGCTGCGCGAGCATCGCCTGTACCAGGCCGACTTCCTCATGCGCGGCTACGGTTTCAGCGCCACGGAGCTGCTCGCCGGTCCCGGCAACCTGGCGCTGGACATCGACCCCAAGCTGGCCTGGGCCCTGGCCAACCGCGAGCAGTTTCCCGTCGATCTCAACCGCGCCGACGAATCACTGATTGCCCGAGTGCCCGGCATCGGCGTACTCAGCGCCCGGCGCCTGGGCGCGCTGCGGCGGGAACGGCGTATCCGCTACGAAGACCTGACCCGTCTGCGCTGCGTACTGGAAAAGGCCAAGCCGTTTATCGTCACTCAGGACTACCGGCCACCGCGCGCCGAACACGAATCCGTGGTGCTGCGTCAGCAACTGCGCGACACCCCGGCACAGATGGCCTTGTGGTGATGCATAGCCTGCGCTTCGACGGCAGCTTCGCCACCTGGCGCCAGGCCGCACGCCGCGCCTTGTTGCAAGGCCTGGCCCCGCACCAGTTGCAATGGCTGGACGAGGAGGCGCCGCCCAGCCTGTTCGATCAGCCCGCCGAGGGCGCGCCGGAGCCTAGCGGCCGCTTGCGCGTCTCCCCCGAACTGCTCGATCTGCTGGAAAGCGCTGCCCAGTACCGCGGCGATGAACGTTGGAGCCTGCTCTACCGCGTGCTGTGGCGTTTCGTGCAGGGCGAACGCAGCGCTGTGCTGGCCGGCGATCCGGACGGCAGCGAGCTGCATCGCCGGCTCAAGGCGGTGCGCCGCGAGGCGCATCACCTGCATGCCTTCGTGCGTTTCCAGCCATGCAAAATCTCTGACGCGCCGGACTTCGTCGCCTGGTTCGAACCCGCACATGACATTCTCGCTTCGGCCAGCGGCCATTTCGCCGAGCGCCTGGGCAAACACAGCTGGCTGATCGCCACGCCGCGTGACGGCGTGTACTGGGATGGCCAGCGCCTGCAGCACGAACGCCGCTGCCCGGTACAATGGCAGGCTTGGGCACAGCAGCCCGAGGATGACGGCCAGGCCCTGTGGCGCGCCTATTACGGCAGCACCTTCAACCCGGCACGCCTAAACCGCACGGTGATGCAGCAGCATCTGCCACTGAGGTTCTGGAAGCACTTGCCGGAAGGCCCACTGATTCCGCAACTGATGAGCGAAGCACGCGCCGGTGCGCAACGCGATGGCCAGGCGTTGGTGCTGGCAGGCAGAAAGGGCAAACGTATCGCCCAGATAAACGAAGGGGACGCAGCGCGTCCCCCGACTGGCAGCGTCAGCGGAAGCGACGCCCCGGATCTTCCTCGCTAACCTCCAGCGCCAGGCCCTGGGCCATGCTGGTCAGGTGATCGCCATCGGTTTCCGAACCGAGCTTGATCATCAGGCGCAGGTCGTTGGCCGAGTCGGCGTAGAGCAGCGCATCTTCGTAGGTGATCTCACCCTGGGTGTAGAGGTTGTACAGCGCCTGGTCGAAGGTCTGCATGCCCTGCTCGGTGGAGCGCTTCATCAGGCCCTTGAGCTCGTGCACTTCACCCTTGCGGATCAGGTCAGCGGCCAGCGGGGTGTTGATCAGGACCTCGATCACCGCGCGGCGACCTTTACCATCTGGGGTTGGAATCAGCTGCTGAGCGACAATGGCCTTGAGGTTGAGCGACAGGTCCATCCACACCTGGTTCTGCCGGTCGGCCGGGAAGAAGTTGATGATGCGGTCCAGCGCCTGGTTGGCGTTGTTGGCGTGCAGGGTGGCCAGACACAGGTGACCGGTTTCGGCGAAAGCCACGGCATGATCCATGGTCTCGCGGGTCCGCACCTCGCCGATGAGGATCACGTCCGGCGCCTGACGCAGCGTGTTCTTCAGCGCCACTTCAAACGACTCGGTGTCGATGCCCACTTCACGCTGAGTGACGATGCAGCTCTGGTGCTGGTGGATGTACTCGATCGGGTCTTCGATGGAGATGATATGACCACTGCTGTTCCTGTTGCGGTAGCCGATCATTGCCGCCAGCGAAGTGGACTTACCGGTACCGGTGGCACCGACGAACAGCACCAGGCCGCGCTTGGTCAGCGCCAGTTTCTTGAGAATTTCCGGCAGCTTGAGGTCGTCGATGGTGGGAATGTTGGTCTCGATGCGGCGCAGCACCATGCCCACCAGGTTGCGCTGGTAGAAGGCGCTGACACGGAAGCGACCGATGCCGCGGGCGCTGATGGCGAAGTTGCATTCGTGCTTTTCGGCAAACTCGCGGCGCTGCGCCTCGTTCATCACGCCCAGCACGGTTTCGCGGGTCATCTCCGGCGACATGGCGTTCTTGGTCACGGGCATGATCTTGCCATTGACCTTCATCGACGGCGGCACGCCAGCGGTGATGAACAGGTCGGAACCGCCTTTTTCGACCATCAGGCGCAGTAATTTTTCGAATTCCATCTTGGGTCTCGCCAATCAGCTGCACGCCCGATGAAGGCCCCGCGGGACCTGGCGACTGGCGGCGTGCGGCGCAGTCGCTACGGCTGTTAGAAGTTCTCGGGGCTCTTGGCCTTCTCGCGCGCACTGTCGCGGCTGACCAGGCCCTTGGATACCAGGGTCTTGAGGCACGCATCAAGGGTCTGCATGCCCAGCGCACCGCCGGTCTGGATCGCCGAATACATCTGCGCCACCTTGTCCTCGCGGATCAGGTTACGAATGGCAGGCGTACCGATCATGATTTCGTGCGCGGCCACGCGACCGCCACCGATCTTCTTCAGCAGGGTCTGTGAGATCACCGCCTGCAGCGACTCGGAGAGCATCGAACGCACCATCGACTTCTCTTCGGCCGGGAACACGTCGACCACGCGGTCGATGGTCTTGGCAGCGGAGGTGGTGTGCAGAGTGCCGAACACCAGGTGACCGGTTTCCGCGGCGGTCAGCGCCAGGCGGATGGTTTCCAGGTCGCGCATCTCGCCCACCAGGATGATGTCCGGGTCTTCACGCAGCGCCGAACGCAGCGCTTCGGAGAAGCCGTGAGTGTCGCGGTGCACCTCACGCTGGTTGACCAGGCACTTCTTCGACTCGTGAACGAATTCGATTGGGTCTTCGATGGTGAGGATATGGTGGTACTTGTTGCTGTTGAGGTAGTCGAGCATCGCCGCGAGGGTGGTCGACTTGCCCGAACCGGTGGGGCCGGTGACCAGCACCAGGCCGCGTGGCACGTCGGTGATCTTGCGGAACACCTCGCCCATGCCCAGGTCTTCCATGGTCAGCACCTTGGACGGAATGGTACGGAACACAGCACCGGCGCCACGGTTCTGGTTGAAGGCGTTGACCCGGAAACGCGCCACACCCGGCACTTCGAAGGAGAAGTCGGTCTCGAGGAACTCTTCGAAGTCCTTGCGCTGCTTGTCATTCATGATGTCGTAGATCAGCGCGTGTACCTGCTTGTGATCCAGCGGCGGCAGGTTGATACGGCGCACATCGCCGTCGACGCGGATCATCGGCGGCAGTCCCGCCGAGAGGTGCAAATCCGACGCGCCTTGCTTGGCGCTGAAGGCGAGCAGCTCAGTGATATCCATGGGACTCCCCAATTACAAGCAAGCAGGTAGAATGCCGCAAACGCAACGGCCAGGCTTATAGAGCGCAGGTAATGTCCACGATAGCAGAGAATATTGCAAAGGTCGGAGCGCGTATCCGTGAGGCGGCGCAAGCCTCGCAGCGTAATTTGACGGATATCGGCCTGCTCGCGGTGAGCAAGACCAAACCGGCAGCGGCCATTCGTGAAGCTCATGCGGCTGGTTTGTGCGATTTTGGCGAGAACTACCTGCAGGAAGCATTGGACAAACAGGTCGAATTGAACGATCTACCCTTGATCTGGCACTTCATAGGCCCCATTCAATCGAACAAGACCCGGCCCATCGCCGAGCATTTCGACTGGGTACATTCGGTGGATCGCCTGAAAATTGCCCAACGCCTGTCGGATCAGCGGCCCGCCCACCTGCCACCGCTGAATATCTGCCTGCAGGTCAACGTCAGCGGCGAGGACAGCAAGTCCGGCTGCCGCCCCGATGAGCTACCCGAGCTGGCCCAGGCCGTCGTTGCCCTGCCAAACCTCAGGCTGCGCGGGCTGATGGCGATTCCCGAACCGACCGACGATGTCGCCGCACAACACGCCGCCTTCGCCCGCCTGCGCCAACTGCGTGATGAGCTGGCGCTGAATCTCGATACCTTGTCCATGGGCATGAGCCATGACTTGGAAGCCGCCATCGCCGAAGATGCCACCTGGGTGCGCATCGGCACCGCCCTGTTCGGTGCCCGCGACTACGGCCAGCCCACTCACTGAATGAAGGATTTTCTGCAATGAGCAACCCGACCATCGCCTTCGTCGGCGCCGGCAACATGGCCGCCAGCCTGATTGGTGGTATGCGTGCGCAGGGCGTGGCAGCCAGCGCCATCCGCGCCAGCGAGCCTGGCAGCGAACAACGTACTCGTCTGCAGCAGGAACACGGCATCGCAACCTTCGCCGACAATGGCGAGGCCATCAAGGGTGCCGATCTGGTCGTACTGGCGGTCAAACCACAGATCATGAAAACGGTATGCCTGGATCTGGCGCCACACCTGGCTCCCAACCAGGTGATCATCTCCATCGCCGCCGGCATCAGTTGCGCCAGCCTGGAGAACTGGCTGGGCCAGCGCCCGGTAGTGCGCTGCATGCCCAATACCCCGGCGCTGCTGCGCCAGGGTGTTTCCGGTCTGTTCGCCAACCCGCGCGTCAACGCCGCGCAAAAAAACCAGGCCGAGCAGGTGCTGAGCGCCGTCGGCCTGGCCCTGTGGCTGGACGACGAAGCGCAGCTCGATGCAGTGACTGCCGTCTCTGGCAGCGGCCCAGCCTATTTTTTCCTGCTGATCGAGGCGATGACCGAAGCTGGCGAGAAACTCGGCCTGCCGCGTGAGACCGCCGCGCGTCTGAGCATCCAGACCGCACTGGGCGCCGCGCGCATGGCCAGTGAAAGCGATGTCGACGCGGCCGAATTGCGTCGCCGTGTTACCTCACCGAACGGAACCACCGAAGCGGCAATCAAAACCTTCCAGGCCGGCGGCTTCGAAGCGCTGGTACAACAGGCACTGAATGCCGCTGCCAATCGCTCGGCCGAACTGGCTGAACAACTGGGTCAATAAAGGAAGCACACATGTCCGGACTCATCGAAGCCCTGATCTACATCATTCAGACCCTCGGCAGCCTGTATCTGCTGATCGTCCTGCTGCGTTTCATCCTGCAACTGGTACGTGCGGACTTCTACAATCCGCTGAGCCAGTTCATCGTCAAGGCCACGCAACCGCTGGTGACTCCAGTGCGGCGGATCATTCCGGGCTTCGCCGGGCTGGACCTGGCTTCGCTGGTGCTGGCTATCCTGGTACAGCTGCTGCTGATGATCGTCACCCTGACCCTGATGGGCTACAACGTCGGCGGTTTCATCCTGCAGCTGCTGGTGTGGTCGATGATTGGCGTGACCTCGCTGTTTCTCAAGGTGTTCTTCTTCGCCCTGATCATCAGCGTGATCCTCTCCTGGGTCGCTCCGGGCAGCTACAACCCGGGCGCACAGTTGGTGAACCAGATCTGCGAGCCACTGCTGGCGCCATTCCGTAAGCTGCTGCCAAACCTCGGCGGCCTGGATATCTCGCCGATTTTCGCCTTCATCACCATCAACCTGATCGACCGTTTCGTGATTGGCGGCCTGGCGGCCTCCACTGGTCTGCCGCCGATGCTCAGCCCCTTCCTTTAAACATAAAAGTCGCGCAGCGACGCTTTCCTTGCCGACCTTCTCCCAACGGGAGAAGGTGGCGCGCAGCGCCAGATGAGGGGCATGTCCATCAAGACCGCAAGCTTCTACCGCTGGGACGGCGAGGACCTCATCCTCGACTGCCACCTGCAGCCCAAGGCGAGCAAGGACGAGTTCGCCGGGCTACAGGGTGAGCGGCTGAAAATCCGACTCACCGCCCCGCCGGTAGACGGCAAGGCCAACGCCCACCTACAGGCCTTCCTGGCCAAGGCCTTCGGCGTCGCCAAGAGCCAGGTGAGCCTGGAAAGCGGCGAACTCAATCGACATAAACGCCTGCGTATTCGCGCCCCGCGAAGCCTGCCGCCGATTCCTGGGCTGCAGCGCGCCTGACGACCGCTCAGTCGCCGCACCCGACCATAAGGCGGGACTGTCGAAGAGGCCAATTGACGGCTGCCTTGCAGCTCGCATAATGCAAACTGTTCTCGCGAAATGCCGTGCTTCCTGGCGGCACCCCGAACCGAACCGTTACGCAGCCCCCGCAAGAGGTGATCTTGCCGAGAGGAGAGCCAGGATGAGCATGGAACGTCTCAGCCAGCAGGTTGACGCCTACGTCGCCTGGAAACGCGAACTGATGCGCGAGATCACGCGTTATCGCAGCTGGCTGGAGCACAACCGGCTCAACTCCGAGGCGGTTCAGGCCAAGCTCGAACGCGCGCTGAAGATCCTGCGTACCGACCACATCACCCTGGCTTTCGTCGGCGAGTTCTCGCGCGGCAAGACCGAGCTGATCAACAGCCTGTTCTTCTCCGAATACGGCCAGCGCATGCTGCCTTCGCATGCCGGGCGCACCACCATGTGCCCCACCGAGCTGTTCTTCGACCCACGCTCGGAGCGCCCCTACATTCGTCTCCTGCCGATCGAGACCCGCACGGCCTCGGCCAGTGTCGCGCAGTTCAAACGCATCCCCCGACACTGGGTGAACATTCCGCTGGATACCAGCGACCCGGCCAACATGGCGCTGGCTTTCAGCCAGGTGGCCAAGACCAAAGCCATGCCGGTGGAACAGGCGATCCAGCTCGGCTTCCACCCAGACATGCTCGAAGGCACCGGCAAACGCGGCCAGGTGCTGGTGCCTGCCTGGCGCCATGCGATGGTCAACTTCGATCATCCGCTGCTGCGCCAGGGCTTGCGTATTCTCGACACACCCGGCCTAAACGCCTTGGGCAGTGAACCCGAGCTGACCCTGTCGATGCTGCCCAATGCCCAGGCGATCATCTTCCTGCTGTCCGCCGATACCGGCGTCACCGCCAGCGATATGCACATCTGGCAACAGCACATTCGTCAGCTCGACGAAGACACCCGAACCAGCCTGTTTGCCGTACTGAACAAGATCGACGTGCTATGGGACGACCTGGCAGGCGAGACTTTCGTGCAGAACGCCATCGGCCAGATCCAGAGCGCCACCGCCAAACAGCTGGGCATCGCCAAGCAGGACGTACTGCCGCTATCGGCCAAGCAGGCGCTGCTGGCCAAGGTGCGCAAGGACGAGGCGCTGCTGGCCCGCAGCCAGATGGCCAATCTGGAGACCCTGCTGTGCGAGCGTATCGTCGCGCAGAAGGAGCACCTGATCGAAGATAGCGTGGTACGCCAGGTACTGGCGCTGCTCAATAAAAGTCAACACGTGCTCAGCCTGCGCCTGGAGAAAGTCAGCGAACAGCTGGCCCTGCTCGGCAATCATCAGCAGGACAACGGCCAACTGCTGTTCGAACTGACCGCCAAGACCAAGGAAGACCACAGCCTGCACCACAAGCGCCTGCTTGGCCTGAAGACCAACCAGCGTCTGCTGCAACGCCAGGGACAGCTGCTGCGTCACGCCGCTCGCGCCGAACGCCTGGAAGAACACCTGAGCGAAGTACGGCGTACCTTGACCGGCAGTTGGACCACCCTAGGCATCAACCAGGGCATCCTGCATTTCTTTCGCGCCATCGAGCAGGATTTGCACAACCTGCAGCACGAAGCCGAGATGGCCAACAAGATGGTCGCCGCCATCTATCGCCGGCATAACGAAGAAAGCCCGCTGGGCGGCGTCGACGCGCCGCAGTTCAAGATCCAGCGCTACCTGCGCGAGCTGAATAAGCTGCAGGACAAGGGCGATCAGTTCCGCCTGCACGTGAAAACGTTGCTCACCGAGCAGCGCAGCCTGACTCGACGCTTCTTCGCCACCCTGGCCCAGGAGGTGATCGGCCTGCACCAGCGCCTGCGCCTGGACGCCGAACAGTGGGCCGCCGACGCACTGATGCCGCTGATGCAGCACACCCTGGAACACAAGCAGATGCTGGAAAGCCACATGCTGCGCCTCAAGGCGCTGGCCCAGGAAACCCAGCAGACGCGCAAGCGCAGCCTGCAGTTGGCGCGCTACCAGGAAGAGCTGGAACAGCAACTGGCCCAGGCCAGCGACATGCTCCGCGTGCTGCGCCGCCCGGCACCGGTGCAGCGCCAGCGCAAGGTGGTCAGCCTGCCGGTGGCGGCACGGCAACAAAGCCAGTAGCACAAGCGAACGCCCTGCTCGCTTGCCGCTACCGGCGGTGCTCTTTAGACTGGCGCCCTCCTCCGATTCCTTAGCAGCGCCTCCATGCCCACTGCCTTTCCCGAAGATTCCGTCGGCCTGGTCAGCCCCCAGGTGTTCCGTTTCAGCGAGCCATTGGCGCTCGCCTGCGGGCGTAGCCTGGCCGAGTACGAACTGGTCGTCGAAACCTATGGCGAGCTAAACGCCGCGCGCAGCAATGCCGTGCTGATCTGCCATGCCCTGTCCGGCCACCATCACGCCGCCGGCTACCACAGCCCGGATGATCGCAAACCCGGCTGGTGGGACAGCTGCATCGGCCCCGGCAAACCGATCGACACCAACAAATTCTTCGTCGTCAGCCTCAACAACCTCGGCGGCTGCAATGGTTCCACCGGCCCGAGTAGCACCAACCCGGCAGCCGGTAAACCCTATGGCGCCGACTTCCCGGTGATGACAGTCGAAGACTGGGTACACAGCCAGGCGCGCCTGGCCGATATGCTCGGCATCGAGCAATGGGCAGCGGTGATCGGCGGAAGCCTGGGCGGCATGCAGGCCATGCAGTGGACCATCAGCTACCCCGAGCGTGTGCGTCACTGCCTGGCCATCGCCTCGGCGCCCAAACTGTCGGCGCAGAACATCGCCTTCAACGAAGTGGCGCGCCAGGCGATTCTCACCGACCCGGAATTCCATGGCGGGCATTTCCAGGAACAAGGCGTGATCCCCAAACGCGGCCTCATGCTTGCGCGCATGGTCGGGCACATCACCTACCTGTCCGATGACGCCATGGGCGAGAAATTCGGCCGTGGCCTGAAGAGCGAAAAGCTCAACTACGACTTCCACAGCGTCGAGTTCCAGGTAGAAAGCTACCTGCGCTACCAGGGTGAGGAATTCTCCGGCCGCTTCGATGCCAATACCTATCTGCTGATGACCAAGGCCCTGGATTACTTCGACCCGGCCGCCGCCAACGACGGTGACCTGGCCAAGACCCTGGCGGTGGCCAAGGCGGATTTCTGCCTGATGTCCTTCACCACCGACTGGCGCTTCTCTCCTGCCCGCTCGCGGGAGATCGTCGACGCGCTGACGGCGGCGAAGAAGAACGTCTGCTATCTGGAGATCGACGCACCGCAGGGCCACGACGCCTTCCTCATGCCGATCCCGCGTTACCTGCAGGCGTTCGGCAGCTACATGAAGCGAATCGAGGTATGAGCATGCGAGCGGATCTGGACATCATCCAGGAATGGATCGCCCCGGGCAGCCGTGTGCTCGACCTGGGCTGCGGCGACGGCGAACTCCTCGCCTGGCTGCGCGACAACAAGGAGGTTTCCGGCTACGGCCTGGAAATCGACCCGGACAAGATCGCCCTGTGCATCGAGCGCGGCGTCAACGTCATCGAGCAAAACCTCGACCTGGGCCTGGGCAACTTCGCCAGCAACAGCTTCGACGTGGTGGTCATGACCCAGTCGCTGCAGGCGCTGCACTACCCGGACAAGGTGCTGGCCGAGATGCTGCGCGTCGGCAAGACCTGCATCATCACCTTCCCCAACTTCGGCCACTGGCGCTGCCGCTGGTACCTGACGACAAAAGGTCGCATGCCGGTGTCGGACTTCCTGCCCTATACCTGGTACAACACCCCGAACATCCACTTCTGCACCTTCGAGGACTTCGAGCGTCTCTGCCACGCCCAAGGTGCCCGTGTGGAAGAACGCCTGGCGGTGGACCGTGACCATCGCCACGGCATCGCCAGCCGTATCTGGCCCAACCTGCTGGGCGAGATCGGCATCTACCGCATCAGCGGCGCGGACCTGTCCGCCCACCGCGTCGCGGTCTGAACGAGGAGAATAACATGCGCCGCATCATCCCCTTCCTGATCGCCCTGTGCCTGGCCCTACCGGCCGCCGCTGAGCGCAAACAGAGCTTCGGCGATCTCGACGTGCACTACAGCGTGTTCAACTCCAGCTTCATCCAGCCGGATATCGCCAGCGCCGCCGGCCTGGTACGCAGCAAGACCCAAGGTGTGATCAACATTGCCGTGCTCAAAGCCGGCAAGCCCAGCACCGCCGTGGTCGGGGGCGAGGTGAAGGACCTGCTGGGTAAGAGCACTGCGCTAACGTTCCGCCAGGTCACCGAAGGCGAGGCCATCTATTACCTGGCGCAGTTCCCCTTCAAGACCCGTGAAATGCTCAGCTTCACGCTCAACGTGCGCCAGGGTAACGACGCGCACCGTATCACCTTCAACCAGGAAATGTTCCCGGATGATTAAGCCAGTGAGTGGTTTCAAGGAGCTGGTCCTGGCCAGCCATAATGCCGGCAAGCTCAAGGAGCTGCAGGCCATGCTCGGCGACGCCGTGCGCGTGCGTTCGATCGGTGAGTTCAGCCAGGTCGAGCCGGAGGAAACCGGCCTGTCGTTCGTCGAGAACGCCATCCTCAAGGCGCGCAACGCCGCGCGTATCTCCGGTTTGCCGGCACTGGCCGACGACTCCGGCCTGGCGGTGGACGCCCTCGGCGGCGCCCCCGGCATCTACTCGGCGCGCTATGCCGATGGCCGGGGCGACGCAGCGAACAACGCCAAGCTGCTTGCTGCCCTGAAAGACGTGCCGGACGCAGAGCGCGGCGCCCAGTTCGTCTGCGCCCTGGCGCTGGTGCGGCACGCCGACGATCCGCTGCCGATCCTCTGCGAAGGCCTGTGGCACGGCAGCATCCTGTACGAAGCCCGCGGCGAACATGGCTTCGGCTACGACCCGCTGTTCTGGGTGCCGGAAACCCAGTGCTCCAGCGCCGAACTACCGGCCGAGCAGAAGAATCGCATCAGCCACCGCGCCCGCGCCATGGCCCTGCTCAAGCAGCGCCTGGGGCTGGCATGAGCGATTCCGCTGGCGAGAGTTTCCTGCTCCCGCCCCTAGCGCTCTACATCCACATCCCTTGGTGCGTGCGCAAATGCCCCTACTGCGACTTCAACTCCCACGTCGCCGGGCCGACGCTGCCTGAAGAAGAGTACGTCGACGCGCTGCTGGCCGACCTCGATATCGACCTGCAGCACGTCCATGGCCGGCAACTGACCTCGATCTTCTTCGGCGGCGGCACGCCCAGCCTGTTCTCCGACCGCGCCCTGGGCCGTTTGCTGGAAGGCGTAGAGCAACGTGTCGGCTTTGCGCCGGATATCGAAATCACCCTGGAGGCCAACCCTGGCACCTTCGAGCAAGCCAAGTTCAAGGGCTACCGGGCGCTGGGTATCAATCGCCTGTCTATCGGCGTGCAGAGTTTTCAGGAAGCCAAGCTCAAGGCACTGGGGCGCATCCACGATGGCGGCGAAGCCATCCGCGCTGCCGACATGGCCCGCGCCGCCGGCTTCGACAACTTCAACCTCGATCTGATGCACGGCCTGCCCGAGCAGAGCATCGAGGACGCCCTGTTCGACCTGCGCACCGCCATCAGCCAGGGCCCGACGCACCTGTCCTGGTACCAGCTGACCATGGAGCCGAACACGGTGTTCTGGAGCCAGCCGCCAACGCTTCCCGAGGACGATCTGCTGTGGGATATCCAGGAAGCCGGCCAGGCCCTGCTCGCGGCCGAAGGCTACGCGCAGTACGAAGTGTCCGCCTACGCCAAGCCTGGCAAGCAGGCACGACATAACCTCAACTACTGGACTTTTGGTGATTTCCTCGGCATCGGCGCTGGCGCCCACGCCAAGCTGAGCACACCTGCAGGGCGTATCCAGCGCACCTGGAAAACTCGCCTACCGAAGGACTACCTCGACCCAGCCAAGGCATTCCAGGCCGGCGAACGCCTGCTGGAAGCTGACGAGTTGCCCTTCGAGTTTCTGATGAACGTGCTGCGCCTGACCGAAGGTGCACCGGCCGAACTGTTCAGCCAGCGCACTGGCCTGCCTTTGCAGCAGCTCGAACAGGCGCGCCGCGAAGCCGAACGCCAGGGGCTGCTGCAGGCCGATCCAGCCCGCCTGGCAGCTACCACCAAGGGGCAACTGTTCCTCAACGATCTGCTGCAGCAGTTCCTGGCGTAGTTCACCCACAGAGCGGCATGAATCCGGTAGGCTAGCGCGCCTGATTCGCGCGGCCATTGCTCACGTCGCGCTGCACTGAAGGAGCCCGCATGGATCTGCTACTGGACCTGATCGTCACTCTCTCGCGCTGGAGCCGCAGCCACCTCAGCGATATTTCCCTGGCCATCATGGCCACGTTGCTGGTGCTGTTCGGCCCAGCCATCAACGCCTGGGTTCAACGCACCATCGGTAATCTCAATTTCGTCCTGCGCACCCTGCTGTTCGTGGTGTTCTGCGCGGTCGGCTATGGCCTGGCCATCGTCTTCCTCACGCCCTGGCTGGCCAAGGGCCTGGCGCACTTCAACAACTACACGCTGGCGCCAGTGCTGATTCTGATCTTCGCGGTCATCGGCATACTCGCCGACCGCAATTAGCCAGCCTGAAATGAGAAAGCCACCTCAAGGGTGGCTTTCTCGAACAACACGACTGACTCAATTACCTTCGCGGCGCAGCGCCTGCGGGGTGAAGTCACGCGGGCTCAACCTGGCGTTGAAGTCGTACATCTTCTCGTTGTTATCCAGGCCGTCGGCGAAGTAACGGCCGCCCTTGAGGTCATAGATGGTCTCCAGGGTCGAGCCGAACATCGGCACGTCGTAGTAGCTGATCGGGTGAGCTTCCTGCAGGCCGATCAGGTTGCCATTACGGTCATACAGATCGACCGCGAGGATCTGCCAGCTGTCCTCGTCGAGATAGAAACGACGCTTGCCATACGGATGACTGAAGCCGGTGCGCAGGTCCGCCTCCACCACCCAGACGCGGTGCAACTCGTAACGCAGCAATTCCGGATTGATGTGCTTGGCCTGCAGGATGTCGGCGTAGGGAATGCCCTTCTGGTGCACGGTATAGCTGTTGTAGGGCACCAGCATCTCGCGCTTGCCCAGCAGCTGCCATTCGTAGCGATCCGGTGCGCCATTGTAGGAGTCAACCTGGTCGGCAGTGGCCATGCCATTGGTGTCGGGTTGCAGGGTGTCGTAGGCAAGCATCGGCAGGCGGCGCACACGGCGCTCACCACGATTGAAGCGCCAGGCCTTGCGAATCGCCAGCACCTGGTCGAGGGTCTCCTGCACCACCAGCGCCGAGCCGGCCAGCTTGGCCGGCGCTACCACCTTGTACTTGTAATAGAACAGGGTGTTGTCCAGATCCTGCGGGGCAACGCCTTCGCGGCCATAGAGGAAGTAGACGTCGCGCTCGAGCTTGAGCAGGTTGTAGCTACCGTTGGCGAGCACCGCCGCCTGGTTGGTGGCCATGCTGATCTGGTCGCCGCGGTAACGCATGACGTGGTTCCAGATGGCCTCCTGGCCGGTCTGCGGCAGGGGGAACGGCACGCCGGCAGCTGCGCCCTGCACACCATTGCCACCGGAAATCAGCTCGGCATTCTGTGCATTGAAACGCGTGGCGTCATAGATACGCTGCGGCGCAGCAGCGCTGCGGCGGGTCGGGAAGACCCGCAGGTAGAAGCTGGGGTTTTCCTGCAGCAGGGTCTTGAGGCCGATCGGCAGTTGCGGTTCGTACTGCGCCAAGTTCTGGCTGTCGACGCGATACAGCAGTTTGTCGCCTGCGTATGGGTCTGGGTGGTGCATGCCGGGCTGGTAGCCGGCTGGCGGAGTCGCCAGGCCGCCCGTCCAGGCGGGAATGGTGCCGGCAGCATTACCTGCCCGCTCGCCACCCAGTGGTGTCAGGTCCTGACCCAGACGCGCGGCCTGGCTGGCATCGACCTTGGCCTGGGCCTGAAACACCAGGGCAGTCAGCAGAAGAAGGGAAACCGATCTCAACACAATGCTCTCCTCGCGGCACCATGCAAGCGGTGCCGCTAATGTCTGCGCGCCTTGCAGGCGCACTTATCGTTGTTGTGTCTTGCGGTGAGGCGCCGTCCTGGCCGTCGGGTTATCCCGATCTAATCGTGCATCCTGCCGGTTCTATATACGGGCGATCCCTACGGACAGGATCGCTCGGCAATCACTCCTGGCGCTGAAACTTCAGATCCCATACACCGTGGCCAAGGCGCTCGCCACGACGTTCGAACTTGGTCACCGGGCGCTCTTCTGGGCGCGGCACGTAAGTGCCATCGGCCGCCAGGTTGCGGTAGCCCAGCGCAGCGTTCATCACTTCGAGCATGTGCTCAGCATAGTTCTCCCAGTCGGTGGCCATGTGCAACACGCCGCCGACCTTCAGTTTGCTGCGCACCAGCTCGGCGAAAGCCGGCTGGACGATACGGCGCTTGTGGTGACGTGACTTGTGCCAGGGGTCGGGGAAGAACAGCAGCACGCGATCGAGGCTGGCGTCGGCCACGCAGTCACGCAGCACCTCCAGCGCATCGCAGCTGTAGACCCGCAGGTTGCTGAGGTTTTGCGTCATCGCACCGTTGAGCAGCGCACCCACGCCAGGCTTGTGTACCTCGACACCGATGAAATCCTGCTCAGGCGCAGCAGCAGCCATCTCCAGGGTGGAGTGGCCCATGCCGAAGCCGATCTCGAAGGTGCGCGGTGCGCTGCGACCGAACACTTGGTCGAAGTCGCGCAGGCCGTCTTCCAGCTCGAGGCCGAACAGCGGCCAGCCCTTGTCGATGCCACGCTGCTGACCTTCGGTCATGCGCCCGGCACGCATCACGAAGCTCTTGATGGTACGGCGCTGGCGACCGTCTTCGGTCAGTTCGGGCTGTTGGGTATCGGTCATGCTGGACTCTTGTAGATTGCGTTACGACTGGCGCGCCGGCGGACCGGCACGCAGCCAATCGTCATCCTTAGTTGATCAGGCCAGTCAGCGGCGAAGACGCACTGGCATAGAGTTTCTTCGGCATACGGCCGGCCAGGTAGGCCAGGCGACCGGCCTCGACGGCATGCTGCATGGCGCGCGCCATCAGCACCGGGTTCTGCGCTTCGGCGATGGCGCTGTTCATCAGCACCGCCTCGCAGCCCAGCTCCATGGCGATGGTGGCGTCGGAGGCAGTGCCCACGCCGGCATCGACCAGCACCGGCACCTTCGATTCCTCGAGGATGATGCGCAGGTTGTACGGGTTGCAGATGCCCAGGCCGGAGCCGATCAAGCCGGCCAGCGGCATCACCGCGATGCAGCCGATCTCGGCCAATTGACGAGCGATGATCGGATCGTCGCTGGTGTACACCATCACATCGAAGCCATCCTTGACCAGCACTTCGGCGGCCTTGATGGTCTCGATGACGTTGGGGAACAGGGTTTTCTGGTCGGCCAGCACTTCCAGCTTGACCAGGTTGTGACCATCGAGCAGTTCGCGGGCCAGGCGGCAGGTGCGCACGGCCTCTACCGCGTCATAGCAGCCGGCGGTATTGGGCAGGATGGTGTACTTGTCCGGGCTGATCACGTCGAGCAGGTTCGGCTCACCGGGATTCTGGCCGATGTTGGTGCGGCGCACCGCCACGGTGACGATCTCGGCGCCGGAAGCGGCGATGGCGTCGCGGGTCTCGTCCATATCCTTGTACTTGCCGGTACCGACCAACAGGCGCGACTGGAACGTACGACCGGCCAGGATGAAGGGCTTGTCGCTGCGAACTTGGCTCATGGAATACTCCTCGAGGGGTCAACCGCCGCCGATGGCGTGCACCACTTCCACCTGGTCGCCTTCGGCGAGCTGGGTGCTGTCGTGCTGGCTGCGTGGAACGATGTCCTGATTGAGCTCGACCGCCACACGGCGCCCGGTCAGATCGAGGCGAACCAACAGGTCGGCGACGCTCTGGTTATCCGGCAGTTCGAAGGGTTCACCATTCAACTGGATACGCATGACGACTCGGTCACAACTGGAAAGAGGGCCGGCATTCTAGCCCGTTAACTGGCCACGACCAAGGCTAAAAGGCGCCATTCGTCCTCATTTCTGACGCCAGGGTCAGGTCAGCTTCCAGGCGCTCAGGCCCAGGCACAGCCAGCCAACGAGGAAGGCGACGCCACCGAAAGGCGTGATGATACCGAGGTCGCCGATGCCGCTGAGGGTCAACAGATAGAGACTGCCGGAGAACAGCAGGATACCCAGCGCGAAGGCGCCGCCAGCCAGGTTCACCAACCGTCCGGGCGCATGCATCGCCAGCAGGCCGACGCCGAACAGGGCCAGCGCGTGAATCAGCTGGTAATGCGTACCGGTCTGGAACACTGCCAGATATTCGGGAGTCAGCCTGTGCTTCAGACCATGGGCCGCGAACGCGCCCAGAGCGACACCGGTGAAACCGGCGAGTGCGGACAACAGTAGCCAGAGACGAGCCATGGAAACTCCTGAATGGAACGGGCAGTGTGCAGTTTAACTCCTGCGCCGAAAGGCGAACTGCTCGTTATTGTCACACCTGCGTCAACCCTTCGGGCCGTCGCAAAGCGACGTCAAAAATCGCTCCCGGCGATTTTTTGTTTTAATAGCGCCACATCCGATCATTGCGAGACCCCATGCTCCGAGCCCTGACCCGCCGCCTGCTGAAACTGCTGCTCTGGCTGATCCTGGCCAGCGTACTGCTGGTGCTTGCTCTGCGCTGGGTGCCGCCGCCCGGTACGGCGCTGATGATTGAGCGCAAGATCGAATCCTGGGGCAGCGAGCAGCCCATCGAACTGAAGCGCCAGTGGCGCCCCTGGAAAGAACTCCCGGATCACCTGAAGATGGCGGTGATCGCCGCTGAAGACCAGAAATTCGCCGAACACTGGGGGTTCGATGTCGGCGCGATTCAGGCGGCGCTGGCACATAACCAGAGCGGCGGCTCACTAAGAGGCGCCAGCACCCTCAGCCAGCAGGTGGCGAAGAACCTGTTTCTCTGGTCCGGGCGCAGTTGGCTGCGCAAAGGGCTGGAAGCCTGGTTCACCGCACTGATCGAAGTGCTCTGGTCGAAAGAACGCATCCTTGAGGTGTACCTCAATAGCGTCGAGTGGGGCGATGGCATCTTTGGCGCTGAAGCCGCGGCACAACACCATTTCGGTGTCGGCGCGCCTTATCTCAATCGCCAGCAGGCCAGCCAGCTGGCAGCGGTACTACCCAACCCGCTGCGCTGGAGTGCAGGCCGACCGGACGCCTACGTCAATCGCCGCGCCGCCTGGATTCGTCAGCAGATGACGCAGCTGGGTGGCAGCCACTACCTCAACCAGCTCAAGGCAGCGCGCCCCGACTGGTGGCCACGCTGGCTGTAGGCGAGGCTAGCTAGCGAGTCGCGCGAAAAGCCTGGCGCGGCACCGCATGCAGCAGCGCGACCTCATCGCCGCGCAGGTGCACGGTCAACCCCCATTGCGGATAGACCCAAGCCTGACCGTCGGCCAATTCCAAGGCCAGACGCGGCCGCCCGAGACTGGCGGCCAGGCGCTCGCTGGCCAGGGCTTGCGGGGCATTCAGATTGAGGCTGGCGATGGAAAAACCGGCCATCTGATCGACCAGTGATTGACCAAGGACCTGCTCGCTATCACCGGCCTTGAGGCCTTGCGCCGTCATCAGACTGTCGCGCTGCTCCGCGCTCAACTTCAGCTCGGCTTCGAGCGACCACTCACCCTCCTCCCCTTCGAGTGGCGCACGATAGACAAGCCGTGCGCCGTCGAGGCGCGGCTCCAGCCATAGCTCGCCCGGCGCTGACGCCTGCACATTACGTAGTGTCAGCGCGTCCTCGGCCAGCGGCTGCAACAGCACATCACGCCACTGCTGCAGATTGGCCACCGGCTCAACCTCGGTACTGCGCATCAGCCAGGCACCCCAGGCGAAGAACAGCGCGGCGACGAGCGCGAATATCAGCCAGTGCTGCACTTTCAGTGGGGCTTTGTTCAAGGCAATTGCTCCAGACAGAAAAAAGCCGCACCAGGGTGCGGCTTTTCGGGGTAACGGCAGACTCAGGCGGCGATATAGCCTTTTAGCTTGTTCATCGCGTTCTTTTCAAGCTGACGAATACGCTCGGCCGACACGTTGTACTTGGCAGCCAGGTCGTGCAGCGTCGCCTTTTCCTCGGCCAGCCAGCGCTGGTAGAGGATGTCGCGGCTGCGCTCGTCGAGGCTTTCCAGCGCTTCGTGCAGGTTGCTGCTGGAACTGTCGCTCCAATCGGCATCCTCAAGCTGACGAGCCGGGTCGTAGCGATGGTCTTCCAGATAATGCGCGGGCGACTGGAAGGCGCTGTCGTCGTCGGCATCGGCTGCCGGGTCGAAGGCCATGTCCTGGCCGGTCAGGCGACTTTCCATCTCGCGCACTTCGTGCGGCTCGACGCCCAGGCTGGCGGCCACGGCGGTCACTTCATCGTTGTTCAGCCAAGCCAGACGCTTCTTCTGGCTGCGCAGGTTGAAGAACAGTTTGCGCTGGGCCTTGGTGGTGGCCACTTTGACGATGCGCCAGTTCTTCAGAATGAACTCGTGGATTTCCGCGCGAATCCAGTGCACAGCGAAAGACACCAGGCGCACGCCCATTTCCGGGTTGAAGCGCTTGACCGCCTTCATCAGGCCGACGTTGCCTTCCTGGATCAGGTCGGCCTGAGCCAGACCGTAACCGGAGTAGCTGCGGGCGATATGCACCACGAAACGCAGGTGGGCCAACACCATCTGGCGGGCGGCCTCGAGATCCTGCTGGTAAAAGAGATTTTCGGCCAGTTCACGCTCCTGCTCGGGTGTCAGCAGCGGGATGCTGTTGACGGCATGCACGTATGCTTCCAGGTTGGCGCCTGGAACCAGAGCATGAACAGGTTGCAAGGAAGTGGACATTCGAATCCTCCGATTCACGAAACTCATGCAGTGTAGCACTGCGCTATCTGATGCGGGGCCTGTGGATAAGTTCCCTGACAGATAGTCAATATCAACCAAAACAATGACTTGTCAGCTTGCGTTCAGCCTCGCCGAACAGCGCCCTAACGGGGTGCAAGTTCGTTCAGATGACGCGCCACCGCCAGCCAGGCGCCAATATAGCCCAACAGCACGGCGCCGAGCAGCAGCGAAAAACCGTCGGAAGAAGGTACGCCACCTAGCGCGAAATCGCTACCGTAAAGGCCGGCCAAACGTACTACAGCATCGTTCAGCCAATCCAGCCCGAACGCCAGCAGCAGCCAGGCGAAGATACCTGCACCGAAGCCGTACAACGCGCCCATATAAAGGAAGGGACGTCGCACGTAGCCATCGGTTCCACCTACCAGCTTGATCACCTCGATCTCGGCGCGGCGGTTCTCGATGTGCAGGCGGATGGTATTACCGATCACCAGCAGCAGCGCCAGGATCAGCAGCAGACTGAGGCCGAAGACGAAGCGATCACCCAGCTTGAGGATCGCGGTCAGGCGCTCGACCCAGACCAGATCGAGCTGTGCCTGCTCCACCTTGGGCAGCTCCGCCAGGCGCTGGCGCAAGGCTTCGAGCTTGGCCTTGTCGACTTCCTTCGGCGTTACCAGCACCACGCCCGGCAGCGGATTCTCCGGCAACTCCTTCAACGCCTGGCCCAGGCCGGATAGCTGCTGGAACTCTTCCAGTGCCTGTTCGCGGCTGATCCACTCGGCATCGGAGACGTCATCCATCGCTGCGATCTGCTCGCGCAACGCCTGGCCGTCACGCTCGCCGGCGGACATATCGAGGAACAGGGAAATCTGCGCCGCCCGCTGCCAGGAGCCACCAAGCTTCTCGACGTTGTCCAGCAGCAGCGACAGCCCCATGGGCAGGCTCAGCGCCACGGCCATCACCAGGCAGGTGAAGAAGCTGCCGATGGGCTGGCGCGCCAGGCGG
The DNA here is from genome assembly GCF_007049795.1 of Ectopseudomonas mendocina. GTDB lineage: Bacteria > Pseudomonadota > Gammaproteobacteria > Pseudomonadales > Pseudomonadaceae > Aquipseudomonas > Aquipseudomonas mendocina_D. Next base: position 132,417 of record NZ_SCFY01000006.1, read on the forward strand.
CGCAGACTGTCGACCAGGCTGGCGCGGTGGCTTTCCAGCCAGGCATTGAGCAGGGTGCGAAAATCCGGCTCATCCGCCGGGCCATCGACCACCTTGTTGCGCGGCGCCGCGCCGACACGTTCGGCCGGCTGCGGCGTGGGCATCTTCGATGCGCTCATCAGGCAGCCTCCCCGTCACCGATCAGGCGACCGCGCTGCAGGGTGAGCATGCGCTGACGCATGCGCGCGATCAGCGCCAGGTCGTGGCTGGCGATCAGCACCGTGGTACCCAACTGGTTGATGTCTTCGAACACGCCCATGATCTCGGCAGCCAGGCGCGGGTCGAGGTTACCGGTGGGCTCGTCTGCCAGCAGCAGCGCGGGACGGTGAACGATGGCACGGGCGATACCAACGCGCTGCTGCTGGCCGGTGGACAGGTCTCCCGGCGCCTGCGCGGCCTTGTCGCTGAGGCTGACGCGCTCCAGCGCCGCGCCGACGCGCTTGGCGATCTCAGGCTTGGACAGGCCGAGAATCTGCAGCGGCAGGGCGACGTTGTCGTAGACCGTGCGATCGAACAGCAGTTGGTGATTCTGAAACACCACGCCGATCTGCCGGCGCAGGAAGGGAATCTGCGCGTTGGTGATGGTCGACAGATCCTGTCCGGCCAGCAGCAGCTTGCCGCTGGTGGGCCGCTCCATCGCCAGCAGCAGGCGCAGCAGTGTGCTCTTGCCAGCACCGGAGTGACCGGTGACAAAGAGGAATTCGCCGGGGCGAACGCGGAAGCTCAGCTCGTGCAGCCCGACATGGCCATTGGGGTAACGCTTGGCGACCTGCTCGAATCGGATCATGCCCGCTCGCGCTCCTCGAAGAGTGCCTGAACGAAAGCCTGCGCCTCGAACGGCCGCAGGTCATCGATGCCTTCGCCCACGCCGATGTAACGAATCGGCAGGCCAAACTGCTTGGCCAGGGCGAAGATGACGCCGCCCTTGGCGGTGCCGTCGAGTTTGGTCAGCGCCAGGCCGGTGAGGTTCACGGTCTGGTTGAATTGCTTGGCCTGGTTGATGGCGTTCTGGCCGGTGCCGGCGTCGAGCACCAGCAGCACTTCGTGCGGTGCGGTGTCATCCAGCTTGCCGATCACCCGACGCACCTTCTTCAGCTCTTCCATCAGGTTGTCTTTGGTGTGCAGGCGCCCGGCGGTGTCAGCGATCAGCACGTCGATGCCGCGCGACTTGGCCGCCTGCACCGCATCGAAGATCACCGAAGCCGAGTCGGCGCCGGTGTGCTGGGCGATCACCGCGATGTTGTTGCGCTCACCCCAGACCTGCAACTGCTCCACCGCAGCGGCACGGAAGGTATCGCCGGCAGCGAGCATGACCTTCTTGCCTTCGAGTTGCAGCTTCTTGGCCAGCTTGCCGATGGTGGTGGTCTTGCCCACGCCGTTCACGCCCACGACGAGAATCACGTAAGGCTGTTTGGCAGTGTCGATGACCAGCGACTGCTCGACCGGCTTGAGCAAGGTCACCAGCTCTTCCTGCAGCGCCTTGTACAGCGCACCGCTGTCTGCCAGTTCCTTGCGTGCCACTCGCTTGGTCAGGTTGCCGATGATCGCGGTGGCCGCCTCGACGCCGACGTCGGCGGTCAGCAGGCGGGTTTCCAGATCATCGAGCAGGTCATCGTCGATGACCTTCTTGCCGAGGAACAGGCTGGCCATGCCCTCACCAAGGCTGGCGCTGGTCTTGGACAGGCCTTGCTTGAGGCGGGCGAAGAAACTCGGCTTTTCCTGAGTGGCTGGCGCAGCGACGGGAGCGGGCGCAACAACCTCGGGCAAGGCTTCGGCAACAGGCTCAGGCACGGGCGGCGGCTCAACGACAACAGGCGGGGCGACCGAGGGTTCGGCAACCAGCGGCTCAGCCTGTGGCACTGGAGCAGGCGCGGCCTCAGCCACTTCGGGCTCGAGTGCCGGCAAGGCTTCGGGCGCGCTCTCAGGTGTCGACGGCTCGGCAGGTGGTTGAGCAGACTCAGACTGCTCGACAGGCGCGGGCTGAGTCGGCTCGGCTGCATTCTCAGCAGGCTTCTTGCGCCACCAACTGAACAGGGATTTCTTTTCTTCGGTCACAGGCGGAGTCTGCGCGCCAGCCTCGGCCGGCGACTTCTTGTCGTCATTGGAACCAAACATGGGTCGCTTGCATCTCAGGGGAGCGGACGCTAACAGGCTGCAAAGCCTTGCCGCGCCGCCCCGGAAAAGGATGGGGTATCCTAGCACCTCTTCGCCCGTCGGCGGTACGACCGCCCAGGCTATCCGACAGGTCTGACTTTCGATGAATGCCATTGCCCGCCGTTCCCTCGGCCTGCTGTTTGGCGCACTCTGCGTGCCACTCGCGGCCTTCGCTTCTCCCGCTCAACCCACCCACGAATTCAAACTGGACAATGGCCTCAAGGTCATCGTCCGCGAGGATCATCGCGCCCCCGTGGTGGTTTCGCAGATCTGGTACAAGGTCGGCTCCAGCTACGAGACGCCCGGCTCCACCGGCCTGTCCCACGCCCTGGAACACATGATGTTCAAGGGCAGCGGCAAGTTCGGCCCAGGCGAAGCCTCGCGAATCCTGCGCGAACTGGGCGCCGAGGAGAATGCCTTCACCAGCGACGACTACACCGCCTACTACCAGGTGCTGGCCAGTGACCGCCTGGGCGTGGCCCTGGAGTTGGAAGCCGATCGCCTCGCCAGCCTGACGCTGCCGGCCGACGAGTTCAGCAAGGAAATCGAGGTAATCAAGGAGGAGCGTCGCCTGCGCACTGACGACCGCCCGTCCTCGCTGGCCTACGAACGCTTCAAGGCCATGGCTTATCCGGCCAGTGGCTACAGCATCCCGACCATCGGCTGGATGGCCGACCTCGATCGCATGCACATCGACGAACTGCGCGCCTGGCACCAGAAGTGGTACGCGCCGAACAACGCCACCCTGGTGGTGGTCGGTGACGTCAGCGTGGATGAGGTGAAAACCCAGGTTCAGCGCTACTTCGGCGGCATTGCCCGCGGTGAAGTGCCGACCGCCAAGCTGCCGCTGGAGCTGGCCGCGCCGGGCGAACGCCGTACCACGCTGTATCTCAAGACCCAACTGCCGAACCTGATCATGGGCTTCAACGTGCCGGGTCTGGCCACCGCCGAAACGCCACGCCAGGTCTACGCCCTGCGCCTGGCCGCTGCCTTGCTTGACGGCGGCTACAGCGCGCGTCTATCGACTCGCCTGGAACGCGGCGAAGAGCTCGTCTCCGGCGCCAGCGCCTGGTACAACGCCTTCACCCGCGGCGACAGCCTGTTCATCCTCTCGGCCACGCCCAACGTGCAGAAGGGCAAGACCCTGGAGCAGGCCGAAGCCGGCCTGTGGCGCGAACTGGAAGAGCTTAAGAAAGCCCCGCCGTCCGCTGCCGAACTGGCCCGCGTACGCGCCCAGGTCATCGCTGGCCTGGTCTACGAGCGCGACTCGATCACCAGCCAGGCCACCAGCATCGGCCAACTGGAAACCGTCGGCCTGTCCTGGCAACTGATCGACCAGGAACTGAACGAACTGCAGGCCGTCACCCCAGCCGATATCCAGCAGGCGGCCCGCACCTTCTTCGTCCGCGACCGCCTGAGCGTCGCCCACGTTCTGCCTGAAGCATCCCGTCATGAGGAGTCCCGCCATGAAGACTGAGCACCGCCGCCTGGGCCTGCTCGGCCTGGTACTGTCCAGCGCACTGCTGCTGGGCGCCTGCGCCAACCTCTCTGACAAGGCCCCGACGGGCGATGCCGCCAAGCTGCAATCGCTGGCCGCGCTCGACGGCAAGGCACCGACCCGCCGCACCCTGGATATCCAGACCTGGAACACCGCGCAGGGTGCCAAAGTGTTGTTCGTCGAAGCCCATGAGTTGCCGATGTTCGACCTGCGCCTGACCTTCGCTGCCGGCAGCAGCCAGGACGGCGGCGTGCCAGGCCTTGCCACCTTGACCAACGCCATGCTCAACGAAGGCGTGCCGGGCAAGGACGTTGGCGCCATCGCCGCCGGTTTCGAAGGCCTCGGCGCCGAATTCGGCAACGGCGCCTATCGCGACATGGCGGTGGCCAGCCTGCGCAGCCTGAGCGCCCAAGAGCAGCGCGAGCCGGCTCTGGCGCTGTTCGCCGAGGTGCTGGGCAAGCCCACCTTCCCGGCCGACTCGCTAGCGCGAATCAAGAACCAACTGCTCGCCGGTTTCGAGTTCCAGAAGCAGAACCCGGGCAAGCTGGCCAGCCTCGAGCTGTTCGAGCGCCTTTACGGCCAGCACCCGTACGCTCACCCGAGCGACGGCACCGCGCAATCGATTCCGGCGATCAGCCGTCAGCAACTGCAGGCTTTCCATGCTCGTGCCTACAGCGCCGGCAATGCCGTGATCGCGCTAGTCGGCGACCTGTCGCGCGCCGAGGCCGAGGCAATCGCCAACCGCGTTTCCGCAGCCCTGCCGAAAGGCCCGGCACTGGCGAAGATTGCCCAGCCGCAAACGCCCAAGGCGAGCGCCAGCCATATCGAGTATCCGTCCAACCAGACCCATCTGCTGATCGCCCAGCTCGGCATCGACCGCCGTGATCCGGACTACGCGGCGCTGTATCTGGGCAACCAGATCTTCGGCGGCGGCGGGTTCGGCACGCGGTTGATGAGCGAAGTGCGCGAGAAGCGCGGCCTGACCTACGGCGTCTACTCCGGCTTCAGTGCCATGCAGGCGCGTGGCCCGTTCATGATCAACCTGCAGACCCGCGCCGAACTCAGCGAAGGCACCCTGGCGCTGGTCAAGCAACTGCTGGGCGACTATCTGCGTGATGGCCCGACCCAGCAAGAGCTGGATAATGCCAAGCGCGAACTGGCCGGCAGCTTCCCATTGTCCACCGCGAGCAATGCCGCCATCGTCGGCCAACTGGCGTCGATGGGCTTCTACGACCTGCCGCTGAGTTATCTGGACGACTTCATGCGTGACGTGCAAAGCCTGAGCACCGAGCAGGTAAAAGCGGCGATGGCCAAACACCTCGACCCCGAGGCGCTGGTGGTGGTTACCGCCGGCCCGACGGTAGCGCAGAAGGAGCTGCCGCCGCCTACCGAGCGCCCGGCCGAGCAGCCCAGCACGGTGCCGCACTGATGCGTGGTCGTGCACCGCAGAAACCCGCCGCGGGCAAAGCCCACGGCGGGCAGGGCCAACTACGTATCATCGGCGGCGAGTGGCGTTCGCGGCGCTTCGCCTTCCCCGACGGCCCCGGCCTGCGCCCAACTCCGGACCGGGTACGCGAGACGCTGTTCAACTGGCTGGCGCCTTATGTCGAGGGCGCCCACGTGCTCGACCCCTTCGCCGGTAGCGGCGCACTGCTGCTAGAAGCCTTGTCACGCGGCGCAGCAAGCGGCCTGGCCTGCGACCTCAACCCGGCGTCGGTAAGCGCGCTGCGCAGGCACCTGGCGAACCTGCAATGCAGCGCAGGCGAAATTCAGCTGGGTGACGCCCTGCAACTGCTGGCACGCCCGGCACCAAGGCGCTTCGATATCGTTCTGCTCGACCCTCCGTTCCACAAGGACCTGCTGCAGGACACCTGCAACCTGCTGGAAGCTCAGAACTGGCTGGCCGACGACGCCTGGATCTACACCGAAAGCGAAAGCGCGCCCTCGACGCTGGGCCTGCCCGGCAACTGGCGCCTGCATCGCGAGAAGCACACCGGTCAGGTGCATTACGCGCTGTGGCAGCGTGGATGAAGGACTTCATCTACACCCACCTGCCCTACCTGCTGCTTATCATGCTGGCACTGCCGGTGTTGCTCAGCCAGCAGGAAATTGCGCTCAACCTGCAACGCGCGATACCACACAATCCCAATGCCGGCATCACCATCGGGCTTACCAGCCAGCGCATCGTCGCACTGCTGGTATTGATCTGGTGTGCCTGGCGGATGATGCGCAAACGGCGCCGCTAAGATGCCGGCATTGCGGCGAGCCTGTGGCGGCGAGCACAATCCCAATGAGTTGGCCTGACCAACGTTTCCTGACGCGCAGATAGGTCTATGCCCGCAACGTTCCAACCCGCCTGGTGGCTCCCCGGCCCGCATCTGCAGACGCTGTGGAACCCCTTCTGTCGCAAACCGCCGCAACTGGAACGGCAGCGCGAACGGCTGTGGCTGGACGATGGCGACTTCCTCGACCTCGACTGGCATGGCCCACATGACGCCCACGCCCCGCTGGTGCTGGTACTGCATGGCCTGACCGGCAGTTCCAATTCGCTCTACGTGCTGGGCCTGCAGCAGGCGCTGGCCGCGCGTGGCTGGGCCAGTGCCGCGCTGAACTGGCGCGGCTGCTCCGGTGAGCCCAATCTGCTGCCGCGTGGCTACCACTCCGGCGCCAGCGAAGATCTGGCCTCGGCCGTGGCGCATCTGCGCACGCAACGACCAATGGCCCCCTTGTACGCCGTCGGCTATTCGCTCGGCGGCAACGTACTGCTCAAGTATCTGGGCGAGAGCGGCGAGCAGAGCCAACTGCAGGGCGCGGTGGCGGTCTCGGTGCCGTTTCGTCTGGACCAGTGCGCCGACCGCATCGGTTTGGGCTTCTCGCGGGTGTACCAGGCGCACTTCATGCGCGAGATGGTCACCTACGTGAACAACAAGCAACGCCTGTTCGTTGAGAGCGGCCAGGGCGAACGCCTGTCGGTGCTGGAGCGCCTCGGCCCGTTGGATGGCATGCGCACCTTCTGGGACTTCGACGGCCGCATCACTGCGCCGCTGCACGGCTTCGCCGATGCTCACGACTACTACCGCCGCGCCTCCAGCCGTTTCTACCTGGGTGAAATCCGTACGCGCACGCTGATGATCCAGGCCGAGGACGACCCCTTCATCTTCCGTCACAGCCTGCCCGAGGCCAGCGAGCTGGCCCCAGGCACCGAGTTCGAGCTGCATGCCAAGGGCGGGCATGTCGGCTTCGTCGAGGGTAGCCCACGCCGGCCCGGTTATTACCTGGAGCGGCGTATTCCGCAGTGGCTGGCTGACCTCGGCTAAAGCCGCTCCTACACGGCCGGCAGGAGCCGTAGCCGGGATGAAATCCGGGAAGATGCGATAAAGGCCCTTCTAGATTGCAACCGAGCACGGCAGTCGCTGCAGATTGTGGGAGGCGCTTCAGCGGCGAAAAGATCGCGGCTAAAGCCCCTCCCAAAGAAGCAGGGCTCCGTAGGAAGGGCGATTCCAGATCAATCACCCCAGTACCTGCTCCAGCGGCACATGCAGCCGGCCATACAGCGCCTCGACCGATTCGCGCGCCGCAGGTGCCAGGTAGCCTCCCTCCAACGCCAGCACCTGATAGATACCGCGGCGCAGCATGTCCTGGCTGAGGTTGTCCGGGTTGGCGCCTGTGGTGCATAGAAAGCGCACCCAGGAGGTCATGATGATCCAGCTGTTGAGCGTCAATGCCTCGATCTGCGCCGGACTTATCAGCAGGATGCCCGCCTCGACGAAGCCCTGATAAATCGATTGCGCGCCCACCAGGCAGCGTCGGGCGAAGGCACGATAGCGCTCGGCCAGCTCGGCGTCGGAATCCAACAGGTGCTCCAGATCGCGGTGCAGAAAGCGGTAGTGCCACATCGCGGCCAGCAACGCCTCCAGGTAGAAGGTCTTGTCCTCCACCGTCAGCGCACGGCCTTCGGGCAGGCGCAGGAAGCTGTCCACCTGAGCTTCATACTGGGCGAACAGCTCGGCGATGATCACCTGCTTGTTACGGAAGTGGTAATACAGGTTGCCCGGCGACATGCCCAAATGCGCGGCAATGTGATTGGTGGTGACGTTGCGCTCGCCCTGGCCGTTGAACAGGGCCAGGCTCTCGGCAACGATGCGGTCGCGGGTCTTGGGTGGCGCCATGACGCAGCTCGATCTCGACTTCAAAAGTGGCAAAGGTACAGGCGAATCCGCCGAAGTGTTACCCCCACATGCACCGCATAGGCTGCAGCAGGCCTTTGGTTAGGGTGCAGCGATGACAACGACGCGGCATCCTATTTGACACATTAGAGTAATTGCTCTAGAAATCCAGCACAGTCATTTTCATGCAGCCCGCTGTAACGTCGAGGAGAAACCCAATGGTCGCCGACATCGCCTACCTGCAGCACAGCCAACAGCAGATCAACCAGTTGGACGCCACCTTCGCCCAGCAACGCTCTGCCTTTGCCGCCAATCCGATGCCGTCTGCTGAACAACGTATCCAGTGGCTGAAGTCCCTGAGCGAGCTGCTGACCGAACAGCAGGACGCCCTGGTGGCGGCGATCTCCACAGACTTCAGCAACCGCTCAGCCGACGAAACTCTGCTCGCCGAACTGATGCCCAGCCTGCACGGCATCCATTACGCGACCAAGCGCATCAGGAAGTGGATGAAACCCTCACGACGTAGCGTCGGCATGCAGTTCATGCCGGCCTCGGCCAAGGTCATCTACCAGCCGCTGGGCGTGGTCGGCATCATCGTGCCGTGGAACTACCCGCTGTTTCTCGCCATCGGTCCGCTGACCGGCGCACTGGCCGCCGGCAACCGGGTGATGATCAAGATGAGCGAGTCCACCCCGGTCACCTCGCAGTTGGTCAAGGATCTACTGGCGCGCATCTTCCCCGAGGATCTGGTCAGCGTCGCCCTGGGTGAAGCGGAAGTCGGCATGGCCTTCTCCAAGCTGCCGTTCGACCACCTGCTGTTCACTGGCGCCACCAGCATCGGCAAACATGTGATGCGCGCCGCCGCGGAGAACCTGACCCCGGTGACCCTGGAGCTGGGCGGCAAGTCTCCAGCCATCGTCTCTGCCGACGTACCGCTGGCGGACGCCGCCGAACGCATCGCCTTCGGCAAGACGCTAAATGCCGGGCAGACCTGCGTGGCGCCGGACTACGTACTGGTGCCGCGAGACCGCATCGACGGTTTCGTCAGTGCCTACCGTGAGGTGGTGCAGCGCTTCTACCCGCAGCTCAAGGACAACCCGGACTACACCGCGATCATCAACGAGCGCCAGCTGGCCCGTCTCAACGGCTACCTGCAGGATGCCGAAGCCAAGGGCGCGCGCGTCGTCCCGCTGTACCCCGAAGCCCAAGGCCGGCGCCTGCCGCAGAGCCTGGTGCTCGACGTCAACGACGACATGAAGCTGATGCAGGACGAGATCTTCGGCCCGCTGCTGCCGGTGGTGCCCTATGACCGCATCGAAGACGCCTTCGCCTACGTCAACGCCCGGCCGCGCCCACTGGCGCTGTACTACTTCGGCTACGACAAGCGCGAGCAGCAGCGTGTGCTGCACGAAACCCACTCCGGTGGTGTATGCCTGAACGACACCCTGCTGCACGTGGCGCAGGACGACATGCCATTCGGCGGCGTAGGCCCGTCGGGTATGGGCCATTACCACGGTCACGAAGGCTTCCTGACCTTCAGCAAGGCCAAGGGCGTGTTCATCAAACAGCGCTTCAACGCCGCGCGGCTGATCTACCCGCCGTATGGCAACGCGATCCAGAAGCTGGTCTACAAGCTGTTCGTACGCTGATCAACGCGGGCAGCGCCCGTTTTACGCCTGGTGATAACAACAATGAACGACACCACCCTGAACGCGCCGCAGCTGTCGCGGCGCAGCCTGCTCAAGGTCGGCCTGCTGGGCACGGCGCTGCTCGGTACTGCCGGGCTGACCGCTACTCTCAGCGGCTGCTCGGCCAGCACACCGGCCAATGGCTATCTGATCCTGCGCAGCAGCGACCTGCCGTTTCTACGCGCGCTGATTCCAGTGATGCTCGATGGCGCCGTCAGCGCCGAGCAGATGCCAGAGGCTATCGACGGCACACTGAAGAGCCTCGATAACAGCCTGGCGCACCTGTCGCCGGAGATGCTGAAACTCACCGTGCAGCTGTTCGACGTGCTGGCCCTGCCCATCACCCGCGGCCCGCTGACCGGCGTATGGGGCAGTTGGGAAAACGCCAGTGGCGATGACGTGCGCAACTTCCTCAGGCGCTGGCAGAACAGCAGCCTGAGCCTGCTGCGCATGGGCCATGCCTCGCTGCTGCAACTGGTGACGATGGCCTGGTACAGCCGCCAGGAAGCCTGGGCGCATTGCGGCTATCCCGGCCCACCCACCGTATAACGGCTGATTCGTAGGGTGGGCCGACCGGCGATCCGCTTAAGCCCACCAATAGAGACAGCTTGGCGGGCTGAAGCCCACCCTACCAACTGGAACTTAGCCAACCGCGATTATCAGAATGAGGCCTCTGAAACCGTAGCGAGCGGTTCGAGTGCAAGGAAGGCTCGCAGCACGTGGCGAGGCTGTACTGAAGTACGCCGAGCCACGGGCGAGAACCTGACGCCGCAATCGGATCGCGCAGTAGGTTTCAGTGACTCCGAGGAAAAACAATGCCTGTACCCGATCTGTTCAAACAAGGCCTGACCAAGGGCTGGAAGACATACGACGGTTCACGCCTGGAAAACGACCTGACCCTGGAAGCCGATGTCGCGATCGTCGGTAGCGGTGCCGGCGGTGGCACCACGGCGGAGATTCTCAGCGCTGCCGGCTACAAGGTATTGCTGATCGAGGAAGGTCCGCTGAAGACCAGCGACGACTTCAAGATGCAGGAGGCCGAGGCCTATCCGAACCTCTATCAGGAAGGTATCGGCCGCATGAGCAAGGATGGCGCCATCACCATCCTGCAGGGTCGCGCCGTGGGCGGCACGACCCTGATCAACTGGACCAGCAGCTTCCGCACCCCGCCACAAACCCTGGCGCACTGGGCCGAGACCCATGGTGTGAAAGACCATGACGTCGAGTCAATGGCGCCCTGGTTCGAGAAAATGGAGCAGCGTCTGGGCGTCGCGCCTTGGGTGGTACCGCCAAATGCAAACAACGAGGTGATCCGCACTGGCTGCGACAAGCTCGGCTATCACTGGGCAGTGATCCCGCGCAACGTGCGTGGCTGCTGGAACCTCGGCTACTGCGGGATGGGCTGCCCGACGAACGCCAAGCAGTCAATGCTGGTCACCACCATCCCCGCGACCTTGGATGCCGGCGGCGAGCTGCTCTATCTGGCGCGCGCCGACAAGCTGCTGATCGAGGGCGACAAGGTGGTCGGCATCGACTGCCTGGGCATGGACGAGCGCTGCGTGGCGCCCACCGGCAAGCGCATCCGGGTCAAGGCGCGGCATTACGTGCTGGCCGGAGGCGGCATCAACACCCCCGGTATCCTGCTGCGCTCCGAGGTGCCCGACCCGCACAAACGCGTCGGCCGGCGCACCTACCTGCACCTGGTGAACTTCTCCGCGGCGCAGTTCGAGCAGGTGATCAATCCCTTCTACGGCGCGCCGCAGTCGCTCTACTCCGATCATTTCCAATGGGACGACGGCACCAGCGGGCGTCTGTCCTACAAGCTGGAAGTGCCGCCGCTGCAACCGGCGCTGACCGCCACTTTGCTCGGCGATTTCGGCCGCGAGAACGCTTTGCGCATGGAGCAACTGCCGCATACCAACGTGATGCTCGCCCTGCTGCGCGACGGCTTCCATCCGGACAGCGCCGAAGGCCGTGTGGAACTGCGCGGCGACGGCAGCCCGGTGCTCGACTACCAGATGACCGACTACACCTGGGACGGCGTACGCCGCGCCTTCCTGACCATGGCCGAAATCCAGTTCGCGGCCGGGGCCAAGGCGGTGATGCCGATGCATGCCGATGCCGGCTACGTGAGAACGTGGAAGGAGGCCAAAGAACTGATCGAACAGCTCGATCTCGCGCTATACCGCACCCGCCTCGGCAGCGCCCACGTCATGGGCGGCTGCGCCATGGGCGAAGACCCGCAGCAGGCAGTGGTCGACAGTCTGGGCCGCCACCATCAGCTCGGTAACCTGTCGATCCACGACGGTTCGCTGTTCCCCACCAGTATCGGCGCCAACCCGCAACTGTCGATCTACGGGCTGACCTCGAAACTGGCCACCTTGCTGGCCGAACGGCTGAGGGCCTGAGATAAGCAAACTGATCGCATTTTTGCTGCTGGTAGCCGGGGTCATCCACCTGCTGCCAGTGGTCGGCGTGCTCGGCGGTGAACGCCTCAATGCGCTGTATGGCATCGCTCTGGATGAGCCCAACCTGCAGATCCTGATGCGCCACCGAGCAGTGCTGTTCAGCCTGCTCGGCGCCCTGCTGATAGCAGCGGCGTTCGTTCCGACGCTACGCAGCGCGGCCCTGACCGGCGGACTGATCAGCGTGCTCGCGTTCCTCCTGCTGGCGTGGAGCGCGCCCGTCTACAACGAGGCTTTGCGCCGCGTGGTAATCGCCGACTGGATCGCCCTCGCCTGCCTGATACCGGCACTGCTGCTGCACCTGCGCAGCCACTGAGCTTTCGTCACGCTTGGCCGCGAGGGAAACGCTGCGCTACCATCCGCGACTCTTGCCGCCTCGAACAGGACGAAGCGATGAATCGAGTGTTGTACCCGGGTACCTTCGACCCCATCACCAAAGGCCATGGCGATCTGGTCGAGCGCGCCGCGCGGCTGTTCGATCACGTCATCATCGCTGTCGCCGCCAGCCCCAAGAAGAACCCGCTGTTCCCGCTGGAACAACGTGTCGAGCTGGCCCGTGAGGTGACCAAGCATCTGCCGAATGTCAAAGTGGTGGGTTTTTCCTCGCTGCTGGCGCACTTCGTCAAGGAGCAGAACGCCAATGTCTTCTTGCGCGGCCTGCGTGCGGTGTCGGACTTCGAGTACGAATTCCAGCTGGCCAACATGAACCGCCAACTGGCGCCGGACGTCGAGAGCCTGTTCCTCACCCCGTCGGAGAAGTACTCCTTCATCTCCTCGACCCTGGTGCGCGAGATCGCCGCCCTGGGTGGTGACATCACCAAGTTCGTTCACCCTGCCGTGGCCGACGCGCTGAACGAGCGCTTCCGCAAGCATTAAAAGCAGGGCGGGAGAGGGTAAAAGCGGCGCCACGATTCATTACCCCTCCCCCGCCCCTCTCCCGTAAACGGGAGAGGGGAGCAAAGCGCTTAACTGACCAGGCTAATGGCACAAGGCTCGCCAATCCGGCACAATTCGCAGCATCGTTGCCCGTAAAGTGTCGAAGCCAGCGCCTCGACAGGAGTTGCCCCATGTCCCTGATCATCACCGACGATTGCATCAACTGCGACGTCTGCGAACCCGAGTGCCCCAACGGTGCCATTTCCCAAGGTGAGGAGATCTACGTGATCGACCCCAACCTGTGCACCGAATGCGTCGGCCACTATGACGAGCCGCAATGCCAGCAGGTGTGCCCGGTGGACTGCATCCCGCTCGACGAGAACAACGTCGAGAGTAAGGATGAACTGATGCAGAAATACCGCATCATCACCGGCAAGGCCTGATCCACCCCGGGAGGCAGCAGGCCTCCCGTTTCCCCCGTGCCGTTCTGCCCTCCTCTGAGCAGGGCTGTTAAGCTTCCAGCCTCCCTCAGCCGCCTCTGGTAGATCGCATGTTGCGCAAACTCCTGCTATCGACCCTGCTGCTCGGCGCCAGCCTTCTCGCCCAGGCCGCTCCGCAGCAACCCGCCATTGCCACCGCTCACCCAGCGGCGACCGCTGCAGCGCAGCAGATGCTCGATGCCGGCGGCAACGCCTTCGATGCCGCCGTGGCAGCCAGCGCCGCACTCGCCGTGGTCGAACCCTATGGCTCAGGGCTTGGTGGCGGCGGTTTCTTCCTGCTACGTACTGCCGGCGAAACGCCCGGCTACGACTTCCTCGATGCCCGCGAACGCGCGCCCCTGGAGGCCAAGCCGGACCTCTATGTCCGCGATGGCAAGGTACAGCGTGAACTGTCGCTCAACGGTGCGCTGGCCGCTGCCATTCCGGGGCTACCGGCGGCGTTGGTCGAACTGGCCGAAAAACACGGACGCCTGCCGCTGAAAACCAGTCTGGCTCCGGCAATCCGTCTAGCCAATGAAGGCTTCGCGGTCGACCGTGTCTACCGCGAACGCGCAACCTGGCGCCTGGCCGCGCTGCGTGACGATACCGAAAGTGTCAAGCTATTTCTCGACCAGGGCGAAATTCCCGCCGAGGGCCATCTGCTGCGTCAGGCGGATCTGGCTGCCACCCTGCAAGCAGTGGCCGAGCATGGCCGGGAGGGCTTCTATACCGGCCCGATAGCCGAGCGCCTGGTCAGAGGCGTGCGCCATGCCGGCGGCATCTGGTCCGAGGATGACCTGCGTGAGTACCGTATTGCCCGCCGAGCGCCACTGCGCTTCCCCCTGGAAGATGGCCGCGAGCTGATCAGCGCACCGCCACCCTCGGCTGGTGGCATAGCCCTGGCGCAAAGCCTGGCGATACTCGAACAACTGCCCTGGCGCGACGCCGAGCCCGTACAGCGCGTGCATTACGTGGTCGAGGCGCTGCGCCGCGCTTATCGTGACCGCGGCCTGCTGGGCGACCCCGACTTCATCAAGAATCCCGTAGAGCAATTGCTGTCGCCAGGGCATCTGGCCGTGCTCGCCGGCAGCATCGACCCCGAGCAAGCGACCCCCAGCTCGAGTCTGCCGCCTGCCGGCACCTGGCACGAAGGCGACCACACCACTCACTTTGCCGTACTCGATGCCGAGGGCAATGCTGTCGCTGCAACGCTGTCGATCAACCTGCCGTTCGGCGCCGCCTTCACCGTGCCCGGCACTGGCGTGCTGCTCAACGACGAGATGGACGACTTCGCCGCAGACGTCCAGGGCGCCAACGCCTATGGCCTGGCCGGCAGCCAGGCCAATACCATCGCAGGCGGCAAACGCCCGCTGTCATCCATGAGTCCGAGCTTCATCGAGAGCAGCGACGAATTCACCGCCTTCGGCACACCAGGCGGTAGCCGTATTCCAAGCATGGTGCTGCTGTCGATGCTCGAATACCTGGACGACAAGCCCATCGAGCGCTGGCCCGCGGTGGCGCGCTACCACCACCAGTTCATGCCCGACGTGATCGAGCATGAGCCGGATACCTTCAGCGATGAACAAGTCGCCGAGCTGCAACGGCGCGGCTACGAACTCAAACGCCTGGATCGGCAGTACGGCAACCAGCAGGTGCTGTTCTGGGACAAGGTCAGCGGCGAGGTACAGGCGGCGAGCGATCCACGCGGGATAGGCACAGCTCTTCCACAAGCTGTGAACGAAGGCTCGGAGTGACCGACTCAGGAGAGCCTGATCAGACTCTCCTGTTCGTCACCGAACTTGCGCAGCTCCCGGAACAAGGCCTGCTCGCTGCCCAGCATCAACACGTTGCGCAGGCTTTGGAAGATGCGACTGACGTAGCCCAGGTCATTCATCAGTGAGCTGGTCTGCAGGCCGTCGAGATGGCCGTAGCGTACCTCAGCGAACAGCCGTTGGCGGAACTGCGCATCAAAGCTCGCCGCCTGCTCATCCAACCACCGCAGGCGTGACTGCCACATTTCGTCAGGCATGTCCGAGCGTGCCAGCTCGCGCACCTCGTGCAGAGTCGTCAACAGATGACGACGCAACTCCACATAGGCATCGCGCGCCGCCGACGGTGGCGCATCGAGGTAATGGCCAAGGTTCTTCTGCAGGTGCTTGGCATCCTTGACCGCATCTACCAGTTGCAGCGCCGCCAGCTGGCAGCTGATCCAGAACTGCTGGTGCGCTTCATCCATGGGCAAGTCCATGCGCCCCATGAAGCTCAGCAGATCGCCATACACACCCTTGATGTGAAACTGGTACAGGTGCTCGGCATCGAGGCCACCCGGTGCGGGCTTGGCCTGCAACACCCGCTCATCCCCTTTGGCCTGCGCCAGTTGATCGACCGGCAGATACAGGGCATGGCAGATCACCTCCAGGCTCAAGCGGCCCAGGTGCCCCAGCTCCTGCACTACCGCGCCGGATGCTGCATCGACCGAATCCAGAGCGCGCTCGTTCAGATAGCGGGCGCGGGTACGCTCGGGCTCGGTCACCTGCTCGGACGCCAGTTCGGTAATCAATACCTGCGGCTCGACTCGGTCCGGCAGCCAACGAATCAGGTACTGAGCCAGGCGCCTCTGAAGTGGCCAGAACAGCGCCACCCCCATGGCATTGAACAGGGTGTGGAACATCGCCAGCTGAATCAGGCTGTTCTCGCCAAGGCCCAACGGCTCGGCCAAGACACGCACCAGCCAGGTCAGCGGACCGAGCAGACAGAAGGCGATAACGCCGGTGGTGATGTTGAACAGCACATGAGCCAGCGCCAGGCGCTGGCCGTTGCGGTTACCGCCGAGCGAGCCAACGAAAGCGGTGGTCACGCTGCTGCCGATATTCGAGCCAATGGCGATGGCCAGGCTCTGACCGAGCTCCAGCTGACCACTGGCCAATGCCGCCAGAGTCAGCATCAGCGTGGCGTGGCTCGATTGCAGCACCACGGTAATAGCCATGCCGATGGCGGTGAACAGCAGCGCCCCACGCAGCCCGCCTTCCTGCAGGCCGGTCATGTCCAGACCATCGCCGAAACTGGCGAAACCTTCCTTGATCTGGTCGATGCCGAGAAAGATGAAAGCGATACCCAGCACGATGCGCCCGGCTGCCTTGCTCTTGGGCCCGAAGAAACCGACCAGCACACCGAACACCAGCAGCGGCAGGGCCAGCGGACTCAGGCTGAGATTTTGCCCGGCCAGCGCCAACAACCAGATGCCACTGGTGGCGCCCAGATTGGCACCGAACAGAATGGCGATACCGCCGGCCAGCTGGATCAACCCGGTACTGATAAAGGCGATGGTCAGCAGCGATACCAGGGTACTGGACTGCAGCAACAGGGTGCCGCCGACACCGAACAACAGGCTCTTGAAGGGCGTGGACGTACTGCGCCCAAGTATCTGCTCCAGCTTGCTGCCCGCCAGCTGACGCAGGCCTTCTTCCAGGCACTGCATGCCGAACAGGAAGATCGCCAGCCCGGCGCAGAGTTGCAACCAGCCCTGGCTGAACCAGAACGAGGCGATCAGCCCCGAGACCACCAGCAACAACATCACCCAGCGCAGGGACTTCATTACCACCGTTTCTTCCTTTTCTCGGCGTTCAAACGTAAACGGCCCTGGCTCATCACTGAGCCAGGGCCTAAAAACTATCTGTAAAGCGAAGGAAATCGCTTACTGACGATTGTTGTAGCCCGTTTGGGTACAACCCAGGCAGCGTACGAACGCAGCCTTGCCTGGATCGACTACAAGCGCTTTACCAGTAGCGCCAATGCCCCCACCTGTAGCGGTGAACGGCAGCGAAACCACGAACAGCCCGGCACCAATGACTGTGGCGCCGATAAGCAAAGGACGGGCGATCAGCAGATCACCGATCATCGCGTAGGCTGGCGGCGCTTCGACCGTGTAGAGAGGATCGCCACTAACATTCTGAGGAGCATCTGGGTGTTGTGCATGAACCGGCAGCGCGCAAATGCCAGTGGTCAACGCCAGGACAGCAGCGGTCGTGCGAAAGGGTTTCATGGGGCGGTCCTTCAGCTTGTTTCTGGATTAGAGTGCCATTAACTATAACAGCGCATTGATAATTGTCAGCGTGACGGACGTCAATCGCCGTGAAAGGCGTATTCCGGCTTTTTCGGTACATAAGGACGGAAGAACGCCAGCATCGTGGCCAGATCGGCCTTCTCGTCACCCGTTGGCTGAAAAGTCGGACCGATCACCACGCGGCGGTTCTGGTAGTCCAGCGCCCCGAGCACGATGGGCACGCCTGCGCCCAGAGCTATATGGTAGAAGCCCATCTTCCAGCGCTCGACCTTCTTGCGTGTGCCCTCGGGCGAGAGCACCAGAATGAACTCGTCATGCTCGCGAAAAGCCTGAATGGCCTGCTCGACGGTATTCAACTGACGATCCCGACGAATCGCGATACCGCCCCAACTGCGCATCAAGCCACCGAAAGGCCAGCGGAAGATGCTGTGCTTGCCGAACCAGCGGGCGTTGAGGCGCAGCACGAATTTCAGCGCGATGAAGATCACGAAGTCCCAGTTGGATGTGTGGTGGGCGCCGATGGCGACGAACTTGTCGAGCTTGGGCAACTCGCCCTCGATACGCCAGCCCATCAGTTTCAGCACGCTGCGCCCCAGCCATTCAGCCGCTGGATTGCGCGGTAAATAGTTACCGGACATCTAACACCTTCAGTTTTTCTTGTTTTTATGCCGTAGAGCCGGTGAAACCCACCATTGCGTCCCGGCGGCTTGCACCCGCCCTACGGGTCGTCCGTCAGCAGCCTTTCAACGCTGGCACTTGGGACAGTAAACACTCGCCCGCTGGCCCAGTTTGACCTCGCGCAGCGTGCTGCCACAGACCTTGCAGAATTCGCCGCCACGCCCGTAGGCGAACAGTTCCTGCTGGAAGTATCCGGGCTGACCATCGCCACCGACGAAGTCGCGCAGCGTAGTACCACCACGCTCGATGGCATGGGCGAGGATGCGCTTGATCTCCTCGGCCAGGCGCAGGTAACGCGCACGCGAGACTGAGCCAGCCTCGCGGCGTGGATCGATGCTGGCAGCGAACAACGCTTCGGTGGCGTAGATGTTGCCCACGCCCACCACCACGGCGTTATCCATGATGAACGGTTTGACCGCCATGCTGCGCCCACGCGACATCTGGAACAGACGCTCACCGTCGAACAACCCGCCCAATGGCTCCGGCCCGAGTTTGCTGAGCAATACGTGAGTCAGCGGGTCCTCACTCCACAGCAGTGCACCGAAACGCCGCGGATCGGTGTAACGCAGGGCAAGGCCGGACTCCAGCTCGATATCCACATGCTCATGCTTGGCCGCAGCCAGGCCACATTCGACCAGGCGCAGACTGCCGGACATGCCCAAGTGACTGATCAGACTGCCGACTTCGGCCTTGATCAGCAGGTACTTGGCACGCCGCTCGACGCACTCGATTCGCTGGCCGGACAGGCGCACGTCCAGGTCTTCGGGGATCGGCCAACGCAGGCGGCGCTCACGCACGATCACGCGGCTGACGCGTTGGCCCTCCAGATAGGGGGCGATACCGCGGCGGGTAGTTTCGACTTCAGGCAATTCGGGCATGGCAATACGGCAGAGAAACGGCGGTGCGCCACCTTAGCAGGAGCGACCCGCAAAGCGGTAGAGCGCCGCCGCGCGAACGCTGGCACAGCGCGAAGACTCAGAGCACGGCTAGATCGCGGATGCTCTCACGCAGGTTTTCGAAGTCGTACTCCGAGAGCCCCACATACTCCAGGATCGGCTGCGAAATGTACTGCCACTCCATGTCGACGGCCTGCCCCCCCAGCACACGATGGCTTTCGCAGATATGCTCGGCCATCTTCAGGATGCCCAGCAGCGTCTTGAGCTGCGCTTCGCGTCCGGAGTCATCGCTGAAGATCGACAGGGCGTTGTGGTGGTTGGCGATGACCTCGCACAGGTGCCCCGGCAACCGCCAGGAACGCGCGGTGAAGTAACCCACTACCGCGTGGTTGGTGGTCAGCAGACGGTTCTCGGTATCGACCACACGCCGCTCCTCGCTGGCGCTGGCATAGGCCTCCTCGAGGACCTGCATGTAGTTGGGGAAGCGCTTGAGCATCAGCGGAATGCCGCAATCGTGGAACAGCCCCAGGCTGTAGGCCTCGTCAGGCGAGTGGTAACCGAGGCGCTTGGCCAGGGTCAGGCAGGTCATTGCCACATCCTGGGCGCTGTCCCAGAAACGGTTCAGCACCAGGATCGCCTCGTCGGTCAGCTCACCTTTGATCGACTGCGCGTTGATCAGGTTGATCACGGTGTTGCAACCCAGCAGGTTGACCGCCTGCTGGATCGACGCGATGCGATTGGCCAGGCCGAAATGCGGGGAGTTGACGATTTTCAGCAACGCGCCGGACAACCCCGGGTCCTGGCTGATCAGCTTGGCGATGCTACGCAGATCCGGACTGGGCATGATCTGCTCCATCTGCAGGTCGACCATGATCTGCGGTTGCGGCGGTACGCTGATCCCCTGCAGGACTTGCTGGATCTGTTCGGCGGTGAGTTCGTAGGTCATGGAAAGGGGATCGTGCAGGATGAGAAGTAGGGCACAGTCTAGCCAAAGCACCGACCTGCTCGCAGCCGACTTTTGTAAACGCCGGCCCGGCGCGCAAACCGTTATAATCCCGCTCTTTTCCCCGCGGAGCCCGAACTCATGTCTTCCCTGCCCAGTCTGCGCCTGAAAGCCAACGCCGACCGACGCCTGCGCGCCGGCCACCTGTGGGTATACAGCAACGAGATCGATGTCGCTGCCACCCCGCTGCATGGTTTCGCTGCTGGCGACCAGGCGGTCCTGGAAGCGGCCGGCGGCAAGCCGCTGGGCATCGTCGCCATGAGCCCGAACAACCTGATCTGCGCCCGCCTGCTGTCGCGCGACGTCAAGCACGTGCTGGACAAGTCCCTGCTGGTGCATCGCCTCAACGTCGCCCTGAGCCTGCGCGAGCGCCTGTTCGATCAGCCCTGCTACCGCCTGGTGTATGGCGACTCCGATCTGCTGCCGGGGCTGGTGGTCGACCGTTTCTTCGACATCCTCGTGGTCCAGCTGGCTTCCGCCACCATGGAGGCGCACAAGGATGACGTGCTCGCCGCGCTGATCCAGGTATGCAAACCCAGCGGCATCCTGTTCAAGAACGACTCCGCCGCGCGCGACGCCGAAGGCCTCGAGCGCTACGTCGACACTGCCTTCGGCGTGGTGCCGGAGTGGGTAGCGCTGGAAGAGAACGGCGTTAAGTTCGAAGCCCCGGTGATCGAAGGACAGAAGACCGGCTGGTTCTACGATCACCGCATGAACCGCGCGCGCCTGGCGCCCTACGTCAAAGGCAAGCGCGTGCTCGACCTGTTCAGCTACATCGGTGGCTGGGGCGTGCAGGCTGCGGCTTTCGGCGCCAGCGAAGTGTTCTGCGTAGATGCCTCGGCCTTCGCCCTCGACGGCGTGGAACGTAATGCCACGCTCAACGGTTTCGCCGAGAAGGTCACCTGCGTCGAAGGTGATGTATTCGCCGCGCTACGCGAACTGAAATCCGCAGAAGAGCGCTTCGACGTGGTGATCGCCGATCCACCCGCCTTCATCAAGCGCAAGAAAGACATCAAGAACGGCGAAGCGGCCTATCGTCGTCTCAACGAAACCGCCATGCGCCTACTGAGCAAGGACGGCATCCTGGTCAGCGCCAGCTGCTCCATGCACCTGGAGGAAGACAACCTGCAGAACATCCTGCTGACCAGCGCTCGCCACCTGGACCGCAACATCCAGTTGCTCGAGCGCGGCGCCCAGGGCCCGGATCACCCGGTACACCCGGCCATCAATGAGACCCGCTACATCAAGAGCCTGACCGTACGCCTGCTGCCCAACAGCTGAGCAAGCTGCACCTGCCGAGTGCGTGTCGGCAGGTGCCTCTTCCCCCTTCCGCTGTTACCTCCTCCCACACCCCGCCTCGCATCTCGCCCAGCATGGACTAGGCTTGAGCATGCATAGCAGAGCGCTATCAGGCAGTCAGCCGTAATCTGGCTTGCTTATTGCTTTCGCCTATCGACATAACGATCGCCTCCCACGAAGGGGGTGAATCGACTCAGAAGTTGGAGCCTTGGCCACGAGCTGACTCCACATTGCGGATAGCGGGGAGGACTATGACTGCGCAGGCTGGGAACGACGCGTTCCTGCGATTCACCAACGTCAAGAAGACCTACGATCACAAGACCCTGGTGGTCAAAGACTTCAACCTCAATGTGGCCAAGGGCGAGTTCATCACCCTGCTCGGCCCCTCCGGTTCCGGCAAGACCACCTGCCTGATGATGCTAGCCGGCTTCGAGGACGTGACCAGCGGCGAGATCCTGATCAACGGCCGCAACGTCACCAGCATCGCCCCCTACGATCGCAACATCGGCATGGTCTTCCAGCAGTACGCGCTGTTCCCGCACATGACCATCCGCGAGAACCTGGCCTACCCGCTGAAGATCCGCAAACTACCCAAGGACGAGATTCGCGCCAAGGTCGAGGAGTACCTCACCCTGGTCGAACTGCAGGCCTTTGGCGGTCGCTACCCCGGCCAGCTCTCCGGTGGCCAGCGCCAGCGTGTGGCCCTGGCCCGCGCGCTGATCTTCGCCCCGGACATCGTGTTGATGGACGAGCCCCTCGGCGCGCTGGACAAGAAGCTGCGCGAGCAGATGCAGTTCGAGATCAAGCGCCTGCACGAGCAGCTCGGTTTCACTGTGATCTATGTGACCCACGACCAGACCGAAGCGCTGACCATGAGCGACCGCATCGCCGTGTTCAATAACGGCGTGGTGCAGCAATGCGCGCCGCCCCACGTACTTTACGAGCGCCCGGCCAACATGTTCGTCGCCGACTTCATCGGTGAAAGCAACAAGCTGCCCGGCGTGATAGAGAGCGTCAGCGAAGAGCGCGTCGAAGTGCGCCTGCAGGATGGCGGCCTGGTCAGCACCTTGAAGGCCAACTGCAAGGAAATCGGCCAACCCACCACCGTCTCGGTGCGCCCGGAAAAACTCAACTTCACCGACCGACTTGGCGCCGCTGGCAATCAGGTCAAGGCCCGCTTCATCACCCGCCACTACGTCGGTGAATACATCCGCTATCACTTCGAAACCGCCAGCGGCAGCGAGCTGGTGGTGAAGAACCTGAACGACAGTTCAGCGCCGCAACTCAGCACTCAGGAAGAGGTCGCCCTGGCCTGGCTGCCGGAAGACAGCCAGGCCCTGGATCGATCGGAAGTCCCCACCCACAACTAGTAGAAGCAAATGGAGCACAGCAATGGCTAGATCACTGACTACCAGCGTTTCCACCTTCGCCCTGGTGGCGGCACTGGGACTGGCAACGGGCAGCGCCACCGCCCAGGACAGCCTTACCGTGGTTTCCTGGGGCGGGTCCTACGGCGCCGCGCAGAAGAAACACGTCATCGACCCGTACCAGGCGGAATCCGGCGTCAAGGTCCTGTTCGAGGACTACTCGGGTGGCGTTGCCGAGATCAAGGCTCAGGTCGAATCCGGCAACATCCAGTGGGACGTGGTTGACTTCGAAGTGATCGACCTCGAGCGCGCCTGCTCCGAAGGCTTGCTGGAAACCCTCGACCACAGCGTGTTGCCGGCCGGCATCGACGGCACCGCAGCAGCACAGGACTTCATTCCCGAAGCACTGGCCAGTGAGTGCGCGGTGGGCAACATCGTCTGGTCGGTGGTGTTCGCCTTCAACGACAACACCATCGGCGGCACCAAGGCCACCAGCATTGGCGACTTCTTCGACACCACCAAGATTCCGGGCAAGCGCGCCATGCGCAAACGCCCGCAGGTGAACATGGAGTGGGCGCTGATGGCCGATGGCGTTGCGCCTGAGGAAGTCTACGAAGTACTGGCCACGCCGGAAGGCCAACAACGCGCCTTCGACAAGCTGGCCAGCATCAAGAAAGACATCGTCTGGTTCGACTCTTGGTCGCAGGCGCCACAACTGCTCAACGACGGCGGCGCAGTGCTGGTGCAGTCGGCCAATGGCCGCTTCTACGACGCCATCGTGCAGGAGAAGAAGCCCTTCGAAATCGTCTGGGACGGCCACGTCTACGACCTCGACGCCTGGGCCATCGTCAAAGGCTCGAAGAAGAAAGACCTGGCTATGGAATTCATCAAGTACGCCACTGGCTCCAAGCCGCTGGCCGGCATGCCGGACGTGGCCTACGGCCCGACCCGCAAGTCGTCCATGCCACTGGCTGACCAGAACGCTGCGCCGCACCTGCCGACCGCTCACCTGGATAAAGGCATCCAGGCCGGCTCCGAGTTCTGGGCTGACTACGGCGAGTCGCTGGGTGAGAAATTCAACGAGTGGCTGTTGAAGTAAAGGCCATCAGCTCCCCTCTCCCACTTGTGGGAGAGGGGTTGGGGGAGAGGGTGAATCTGTCACCCTCTCCCCAGCCCTCTCCCGTAAACGGGAGAGGGAGCTACTGATCGACACTTGCTGTGCGCCCTGTTTTACGGAGTAACACCTTGTCATCCCTGACCACCAGCGAAGCCGGCCAAGCCGCCAGCGCCCGTCGCAAGAAACGCCTCGCCGCCTTTCTCTTCGTGGTGCCGCTGCTGCTGTTCATCATCGTCACCTTCGTCGCCCCGATCGCTACCATGCTGTGGCGCAGCGTGTATCACCCGACCGTGGCCGAACTGATTCCGCAGACCCTGGCCGAACTCGAACGCTGGGAAGATCACAAGCAACTGCCGGACGAGAAGACCCTGCAGGTATTCGTCAGCGAACTGCACGCGCTCAATGAGCAGCGCCTGTCAGGCAAACTGTCCGAGGAGTTCAACCGCGCCTATACGGGCATGTCCAGCGTGGTCAAATCCACCGCACGGCGTGTCGGTCGACTGGATGCGCAGCAGCTGGAAAGCCAGGGTATACAGACCCTGCTCGACGCCCATCGCAACTGGAGCAAACCCGAGCTGTGGTACGCCATCAAGCGTTCCGGCAAGATCTACACCTACGACTACTACCTGACGGCTCTGGATCTGGAACTACACCCCGACGATGGCATTCAGGTGCGCCAGGACACGCAGATCTACCTGCAGCTGTATTCCAAGACCCTGAACATGGCGCTGGTCATCACCCTGCTCTGCGCCCTGCTCGGCTACCCGCTGGCCTACTACCTCGCCGGCCTGCCGTCGAACCGCGCCAACCTGCTACTGGTGCTGGTGCTGCTGCCGTTCTGGACCTCGCTGCTGGTGCGTACCACCTCGTGGATCGCGCTGTTGCAGACCAACGGCGTGATCAATTCCTTCCTCATGGGCATCGGCCTGATCAGTCAGCCCTTCGAGATGCTCTACACCTCGTTCGCCACCGTGGTGGCGATGACCCATATCCTGCTGCCGTTCATGATCCTGCCGCTGTACAGCGTGATGCGCGGCATCGACCCCAGCTACATGCGCGCCGCACTCAGCCTGGGCGAAAAACCGATCCCTGCGTTCGCCCGCATCTACTTCCCGATGACCTTGCCCGGGCTCAGCGCCGGAGCTTTGCTGGTGTTCATCATCTCGGTCGGCTACTACATCACCCCGGCACTGGTCGGTGGCACCGACGGGCAGATGATCAGCAACATCATCGCCTTCCATATGCAGCGTTCGAACAACTGGGAGCTGGCCGCTGCGCTGGGGTCGCTGCTGCTCGGGCTGATCCTGCTGCTGTACTGGGTGTACGACCGTTTCGTCGGCGCCAGCAACATCAAGTTGGGATGATGAGACGATGAAGATCCCCGCCTACTACGGTTTCTGGCACCACCTCGGACACTGGCTGCTCAAGGCCAGCTCCTGGCTGGTGTTGCTGTTCCTGATCCTGCCGATCCTGGTGATCGTGCCGCTGTCGTTCAACGCCGAGCCGTTCTTCAGCTTCACCGAAGGCATGCTCACCCTCGACCCCGAGGCCTATTCGCTGCGCTGGTACCGGGAGATATTCAACGATCCGAAATGGATACTGGCGATCAAGAACAGCTTCTTCATCGGCATCCTCTCGACCATCCTCGCCACCATTCTGGGCACCTGCGCCGCTATAGGCCTGGCCCGCGATGAGATGCCGTTTCGCCGCTTCATCACCGCCCTGCTGCTGTCGCCGATGATCGTGCCGCTAATCATCACCGCCGCCGGGATGTTCTTCTTCTACTCCAACCTCGGCCTGGCCGGTGGCTACCTCGGGGTGATCCTGGCGCACGCCGCGCTGGGCACGCCGTTCGTCATCATCACCGTCACCGCCACGCTGACCGGCTTCGACTACAGCCTGGCACGCGCAGCGCTGAACCTCGGCGCCACGCCGATTCGCGTGTTCTTCGACGTGATCATGCCGCTGATTCGCCCCGGCGTGATTTCCGGCGCACTGTTCGCCTTCATCACCTCGTTCGATGAAGTGGTGGTGATCCTGTTCATGGCCGGGCCACAGCAACGCACCATTCCGCGGCAGATGTTTTCGGGCCTGCGCGAGCAGATCAACCCGAGCATCCTGGCCATCGCCACCCTGCTGATTCTGGTGTCCATCGCCCTGCTGGTTACCATCGAACTGTTGCGCCGCCGCGCGGAGCGCATGCGCGGGATCGAAATACCGCACTGAGACGCCGCCACGACTGCGAGCGACCGGCAGCCTTTCCCCGCCCGCCTCGGCGGGCGTAGAATCAGCGCATTCCTCGCCAGAAATCCTCCGGCGGGCCTGTGAGCCCCGGCCGTACGAACGGTGATCCCGTTTCGTCATGCAGCCTCCTGACACCGCGGCGATCTGCCGCTCGACGACGCTCACCGCACACACAACCGAATTAGTCGCAGGAATACCGTCATGCCCGATTACCGCTCGAAGACCTCCACCCACGGCCGCAACATGGCCGGCGCCCGCGCCCTGTGGCGCGCCACAGGGATGAAGGACGAAGACTTCAAGAAACCGATCATCGCCATCGCCAACTCCTTCACCCAGTTCGTGCCCGGCCACGTGCACCTGAAGGACCTGGGTCAGCTGGTCGCCCGCGAGATCGAGAAAGCCGGCGGCGTGGCCAAGGAATTCAACACCATCGCCGTCGACGACGGCATCGCCATGGGCCACGACGGCATGCTCTATTCGCTGCCGAGCCGCGAGATCATCGCCGACTCCGTGGAGTACATGGTCAATGCCCACTGCGCCGACGCCATCGTCTGCATCAGCAACTGCGACAAGATCACCCCCGGCATGCTGATGGCCGCCCTGCGCCTGAACATCCCGGTGGTGTTCGTTTCCGGCGGGCCGATGGAAGCGGGTAAAACCAAGCTGGCCAGCCATGGCCTGGATCTGGTCGATGCCATGGTCATCGCCGCCGACTCCAGCGCCTCCGACGAAAAGGTCGCCGAGTACGAGCGCAGCGCCTGCCCGACCTGCGGCAGCTGCTCCGGCATGTTCACCGCCAACTCGATGAACTGCCTGACCGAAGCACTGGGCCTGTCCCTGCCGGGCAACGGTTCGACCCTGGCCACCCACAGCGACCGCGAGCAGCTGTTCCTGCGCGCCGGCCGCCTGGCTGTCGAACTCTGCCAGCGCTATTACGGCGAGAACGACGAGTCGGTGCTGCCGCGCAACATCGCCAACTTCAAGGCGTTCGAGAACGCCATGATGCTCGACATCGCCATGGGCGGTTCGACCAACACCATCCTGCACCTGCTGGCCGCCGCCCAGGAAGGTGAAGTCGCCTTCGACCTGCGCGACATCGACCGCCTGTCGCGCAAGGTGCCGCAGCTGTGCAAAGTCGCACCGAACATCCAGAAGTACCACATGGAAGACGTGCACCGCGCTGGCGGCATCTTCTCCATCCTCGGCGAACTGGCCCGTGGCGGCCTGCTGCACACCGATGTAGCCACCGTCCATAGCCCGAACATGGCTGAGGCCATCGCCCAGTGGGACATCACCCAGACCAACGACGAAGCGGTTCACCACTTCTTCAAGGCAGGTCCAGCCGGTATCCCCACCCAGACCGCGTTCAGCCAGAGCACCCGCTGGGACAGCCTGGATGATGACCGCGAGAATGGTTGTATTCGCAGCGTCGAGCACGCTTATTCCCAAGAGGGTGGACTTGCGGTGCTGTACGGCAACATCGCCCTCGATGGCTGTGTGGTGAAAACCGCTGGCGTGGACGAATCCATCCACGTCTTCGAAGGCTCCGCCAAGGTCTTTGAAAGTCAGGACAGCGCGGTGCGCGGCATCCTCAATGACGAAGTGAAGGAAGGTGACATCGTCATCATCCGCTACGAAGGTCCGAAAGGCGGCCCGGGCATGCAGGAAATGCTCTATCCGACCAGCTACCTGAAGTCCAAAGGACTGGGCAAGGCCTGCGCCCTGCTCACCGACGGGCGTTTCTCCGGCGGCACCAGCGGCCTGTCCATCGGCCACGCCTCGCCGGAAGCGGCAGCAGGCGGCGCCATTGGCCTGGTCAACGACGGCGACAAGATCCTCATCGACATCCCCAACCGCAGCATCAACCTGCTGGTCAGCGACGAAGAACTGGCCACCCGCCGTGCCGAGCAGGACAAGAAAGGCTGGAAACCTGCCGCACCGCGTACCCGCAAGGTGACAACGGCACTCAAGGCCTACGCCCTGCTCGCCACCAGCGCCGACAAGGGTGCGGTACGCGACAAGGCGATGCTGGAAGGCTGAGTCAGTTCAGTAGTGTTAAAAGCGCCCCGCACTAGCGGGGCGCTTTGCTTTCTGCGCCACTGATCAGCCCTGTATTCTGCTAGGCATGCAGGCTTTGAGAGATAAGGACGATGCTGGTAGCCAGGCGAGTGCAGATAGTTGCTGAAACGCAGGACAAAGAACACAGACTAGAAGAGTTACCACTCGACAACTTTCGCATGACGCCTGCATGGGTTCTGCTGGGCGAGCCCGGAGCAGGCAAGAGTGAAGCCCTGAAACAGGCCGCTCTGGAGGTCGATGGCGTATATATCACGGTGAACAAACTTATACACACGACACCGACGCTAGAGGAGTGGCGCGAGAAAACCCTGTTCATCGACGCACTGGATGAGGCCCGTTCTACAGGCGCTGACAACCTACCCCTACGCATCCGCCAACAATTACTTCGGCTCGGCAAACCTGCTTTCCGGCTCTCCTGCCGCGCTGCTGACTGGTATGGCTCGACCGACATCGCCGATCTGCAAGACGCCAGCCCCAATGGACTGCTGACGGTATTGCAACTGTGTCCGCTGAGCAGCGAGGACATACAGCAAATCCTGCACAGCAATTACAACGTCATCGATCCCAAAGCTTTTATCGAGCAAGCCGAGCGCCACGGTATTGCCGCGCTGCTGAGCAACCCTCAGATGCTCGGCCTGATGGCCAGGGCCGTCAGCGGTGAGAAATGGCCGGAAAACCGCAACGAGGTCTATCGACTCGCCTGCGAGAAACTGGCTGAAGAAAACAATGTTCGCCACCGGCAAACCAGTGAAGCCAAAGAGGTCGATAACGACACCTTGTTGAAAGCGGCAGGACAGTTGTTCGCTGTGCAGCTGCTTTCGAGCAAGGTAGGCATTTCCAGCGACTCAGACTCCAGCGACAATAACTACCCAGAACTCAAGCAGTTCAAACCGGAGATTCCTGCTGCAGCCAGAAGAGCACTACAGTCCGCTTTATTCACCCCCTCCCCTGGCAACGCCCATCATCTAATCCCTCACCACCGCAGCATCGCCGAATATCTGGCAGCAAGATGGCTGGCGGACAAGCTAGATCGGGAGAGTCTTCCCCATGGCCGGCTACTTAACCTGTTACTCGGCTTCGACGGGGGAGTAGTCGCGGACTTGCGGGGACTGCTCGCATGGTTGGCACAACAAAGCACATCAATACGCAGACGCCTGACAGAAGCAGATCCTCTTGGCATCGTGCTGTATGGCGATGTCGGCCCATTCAGCACCGCAGACAAGCGCCACCTGCTGCAGGCCCTGCGCCAGCAAGCGGAGAAATTCCCCGGATATCGCTGGCACCTTTGGCAAGATATGTCTGGGTTCAGAGCCTTGGCAGACGAGTCGCTGCTTGAGGACTTTCAACGCATTCTGCTGGCCTCCGAGCGCGATGATGCGACCCAGTCAGATATGGACTGCGTGCTGGATATTCTTAATTACGGGCATGCTGATGCCACCTTGGCAGCACCGCTGCTCGCGATGATCAAAGACGCTTCGCTTTGGCCACGACTCAGAACTAGCGCACTCAGTATCTGGCTTAAAATGGCCTCTCCTGTTGAGGCCAAGGACTTGCTGTCGCTAATCTGCAGCAGCCAGGTTGACGACAACGATGACCAGCTACTGGGAAAACTGCTGGATTTTCTATACCCCGAACATCTGTCGCCCACTGAGTTACTTCTGTGTTTCCACTCTCCCAAAGACTCTCGACTGATCGGCAGCTACCAGATGTTCTGGGAGCGCTGGCTGCCGGAGCGAGCGCCACAGGCACATCTGCCAGCGCTGTTGGATGGACTTTGCGGCAAACAGGAAGTTTTCAACAAGAACAGATCCGAATGGATGATTTCTCGATCTATTGGTCGTTTGCTTGCTCATACTCTCGATGAGTTAGGTGAATCGGCCACGAGCGAGCAACTGTTTAACTGGCTGGGCGTCGGAGCAGATCAGCATGGCTACTTCAACCGGGATCACGACTCACAGCTGAAGATTCAAAATTGGCTTGAACGCCACCCACAGCAGTACAAAGCCGTGCTTGAGCAATGCATCAAAGCTGAAGCCTTTCCTTATCAATCCCTTCGGCTACATGGCGCCAAGCCAGCAGAAGATATAGGGCTTTGGCATCTGCATTTGGCCGGAACCACAGATGAGGCGGAAGCAAGAGTTCATTTACAGCAAGCTGTTTACGCTCTTTTGCAGGATCGCGGAGCCAGGGGACTATCGCTGGAAGTGCTGGATGAATGGGGTCAGAAATTTCCAAGCAGGGCTGATTGGCTGAGTGAATGGCTCACTTGCGATTTGGAACAAAGTTACTGGCGCGTAAAAGCTGCGGCACAAAGCCTTACTGACAAGAAGCAACAAGCCGAGGAACGACACCAACGAACCCAGAGCCTTCGCTCCGAACTTCACGCAATTTCTATTGGTGCAGCCGCAGCCGTCCTTCTTGATGAACTGGCAACCGTTTGGCTGTTCGGCTTCTTGGATATCAATGGAGAAACCCCGAGCGAGCGCTTCGCCAACTATAGCGATCTGGGCAATGAGCTCATGCAGGCCGCCGAATCTGGGTTCCGTAAATGCCTACAGCGCTCGGACTTGCCCTCTGCTGCAGAGATCATCGTTCTGAATCAAGCCGGAAAGCGTTATTACATTAGCCTGCCGTGCCTGCTAGGCCTGCAAATGAGCTGGATCGATACACCCGGACAGGTAGCTGAGCTATCAGATGACCAAGTCGAAATACTGTTGGCTATGTGTCTCTGCACGCCACATTCGGGGCTGGATGAGCTGGACGCTTGGCGCGCACAAATCGCACAGCAGTACCCCGAACTATTTAGCCGCGTACTGTTGCTCTACGCTGCCAGCGTTTTTGCTACAGGCAACTCCTCGGTCGGCATGGAGCATTCCCTAAGCGGGGACAATTCCTATACAAAAGCGGCCCAGCTCGCCAGCCCAGAATTGCTGCGGCAATTTCCCGAAACAGCGGCGGCCCAACAGCTCCATGACCTGCGCCAGTTGCTGAAAGCAGCTCTGATTTTTGCTCCAGAATGTCTCGCTGCGCTGACACGGCAAAAGTTGAAGTCACCTCAACTCAATGCTGAACAGAGCCTTCTGTGGCTGGCACTACAGGTTCTGACTGGCAGTGCTGACGAATCAGAGGAGTTCTGGCAACGCCTCGGCGAAGCAGAGGAGGCCAATTTAGCCATGCATCTAGCGGTGGAAGTCCTGATGCAAGGCGTTCAACTACAGGCCCTACACCCCTCCCAACCCGAACGTATTCTGGGCCGTTTGATCGAGTCACTTATCCGGCACGCTGATATGGAACGAGGCCGAGGAGGCTTCGTCAGCGCAGCGATGGATCTGGGTGAGGAACTGCGCGGGATGATCGACTGGTTGGGTACGCAAACGACAGTAGAGGCCCGCGATGAGCTTCAGCGCCTGCTTGGTGTCCCAGACCTGGCGTCTCAGCACTACCGTATTCGGAGCACATTGGAGCAGCAGCAAGCACGCAAGAGGGAAGCTGAATTCCAATTCCTTGGTTTGGAAGCGGTCGCCGATGTGTTAGCCAACCAGGCGCCAGCAAATGTCGCCGATCTAATGCACCTGACCTTGTGTCATCTAGACGACATCTCCCATGAACTACGCCACGCCAATGACGACGGCTATCGGATGTTCTGGAATATCCCCACTAGGCAGCCGCGCAGC
Organism: Ectopseudomonas mendocina; assembly: GCF_007049795.1. GTDB lineage: Bacteria > Pseudomonadota > Gammaproteobacteria > Pseudomonadales > Pseudomonadaceae > Aquipseudomonas > Aquipseudomonas mendocina_D. Next base: position 164,202 of record NZ_SCFY01000006.1, read on the forward strand.
CGCCGCGGGGAGAACCTATGCCGCGATGTCCTACTGGCCCGCTTGCGCTCACGCCTGGATGCGCACGGCATTGGCATTGCTCCGGAATATGACCATGCAGGCGACAAGCGCGCCGATCTTCATCTCGACTACCGTAACTTATTGGCCCTGCCAATTGAGATAAAACGTGACGATCACGAAAAGCTATGGACAGCTTTGCGTGATCAACTCATTACCCAATATGCACATGCACCGAAATCTGCAGGCCACGGGATCTATTTGGTGCTTTGGTTTGGCGACAGCAAGAAACTGAAAAGTCCACCCCAAAGGAAGCCAAAACCCTCGACACCCAATGAGCTAAGGATTCAATTGGAAAGCCAACTATCGGAGGAGGAGCGGAAAAGGGTGTTCGTACGCGTGCTGGATGTCAGTTGGCCCTGACGTACATTAGCGCTGGTTCTAAATGGCCCGGCTGAATACCTAAAGAGCCCTGCTCTACCGCCTTTATTTGCACGGAGCGGATGTAATACGTGTCAATGATTATCAGCTTATGCGCATCGGCCTGATCGCCGACACCCACAACCTGCTGCGCCCTGAAGCGCTAGCAGCGTTGCAAGGCGTCGATCATCTGATCCACGCCGGCGATATCGGCGGGCCGCACATCCTCGCCGAGCTGCAGCGCATCGCGCCGCTGTCGGTGGTGCGGGGCAACAACGATCAGGACGCCTGGGCCGACACCATCCCCAAGCGTCTGAGGCTGACGTTTGGCGGCGTCACGCTGCATGTGCTGCATGACCTCAAGCAGCTGGATACTGACCCGGCAGCTCAGGGCGTAAACGTGGTGATCGCCGGCCATTCGCACAAGCCGCAGCATGAGCTGCGCGACGGCGTGCTTTACCTAAACCCTGGCAGCGCCGGGCCGCGACGCTTCAAGCTGCCCATTGGAGTGGGCATCCTGCATATCGAGAATGGGCGGGTACAGGCCGAGCTGATCACGCTGCAGGTCTGATGACCATCGCAGGGTGGACGACGCTTCACCCGTCCACCGCCCCGCCAACCTTCGCATTGATACGGACCGGAGGAGCGCCTGTGCGGCATTCAGTTTCAGCCGCAATGCCTCGCGCCCTCAAGCCAATCGCGGCTGAAGCCGCTCCTACAAACGCCCCGGCATCGCTGCTTGATCAAGGTCACGCCCTTGAAAAACGTGGCCACCGCGTCCATCTAGGTAGATACAGCCTTTTCCCGCCTGATGGAGAACCCCATGACCCTCGACGAGCTCAACGCCATTGCTGGCGTGACCGCCAAGCCTGACGTCGCCACCGCCGACTTCGTCTACAACCACACCATGATCCGCGTGAAGGATCTGCAAAAATCCCTGGATTTCTATACCCGCGTGCTGGGCTTCACCCTGCTGGAGAAGAAGGACTTCCCCGACGCCGAGTTCAGCCTGTACTTCCTCGCGCTGATCAACGACAAGTCGCAGATCCCAGCCGACCCGGCTGCCCGCCATCAGTGGCGCAAATCCATCCCCGGCGTGCTGGAGCTGACCTACAACTACGGCACCGAGAAGGATCCGGAATTCTCCTACCACAGCGGCAACAGCGACCCACGCGGCTTCGGTCACCTGTGCGTGTCGGTGCCGGACATCAAGGCGGCCTGCCAGCGCTTCGAAGACCTCGGCGTGGACTTCCAGAAACGCCTGACCGACGGCCGCATGCGCGATATCGCCTTCATCAAGGACCCGGACGGCTACTGGGTCGAGATCATCCAGTTCACCGAAGTGAGCTGATTTCGCCTCCGCGAAAACCGACGAGGGGCTGCCCCCAGCGAAGCAGCCCCTCGTTAGTTGCCGGGTTCAACTGACGCCGACGTAGCGGTCCGCCCGGTGATTGATCGCCAGCACCAGATTGAGCACTACCGCCCCCAGCACCGAGAGCAGCACCTTGTCTGGCGACACCACGAAAATCGCCGCCAGGACGATGCTCGCGTCGATAGCCATCTGCACGGTGCCAGCGCGGAAACCGAAGCGCTCCTGCATATACAGCGCGAGAATATTCACCCCACCCAGGCTGGCGCGGTGGCGGAACAGCATGAGCAAACCCAGCCCCATCGCAGCGCCGCCGAACAGCGCGGCATACACGGCGCTGAGGTGGGCGAAGGCGACCCAGTGCGGCGTCAGCTCGGCTAGTAGCGAAACCAGCATCACCGCGCAGCCCGTGCGCAAGGTGAAGCCCCAGCCCATGCGCCAGATACCGAGCAGGTAGAACGGCAGATTGACCAGGCAGAACACCAGACCGAACGACCAGCCGGCCTGGTAGTTGGCTAGGAAGGCGATGCCGACAGTGCCACCGGTGAGCAGACCAGCATGCTTGTAGAAGGCGATGCCCAGCGCCACCAGCGCGGTGCCGAACAGGAGGGCCAGCGCATCTTCCCAGAGTGGATGGCGTACGAAGAGTGCAGCGACGGCGCTCGGGCGCTCGTCGACGGGCGATTGCTCAGTCATGACAGAACCTGAATCAGGATGCACGAAACACGTTACGGCAGCGGCAAGGCAATGACCGTCGCGCCGCGCAGGGGAGTCTGGCGGCAGAAATGGCCGGAACGCCAGGCAAGATTATGCGCCGCGGCGCTCCCACACTTCGAAGGCGTAAGGCAGTGTCTCGGCCGAAGCCGGGTGCTCGACGCTGGAGGTCATACGCCAGGTGGCCTCGTCGACCTCGGGGAAGAAAGCATCACCTTCGGGATCGAGGCCGACACGCGTCAGGTAGAGGCGATCAGCCTGAGCCAGCCCCAGCTCATAGAGCTGCGCGCCGCCGATCAGCATCAGTTCCTCGGCATTCTCTTCACGCGCCCAGGCGTCGGCTCGTTCGACGGCCTCTTCCAGCGTCGCGAATACCTCGGCACCTTCCAAGGTGAGGCCGGCCTGGCGACTGACCACGATATTGAGCCTGCCGGGCAACGGGCGCCCAAGCGAATCCCAGGTCTTGCGCCCCATGATGATCGGCTTGCCGAGCGTCATCGCCTTGAAGTGCTTGAGATCCGCCGGCAGGTGCCAGGGCAGTTGGTTGTCGCGGCCAATCACGCGGTTGTGCGCGAGCGCGGCGATCAGAGAAAGAGGTAGAGTCGTTTTCATGGCCGCGAGCATAACAGAGCCCTCAGCGGCCTCGCAGCCCATCAGTGGCTGCAGCAGCGCTGTCGTCGTATCGTCACATTCACCGTAGCAGGCTAAGGGCTGATTCTACGAGCAAGGAGCCAGCATCATGTCGACATCACTCTCTGCCTGGGTATTGGGCGTCACTCTGCTGCCACTGGCGGTCTTCACCAGCCACGCCTCGGATAAAGTCCAGGCCGCCATCGACTGGGCCCAGCAGCAACCCAGCGCCAGGCAAACCCAGAACTGGGAAACCAAGGCTCCCCTGCTGATCGCCCACCGGGGCGCCAGCGGTTACGCGCCCGAGCACACCCTGGCGGCCTACGCGCTGGCAGCCTTTCAAGGCGCCGACTACATCGAGCCCGACTTGGTGATGACCCGCGACGGCCAGTTGGTCGCCCGTCATGACAACGAACTGGGGTTGACCACCGATGTGGCGCAGCGCCCCGAATTCGCCGACCGCAAACGCACCCAGAGTGTCGACGGGCGCAGCCTAGAAGGCTGGTTCAGTGAGGACTTCACCCTGGCCGAGCTGAAAACCCTGCGCGCCATCGAACGTATCCCGCAGCAGCGACCGGGCAATACCCGCTTCGATGGCCAGTTCGAGATTCCCACGCTGCAGGAGATCATCGATCTGGTGAAACGTCTGGAAGCCCTTCAGCAACGAACCCTGGGTTTGTACCCGGAAACCAAGCACCCCACCCACTTCCAGCAACTCGACCTGGCCATGGAAAAACCGCTGCTGGCGGTGCTCGAACGCAACGGCTACGACAGCGCCGACGCGCCCGTTTTCATCCAGTCCTTCGAAGTGGCAAACCTCAAGACGCTGAGCACGCTGACACCGATTCGCCTGGTACAACTGCTGTGGGTAGAAGGTCAGCCCTACGACCAGCAAGTGCTTGGCAGCGGTCTTGACTATCAACAGATGATCACGCCAGAAGGTCTGAAAAACATCGCGCGTTACGCCAGCGGCATCGGCCCGGAGAAAGGCATGATCATCCCGCGTGATACCACCGGTAACCTCACAGAGCCGACCAGCCTGGTACGTGACGCCCATGCGGCCGGGCTCAAGGTGCATCCCTACACCTTCCGCGCTGAAAATGCCTTCCTGCCCACCCGTCTGCGTAACGGCAGCGAACCGAGCGAGCGCGGCGATATCAACGCCGAGCTGCGTGCCTTCCTCGCCACCGGTATCGATGGCCTCTTCATCGACCAGCCGGATATCGCCGTGCGTTTGCGCGAGCAGCGCTGATTCGCACCGAGACGGATCAGGGGTTATTCTCAACCCCTGATCCGAATGACGAGACGCCGCGTGACAGACGCCTCCTCCCCTACACCCTTCCAACGCCTCTGGCTCAGCGAGACCATTCGCCTGCGCGAAGACCATGCCGGCCCGCTCGAAGACAGCGAGGCCAATCGCCTGGCTCGTGCCGAGCAGGTTGAACTGGCCGAGCGCATCCAGCATCGCGCCCTGCACCTGGCCCGCCGTGATGGTCAGTGGCAGGCTTTGCTGCACTGGCTGCAAGGTGCACGCCTGGCCGGTGGGCTGCTAGCGCTGCTGGCCCTGCTCAGCGGCTTCGGCCTGGCCTTCGCGGCGCTGGGTGACGGGCGCCACCCCGTCAATGTGTTCTGGGCACTGGGCAGTCTGCTTGGGCTCAACCTGCTGATGCTGCTCGGCTGGCTGCTGGGCCTGCTGTTGACCCGTGATCACCCTGGCGCGCTCGGCCGCCTGTGGCTGTGGCTCAGTGAAAAACTGGCACGCGACGCCAGCGCCGCGCAGTTAGCCCCGGCCCTGCTGCTGATGCTGCAACGCCAGCGCCTGACCCACTGGGGCCTGGGCCTGATGGTCAACGGCTTGTGGACGCTGGCCATGCTCGCGGCATTGGTCACCCTGCTGTTGCTGCTCGCCACCCGCCGCTACGGCTTCGTCTGGGAAACCACCATTCTTGGTGGCGACACCTTCATCGCCCTGACCCAGGCCATCGGCGCCCTGCCCGCGCTGCTCGGCTTCAGCCTGCCAGACATCGACGTCATTCGCGCCAGCGGCGATGCCGCCATCGCCAGCGAAGCAGCCCGGCAGAGCTGGGCCGGCTGGCTGGTCGGCGTGGTGCTGGTCTACGGCCTGCTGCCGCGCCTGCTGCTGATGCTGCTGTGCCTATGGCGCTGGCAGTCCGGCAAAGGCGCCCTGTGCCTGGATCTCGACCTGCCCGGCTATGGCCTGCTGCGCCAACGCCTGCAACCGGACAGCGAACGCCTGGGCATCTGCGACCTGGCGCCCGCCGCCCTGCACCAACCGCAAGGCGGCGCCAGCGCGCAACCTGGCAGCGGCGCGCTGCTGCTCGGCATCGAACTGGACGAGCGCCGCCCCTGGCCGCCTGCGTCGCTGCCCAAGGGTGTGGCCGATGCCGGGGTGATCGACAGCCGCGAACAGCGCCGTCAGTTACTCGAACAGCTGACCCGCTTCCCGCCCGAACGCCTGGCCATCGCCTGCGACCCGCGCCGCTCACCGGATCGTGGCACCTTGGCGCTGATCGGCGAACTGGCGCGCTCGGCCTCGGCCACGCGCATCTGGCTGCTGCCGCCGACACCCGGTGAGAGCCTGGACAGTGCGCGCCTGACGGACTGGCATAAGGCGATCGCCAGCCTGGAGCTGCAGCATGGCGATACGGCGCCGCTGAACTGGCTGGAGAGCGGACATGACTGAGCCACTGAAACTGGCCCTGGTCGGCCACACCAACGTCGGCAAAACCTCGCTGTTGCGCACCCTGACCCGCGACGTCGACTTCGGCGAAGTCTCGCCCCGCGCCAGCACCACCCGCCATGTCGAAGGTGCGCGCCTGTCGGTGGATGGCCAGGCGCTGCTGGAGCTGTACGACACCCCCGGCCTGGAAGACGCCATCGCCCTGCTCGACTACCTGGAGCGTCTCGACCGCCCCGGCGAGCGGCTGGACGGCCCGGCACGTCTGGCGCGTTTTCTCGAAGGCAGCGAAGCACGCCAGCGCTACGAACAGGAAGCCAAGGTACTGCGCCAGTTGCAGGCCTCCGATGCCGGTCTCTACGTGATCGACGTGCGCGAGCCGGTACTGGCCAAGTACCGCGACGAGCTGGCGATACTGACCATGTGCGGCCGGCCGCTACTGCCGGTGCTGAACTTCGTCGCCAGCGCCAGCCACCGCGAAGCAGAGTGGCGCGAAGCCCTGGCCCGCCTCGGCCTGCATGCCCTGGTGGCGTTCGACAGCGTGGCACCACCTGCAGACGGTGAACGACGTCTGTACGAAAGCCTGGCCCTGCTACTGGAGCGTTCGCGCCCGCAGCTGCAACGACTGATCGAGGATCACGAAGCCCAGCGCCAGGCCCGTCGCCAGGCCGGCAACCGTCTGATCGCCGAGCTGCTGATCGACTGCGCCGCGTGCCGCCGCAGCGTCGCCGCCCAACCCGTGCTGGAACAGGGCGCCATCAGCGAGCTGCGCACGGCCATTCGCCAGCGCGAGCAGCGTTGCGTCGAGGCCCTGCTACGCCTGTACGCTTTCCGCAGCAGTGACGCCAAAGCGGCTGACCTGCCGCTGCTCGACGGCCGCTGGGGCGACGACCTGTTCAACCCGGAAACGCTGAAGCAGCTGGGCATCAAGGTCGGTGGCGGCATGGCGGCCGGCGCCGCCACGGGCGTCGGCGTCGACCTGCTGGTCGGCGGCCTCACCATGGGCACAGCTGCCGCATTGGGCGCAGTGATCGGCGGCAGCGCGCAGACCCTGCGTAACTACGGGGAGCGCTTGAAGGGAAAACTCAAGGGCCAGCGCGAACTGACCGTCGACGACGCCGTGCTGCGCCTGCTCGCCCTGCGTCAGCAGCAATTGCTGGCCGTACTGGACGTGCGCGGACACGCCGCGATGGACGCCATCAGCCTCAACGCCCCGCAGGAAACCCTGTGGCGTCAGGGCAAGCTGCCCGCACCACTGAACGTGGCGCGCGCTCACCCGCAATGGTCGTCACTGAACCCAGGCGCACGCCTGGAAGAGGCCGAGCGCGCCGAACAGGTAGAGCGCCTGCGCAGCGACCTTTCCATGCAACCGGTGGGCTGAAGCGGAAAAACGCCCAGCCCCCGCTTGCCTACACTGCCACCGGCGCCTTGATATGCGGGTGCGCTTCGTAACCCACCAGTTCGAAGTCCTCGAATTTGAAGGCCAACAGGTCCTTCACCTCGGGATTGAGCTTCATGGTCGGCAGCGGCAGCGGCTGGCGGGTCAGCTGCAGGTCGGTCTGCTCGATATGGTTGGCGTACAGGTGGCAGTCGCCGCCGGTCCAAATGAACTCACCCGGCTGCAAGCCGCAGACCTGCCCCACCATCAGCGTCAGCAGCGCATAACTGGCGATGTTGAAAGGCACGCCGAGGAAGATGTCGGCCGAACGCTGATAGAGCTGACAGCTGAGCTTGCCGTCGGCGACGTAGAACTGGAACAGCGCGTGGCACGGTGGCAGCGCCATCTGCTCGACCAGCGCGGGGTTCCAGGCCGAGACGATCAGGCGACGCGAGTCCGGGTTCTTCTTGATCATCTCGATCAGCTTGGCGATCTGATCGATGGACTCGCCGTTGGGCGCCGGCCAGCTGCGCCACTGGTAACCGTAGACGGGGCCCAGGTTGCCGTTCTCGTCGGCCCACTCATCCCAGATGCTGACGCCGTTGTCTTTGAGGTACTTGATGTTGGTGTCACCCTGCAGGAACCACAGCAGCTCGTGGATGATCGAGCGCAGGTGGCACTTCTTGGTGGTGACGATGGGGAAGCCATCTGCCAGGTCGAAGCGCATCTGGTAGCCGAACACGCTGTAGGTGCCGGTGCCGGTGCGATCTTCCTTGAAGGTCCCATGCTCGCGCACGTGGCGCATCAGGTCGAGGTACTGTTTCATCAGACGGCTCCTTGTACGGACTGGCGCTTGTAGGCATAGGCGATCAGGCCGATACCGCCGAGAATCATCGGCAGGCAGAGAATCTGGCCCATGGTCAGCCAGCCCCAGGCTAGGTAGCCAAGCTGGGCATCGGGTACGCGGACGAACTCGACGATGAAGCGGAACACCCCGTAGCAGGCGGCGAACATGCCGGAAACGGCCATGGTCGGGCGCGGTTTGCGCGAGTAGAACCAGAGGATGGTGAACAGCGCCACGCCTTCCAGGGCGAACTGGTAGAGCTGCGACGGATGACGCACCAACTGCTGCGGGTCGGTAGGGAAGATCATCGCCCAAGGCACGTCGCTGGCCTTGCCCCACAACTCGGCGTTGATGAAGTTACCGATGCGCCCGGCACCCAGACCGATCGGCACCAGCGGTGCGATGAAGTCCATCAGCTCGAAGAAGCTCTTGCCGTTGCGCTTGCCGAACCACCAGGTCGCCAGCATCACCCCGATCAGGCCGCCATGGAAGGACATACCGCCCTCCCAAACCCGCAGGATCTTCGCCGGTTCGGCGATATAGGCGGCAAAATCATAGAAAAATACATAGCCCAGACGCCCACCGAGAATCACCCCCATGGCCACCCAGAACACCAGGTCGGACAGCTTGTCCTTGGTCCAGGTCGCATCGAAACGCTCCAGCCGGCGCGATGCCAGTAGCCAGGCACCACCGATGCCGACCAGGTACATCAGGCCGTACCAATGGATTTTCAGGGGGCCGAGGGCAATGGCCACCGGGTCGATCTGCGGATAAGGCAGCATCCAGGACTCCTTAGATGAAAAAACTCAGGCCCACACTGAACAGCAGCAGGGCGAACAGACGCTTGAGCAACAGTGGCGACAGGCGATGGGCCAGGCGCGCACCAAAACGGGCAAAGAACATGCTGGTCACTGCGATGCCCAGCAATGCCGGGAGGTACACGAAACCGACACTCCACGGCGGCAGATGCGCATTCCCCCAGCCGGTGAACATGAAACTCAGCGCACCAGCGATGGCGATCGGCAATCCACAAGCCGCCGAGGTTGCCACCGCCTGTTGGATCGGCACGCTGCGCCAGACCAGATAGGGCACGGTCAACGAACCACCACCGATTCCGAAAATTGCCGAGGCCCAGCCAATCACTCCGCCGGCCACCGTCAGCGCCGGCTTGCCTGGGACATCGCGGCTGGCCTTGGGTTTCAGGTCCAGCGCCATCTGCACCGCCACGACAATGGCGAACGTACCGATGATCTTCTGCAACAACGGCCCCTGGATCAACGCCGCCGTCATCGCACCTAACGCTGCACCGAGCAGGATACCGACGGCCAGCCAACGAAACAGCGGCCAACGCACCGCGCCGTTGCGATGATGTTCGAGCAACGAATTGATCGAGGTGAATACGATGGTCGCCAGGGACGTGCCCACTGCCAGATGGGTGAGGATTTCCGTTGCCATTCCCTGGGAGGTGAAGCTCAACACCAGCACCGGCACGATGATCAGGCCGCCACCCACGCCGAACAGGCCGGCCAGCACACCGGCAGCCGAACCCAGCACCAGATAGAGCAGCAGTTCCATCGACACCCCCGAAAACAAAGCGGCATGGTAGCGGAAATGCCCACTCAACGGCATACGGGTCGACGGAACGGTTGCCGCCCCAGGCTGAGCTCGCTAGCCTGCCAGACTCCGCCACCGGAGGAATCCGCATGTGTCTGATCGTCTTTGTCTGGCAGCCCGAAAACTCGACGGTGCTGCGCCTTGCAGCCAATCGCGACGAGTTCTACGAGCGCCCCAGCGCCGCACTGGGTGAATGGCAGGACGCCCCTGGCGTATTCGCCGGCCGCGACCTGCAGGCCGGCGGCACCTGGCTCGGCGTTACTGCGCAAGGTCGCTTCGCGGCGCTGACCAACATCCGCGACCCCTGGCAAAAAGCCGGGCCGCGCTCACGCGGCGCGCTGACGGCTGACTACCTGCTGGGCCAGGAGTCGGCACCGGCCTATCTCGACAGAATCATGCGCGACTCGGCAGCCCATGCCGGGTTCAACCTGCTGGTTGGCGACCGCCACCAGCTCTGGCACTTCAACTCTGCGGAAGGCCGGCCCCGGCAACTGCAGAGCGGCATCTACGGCATGTCCAATGCCAATCTCGACACGCCCTGGCCGAAGCTGCTGCGTGCCAAGAATGCCTTGAGCGATCAAGTCGAGAGCGAGGATGAAGCACTACTGGGGCTGCTGAGCGACAGTAGCCAGCCGGACGATCAGCTGCTGCCGGATACGGGCGTGGGGTTGGCCACGGAGCGCCTGCTGTCGAGCGTCTTCATCGCCAGCGCCGCCTATGGCACTCGCGCCAGCACGGTGCTGAGCCTTGAGCACAATGGCGGCTGGAGCATCATCGAGCGCAGCTTCGGCCCGCATGGCGCCGTACTCGACGAGGTCGCCTTAAGCGGGTAAGCAGCGCGGTGGGAGCGAGCCTTGCTCGCGAATCCTGGGGCACAAAAGCTTCGCGAGCAGAGCTCGCTCCTACAGACGAATCAGGCCTGGATATTGGACGCCGGATTGATCACCCGGCCCAGGCCGAGATTGCGCAACGCCAGGTGCAGGGTGCTGTAGATCAGGTGCGGGTTGTCCATGCTCATCACCTGGCCCAACAGTTCCTTGGCCTTGCTCTGGGTGACCTGCCGCAGTAGCCATTTCACCTTGGGCAGGTTGGTGGCGTTCATCGACAGCGAATCGAAGCCCATGGCCAGCAGCAGCACGGCCGCCGCCGGATCCCCGGCCATCTCGCCGCAGATGCTCACCGGCTTGCCTTCGAGATGCGCGTCGTTGACCACCTTCTGCAGCGCCTGCAGCACCGCCGGATGGAGGAAGTCGTAGAGATCGGCCACACGCGGGTTGTTACGATCCACCGCCAACAGGTACTGGGTCAGGTCATTGGAACCCACCGAGAGGAAATCCACCTGCCGCGCCAGCTCGCGGGTCTGGTACACCGCTGCGGGAATTTCAATCATCAGGCCGATGGGCGGCAGCGGTACATCGGTGCCTTCGTCACGCACCTCGCCCCAGGCTCTGTGGATCAGGTGCAACGCCTCTTCCAACTCCTGAATGCCGGAAATCATCGGCAGCAGGATGCGCAGATTATTCAGCCCCTCGCTGGCCTTGAGCATGGCGCGGGTCTGCACCAGAAAGATTTCCGGATGGTCGAGCGTGACGCGGATACCGCGCCAGCCGAGGAAGGGGTTCTCTTCCTTGATCGGGAAATAGGACAGCGCCTTGTCACCACCGATATCCAGGGTGCGCATCGTCACCGGCAGCGGGTGGAAGGCCTGCAACTGTTCGCGGTAGGTAGCAAGCTGCTCCTTCTCGCTGGGGAAGCGCTCGTTGATCATGAACGGCACTTCGGTGCGATACAGGCCGACACCCTCGGCACCACGCTGCTGGGCACGGGCCACGTCGGCGAGCAGGCCGGTGTTGACCCACAGAGGCATGCGATGGCCATCGAGCGTTTCGCAGGGTAACGCACGCAGGGCGTCGAGGCCCTCGGTGAGCTGGCGCTCCTCCTCGACCACATCGGCGTACTGCTTGCTCAGCAGCTCGCTGGGGTTGGTGAAGACTTCGCCGTGGTAGCCGTCGACAATCAGTTTGATGCCGTCGATCTTCGAATACGGCAGGTCGACCACGCCCATCACCGTGGGAATACCCATGGCGCGGGCGAAGATCGCCACATGGGAGTTGCCCGAACCGGTTACCGAGATCAGACCGACCAGCTTGCCTTCCGGGACTTCGCCAAGCATCGCCGGCGAAAGCTCCTCACTGACCAGAATGGTGTTGTCGGGATAGACCAGCGAGGTCTTGCGCTCTTCCTGCAGGTAGGCCAGCAGGCGGCGGCCCAAGTCGCGCACATCGCTGGCGCGCTCGCGCAGGTAAGCATCATCCATCAATTCGAAGCGCTTGACGTGGTCGAGCACCACCTGGCGCAAGGCGCCCTGCGCCCACTGGCCGGTGCGGATGATCTTGCGCACCTCGTTACCCAGTGCGGCGTCCTCGAGCATCATCAGGTAAACGTCGAATAGCGCGCGCTCTTCCTTGCGCAGTTGGGTGGCGAGCTTCTCGGACAGCTCCTGCATGTCCTCGCGCACCCAACCCAGCGCCTTGTCGAACAGTTCCAGTTCGGCGGCGATGTCATCGACGCTTCGGTCTGGAACTACATTGAGATCGGCCGGGGGCAGCACCACGACAGCGGTTCCGACCGCTGCCCCCGGCGCACCCGGCACGCCGACGAACTTGGCCTCCTGCACGCCTTTGCCCTGGCGCCCCAGGCCACGAATCGAACCGGTCGCCTCGGCATGGGCGATGACCCCGGCGAGCTGCGCGCTCATGGTGACCAGGAAGGCTTCTTCGCCCTCGTCGAACTGGCGACGCTCCTTCTGCTGCACGACGAGCACGCCCATCACGCGGCGGTGGTGGATGATCGGTGCACCGAGGAAGGATGCATAGCGCTCCTCGCCGGTCTCGGCGAAGTAGCGATAGCGCGGGTGGCCTGCGGCATCTTCGAGGTTCAGGGGTTCCTCGCGGCTACCGACCAGGCCGACCAGACCCTCGCTGGGCGCCATGCTGACCTTACCGATGGAGCGCTTGTTGAGGCCGTCGGTGGCCATCAATACGAAACGGTTACTTTCCGGATCGAGCAGGTAGACCGAGCAGACCTGACTGCCCATCGCCTCCTTCACCCGTTGCACAATGATCGTCAATGCCGCCTTGAGATCCTTGGCGGCATTCACTTCCTGGACGATCTTGCGCAGCGTATTGAGCATGCTCGATTGGGGTCCGTATCAGTCGCGCACTATCAGGCGCGGGGCGAGTTCCTTGAGCGCACGGCGATACACCTCGCGCTTGAATGTGACCACCTGACCCAGCGGGTACCAGTAACTGACCCAGCGCCAACCATCGAATTCGGGCTTGCCGGTCAGGTCCATGCGTACGCGGTCTTCAGCTCCGGTCAGACGCAGCAGAAACCACTTCTGCTTCTGTCCGATGCACAGCGGCTGGCTGTGCGTGCGCACCAGACGCTGCGGCAAACGATAACGCAACCAGCCTCGGGTGCAGGCGAGGATATTCACATCCTGCTCTTCGAGGCCAACCTCTTCATTCAGTTCACGGTAAAGCGCCTCTTCCGGCGATTCACGATCATTAATGCCGCCCTGGGGAAACTGCCACGCATCCTGGTTGATACGCCTGGCCCAGAGCACCTGGCCGAAATCATTGGTCAGGATGATGCCGACATTCGGGCGGAAACCATCAGAATCGATCACGGCAAGCAACCTCGTACACGCAAGTTCCGGCATTGTTCCACAAAGCCGGCGACAGCAGCAACGCGGGTTTAGGTGCAGTTTGAAACCCCCGGCAAAGCGGCTATTCTGGCGCGCCTCCCCTTTCCACAGAACAGGTAACGAACCGTGCGCTTGGCCCTTTTCGATCTCGACAACACCCTGCTGGCTGGCGACAGCGACCACAGCTGGGGCGAATTCGTCTGCCAGCGCGGCCTGGTCGACGCAGCCGAGTACCTCGCGCGCAACGATGCCTTCTATGCCGATTACTGTGCCGGCAAACTGGACGTAGTGGCCTATCAGAATTTCAGCCAGGCCATTCTCGGCCGCCACGATATGGCGCAACTCGCGCAGTGGCACCGCGAGTTCATGGCCGAGGTGATCGAGCCGATCATTCTGGCCAAGGGCGAGGCACTGCTGACCGAGCACCGCGCCGCAGGTGACAAGCTGGTGATCATCACCGCCACCAACCGTTTCGTCACCGCGCCCATCGCCGAACGCCTGGGCGTGGAGACGCTGATCGCTACCGAATGCGGCATGCAGGACGGCCGCTATACCGGGCAGATCACCGGCACGCCGTGCTACCAGGACGGCAAGGTGACGCGGCTGAACGAGTGGCTGGCAGAGACGGGGTACAACCTCGACGGGGCCTACTTCTATAGCGACTCACGCAATGACCTGCCGCTGCTCGAAGCGGTGGCCAATCCCGTGGCAGTCGACCCGGACGACGTGCTGCGCGCCACCGCCACCGAACGCGGCTGGCCGGTGATCTCGCTGCGTTGAGCGCCACCGCCCTACGTAGGGCGGTCTCGCGAGCGAAGCGAGCAGCCCGCCGACCTGCTCAAGCCGGCTTGGCGCCCATCAACGCCATGATGGCGATCAGCAGTACCAGAATCAGCCCGGCATAGATCAGGCACAGACGCTTCAACGCTGTTGGCGCTGGCGCATCACCCAGCGCACGCCAGACGGCCAGGCGACCGGCCAGCAGCAAACCCAGCAGCATCATCAGCGCATAGAGAATGCTGCCCAGCAGCAGCCAGGTCTGCCCCAGCGGCCAGCCGGCGGTGTCCACCAGCCAGTAGCCAGTGACCGGCAGGCTCAGCGCCAGCACGGCGAATGCTGGGAAGCTGAACAGCAGGGTCACGCGCAGTTTGCGCGCCAGCACGGCGGCATCGCCACCGCGCTGCGCCTTGAACAGCATGAATCCGTGGGCGATCAGGCCCAGCAGCAACAACACGCCTGGGGCGCTGTGGAGAATACGAACCAGCAAATAGTGTTCCATCGAGACTTCCTTTTTAGGTAGGGCGGGTGTAACCCGCCAACGCGCTCTGGCGGGTTACACCCGCCCTACGAGCTCGAAGGCATCAGCCCAGAAACAGCTTGTAGGCCGGATTCTCGCTTTCATCCCAGTAGGGATAACCGATGGCGTCCAGCGCCGCCGGCACCAGATGGCGTTCGTCCGCTGGCACCTGCAGGGCGGCCAGCACGCGGCCATCGGCAGCGCCGTGGTTGCGGTAGTGGAACATCGAGATGTTCCAGCGCCCACCCAGCTTCTGCAGGAAGTTGAACAGTGCACCCGGCCGCTCAGGGAATTCGAAGCGCAGCACCATCTCGTCATCGACGCCAGCAGCATGGCCACCGACCATGTGGCGGATATGCAGCTTGGCCAGTTCGTTATCGGTCAGGTCCAACACCGGGAAGCCCTGCGCACGCAGGCCTTCGACCAGCGCCTGGCGCGGGTCATTCTCCGGATGGGTCTGCACACCGACGAAGATGTGCGCTTCGCGATCAGTGTGATAGCGATAGTTGAACTCGGTGATCTGGCGCTTGCCAACCGCCTCGCAGAAGGCCTTGAAGCTGCCCGGCTGCTCGGGGATGGTCACGGCGATGATCGCCTCGCGCTTCTCGCCCAGCTCGGCGCGCTCGGCGACGTGGCGCAGGCGGTCGAAGTTGACGTTGGCGCCGGAATCGATGCCCACCAGCACCTGGCCGGCGACGCCTTCGCGCTCGACGTACTTCTTGATCCCGGCCACGGCCAGGGCGCCGGCCGGCTCGGTGATCGAGCGGGTGTCGTCGTAGATGTCCTTGATCGCCGCGCAGATCTCGTCGGTGCTGACGCTGATCACCTCGTCGACGTGATCCTTGCAGATATCGAAGGTGTGCTGACCGATCTGCGCCACGGCCACGCCATCGGCGAACAGCCCCACTGTCGGCAACACCACGCGCTCGCCAGCGGCCATGGCGGCCTGCAGGCAATTGGAGTCGTCTGGCTCGACGCCGATCACCTTCACTTCCGGGCGCAGGTACTTGATGTAGGCGGCGATGCCGGCGATCAGGCCGCCGCCGCCGACCGGGACGAATACCGCATCGAGACGGCCCTGGTGCTGACGCAGGATCTCCATCGCCACCGTGCCCTGCCCGGCGATCACCAGTGGATCGTCGTAGGGATGGATGTAGGTGTAGCCCTTCTCCTCGACCAATTTGAGCGAATGGGCCAGCGCCTCGGGGAAGGCGTCGCCATGCAGCACCACCTTGCCGCCACGGGAGCGCACGCCCTGCACCTTCAGCTCGGGCGTGGTGCGCGGCATGACGATGGTCGCCTTCACGCCCATGTGCTTGGCGGCCAGCGCCAGGCCCTGGGCATGGTTGCCGGCCGAGGCGGTGACCACGCCACGGGCCAGTTCTTCGGCGGAAAGCTGCGCCAGCTTGTTGTAGGCGCCACGAATCTTGAACGAGTACACCGGCTGCAGATCTTCTCGCTTGAGCAGAATCTGATTGCCCAGGCGCTCGCTGAGCTGACGGGCGGGTTGCAGCGGGGTTTCCACGGCGACGTCGTAGACGCGCGAGGTGAGGGTCTTCTTCACGTACTGTTCGAGCATGGCGATTTCGCTGGCGTTCGGGCTTGGAAGGGGCTGCCGAGTCTACCCCAGCGGCGCGCCGGGCGACCATACGAAACGCGGGGTTTTGCCGAGCGGATGCCCCGTCTGCGCGCCACTTGCGGCTATAATTCGCGCCTCTTTTCCCTACACCCTGCAGGCGCACACCCGCGATGAACCAGGATCAGCTGAAACAAGCCGTGGCCCAGGCCGCCGTCGACACCATCCTTCCCCGCCTCGACAGCAAGAGCATCGTCGGCGTTGGCACCGGCTCCACCGCCAACTTCTTCATCGACGCGCTGGCCAAGCACAAGCTGGAATTCGACGGCGCCGTGGCCAGCTCCGAAGCCACCGCTGCACGTCTGAAGGGCCACGGCATCCCGGTGTACGACCTCAACAGCGTCAGCGAGCTGGAGTTCTACGTCGACGGCGCCGACGAGAGCGACGAGCACCTGAATCTGATCAAGGGCGGCGGCGCGGCCCTGACCCGCGAGAAGATCGTCGCGGCCGTGGCGCGTACCTTCATCTGCATCGCCGACGCCAGCAAGCTGGTGCCGGTGCTGGGCGAATTCCCGCTGCCGGTGGAAGTCATCCCCATGGCCCGCAGCCATGTGGCCCGCGAGCTGGTGAAACTGGGCGGCGACCCGGTGTACCGCGAAGGCGTGCTGACCGACAACGGCAATATCATCCTCGATGTGCACAACATGGCCATCACCGACCCGGTGAAACTGGAAGCGGATATCAACGCCATCGTCGGCGTGGTCACCAACGGCCTGTTCGCCGCCCGCCCGGCCGACCTGCTGCTGCTCGGCACCGCCGAAGGCGTGAAAACGCTCAAGCGCTGAGCACCTGAGGGCGGCCCCGCGCCGCCCTCGCTCAAGCACCAATTTGCACCAGGCAAGCACGACGGCGTCACATATTCGTGCACAGCAAATGCCAAGCACTCTTGATTTTCAATGAAGTATTACAAAGACGCGACACTTCTCCCAATGCCGGGCGTCACCTCCCTGTAATGCCCCATTTAAGGCCCACATCCTGCTCTGACCCACACGCCACATAACAAACACCATCAGGAGCATGATGTGATAAAACCCCTCATCTTGGGCATGGGCCTTGCCGGCACTCTGTTGTCGCCATTGGCCATGGCTTACCAGTACGGCGAATACGCCGGCGTCACCGTCGACACGCTGATCAACGACTACCCTGGCCGCTATCGCGGTACCGCCAACTTCGCAGGCGCTACCGACTGGATGGAGCAACGCCTTTCGGCGGCCGGCTACAACACCTCACGCCAGGACTTCACCTGGGCGGGTAATCGCAGCTCGCAGAACGTCATCGTCGAGGCGAGCGGCGTGACCGGCAGGAATCTGGTGGTCGGCGCCCACTTCGACACCTTCTTCGGCCGCCCCACCCTGCAGGGCCTGGACGACAATGCCTCCGGCGCGGGCGTGCTGACGGAAATAGCCCGCAACCTGGCCGGTCTGTCGTTCGAAGACGGCGTGACCTTCATCGGCTTCGGCGCCGAGGAGGAAGGCCTGCGCGGTTCACGCGCCTACGTTGCTGCACTCGATGCAGAGGCACGGGCGAATCTGATCGGGATGATCAACATCGACAGCCTGGTCACTGGCGACATGATGTACGCCCACGCCGGCTCCGACAGCACGGCCGCGCCGGAGCTGGCCTCGTTGCGCGAACACACCTTGCGCATCGCCGAGGAGCTGGGCATCGACCTGCACACCAACCCTGGCCTCAACCCCGGCTATCCGGCGGGCACAGGCTGTTGCAGCGACGGTGAAAGCTTCGAGAACCTGGGCATTCCGGTGCTATTCGTGGAAGCCACGAACTGGGACATCGGCGCGCTCGACGGTTACGACCAGACCACCAACCCTGCCATTCCAGGCGGCCAGACCTGGCACAACCCGGCACTCGACAACGAAGCGGTGCTGGTCGGTGCCCTGGGCGAAGAGCGCATCGCCCAGCGCCTGCGTGACTATTCGCGCCTGCTGACCCGCCTGGTACTGGAGGCCACCAATACCGATCTGCGCTACGCGGCGCAGTCTGGTGGGGCCATGCTCGGTACCCTGGAAGACACCCTGAAGCGGCAAAAGCAGACTCATCAATACCTGCTGGAGCGCCGTTGGCAAACACTGCGCGCCAGCCCGCGCGAAGTCGGCAGCGGCGACGCCAGTATCGGTATCGAGGGCCAGATCACGCCCAAGGGCGGCATAGACAGCGAACCAGAGCAGCGCTCGCAGCAGGCGACCGTCTACCTGTTTGGCGACAAGCAACTGAACGAGTGGCTGAATGTCGGCGCCGGCCTGAGCTTCAGCCGTGGCAAGGACGACCTCGAAAACGGCGGCAACGTGGACAGCAACACCTGGCAGGCAGGCCTCTATGCCCTTCTTGGCAATGCCGGGCCGCTATGGCTGAATGCCGACCTGAGCGTCGGGCGTACCAGCTTCGATCTGGATCGCTCAGTGTTCATCCAGGGTAATGCCGGCGGCCCCGTACTGCTCGACCACCGATTCTCCAGCAACACCGAAGCCACCTTCCTAGGAGGGAGCCTGCTCGGTGGCTATGAATGGCAGCTTGGCAATTGGCGCACCGGCCCGCAATTGGGTATCGACTACCGCCAGTACAAGGTCGATGGTTTCAGCGAGAAGTCATCCCTGCGCACAGCCCTGCGCTTCGATGACGAGCGCTTCGACTCGCTGGAGCTCAGCCTCGGCTGGCAAGTACAGGGCAGCCTCGCCCTGGATAACGGCATGCACCTGCAACCCTACGCCAGCCTGGCCTGGGTCGAAGAGCTGGGTGACGGTTTAAGCGACGACTTCCTACTGACCAGTCAGGCAGATGGATCGATACGCCGCACCATTAATACCTATGACAACGACAAGCACTTCGCCCGTGGTCGTCTTGGTGCCCAGTTGGCCGTTAACGATGCCTTCGCTATTTACCTCGAGGGGGGTGGTCGCCTGCAGCATAGTGACGGCAACCAGGCCAGCTACAACCTCGGCCTGCAATACCAGTTCTGAGGCCTTGTACCAGAAGGCCGGAAGCAGTATTTCCGGCCTTATCTCTCAGCGTTCCGGTGCCAGCAATACCTGCAGCTCCTCGGAAACCGGCATCGGCACGAAGGCACTCACCCGGGCCCGCCCGGTATTACCTATCGGCACCCAGATGCGCGAGAACAACAGCGCCGCCAGGATTCGCGGAATCTGCCCCAGTACCTCGCGTAGATCACCCAACTGCCAGCCTGCCTGCAGCATCAGCCAGTGCGAACGCGCATGCAGCCACGGGCGCCGCTGCGTGAGGATGTGCGCACGCTCCAGCCAGACCAGTGCAGCGGCACTGTGGCGAGCCCGAAGTTCGTGTTGCGCCTGAGCGAAGGCCTCTTCGATGGCCACTTGCAGTTCCATGTTCATATCGCCTTCCTTCATTTGCGCAGCAGGCGCAGGCCGTTGAATACCACCATCAGGCTCACGCCCATATCGGCGAACACGGCCATCCACATGGTCGCCTCGCCCGTCAGAGTCATGGCCAGGAAGATCGCCTTGATACCCAGCGCCAGGACGATGTTCTGCACGAGAATCGCGTGAGTCTGCCGCGACAGGCGCACGAACGCGGGAATCTTGCGCAGGTCATCGTCCATCAGGGCGACATCCGCCGTCTCGATGGCCGTGTCGGTGCCGGCGGCGCCCATGGCGAAGCCGATCTCGGCCTTGGCCAGCGCCGGGGCATCGTTGATGCCATCGCCGACCATGCCGACGACCTTGCCCTGCGCCTGCCGCGCCTCGACCCAGGCCAGCTTGTCCGCCGGCAGCAGGTCGCCGCGCGCCTCATCGACGCCGACCTGCTCGGCGATGGCCGCCGCGGTGTGGGCGTTGTCACCGGTGAGCATGCAGGTGCGCACACCCAGTTCGTGCAGTTCGGCGACTGCCTCGCGGCTGGTCTGGCGCACCGTGTCAGCGACGGCGAAAAGCATCAGCGCGCGCTGTTCGTCGCACAACACCACCACGCTCTTGCCCTGACGCTCCAGTGCCTCCAGACGCTCTTCCAACTGCGCGGAGCAGAGTCCGAGGTCTTCGACCAGGCGATGGTTGCCTATATAAAGCAGCGTGCCATCGACCACGCCCTTGGTGCCGCGCCCTGGCAGCGCCTCGAAGTCCTCGACCTCATGCAGCGCCTGCCCTTGCTCTGCGGCGTGCTGAGCCAATGCCCGGGAAACCGGATGGTCGGAACGCGCGGCCAGGCTTGCAGCCCAGATGGCAGGTGACGGCTCATCGGTATCCAGCAGATCGAGGCTGTCGGTCTGCACCGGTTTGCCATGGGTCAGGGTGCCGGTCTTGTCCAGCGCCAGCAGCGCCAGATGCCGGCCGTTCTCCAGGTACACGCCGCCCTTGATCAGGATGCCCTTGCGCGCCGCCGCCGCCAGGCCACTGACGATGGTCACCGGCGTGGAGATCACCAGGGCACAGGGGCACGCCACCACCAGCAGCACCAGGGCGCGGTAGACCCAGTCGAGCCAGGCGCCGCCCATCAGCAGCGGTGGCAGCACGGCGACCGCCAGAGCGAATGCGAACACCGCCGGGGTATAGATGCGCGAGAACTGATCGACGAAACGCTGGGTCGGTGCACGCGAACCCTGTGCCTCCTCGACCGCATGGATGATGCGCGCCAGGGTGGTATCGCGTGCCGCCGCGGTTACGCGGAACTCCAGCGAGCCGGCCTCGTTGATGGTGCCCGCGAACACCGGATCGCCAACGCCCTTCTCCACCGGCAGGCTTTCCCCGGTGATCGGCGCCTGGTTGACCGTCGACGAGCCGCCGACTACCTCACCGTCGAGGCTGATGCGCTCACCGGGACGCACACGCACCACGGCGCCCAGGCCGATCAATTGCACATCGACCTCCTGCCAAGCGCCATCGGCCTGCTGCACCGTCGCACGTGGTGGTGCCAGATCCATCAGCCCGCGAATCGCATTGCGCGCCCGATCCAGCGAGCGCGCCTCGATCAGTTCGGCCAGGGTAAACAGCACCATCACCATCGCGGCTTCCGGCCACTGGCCAATCAGCACGGCGCCGGTCACGGCGATGCTCATCAGCGCATTGATGTTGAGGTTGCGATTCTTCAGGGCGATCCAGCCCTTCTTGTAGGTGTTCAGCCCGCACATCAGGATGGCGGCCACCGCCAGCAGTGCCACCAGCCAGTCCGGACCGAGCTCGGCAAAATGCACGACCTCGGAAGCGGTCGCCACCACCCCGGCCAACGCCAGCGGCCACCAGGGCTTTTGCACGGGTGGCGCCGCGGACTGATCAGCGGTGCTTTCGTCCTCTACCTGCGCAGTGAAGCCCAGCGCACGAATCGCCGGCACCACCTGCGCCAGCGCCCCTTCGCCATGGCTGACGGTAAGCACGCGCTGCAGCAGATTGAATTGCAGGCCCGCCACGCCCGGTAGCCGACCCAGTGCATCACGGATCAGGCGTTCTTCCGTGGGACAGTCCATCTGCTCGATACGAATGCGGGTGTTCAGTGGGCCACTCAGCGGCTCGTCCATGGACTGCTGATGAGCATCGTGATCATGCCCGGCGTGGTCGTGGGCATGTTCGTGGTGGGCAGGCGGCTGTTCGTGCGAGTGGTCGCAGCAACGGCTCATGGCAAGTCTCCGTCGGGTATCTGTTGCCGAGTACACACCCTGTAGTCACTATAGGGTCAAGCACTCACGAAGGCGAACCCATGAAAATCGGAGAATTGGCGAAAAAGGCCGGCTGCCAGGTGGAAACCGTGCGCTATTACGAGCGCGAAGGGTTACTCCCGGCGCCCGCACGCAGCGAAGGTAACTACCGCCTGTATGGCGCTCCGCACCTGGAGCGCCTGGTATTCATCCGCAACTGCCGGACGCTGGACATGACCCTGGAAGAGATCCAGCGGCTGCTGGCCCTGCGTGACCTGCCGCACGAGAACTGTGCCGGGATCAACAGCCTGGTGGACGAACACATCGAGCACGTCGAGGCACGCATCAACAGCCTGCTGGCGTTGCGCGACCAACTCACCGAACTGCGCGACCGTTGCAACGGCCCGCAGGAAGCAGAGGACTGCGGCATCCTGCGCCAGCTCAACGTCAGCGGTGGCGTGCAACCGCTGCCGGACGATGGCCATACCCATGTCGGCAAGAGCCACTCGCATTTATGAACTACGCTTGCTGGGCACCGCTCCGGTATCTCACCGGACGCTCAGGGAGAAACGAAAATGGCTGGAAAATTCGAACTGAAGAAGGCCAAAGACGGCCAGTTCCACTTCAACCTGCTGGCGAGCAATGGCCAGGTCATCCTCAGCAGTGAGATGTACAAGGCCAAGGATTCAGCGCTCAACGGCATCGAATCGGTGAAGAAGAACTCACAACGCGACGGCGCCTTCGAGAGCAAAACCTCGAGCAACGACAAACACTACTTCCTGCTCATGGCCACCAACGGCCAAGTGGTCGGGCAAAGTCAGATGTATGCCAGTGCCGCCAGTTGCAAGAATGGCATCGAGTCGGTGCAAAACAATGCACCGGGCGCGCCGACCGACGACCAGACGAATTAGTCGCCCTGCTTCTTGAACACGTAGAACAGATTCGGCTCGCTGATCAGGTACAGGTTGCCATCGTCGTCCGTTGCCACGCCCTCGGCCTGCGGCACACTGCGCTGCAGGCCATGTTGCCCACGCAGCAGCGACAGGGTGCTGACAGGCTTGCCGTCGGCGTTCAGCTCGATCACCAAGCGTGATTCGTCCGACAGCGCCAGCATGTGGCCCGTTGCCGCATCGAAATCAAGGCTGGAAAGATCGCGCACGAACAAGCGGGCATCACGCTTCGGGTCGGTATTGACCTGCAGCGCCAACGGCTTGCTCTCATCGACGTGGGGGAAACCAAGCACCTCGAAGATACGTACCGGATCGCGCTCCTTGGCCACCAGCAGACGCTGATTCTTCGCATCGTAGGCCAACCCCTCGAAGCCCTTGTTGCCATTGAGGCCGATACCCAGAGATAGCTGCTGGAAGTCGGCGGCATTCAGCACACGACTGTTATCGTCGATACGCACCTTGACCAGGCGCTGCTCGCGCTCATCGGCAATCACGTAGACACCGGGGGCGATGTATTCGATAGCTTCGGGGTCGCCGAATCCTTCCAGATCGATGGTGCGTTTGAGCTCACCCTGCAGACTCAGCTCGATCACCTTGGCCGGCTTGTTGGTGACGCTGAACAGACTGCGTCGATCTGGATCGTAAGTCAGTGCCGAGACGTCACGGATGCCTTCAATCGGCTTGGCGTCGATCACCACGCGATAGTCGCCCAGCCACAATGAGTGCTCGCGCCACTGCGCACTGTGCTGCCATTCCTCAACGACAAACCAGGCTCGTTCGAACAGGCGATACTGTTGAGCCAGAACGGCGCCGACCAGAAGCAGGAATAACGACAGATAGAGCCAGGGGTTGAAGGTCAGCAGGCGGCGCATGATGGTTTCTCTGACTACCACGTAAAAAACCGCCGCACGGAGAGTGCGGCGGGCGTGCAGATCATTTCGATCAGTTGATCAGCTCAACGCGATCGACATCGATCTCGCGGCTGTTGAAGTCCTTGTCGACTTCACCGGTCAGGCGCACCTTGGCGGTTTCCGAGACTTTCTGGCCCGGCCAGTCTTCGTCGTCGATTTCAACCTGGATGGTGCCGGTGGCGTCCTTGAACTCGTAAAGTTCATCTTGCAGACGCTTGACGATCTGACCTTCCAGAACAACATGGGTGTCGTCAGCAGCTTCCAGCGCAGCAGCCACAGTGGTGACCTGCGGGGTGGCGCCAGGGCCGGTGTAACCGGTGGCGAAAGCAGCGGTGCTGAGCAGCGGCAGAACCATCAGAGCGAGAGCGGTACGTTTCATGGTGTGAACCTCGTTGTTCGTAAGTGACGGGGTCAGATTAGTGTCGCTAGCTGAAGCCAGACTGAATCGACGCTTAAGCGAAACTGAATCCGTCACGGGCGCTCATCCGGCATCCGGCGCCGGCTTACTGAAGACATAGAACAGGTTGGGCTCGGCAACGATATAGATGTTGCCCTCTTCATCCATGGCCACCCCCTCGGCCTGCTTGATGCCTTGCTCCAGACCATTGAAGCCCGCATTGAGACTGAGGAAGCTGACCGGCTGACCGGCGCGGTCGATCTCCAGCAGCATGCGCGACTCATCGGAGAGCACCAGCACGTGGCCCGTGCGCTCATCGACGCTCAACGAGGAAATGTCGCGCAGGCCGAGGTTAGCGGATGCCAACGGGTGCAAGACCCCAACGTCATCGTCAGCTCCCGGGAACGGCATGCTGAACAACCCTAGCGGACTGCGCTCCTTGCCAAGCAGTAGGCTATGGCTACGTGAGTCCCAGCCCAGCCCTTCGAAACCCTT
Organism: Ectopseudomonas mendocina; assembly: GCF_007049795.1. Lineage (GTDB taxonomy): Bacteria > Pseudomonadota > Gammaproteobacteria > Pseudomonadales > Pseudomonadaceae > Aquipseudomonas > Aquipseudomonas mendocina_D. The sequence goes on from NZ_SCFY01000006.1 coordinate 188,875, forward strand.
GTTGCCTGACTCGGCGAAACCCAGGTCGAAGCCGGGGAAATCGGCCGCATTCAATTCGAGATCGTCGTCACCCAAGGTGAACGTGGTGAGCTGGCGACGCCGCTCATCGACGATGGCCATCAGACCGTTGTCCATCATCTCCACGCCCTCAGGGTCGGCGAAACCCTTTAGCTCGATGCGCCGCAGGACTTCACCCTCACGCGACAGCTCCACCAGCAGAGGATTCTTGCCGGTGACGGTGAACAAGGTGCCGGTCTGCGGGTTATAGGTCAGCCCCGAGGTCTCGTCCTTTTCCAGGCCGGCCAGCGCCTTGGCCTGGATCACCGCGCGGTAACCCGGCAACCAGACACTGGCCAGGCGATCAACCAACGGCGTCGAGCGTTCCTGCAGCCATAACTGGGCGCGGTCATCCCAGTGCTGGGTCTGCGCCAGTGCACCCAAGGCGACGACTGCCAGGCCTGAAAGCCAGTAGCGCGGGCGGCGAATCTTACGAAGAAGAGCGGACATCGGCTACGGCTCGGCTGCATGATGGCAATCCGACATCCATTGTCGAGAGGAGTTCCGCCGTCCAGAGGGGTGGACGGCGGCTGGCTTCAGCGCTCACGCGCTGAGCGCGTCTTATAGCACGCGGCTGATGAAGCGACTGTGACCGACCAGCTCCAACACCAGTTCGTCGCCCTTGTTCAGCGCACCCACGCCGACCGGCGTACCGGTGAGGATGACGTCGCCCGGCTGCAGGGCAAAGTGCCCGGCCATGTGCTGGATCATCGACACGATGGGGTTGAGCATGTCGCGGCTATTGCCGTCCTGGCGGGTTTCACCGTTGATCACCAGGCGAATGCCGATATCGGCCAGGTCTTCGATGGCATCACCCGGCACGAAAGGCGCCAGCACGCAGGCACCGTCGAAGCTCTTGGCGATTTCCCAGGGATAGCCCTTCTCCTTGAGCTTGGCCTGCACATCGCGCAGGGTCAGATCCAGCGCGGGGGCGAAGCCGCTGATGGCATCTCGCACCTCCTCGGCGTCCGGCTTCTTCGACAGCGGCTTGCCGATCAATACGGCGATCTCCGCCTCGTAATGCACCGAACCGCGATCGTCGGGAATGGCGAAACCTCCATCGAGCGGCACCACACAGGAGCCCGGTTTGATGAACAGCAAGGGTTCGCTGGGCACCGGGTTATTCAGTTCCTTGGCGTGCTCGGCGTAGTTGCGGCCGATGCACACGACCTTGCCAAGGGGAAAGTGGACGGTGGTTCCGTCGACGTACTGGTGCTGATAGCTCATCACCGACTCCTGTGTTGTTTATATTGTGGGCATGGCGGCTTGTGGCCGGTGCCGTACCTTAACCGACGCGAGGCCGGATACGAAAACGCCCGCTGTCAGGCGGGCGTCTGCGATCAGGCGAAGATCTTGCCGGGGTTCATGATCCCGTTGGGATCGAACACCGCCTTGATCGCCTTCATATACGCAATTTCGGCCGCCGAGCGGCTGTATTGCAGGTAATCGCGCTTGGTCATGCCAACACCGTGTTCGGCGCTGATCGAGCCGTTGTATTTCTCGACGATCTCGAACACCCACTTGTTGACCACCGCGCACTTGGCGAAGAAGTCTTCCTTGGCCAGCGCTTCGGGCTTGAGGATGTTCAGGTGCAGGTTGCCGTCACCGATATGGCCGTACCAGAGCACGTCGAAGTCCGGGTAGTTGGCCGAAACGATATCGTCGATGTCCTTGAGGAAGGCCGGTACCTGGCCGACGGTGACGGAGATGTCGTTCTTGTAGGGAACCCAGTGGCTGATGGTTTCGGAGATGTATTCGCGCAGCTTCCACAGGTTCTGCAGTTGCTGCTCGCTCTGGCTCATCACGCCGTCGAGCACCCAGCCCTGCTCGACGCAGTGCTCGAAGGTCGCCAGCGCTTCGTTGGCCACATCCTCGTTCAGCGCCTCGAACTCCAGCAGGGCATAGAACGGCGTGCGGCTCTCGAACGGCGCCGGCACGTCACCACGGCCGAGGATTTTCTCCAGGCAGCGGTCGGAGAAGAACTCGAAGGCGGTGAGGTCGAGCTTGCCCTGGAAGGCGTGCAGCACCGGCATGATCGAATCGAAATCCGGCGTGCCGAGCACCATCGCGGTGAGGTTCTTCGGCGCACGCTCCAGGCGCATGGTGGCCTCGACGACGAAGCCCAGCGTGCCTTCGGCGCCGATGAACAGCTGGCGCAGGTCGTAGCCGGTAGCGTTCTTGATCAGGTCGCGGTTCAGCTCAAGCAGTTCGCCAGTGCCGGTGACCACTTTCAAGCCGGCGACCCAGTTACGGGTCATGCCGTAGCGAATCACCTTGATTCCACCGGCATTGGTGCCGATGTTGCCGCCAATCTGGCTGGAACCGCTTGAGGCGAAATCCACCGGGTAATAAAGGCCCTTCTCTTCAGCGAACAGTTGCAGCTGCTTGGTCACCACGCCCGGCTGGCAAACTACGGTGCGGTCGTACTCGTTGAACTCGACGATGCGGTTCATGTAGTCGAACGACACCACCACCTCGCCATTGGCGGCCACCGCAGCGGCGGACAGCCCCGTGCGACCGCCCGACGGCACCAGGGCGATCTTGTGCTGATTGGCCCAGCGCACGATGGCCTGCACCTGCTCGGTGGTCTTGGGGAAGACGATGGCCGAAGGTGCCGGAGCGAACTGCTTGGTCCAATCCTTGCCGTAGGTTTCCAGGGAATCGGCGTCGGTCGATACCTTGCCGGGTTCAACCAGGGTCTTCAGCTCTTCGATCTGGGCAGGGGTGGTCATCTACTGAACTCTCAAAGGATTCATGGTCGCCCTGAGAACCATTCAGGTCGCAACCGAGCATTGAAAAAGGCGAACATGCTAGCATACGCACCCCGTGAATCGAGCTATGCGGTGATCTACGGGCGCTGGCTGAGCTTCTCAGCCCTTCCCTGAAAACATCCCTGGGACAACAGGTACTCCGATGAGCAAGACCTCTCTCGACAAGAGCAAGATCAAGTTCCTTCTTCTCGAAGGCGTCCACCAGAATGCCGTGGACACTCTGAAGGCCGCCGGCTACAGCAACATCGAGTACCTCAAGGGCGCGCTGTCAGGCGAAGAGCTGAAAGAAAAGATCGCCGATGCCCACTTCATCGGTATTCGCTCACGCACCCAGCTGACCGCCGAGGTCTTCGACTGTGCGAAGAAGCTGGTCGCCGTCGGTTGCTTCTGCATCGGTACCAACCAGGTCGACCTTGACGCCGCCCGCGAGCGCGGTATCGCCGTATTCAACGCGCCTTACTCCAACACCCGCTCGGTGGCCGAGCTGGTACTGGCCCAGGCCATCCTGCTGCTGCGCGGCATTCCCGAGAAGAACGCCTCCTGCCACCGCGGCGGCTGGATCAAGTCGGCGGCCAATTCCTTCGAGATCCGCGGCAAGAAGCTGGGTATCGTCGGCTACGGCTCCATCGGTACCCAGCTCTCGGTTCTGGCCGAGGCTCTCGGCATGCAGGTGTTCTTCTACGACACCGTGACCAAGCTGCCGCTGGGCAACGCTACACAGATCGGCGATCTGTACGATCTGCTGGGTCTGTGCGACATCGTCTCCCTGCACGTACCTGAGCTGCCATCCACCCAGTGGATGATCGGCGAGAAGGAAATCCGTGCAATGAAGAAGGGCGGCATCCTGATCAACGCCGCACGCGGCACCGTGGTCGAGCTGGACCACCTGGCCAATGCGATCAAGGACGAACACCTGATCGGCGCGGCCATCGACGTATTCCCGGTCGAGCCCAAGTCCAACGACGAAGAGTTCGAAAGCCCGCTGCGTGGCCTGGATCGCGTGATCCTGACCCCGCACATCGGCGGTTCCACCGCCGAAGCGCAGGCCAACATCGGCCTGGAAGTAGCCGAGAAACTGGTCAAGTACAGCGACAACGGCACCTCGGTGTCCTCGGTCAACTTCCCGGAAGTGGCCCTGCCGGCGCACCCGGGCAAGCACCGTCTGCTGCATATCCACGAGAACGTGCCGGGTGTGATGAGCGAGATCAACAAGGTGTTCGCCGACAACGGCATCAACATCTCCGGCCAGTTCCTGCAGACCAACGACAAGGTCGGCTATGTGGTGATCGACGTCGACGCCGAGTACTCCGACCTGGCCCTGGAGAAACTGCAGCACGTCAATGGCACGATCCGCAGCCGCGTTCTGTTCTAAGCCGGAGCTGCTGCGCGTCGGCGGTATGCAGAAATGAACAAAGGGAGGCTTCGGCCTCCCTTTTCTTTATCTGCAACACGTCAGCGGGCAGACCTGTAGGAGCGAGCTCTGCTCGCGAAGTGGACCATGTTCGCGAGCAGAGCTCGCTCCTACGACTCTAAAGCGCCGCCTTGTTCCAACCGCGTCAACTCGGCGGCCGCTTCGTCCAACTGCATTTCGTTGTACACCTTCACCCCAGCTCGCTTCAGCAGGGCTGCTGTCACGCCCTCGCCCGACACCCGCACACCACTGAAGCTGCCGTCGTAGTTTTCAAGATTGCCGCACGAAGGGCTGCGCGCTTTGAGCAGGGCGATCTGGATGCCGTGCTCACGTACCAGCGCCAGTGCCTGCTCGGCGCCATCGACGAACGCGGCGGTCACGTCTTCGCCCTCGATCGTCAGCACCGGTAGTCGCCCGTCCAGCACCGCGCTGCCCTGACCACCGCTTATCTCCGCAGGCGCACGTGGCGTCGGCAGGCCGCCCGCCACCTCCGGGCACAGCGCAACTACGCGCCCCTCGTCCAACCACTGCTGAAGCTGATCGAAGGGGCCGTGAGCACCACCGTCATAACGCACCCGATGCCCGAGCAGGCAGCGGCTGACCAGTATCTTCTGCATCGACGTCCTCCCGCGCGTTCAGAGCACGTCGGTGCCGCGGCGCCTGAACCAGCCAGTCAGCGAGCGGCGTTCGCGGGTGGCCGGCAGCACTTCATGGGGCATATCGCCGGAAAGGAACAGCGCCAACGTGCCGGCCTGCGGCAATACGTCATGCTCACGCCCATCACTCAGATAAAGGCGCAACGCGCCACCCTGGTCGGCCTGCCAGCTTTCATTCAGATAAAGCACGGCCGAGACCGTGCGCCGATCGTCGTCGCGGAAACGGTCGAGATGGCGCAGGTAGAAGGCACCCGGCTCGTAGGAGGCGAAATGGCACTCGAAATCCTCGAGCCCCAGAAACAGCTCTCGATTGAGGGCCAGGCGCAAATTATCCATCAGTTGCAGATAGCGGTCACAGGCCTCGCTCTGGCCCGTCTCCAGCCATTGGATGCGGTCACCACGAATGCCCTCCTGCACCTGCTGCGCGCTGCCACGACCAACGCTGGCAGCACTCAGCTCGCCGCTGCGCTCACGCTTACGGCACTCGGCGGCCAGTTCGCGGGTCAGAACCTCTGGGGCGAATAGCTCCAGCAACGACCAACGCTGGCTGGCAAGGTCGTCGATAAGATTGGCAAAGCTGTGTTGCAGGTCAGTGTCGTTCATGGCGCGATTGTACAGCGGCGGAAGGCCCGCTAGACATAGCTCGACAAGCCCCTTTCAGCCACCGAAAATAGCGGGCCGCAGCACCCTGCGGCCGGCCAGGAAAGTTTGCCAAGGAGTTCTCGATGCGCGTTCTGTTTGCCCTGTTGCTGATTGGCCTGACCTTGCCGGCCCTGGCAGACGACCACCTGCGCCTGTATCAGGCTGCCGGTTGGCCGCAACAGCGCGAACATTTCAACCAGGCACTCGACGCCGCCCAGCAGCGCTACCGCAGCACCCTGCCACCGGCGGTTTTCCAGGCCCTGGTGGATAACAGCAATCGCCGCTTCGCCGCTGCCGCCATCGACCAACGCGCGCAGCACAGCCTGGGCATGGAGCTGGCCGACCCGCAGCCGGCGCTGGCCTTCTTCGAATCCGAACTGGGGCGCAAGATCGTCGCCGCCGAAACGCTGGCCACGCGTCGCGATCAGTTGGCCAAGTACGAGAATGGCCTGCCGCGCACCGACGCGGATGCCACCCGGCGCCTGCTGATTCGCCATCTGGCGCAGGCACTGCCAGCCAAGGAAGCCGGCGCCGAAGTCAGCCTGGCGCTGGCCGGCGTGGCGGCCGACAGCCTCAGCCAGATGCTTCCCGGCCTGCTCGGTGGCGGCCAGGCCCAGGGGCTGCTCAATGGCCAGCGCGAACGCCTGATGACGCAGATCGAACAAGACCTCGACAACACCCTGCTGCATGTCTACCGCGAATTGAGCGACCCCGAGCTGGAGCAGTTCGTCGAATTCGCCCAGTCGGATGCGGGCAAAGCCTATTACCAGGCCGCGCTGCAGGCTCTGCGTGCCGGCCTCGCCGTGGGCATGAGTACCAATGAGCTGGCGCCAGCGCCGCAGGGCATCTAAGCCAGGCGCTCGCGCAGGAAATCGAAGTACCGCTGGCGCAGCCCCTCGTTCTCATTGGCCAGGTGGTGACGCGCCTCTGTCAGGCGCAGGATCTGCGGCTGATTGAATTTGCTCTGCAGCACCTCAAGGTTGTAGCGCCAGTCCACCGTCATGTCCGCCTCACCCTGAATGATCAGCGGGCTGTGCGCGCTGCGCCCGGCCGCCTCGATATGCGGCACCCACTTGGCCAACGCCCCCACCCAGGCAGTGGGCAAACTGCGTGGCTGCAGGGGGTCGAGGTTGTGCACGAAGTCGATGAAGGTGGCGTCGCTGGAGTTATCGCTGAAGCGCCGTGGAATTTCCCGGACGAACCGGCTGAGCACCCGATAGCTGAGTTTCGACCAGCCCCAGGCACGCGGTCGCACCAGCGGCGCCAGGAGAATGCTTTGCCCCAGTTCCGGACGCTTGCCGTCCGCGAGCAGATAATCCAGCAGGATCGCCCCGCCGGTGCTCTGCCCGCACAGGTGCCAGGGCTGCGGCAGCCCCAGCTCGCTGGCCTGCTCGAACAAGCCGCCCAGCACCTGCTGATATTCGGCGAAATCACCGATGCTGGCGCGCGCGCCGCTGGACAGTCCGTGCCCCGGCAAGTCGCAGGCGAGCACGGCGAAGTTCATGCTCAGCGCCCAGTCGACCACATGCCGGTACAAGCCCATATGGTCGTAATAGCCGTGCAACAGCAGCAGCGTGCCGCGCGGTTCGGCCGGCGCCCACAGCTGCACGGCGATCTGGTAGCCGGCGGCATTGAAGCTGCCGAGGCGGTTGTCCAACCCGGCAAAACGCGCAGCCAGGTCAAAACCGTAGAAGCTGCGGTACGCCTGCAGCGCCGGCAAGTCCAGACGCGCTGCGGCCAAGGGTCGCAGCAGGGGGCGCAATTGATCGGGCTGAAACGGCTCTGACATAGGGCTTTCCATAAGTTGCGCGAGGCGCGCGGTCGATACCGACGCCATCGTCTCGAATGCTGCGATATTCAGCTGCCCGACGCATCGTGGCAAGCTACACGCCCTTTTTACCCCCGGCCCGCGCCATGCCCCGCCTGTCCCGCAAGAACCTGCTCATCACCCTGCTCGCCCTGGCCTGGCTGGCCGGCATGGTGCTGGCCTACCGCTGGTTCGAAACGCGTTACCTGCGCACCTTCGACGAGCGCGCGGCGGTGTTCTCCGGCGCCGAACTGCAGCTGCCCACTGCACTGAGCGGCCCCGGTGCGATCCGCCTGGTGCATTTCTGGGACCCGGCCTGCCCATGCAATGTCGGCAACCAGCAGCACCTGGCCGAGCTGATCGAACACTACACGCCACAAGGCGTGCAATTTCACGTCGTCCAGAAGCCCGGCAGCCAGGGCCGCCTGCCCGCCGAACTGGCCGCGCTACAGCCCATCGACGAGCTGCCCGGCAGCGCCAACCTGCCGGCCAGCCCTGCCGTGGCGATCTGGGACAAACAGGGCCAGCTGGCCTACTTCGGCCCCTATAGCGAAGGCCTGGTCTGCAACTCGAGCAACAGCTTCATCGAACCCATACTCGAAGCACTGGCGGCCGGGCGCAAGGTGAATGCCAGCAATACCCTGGCAGTGGGCTGCTTCTGCGAATGGGCCAAGCCGAGCAACGACTGACGAGGCCCGAGCAACGTAGGGTGGGTTAGCCGCCTGTCGCGCTTAGCGGCCGATTAGCCCTGTTTGACGCGGCGTAACCCACCATCGGCGCAATACGAGCTACCGCCTGGTGGGTTGCGCGACGCACCACCTCCGCGGCGTCCTCCAGCGTCGCTAGCCCCCCCCACGAACGCTCTTCACTCGCCAGTCGAGCCGTGGCGCGATACCAGACCACGTGGCGTGCCGCCCTGCCAGCGGCGAAACGCCCGATAGAACGGCGACAGTTCGGCAAAGCCGCAGGCCCGTGCCACTTCGCGCACACCAAGCCCCTGATCCAGCAGGCGCAGCGCACGCAGACGGCGCACTTCATCGTGCAATGCACGGAAGCTACTGCCCTGCTCGCTCAATGAGCGCTGCAAGGCGCTGCGATTGCTGCCTATGGCCAGCGCACAGGCCTCCAGACTGCAGGTAGCAGTGCCCAGGTTGACCTCCAGCCAATAGCGCACCCGCACCAGCAACTGGTTTTCCACCAAACCGGCCAACTGCTTCTCGGCTTCCTCACTGAGCACCTCGAACAGGCGCGGGCTGGCACTGCGCGAGGGCCGCGAGAGCAGCGCCCGCGGCAGGATCAGCACGTCGTGAGGCCGGGAGAAAAGCGGCTCGACACCGAGCAGGCGACGATGCTCAGCAAGCTTGCGCGGCGCACGATGGCGAAACTCCACTCCCAACAGCGGCAGCTCGCCGCCCGCGGACGCCAGCATTTTGCTCAGCAGCACGGCCAGACATTCCATCTGCTGACGCAACGAGCCCACCTCGCGGTAGTTGAGGTCGATCACCAGCCGCGCTGCATCGCCCTGCTCCTCCAGCCGCGCGGCAAAACCGCCGGAGAGGATGTGCTGGAAGCGCACGAAAGCCTGCAGGCCCTGGCGCAGATCACGCGCCGCCAACAGCAGGTAGCTGACCACGTCCATCGGCCGTGGCTGCATCACCTCACCCAGGTGCAGGCCGATGTCGACATCTCCGCTGATACCCTCCAGCGCCTGCCAGAAGCGCGGCGCGTTGTCGTGCTCCTCTCGCGCCTCCAGCAGCGGTGCCGCCAGCGCCACGCCGGCGTAGGCGCGGCGGTAGGTGTCGGTCGGGTCGAACCCCAGCGCGGCCAACGCCTCGTAGAGCAGGCGGCGCAAGGTCGAAGAATGCGTGAGGGCGACGAAGGCGTTATCGGGCATGAGGATTCCAACAGGCTTTGACCATAGACTTTCAGCATCGAGGCATATGGTCAATGCCGACGCCAGGGCGCCCGCGCAAAATGCTCGCACGCTTGCCCCACAACAATAAGGATCGCTGGATGAAACGCTCCCTGACCGCCCTTGCCCTGCTGGTTGCCGCCGCAGCAGGCGGCCTGACCTGGTACCTGCACGACAAGCAACCGCAGCGCGATGGCGAGTTGGTACTCGCCGCCCTGCAGGCGCCGGTCACGGTCGACTACGACGAACGCGGCGTGCCGCACATCCGCGCCGAGAGCGAGGCAGACATGTACCGCGCTCTGGGTTTCGTGCACGCCCAGGATCGTCTGTTCCAGATGGAGCTGCTGCGGCGCCTGGCGCGCGGTGAACTGGCCGAAGTCCTCGGCGAAAAGCTGGTGCCCACTGACCGTCTGTTCCGTACCCTGGAAATCGGCCGCCATGCCGATGCCTATGCCGCTCGGCTGGATCCCAACAGCCCGTCCACCCAGGCGCTGCAGCACTATCTGGAAGGGGTCAACCAGTACCAGGCCAGCCGCCCACGGCCACTGGAGTTCGACCTGCTGGGCATCGAGCCGCGCCCGTTCACCGCAGCCGATACGCTCAGCGTCGCCGGTTACATGGCCTACAGCTTCGCCGCAGCCCTGCGCACCGAACCGCTGATGACCCATATTCGTGACGAGCTGGGCGCGGACTATCTCAAGCTGTTCGACCTCGACTGGCATCCGCAGGGCGTGCTTGGCACCTCCCTGGCCGCCGGCGACTGGCAGGATCTTTCCGCCCTCGCCCAACTCAGCAACAGCGCTCTGGAGGGCACTGGCATGCCGCAATTCGAAGGCAGCAATGCCTGGGTGGTATCCGGCAGCCGCACCGCCAGTGGCAAACCGCTGCTGGCGGGCGACCCGCACATTCGCTTTTCGCTGCCGGCCGTCTGGTACGAAGCGCACCTGCAGGCGCCTGGTTACGAGCTGTATGGCTACCACCACGCACTGATTCCCAGCGCCATGCTTGGCCACAATCGTGACTTCGCCTGGAGCCTGACCATGTTCCAGAACGACGACCTCGACCTGATCGCCGAGCGCACCAATCCAGACAACCCCAATCAGGTCTGGTACCAGGGCAACTGGGTCGACCTCGAACAACGTACGGAGAGCATCAAGGTCAAGGGCGCCGAGCCGGTGCAGATCACCCTGCGCCGCTCGCCGCACGGGCCGATCATCAACGATGCCCTGGGCCAGACCAGCGGCAGCACGCCGATCGCCATGTGGTGGGCCTTCCTCGAAACCGATAACCCGATGCTCGACGCCTTCTACCAGTTGGGCCGCGCCGACAGCCTGGACAAGGCCCGCGCCGCCGTCGAGAAGATCGAGGCCCCCGGCCTCAACGTGCTCTGGGCCGGCGCCAGCGGAGACATCGCCTGGTGGGCCGCGGCCAAGCTGCCGCTGCGCCCGGATGGCGTCAACCCGACCTTTATCCTCGATGGCGCCAGCGCTGAAGCGGACAAACTCGGCTATCACCCTTTCAGCGACAACCCGCAGGAAGAGAACCCAGAGCGCGGCTATATCCTCTCGGCCAACTATCAGCCGGTACCGGCCAGCGGCATCGAGATTCCCGGCTACTACAACCTGCCCGATCGCGGTCAGCGCCTCAACCAGCGCCTGAGCGATGCCTCGGTGAAATGGAACACGCAAAACAGCCAGGCGCTGCAGCTGGACACCGGTACCGGCTATGGTCCGCGCTTGCTGGCGCCGATCCTCGACGAGCTGCGCGCAGCGGCGGCGAACGATGAGGAGCGCGCGCTGGTGGAGCAACTGGCCAAGTGGAATGGCGACCACGAGCTCGACTCCGTGGCCGCCACCTTGTTCAACCAGCTGACCTATCAGCTTGCCCACGAAGCCATGGCCGACGAGCTGGGCGAGGTGTTCTTCGACAGCCTGCTGCAGACCCGCGTGCTCGACACGGCCCTGCCGCGCCTGACCGCCAATGCCGATTCACCCTGGTGGAATCGTCAGGGTAGCGAGCAACGCGAGAGCCGCGCGCAGATCGTCGCAGAGGCCTGGCGTGCCAGCCTGGACCACCTGCGCAGCGTACTCGGTAATGATCCCGCCGCCTGGACCTGGGGCCGTGGTCATACCCTCACCCATAGTCACCCGCTTGGCCAACAGCAGCCGCTGGCCTGGCTGCTGAACGTTGGCCCGATGGCCGCTCCGGGCGGCCATGAGACGCCGAACAACCTGTCGCACAAGGTAGGGCCAGCGCCCTGGCCGGTGGTTTACGGCCCCTCGACCCGGCGTCTGGTCGACCTGGGTGACGCCGACAAGGCCCTGGGTGGTATTCCTGTTGGCCAGAGCGGCGTGCCGTTCGATGCCCACTATGGCGATCAGGCGACCGCCCACGTGGCGGGCGAATATCAGCGGCAGCACCTGAGCGACGCCGACGTCAAAGCCAACAGCCAGGGCACCCTGCAGCTACTGCAGCTACTGCCGCGCTAACAGCGGGAACACAGCGTGGTGCGCCAACGGTGCATCACGCTGCACGCTGGTGCACAGCGGCGCTGAAAATGGCGCCGCAGGCCCTCGCCCGATGGCCTCAACCCCGAAAAACCGCGACTTGCGGCGCTGGTAATAAAACTGGCACACGCCCTGCATAGGCTAAGGCAATCCCAGTTTCGGGGACCTTGGTACAGGCAGGCCGGGGAATCCCCTTCTTTATTCGACGCCACCGCGCGTCCTGTGTAACGCGCCATTGCTCGGCCAACGAGCACGGCGCCACCCGTTTCGGGGACCTTGGTACAGGCAGGCCGGGGAATCCCCTTCTTTATTTGGGACGCAGTGCCAGTCGTGCACGCCAACGTCCATCCTCTTGCGCACCGCGCCACTCCCCGTCCAGCGGACGGGGCGATACCAGCACCAGCAGCAGATCCCGCCCGTCGCGCTCCACCCGCCAGTTCACCAGGCCCAGCGGCAGTTTCAACTGCCCCTCGCGCACTTTCCCGTAGGCATCTTCGTAGCGATACACCAGAGTGCCGTCGACATGCTCGGCCTGGGCTTGCGGCTCACGGTTGAACCAGAGCTGCAACCCCTGCTCCCAAGCCTCGACATCCTCGATACGCAGGCGCGGCGGATCGAATACCCGGCCGATCATCATGCCGACGAGAAAGGCGATCAGCATCACCGATGCCATGAAACGCCAGCGCAAACGCGGCCGTGGATCTTCAGGCGGCGTAGAATGGCGCTCGTCCCAGCGCTCGGAGTGTTGCATGTTCCACGTCATCCTCTTTCAACCGGAAATTCCGCCCAATACCGGCAACATTATCAGGCTGTGCGCCAACAGCGGCTGCCAGCTGCATTTGATCGAGCCACTGGGCTTCGAGCTGGATGACAAACGGCTACGCCGCGCCGGCCTGGATTATCACGAATACGCCACGCTCAAGCGTCACCCGGACCTGCAGAGCTGCCTCGAAAGCCTCGACCACCCGCGCCTGTTCGCCTTCACCACCAAGGGTTCGCAACCGTTCCACGAGATCGCCTACCAGCCCGGCGACGCCTTCCTGTTCGGCCCGGAAAGCCGTGGCCTGCCAGAAGAGGTGCGCAACGCTCTGCCACCCGAGCAGCGCGTACGCCTGCCCATGCGCGCCGGTTGCCGCAGTCTGAATCTATCCAATACCGTGGCCGTCACCGTTTACGAGGCCTGGCGGCAGAACGGCTTCGCTGGCGCCGACTAAGGCCGCGAGCGGACACAAAAAAGCGCCCCGAGGGGCGCTTTTTCATACAACCGAGCCGCACTCAGTGAGCGGTGGTTTCGCCGGCTTGCTGCATGCGCTGCAGCTCTTGGGCGTACAGCGCGTCGAAGTTCACCGGCGACAGCATCAGGGCCGGGAACGAGCCACGGGTCACCAGGCTGTCCAGCGCTTCGCGAGCGTAAGGGAACAGGATGTTCGGGCAGAAGGCACCGAGGGTGTGGCTCATCGAGGCAGCGTCGAGGCCTTTGATCAGGAAGATGCCAGCCTGCTGCACTTCAGCGATGAAGGCGACTTCTTCGCCATTCTTCACGGTCACCGACAGGGTCAGCACCACTTCGTGGAAGTCGCCTTCCAGCGCTTTCTGGCGGGTGTTCAGGTCCAGGCCAACGCTCGGCGTCCACTCCTGGCGGAAGATTTCCGGGCTCTTCGGCGCTTCGAAGGACAGGTCCTTGACGTAGATGCGCTGCAGGGAGAATTGCGGATTCTGCGATTCGTCAGCGGCTGCGGCTGCGCCGCTGTTGGCTTGCTCGGTCATGGCGTTTGCCTTCCTTAACGTTGAGGTTTCAAGCGGGGCTCTGCAGCAGCGCATCGAGCTTGCCGGCGCGCTCCAGGGCATAGAGGTCGTCACAGCCACCCACATGGGTGCTGCCGATCCAGATTTGCGGCACCGAGGTGCGCCCGGCCTTGCGGGTCATCTCCGCGCGGATGGCCGGCTGGCCGTCGACGCGGATTTCCTCGAAGTCCACCCCTTTGCTGGCCAGCAGTTGCTTGGCACGCATGCAGTAGGGGCACCAATCGCTGGAGTAGACGACCACGCTGGCCATATCACTTCACCAGCGGCAGGTTGTCGCCACGCCAGGTGGCAATACCACCGGACAGCTTGGCAGCGGTGAAACCGGCCTTTTTCAGTTCGCGGGCGATGCTGCCGGCGTGCTGGCCCATGGCGTCGACCACGACAATGGTCTTGGCCTTGTGCTTCTCCAGCTCGGCGATGCGTGCCACCACCTTGTCGTAGGGGATGTGCAGGGAATCGACGATATGGCCGGCGGAGAAATCCTTCTGCGCACGCACGTCGAGCACCACGCCCTTGTCGCTGTTGACCAGCGCAGTAAGCTCGCGGCTCGACAGGCTCTGCCCGCCCTTGCGCATTTCGGTGACGATCAGCAACACCAGCAGAACGGCGAACATTCCACTCAGTACGTAGTGGTTGATGATGAATTCAATCAGGTTGGCGAACATCTATATGGCCCAGGACGGTAAAATGCCGGCCAGTATACACAGGCCCACAGGTCGGCCAAACCCCGTCTGGCAGTGACGCGCCAGGCGCTTCGCCCTAAAATGCCGGGCTGTTCCATTGCCCCCTCAGACGCAGAGCGAGCCAGTTTAATGAGTGCCACGCCAAAACCCTTGGTTCTGATCATCCTCGACGGCTTCGGTCACAGCGACAAACCCGAGTACAACGCCATCTACGCTGCCAACACGCCGGTGTACGACCGCCTGCGCGCCACCTACCCGCACGGCCTGATCTCCGGCAGCGGCATGGACGTCGGCCTGCCGGACGGGCAGATGGGCAACTCCGAAGTCGGCCACATGAACCTCGGCGCTGGCCGCGTGGTGTACCAGGACTTCACTCGCGTGACCAAGGCGATTCGTGACGGCGAGTTCTTCGACAACGCCACGATCAACCAGGCCGTGGACAAGGCCGTGGCCGCCGGCAAGGCCGTTCACATCCTCGGCCTGCTCTCCGATGGTGGCGTACACAGCCATCAGGATCACATCGTCGCCATGGCCGAACTGGCCGCCAAGCGCGGCGCCGAGAAGATCTACCTGCACGCCTTCCTCGATGGCCGCGACACCCCACCGAAAAGCGCGCAGCCATCCATCGAATTGCTCGACGCAGCCTTCGCCCGCCTCGGCAAGGGCCGTATCGCCAGCCTCACCGGCCGCTACTTCGCCATGGACCGCGACAACCGCTGGGATCGCGTGCAGCAAGCCTACGAGCTGATCGTCGACGGCGCTGGCCAGTTCAACACCGCCACTGCCGTTGAAGGCCTGCAGGCCGCCTATGAGCGCGGCGAGAGCGACGAGTTCGTCAAGGCCACCACCGTCGGCACGCCGGTACAGGTCGAGGACGGCGACGCCGTGGTGTTCATGAACTTCCGCGCCGACCGCGCCCGCGAGCTGACTCGCGCCTTCGTCGAGCCCGGCTTCAAGGAGTTCGAGCGCAAGCGCGCGCCGCAGGTCGGTTTCGTCATGCTCACCCAGTACGCGGCGAGCATCAAAGCGCCCAGCGCCTTCGCTCCGGAAGCACTGACCAACGTGCTCGGCGAATACCTGGCAAAGAACGGCAAGACCCAACTGCGCATCGCCGAGACCGAGAAATACGCCCACGTTACCTTCTTCTTCTCCGGCGGCCGCGAAGAGCCGTTCGAGGGCGAAGAGCGCATTCTGATTCCGTCGCCGAACGTCGCCACCTACGACCTGCAGCCAGAAATGAGCGCGCCGGCAGTCACCGACAAGATCGTCGATGCGATTGAAAATCAGCGCTATGACGTGATCATCGTCAACTACGCCAACGGCGACATGGTTGGCCACACCGGCGTGTTCGAGGCAGCAGTCAAGGCTGTGGAAACGCTCGACAGCTGCGTCGGCCGCATCACCGAGGCGCTGGCGAAGGTCGGTGGCGAAGCGCTGATCACCGCCGATCACGGCAACGTCGAGCAGATGGAAGACGAGTGCACCGGCCAGGCGCACACTGCGCACACCTGCGAGCCGGTGCCATTCATCTATGTCGGCGAACGTCCGGCACGCATCCGCGAAGGTGGTGTACTGGCCGACGTGGCGCCAACCCTGCTCAAGCTGATGGGCATGGAAAAACCAGCCGAAATGACCGGCAAGACCATCGTCGAGCTGCAGTAATCGACAGAAAACAAGAAACGCCCCGCGCCATCAGGCCTGGGGCGTTTTTTTTGCCCGGCAGCGCGGGCATACTAGGCCTCAATTCGCCCTCCGGTGTCGCCTCGCCCATGCTTCGCATCCTTGTCCTGATTCTGCTCAGCAGCCTGATCGCTCCGGCCATCGCCGACGAGCGTGCCGATACCCAGCGCCAGCTGGAAGCAGCACGCCAGGACGTGGCCGAGTTGCAGAAGCTGCTGAAAAAGCTGCAGGAGGAAAAATCCGGCGTGCAGCAGCAGTTGAAGAAGACCGAGACCGAGATGGGCGACCTGGAAGGCCAGGTCAAGGAACTGCAGCGCGAACTCAAGGGCAGCGAGCAGGAAATCCAGCGCCTGGATCAGGAGAAAAAAAAACTCCAGGGCGCGCGCACTGAACAGCAACGGCTAATCGCCATCCAGGCCCGCGCCGCCTATCAGAGCGGCCGCCAGGAGTACGTCAAGCTGCTGCTCAACCAGCAGAACCCGGAAAAATTCTCGCGCACCCTGACCTATTACGACTACCTCAGTCAGGCACGCCTCGAGCAGCTCGCTGCATTCAACGAGACTCTGCGCCAGCTGGCCAACGTCGAGCAGGAAATCACCAGCCACCAGGCCCAGTTGCAGGCGCAGAAGGCCGGCCTGGACGAACGTCACGCCAAGCTTGCCGAGGCGCGCAAGGAGCGCCAGCAGGCCCTGGCCAAACTCAACAGCGACTTCGCCACCCGTGACCAGCGACTCAAGGCGCGCCAGCAAGAGCAGGCCGAACTGGGCCGTGTGCTGAAGACTATCGAGGAAACCCTGGCCCGCCAGGCGCGTGAAGCAGAGGAAGCGCGCAAGCGCGCCCTGGCAGCACAACAGGCAGAACAGGCGCGGCCTGGCAGACAGCAGAGTAGCCAACCAAGCGGTCCGCTGGTGACGTCCGGCGCCATCTACGGCGGACCTTTCGCCAGCGCACGCGGCAAGCTGCCGTGGCCCGTCGATGGTCGATTGGTAGCACGCTACGGAACCCCACGTGGCGGCGACGCTCGTACTAAATGGGACGGCGTACTGATCGGCGCACCCGCCGGCAGCCAGGTACGCGCCGTGCATGGTGGTCGAGTGGTATTCGCCGACTGGTTGCGTGGCGCCGGTCTGTTGGTCATTCTCGACCATGGCAATGGTTATCTGAGCCTGTATGGCCACAACCAGAACCTGCTCAAGAGTGCCGGAGATGTGGTCAAAGCCGGCGAGCCCATCGCCACCGTTGGTAGCAGCGGTGGTCAGGATACATCGGCACTGTACTTCGCCATTCGCCAGAACGGTCGTCCGAGTGATCCGGCACAGTGGTGCCGCGCGCAGGGATAAGCGCTTTATCCATTTAGGAGTTGTCTTCATGTCTCATCGCTTCCGCCCCACCTGCCTGGCCCTGGCCCTCGGGCTGCTGCTCGGCGCTCCAGCCCTGCACGCCGCCGAGCCTGCCCCCGCGCCAGCACAGGCGGCGAGCGGCAAGGCCCCTCTGCCGCTGGATGATCTGCGTACCTTCGCCGAGGTGATGGACCGTATCAAGGCCGCCTATGTCGAGCCGGTGAGCGACAAGACCCTGCTCGAGAATGCCATCAAGGGCATGCTCAGCAACCTTGACCCGCACTCGGCCTACCTCGAACCGGAAGCCTTCGCCGAGCTGCAGGAAAGTACCAGCGGCGAGTTCGGCGGCCTGGGCATCGAGGTCGGCATGGAGGACGGCTTCGTCAAGGTGGTTTCACCCATCGACGACACGCCCGCCTCGAAAGCCGGCATCCAGCCTGGCGACCTGATCGTCAAGATCGACGGCCAGCCGACCAAGGGCCTGTCGATGATGGAAGCCGTGGACAAGATGCGCGGCAAGGCCGGCAGCAAGATCGAGCTGACGCTGGTGCGTGACGGCGGTCGCCCGTTCGACCTGACCCTGACCCGTGCGGTGATCAAGGTGCGCAGCGTGAAGAGCCAGATGCTCGAAGACGGCTACGGCTATCTGCGCATCTCGCAATTCCAGGTCAACACCGGCGAGGAAGTGGGCAAGGCGCTGACCAAACTGCGCCAGGAAAACGGCAACAAGAAGCTGCGCGGCCTGGTCATGGACCTGCGCAACAACCCGGGCGGTGTGCTGCAGGCAGCGGTGGAAGTGACCGACCACTTCCTCAAGAGCGGCCTGATCGTCTACACCGAAGGCCGCCTGGCCAATTCCGAACTGCGCTTCAACGCCGACCCGGCCGATGCCAGCGAAGGCGTACCGCTGGTGGTGCTGATCAACGGCGGCAGCGCCTCGGCGTCGGAGATCGTCGCTGGCGCACTGCAGGATCACAAGCGCGCGGTACTGATGGGCACCGACAGCTTCGGCAAGGGTTCGGTACAGACCGTGCTACCGCTGAACAACGACCGCGCCCTGAAGCTCACCACGGCGCTGTACTTCACTCCCAACGGCCGCTCGATCCAGGCTCAGGGCATCATCCCTGACATCGAAGTGGCGCGCGCCAAGCTCACCCGCGAGCAGGACAGTGAAGGCATCAAGGAAGCCGATCTGCAGGGCCACCTGGGCAATGGCAACGGCGGCGCCGACCGTCCGAGCAAGGCCGCACAGGGAGCTCGCGCCGAGCGCCCGCAGGACGACGACTACCAGCTGAGCCAGGCGCTGAACCTGCTCAAGGGGCTGAGCGTCACACGCGGCAACTGAGGCGATACGGCAATACAAAAAAGCCCGGACAACTGTCCGGGCTTTTTCATGTCAACGCGCTTTGCGGCGACTTACACACCCCGTAGGGTGCGCCATGCGCACCGAGCCCGATGCCAGGGTCGGAGCTCTAGAGCCACAGAGGTTACAGATAGTTCTCGGTAATATCGTCGATGAAGCCTTCGCTGCGCAGCTCGTCCAAGGCCTTCTGCAGACGCTCGACCACCTCGTCCGGGGTGTCTTTGTTCAGCGCCAGATACAGCTCGGCCTCCCTGAAACGCAGCACGGTATTGAGGCCGGTGACGTCTTCCTGCTTGGCCAGATAACGGCCAACCGGGTCGGTAGTGGCCCACAAGTCGATTTGCCCACGCACCAGCTTCTTCACGTTCTCCTGATCACGCAGGGCGTTGATCGGCGCCAGGCCCTGGCTCTCCAGGTTCTGGCTGACGGCATCGTTCTTGTAGGCACCGATACGATATTTGGCCGCGTCCTGCAGACTCGACACCTTGATGTCGTTACCCGGCGCGGCGAGCAGCACCCAGCCGGTCTTGGCCAGCGGGCCGACCCACTTGAACAGCGGCTTGCGCTCCTCGGTGTAGGTGGTGGAGAACAGACCGTAGTTGGGTTTGTCCAGCGTCAGGCGATACAGGCGGTCCCAGGGGAAACGCAGGGTCAGGGTGTAGCCAATGCCGGCACGCTTGAACATCTCACGCACGATGTCGGCGCTGATGCCGTCGATGCCGTCATCACGGGCGAAGTTCTTGTCGTCCACCGCCATGTTGAAGGGCGGGAAATTCTCGGTCAGCAGCACCACCTTGTAATCCTGCGGCAACTCCGCATGCGCGGAACCACAGAGCATGAACAAGGCGACAAACAGGCTTTTCTTCAGAGTATTCAGCATAAGACGTACCGCTCGCATGATTTTGGTTATGGCTAGCGACATCCTTGCATGGGCCCGAGCCCGATCATTGGCACTCAGTGGCTCTGCCATCCATGGCAAGCGACCGGCTCGTGGCCGGTCGCGTGTTCGGTGCTTACAGGTAGTTGTTCAGCGTCGCGTCGACGAAGCCTTCACTGCGCATCTGATCCAGCGCCGCCTGCAGCTTGGCGACGATCTCGTCAGGCATTTCCTTGTTCAGCGCCAGGTACAGCTCGGCGCTGTCGAAGCGCAACACCGTGCGCAGACCGGAGACACCTTCTTGCTTGGCCAGGTAGCGGCCAGCAGGGTCGCCCGTGGCCCAGAGGTCGATTTGCCCGGCCACCAGCTTGCGTGCATTTTCCTGGTCACGCAACGAGGTGCTGTGCTCCACGCCCTTGTCGGTCAGGTATTCGGAGATGGCATCGCCTTTATAGGCACCGATGCGATACTGCTTGGCCTCATCCAGGCTGGTCAGATTGATCGAGCTGTCAGCCTTGGCCAGCAGTACCCAGTCGTCAGGACCGATAGGGCCAACCCATTTGAATAGTTGCTCACGCTCCGGCAGGCGCGCGGTAACGAACACGCCATAACCCGGTTTTTCCAGCGCCAGCTTGTAGATGCGATCCCAGGGGAAACGCAGGGTCAGGTTGTACTTGATCCCGGCACGCTTGAACATCTCTCTGACCACATCCGCGGCGATGCCGTCGATATTGTCTTCCTGAGCGAAGTTCTTACCGTTGATCGCCATGTTGTAGGGCGGGAAGTTCTCGGTCAGCAGGACCACGGTGTAGTTTGGGTCCACTTCGGCGCGCACCGCACCAGCGAGCACCATTAGGGTGCCAGCGAACGCGGTCAGCAGACGTTTGAACATGATATTTCTCTTTCTGTGAAAAGGCAGACCACGTCAGGATAACCGCCGTGCCCTCCCCGGCCCAGCGATTACTGGCAGTTTGCCTCAGTAGCGCGCCTCGATACTCTTCAGCGCACCCTCGGCTCGCAGCGAGTCCAATGCACTTTGCAACTTCTGCACCAGCTCGTCAGAGGTCTGCAGGTTGAGCGCCAGGTAGAGATCGGCAGTGTGCAGCTTCTGCACCATCTTGAGGTTCTCCACGCCTTCCTGGCGCGCGACGAAACGCCCCGCCTGATCAGAAGTGACCCACAGATCGATCTGCCCGCGCTCCAGCTTGCGCACGTTCTCGGTATCACGCAGCGCCGTTTGCACCTCTATGCCCTTGTCGAGCAAAAAACGAGTCTTGGCATCGCCCTTGTAGCCACCAATGCGGTAACGCCGGGCATCCTCCAGCGAGCCCAACTGGATGGTGCTGTCACTCTTGGCGAACAGCACCCAATCGTTGCTCGCGATCGGCCCGACCCACTTGAACAGCTTTTCACGCTCAGCCGTGCGCGCCGTCGAGAACAGGCCATAGCCGGCATCATCCAGGGTCTGCTGGTAAACGCGCTGCCAGGGGAAACGCAGGATCAGTTTGCAATCGACTTCGGCTCGCTCGCAGACGGCGCGCAGGATATCGGCACTGATACCGGTGACATTGTCATCACGTGCGAAGTTGTTGCCACCGGCAGACATGTTGAACGGCGGCAGGTTCTCAGTGAGCAGCACCAGCGACTCTGCGCGCGCAAGGCTCAGACCGCAGGTGAGGGCCAGGATGGTCACGAATCGAAGAAGGAACATGCAGACTCCGTGTCGAAAATGTTCAGCAAAAGATGACCCTCCGCAATCGCGGGAGCCAAGGATTCAGGGATGTGAAGTCAATGGTAGCCAGATCGCTGGCACTTTGCCGTCGACTCGCCCGCAGCTTTGCCCGAAAGCAGCGTCATTCGGGCGATACGGGGCGCTCAGAGCCGCTTGCAGCCCGAGCGCCTAGCGATCAGCGCACCACGATGCCGCGACTGGCCAGGTAGGCCTTGGCTTCCGGCACGGTGTACTCGCCGAAATGGAAGATGCTTGCGGCCAGCACGGCATCGGCCTTGCCTTCGAGGATGCCATCGGCCAGGTGCTGCAGGTTGCCGACGCCGCCGGAGGCGATCACCGGCACGCGCACGGCCTCGCTGATGGCGCGGGTCACGCCCAGGTCGTAGCCGCTCTTGACGCCATCCTGATCCATGCTGGTGAGCAGGATCTCACCGGCGCCCAGCTCTTCCATCTTGCGCGCCCACATCACGGCATCCAGGCCGGTCGGTTTGCGCCCGCCATGGGTGAAGATTTCCCAGCGGCCCGGCTCGCCCGGCGCGGAAACACGCTTGGCGTCGATGGCGACGACGATGCACTGCGAGCCAAAACGTGCAGCGGCTTCACCGACGAACTCAGGGTTGAATACGGCGGCGGTGTTGATCGACACCTTGTCGGCACCGGCATTGAGCAGGTTGCGAATGTCCTGCACGGTACGCACGCCGCCACCGACGGTGAGCGGGATGAACACCTGGCTGGCCATGCGCTCGACGGTGTGCAGGGTGGTGTCGCGGCCGTCGACGCTGGCGGTGATGTCGAGGAAGGTGATCTCGTCGGCGCCCTGCTCATCGTAGCGGCGAGCGATCTCCACCGGATCACCGGCATCGCGGATGTTCTCGAACTTGACGCCCTTGACCACGCGGCCGTTGTCCACGTCGAGGCAGGGGATAATGCGTTTAGCCAGTGCCATACGGAGCTCCCGTAGGGTGGGTGCAACCCACCGATAAAGATTGCGTCAATTGCGGCGGGTTTCACCCGCCCTACGGCTTAACAGGCCGTTGAAAAACGTAGGCGAGGCAGCCAGTGCAAACCGATGGCGGCCCCACAAAAACAGCCGAAAAAGCGCAGTTTACGTGTTGTAAATGAGCATTTTGATCGGACTCGCGCACGAGGCTGTTTTTAACGCAGCAATGGCAACGCAGGTAGTTTTTCAACAGCCTGTTAACCCTTGAAGCTGTCGCAGAAGCTCTGCGCCTCGGCCACATCCAGGGTGCCTTCGTAGATCGCGCGGCCGGTGATGGCGCCGATGATGCCGGGCGAGCGCGCCAACAGCAGCTTCTCGATATCACCCAGGTTGTGGATGCCGCCGGAGGCGATCACCGGAATGCGGCTGGCAGCGGCCAACGCGGCGGTGGCTTCGACGTTGCAGCCCTGCATCATGCCGTCTTTGGCGATGTCGGTATAAACGATGGCAGACACGCCATCGGCCTCGAAGCGCTTGGCCAGGTCGGTAGCCTGCACGCTGGACACTTCCGCCCAGCCGTCGGTGGCGACGAAACCGTCCTTGGCGTCCAGGCCGACGATGACCTTGCCGGGGAAGGCCTTGCACGCCTCGGTGACGAACTCCGGCTCCTTCACCGCCTTGGTGCCAATGATCACGTAGCTGACGCCTGCGCGAACGTAGTGCTCGATGGTTTCCAGGGTGCGGATGCCGCCGCCGATCTGGATCGGCAGGGTCGGGTAGCGCTTGGCGATGGCGGTGACCACTTCGCCGTTGACCGGCTGCCCTTCGAAGGCGCCGTTCAGGTCGACCAGATGCAGACGACGGCAGCCACCCTCGACCCATTTGGCAGCCATGCTCACCGGGTCATCGGAAAACACCGTGGAGTCTTCCATACGGCCCTGGCGCAGACGCACGCAAGCGCCGTCCTTCAGATCGATAGCGGGGATAATCAGCATCGGTTGAACCTGCTCAAGTTTGAATTCGGTAAGGCGCTCAGCTCTTCTCGAGCGCCCAGAGGTCGCTCTCGATGCTTTCGAACCTGTCTTTCAGGTGCGCCTGCACATCGAGAATCGCCTTGTTGTAATAGTGCGGCGCCAGCTCGCGGGTGATCTGGTCGAGGACTTCCTGCACTTCGAAGGTGCCCAGCTGCAGCTCGAAACGCTCATCGAGAAAGCGTTGCAGCATCAGCAGCGCGGTCTGCTCCTGGGCAGGCTCGAGCGCGAGACTGGGGACCTTGCTGCGGGCCATTACCAGCGCCCATCCCAGGCGGCGAAGTTCTGCAGCAGCTGCAGGCCATGGGTATGGCTCTTCTCCGGGTGGAACTGCACGGCGAAGCGCGAGCCCTCGGCCAGTGCGGCGGCGAAGTCCTTGCCGTAGTGGCCGCGACCGACCACCTGTTGCGGCTTGCCGGCCTCGATGTAGTAGCTGTGCACGAAGTAGAAGCGCGCATTGTCCGGGATGTCGTGCCACAGCGGGTGTTTGACCGCCTGCGCCACTTCGTTCCAGCCCATGTGCGGCACCTTCAGACGCTCGCCATCCTCGGTCAGGTCCTTGCCGAAGAAGCGTACCTGGCCGGGGAACAGGCCGATGCAATCGACGCCGTCGTTCTCCTCGCTGTGCTCGAGCAGCGCCTGCATGCCGACGCAGATACCGAGGAACGGACGGTCGGCGCTGACCTCGCGCACCAACTCGTCGAAGCCCAGGCGCTTGATCTCGGCCATGCAGTCGCGGATCGCACCGACACCGGGGAACACCACGCGGTCGGCCTCGCGAATCACCTTGGCGTCCGAGGTCACCAGCACGCGGCCGGCGCCAACGTGCTCCAGCGCCTTGGCCACCGAGTGCAGGTTGCCCATGCCATAGTCGATTACGGCTACCGTCTGCATTTACAGACAGCCCTTGGTCGACGGCATCTGCCCGGCCATGCGCGGGTCCAGTTCCACGGCCATGCGCAGCGCGCGGCCGAAGGCCTTGAACACGGTCTCGATCTGGTGGTGGGTGTTGTGCCCACGCAGGTTGTCGATGTGCAGGCTGACCAGCGCGTGGTTGACGAAGCCCTGGAAGAACTCCTGGAACAGATCGACATCGAAGTTACCAACCACCGCGCGGGTGAACGGCACGTGCATCTGCAGGCCCGGGCGACCAGAGAAGTCGATCACCACGCGCGACAGCGCTTCGTCCAGCGGCACATAGGAATGGCCGTAACGAGTCATGCCCTTCTTGTCGCCAATGGCCTTGGTGAAGGCCTGGCCGAGGGTAATGCCGACGTCCTCGACGGTGTGGTGGTCGTCGATATGCAGATCGCCCTTGCACTCGATATCGAGGTCGATCAGACCATGACGGGCGATCTGGTCGAGCATGTGCTCGAGAAAGGGCACACCAATATCGAAACGCGCCTTACCGGTGCCATCCAGGTTGATCGAGACCTTGACCTGGGTCTCCAGGGTGTTGCGCTCGACGAATGCCGTACGTTCGGCCATCACCAGCTCCACGAATTACTAACGGAAAAAGGCCAGCATTATAGGCGTGCCGGGGCAGCAACGGCTACCGGCGATGGTCGGACGGGCAGAAACGAAAAAGCCCGCGCAGGCGCGAGGCCTGAGCGGGCTTTTCCACAAGCACGGCGTTACTGGAACAGCACGACGGTCTTCTGCAGGGTGATCCACACACCCCAGGCCAGCGGAATACCCACCACCAGCCAGGCGGCAACTGCCACCGGCTTGCTCGACGGATCAGCCGACCACTCCAGCTCGCTCGCTGCCGGCGCCGACTTCTCACCATGGGCGCGCTCGGCGGCCAGCTCGGCCTCGGTCATGAAGTACTTAGGCGCCACCGGACGCACCAGGGCGTTGCAGATGAAGCCCAGCACCAGCAGACCGGCAAGGATGTACAGGGTGATGTCGTAGGCCGCAGCCTTCTCCACACCGATGCTCAGCTGGTACTCGCGCAGGTAGTTGACCAGCACCGGGCCGAGCACACCAGCCACCGCCCAGGCAGTCAGCAGGCGACCGTGGATCGCGCCGACCATCTGCGTGCCGAACAGGTCGGCCAGGTAGGCCGGCACGGTGGCGAAGCCACCGCCGTACATCGACAGGATGATGCAGAACGCCAGCACGAACAGCGCCAGGCTGCCCAGTTGGCCAAGCATCGGCACCGAGGCGTAGAGCGCGAAGCCCAGACCGAAGAACACGAAGTAGGTGCCCTTGCGCCCGATGAAGTCCGAGCAAGAGGCCCAGAAGAAGCGGCCACCGATGTTGAACAGGCTGAGCAGACCGGTGAAGCCGGCAGCGATGGCGGCGATCTCAGCCAATTGCGCGGCGCTGAGTTGGTTGAAAGCCAGGTCGACGCCGATCAGCTTGCCGGCGAACACCTCCTGCAGCAGCGGCGAAGCCATGCCGATGATGCCGATACCGGCCGACACGTTCAGGCACAGTACGGCCCAGACCAGCCAGAACTGCGGGGTTTTCCACGCGGTATTAACGTGCACGTGACCCTTGGTGATCATCGCGTTGTTGGCCTTGGCTGCCGGCGCGGTCCAGCCCGCCGGTTTCCAGCCGGTCGGCGGCACACGGTAGGACAGCGCGCCGCCCATCATGAAGATGAAGTAGATCACCGCCATGACCACGAAGCTCTGCCACACACCGACACCTTCAGGCGAAGCGAAGTGGTTCATCAGCATCGCTGCCAGCGGCGCACCGACCATCGCACCGCCACCGAAACCCATGATCGCCATACCGGTGGCCATGCCACGCTTGTCCGGGAACCATTTGATCAGGGTCGAGACCGGCGAGATGTAGCCCAGGCCGAGACCGATGCCACCGATTACCCCCGAGCCCAGCCATAGCAGCCAGATCTGATGGCTATAGATACCCAGCGCGGAAATCAGCAGACCGCCGCACCAGCACAGCGCAGAAACCACGCCAGCCTTGCGCGGGCCAGCATGTTCCAGCCAGCCACCCCAGATGGCAGCCGAGCAGCCGAGGAAAACGAAGAACAGGGTATAGATCCAGCCGAGCATGGAGATCTGCCAGTCGCAGTTGCTGGCGAAAATCTGCTCGAAGAAGCCCATTTCCGGGGCACAGGCCGTGGCAGCGGTGATACCGACCGCCTTCGACAGCGGCAACCAGAATACCGAGAAGCCGTAGGCCATGCCGATACACAGGTGAATGGCGAGAGCGGCTGGCGGAACCAACCAACGGTTGAAACCGGGGCGCGCGATGATGCGCTCCTTGGACAGAAATGCAGGCTTCGCCACATCGCCGTCCAATACAAAGGCGTCAGTCATAGAGAGGTCTCTTCTTATGGTTACGAGCAAGCAAGGGCAATCGCATCAACTCGCCGAAGCAAAAGCTTGCGGAGAGTAGCACCAGGGCGCGACAAATCGCCGCGCAAGAAGTCAATTTTTATCAATTCATGCAGATTTCTTGTTTTTTTCGCAAAAACCCAAAAGGCCTCGTCTATTGCGTGATAGATGCTGTCGATACACCCCGCCTGCTGCACGCCGCAGCGCCGGGGAACCGCTCGAACCTATTCCGATCCAAGCTCGAGCCGATCCCCGCTCACCACCTCAAGCAGGCGCCTGGACATGACGGCATGACGCTATAATCGGCAGTCGTCTGCACACCGCCATTCCAGCTCTCGAAACCAAGGACCCGTCCATGAAAGCGCTAGGCAAGATCCTGGGCCTTTTCTTTCTCGGCTTGCTGCTGATCGTAGTGGCGTTGCTGTTCGCCCTGACTCATCTGTTCGACCCCAACGACTACAAGGACGAGATCCGCCAGATCGCTCACGACAAGGCCAACCTCGATCTGCAGCTCAGAGGCGACATCGGCTGGAGCCTGTTCCCCTGGCTGGGCCTGGAACTGACCGACGCCACCCTGGCCAGCGCCGACACCCCGGACAAGCCCTTCGCCGACCTGCGCATGATCGGCCTGTCAGTGCGCGTGATGCCGCTGCTGCGCAAGGAAGTGCAGATGAGCGACATTCGCGTCGACGGCCTCAATCTCAATCTGCAGCGTGACGACAAAGGCCATGGCAACTGGGAAGGCGTCGGTCGCCCCGCTCAGGCCAGCGCGCCACAGCAAACACCCAGCGAGCCGGCGCCGAGCGAAGAAACGCCGCCGAGCCAGCCGAGTGACAAACCGGCCGGCCAGCCGGTCAAGCTGGATATCGACAGCCTGACCCTGAGCAACTCGCGTATCGACTACAGCGATGCCCAAAAGGGCCAGCAATTCACCGTCGAGAATATCGAGCTGAAAACCGGCGCCATCCGCGAAGGCGCCAGCATCCCGGTCAAGCTCAGCGCCTTCTTCGGCACCAACCAGCCAGTACTGCGCGCACGCAGCGAGGTTGAAGGTCAACTGCGCTTTGATCGCGCGCTCAAGCGCTACCAGTTCGAAGACCTCAAACTGGCTGGCGAAGCCTCGGGGGAACCGCTCAAAGGCAAGACCCTCAACTTCTCCGCCCAAGGCCAGTTGCTGCTCGACCAGGCAGCCAATATCGCCGAATGGAACGGGCTGAAGCTATCGGCCAACCAATTGCGCGCCCTCGGCGAAATCAAGGCACGCGAGCTGGACAAGGGCGCCAAGATCTCCGGCGGCCTGTCTATTGCCTCGCTCAACCTGCGCGAATTCCTCGAAGGTGTCGGCGTCGAATTGCCGGCCATGCAGGCTGGCGACGCTCTCAACCAGTTCGAGCTGGTCAGCCGCCTGAACGGTTCGAGCAAGGGCATGATGTTCGAAGAGCTCAACCTCAAGCTCGACGGCAGCACCTTCACCGGCAAACTCGGCGTGAGCGACTTCGCCAAGCAGGCTCTGCGCGCCGATCTCAAAGGCGACAAGCTTGATCTGAACCGCTACCTGCCACCCAAAACCCAGGACAGCGCCGCTGCTGCACGCAAGGCCGAGGTCAAGGACAGCATCGCCGGCGCCGGCAAGGATGGCTCTACCCCACTGCCCAACAAACCCACCCAGCAGGCCTGGAGCGACGAGAAAGTGCTGCCGGTGGATCAGTTGCGCAAGCTCGATCTGCAACTGGCGCTCAGCCTCGCCCAGCTCACCTACGACAAGCATCAGCTCAGCGACGTCAATCTCAAGGCCAATGGCCGCGGCGGACTGATCACGGTGGAAGAGGCGCGCGGCAAACTGCAAGGTGGCAGCTTCGTCGGCAACGGCCGTATCGACGTGCGCCAGGCCGAGCCAATGCTCAGCCTGGAACAACGCCTCAGCCGCATGCCGCTGGAGCCATTGCTGAAGAAGGATGATCAACCCTCGCCGATCAAAGGCCAGCTCGATCTGGACGCCAAGTTCAACACGCGCGGCAACAGCCAGAAGGCCTGGATCGAAGCGCTCAATGGCAACGCCAGCTTCGTCCTCAATGATGGCGTGCTGGTCGACGCCAACCTCGAGCAGCAGTTGTGCCGCGGCATCGCCACCCTCAATCGCAAGAGCTTGAGCAACCCGCCAACCGGCAAGGACACGCCCTTCCGCGAACTCAAGGGCAGCCTCAGCGTGCGCGATGGCGTCGCCCACAACCCGGACCTCAAGGCCCAGGTGCCGGGCCTGGCAGTCAGCGGCAACGGCGATCTCGACCTGCGCGTGCTCGGCCTCGACTATAAGGTCGGCATCGCCCTGGAAGGTGACCAGCGCGAAATGCCTGACCCAGCCTGCCAGGTTAACGAGCGCTACGTCGGCATCGAATGGCCGCTGCGCTGCCGCGGCCCGCTGGAGCTCGGCGCCAAGGCCTGCCGCCTGGATCAGGACGGCCTCGGCAAGATCGCCGCACGCCTGGCCGGCAACAAGCTGACCGAGAAGCTGGAAGAGAAACTCGGCGACAAGGTCAGTCCGGATCTGAAAGACGCACTCAAGGGCCTGTTCAACCGATGAGCCCCGAGCAGTTCAACGGCGCCGTGCTGGCCTGGTACGACCAGCACGGGCGCAAGGATCTGCCCTGGCAGCAGAACATCACGCCGTATCGCGTCTGGGTGTCGGAGATCATGCTGCAGCAGACCCAGGTCAGCACCGTGCTCGGCTACTTCGATCGCTTCATGGCCGCTTTGCCGACCGTGAAAGACCTGGCCGAAGCGCCGGAAGACGAAGTGCTGCACCTGTGGACGGGCCTGGGTTACTACACCCGCGCGCGCAACCTGCAGAAGACCGCGCAGATCGTCATGCGCGAGCACGGTGGCGAGTTCCCGCGCAGCGTCGAGGCGCTCAGCGAACTGCCCGGTATCGGCCGCTCCACCGCCGGCGCCATCGCCAGCCTGAGCATGGGCGTACGCGCGCCGATCCTCGACGGCAACGTCAAGCGCGTACTGGCGCGCTACGTCGCGCAAGAAGGCTACCCAGGCGAGCCGAAAGTAGCCAAACAGCTGTGGGACGTGGCCGAACGCCTTACCCCACACGAGCGGGTCAACCACTACACCCAGGCGATGATGGATCTCGGCGCCACCCTCTGCACCCGCAGCAAACCTACCTGCCTGCTGTGCCCGGTGCGCAGCGGCTGTCAGGCCCATCTGCTCGGCCTGGAAATCCGCTACCCGATGTCCAAGCCGCACAAGACACTGCCACAGAAACGCACCCTGATGCCGCTGCTGGTCAACGCTGCGGGTGACATACTGCTGTATCGCCGTCCCTCCACCGGGCTGTGGGGCGGACTCTGGAGCCTACCGGAGCTGGATGACCTGTCTCAGCTCGACGAGCTCGGCCAGCAGCAACAGCTCGCACTCGGCGAACGCCGCGAACTGGAAGGCCTGACCCACACTTTCAGCCACTTCCAACTGGCCATCGAAGCCTGGCTGGTCGAGGCAACCGAACAGCCGGGCCGCGTGGCCGAGGCCGACTGGCTCTGGTATAACCTCGCCACCCCGCCGCGCCTGGGCCTCGCTGCCCCGGTGAAGAAGCTGCTGAAACGCGCGGCGCAAGCCATTACCGCTGGAGAACCGACATGACCCGCACCGTACAGTGCCGCAAATACAAACAGGAACTGCCCGGCCTGGATCGCGCGCCCTACCCTGGCCCCAAAGGCGAAGACATCTTCACCAACGTTTCCAAGCAAGCTTGGGACGAGTGGCAGAAGCACCAGACCATGCTGATCAACGAGCGTCGCCTGAACATGATGAACGCCGAGGACCGCAAGTTCCTCCAGGCCGAGATGGACAAGTTCCTCTCCGGCGAGGAATACGCCCAGGCCGAAGGCTACGTACCGCCGAGCGAGTGACAGCAACTGTGGGAGGGGCTTTAGCCGCGACAACCGCCGCATATCCATGCGCGCAGCCCCGGCTCACCCTCCCCGTTTTCTCCGCTCACGAACCTAACCGCCCGAAATAATTAAATATTTTTCAAACCTGCGCTTGACACTGATCCTTCAAATCCGTCTAATAGCGCCCCGTTGGCCCAGGTAGCTCAGTTGGTAGAGCAGGGGATTGAAAATCCCCGTGTCGGCGGTTCGATTCCGTCCCTGGGCACCATTACATATGGTCTGCCTCACAATCGATTCACCCGAGTGAGACAGAACCTCAGAAAAGCCGGCCCTTGCGCCGGCTTTTCTTTTTCCGGGTTCGCCCGGATCCCCCTAGATATCCCCCAGCTTTGGGTATATGTTTTGGTATACGCCGGTTCGATAACGGAACGTATACCTATGCCACGTGTAGCCACTCCACTAAGCGACTCAAAATGCGAGGCCGCTAAGCCACGCGAGAAGGACTATTCGCTTTTTGATGGGGAAGGCCTCCATCTCCTCGTCAAGGCCAATGGCAGTAAAACGTGGCGCTTCAAATTCAAACGTCCAGATGGGCGCTTTGGTCTAGCCACTTTTGGCAAATATCCAGCACTAACGCTCAAAGCAGCCCGCGAAAGGCGCTCAGCAGCTCTCACACTGCTTGCCAACGGAAAAGACCCCATGGAGGCCGCCCATGAGGAGAAACGCGCGTCAGCGGCCTCCCAGGGCCATACACTCAGAGTCTTGGCCAGCGAATGGCATGGGATCAACTCAAAGAAATGGTCGCCTGGACATTCCGCCACCGTCCTGAAACGAATGGAGACCTACCTTTTCCCCAAGCTTGGGGAACGTCCCGTTTCTACGCTTACCACTCGAGACCTCTACCCCCCAATCGATGATGCAGAGAAACAAGGGTTCCACGAAACCGCCAGCCGCCTGCGGCAGTACCTAAACGGAATCATGCGCCTTGCCATTCGACGCGGAGTCATCAACAGCAACCCAGCAATAGACCTAGAAACCAGTGGCAGCCTCAAAAGTAGCCATCGCCCTGCACTGGCTCTCGAACGTTTGCCCGAACTGATTCAGCGACTCTCCCACTACAACGGGCGCCAGATTACTCAGCTAGCCGTAAAGCTATGCCTTCATGTCTTTGTTCGTTCCAGCGAACTGCGTTTCGCACGATGGAGTGAAATTGACTTTGAAAACGCCATGTGGCGCATCCCAGAAACAAGAACCCCCATTGAGAACGTCAAAAACTCTCATCGTGGCACCAAAATGGGCACCGTTCACCTGATTCCTTTGAGCGCTCAGGCAATCGATCTTCTAAATGAGCTCTATCAGCTATCCGGGGAATTAGAGCTGTTGTTTCCAGGCGACCATAAGGATTGGAAGCCGATGAGTGAAAATACCGTCAACGCCGCGCTACGCCGCGTGGGCTATGACACAAAAAAGGATGTCTGCGGCCATGGATTCAGAGCGATGGCCTGCTCTGCACTTACTGAATCTGGCTTGTGGAGCAAGGACGCGGTTGAACTCCAAATGAGTCACATGGAGCGAGATGACACCCGGGCAGCGTACACCCACCTTGCCAAACACTTGGACGAAAGGAGGCTGATGCTGCAATGGTGGTCAGACTACCTTGATGCGAACAGCGAAAAGCACATTACGCCCTTTGACTACGCAAGAGTGAATACTGGCAACCAGCTCATGAGAGCCAAGCATGGATAAGATTTACAGACATTTACCATGGCTCTCAGCAGCAGAGGCATGCGATTTTTTAGGACAGATCACCCACACTGAGATCAATGTCCAAACCCTCAAGGTGCTTTGCACTGCGCGATTATGTAATGCCTACATAGATTGCCATGGGGTGCAAGGCATTACCCAGCGGGGCCAGAAAGTCTGTGCAGACGGAAGCCAAATGCTCCTAGCCCCATCGAGCCTTACAGCTACCGAATATGCGAACAAAGACGGTGTGATTCGCCCGGCCCTAGAGTCCCGGCAACCACTGATGAAAGGCCCCGTGGTTCTCTATGCAGACAATGGCACGCAAGTAGCGGACGATATCGAGTGGACACAGACAAATGGTCAGCTAGAGCACCTCGCCATTTTTAAAACAAGCGGTAAGCGTCCGCCGAACTCACCTTGCGTGATTCAGGCAGGTACCCACTGATGCGGCAGTAGTTGGCCGATCTCACTCGCCCGCTGCGTCGGCAGTCG
>NZ_SCFY01000007.1 GCF_007049795.1 Ectopseudomonas mendocina
CATGTGTCCTCATGAAGGCGTACTTCACTTGAGGCTCTTCGCAAAGTACGCCGCGGCCTTTTTTACGATGGCCAGTTCTTCGGCTTGCTCGGCCAGGAGCCGCTTGAGGCGGGCGTTTTCGTCGGCCAGTGACTGTTCGCGATCACTGCTGCTCAGGGTCTGCTGCTCCTTACTGCGCCAGCCATAGAGCTGAGACGCATGAAGACCAAGCTGTTCGGCCGCTTTACTAACGCCAATTCGCTCGGCCAGCGCCAACGCTTCATTCTTGAAGGCTTGGGAGTGACGGGTACGGTTCTGTTTCATCGGGGTAGCGGTTCTTGCCATGGTTCACCTCGTTGCAGTTTATCGCTTAACGGGGTGTCCACTCGTGCTGGGCAAGATCAATCTGGATCAGCGTGGCGGTGAGAAAGCGATCCAGCCCAATCTTGAGCAGGGCGTTCCAGCCTGCGTGCATGGCTGCGGCAGCGATGACGGCGAGAAAGACCGTGGTTTCCAAGGCGGGCCTCTGAGGTGGCGGTGTTGAGGAAATCTAACTGGAACAGTGGGGTAGTGGCCCGACGCGATATGGCCGGGGCGCCCTGGCAGCCTGCCGCAAGCCCGATTTCCGGGCAAAGCCCATTACAGCCGGCAGCGCGGTGATGCGGTATTCAATGCAGTTGATGAAGACCTCGCTCGGACAGCCGCATGGATGGGCATGAGGTTTTGCGGGACTAGCGGTCAGCGACAGGCCGATGTGAGTTTCCATATGGGGCTGCCACTAGCAGCTGCTTGCGCCATCTCCACTCCAGCAGGCCCATATACCGCTAACGCCCGAATTAGGTCGGCCCGCGAAGCGGGTTCGGAAGAGTGATTTGTCAGGGCGCACTCCCGCATAGAGAGTCATCAAGCTCGCTTCTTTGCATGCTAGAGACAACTCCAGAATCCACCTCCAACCGCAATACAGTGCGATGCACCTCCTGTCCATCTGGAGTAGTGCATATAGGCGAAAATCTCGCGAAGAAGACTCCGCTGAGCCAATCTGCATGAACGCGGTTGCCAAACTCGGGATACACCTGCTCCAAGAGCATATCACCACTGCATCGACTTAAGCCGACTAACCAGATTTTCTGGTCAACCAGTTCGAACCGGCCCACAGGCCCGCCTATAGCAGAGCAGGCTTCAGCCCGCTTTGCGGCAAACAGGCGTTCTGTCCTGGGTAGCTCAAGCCAGCAGCATTTCTCTGGATGGATCGGTCCGAGCTCATTGCCAACAAGCAGCGTGTCAGCCAATGGCTGGGTTGCCAAAATCGCAGGAACGACGGCCATCAGCAGACCGAAAAGTACAAAGCGGAGATTGCAATGGTTCATGTGTACTTAACGTTTGGTTAAGGGCCGGGCATTAGCCCGTCCCAGTGAGCGAAACGAATGGTTTGAGCCAGTTGTTAGACGCTTGTGCGGAGTGCTGGGAAGCCTTCATACCACTCCGCAAAAATGCCTGTTCTATTCTCGCCCTTTAAAAGAGTACGTGGCTCCAGCCAGCTGGTTATGACTTTTTTAGGTTTTTCATGCCAGCTTATGTTAAAGGAGCACATTCCCTGGCCATCAAAAAATTCAAGCTCACTGTAAGGCAAATGATCGTGTATCCAGTACGCAAGAGATCGCCAATCCGCGCCATCTTTGTATTTATCCATAAACCAAGGTATGACAATGCAGGCTGTTGCCCCAAGCCCATTTTCGTCGTTGTAATCCCAAATATGATGTGCGAAGTTCTTTTCATTGTTGGCGCAGTTGTGCTTTTTCTCGTTTCCGAGTTTGTTTATTTTTGGTGATCTATAGGCTGAGCGAACGGCTATACGACCAAAAGTTGCATTTAGTGGTTCTAGTAGCTCTTCGCAGAGATGCCTTCCCGCTTCTTCTGCTTTCTTTGGGTCGTCGGAGATATTGGGTTCACCGTAAAAGTTAGATATTTCGCTGTGCATAAAGTCACGCATGAAGAAATTTTTGGACAGACGAATGCGTCCAAATTTATCAAGCGCTGCGAAGGTATTGATGGCGCGCACAGTATTCCTCATACGTCTAACGTTTGATTAAGGGGCGGGCTTTAGCCCGTCCCAGTGAGCGAAGCGAATGGTTTGAATGCTGTAATGGACTCTCCCCACACCACAGTTCTATACCAAGGTGTCGAGGATTTTTGAGCGGGAGAGTCGTTATGAAACGTATCGCTGTTGATCTGGCCAAGTCCATTTACCAAGTTGCCGAGAGTGTCCGTTCCGGCCAGGTGGTGCAGCGCAAGCGGCTGAACCGAGAGGCGTTCCGGCGATATATACAGGAGCAGGCCGAACCGGTCGAGTGGGTGATGGAGGCCTGTGGCACAGCGCACTATTGGGGGTGGCTGGCGCAATCACTGGGTCATCAGGTGAAGCTGCTGCACCCTCGCTACGTGCGGCCCTATCGCCGTCGCAACAAGACTGACCGCAATACAATTGTTAGGGCTGACGCCGAATTTCTCTCAGGCCGAATAAACCATCAAGTGCTTCTTCGAGCTTCCATTTGTACGAGAAAACACTGCCGCCCTTTAAGTCAATTGTGTCGAATTGCCCTTCTTTGTAGTTCCAATAGTTATATGATACGAGTTCTCCATTATTGAATAATTCAAGGTCTATCTCCGGCATATCAAATCCAGCGGATGAAAAACTGTGCCTTCCGCTGTACTTTAAAACAAAACGCTGACTGCAGCTCGCCTGGCTGCTTACAAGTGTTGGTGAAATGCTTCTTCTCTCTAATGCTTTTATAAGCTCAGAAGCAAAAGTTTCTTCGCGTACTCGGTTATTCTTAACCACGCACACTTCTGATGGTGGCTCTCCGGCATGAGATTTCCCATACCCACGAGGGCCTGCGCACCCACCTATAAAGCTTGAAATAATAATTAGCGTTAATAGTTTATGCGCGGGGGTGAGCATGTTGTTTCCCTAGCGTTTGGTTAAGGGGCGGGCTTTAGCCCGTCCCAGTGAGCGGAGCGAACGGCTTGAATGCTGTTAGAGGATGGCGCCGTTCCAAAAGTTATAATGCGACTTATTGATATAATGATGCTTCCAGGCCTAAGTATAATTGCTGCAGGGCTCGACAGATAGATTTACTTATGTCTCTGCGTAAGTTTTGTTTTGATAGCGTTCTGGGCCTTTAGTATTTTATTGTCATCAGTGACTTGGACTATGAAGTCTGTAATGTTTTCATTGTATGCCCTGAAGAAATAGTTTTTCCCTTTCTCGAGAAAATAATCAACTTCTATACTTTTGGAGAATTTGCTATCGGAAGTCTGAATTTTATGGTTTCCTTCTGGTAGTTCCAGGTAGAAGTATTCTAGATCCTCCAGTTCGGCTAGCTTGTTGCCGTTAACTACTATGTCCGGTTTTGTTATGTGGAGGGTTATAATACCTGTTGCTAGGGCGGCATAATTGATCCCGTCATAGCGATAAAAATAAACTCCTGCAGTGTTCGTGGTTGGGGTGGTGAAATTTAATGTTGTATCTATGGTGGTTGCTGATTGTGTAGCGCACCCAAGAATCAGGGAGGATAATGTAATAAGGCTTAGTCTAAGTATTTTTTTCATATTTCTTCTGTTTTCGGTAACCATCTGTAAGTGCTTGGAACTATGTTGCAGATCTAGTCTGCTGTTGCGGGTCGGATATATCGCTCAGCGCTTGATGGTTCTCAGGTAAATCATCCTGTGTAATTAACTGTGCAGAGTATAAATGAATAATTTCTATTGCCTGCTGGATAGTCATGACTGATAAATTGTCTATTTGGCTTAGTCTCCATTGTAGCCTCAATACCCTCTAACAGTGATTAGACGGAAGGCGGTACTAACGCGATAGTAGAGCCTTCCATCTAACTCCGCACCATTGTCATGGTTACCCTGGGTAATTCTTTTTAAAATCATGGCATTACCAGCCAGCTCCTGATCCTTGGGCGTATTCGCTTGACTTCCTCTTTTGCCTCATTGCTTACAGTTGCTCAAAAAACAGTCAGAACACCCTGTTTGTGTTCCGCGCGCTAAGCCTTGAGCGCCCAGGCCATGTATCCATCGGCAAATGGCGCTTCGCCATGGGGTGTTGAGCTTTGGCATGAAGCTGTCCAATCGCCGAAGCTATATTCCTTTTACTGCTTGTTGCAACCTGCTGACTGAACTTTTCAGTTTTGCTACGGTCTTGCCCTCGTCCGGGCGTGTGCTTTTCCACGTCCGGCGTTCTTGCGGCCTGCGCTTTAGCGATGGTTTCGCTGAGCGCAGGCCATTCGCGACGGTGAGAGGCCATGATCGATATAAGAAACCTGACCAAGCGTTTTGCGCAGCACACGGCAGTCGATGACCTGTCGTTCCAGGTCCAGCCAGGGGAGGTGCTGGGCTTTCTCGGCCCCAACGGGGCCGGTAAATCCACCACCATGAAGATGCTCACCGGCTTTCTCGCGCCGACTTCCGGCACGGCGAGCATCCTCGGTTGCGATATCCAGACCCAGACCCTCAAGGCCCAGCGGCAGATCGGTTATCTACCGGAAGGCGCGCCGTGCTACGGCGATATGACGGTGCGCGGCTTTCTCGACTTTATCGCCGAGGTGCGCGGTTTTCGCGGCGCCGAGAAGACGCTTCGCGTGCAGCGCGCGGTGCAGCAGGTGGAGCTGGAAAAGGTGCTGGAGCAGAGCATCGAGACGCTGTCCAAGGGCTTCAAGCGCCGCGTTGGCCTGGCCCAGGCGATCCTGCATGACCCGCGCGTGCTGATCCTCGATGAGCCCACCGACGGCCTCGACCCCAACCAGAAACATCAGGTGCGTCAGCTTATTCAGGGGCTGGCGCGCGACAAGATCGTGATCATTTCTACCCATATCCTCGAAGAGGTTACGGCGCTGTGCACACGTGCGGTGGTGATCGCCCAGGGCCGCTTGCTGGCCGATGGTACGCCGCTGGAGTTGGAAAGCCGCTCGCGCTACCACCAAGCGGTGACGCTGGTGGCCGATGAAGCGCTGGACCAGGCAGCCCTCGCGGCGCTGCCGGGCGTCGCCGGTGTCGAGGAAAACGCCCGCGAGCACAGCCTGAGCGTGCTGGCGCAGCCGGGCGAGGTGATCTTCCCGCAGGTCAATGCGCTGATTGCCGAGCGCGGCTGGAAGGTCAAGGAACTCAATGTGGAACGCGGTCGGCTCGATGAAGTGTTCCGCACGCTGACCCGGGGAGAGCAGCCATGACCCAGTTGCCTGTGATCTTCAAGCGCGAGCTGGCGAGCTATTTCGCCACGCCGCTGGCTTATGTGTTCATCGTCATCTTCCTGGTGCTGTCCGGGGTGTTCACCTTTTATCTGGGAGGCTTCTTCGAGGGTGGCCAGGCCAATCTGTCCGCCTTCTTCAACTTCCACCCCTGGCTCTATCTGTTCCTGGTGCCGGCGATTGCCATGCGCCTGTGGGCGGAGGAGCGCAAGTCCGGCTCCATCGAGCTGCTGATGACCCTGCCGATCACCCGCTTCGAGGCGGTCACCGGCAAGTTCCTGGCGGCCTGGGTGTTTGCCGGCATCGCGCTGCTGCTGACCTTCCCGATGATCATTACCGTCAACTACCTGGGCGAGCCGGACAACGGCGCCGTCGTCACCGGCTACATCGGCAGTTGGCTGCTGGCCGGCGCGTATCTGGCCATCGGCTCGTGCATGTCGGCGCTGAGCAAGAACCAGGTAATCGCCTTCATCCTCGCGGTCAGTGCCTGCTTCCTGTTCATCGTCAGCGGCTTTCCCATGGTGCTCGACGCCTTCGCCTGGGCGCCGCAGTGGCTGGTGGACGCCATCGCCTCGCTGAGCTTTCTGGTGCGCTTCGACGCCATCAGCAAGGGTGTGATCGATCTGCGTGACCTGCTGTATTTCCTCTCGCTGATCGCCGCCTGGCTGACCGCCACTGCCGTGGTCATCGACCTGAAGAAAGCCGACTGAGGAGCGCCCATGAAAAAGCTGATCTATTCCGGCGCCGGGCTGCTGCTGATCGCGGTGGCCTTTGTCGCCTTCAACCTGCTGGCTGGCCTGGGTCTGGGCGGTGCACGCCTGGACCTGACCGAGCAGAAGCTCTACACCATCTCCGATGGCACCAAGCAGATCCTGGGTGAGCTGGACGAGCCGATCAATCTGTACTTCTTCTATTCGGACAAGGTGGCCAGGAACCTGCCAGCGCTGCGCACCTACGCCCAGCGCGTGGAGGAGATGCTCAAGGCTTATCAGGCCCAGGCCGGCGGCAAGATCCGCCTGCACATCATCGACCCCGAGCCGTTCTCCGAGGACGAGGACAAGGCCGCCGAGTTCGGCCTGCAGGGCATCCCGCTGCAGCAGGGTGGTGACTCGATCTACTTTGGCCTGGCCGGCACCAATGCGCTGGACGACACCCAGGTGATCCCGTTCTTCGCCCTGGATCAGGAGGAACATCTCGAATATGAGCTGAGCCGGCTGGTGCAGAGCCTGGCCAAGCCGGAACTGCCGGTGGTTGGCGTGCTTTCCGGACTGCAGATGACCGGCGGCTTCGACATGATGGCGCGGCAGCCGACGCCGCCGTGGATGGTGCTGGAACAGGTGCGTCAGTTGTTCCAGATCGAGAACCTCAGGACCGATATCGACCAGATTCCCGAGAAGGTCTCGGTGCTGTGGTTGGTGCATCCGAAGAATCTGCCCGAGCAGACCCTGTATGCCATCGATCAGTTCGTGCTGCGCGGCGGCAAGCTGATGGTGTTCGTTGACCCCTATGCCGAGGCTGATAACGGCGATATGCCGGGTGAAATGGCGGTGGACAAGTCGTCCAATATCGAGCCGCTGTTCAAGGCCTGGGGCCTGCGCCTGGTGCCGGACAAGGTGCTTGGCGATGGCTCCTACGCCATGTCGGTCAACCGTGGTCAGGGCCAGCGCCCGGTACGCCACGCGGCCTGGCTGAGCTTGCCGCGCAAGGCGCTGGATCAGACCGATATCGCCACGGCCGGGCTGGAGAGTGTCACCGTGGCCACTGCCGGCATTCTTGAGCCGTTGGAAGGGGCGAAGACGCGTTTCACCCCGCTGATGCAAAGCTCCGAATACGCCATGCCGTTCGACGCCCAGCGCTTCGCCATGCTCAGGAACCCCGAGGAGCTCATCCGCGAACTGGAGCCGACCGGCGAGCGCTACACCATCGCCGCACGCATTGATGGTCCGGCGCAGAGCGCCTTCCCCGATGGCATCGAAGGGCGCAAGGACGGCCTCACGCAGGCGGACACCATCAACGTCATCGCCGTGGCCGATACCGACATCCTCAGTGATCGCCTGTGGGTGCAGGTGCAGGACTTCTTCGGCCAGCGCATGCCGCAGCCCTGGGCGGATAACGGCAGCTTCACCATCAACGCGCTGGACAACCTGACTGGCTCCGAGGCGCTGATCAGTGTGCGTTCGCGTGGTCGCTTCAGTCGTCCGTTCGTGGTGGTCGAAGAGCTGCAGCGCGCTGCCGAACAGCGCTTCCGCGACAAGGAGCAGGCCTTGCAGGCGCGTTTGGCCGGGACCGAGCAGCAACTGGCGGCGTTGCAGCGCAACGATGACCCGAACCAGGCACTGGAGCTGACGCCGGAGCAGCAGGGCGCATTGCAGCGCTTCATCCAGCAGAAGCTGGAAATCCGCAAGGAACTGCGCGACGTGCGCTACCAGCTCAACGCCGATATCGAGGCCCTGGGCCGTACGCTCAAGGTGATCAACATTGCTCTGGTACCGGCGCTGCTGACTCTTGGGGTGTTGGCGCTGTGGCTGTGGCGGCGCCGTCGTCACGCGTGAGGGTTATCACCTGTGGGAGGCGCTTCAGCGGCGACAGTTGCGGCTAAAGCCCCCTCCCACGAACCGTGCGTAGGGGGGATGTCGCTGTTTACATCCTCCGCAACGGTGGATCGGTGAAGCGTGATCCACCCTACGCCGCTTCCGAGTCATCAACAGTGAGATGGGTATGGGACGTAAAGGTCTGATCGCATTGATCGTCATCGTGCTGCTTTGTGTGCTGGGTTACCTGGCCGTGCAGCACAGCCAGCAGCAGAACGTGGCGCAAATCGAGCAGGCGCCTTGGCTGGCGGCCGAACAGGGCTACCTGAATACCTTGCAGGCGCTGGAGGTCGAGCAGCCGGGGCAGCCGTCGGTGCGCATCGAACGTCGCGGCGAGCAATGGGTGGTGCCGGCCAAGGCCGACTATCCGGCCGCACCGCAAGCGCTGGCGGAACTGCTGCGAGCGCTGCGTGAGGCACGCAGCATCGAGGCCAAGACCGCCAACCCGCAGTGGCATGGCCGTCTGGGGTTGGCCGAGGAAGGCGAGGCTGAGGAGCAGGCGTTGCGTCTGAAGCTGCAATTCGAGGGGCATCCCGATCTGGGCCTGCGCCTGGGCAACCCGTCGCGTCAGGGCAGCGGACAACTGGTACGACGTGCCGGCGAGGATCAGGTCTGGTTGATCGACCAGCAGTTGCAGGTGCCGACTCGCGAGTTGGACTGGCTGGATCGACGTGTCACCGACATTCCCTTCACGCGCATCGCGCGCCTTGAGCTGCGCTACGCCGATGGCGAGAAACTTACCCTGACGCGTGCCGATGCCCAGCAATACAACTTCGCCGTGGAGGAGCTGCGCAAGGAGCAGAAGCTCAGCTTCGAGGGGGCGGCCAATGGCGTCGCGCTGGCCTTCTCCAACCTGCAGT
This sequence comes from Ectopseudomonas mendocina, assembly GCF_007049795.1. Classification (GTDB taxonomy): domain Bacteria; phylum Pseudomonadota; class Gammaproteobacteria; order Pseudomonadales; family Pseudomonadaceae; genus Aquipseudomonas; species Aquipseudomonas mendocina_D. The sequence continues at coordinate 8,683 of NZ_SCFY01000007.1, forward strand.
TCGCCGACGCCGCACCATTGGCGCAGATAGGTTTCAAGCAGGCGCCGATGCTGCAGTTCAGTCTCAGCGGTTTTGCCGAGGAAAAGCTCGAAGGCGCGTTGTACAAGCAGGGTGAACAGTATTGGTTGGTGCTTGGCGAGCGTGAAGGTTTCACCGCCGCAGAGGTGAGTGCGCGCAGTGACTGGGCATATCGACTGGAGCCTGATCAGGTGCAGCGGCTGGCGAAGAAGTTGCGCGATCTGTTAGTCAAAAGCTCGTAAAACAAGCTGTAACCTGCATATCTTCTGGGTTCTTGGCGGTTTTTAACAAAGTGCTTTTCAGTCACAATTCATGCTTTATACTCGGCCTTCGGCTGCAGCAAGAACGCGAATCGCTTGACCTGCTCCATGCTCGATTGCCGGGGGTGGCGAACGCTGAGAAGACCGTTTTTACCGAGCCGTCAAAGCGCCTTCGGGATAATAAAAACATAGCGAGTTTGGAGAAGTTGGTAATGGCAGATCGTGAGACGGGAACCGTCAAATGGTTCAATGATTCCAAGGGTTACGGGTTCATTCAGCGCGAAAGCGGCCCGGACGTATTCGTTCACTACCGCGCTATTCGTGGCGACGGCCACCGCACCCTGGTCGAAGGCCAGAAGGTCGAGTTCGGTGTGACCCAGGGCCAGAAAGGCCTGCAGGCGGAAGACGTCTCCGCGGTCTGAGCTCCCGCTCGACATACAACAAGGCCCGTCGATGACGGGCCTTGTTGTTTCTGCACGCTGTACTTCGTAGGGCGGGTTTCGCGGGTAGCTCCCCTCTCCCATTAATTGGGGGCACGCCTAGTGGAGAGGGGCCGGGGCAGAGGGCTAAAAATACCGCAAAACTGCCAGTTTTCCCCTCGCCGAACGCGGCCGCGAAGGTGAAGAACACTGTAGCCAGATGTAATCCGGGAAATGCGCTGATCCCCGGATTTCATCCGGGCTACGGGCGGAATTCATGATCCCAAACAGCCTTGCGTAGGAGTCCCGCCCCGGTGCGAAGCTTTGTCACCCTGATTCGCTGTCGATTCAAAAATCTCGTAGCGTGAGACCCCTGACCATCTCCCGCCCTTCGGGCACCCTCTCCCGCAAGCGGGAGAGGGTCATCAGATGGCCGCCAAGCGGCCGCTTTTATTCAGTACGCCAGACAATCTCGGTTTCGCCATCGGCGTCGACCTTGATCCAGCGATCAGCTTCCTCATCGCTTTCATCTTCTACCCAGGTGCCCGGTGCGCAACGCACTTGCACGCCAAGCGCGGCATGGGCGGCGCGGGCGCAGGCCAGGTCGTCGGCCCAGGGCGTGGTGTCGCTTTCCAGATACAGGCTGTGCCATTTGCCCACGGCTTTCGGCAGCCACGTCACCGGCACGTCCCCGGCCTTGCATTTGAAGGTCTGGCCCTTTTGCTGCCAGTCGCTGCACGGGCCCAGGGCTTCGCCCAGCCACTGAGCCACGGCGTCGCGTTCGGCGTCTTTCAGGTAGATCTCGATGTCGGGTTGGCGCATGGCTTTCAGTCCTGAGAGCGTGGGCTCTGGGTTTTGGTGATCCAATCGTAGCGGATTGAAACGGTGACATCGAAGGGCTCGGCGATCACCGCCTCTCGGCGTTCGGCACTGGCGCGCCAGCCGTGCGGGGTCATGGCCAGCAGGTCGGCGCGAGCCTGTGCGTCGGCCAGATGCAGCGGGAATTCGAGGGTTTCGCTGTGGGCCAGTTGCATGCCGGGCGGGATCAGCGCCAGATGCTTCTCGTCGTCGTAGTCACGGACTTCGTCGTACAGCTTCTGCCGCAGCTCCATCAGGTGTCCACGGGTCGGGCCCATACGCAGCAGGCCGCCACCGGGGGCGAGCAGGCGTTTGGCCTCGTTCCAGTCGAGTGGGCTGAAGATGCTGGCAAGCAGGCTGCAACTGGCATCGGCCAAGGGCACGCGGGCCATGCTCGCCACCAGCCAGTTCAACTGCGGAGCACGTTTGCACGCGCGTTTGACCGCCTCACGAGAGATGTCCAGGGCATAACCGTCGGCGGCGGGCAGGCAACGGGCGATCTGTTCGGTGTAGTAACCCTCACCACAGCCGATATCCAGCCAGCGCACCGGCTTGTAGTCGGCAGCCAGTGCGGCCAGGCGAGCAGCCAGCGGCGCGTAGTGGCCTGCGTCGAGAAAACGCCGGCGAGCCTCGACCATGGCGGCATTGTCGCCGGGGTCGCGACTGTTCTTGTGTTGCACCGGCAGCAGGTTGTAGTACCCCTGGCGCGCGCGGTCGAAGCTGTGCCGGTTGCTGCAGATCAGACCGCCGTCACTCGGCTCCAGCGATGTCTGGCAGATGGGGCAGATCAGGCTCATGCCAGCAACTTCACCATGGTCTGGTAGTAAACCTCGGTGAGCAGGTCGAGATCGCTGGCCAGTACACGCTCGTTGATCTGGTGGATGGTGGCGTTGACCGGGCCGAGCTCGACCACCTGGGTGCCCAGAGTGGCGATGAAGCGCCCGTCGGAGGTGCCGCCAGAGGTCGATGGGGTGGTGTCGCGGCCGGTGACGGCCTTGATGCTGGCGGCCACGGCGTCTAGCAGATCGCCCGGCTGGGTAAGGAAGGGCAGGCCGGACAGCGCCCACTCCAGGTGGTAGTCCAGGCCATGCTTGTCGAGGATGGCGGTGACGCGTTGCTGCAGATCTTCGACGGTAGATTCGGTGGAGAAGCGGAAGTTGAACACCGCTTTCAGCTCACCGGGGATGACGTTGGTCGCGCCAGTGCCGGAATTGAGGTTGGACACCTGGAAGCTGGTCGGCGGGAAGTAGTCGTTGCCGTGATCCCAGTGCTCGGCGGCCAGTTCGGCCAGAGCGGGGGCGGCGAGGTGAATCGGGTTCTTCGCCAGGTGCGGGTAGGCCACATGGCCTTGCTTGCCGTACACGGTCAGGGTGCAACCGAGCGAGCCGCGGCGGCCGTTCTTGACCACGTCACCGAGCAGGGTGGTGCTCGACGGTTCGCCGACGATGCACCAGTCCAGGCGCTCGCTGCGCTCGCGCAGGCGCTCGACCACGGCTTTGGTGCCGTGCTGGGCCGGGCCTTCTTCATCGCTGGTGATAAGAAAGCTGATGGCGCCCTTGTGCTTCGGGTAGTCGGCGACGAAACGTTCCACGGCGATGATCATGCTCGCCAGGCTGCCTTTCATGTCCGCTGCGCCACGGCCGCAGAGCATGCCGTCTTCATCCACGCGCACATCGAACGGCTGGTACTGCCAGGCGTCCAGCGGGCCGGTGGGCACCACATCGGTGTGGCCGGCGAAGCACAGTACCGGGCCGTCACCCCCGCGCTTGGCCCAGAAGTTCTCCACCTCTTCGATGCGCATGTGCTCGACCTCGAAGCCGCAGGCGGCCAGGCGGCGCATCATCAGCTCCTGGCAACCTTCGTCGACCGGGGTCACGGACGGGCGGCGGATCAGGTCGAAGGCGAGGTCCAGGGTCGGGGTGAGGGGGGCGGTCATGATGGCTCCGGTACGACAGCTAGCGTGAAGGCTGGCCATATTACCGTGAAAGTCGCGCAGCGACGCCATCCTTGATGCCCTTCTCCCTCTGGGAGAAGGTGGCGCGAAGCGCCGGATGAGGGACGGCCGCACGGCGCATTCGCGGTAAATGCAGCTTGTACGACTGGCCGACGGCTGACCTGTTCGACAGGCTTGGGTGGGCAGGGTGCTATCTCTATAATGCGCGCCTTCTTGCAGGGGGTGTGATGGGTACTGACGATCAGCGATTTGGCGGCATAGCCCGGCTTTACGGCCAGGAGGGCTATCAGCGACTGGCTGCAGCGCACGTGGCAGTGGTCGGTATCGGCGGTGTCGGCTCCTGGGCGGCCGAGGCGCTGGCGCGTTCCGGCGTCGGCGAGATCTCCCTGTTCGATCTGGATGACGTCTGCATCACCAACACCAATCGCCAGGTGCACGCCGTCGAAGGCGCGGTGGGCAAGGCCAAGGTCGACGAGATGGCCGCCCGTATCCGCGCCATCAACCCGGCCTGCGTGGTGCATGCGGTGGCAGATTTCGTTACCCGCGAAACCATGGCCGAGTACATCACCGAGCAGCTCGACGGGGTCATCGATTGCATCGACAGCGTGCCGGCCAAGGCGGCGCTGATCGCCTGGTGCAAGCGGCGCAAGATTCAGATCGTCACCACCGGTGGCGCGGGTGGGCAGGTCGACCCGACGCAGATTCAGGTCACCGACCTGAACAAGACCTTCAACGACCCGCTGGCGGCCAAGGTGCGCAGCATGTTGCGCCGCGATTATGGCTTCTCGCGTACGCCGGGCCGCACCTACAGCGTCCCTTGCGTGTTTTCCACCGAGCAGCTGCGCTATCCCAAGCCGGACGGCACGGTCTGTCAGGCCAAGGGCTTCGTCGGAGAAGGCGTGCGCCTTGACTGCGCCGGCGGCTTCGGTGCGGTGATGATGGTCACCGCCAGCTTCGGTATGGCTGCAGCGGCCAAACTGGTGGACAAGCTGGTGGCTGGCGCACGCCGCCCGGCGGAGCGTCTGCCCAAGGCTTGAAAAATCCCCGGCCATGCTTCGTTTGACTATGCTGGGGCGAGATGGGAGAGGTTGCCGTAACCGACAGGGAGACGTCGTAGATGATTCGTATCAGAGGTGATTTGTGTCGTACCTGTTTTGTAGCGTCTCTCTGAAAAGACGCTGGGCACGGATATTCGCCTCCCTGGCGTTGCTTTTGTTGTGGGTGGCGGTGGGACCGGTTCAGGCTGAACCTAAGAAGTTGTTTATCGGTACCGGCGACTGGGCGCCTTACGTCGATCAGGAGCGTAGTGACGGTGGTGCCCTGGCGCGTCTGATCAGCGCTGTCTTTGCAGAGGCGGGCTATCAGGTCGAGTATGTCTTTCGTCCATGGGACCGCAATGTGCTGATGCTGCAGCAGGGGCAGTTGCACGCGATCATGCCCTATAGCTGCAGCCCCAGTCGGCTCAATTACGGCATTTGTAGCGACCCGCTGGTGCGCGGGGAGATTGTTCTGTTCTATCGTCGCGATCAGGCGTTCGACTGGACCACGGTCGAGGACTTGCTGACGTATCACGTCGGCACGACGCTGGGTTACTCCTACGGCCCGGCGTTCGACGAGGCTTTGCAGGCTGGCCGCCTGAGCGTCGAGCAGAATGGCAAGGAGGACACCAGCTTCCGTCTGCTTGAACTGGGGCGCATCGACTTGCACCCGCAGGATCGTGCGGTGGGTTACGCCATGTTGCGCCGGCTGTTTCCAAAAGACGGCGGTAACATCATTCACCATCCGCGTCAGCTCAATACAGAGCCTTTGCACCTGTTGTTTCGCAAGGACGATCCGGAAAGTGTCATGCTGTTGCGCAAGTTCAATGCCGGGCTGCGTGAGTTCGCCAACCGTGGTGATCTGCAGCGACTGCAGCAGGCACTCAACTCCGGCGATGCCGATGACTGGAAACCCAGCCAGTCAACTCCGCTGGCGCGAGATTGAACGGCACTCGCCGAATTCCGTTCTCAAGAGTCTTCTGCATGCTCAATAACGATGTACTGCGCAGCCTGCGCTATCTGTTAGACGTCAGCGACGCCAAGCTGGAAGACCTCTGCCGGTTGGCGGATTATCCCGTCGAGCCGGGTTTGATCTCGGCCTGTCTGTTGCACGAGGACGAGCCAGGCTATCGCTCGTGCAACGATGTGCTGCTGGCGCACGTGCTTGAAGGCCTGGTGTTTTACAAGCGTGGCAAGGACGACAGCCGGCCGCGCTTGCCGGTGGAAAAGCGCCTGACCAACAACCTGATCCTGAAGAAGCTGCGCGTGGCCTTCGAGCTGCGTGACGATGATATTCAGGCCATTCTGCAAGCGGCTGACCTGCCGATGACCAAGGCCGAGCTCGGCGCCCTGTTCCGCGCACCGGGGCACAAGCATTTTCGCGAGTGCGGCGACCAGATTCTGCGCAATTTCCTGCGGGGTTTGACCTTGCGTGAGCGGGGCAAAGGCGCCTAACCGCTTCGCCCGCGAAGCGTGGGGCTTAGGCTGGTCGACCTGCCAGCTCGCGCATACGCTGCAGCACGGCATTGAGACCATTGCTGCGTGATGGCGACAGTTGTCTTTGCAGCCCTAATTGGTTGAACCAGTCGACCAGATCGACACTGGCCAGCTCCGCGCGAGGCAGACCATCGACCCGCGCCAGCAATACGGCAAGCAGGCCGCGTAGCAGACGGGCGTCGCTACTGGCGCGAAAGTGCAGGTGCTCACCATGGCGCTCGGCGATCAGCCAGACCAGGCTCTCGCAGCCATGCACACGGTGCTCGTCGACCCGTTCGGCATCGCTCAATGGTACCAGGCGTTCACCCCATTGCATCAGCAGGCGTGCGCGCTGCTCCCAGCCGGGGCAGGCGGCAAAGGCTGCCAGTGCTTCCTGAGCAGCGACTGGCAGGCTCATGGCGAGAGACTCCCGTAGCATGTAGGAGCGGCTGGGCGGCATTTCATCGCAGCAGCTCCAGGGCGTTATCCAGGGCGCTGAAGAAGCGCTGCAGGTCCTCGCCGTCGTTGTACAGGCCGAGCGAGACGCGAATCGCACCACTCAGGCCGAGGCCTTTCATCAGCGGCATGGCGCAGTGATGCCCGGCGCGCACGGCGATACCCTGTTCGCTGAGCAGGTGCGCTAGGTCGGCGTTATGTACGCCGTCGACAAAAAAGCTGGCCAGGGCCAATTGGGGTTCGCCCAGCAGGCGAACACCGTCACGTGCTTGCAGGCCAGTCAGCAGTTCGGCATGCAGGGCTGCTTCGTGGCAGGCGACGGCTTCGTGATCCAGGCCGTTCAGCCACTCCAGTGCAGCGCCCAGTGCGATGACCGCAGAAACCGCTGGTGTGCCGGCCTCGAAACCCAGTGGAGCAGGGCGAAAGCGCGCCTCATGGTAGTCGGCGTCGAGCACCATCTCGCCGCCGAATTGCCAGTGCTGCAATTGGCCCAACGCTTCGCGGCGGCCATATAGCAGGCCAACGCCATCCGGGCCGTAGAGCTTATGTGACGAACAGACGTAGAAGTCGCAGCCCAACGCTTGCAGGTCATGACGACCATGCACCGCGCCCTGAGCGCCGTCGACCACAGTGAGGGCGCCTTGCGTGCGCGCCAGTGCCAGCAACTCGTCCAGCGGCTGCCAGCGACCCAGTACGTTGGACAGATGCGAGACTGCCAGCAGGCGGGTGCGCGGGCCGATCAGCCGGGCCGCTTGTTGCAGGTCGATGCTGCCGGCGTCATCGAGCGGAAGGACCACCAGTTCCAGGTCGCGACGCTTGGCCAGTTGCTGCCAGGGCAGCAGGTTGGCGTGGTGTTCCAGTGCGCTGATGACGATCTGCTCGCCCGGCTGCAGCAAGTGCTCGAGGCCGTAGGCCAGCAGGTTCAATGATTCGGTGGTGCCGCGGGTAAAGATGATCTCCTCGGCGCTGGCCGCATTCAGCCACTGCGCTGCCTGGCTGCGTGTCGCCTCGAAGGCACGGGTGGCGCGTTCGCCTGGCAGATGCTGGGCGCGATGCACGTTGGCCACGCCGCTGGCCAGGAAGCCGAGCAAAGCGTCCAGCACCGCCTGCGGTTTTTGCGCAGTGGCGGCGCTGTCCAGATAGGTCTGGCCTTCGGCTGCGAGGGCAAGAATGCCGGGGAAGTCGGCACGCCAGGGGGAGATCAGTGACATGATTGCTTCCAGAGATCATCTGGCAGTTAAAAGTTGGGTTTAACGTGTCGCGAGCGACGGCCAGACAAGGCGCGATAAGGCGAGGACGCGGAATTTACTGGTGTAAATGAGCGTCCGAGCCTTATTGCAACGCAGTATGGGCTAGCGCAGCAGCGTTAAACCAACTTTTCAGTTGTGGGCGTGCAGGGCTTCGTTCAGCTCAATCGCCGACTTGTGGGTCTTGCACTCCACGGCGCCGGTCAGCGAGTTGCGACGGAACAGCAGATCCGGCTGGCCAGCCAGGTCGCGTGCCTTGACCACCTTGACTAGGGCGTTGCCCTCGTCGAGCAGGTTCACCTTGGTGCCGGCAGTGATGTACAGGCCGGCTTCGACGGTGTTGCGGTCACCCAGCGGGATGCCGATACCGGCGTTGGCACCGATCAGGCAGCCTTCGCCGACGCTGATGATGATGTTGCCGCCACCGGACAGGGTGCCCATGGTCGAGCAGCCGCCGCCCAGGTCCGAACCCTTGCCGACGAATACGCCAGCGGAAACGCGGCCTTCGATCATGCCCGGGCCTTCGGTGCCGCCGTTGAAGTTGACGAAGCCTTCGTGCATCACGGTGGTGCCTTCGCCGATATAGGCGCCCAGACGCACACGGGCGCTGTCAGCGATACGCACGCCGGTCGGTACCACGTAGTCGGTCATTTTCGGGAACTTGTCCACCGAGAATACTTCCAGCAGCTCGCCCTTCAGGCGCGCTTCCAGTTGGCGTTCGGCTAGTTCGCCGAGGTCGACGGCGCCCTGGCTGGTCCAGGCGACGTTGGGCAGCAGCGGGAAGATGCCGGCCAGGCTCAGACCGTGCGGCTTGACCAGGCGATGCGACAGCAGGTGCAGCTTGAGGTAGGCCTCCGGGGTGCTGGTCAGGGCGGCATCTTCAGCCAGGAAGGTGGCGACCAGCGGATTGTGGCTTTCGGCCAGGCGGGTCAGCAGCGCCGCTTGAGCGGCGTCCACGCCTTTCAGGGCTTCGGCCAGATCGGCGGCTTGCGCAGTGGTAAAGGTGATGGCCTGGTTGCCGCCTTGATAGCCGAGCTTTTCGGCGGCCTTGGCCACCAGCTCGCTGGCCGGGTTGAGCAGCGGCAGGGCGTAGAAGACTTCCAGCCAGTTGCCCTGGCGGTTCTGGGTGCCAACACCAAAGGCGATGCTGTAAAGGGAGGTGCTCATTAAGATGGGTTCCTTGCAACGAAATCGGGTGAGAGTGATCAGGCCAGCGCGGCTTGGTAGTTATCCGGCTTGAAGCCGACCAGGGTCTTGTCGCCCAGGTCGAGTACTGGGCGCTTGATCATCGATGGCTGGGCTAGCATCAGTTCGATGGCCTTGGCCTGGTCGAGATCGGCTTTCTGCGCATCGTCCAGCTTGCGGAAGGTGGTGCCGGCACGGTTCAGGATGGTCTGCCAGCCATGCTCGTTGCACCACTTTTCCAGGTTTGCACGGTCGATTCCGGCGCTCTTGTAGTCGTGAAAGGCATAGTCGACCTGGTGTTCATCGAGCCAGGTTCTGGCCTTTTTCATCGTGTCGCAGGCCTTGATGCCATACAGGACGTAACTCATTGATCTTCCTCTGATGAGTGGCGTGCCGGAAGGTCCGGTAAATACGGCGGGCCATTATGCCACGTCGTGTCCTTGCATGGCGGTGGCTGTCGCTGCGATGTGTTACGGCGCTAGAATCATGGCCTCCCGCTCGTTCCCGCCGGTTCCACGCCATGCAATTGCTCTACACCATTCTGACCATGTTGCTGGTGGTCAGTGGCACCCGCATTACCGCCCAGTTCATTCCCCTGCCATTGCCGCTGCTGCAGATTCTGATCGGCGCGCTGCTGGCGATTCCCGTGCTGGGGCTGCATGTGCGCCTCGAGCCTGAGCTGTTTTTGCTGCTGTTCATCCCGCCGCTGCTGTTCGTCGATGGCTGGCGCATGCCCAAGGGGCAGTTTCGCCAGTTGCGCACGCCGATCCTGCTACTGGCCTTCGCCCTGGTGTTTTTCACCATCCTTGGCGCCGGACACTTCATTCACTGGCTGTTGCCTCAGGTGCCACTCGCTGCCTGCTTCGCGCTGGCCGCCGTGTTGTCGCCGACCGACGCCGTGGCGGTGTCGGCGATCACCCATGGGCGCCTGCCGAGCACTTTGAACAATTTGCTGCAGGGCGAGGCGCTGATGAACGATGCCTCGGGCCTGGTGGCGTTCAAGTTCGCCGTGGCAGCGACCCTGACCGGTGTGTTCTCGATTACCGACGCGAGCGTGCAATTCCTGCTGGTGGCCTTCGGTGGCCTGGCCGTTGGTGTGGCCCTGAGCTACCTGCTGGGGCGTTTGCGCGCCTGGATGATCGCCCGTGGCTGGGAAGACCCAGCACCGCACGTACTGTTGCTGTTGTTGTTGCCATTCGCCGCCTATGTCGCCGCCGAGCATCTGGGGCTGTCCGGTATTCTTTCCGCAGTAGCAGCGGGGATGATGCAGAGCCGCCTCGATCTGCTGCCCAGGCAGACCTCCACGCGCCTGCTCAATCGCAGCGTCTGGACCTTGCTGGAGTTCACGTTCAACGGCCTGATCTTCCTGCTGCTCGGCTTGCAGTTGCCTGACATTCTCGATGCCGCGCTGGGCACGCATGAGGCGCCCTGGCTGTTCGGCCTCGAGGCGCTAGGCATGGTGGTGGCGATCTACGCGATTTTGATGCTGCTGCGTTTCGTCTGGGTCTACGGCTACTGGCGGGTTTCTGGGGCGGTGCGCCGCCTACGTGGCGAGCCGACGCGTTTCGCCGGGCAGTCCCGTATCGCGCTGAGCGCAGTGCTGACCTTGGGCGGCGTGCGTGGGGCGGTAACCCTGGCTGGGGTGATGTCGCTGCCGTTGCTGCTCAACAGTGGTCAGGCGTTTCCCCAGCGTGATCTGCTGATTCTGCTCGCCGCCGGGGTTATCCTGCTCTCGCTGCTGGTGGCCAGTGTGGCTTTACCGCGAATATTGCCGCGCCTGCCTCAGGACAATGCGGCTCTGCGTGAGCGTGAACTCAATCGTCATCGTGCAGTGATATTGGAGTCGGCAATTCGCTACCTGGAATCCGAGGACGAGCGCGCGGCCAATGCCGAGGGCGCGATTTCCTCGGCGGAGGTCAAGGCCCGGCTGATGAGCGAATACCGCGACCTGCTCGAGCGTGCCCGCGACGGCGAGGAGTCGCGGGAGCAGCAGCGTGAAGTGGATCGTCTGGAATACCGCCTGCGCCTGCAGGCACTGCGCACTCAGCGGCTGGAGCTGTACCGCATGCGTAAGGACAACGAACTGGATGACGACATGCTGACCGAGATTCTGCGCGATCTGGATATCGCCGAGGCGCGTCTACACAATAGCTGAGGCGCCTGCGTTCATTCGTAGGGCGGATTCAGGCGCGAAGCGAACAATCCGCCGGGCTCTGCCTCGGCAGCGGGCAGGGGGCGGGTTGCACCCACCCTACGGGCTCAGGCCCCACCCGTATGTCAGGTTGCTGTGGGAGGGGCGTTAGCCGCGACTATAGAGCGCTTCAGGCGCCGCGAATGAAGCGAGCGATGCGCTCGGCGGCCTCGATGCATTCTGCCAGGGGCGCGACCAGCGCCATACGCACGCGTCCGGCGCCCGGATTGACGCCATCGACCTCACGCGACAGGTACGAGCCCGGCACCACGGTCACGTGTTCGCTGGCGAACAGGTCGCGGGTGAACAGAGTGTCGTCACCCGGCGTGCGAGCCCACAGGTAGAAACCGCCGTCCGGGCGCTGAACGTCCATCACCGGGGCCAGAATTTTCAGCACTGCATCGAACTTCTCACGATACAGATCACGGTTGGCGCGCACATGTGCCTCGTCGTTCCAGGCCGCTACGCTGGCTAGCTGGGTCTGCACCGGCATGGCGCAGCCATGGTAGGTGCGGTACAGCAGGAAATCCTTGAGGATCCCGGCGTCGCCAGCGACGAAGCCCGAGCGCAGGCCCGGCAGGTTGGAGCGCTTGGACAGGCTGTGGAATACCACGCAGCGTTTGAAGTCGCTGCGGCCCAGCTCGGCGCAGGCGCTGAGCAGGCCCGGAGGCGGAGTATCTTCGTCGAAGTACAGTTCGCTGTAGCACTCGTCAGCGGCGATGACGAAGTCGTGCTCATCAGCCAGGGCGATCAGTTTCTTCAGTGTCTCGACCGGGATCAGCGCGCCGGTGGGGTTGCCGGGTGAGCAGAGGAACAGGATCTGGCAGCGTTGCCAGACCTCTGTCGGCACTGCCTCGAAATCCGGGTTGAAGCCGTGAGCTTCCAGGCACGGCAGATAGTGCGGCTCGGCACCGGCAAGGAACGCGGCACCTTCGTAGATCTGATAGAACGGATTGGGGCTGACTACCAGGCCCTTGGCATCGCGGTCGACCACCGTCTGGGTGAAGGCGAACAGCGCCTCGCGCGTACCGTTGACCGGCAGCACGTGGCGCGCGGCATCCAGCCAGCCTGCCGGCACGCCGAAACGGCGTTCGCACCAGTTGGCAATGCTCTGGCGCAGTTCGGGCAGGCCCAGGGTGGTCGGATACACAGCCAGCTTGTCGAGGTTGGCGGTCAGGGCCTGGCCGACGAATTCCGGTGAGCGGTGCTTGGGCTCGCCGATCGACAGGGCGATGGGCGAGCGGTCGGCGGCAGGTTGCACGCCGGCAAGCAGGGCGCGGAGCTTCTCGAACGGGTAGGGCTGCAACTGGGCGAGGGCGTGGTTCATGATGATCCGACGGGTCCTTTGTGAGGCGGCGACAAAGCTGGCGACACTAGCACGGCAGGCTCTTTGGGGAAATTCCCTTTGTCCGTCCGTTTTCCATCCGTTTAGGTCGCCAAACCGATGCCGCTGCAGCTCAAGACGGCACACGCTCAGCCGATAATCCTAATGTCACCCGTTCATCCCTTCTTCTGGCGAGTTCTCTCCATGCGCACCCTCAAATTCAGTCACAAGATCATGCTGGCTGCTTCCCTGGTGGTCATCACGGCTTTCGCGTCATTTGCCTTGTATAACGATTACCTGCAACGCAATGCGATCCGCGAAAATCTGTCCCACTATCTGAACGACGTCGGAATCGTCTCCACTGGCAATATCCAGCACTGGCTTGATGGGCGCATGCAGTTGCTGGATAACCTCGCCGAATCCGTCCAGGACGATAGCTCGCCCGAACCACTGCGCCGCAACCTGCAGCATCGCAGCATCGCTTCGGCCTTCCTTTATGCCTACTTCGGCCAGGCTGACGGTACCTATACCCAGTTCCCGGCCAGCGAGTTGCCTGCTGGTTACGATCCGCGTCAGCGTCCCTGGTACAAGAGTGCGGTGGGCAGCAGCGGGCCAGGCCTTACCGAGCCTTACCTGGCGGCCGATCCGCGTGACGGTCTGCTGATCACCATCACCCGACCGGTCAGCGTTGGCGGTGCCCTGCAGGGTGTGGTCGGCGGCGACCTGAAATTGCAGACGGTCGATGACATCCTCAATTCCTTCGATCTCGGCGGCATGGGCTACGCCTTCCTGGTCGACGAGAAGGGCACGGTGCTGGTGCATCCCGACAAGAGCCTGGTGCTCAAGACCCTGGCGGACCTATTCCCCAGCGGTGCACCACGTCTGCAACCTGGCCTGCAGGATGCTTCGTCCATCGAGGGTAGCGCCCGCCTGGTCACTTTCCTGCCGGTGAAGGGGCTGTCGGGCGTGCGCTGGTACGTCGGTTTATCCGTCGATGAGGGCAAGGCGTTCGCCGCGCTCAGCGAGTTTCGCGTGTCTGCGCTGATGGTCACGATCATCGGCGTGGTTGCCATCCTGATCCTGCTCGGTGGGCTGATCCGTATCCTGCTGCGTCCGCTGCACGTGATGAGCCACGCTATGGGCGGCATCGCCGACGGTGAGGGGGATCTGACCCAGCGCCTGACGATCGCCTCCGGTGACGAGTTCGGTGAGTTGGCGGGGGCCTTCAATCGCTTCGTCGAGCGTATTCACGAATCCATCCGCGAAGTGGCCTCCGCGACCCGCGAGGTGCATGCACGGGTCAGCACCGTGGTGCAGGCGTCCAATGCCTCCATGGGTAACTCCAGCGAACAGGCTGCGCGCACCGACAGCGTCGCCGCCGCGATCAACGAGCTCGGTGCAGCCGCCCAGGAGATCGCGCGCAATGCTGCCGATGCTTCAGTGCAGGCCAGTGATGCGCGCCGTGACGCCGAGGAAGGCCAGGGCATGGTGGAACGTACCCTGAGTTCGATGGGGGAGCTGTCGGAGAAGATCCAGGCTTCCGGTCGACATATCGAACTGCTCAGCGAGAAGAGCAACGACATCGGCCAGATTCTCGATGTGATCAAGGGTATTTCCGAGCAGACCAACCTGCTGGCGCTCAACGCCGCCATCGAGGCGGCGCGTGCCGGTGAGGCCGGGCGAGGTTTTGCCGTGGTCGCCGATGAGGTGCGCAACCTGGCGCAGCGCACGCAGAGCTCGGCGCTGGAGATCCAGCAGATGATCGAGCAACTGCAGGCTGGAGCCCGTGACGCCGTGGCGACCATGGCCGAGAGTCGTCGCTTCAGTGACGACAGTGTGCGCATCGGTGGGCAGGCCGGCGAGAACCTGCGCGGCGTGACCCGGCGCATCGGTGAGATCGACGGCATGAACCAGTCAGTGGCGACCGCTACCGAGGAGCAGACCTCGGTGATCGAGAGCCTGAACATGGACATCACCGAGATCAACGCGTTGAACCAGGATGGTGTAAGCAACCTGCAGTCCAGCCTCAGTGCCTGTACCGAGCTGGATCAGCAGGTCCGTCGCCTCAAGCAACTGGTGGACAGCTTCAGGATCTGAACCTGGCCCTGGATGCGGCGCCCGCCGCATCCGGGTGCTCAGAAGGTGATCTGTGTCGTGCTCGGGGCACTTGGTTCGGCGAGCTTGGCGATGATCGCTTCCTGCAGGCGGGCGCAGAACTCGGGATCGGACAGCGGCTGGCCCTTGTCGTCGGTAATGAAAAATACGTCTTCGACGCGCTCGCCTAGGGTGGCGATCTTGGCGTTCTGCAGCGACAGGTCGTATTCGAGGAAGATGCGTCCGATCCGTGCCAGCAGTCCGGGGCGGTCCGGGGCGGTAAGCTCGAGGATGGTCACCGGCCGCTGCGCGTCATTATGAATGGTCACCTGCGGGGCGAAGGCGAAGTGCTTGAGCTGGCGCGGTACCCGACGCTGGATGATGGTCGGGTAGTCATCGGGGTTCTTCAGCGCTTCGATCAGTCCTTCGCGAATCTGCTGGATGCGTGCCGGATTGTTGCCGATCGAACTGCCGTCGGCCTCTAGCACCACATAGGTATCCAGGGTGAACTGGCTGGTGGAGGTGATGATCCGTGCATCGTGGATGTTCAGGTTGAGCTGGCTCATCGCTGCCACGGTCACGGCGAAGAAGTCGTGCTGATCCTGGGCGTAGATGAAAATCTGCGTGCCGCCTTCGAACTCCTGCTGAGAAGTTTCCTTGATCAGGACCAGCGTGCCGCCGTCGTCGGGGTGCTGGAGAATGGCGTCCGTGTGCCAGGCGACGTCGCCAGGTGTGTGGCGCAGGAAATAGTCGTCGCCGAGCTGGCTCCACAGCTGTTCGGCATCGTCCGGGTCGGTGCCGCCGCGTACCAGAATGTCCAGGGCCGTGCTCTGCGTTCTGCGAATCTGCTCTTCCCTGTCCAGCGGATTTTCCAGGCCCCGGCCCAGTGCGCGCTGGGTTTCGGTATAGAGCTGGCGCAGCAGGCTGGCACGCCAGGAGTTCCACAGGTTGGGGTTGGTGGCGTTGATATCGGCCACGGTCAGCACGTAGAGGTAATCCAGGTGCGTCTGGTCGCCGACGAACTGGGCGAAATCGTGGATCACCTGCGGGTCGGAGAGGTCCTTGCGCTGCGCGGTGGTGGACATCACCAGGTGGTGCTGCACCAGCCAGACGATCAGCGCGCTGTCCCAGGCCGGCAGATGATGGCGACGGGCGAAGGCTTCGGCGTCCACCGCGCCAAGCTCGGAGTGATCGCCGCCACGGCCCTTGCCGATATCGTGGTAAAGCCCGGCGAGGTAGATCAGCTCGGGCTTGGGCAGTTTCTCGATGAGCTTGCTGGCCAGTGGGAATTTCTCTGCCAGCTCCGGCCAGCGGAACTTGCGCAGGTGCTTGATCAGGTTGAGGGTGTGCGCATCGACCGTATAAATGTGGAACAGGTCGTGCTGCATCTGCCCGACGATATGGCCGAACTCCGGCAGATAGCGGCCGAGAATGCCGTAGCGGTTCATCCGGCGCAGGTTGCGGTGGATGCCTTCCTTGCACTTGAACAGCTCGATGAACAGGCTGGTGTTGCGGATGTCCTTGCGGAAGTCGTCATCAATCAGGTGGCGGCTGTCGCGTAGCAGGCGGATGCTGTCGGCACGCACGCCTTTGATCTCCGGGTGTTGCGCCATCAGCACGAAGATTTCGATGATGGCGAACGGCGTGCGCTTGAAGACGTTCGGGTGGGTCACCTCGATATAGCCGTCGCGCACCTGGAAGCGGCTGTTCAGTGGCGTGGCCGGGCCACTTTCGCCGGCACGCAGGATGACTTCCTCGAAATGCTGGTTGATCAGGTCCGACAATTCGGAAATGCCCATCACCACCCGGTAGTACTTCTGCATAAAGTGCTCGATGCTGCGCTTGCCGTCGCCGTCCTGATAGCCGAACAGCGCGGCGATTCTGGCCTGGTAATCGAACAGCAGTCGGTCTTCCGCGCGCCCGGCGAGCATGTGCAGGGCATAACGCACCTTCCACAGGAACTCCTGGCTGGAGGAGAGCAGGGCGTATTCGCTCTCCAGCAAAAAGCCCTGGCCGACCAGGGCTTGCAGATTGAGGGTGTCGAACTGGCGGCGAGCGACCCAGAGCACGGTCTGGATGTCGCGCAGGCCGCCGGGCGAGCCTTTGACGTTGGGCTCGAGGTTGTATTCGGTGTCGTTGTACTTGGCGTGGCGCGCTCTGCGCTCGTCACGTTTGGCCTGATAGAAGTGCTTGCTCGGCCACATCTGGTCTGTGCTGGTGACCTGCTGCATGCGTTGGCGTAGGCGCTCCGGGCCGGCGATGGTGCGGCTTTCCATCAGGTTGGTGATCACTGTCAGGTCGGCACGTGCCTCCTCGGCGCATTCGTCGACCGAGCGCACGCTCTGGCCGACCTCCAGGCCGATGTCCCAGAGCAGGGTGAGAAAGCCCTCGATGGGCTCGCGGAAGATTTCGTGGTCGCTGCTGTCGAGCAGGATCAGTAGGTCGATATCCGAATAGGGGTGCAGCTCGCCACGGCCGTAGCCGCCGACCGCGAGCAGGGCGATGTCGGCGTCCTTGCTCCAGGTGAAGCGCTTCCAGGCTTCCTGCAGGATCTGATCGACGAACCAGGCGCGATCTTCGACCAGGCGGCGAATGTCGCGGCCGTCGCGAAAGCGCGCATCGAGTACCTCATGCGCGCCGCGGATGGCCTTCTTGAATGCGGCGATGGGGCTGGATTTTAACGCCAGCTCGGCCTGGAACTGACCGCGGTCAAACAGTTCGGGGTCCATCTGCGGCATGCAGTTGCCTTCCTTATATAAGGGGTCGCAGGGTGCGCCGTGCGCACCGCTTCGGTTCATGGTGCGCATGGCGCACCCTACGAGTCAGTGGCCAGCCGAGGTGCGTGCGATGGTGTCATCACTGCGCAGGGTGAAAATCTCGTAGCCATCGGCGGTGACCAGCACGGTGTGCTCCCATTGCGCCGAGAGCTTGCGGTCCTTGGTGATGGCGGTCCAGCCGTCGCCGAGCAGGCGGGTTTCCGGGCGACCCTGGTTGATCATCGGCTCGATGGTGAAGGTCATGCCTTCCTTGAGCTCCATACCGGTGCCGGCCTTGCCGTAATGCAGCACCTGCGGCTCCTCGTGGAACACGGCGCCAATGCCATGGCCGCAGTATTCGCGGACCACGGAGAAACCGTTCTTTTCCGCGTGCTTCTGGATCACTTCGCCGATATCGCCCAGGCGGGTGCCCGGCTTGACCAGCTCGATGCCTTTATACATGCACTCCTGGGTGACCTTGGCCAGGCGCTCAGCCCATTCGGCGACCTTGCCGACCATGAACATCTTGCTGGTATCGCCGTGGTAGCCGTCCTTGATCACGGTCACGTCGATGTTCAGCACGTCACCGTCTTTCAGCGGCTTGTCGTTAGGGATGCCGTGGCACACCACGTGGTTGATCGAGGTGCATATCGACTTGGGAAAGCCCTTGTAGTTGAGCGGGGCGGGAATCGCCTGCTGCACGTTGACGATATAGTCATGGCAGATGCGATCCAGTTCTTCGGTGGTGACGCCCGGCTTGACGTGCTCGCCGATCATCTCCAGCACTTCGGCGGCCAGGCGACCAGCGACGCGCATTTTCTCGATTTCTTCGGCGGATTTGATGGTGACGGTCATATGAAGCTCTCGGGCACGAACGGAAAGGGCGATATAGTAGCAGCTTCGCCGTGCCAGCCCCAAAGGGCGGCGCAACCGCTGCAGGGCGTTACTGCGTTATTTGCCGGCTTTTGTAGCCTGAGCCGGCTTTGTGTGGTATAAAACGCGCCGCTTTACGGGCACTAAGCCCGAAAGCTTAAACCCACACACGTATCGACACGGTTTCCTGGGTGCCTTTCGACAAGTTCGAGGGTTGGAGGCTGGGATACGTGGAGGCCTAACCCGACTTATCAAGGAACTATCATGTCCCAAGTCAACATGCGCGATATGCTGAAGGCCGGTGTGCACTTCGGCCACCAGACCCGTTACTGGAACCCGAAAATGGGCAAGTACATTTTCGGCGCGCGCAACAAGATTCACATCATCAACCTCGAAAAAACCCTGCCGATGTTCAACGACGCCCTGTCGTTCGTTGAAAAGCTGGCTGCTGGCAAGAACAAGATCCTGTTCGTCGGCACCAAGCGTTCCGCTGGCAAGATCGTTCGCGAAGAAGCTGCTCGTTGCAACTCGCCGTTCGTCGATCACCGCTGGTTGGGCGGCATGTTGACCAACTACAAAACCATCCGCGCCTCGATCAAGCGTCTGCGTGAGCTGGAAGTTCAGTCCCAGGACGGTACTTTCGCCAAGCTGACCAAGAAAGAAGCCCTGATGCGTTCGCGTGATCTGGAAAAACTGGATCGCAGCCTGGGCGGTATCAAGGACATGGGCGGCCTGCCGGACGCTCTGTTCGTGATCGACGTTGATCACGAGCGCATCGCTATCACCGAAGCCAACAAGCTGGGTATCCCGGTCATCGGCATCGTCGATACCAACAGCAGCCCGGAAGGCGTTGACTACATCATCCCGGGTAACGACGACGCCATCCGTGCCATCCAGCTGTACATGGGCGCCATGGCTGACGCCGTGATCCGTGGTCGCAGCAACGCTGGCGGCGCGACTGAAGAGTTCGTCGAAGAAGCCGCGGTCGAGAGCGCCGAAGGCTGAGCGGTAACGCCAAGCATTTAGCGTTATGCGCTGTGCAAGAAGGGGGCTAGGCCCCCTTTTTGCCACTCAAAGATTTGATTTGGTTGAAGACCTACCGAGAGGATTTTCAAGATGGCAGAAATTACTGCAGCCCTGGTTAAAGAACTGCGCGAGCGTACCGGCCAAGGCATGATGGAATGCAAGAAGGCCCTGGTTGCCGCTGGTGGCGACATCGAGAAAGCCATTGATGACATGCGCGCTTCCGGTGCCATCAAGGCTGCCAAGAAGGCTGGCAACATCGCCGCTGAAGGCTCCATCGCCGTTCGCGTCGAGGGTGGCCGTGGCGTGATCATCGAAGTCAACTCGCAGACCGACTTCCTGGCTCTGCAGGACGACTTCAAGGCCTTCGTCAAGGAAAGCATCGACGAAGCCTTCGAAAAGAACCTGACCGACGCTGCTCCGCTGATCGCTTCCCGCGAGTCGGCTCGTGAGGCGCTGGTTGCCAAGTGCGGCGAGAATGTCAACATCCGTCGTCTGACCGCCGTTTCCGGTGAAACCGTTGGTGCCTACCTGCACGGCCACCGCATCGGTGTTCTGGTTGTCCTGAAAGGCGGCAACGACGAGTTGGCCAAGCACGTTGCCATGCACGTTGCCGCTTCCAACCCGGCTGTTGTTTCCCCGGACCAGGTTTCCGAAGAGCTGGTTGCCAAGGAAAAAGAAATCTTCCTGCAGCTGAACGCCGAGAAGATCGCCGGCAAGCCGGAAAACATCGTCGAGAACATGGTCAAAGGCCGTATCGCCAAGTTCCTGGCCGAAGCCAGCCTGGTTGAGCAAGCCTTCATCATGGATCCGGAGGTCAAGGTCGGTGATCTGGTCAAGAAAGCCGGTGCAGAAGTCGTTTCCTTCGTTCGTTACGAAGTGGGCGAGGGCATCGAGAAGGCCGAGACCGACTTCGCTGCCGAAGTTGCCGCTCAGGTTGCTGCCAGCAAGCAGTAATCGGCGGTTAGGCCAGTTGTCCCAGAGAGGCTGCCCGCTTACGCGTGCAGCCTCTTTGCCGAATAAGGGGCGACAAATGTACAAACGGCCGTGCAACCTACGGTCGCCGGCAGGTTCGAAGTGCCGGATAATTGCAGCGCCTAGATGCGTTGCCCAAGAATTTCATATCGCCGCAGGAGAGACTTGCAATGGCTCAGCAGACAACTGGTCGCCAACCTCGCTACAAACGCATTCTGCTCAAACTTAGCGGCGAAGCCCTGATGGGCTCGGAAGATTTCGGTATCGACCCTAAGGTGCTCGACCGCATGGCGCTGGAAGTCGGCCAACTGGTCGGTATCGGCGTGCAGGTCGGTCTGGTGATCGGTGGCGGTAACCTGTTCCGCGGTGCGGCGCTTTCCGCTGCCGGCATGGATCGCGTTACCGGTGATCACATGGGCATGCTGGCGACCGTGATGAACGCGCTGGCCATGCGTGATGCGCTGGAGCGCTCGAACATCCCAGCCATCGTCATGTCGGCGATTTCCATGGTCGGCGTGACCGATCATTACGATCGCCGCAAGGCCATGCGTCACCTGAAGACGGGTGAAGTGGTGATCTTCGCCGCGGGCACCGGCAACCCCTTCTTTACCACCGATTCGGCTGCCTGCCTGCGCGCCATCGAGATCGATGCCGACGTGGTTCTGAAGGCGACCAAGGTCGATGGCGTGTACACTGCCGACCCCTTCAAGGACCCGCATGCCGAGAAGTTCGAGCGCCTGACCTATGACGAAGTGCTCGATCGCAAGCTGGGCGTGATGGATCTGACCGCCATCTGCCTGTGCCGCGATCACAACATGCCGCTGCGGGTCTTCAACATGAACAAGCCCGGCGCCCTGCTGAACGTTGTAGTGGGTGGCGCCGAAGGAACTCTGATCGAGGAGGATGCACAATGATCAACGACATCAAGAAAGACGCTCAGGAGCGCATGAGCAAGTCCCTGGAGGCTCTGGGCCGTAACCTGGCTTCCATTCGTACCGGTCGTGCCCATCCGAGCATTCTCGACAGCATCAAGGTCCCGGCATGGGGCAGCGACATGCCGCTCAATCAGGTAGCCGCGATCACCGTCGAAGATGCGCGCACCCTGAAGATCGTCGCTCACGACAAGAACCTTAGTGCCGCCATCGAGAAGGCCATCCTGACTTCCGACCTGGGCCTGAACCCGAGCAGCGCCGGCACTACCATTCGCGTGCCGATGCCAGCCCTGACCGAGGAAACCCGCAAGGGCTACACCAAGCAAGCGCGTGGGGTTGCTGAGGATGCCAAGGTCGCGGTGCGCAATGTGCGTCGTGATGCCCTGGCCGAGCTGAAGAAACTGTCCAAGGCTAAGGAAATCAGCGAAGACGAAGAGCGTCGTGCCGCTGACGAGCTGCAGAAAATCACCGACAAGTTCATCGGTGATGTAGATAAGGCGCTCGAGGTTAAAGAAGCGGACCTGATGGCCGTTTGACGGCTGGGCGCCCATACATGGACAAGAACAAGCAGGGGGCGGTGCCGCGGCATGTCGCCATCATCATGGATGGCAACAACCGCTGGGCGAAGAAGCGCCTGTTGCCTGGTGTGGCAGGGCACAAGGCCGGGGTCGATGCGGTTCGCGCGGTAATCGAAGTCTGTGCCGAGTCGGGTGTCGAGGTGCTAACCCTGTTCGCCTTTTCCAGTGAAAACTGGCAGCGCCCGGCCGAAGAGGTCGGCGCGCTGATGGAGTTGTTCCTCGGTGCGCTGCGTCGTGAGGCTAAGCGCCTATCGGATAACGACATCAGTCTGCGCATCATCGGCGACCGTTCGCGTTTCCATCCCGAGCTGCAGGCTGCCATGCGCGAAGCCGAGCTGATGACTGCCGGCCGTCGCCGTTTCATCCTGCAGGTCGCGGCCAATTATGGTGGTCAGTGGGATATCGCTCAGGCCGCTCAGCGCCTGGCGCGCGAGGTGCAGGCGGGGCATCTGCAGCCAGAGGAGATCACTCCGCACTTGCTCCAGGGCTGCCTGGCTACCGGTGATCTGCCTTTGCCTGACTTGTGTATTCGCACGGGGGGCGAGCACCGCATAAGCAATTTCCTTCTGTGGCAGTTGGCTTACAGCGAACTGTACTTTTCCGACCTCTATTGGCCGGACTTCAAGCATGAGGCCATGCGCAAGGCGCTGGCCGATTTCGCTACCCGCCAGCGTCGCTTCGGCAAGACCAGCGAGCAGGTGGAAGCTGAGGCGCGCTCTTAATGCTCAAACAACGAATCATCACGGCTTTGGTGCTGTTGCCCATCGCCCTGGGCGGTTTTTTTCTGCTCGATGGCGGTGCCTTTGCCCTGTTCATCGGTGCGGTGGTCACGCTGGGTGCCTGGGAATGGGCGCGTCTGGCGGGGTTCGAGGCGCAGTCGCTGCGTGTGACCTACGCGGCTGCAGTGGCCGTTTTGCTCGGCTTGCTATACATGGTGCCAGTCGTTGCCCCTCTGCTGCTGGTGGTGGCTGTGCTGTGGTGGTTGGTCGCGACCTTTCTGGTAATGACCTACCCCGATAGCAGTCGTTTCTGGGGCGGGGTGCCGGGGCGTTTGCTGATTGGTTTGCTGATTCTGCTGCCGGCTTGGCAGGGGCTGGTTCTGCTCAAGCAGTGGCCGCAAGCCAATGCGCTGATCATCGCGGTGATGGTGCTGGTCTGGGGCGCGGATATCGGTGCTTATTTTTCCGGCAAGAATTTTGGCAAGCGCAAACTGGCGCCCAAAGTCAGCCCGGGCAAGAGCTGGGAAGGCCTCTATGGTGGTCTCGCGGCCAGTCTGTTGATCACCCTGTCGGTCGGGCTGCAACAGGGGTGGTCCGCTGTTGGGCTGCTGCTGGCTCTTGCCGGTGCTGCCGTGGTGGTGCTGATTTCCGTGGTTGGCGACCTGACCGAAAGCATGTTCAAGCGTCAGTCCGGGATCAAGGACAGCAGCAATCTGCTGCCGGGGCATGGTGGTGTGCTGGATCGCATCGACAGCCTGACGGCGGCCATTCCGCTGTTCGCTGCATTGCTCTGGCTCGCGGGTTGGGGCGCGCTGTGAGTGTAGTGCAGCAGATCACCGTACTGGGGGCAACTGGCTCCATCGGCCTCAGTACGCTGGATGTGATCGCGCGCCATCCTGAGCGTTACAGTGTCTTCGCGCTGACGGGCTTCTCGCGTCTGGCAGAGCTGCAGGTGCTGTGCGTGCAGCATCGCCCTCGCTACGCGGTGGTGCCTGATACCGATTCAGCGTTCGAACTGCAGAACAATCTGCGCGCTGCCGGGCTGGCGACCGAAGTGCTGGTCGGTGAAGCTGGGTTGTGCGCCGTATCGTCCGACGCTGCTGTCGATTGCGTGATGGCGGCCATCGTCGGTGCGGCAGGTCTTCGGCCGACCCTGGCGGCGGTGCAGGCTGGCAAGAAGGTGCTGCTGGCCAACAAGGAGGCGCTGGTTATGTCCGGTGCCTTGTTCATGCAGGCGGTCAAGCAGAGCGGTGCGGTGCTGCTGCCCATCGATAGCGAACATAACGCCATTTTCCAATGCCTACCTGGCGACTATGCGCGCGGTCTGCAGGCTGTTGGTGTGCGCAGGGTTCTGTTGACCGCCTCTGGCGGGCCGTTCCGCGAAACGCCGTTGGCCGATCTGGAACGTGTCACGCCGGAGCAGGCTTGCGCGCATCCGAACTGGTCGATGGGGCGCAAGATCTCGGTTGATTCGGCCAGCATGATGAACAAGGGGCTCGAGTCGATCGAAGCCTGCTGGCTATTCGATGCCCGCCCCGAGCAGATTGAGGTGGTCATCCACCGGCAGAGCGTGATTCATTCGCTGGTCGATTACATCGACGGTTCGGTGCTGGCCCAGCTGGGTAATCCGGACATGCGCACACCTATCGCTCACGCTCTGGCTTGGCCGGAACGTATCGATTCGGGAGTGTCTCCGCTGGATCTGTTTAGTGTGGGTCGCCTGGATTTCGAGCGCCCTGACGAACAGCGTTTTCCGTGTCTGCGTCTGGCGCGCGAGGCCGCGCAGGCCGGTGGTAGTGCGCCAGCGATGCTGAATGCGGCCAACGAGGTGGCAGTCGAGGCTTTCCTGCAGCGGCGCATCCGTTTCAATGATATCGCGCGTATGATTGAGTCCGTGTTGAACGCCCAGCCTGTGCAGACTGTCGAAGCGCTCGACGCAGTATTCGAGGCCGATGCCCGTGCGCGTGAACTGGCTGGGCAGTGGCTCGTTGGTCGTTGATCACGCCGGCGTTGGTCTTGTACTTGAGCGGCTCGTAGGGCTGGAGAAGTGAAATGAGTGGGTTGTACATGCTGGTTGGCACCCTGATCGCACTGGGTGTCCTGGTCACCTTTCACGAGTACGGACACTTCTGGGTGGCTCGCCGCTGTGGCGTCAAGGTTCTGCGTTTTTCCGTCGGCTTCGGCACGCCATTGGTGCGCTGGCATGATCGCCACGGTACCGAATTCGTCGTCGCCGCCATTCCTCTGGGCGGCTACGTCAAGATGCTCGATGAGCGCGAGGGCGATGTTCCGCCTGAGCTGGTCGAGCAATCCTTCAATCGCAAGAGTGTACGCCAGCGCATCGCCATTGTTGCCGCTGGCCCGCTGGCCAATTTCCTGCTGGCGCTGCTGTTCTTCTGGTTCGTCGCCATGCTCGGCAGTCAGCAGGTTAGGCCTGTGATCGGTGGCGTGCAGCCGGACAGCCTGGCGGAAGTGGCCGGGCTACGTGCTGGGCAGGAGATCGTTGCAGTCAACGGCGAGGCCACCAGTGGTTGGGCGGCGGTCAATCTGCAGCTTGTAAGGCGTCTGGGCGAGAGCGGTACGCTCGATCTGCGCGTGCTGGAGCCGGGCTCCACGGTTGAAGCGCCCAAGCAGGTGCAATTGGATAACTGGTTGCGCGGTGTCGACGAACCGGACCCGATTGGCTCGCTGGGGATTCGCCCTTGGCGCCCGGTGCTGGAGCCGGTTCTGGCTGAGGTGGATTCCAAGGGGCCTGCCTATGCTGCAGGCTTGCAGGCCGGAGATCGACTGCTGGCGCTCGATGGCGAGCCGCTTGCCGACTGGCAGGGGCTGGTTGATCGCGTGCGGGCGTTGCCGGGCGAGGCGGTCACGCTGCGCTTCGAGCGAGCAGGACAGGAGCGGGACGTGCAGCTGACACTGGCGTCGCGCGGTGAAGGGGAAGCTCGCAGTGGTTACTTGGGTGCGGGTGTGCAGGGTGTCGAATGGCCGCCAGAGATGCTCCGCGAGGTGCGCTACGGTCCGCTCGAGGGTGTGGCCGAAGGCATGCGTCAAACCTGGTCCATGAGCCTGCTGACCCTCGATTCCCTCAAGAAAATGCTGTTCGGTGAGCTCTCGGTAAAAAACTTGAGTGGGCCGATAACCATTGCTAAAGTGGCGGGCGCTTCAGCTGAGTCAGGGTTGGGGGATTTCCTGAAATTCCTTGCATATCTGAGTATTAGCCTGGGGGTTCTCAATCTGCTGCCCATTCCTGTACTGGATGGTGGGCATCTGCTGTTTTATCTGGTCGAGTGGGTGCGTGGTCGCCCCTTGTCTGAGCGGGTTCAGGGTTGGGGGATGCAGATCGGCATCAGTCTGGTCATCGGGGTCATGTTGCTGGCCCTGGTCAACGACCTCAGCCGCCTGTGAGCACTGCTGAATACGTTCTTGAGATTTAAAAGAAGTGTCGCCTAAGCGGCAGTTTTTATCGTCAGTTGGAATAAGAAAGGACTTCATGAAACGTCTGCTGCTACCTGCGGTACTGTCCGCATTGATGATCGCCGAAGTTCACGCCGAGTCCTTCACCATCTCCGATATACGTGTCAACGGCCTGCAGCGGGTTTCCGCTGGTAGTGTATTCGGCGCGTTGCCGCTCAATGTGGGCGAGCGGATAGATGATCGCCAGCTGGTCGATGCCACCCGTTCCCTGTTCCGTACCGGCTTCTTTCAGGATATTCAGCTTGGTCGCGATGGCGACGTGCTGGTCGTTACCGTGGTCGAGCGTCCCTCCATCTCCGGCATCGAGATCGAAGGCAACAAGGCCATCAGCACTGAAGACCTGCTCAAGGGCCTGAACCAGTCTGGTCTGGCCGAGGGCGAGATCTTCCAGCGCGCCACCCTCGAAGGCGTGCGTAACGAGCTGCAGCGCCAGTATGTCGCTCAGGGCCGTTATTCGGCCGAGATCGAAGCCGAGGTGATTCCGCAGCCGCGTAACCGCGTGGCGCTGAAGATCACCATCAATGAAGGCACCGTAGCCGCTATCTCCCACATCAACGTGGTCGGCAATACCGTGTTCTCCGATGAAGATCTGGTCGATCTGTTCGAGCTGAAGACCACCAACTGGCTGTCCTTCTTCAAGAACGACGACAAGTACGCCCGCGAAAAGCTGTCCGGTGACCTCGAGCGTCTGCGCTCCTACTACCTGGATCGCGGCTACATCAACATGGATATCAGCTCCACGCAGGTTTCCATCACCCCGGACAAGAAGCACGTCTATATCACCGTCAACGTCGAAGAAGGCGAGAAGTACAGCGTTCGCGACGTGAAACTGTCCGGTGATCTCAAGGTCCCGGAAGATGATGTGCGCGCACTGCTGCTGGTCAAGGAAGGTCAGGTCTTCTCGCGCAAGATCATGACCACCACCAGTGAGCTGATCACCCGTCGTCTGGGTAACGAGGGTTACACCTTCGCCAACGTCAACGGCGTGCCGGAAGCGCATGACGAAGACAACACCGTTTCGATCACCTTCTTCGTCGATCCGGGCAAGCGTGCCTACGTCAACCGTATCAACTTCCGCGGCAACACCAAGTCCGAAGACGAAGTGCTGCGTCGCGAAATGCGTCAGATGGAAGGTGGCTGGGCATCGACCTACCTGATCGACCAGTCCAAGACTCGCCTGGAGCGCCTGGGCTTCTTCAAGGAAGTCAACGTCGAAACTCCGCAAGTGCCGGGTAGCGATGACCAGATCGACGTCAACTACAGCGTCGAAGAGCAGCCGTCCGGCTCCATCACTGCCAGCGTCGGTTTTGCCCAGAACGCTGGCCTGATCCTTGGTGGTTCGATCAGCCAGAACAACTTCCTGGGTACCGGTAACCGCGTCAACATCGGTCTGACCCGCAGTGAGTACCAGACTCGGTACAGCTTTGGCTTCGTTGATCCCTACTGGACCGTCGACGGCGTGAGCCTGGGTTACAACGCCTTCTACCGCACCACCGACTACGATGAACTCGATGTCGATGTATCCAGCTATTCGGTTGACAGCCTGGGTGCAGGTATCAACATCGGTTACCCGATCAGCGAAACCGCGCGTCTGACCTATGGTCTGACCGTACAGCAGGACAGCATCGATACCGGCCGCTATACCGTCGATGAGATCTTCGACTTCATCGAAGCCGAGGGTGATAACTACCTAAACTTCAAAGGTTCGATCGGTTGGTCCGAGTCGACTCTGAACCGTGGTGTGCTGGCCAACCGTGGTCATTCGCAGAGCCTGGTACTGGAAACTACCATTCCAGGTAGCGATCTGTCGTTCTACAAGCTCGACTACCGTGGTCAGGTCTTCACCCCGATCAGCGATAACTACACGCTGCGCTTCCATACCCAGTTGGGTTATGGCGACAGCTACGGTTCCACGGCTGAACTGCCGTTCTACGAGCACTACTACGCCGGTGGCTTCAACTCGGTGCGTGGCTTCGAAGACAGCAGCCTGGGCCCGCGCAGTACCCCGAGCAGTGGTACCAAGCCTGGTACTCTGGCTGACCCGGATCAGGACCCGCTGCCGTTCGGTGGTAACGTATTGGTGCAGGGTGGCGTCGAGATGCTGTTCCCCCTGCCGTTCGTCAAGGACCAACGTTCGTTGCGTACCGCGTTGTTCTGGGATGTGGGTAACGTATTCGACACCAACTGCTCGTCGAGCCAGAAGAAGCTCAGCGACAGCTGCAATATCGACCTCAGCAGCCTGGCCAGCTCCGTGGGTGTAGGCCTGACTTGGATCACCGCGTTGGGCCCGCTGAGCTTCAGTCTGGCCATGCCGATCAAGAAGCCGGATGATGCCGATACTCAGGTATTCCAGTTCTCCCTGGGTCAAACCTTCTAAGTTCGTTTCACAGAAAGCCAACAGTTTTGTTGCAGGAGTGCATTGTGCGTAAGTTGACTCAACTGGTTCTGTTCACCGCCGCCCTGATCGCCACTCCGGCGTTCGCCGAGATGAAGGTGGCCGTGCTGAACTATCAGATGGCGCTGCTCGAGTCGGATGCAGCCAAGCGCTACGCCGTCGATGCCGAGAAGAAGTTTGGTCCGCAACTGAACAAGCTCAAGACACTGGAAAGCGACGCCAAGCGCATCCAGGATCGTATGGTCAAAGATGGCGACAAGATGCAGCAGGCTGAGCGCGAGCGTCTCGAGCTCGAATTCAAGCAGAAGGCCCGTGACTTTCAGTTCCAATCCAAGGAACTGAACGAAGCCAAGGCCATCGCTGACCGTGAGATGCTGGGCAAGCTGAAGCCGAACCTGGATAAGGCCGTCGAAGACGTGATCAAGAACGGCAACTTCGACCTGGTACTCGAGCGCGGTGCGGTGATCGAGGTCAAGCCTCAGTACGACATCACTCGCCAGGTCATCGAGCGCATGAACCAGATGCGTTAAGCATGACAGTGACAGTTACCCTCGGCCAATTGGCTGAACGTCTTGGCGCCACCTTGCGTGGCGCCGAAGCGAAAGTCATCACGGGCCTGGCCACCTTACAGGAGGCTAGGCCCGAACATTTGAGCTTCCTGGCCAATGCCCAGTACCGCAAGTTTCTGGTGCAGACTCAGGCCGGTGCCGTGCTTCTTAGCGCAGCCGATGCTGAAGGCTACGCTGGCGATGCCCTGATCGTTGCCAACCCGTACCTGGCTTATGCCCAGCTGTCGCATGTGTTCGATCGCAAGCCCAAGGCTGTGCCGGGTATTCATGCCACGGCACAGATTGCCGAAGACGCTCAGGTCGATCCGAGTGCGAGTATTGGCGCTTTTGCGGTTATCGAAAGCGGTGCACGTATCGGCGCTGATGTCAGCATCGGTGCTCATTGCGTAGTCGGTGAGCGTAGCGTGGTGGGTGATGGCGGCTGGCTGGCGCCGCGCGTGACCCTTTATCACGACGTGCAGATCGGTAAGCGGGTGGTGATCCAGTCCGGTGCCGTGATCGGTGGTGAAGGCTTCGGTTTCGCCAATGAGAAGGGCGTCTGGCAGAAGATCGCGCAGATCGGCGGGGTAACCATCGGCGATGACGTCGAGATCGGCGCCAATACCACGGTGGATCGCGGTGCGCTGTCCGACACCCTTATCGGCAATGGGGTGAAGCTGGATAACCAGATCATGATCGCGCACAACGTGCAGATTGGTGACAACACTGCAATGGCGGGCTGCTGCGGTATTTCCGGCAGCACCAAGATCGGCAAGAACTGCATGATCGCTGGCGGTGTGGGGATGGTTGGTCATATCGAAGTGTGCGACAACGTGTTCGTCACCGGCATGACCATGGTGACCCGTTCTATCACCGAGCCGGGCGCCTATTCTTCAGGCACTGCCATGCAACCAGCGGGCGAGTGGAAGAAGAGCGCAGCCCGTATTCGTCAGTTGGACGATATGGCCAAGCGACTGCGTGAGCTGGAAAAACAGCTGGCCGCCGTGACCCAGACGGCAAACGTCTCATCTGATGCCTGAGCACGGCGCGGCCGTGCTCTTTTCTTTTTTTACAGGCTTAACCGGACATGATGGACATCAACGAAATTCGTGAATATTTGCCGCACCGCTATCCGTTCCTGCTGGTGGACCGCGTGGTGGACCTGGACGTCGAAGGCAAACAGATTCGCGCCTATAAGAATGTCAGCATCAATGAGCCGTTCTTCAACGGTCACTTCCCCGAGCACCCGATCATGCCGGGCGTTCTGATCATCGAGGCCATGGCGCAGGCTGCCGGTATCCTCGGCTTCAAGATGATGGGTGTGAAGCCGGCTGATGGCACCCTGTATTACTTCGTTGGCTCCGACAAGCTGCGTTTCCGTTCGCCGGTGTTGCCGGGTGACCAGCTGACGCTGGAAGCCAAATACCTTAGCGATCGTCGCAGCATCTGGAAATTCGAGTGCCGCGCCACTGTCGATGGCAAGGAAGTCTGCTCCGCTGAAATCATCTGTGCGGAACGCAAGCTATGAGTTTGATTGACCCACGCGCGATCATCGACCCCAGTGCCAGATTGGCTGACGACGTTGTCGTTGGCCCTTGGAGCATTGTTGGTGCCGATGTGGAAATTGGCGAGGGTACAGTCATCGGTCCGCACGTAGTGCTCAAGGGACCGACCGTGATTGGCAAGCACAACCGCATCTACCAGTTTTCTTCGGTCGGTGAAGATACGCCGGACCTGAAGTACAAAGGTGAGCTCACTCGCCTGGTGATCGGCGATCACAACACCATTCGCGAAGGCGTCACCATTCACCGCGGGACCGTACAGGATCGCAGTGAAACCACCATTGGCGACCACAACCTGATCATGGCTTATGCCCATATCGGCCATGACAGTGTGATCGGTAACCATTGCATTCTGGTCAACAACACGGCACTGGCTGGTCATGTCTGGGTCGATGACTGGGCGATTCTGTCCGGCTATACCCTGGTGCATCAGTTCTGCCGCATTGGCGCGCACAGCTTCTCGGGGATGGGCACCGCGATTGGCAAGGATGTGCCTGCTTTCGTTACCGTATTCGGTAACCCGGCCGAAGCGCGCAGCATGAACTTTGAGGGCATGCGTCGTCGTGGTTTCTCAGCCGAGGCCATTGCCGCATTGCGCAAGGGCTACAAGCAGGTTTATCGCCAGGGGCTGACCGTAGAGCAAGCACTGGCCGAATTGGCCGAGTCTGCTGCTCAATTCCCCGAAGTGGCGATCTTCCGTGATTCGATCCAGGCCTCCACGCGCGGCATCACGCGCTGATTCCTATGAGCAGACCTATTCGCGTCGCACTGGTCGCCGGTGAGGCGTCCGGTGACATTCTCGGCTCCGGTCTGATGCAGGCCATCAAGCAGCGCCACCCGAATGCCGAATTCATTGGCGTCGGTGGCGCGCGCATGGAAGCCGAAGGCCTGAAATCCTATTTCCCCATGGAGCGCCTGGCTGTGATGGGCCTGGTCGAGGTGCTCGGTCGTTTGTTCGAACTGCTTGGCCGTCGCCGCCAGTTGGCGCGTGACCTGATCGCTGCGCAGCCGGATGTGTTCATCGGTATCGATGCGCCCGACTTCAATCTGGGCCTGGAACTCAAGCTGCGCCGTGCCGGGATCAAGACCGTGCATTACGTCAGCCCCTCGGTCTGGGCCTGGCGGCAGAAGCGGGTGCTGAAGATCCGTGAGGCCTGCGACCTGATGTTGACGTTGTTCCCGTTCGAGGCGCAGTTCTACGACGAACATCAGGTACCGGTGCGCTTTGTCGGTCATCCGCTGGCCGATGCGATTCCGTTGCAGGCCGATCGTGCCGCTGCGCGCGAGGCGTTGGATCTGCCGCAGGACGAGCCCGTGGTCGCGCTCATGCCGGGTAGCCGTGGTGGCGAGGTCGCGCGTCTGGGTGAGCTGTTTCTCGAGGCGGCGATCCGCCTGCGTGCGCTTCGCCCGGGTGTTCATTTCCTCCTGCCTTGCGCCACCCCCGAGCGCCGTGAGCAGTTGGAGCAGATGCTGGCAGGGCGTGATTTGCCGCTGACGCTGCTCAACGGTCGATCCCACGAAGCGTTGGCTGCCTGCGATGCGGTGTTGATCGCTTCGGGTACCGCGACCCTGGAAGCGCTGCTGTACAAGCGGCCGATGGTGGTGGCTTATCGTGTGGCGCCGCTGACCTATCGTATCCTCAAGCGCCTGGTGAAGAGCCCCTATATCTCGCTACCCAATCTGCTGGCCGAGCGCCTGCTGGTCCCCGAGCTGATTCAGGATGCGGCGACGCCCGAGGCCCTGGCTCAGGCCGTGGCGCCGCTGATTGACGGTGGTCAGGTGCAGACCGAGGGCTTTGATCTGATCCATCGCGCGCTGCGCCGTGATGCCTCGTTATCGGCGGCTGACGCGGTGCTCAAGCTGGCCGGGCGCGACTGATGCAACTGGGGCTCGACTTCACGCTGGTTGAGGAACTGGTCGCCGGCGTTGATGAAGTCGGTCGTGGCCCGCTCTGTGGGGCGGTGGTCACGGCTGCGGTGATCCTCGACCCGGCGCGGCCGATTCTTGGCCTGAACGATTCGAAGAAACTCACCGAGGCGCGTCGCGCGGTGTTGTTCGATGAGATTCGCGAGAAGGCTCTGGCCTGGTGTATCGCTCGCGCCGAGGTCGAGGAAATCGACCGCCTGAATATCCTGCATGCCACCATGCTGGCGATGCAGCGTGCCGTCGAGGGCTTGAGCGTGGCGCCCAGGCTGGCGCTGATCGACGGCAACCGTTGCCCTAAGCTGGCGGTGCCGAGTGCGCCGGTGGTCAAGGGCGACAGCCGGGTTCCGGCTATCGCCGCCGCTTCGATCCTGGCCAAAGTCAGCCGCGACCGCGAGATGCTCGAGATGGATCGCCTCTATCCCGGCTACGGTATTGCCGGTCACAAAGGCTATCCCACCCCCGTTCACCTGGAAGCCCTGCAACGCCTGGGGCCTACGCCGATTCATCGGCGTTCTTTCGCCCCGGTACGTGCCTTGCTCGAGGGCGTGTAACTGCATGGCCCGGATGCAATCCGGGAAATGCCACGCCTGTTGAACCTCTGGCCCTAAGCCAGACCCTCTTAGGCTACAATCCGCGCTTTGTCGTTTTCACCTGCAAGGCCGCCCATGACCCAAGCTTTCGTCCACCTGCGTCTGCACACCGAATACTCCCTGGTCGATGGTCTGGTGCGGGTCAAACCGCTGATCAAGGCCGTTGCCGGGGCCGGCATGCCGGCGGTGGCGGTCACCGACATGAGCAACATGTGCTCACTGGTGAAGTTCTACAAGACGGCCATGGGCGCTGGGGTCAAGCCGATCTGCGGTGCGGATATCTGGATGGCCAGCGCCGAGGAAGACGGCCCGCTGACGCGGCTGACCCTGCTGGCGATGAATGCCAAGGGCTACCGCAACCTCACCGAGCTGATTTCCCGCGGTTGGGCTGAAGGGCAGAGCAACGGCCTGGTGATCATCCAGCGTGACTGGGTAAAGGACGCCGCCGAGGGCCTCATCGCGCTGTCCGGCGCGCGTGAAGGCGAAGTCGGCCAGGCGCTGCTGGCCGGTGATGAAGCGCTGGCCGAAATGCGCTTGCGTGAATGGATGGCAGTGTTCCCTGATCGTTTCTATCTCGAAGTGCAGCGCACCAGTCGTGTCGGTGATGAGGAGTATCTGCATGCCGCCGTGGCGCTGGCTGATCGTGTCGAGGCGCCACTGGTGGCCACCAACGACGTGCGGTTCATCAAGCAGGACGACTTCGAGGCGCACGAAACACGCGTCTGCATCGGCGAGGGTCGTACACTGGATGACCCGCGTAGGCCGCGCAATTACTCCGATCAGCAGTACCTGAAAAGCACCGAAGAAATGTGGGAGCTGTTCTCCGATCTGCCAGAAGCACTGGAGAACACCGTCGAGATCGCCAAGCGCTGCAACATCGACGTGCAGCTTGGCAAGTATTTCCTGCCGGACTTCCCCACACCAAACGGCATGGGCATTGACGATTACCTGCGCCACGCCTCCTTCGAGGGCCTGGAAGAGCGTCTCGAAGTGCTGCTGCCCAAGGACACGCCGGATTACGAGGCGAAGAAGCAGGTCTACATCGACCGCCTCAACTTCGAGCTCGACATCATCATCCAGATGGGTTTCCCCGGTTACTTCCTGATTGTTATGGACTTCATCCAATGGGCCAAGAACAACGGCGTGCCGGTCGGCCCTGGCCGCGGCTCGGGTGCTGGTTCGCTGGTGGCCTATGTGCTGAAGATCACCGACCTTGATCCGCTGGCCTATGACCTGCTGTTCGAACGTTTCCTCAACCCGGAACGGATTTCCATGCCCGACTTCGACGTCGACTTCTGCATGGACGGTCGCGACCGGGTGATCGACTACGTGGCCGAGAAGTACGGGCGTAATGCGGTGAGCCAGATCATCACCTTCGGCTCGATGGCGGCCAAGGCGGTGGTGCGCGATGTGGCGCGGGCGCAGGGCAAATCCTATGGCCTGGCCGACCGTCTGTCGAAGATGATCCCCTTCGAAGTGGGCATGACCCT
The DNA here is from genome assembly GCF_007049795.1 of Ectopseudomonas mendocina. GTDB lineage: Bacteria > Pseudomonadota > Gammaproteobacteria > Pseudomonadales > Pseudomonadaceae > Aquipseudomonas > Aquipseudomonas mendocina_D. The sequence goes on from NZ_SCFY01000007.1 coordinate 43,043, forward strand.
GGAGAAAGCCTACGAGATGGAGGAGCCGCTGCGCGACTTCCTCAAGAACGACGAGGAAGCCCAGGAAATCTGGGACATGTCGCTCAAGCTCGAAGGCGTGGTGCGCGGCACCGGCAAGCATGCCGGGGGCGTGGTGATCGCACCGACCAAGCTTACCGACTTTTCGCCGATTGCCTGTGACGAGGAGGGTGGCGGCCTGGTGACCCAGTTTGATAAGGACGACGTCGAGCAGGCTGGCCTGGTCAAGTTCGACTTCCTCGGTCTGCGTACGCTGACCATCATCAAATGGGCGATGGAGACCATCCACCGTATCCAGAAGCGCGACGGTGCACCGGATGAGGAACTGGTCAACATCGACTTCATCCCGCTGGATGACAAGAAAACCTACGACATGCTGCAGAAGGCGGAGACCACCGCGGTCTTCCAGCTTGAATCGCGCGGCATGAAGGAGCTGATCAAGAAGCTCAAGCCCGACTGCCTGGAAGACATGATCGCACTGGTGGCGCTGTTCCGCCCCGGCCCACTGCAGTCCGGCATGGTGGACGACTTCATCAACCGTAAGCACGGTCGTGCCGAGCTGTCCTACCCGCACCCGGATTACCAGTACGCTGGCCTGGAGCCGGTGCTCAAGCCGACCTACGGCATCATCCTGTATCAGGAGCAGGTGATGCAGATCGCCCAGGTGATGGGCGGTTATACCCTTGGTCAGGCGGACATGCTGCGTCGCGCCATGGGTAAGAAGAAGCCCGAGGAGATGGCCAAGCAGCGCGGTGGCTTCATCGAGGGTTGTGCCAGCAACGGAATCGACGCCAACCTGGCGGGTAACATCTTCGATCTGGTGGAAAAGTTCGCCGGTTACGGCTTCAACAAGTCGCACTCTGCAGCTTACGGCCTGGTGTCTTATCAGACTGCCTGGCTGAAAGCGCATTACCCGGCGCCGTTCATGGCGGCCGTGCTCTCGGCGGATATGCACAACACCGATAAGGTGGTGATCCTGGTGGAAGAGTGTCGCAACATGAAGTTGCGCATCGATCCGCCTGACGTGAACGTCTCCGAGTTCAAGTTCACCGTCAACGACGACGGTCGTATCGTCTACGGTCTCGGTGCGGTCAAGGGCGTGGGCGAGGGGCCGGTCGAGGCCATCGTCGAATGTCGCGCCGAGGGCGGGCCGTTCAAGGATCTGTTCGACTTCTGCAACCGCGTCGACCTCAAACGCATCAATAAACGCACTCTGGAGGCGTTGATCCGCAGCGGAGCGCTGGATCGTCTCGGTCCGTACTATCAGGACGAGCTCAAGGCCTACCAGGCCAGCGTGGACAAGAACCGCGCGGTGCTGCTGGCGTCCATGGAAGAAGCGGTACAGTCCGCCGAGCAGACCGCGCGTAGCGCCGAGAGCGGCCACATGGATCTATTCGGCGGCCTGTTCGCCGAGTCAGAGGCGGATGTCTACGCCAACCACCGCAAGGCCCGCGAACTGCCGATCAAGGAGCGTCTGAAAGGCGAGAAGGACACCTTGGGTATCTACCTGTCCGGCCACCCCATCGACGAGTACGAAGGCGAGATTCGCCGCTTCGCCCGCCAGCGCATCGTCGAACTGAAGCCGGCGCGCGATACCCAGACCATCGCCGGGATGATCGTCAACCTGCGGGTGATGAAGAACAAGAAGGGCGACAAGATGGGCTTTATCACCCTCGACGACCGCTCCGGGCGTATCGAGGCATCTTTGTTCGCCGATGCCTTCGCCAGCAACCAGGCGCTGCTGCAGAACGATGCGCTGGTGGTGGTCGAGGGAGAAGTCAGTAACGACGACTTCTCCGGTGGCCTGCGCCTGCGTGCCAAGCGCGTGATGAGTCTGGAAGAGGCGCGTACTGGCCTGGCCGATAGCCTGCGGGTGAGGGTGGCCAGTGAGGCATTGAAGGGCGACCGCCTGCGCTGGCTGGCCGAGCTGTGCAGCAAGCACAAGGGCGCTTGCCCGGTGACCGTCGACTACAGTGGCGAGGAGGCGCGGGCCTTGCTTCAATTCGGCGATGCCTGGCGAATCGACCCGGCTGACACTTTGATTCAGGCATTGCGTGACCAGTTCGGGCGCGACAACGTCTTTTTGCACTACCGCTGATATACGAGAGGAAAATTCCTCTTCGTGACAGCAACGGCACCCGAGGGTGTCGACCCGCTGCGCCCTATCCCTTAAGGTAGGGCGCCTAATGGATACAGCTCCCCGGCCACTTGGCCGTCGACGCAAGACGGATGACTATGAACCCGAATTTCCTCGATTTCGAACAGCCGATCGCCGACCTGCAAGCCAAGATCGAAGAGCTACGCCTGGTTGGTAACGACAACTCGCTGAATATCGGCGATGAAATTGCCCGCCTGCAGGACAAGAGCAGCTCCCTGACCGAAAGCATCTTCGGCAATCTGACCAGCTGGCAGATCGCGCAGCTCGCGCGCCACCCGCGTCGCCCTTACACCCTGGATTACATCCAGCACATCTTCACCGAGTTCGACGAATTGCACGGTGATCGTCACTTCTCCGACGACGCTGCCATTGTCGGTGGCATTGCCCGCCTGGGCGACCAGCCGGTGATGATCATCGGCCACCAGAAAGGCCGTGAAGTGCGTGAGAAGGTGCGCCGCAACTTCGGCATGCCGCGCCCGGAAGGCTACCGCAAGGCCTGCCGCCTGATGGAAATGGCCGAACGTTTCAAGATGCCGATCCTCACCTTCATCGACACTCCGGGTGCCTACCCAGGTATCGATGCCGAGGAGCGTGGCCAGAGTGAGGCCATCGCCTGGAATCTGCGCGTGATGGCGCGTCTGAAAACGCCGATCATCGCCACCGTCATCGGTGAAGGTGGTTCCGGCGGTGCGCTGGCCATCGGTGTTTGCGACCAGCTGAACATGCTGCAGTACTCCACCTACTCGGTGATCTCGCCGGAAGGCTGCGCCTCGATTCTCTGGCGTACCGCCGAGAAGGCGCCGGATGCCGCCGAAGCCATGGGCATCACCGCCGAGCGCCTGAAGGATCTGGGCATCGTTGACCAAGTGATCGCCGAACCGCTGGGTGGTGCGCACCGTGATCCGGCCGCAGCTTCCGAGGCGATCCGTCAGGAGCTGACCAAGCAACTGGCCAGCCTGCAGAAGCACGACACTGACGCGCTGCTCAAGCGTCGTTACGATCGCCTTATGAGCTACGGTATCGCCTGAGTTCGTTCTGCGTCTATCTCAACGGGCCTTCGGGCCCGTTGTTGTTTAAGCTTGGCCAATGACCGATCTCTCTATTCGCCTGCGCCAGGCCCTGCAGCCGTGGTGTACGGCTCCCGCCTGGTGTATCGCCTTCTCCGGTGGTCTCGACTCCACCGTGCTGCTGCATTTGCTCGCCGATCTGGCTCGGCGTGAGAAGCTGCCGCCGCTTTCCGCTATTTATGTCCATCATGGTTTGCAGTCGGCGGCCGACACCTGGCCAGAGCATTGCGCGCAGGTTTGCGCACGGCTGGGTATTGCTTTGGACGTCGTCAGGGTGCAGGTAGCGCCAGGCGCCAGTCTCGAGCAGGCAGCGCGTAACGCGCGTTATCAGGCTTTCACTGCGCGGCTTGGTCCGGGCGAGGTGTTGTTAAGTGCCCAGCATCGTGATGATCAGGCCGAAACCCTGCTGTTTCGTCTGCTGCGCGGCGCCGGCGTGCGCGGGCTTGCGGCGATGCCGGCCAGTCGAACGTTGGGGCAGGGCCACCTGATTCGGCCGCTGTTCGATTGTTCTCGGGCGGAATTACAGGCCTATGCGCAGAGTCATGGCATTGCCTGGATCGAAGACCCGAGCAATGCCGATGAGCGTTTCAGTCGCAACTTCCTGCGGCGACAAGTGATGCCGCTACTGGCGGAGCGCTGGCCGCAAGCGTCGAGCAGTCTGGTGCGCAGCGCAGGCCATCTGTCTGAGGCGCAGCAGTTGCTGGATGAATTGGCCGAGATCGACCTTGCCGCTGCCCATGGCGGCTCAGCGTTTGCCTGGTTGTCGTTGCCGTCGCTGTATCTGCCGGCTGTCACTGCGTTGAGTGAGGCGCGCCAGCGCAATTTGCTGCGCCACTGGTTGGCGCCTTATACGCGTATGCCCGATAGCGACCATTGGGCTGGCTGGTGTGACCTGCGTGATGCCGCCACGGATGCAGCGCCGATCTGGAAACTGGTCGATGGTGAGCTGCACCGTGCCGATGGTTGGCTTTGGTGGCTTAGCGGTGAGTGGCTGCAGTCGCTCGAACCACTCGAACTCTCCTTCAGCTCGTTTCCCGAGCCTGTCGAGCTGCCTGGTAACGGTTGTGTGCATCTACAGGGTGAGTTGCCGCCAGGTCGCTGGCATTTGCGTTACCGCCAGGGCGGTGAGTCACTGCAGCTGCCGGGACGTGGTAGGCGCGATCTCAAACGTCTGCTCAATGAGCTGCGCGTACCGGCATTCGTGCGTCCGCGCCTGCCGCTGTTGTTCGATGGCGATGAGTTGATGGCGGTGGCGAACCTGACGCAGTCGTCAGTAATTCAGGCGAGCGGGGCGCATCTGCAGTGGTCGCCGCCTATCGGCGCGCAAGGTTTGAGCTGGTAAGGCCTTTCCGGTAGACTACGCTCCCGTCTTAATACAGCTTTTGCCGACTCCCTCAGGGAGCTTGGCGGGCATGCCATTGTTCGTACTGATGGCGATCCTTTGCTTTCCCCGGCGGCATTGACCGCTTAAACGCAGACTTCTAGGGTTTTTCATGACGCGCTACATCTTCGTCACGGGTGGTGTTGTTTCTTCATTGGGGAAAGGCATCGCCTCGGCTTCACTGGCGGCCATCCTGGAGGCGCGGGGCCTGAAGGTCACCATGCTCAAGCTGGACCCTTATATCAACGTCGATCCGGGCACCATGAGCCCGTTCCAGCACGGTGAAGTGTTCGTCACCCACGACGGCGCCGAGACCGACCTCGACTTGGGTCACTACGAGCGGTTCATCCGCACCACGATGACCAAGAGCAACAACTTCACCACCGGTCGCGTGTACGAAGACGTACTGCGCAAGGAGCGCCGTGGTGATTATCTGGGTGCGACCATTCAGGTCATCCCGCACATCACCGACGAGATCAAGCGTCGCATCATCAAGGGTGCCGGCGATGCCGACGTGGCCCTGGTGGAAATCGGTGGCACTGTAGGTGACATCGAGTCGCAACCGTTCCTCGAGGCCATCCGCCAACTGCGTGTGGAAGTCGGCGCCAAGCGCGCGATGCTGATGCACCTGACTCTGGTGCCATACATCGCCACCGCAGGTGAGACCAAGACCAAGCCGACTCAGCACTCGGTCAAGGAGCTGCGCTCCATCGGCCTGCAGCCTGACGTGCTGGTGTGCCGCTCCGACCACCCGATCGATGTCTCCTCGCGCCGCAAGATCGCCCTGTTCACCAACGTCGAAGAGCGTGCGGTGATCAGCCTGGAAGACGTCGACACCATCTACAAGATTCCGGGCGTGCTGCATGCTCAGGGTCTGGATGACTTCGTCGTCGAGCGCTTCGGCCTGGAATGCGGCGGCGCCGATCTGTCCGAGTGGGATCGCGTGGTCGATGCCAAGCTCAATCCGGAAAAAGAAGTCACCATCGCCATGGTTGGCAAGTACATGGAGCTGCTCGACGCGTACAAGTCGCTGATCGAAGCGATGAGCCACGCCGGCATCCAGAACCGTACCAAGGTCAACCTGCGTTATATCGACTCCGAAGACATCGAGAACCAGGGCACCGCGCTGCTCGAAGGCGTCGACGCCATCCTGGTGCCGGGCGGCTTCGGTCTGCGTGGCGTGGAAGGCAAGATCAAGACCGTGCAGTACGCTCGCGAGAACAAGATTCCCTACCTGGGCATCTGCCTCGGCATGCAGGTAGCGGTCATCGAGTACGCCCGTAACGTCGTGGGTTGGACTGATGCCAACTCTTCCGAATTCGACATGGCCAGTGCTCATCCGGTGGTGGGCCTGATTACCGAATGGCAGGACGCGACCGGCGCCACCGAACAACGCAGTGAAAGCTCCGACCTGGGCGGCACCATGCGCCTGGGTGCGCAGGATTGCCAACTGCTGAGCGGCTCCAAGGTACACGACTGCTACGGCAAGGACGTGATCGTCGAGCGTCACCGTCACCGTTACGAGGTGAACAATAACCTGCTGCCGAAGCTGACCGAGGCTGGCCTCAAGGTCACCGGCCGTTCTGGCGACGGTGCACTGGTCGAAGTGGTCGAGGCGCCGGATCATCCGTGGTTCGTCGCCTGCCAGTTCCACCCGGAGTTCACCTCCACGCCGCGTGACGGCCATCCGCTATTCAGCGGTTTTGTCAATGCTGCCCTGGCGCAGAAAGCGAAGAAGGCTTAAGGCATGGCACAGAAGATCATCAAGGTTCGCGACATCGAGATCGCCAACGACAAGCCTTTCGTGCTGTTCGGTGGTATCAACGTGCTCGAGTCGCGCGACCTGGCCATGCAGGCCTGCGAGGAGTACGTACGGGTGACCGAGAAGCTCGGCATTCCCTACGTGTTCAAGGCCAGCTTCGACAAGGCCAACCGTTCTTCCATCACCTCCTTCCGTGGCCCTGGCCTGGAAGAGGGCATGAAGATCTTCGAGGAAGTGAAGAAGACTTTCGGCGTGCCGGTGATCACCGATGTGCATGAGCCGCACCAAGCGGCTGCCGTGGCCGAAGTGTGCGACATCATCCAGTTGCCGGCTTTCCTGTCGCGGCAGACCGATCTGGTAGTGGCCATGGCCAAGACCGGCGCGGTGATCAACATCAAGAAGGCGCAGTTCCTCGCTCCGCAGGAAATGAAGCACATCCTGGCCAAGTGCGAAGAGGCCGGTAACGATCAGTTGATTCTCTGCGAGCGCGGTTCCTCCTTCGGTTACAACAACCTGGTGGTGGACATGCTCGGCTTCGGCATCATGAAGCAGTTCGAGTACCCGGTGTTCTTCGACGTGACCCACGCCCTGCAGATGCCGGGTGGTCGCGCAGACTCTGCTGGTGGTCGTCGCGCTCAGGTTACCGACCTGGCCAAGGCCGGCATGAGCCAGGGCCTGGCAGGCCTGTTCCTCGAAGCGCATCCGGATCCGGAAAACGCCAAGTGCGACGGTCCATGCGCCCTGCGCCTGAACAAGCTGGAGCCGTTCCTCACTCAGCTCAAGCAGCTGGATGACCTGATCAAGAGTTTTCCTCCGATCGAGACTGCCTGAGCCGGCTGTAATCCGGTAAAGTGCCGCCCGAGAAAAATCCCCCTGACCCGTGAGTCAGAGTGAGCCGTCGATCTGCCCTCCGGCAGCGACGGCCCAGTGCAGCCTGCTGCTGCCGTCTTATCGTCAACCTTTGGAGCGTTATCAAGAATGGCAAAGATCGTCGACATCAAGGGTCGTGAGGTTCTCGACTCCCGTGGTAACCCCACCGTGGAAGCGGATGTAATTCTGGAAGGCGGCATCGTCGGTAGCGCATGTGCTCCGTCCGGCGCCTCCACTGGCTCACGCGAAGCGCTGGAGCTGCGTGACGGCGACAAGAGCCGTTACCTGGGCAAGGGCGTGCTGAAGGCCGTCGCCAACATCAACGGCCCGATCCGTGACCTGCTGCTGGGCAAAGACGCCGTCGACCAGAAAGCTCTGGACCGCGCGATGATCGAGCTCGACGGTACCGAGAACAAGGCGACTCTGGGCGCCAACGCCATCCTCGCCGTGTCCCTGGCTGCCGCCAAGGCCGCTGCTCAGGCCAAGGGCGTGCCGCTGTACGCGCACATCGCTGATCTGAATGGCACCCCGGGTGTCTACTCCATGCCGGTACCGATGATGAACATCATCAACGGCGGCGAGCACGCCGACAACAACGTCGACATCCAGGAGTTCATGGTGCAGCCGGTTGGCGCCAAGAATTTCGCCGACGCCCTGCGCATGGGCGCCGAGATATTCCATCACCTCAAAGCCGTGCTCAAGGCCCGTGGCCTGAACACCGCTGTGGGTGACGAAGGCGGCTTCGCGCCGAACCTGGCTTCCAACGAAGATGCCCTGGCCGCCATCGCCGAAGCCGTTGCCAACGCCGGCTACAAGCTGGGAGACGACGTGACCCTGGCGCTGGACTGCGCATCGAGCGAGTTCTACAAGGATGGTCAATACGACCTGGCCGGCGAAGGCAAGGTATTCAGCGGTGAAGGCTTTGCCGACTACCTGGCTGGCCTGACCGAGCGTTACCCGATCATCTCCATCGAAGACGGCATGGACGAGTCCGACTGGGCCAGCTGGAAAGTCCTGACCGACAAGATTGGCGCCAAGGTACAGCTGGTTGGCGACGATCTGTTCGTCACCAATACCAAGATCCTCAAGCGCGGTATCGACGAGCAGATTGGTAACTCGATCCTGATCAAGTTCAACCAGATCGGCTCGCTGACCGAGACCCTGGAAGCCATCCAGATGGCCAAGGCCGCTGGCTTCACCGCCGTGATCTCGCACCGCAGCGGTGAAACCGAAGACAGCACCATCGCCGACCTGGCCGTGGGGACTGCCGCCGGTCAGATCAAGACCGGTTCGCTGTGCCGCTCCGACCGCGTTTCCAAGTACAACCAGCTGCTGCGCATTGAAGAGCAACTGGGCGGCAAGGCTCCATACAAGGGCCGTGCCGAGTTCCGCGGCTAACATCTGCGTGGTAGAAAAGGGCGACGCAAGTCGCCCTTTTTCGTGGTCATTCCAGCGTTTGCGCTGCATGCTGTAGGAGCGGATTTATCCGCGATTTTTCGCGGCTGAAGCCGTTCCTACAAAGGCTGCGTCATTGCAGGCATGGCCTTTTTCGTGGACGCTTCGTCGATCTCTGGGAACCAATGCACGGATGCAGGTACTGAAACCCCATGTCACTCATCAGACGGCTTCTTTTCAAGCATGAACGCAGCCCCTACCATGCCGATGACTCAATCTGCGAGCCGCTCCATGCGTAGTCCGTATTGGCTGTTTATCGTGTTGGTCCTGTTGCTGGGCGGTCTGCAATATCGATTGTGGGTCGGCGACGGCAGCCTGGCTGCTGCCAGCCGTCTGCAACAGCAGATCGCCGAACAGAAGGGCGAAAACGAGCGTTTGCTGGAGCGCAATCGTATCCTCGAGGCCGAGGTGATGGAGCTCAAGCGCGGCATGGAAACCGTGGAAGAGCGGGCGCGTCAGGAGTTAGGCATGCTCAAAGAGGGTGAAACCCTCTATCTGCTGACTGAATGACCACGAAATTCTGGCTGGTGATTCCAGCTGCCGGTGTCGGTGCACGTATGGCAGCCGACCGGCCCAAGCAGTACCTGCAGATCGCCGGCCGCTGCATTCTCGAACATACCCTGCATTGTTTCCTCGATCATCCCGGCCTGTTGGGCGCGGTGGTATGCGTTGCCCTAGATGACCCGTTCTGGCCGCACTTGCCTGTGGCAAACGACGCGCGTATCCGCCGGGCTCCTGGCGGGAAAGAGCGCGCCGACTCGGTATTGGCAGGGCTGGAAGCGCTAGTCGCAGAGGGCGCGAACAGCGAGGATTGGGTGCTGGTGCATGACGCCGCACGACCCAATCTGTCCAGGGAAGACCTTGAGCGACTGTTGGACAGTCTGGCTGATGATCCGGTCGGCGGCCTGCTGGCGGTGCCGGCGCGCGACACGCTCAAGCGTGCCGGAAGCGATGGCAGGGTGGTGGCGACTGTGGATCGTAGCGTGATCTGGCAGGCTTACACGCCGCAGATGTTTCGTCTGGGCGCGCTGCGCGAGGCTCTGGCGCAAGCGCTGAAAGAAGGTGTGGCAGTGACCGACGAAGCGTCGGCCATGGAGTGGGCAGGGCAGTCGCCCCGGCTCATCGAAGGCCGGGCGGACAACCTCAAGGTCACCCGCCCGGAAGATCTGCATTATCTACAACGTATCTGGCGCGAGAGTCGCTAAGCGATCCGCAGCATCAGTGCGTCCAGCGCTTGGCGTCTTTGCCCAGATTGCGGTCTAGCGCGTTGGTCAGCTTGTTCATGGCACCGTCGATTGCCTGCTGCAGTTCGCTGGCATCGTGGGAAACCGTCAGTGGATCGCGTCCTTTCATCCGCGCCTCGACTTTGCAGCGCTTGTCCTGCGGACCACTTTTGAGCGCGTTCTCGTCGGAGAGATGAATTTCGATCCGGGTGAGGTGGTCCTCGTAGCGCTGGAGCTTGTCCCGGACGCGACCGCGAATGTCGTCCTTGAAGTCCATCGAGGAGGTGACGTGCTTACCACTGTTGACCAGAACCTGCATAACCATGTCCTCATGTAGCTGAGTTCGTGAGGCCCCGTTTGAGCGGGGTTCATAGGTTGTGACGCGGTCGTCTTGCCCAAGTTTCGCCCTGACTTGTGACATTCCATGACTGTTCAGCTGGGTGACAAGGTTGTTGCAAAATCTCAGGCGGGAGCGAGGTATTCGATGCGTTGGCTGAGCCCCTGGTGCAGGGCGTCGATCAACTGGCGCACCTTGGGTGAAAGGTGACGTTGCTGTGGGTAGAGCGCCCACACTGCGGTATTGGGTGGGCGATGCTGCTCCAGTAGAGAGGTCAGTCGCCCGCTACGCAGATGTTCGAGGACGTAGTAATCGGGTAGCTGGCACAGGCCAAAACCGCGTAGCGCAGCGTCGAGCACGGCCTGGCCGCTGTTGCAGCGCCAGTTGCCCTGCACCCGCACCTGGGTTTCCCGTCCATTTTCGGCGAAGCTCCAGGTCTCGCTGCTGCCGATCAGACAATTGTGGCGCGTCAGCTCCGACAGCGAATGAGGGCGGCCGTAGCGTTGCAGATACTCGGGTGCTGCGCACAGGTACATCTCGCGGGGCGCCAGGCGTGCGGCCATGAGCCGTGAGTCCTGCAGGCGCCCCAGGCGGATGGCCAGGTCCAGGCCATCGTGCAGCAGGTCGAGCGGGCGGTTGGACAGTTCTATCTCGACGCGCAATTGTGGATGTCGCGCCATGAAGTCATTGACCAGTGGCACGATGAAGCGCTCGCCATACGCCACGGCGCAGGTCATGCGTAGCAGCCCTTTGGGTTCGGCGCCAAGATCGCCGACTGCACGCAACGCTTCTTCGCGGGCATCCTGCAGGCGCTGACAGTGTTGCAGAAACAACTGGCCGGCCTCGGTCAGGGCTACCCGCCTGGTGCTGCGGTAGAACAGACGGCTCTGCAGGCGCTCTTCCAGGCGTGCGACCTGGCGGCTGACCTGCGAAGTGGACAATCCCAAGCGCTCGGCCGCCGCACTAAACTGCCCGCACTCGGCCACGGCGACGAATTCGTCGAGTCCTTCCCAGCGATTCATCGACACCCCTTCTCCCGTGTACCTGATTGCATTCGTGCTGCGCCTTTGGGAGCTCGCTGTGCGTGATCCGAGTGCAGCCGGCGACAGGCCTGCTTTTGTACGGGAAGGCTAACATTATTTCTGTGTGGCAATAATGTTTTGCTATTTCGCTGATTATCTCTTGATGGCCGTGAACTAGACTGCCTGCCATTGTCCACGCTCCCTGGAGAGAACTGCCATGATCAAGTCCCGCGCCGCCGTTGCCTTCGCCCCGAATGAACCCCTGAAAATCGTCGAGGTCGATGTCGCGCCACCTCAGGCCGGAGAGGTGCTGGTACGTATTGTCGCTACCGGCGTGTGCCACACCGATGCCTATACCCTGTCCGGCCAGGACAGCGAGGGCGTGTTCCCCTGCATTCTCGGTCACGAAGGTGGCGGTATCGTCGAGGCGGTGGGTGAGGGCGTCACTTCGCTGGCGGTCGGCGACCACGTGATTCCGCTGTACACCGCTGAATGCGGCGAGTGCAAATTTTGCAAATCCAACAAGACCAACCTGTGCAGCTCGGTACGCGCCACCCAGGGCAAGGGGCTGATGCCCGATGGCACCAGCCGCTTCTCCTACAACGGCGAGCCGGTCTACCACTACATGGGTTGCTCGACCTTCTCCGAGTACACCGTGCTGCCGGAAGTCTCTCTGGCGAAGATCCCCAAGGAGGCGCCGCTGGAGAAGGTCTGCCTGCTTGGCTGTGGCGTGACCACCGGAATTGGCGCCGTGCTCAATACCGCCAAGGTGACCGAGGGCTCCACTGTGGCCATCTTCGGTTTGGGTGGCATTGGTCTGGCGGCGATCATCGGCGCCAAGATGGCCAAGGCTTCGCGCATTATCGGCATCGATATCAATCCGGCCAAGGAAGCGGTTGCCCGCGAGCTGGGCGTGACCGATTTCGTCAATCCGAAAGAGCACAGCAAGCCGATCCAGGAAGTCATCGTCGAAATGACCGATGGCGGCGTCGACTACAGCTTCGAGTGCATCGGCAACGTGCAACTGATGCGTGCCGCACTGGAGTGCTGCCACAAGGGCTGGGGCGAGTCGACCATCATCGGCGTGGCGCCGGCCGGTGCTGAGATCAGCACTCGTCCGTTCCAACTGGTCACCGGCCGCGTCTGGCGCGGTAGTGCCTTCGGTGGCGTCAAGGGCCGTACCGAGCTGCCGAGCTATGTCGAGAAATCGCAGAAAGGCGAAATCCCGCTGGATACCTTCATCACGCACAACATGGGGCTGGATCAGATCAACGAAGCGTTCGAGCTGATGCACGAGGGCAAGAGCATTCGTACTGTCATCCATTTCTGATGGCGTGCCGCACGGCTGATGGTCGTGCGGATTCTTTCGTAGGGTGCGTGGGGCCTCCTAGGCTGCGCGCACCGCTAATCCCTGGTGCGCATGGCGCACCCTACGGAGCGGCTCATGACCCTCGAAATCGTTTCCAGCAACAAGAGCTTCGGCGGCTGGCACAAGCGCTACCGCCATCGCTCCAGCAGCCTCAACTGCGACATGGTGTTCGCCGTCTATCTGCCGCCGCAGGCCGAGCAGGGCGCCAAGCTGCCGGTGCTGTACTGGCTGAGCGGGTTGACCTGCACTGACGAGAACTTCATGCAGAAGGCTGGCGCTCAGCGGATGGCAGCCGAACTGGGGTTGATCATCATCGCGCCGGACACCAGCCCGCGTGGCGAGGGGGTGGCCGATGACGCCAATGGCGCCTATGACTTCGGTCTGGGTGCAGGCTTCTATGTCAATGCCACCCAGGAGCCCTTCGCGCGGCACTACCGCATGTACGACTACGTGGTGCAAGAGTTGCCGGCGCTGATCGAGGCCAACTTCCCCGTCTCGGACAAGCGTGGCATCGCCGGCCATTCCATGGGCGGTCACGGTGCGCTGATCTGTGCGTTGAAGAATCCGGGGCGTTACCAGTCGGTATCGGCGTTCTCACCGATCAGCAATCCGATGAACTGTCCCTGGGGCGAGAAGGCCTTTTCCCTTTATCTGGGTGAGGAGCGTTCGCGCTGGCGTGAGTGGGATGCCAGCGTGCTGATCGCCGAGGCCAGCGAGAAGCTGCCGATCCTGGTCGATCAGGGCGATCGTGACGATTTTCTCGAAGGCCAGCTCAAGCCGCAGGCGTTGCAGGCTGCGGCCAAGGCGGCCGCTCATCCGCTGACGCTGCGCATGCAGCCGGGCTATGACCACAGCTACTACTTCATCGCCAGCTTCATCGACGATCACCTGCGTCATCACGCTGCTGCTTTGCGGTAGTCGTAGCCCGGATGAAATCCGAGAAATTCGCCCCCCGGATTTCATCCGGGCTACGGGGCAATGCGGTTAGAATCACGCCCTGACTTTTTCAGGGCGTTGTTCTTTATGCGTATCGGTCATGGCTATGACGTACACCGCTTCGGCGAAGGTGATTTCATCACCCTCGGCGGCGTACGGATTCCCCATAAGTTTGGTCTTGTCGCTCATTCCGACGGCGACGTGCTGCTGCACGCGCTGAGCGATGCCCTGCTCGGTGCAGTAGCGCTGGGCGATATCGGCAAACATTTCCCCGATACCGATCCGACTTTCAAAGGCGCCGATAGCCGTGCGCTGCTGCGCCATGTGATGGGCCTGGTGCGTGGCAAGGGCTACGCGGTGGGTAACGTCGATGCCACCATCATCGCCCAGGCACCGAAGATGGCGCCGCATATCCAGAGCATGCGCGAGCGCATTGCCGAGGACCTGGGTATCGAACTGGATCAGGTCAACGTCAAGGCCACCACCACCGAGAAGCTGGGTTTCACCGGACGTGAGGAAGGTATCGCGGTGCACGCCGTCGCCTTGCTGGTCAAGGCATGAACGAGCAGCAACTGCTGGGGCCGCGCGCCCATGGCGAGGCCTGTGGTCGGGCGGTACTCAAGGCCACGGCCGAGGATTTTCAGGTCGATGAAGTGCTGGATATCCCGCTCACTGGGCAGGGTGAGCACCTCTGGCTATGGGTGGAAAAGCGTGGCCTGAATACCGAGGAGGCCGCCCGGCGGATCGCCCGCGCTGCCGGTCTGCCGCTCAAGGCGGTCAGTTACGCGGGACTCAAGGATCGTCAGGCGCTGACCCGGCAGTGGTTCAGTCTGCACCTGCCGGGCAGGGCCGACCCCGATCTGGCCGCTGCGCAGGGCGATGACATGGTCATCCTGCGCAGCCAGCGACACAACCGCAAATTGCAGCGCGGTGCTCATGCCGCCAACGGATTCACCTTGCGCCTGACTGCCCTGGAGACGGACCGCGATGCGCTGGAGCAGCGTCTGCAGCGTATCGCCGAACAAGGCGTGCCCAACTATTTCGGCTTGCAGCGCTTTGGCTTCGATGGCGGCAATGTCGAGCAGGCGCGTGATTTCGCCTCGCGTCAGGAGTTGCCGGTGCAGCGCAACCTGCGCTCGCGCCTGCTGTCTTCGGCGCGCAGTTACCTGTTCAACCAGGTGCTGGCCAAGCGTGTGGCTGCCGGTACCTGGAACCAGGCGCAGGTCGGCGATGTGCTGGCGTTCACCACCAGTCGCAGTTTTTTTGTCGCGGGGGAGGCCGAATGCAGCGATCCGCGGCTGGCCGCGCTCGACGTGCATCCGACAGGCCCACTCTGGGGCGATGGTGCGCTGCCGAGCGTCGCTACGGTGCAGGCGCTGGAGCAGTCGGTGGCTGAAGAGTGCGCGGAGCTGGTGCAATGGCTGATCAAGGCGGACATGGCGCACGAACGGCGAATTCTGCGCCTCCCCATCGGCGGCCTGTCATGGCATTATCCCGAACCCGATCTTCTGCAACTTGCATTCGTCCTGCCGGCCGGGTGTTTCGCCACCGTGGTGGTGCGCGAATTGCTCGATCTGGTGCCAGCAGGGCAGACGGATACTCCATGCGAATTCTGATTTCCAACGACGACGGGGTGAACGCACCCGGTATCGCTGCGTTGCACCAAGCGCTGGCCGACTATGCCGAGTGCGTAGTGATCGCGCCTGCCGAAGACAAGAGCGGCGCCAGCAGCGCACTGACGCTCGATCGTCCGCTACATCCCATGGCCTTGGCCAATGGCTACATCAGCCTCAATGGCACGCCGACCGATTGCGTGCACCTGGGGCTCAATGGCTTGCTCGAGCAGACGCCGGACATGGTCGTCTCTGGCATCAATCTGGGGGCCAACCTGGGTGATGACGTGCTCTATTCCGGCACCGTCGCCGCCGCGCTCGAAGGACGTTTCCTGATCAAGCCAGCGTTCGCTTTCTCGCTGCTGTCGCGTCTTCCCGACAACCTGCCGACCGCGGCCTATTTCGCCCGTAAACTGGTCGAGGCGCACGAGCGGCTCGAACTGCCGCCGCGTACCGTGCTCAATGTCAACGTGCCGAATCTGCCGCTGGAACATATTCGTGGCGTGCAGCTGACCCGACTTGGCCATCGCGCGCGCGCGGCGGCTCCGGTCAAGGTGGTCAACCCGCGTGGCAAGGAAGGTTACTGGATTGCGGCTGCCGGTGATGTCGAGGATGGCAGTCAGGGCACCGATTTCCATGCCGTGATGCAAGCTTATGTATCGATCACGCCGCTACGGCTTGATCGCACGTTCAATGAGGCTCTCGAATCTATGGATGGCTGGTTGGAGGGCATCTTCTGATGCGTGGCCAGGACGACATGCAGCGCAGCGGGATCGGCATGACCTCGCAGCGCACCCGTGAGCGGTTGATCCAGCGCCTCTATGAGGAAGGACTGTCGAACGCTCGGGTACTGGAAGTGATCCGCCGTACGCCGCGCCATCTGTTCGTCGATGAGGCCCTGGCGCACCGCGCCTATGAAGACACGGCGCTGCCCATCGGGCATAACCAGACGATTTCCCAGCCGTACATGGTCGGCCGCATGACCGAACTGCTGCTGGCCGCAGGCCCGCTGGACAAGGTGCTGGAGATCGGTACCGGTTCCGGTTATCAGACCGCCGTGCTGGCACAGCTGGTCGAGCGGGTGTTCTCTGTGGAGCGCATCCAGGTGCTGCAGGATCGCGCCAAGGAGCGTCTGGCCGAACTCAAGCTGCGCAACGTGGTCTTTCGCTGGGGTGATGGCTGGGAAGGTTGGAACGCGCTCGGCCCGTACAACGGCATTATCGTCACCGCCGCCGCCGCGCAAGTGCCGCAGGCCTTGCTCGATCAACTGGCTCCAGGTGGACGCCTGGTCATCCCGGTCGGCAGTGGCGATGTGCAGCAGTTGTTGCTGATCGTACGTGAAGAGCAGGGTTTTTCCCGGCATGTGCTCGATGCGGTGCGTTTCGTGCCATTACTCAACGGGCCGCTGGCCTGATCGCTTTTTCGCTCCGGAAGGATCCATGAAGAAACATTTTCTGCTCTATGCCAAGGGCTTGGCCATGGGCGCTGCAGATGTCGTGCCCGGCGTTTCCGGCGGCACCATCGCTTTCATCAGTGGCATTTATGACGAGCTGCTGCGCTCCATCGCCAGCATCCCCGACGCGCTCCTGCTTTTGCTGCGTGGTCGCATCAAGGACGCCTGGCAGATGGCCAACGCGACCTTTCTGCTGGTGCTGTTGTGCGGCATCCTCACCAGTATCCTGACGCTCGCTCGCTTGATCACCTATTTGCTGCACCATCATCCGATTCCGGTGTGGTCGTTCTTCTTCGGATTGATTCTGGTGTCCACCTATTTGGTGGGGCGCGAGATCGGGCGGTGGAGCTGGAGCAGGGTGGTGAGTTTCGTGCTCGGTCTGGCTTTCGCCTACTGGATCACCGTCGCGGCGCCCATGCAGTGGGGCAGTGACCTGCCGACTCTGTTTCTGGCTGGTGCCATCGCTATCTGCGCAATGATCCTGCCGGGTATCTCGGGCAGTTTCATCCTGCTCCTGCTGGGTCTTTACTCGGTGGTATTGGGGGCGGTGAAAGAGCTCGATCTTATGGTCTTGGCGGTGTTTGCCAGCGGTTGTCTGGTTGGCATTCTCAGTTTCGCTCGCCTGCTAAGTTGGCTGCTTTCACGTTGGCGTGACCTCAGTCTGGCGTTTCTCGCTGGCCTGATGCTGGGTTCGCTGAACAAGGTCTGGCCCTGGAAGGAGACCCTGAGCTGGCGTATCGACAGCAAGGGCGAGCAGGTGCCGTTACTGGAGAGCAATCTGCTGCCAGGGAAATTTGCCGAAATCAGTGGTCAGGATCCGCAGTTGCTGTTTGCCGTTGCACTGGCAATCGGTGGCATCGTTCTGGTGCTCGGTTTGGAGTGGCTGGCGAGTCGTCGGCCAGTCGATACTGGTCGCGCTGAATAAATACGGCACAATAGGCGTCGTACTCGGAATCATTCAGGGAGCTGTTGGGTGAGTTGGACCGTCCTTCACGTGCTAGTCCGCGCAGTAGCAGCCATTCGCCTGCCTCTGGCCATGCTTGCTGCCTCCGCGTTGGTCGGCTGTGCCAGCTCGCCCCCAGGTGGTGTGCAAGTAGTCGACCGTGGACAGAACCAGGGGCGTGCTCCAGTAGTACAGCGTCAGCCCGTGCGCAGCGGCCACTATGTGGTGCAGCGTGGCGACACGCTCTACTCCATTGCCTTTCGTTTCGGCTGGGACTGGAAAGCGCTGGCTGCCCATAACGGCCTGCGTGATCCTTACGTGATCCGCGTTGGCCAGACGATCCGTTTCGACAACCGCCCCGTAGGTAACAGTCAGCCGGTCGCTTCGGCACCGCCTCCAACCACTTCGACCGTTATCACCCAACCAGTGCCCAGTCGTCCACCGGTTGCCGTTACTGCGCCGCCTGCAACTCAGCCCGCTCGCCCGCCGGTAGCTAATACACCAGCGACGACGCCAGTCACTCCAGTGAGTCGTTCTGCCAGCGGTTGGTCCTGGCCAACTGAAGGCACGGTGATCAGTCGTTTTTCCTCAAACGGTAGTTTGAATAAAGGCATTGATATCGCTGGGCAATTAGGCCAGCCTGTTTTAGCTGCGTCTGATGGATCAGTGGTGTACGCCGGGAGTGGTTTGCGGGGCTACGGCGAGTTGATCATCATCAAGCACAGCGATACCTACGTAAGTGCTTACGGTCATAACCGCAGGTTGTTGGTACGGGAGGGGCAGCAGGTCAAAGCCGGGCAAAGTATTGCCGAAATGGGGTCCACAGGGGCCGACCGGGTGAAGCTGCATTTTGAGATTCGCCGCCAAGGTAAACCTGTCGATCCGCTGCAATATCTGCCACGTCGTTGATCCGTCGCTGACCCGTTCCATCACGTAGGAGGGACGGGCTCAGGTGTGGCCAGGACGGTTCCGCCAGAGTCTGTTGTCGAACTCAGCTAGGGACAACAACAATGGCTCTCATCAAAAAAGAAGCGCCGGAGTTTGACGTCGACGATGAACTGCTCCTCATGGAGCCTGGCATCGTTTTCGGCGAGGTTCAGGGCGATGAGGTGGAAGCGCCGGTCGCACGTACCAAGGCCAAGAACGCCACCCCATCCAAGCAGCACAAGTACATCGACTACACCCGGGCGCTAGACGCCACTCAGCTTTACCTCAACGAAATCGGTTTCTCTCCCTTGCTCACTCCCGAAGAGGAAGTGCACTTCGCGCGTCTGGCGCAGAAGGGCGATCCTGCCGGGCGCAAACGCATGATCGAGAGCAACCTGCGCCTGGTCGTGAAGATCGCTCGGCGTTACGTCAACCGTGGTCTCTCTCTGCTCGATCTGATCGAGGAGGGCAACCTCGGCTTGATTCGCGCCGTGGAAAAATTCGATCCGGAGCGGGGGTTCCGTTTCTCGACTTATGCAACCTGGTGGATCCGCCAGACCATCGAACGCGCCATCATGAACCAGACGAGAACCATCCGTTTGCCGATTCATGTGGTCAAGGAGCTCAACGTCTATCTGCGTGCAGCTCGTGAACTGACCCAGAAGCTTGACCATGAGCCTTCTGCGGAAGAAATTGCCAACCTGCTGGAGAAACCGGTGGGTGAGGTCAAGCGGATGCTCGGCCTCAACGAGCGGGTGTCTTCGGTGGACGTCTCGCTCGGTCCGGACTCGGACAAGACGTTGCTCGATACCCTGACCGATGATCGTCCGACCGATCCGTGCGAGCTATTGCAGGACGATGATCTGTCGCAGAGCATCGATCAGTGGCTTTCCGACCTGACCGACAAACAGCGGGAAGTCGTTGTGCGCCGCTTCGGCTTGCGCGGCCACGAAAGCTGCACCTTGGAAGAGGTCGGGCAGGAGATCGGCCTGACCCGCGAGCGAGTGCGGCAGATTCAGGTCGAGGCACTCAAGCGCCTGCGGGAGATTCTCGAGAAGAACGGCTTGTCCAGCGACGCCTTGTTTCAGTGAGGTTTCGCTTCGATCACGAACCCGGCTCCGGCCGGGTTTTTTGTGCGCGCTTATGTAAGCCATCGCTTACAGGTATTGTCAGTATATGTTCTGAAAGCCCATGGTTTTTACTGAGCTTTTACTTAACTGTTTGTTTTTTTAAAGATTTTGAAAAATCACGAATAGACTGGGTCAATCTGAGTCGGGTTGTGCGGTTGCCTGAAGCGGCTAATATCACACCCGTGCTCAGGGAAAAGCACAGGCCATCAGGATGAGGGTCAGGAACATCGCAAGACGCGATTCATCAGGACGATGAGTTGGGAAACAAAGGGACTAGGGAATAAAAGTGGGCGGCGCAAGCCGCCCCTTTTTTTTGCGCGTTATTCGTAGTGCCAGCCTGACGCTCCGTCGCTCCGGTGCCAGAAACACAAAGACCCGCACTTGGCGGGTCTTTGTGTTTCTGGGCGAACTCAGCGCTCCAGATGTTGCAGCTTGTCCTTCACGCCATCCCACTCTTCGGCGTCCGGCAGTGCTTCTTTCTTCTCGGTGATGTTCGGCCACACCTCAGCCAGGTCGGCGTTCAGTTCGATGAACTCCTGCTGATCTTCGGGCACTTCATCTTCCGAGAAGATCGCCTGCGCTGGGCACTCCGGCTCGCACAGGGCGCAATCGATGCATTCATCCGGGTGAATGACCAGGAAGTTCGGGCCTTCGTAGAAGCAGTCCACCGGGCAGACTTCCACACAGTCGGTGTATTTGCACTTGATGCAGTTGTCGGTGACGACGAAGGTCATTCTGATTCTCTCCTCGGGCGGCGGCCTGGGCCCTTTCTAGGAGGGGCTGTCAGGCGCTCTGTCTGTGGCCGCGGCTCAGGCTGTAAACCGGGCGGTCGTAAAATTGCGCGCGATTCTAGCAGTTTGTTGTATTGAGCGTTAGATCTGCGTCTTCCATGTATATAACAGCTCCAGCGCCTTGCGCGGAGTCAGATCATCCGGATTGATCTTGTGCAATTGCTCCAGCAGCGGGTGCGGCACGCTGGCGAACAGATCGCTTTGCATCGGCGCCTGCGGCTGGCCGGCTTCCTGGCGTGGCAGGTCGTGCGGCAGGCTGGTAGCCTCCAGGCGCGCCAAGTGCTCGCGTGCGCGGCTGATTACCGTGCCGGGTACACCAGCCAGTTGCGCTACAGCCAGGCCGTAACTCTGGCTCGCGGGGCCTGGCTGAACGTGGTGGAGGAAGACGATGCGCTCGTTATGCTCGGTGGCCGAGAGGTGCACGTTTGCCACCACCGGCTCGCTTTCCGGCAGCACGGTCAGCTCGAAATAGTGTGTGGCGAACAGGGTGAAGGCGCGCAGGCGCGCCAGGTGCTCGGCGGCTGACCAGGCCAGCGACAGGCCGTCGAAGGTACTGGTGCCGCGGCCGACCTCGTCCATCAACACCAGGCTACGCTCGCTGGCGTTGTGCAGGATGTTGGCAGTTTCGCTCATCTCCACCATGAAGGTGGAACGGCCGCCAGCCAGGTCATCGCTCGAGCCGATACGAGTGAAGATACGGTCGACCAGCGACAGCTCACAGGCCGCCGCCGGCACGAAGCTGCCGATATGGGCCAGCAGCACGATCAGCGCAGTCTGGCGCATGTAGGTGGATTTACCGCCCATGTTCGGCCCGGTGATGACCAGCATGCGGCGGTTGTCGTCCAGATCCAGATCGTTGGCCACGAAGGGCGTGGTCAGCACCTGCTCGACCACCGGGTGACGGCCCTGGTCGATACGTATGCATGGTTCGTCGACGAAACTCGGGCGATTCAGGTCAAGGTTCAGCGAGCGCTCGGCCAGGTTGCTCAGTACGTCCAGTTCGGCGAGGGCCGCGGCACTATCCTGCAGCGGCGCCAGATGGCCGATAAGACGCTCGAGCAACTCGTCGTAGAGCATCTTTTCCCGTGCCAGGGCGCGGCTCTTGGCTGAGAGCGCCTTGTCCTCGAACTCCTTCAGTTCCGGGGTGATGAAACGCTCGGCGCCTTTGAGCGTCTGTCGGCGGATATAGTCAGCTGGCGCCGACTCGGCCTGCTTGGTCGGCAGTTCGATGAAATAGCCGTGCACGCGGTTGTAGCCGACCTTGAGGTTGGCCAGGCCGGTACGCTCCTTCTCCCGAGCTTCCAGATCCATGAGGAACTGGCCGGCGTTCTCGCTCATCGCCTGCAGCTCGTCCAGCTCGGCGTCGTAGCCGGTTTTCAGCACGCCGCCGTCACGGATCACCGCCGGCGGGTTGTCGATGATGGCGCGGGCCAGCAGGTCGGCCAGTTCCGGGTAGGTGGAGATGCTGCCGGCCAGCTGTTGCAGGTGCGGGGTGTCCAGCGTGGTCATCGCCATCTGCAGTTCTGGCAGTGCCGCCAGAGCGTCGCGCAGGCGGGCGAGGTCGCGTGGGCGGGCGTTGCGCAAGCCGATGCGGGCAAGGATGCGTTCCAGGTCGCCAATTTCCTTGAGCTGCGGCTGCAGCGTTTCGAAGCGATAGCCATCGAGCAGGCGGGCGATGGCGTCCTGGCGCGCCTCCAGGACCGTGCGATCACGTAGCGGACGGTTCAGCCAACGACCCAGCAGACGGCTGGCCATGGCGGTCTGGCAGCGATCCATCACCGACTGCAGAGTGTTGTCGCGGCCGCCGGCGAGGTTGATGTCCAGCTCCAGGTTGCGGCGGCTGGCACTGTCGAGAATCACCGTGTCGTCCAGACGCTCGTGACGCAGGCTGCGCAGGTGGGGCAGGGCGGTGCGCTGGGTTTCTTTGGCATAGCCAAGCAGGCAGCCGGCGGCGCCGATGGCCAGGGTCAGGTTTTCGCAGCCGAAGCCTTTCAGGTCCTGAGTGCTGAATTGCTGGCACAGGCTCTTGAAGGCGCTGTCGCTGTCGAAATCCCACGGCGCGCGGCGGCGCGAGCCTTTGCGCTTCTCGGCGGGCAGACCTTGCGGCCAGTCGTCCGGGATCAGCAGCTCGGCGGGGCTCAGGCGTTCCAGTTCGGCCAGCAGGTTTTCCCAGCCTTTGATCTCCTGCACGCTGAAGCGGCCGCTGGTGATATCCAGCACGGCCAGGCCGAACAGACGTTCGTCGCCGAGGACGGCGGCCAGCAGGTTGTCACGGTGCTCATCGAGCAGGGCTTCGTCGCTGATGGTGCCGGGGGTGATGATACGAACCACCTGGCGCTCCACCGGGCCTTTACTGGTGGCCGGGTCGCCGATCTGTTCGCAGATCACCACAGACTCGCCGAGCTTGACCAGCTTGGCCAGATAGCCTTCGAGCGAATGAAAAGGAATACCGCACATGGGGATCGATTGGCCGGCCGACTGGCCGCGTGCGGTCAGGGTGATGTCGAGCAGCTTGGCTGCCTTCTTCGCGTCTTCGTAGAAAATCTCGTAGAAGTCACCCATGCGATAGAACATCAACTGATCCGGGTGCTGGTTCTTCAGCTTCCAGTACTGCTGCATCATCGGGGTGTGTGCGGAGAGATCGGTCATGCCGGGCCTTACGTGCAGTGGGTGTGACGAAGCCGGGAATTTTCCCATACTTCGTCCCTCACGTGGGCTGCGAATCTGACGCGATTACCTGTCAGTCGGTGAAGGTCACCGAGAACTGGGCCACAGCCTCAACCACGCGCTGCGACTCGCTGCGTATCTCACGAATCACTTCGCCGGCCTGGTTGGCCAGGTCTACGCCGGTGCGTGCACGCTCTCGCGTGGTTGCCATGCTGGCCACTGCGTTGCGCGTAAGGCTCTGGTTCTGTTGAACGACGCCGTTGATCTCCTGGGTGGCCTGGCTGGTGCGCGAGGCCAGTTGACGCACTTCATCGGCCACTACGGCGAAGCCGCGGCCCTGTTCACCGGCGCGTGCTGCTTCGATGGCCGCGTTGAGTGCCAGCAGGTTGGTCTGGTCGGCGATACTGCGGATCACCTGAACGATGCTGGTGATCTGCTCGGATTGTTTGTTGAGGCCTTCTATCTGTTCGGCCACATGAGCCAGTTCGCTGGCAATGTCGGCAACCACCTCGACGGTCTGGGCTACCGTGCGCGTTCCGTGATCGGCGGAAACGTCGGTTTCCTTGGCGATGTCATGAGCCAGCTGGGCTGCGGCAGCCTCCGAGTCGCGGCGTTCGACCTGAGCGGTGATGTCGCTGGCGAATTTCACGACGCCATAGACGCGGCCGTTGGCGTCGTACAGGGGGTTGTAGGTGGCGCGCAGCCAGACCTGGCGGCCTTGTTTGGTCACTCGGCGAAAGCGATCGGACATGAACTCGCCCTTGTTCAGGCGAGCCCAGAACTGATGGTAGTCCTCGCTGTGGCTGTCCTCGTTCAGGCAGAAGAGCCGGTGATGCTGGCCAACCACCTCTTCTCGGCGATAGCCCATCAGGTCAAGGAAGTTCTGGTTGGCACTGACAACTTGACCCTCGAGGTTGAACTCGATCACCGCCATGGAGCGGTCGATGGCCTTGATATAGCTCTCGTGCATATGTTCGGCCGCTACCTGGCGGGTGATGTCGGTGGCAATCTTCATGACCTTGGTCACCGAGCCCTGGGCGTCACGGATTGGCATGTAGGTCGCTTCCAGCCAGACCTCCTTGCCGTCTCGCGTCACTCGAGGGAATCGATCACTGAAGTGCTCACCCTGGCGTAGGCGCTGCCAGAACTGCTGATAAGCGAGGCTCTCGCTCAGGCTTCGGGGGCAAAACATGCGGTGGTGTTTGCCGACAATATCCTCCAGGCGATAATTCACCACGCCGAGAAAGGCTGGGTTGGCGTCGAGAATGATGCCGTCCGGGTGAACTCGATCATCGCCATCGATTGGCGAATGGCTTGTAGCTCCGCCGCTCCCAGATCCTGCGCGTCCTTGTGTTCCTTGTTCCGTGACAGCCACATTGCAGTGCCTCCTGTCGCACCCTAGCCGTGATAACAGTAGACGAAATTTGCCGTTTCCACTGGCGGTGCAAGCTGTGTAGGGTTTGCCGTTCGATGAGCGAGGAGTGGATATGGACAGAATCAGCCAACTGGCCGAACAACTGGGTGCAGCATTACAGGCGCAAGCTGCCCAGGTCACCACTGCGGAGTCCTGTACAGGCGGCGGTATTGCCGAGGCAATCACTCGCATCCCTGGCAGTTCGGCCTGGTTCGAGGCCGGCTATGTGACGTACTCCAACACCCAGAAAACCAAGCAGTTGGCTGTGTGTGCCGACTTTTTCGCCAGTGTGGGCGCCGTTAGCCGTGAGGTGGTCGAAGCGATGGTGCGTGGCGCTCAGGCCAACAGCGGGGCGCGCTATGCCGTGGCTGTCAGTGGTGTGGCGGGGCCGGGCGGTGGTTCCGTTGACAAACCAGTCGGTACGGTCTGGTTGGCCTGGGGCGACGGCGAGCGTCTTTTCAGTGTGCGCAAGCAATTCGCGGGTAACCGCGATGAGGTGCGCCGACAAACGGTCGAGACCGCTCTGGCGGGGCTTCTGCGCCTGTTGGCAGAGGAAAATCCGCTTATGGGGTAGGCGGGCGACTTGCCCTGTGGAATAATACTGGCTACTTATACAGTTGTTGGCGGCCCTAGGGGCCCTTGTTAATACGTGAGGATGGTAATGGACGAGAACAAGAAGCGCGCTTTGGCGGCTGCCCTGGGTCAGATCGAGAAACAGTTCGGCAAGGGCGCGGTCATGCGCATGGGCGACCATGAGCGTCAGGCCATTCCGGCTATCTCCACCGGCTCGCTGGGGCTGGATATCGCTCTGGGTATCGGCGGCCTGCCGAAGGGACGTATCGTCGAGATCTACGGCCCGGAATCCTCTGGTAAGACCACGCTGACCCTGTCGGTAATCGCCGAAGCGCAGAAGCTTGGCGCCACCTGTGCCTTCGTCGATGCCGAGCATGCTCTCGACCCGGATTATGCCGGCAAGCTCGGCGTCAACGTCGATGATCTGCTGGTATCGCAGCCGGACACTGGTGAGCAGGCACTGGAAATCACCGACATGCTGGTGCGCTCCAATGCCATCGACGTGATCATCGTCGACTCCGTGGCGGCTCTGGTGCCCAAGGCGGAAATCGAAGGCGAGATGGGTGACATGCACGTAGGTCTGCAGGCGCGTCTGATGAGCCAGGCGCTGCGCAAAATCACCGGTAACATCAAGAACGCCAACTGCCTGGTGATCTTCATCAACCAGATTCGTATGAAGATCGGCGTGATGTTCGGTAGCCCGGAAACCACCACTGGCGGTAACGCCCTGAAGTTCTACTCCTCGGTTCGTCTGGATATCCGCCGTACTGGTGCGGTGAAGGAAGGCGAAGAGGTCGTGGGCAGCGAAACCCGCGTGAAGATCGTCAAGAACAAGGTCGCGCCACCTTTCCGCCAGGCGGAGTTCCAGATCCTTTACGGCAAAGGTATCTACCGTAATGGCGAGATCATCGATCTCGGCGTGCAACAGGGCCTGGTCGAGAAATCGGGTGCCTGGTACAGCTACAAGGGCAACAAGATCGGTCAGGGCAAGGCCAATGCGGCCAAGTATCTGGAAGACAACCAGGAAGTGGCGCGTGAGATCGAAGGTCTGATTCGCGAGAAGCTGCTGGTCAGCAGCACTCCGGCCAAGGCTCCGGCTGCCGATCTGGCTGATGCTGAAGTCGACTTCTAAGTCGTCAGAGCATGACCGTCGTACTGGATAACCCGCTCGCCGTCAGGCGGGCGGCCATGGATCTACTGGCGCGGCGTGAGCATGGACGTGTCGAGCTTACGCGCAAGTTGCGCAAGCGTGGTGCCCCCGAGGATATGATCGACGCGGCTTTGCAGCGGCTATCGGAGGAGGGCTTGTTATCCGAGGCCCGCTATCTGGAAAGTTTCGTCGCTTATCGTGCGCGTGCTGGTTACGGGCCGTTGCGTATTCGCGAGGAGCTCGGCCAACGTGGGCTTGCGCGTAGCGATGTCGATCAGGCTCTGCGTGAAAGTGGTATCGACTGGTTCGAGCAGTTGCGTGAAACCTGGCAGCGCAAGTTTGCCAGTCGGCTTCCTGGGGATGCTCGAGAGCGTGCTCAGCAAGGCCGGTTTCTGGCCTATCGTGGTTATTCGCTGGATATGATCGGGCGTCTGTTGCGCGGTTGCGATGAATAGCCCGTCAGTCTGCTCAGGCTGGCTGGATGGCCAACTGACGTAGATGGCTCGGCACGTCTGGTGCGCCGGCCAGGCGCAACCCTTCGCCAAGTGCAGTGGCTTCCTGATGCTCTTTGGGCAGGAGGAGGAACTCTGGGGTGCCGGCTTTCTTCAGTAACGACAGGCGTGCATAGGGGATGCCGTTGTCCAGTAGCAGCCCCATGAAGCTGGGATCGCTCCACGCTGCTTCTGGCATGGCCAGTACGTGATAGCGATTTTGCAGGTTGTCCAGGCCCGCTTCATTCAAACGATAGCGAACCAGATTGGCTGGCAGCAGCACTTCCAGTTCGCGTCTGCGCGCATAGGCGATTGCTCCGGCGAAGGCTTCGCCGTGCATCTCCCCAGACCAGAAGGTGCGCGAGCCGCGCCAGTTGGCCTGGCGAAGTTCTATCGGCTCGCCGGCGAGAAAGCGCGGCAACGCCTGGCTGACGGTCTTGACGAAATCCTTGTAGCTGATGATGCGCACCTGCTTGCAGTGTTCGCTTGCCGCGTAGTCTTCGAAGCTCACGTAGCCTGGTACCGGACAAGGACAGGCGAAGCCATCGATCAGGCGCAGATCGAACGATTGCAGTTGCTGCGTTTGCGCTTCCACTACTTGAGTCAGTGCGGAGTGGGCCTGTGCTTTGTCTTCCTGCACGGGGCCGGAAAGTGCGCCGCGAGGCAGGTTGAGCAGAAGCTGCAGTTGCGGGCCGTCGTGCCAGCCAATGCTTTCGACCGCTGCTGGCAAGGGTTTGAATGGCAGACGCAGGGCGCTGGCTCTGGCGAATATCTGCCGTGAGCTGCGGCCGAGCAGGCCCATGCGCTGAGCCAGTGCAGCCAGGCGGCTGCTGAGAGTTGAGGATTCGGACAGGCTCATGGCCGGCAGATCGCTCCTGAAGCGTCTGCTGCAGTGTGGCAGACGCGGATGGCTATTGCCCATATAGCGTAGCGCGGCGCGTGAGTGCCTGTCGCGTTACAGGTCTGTGGCAAAATAGCCGCATTCATTTGCGAGGGTGCCTCCATGCCCAGCTTGGTGCTGGATATTGCGTTATCGGCCGAACGGTTGCAGGCCATCTATCGTGGCCAAGCTAACCGGATTATGGCGCAAAGCCGCGACGGGCGCCGCGTCAGTTTGCCGGCCCATCATTTGCGGCCGTATTTGACCCACGCCGGCATCTTTGGTTCCTTCGTGCTGGAATTCAATAGCTCCGGCGAGTTACTGAGCTTACGCCCTTTGGAGTGATCTGGCGCACTTGCCTCGCGCCGAAGCCGCCTGCGCGGCTATAATCGCCGGCTGCCAACCCTCTACCTGTCGAGCTGAGCCTGATCATGTACTCCCTGGCCCGCGAGCTGCTGTTCAAACTGTCCCCGGAAACTTCCCATGAGCTGTCCATCGATCTGATCGGTGCTGGTGGTCGGCTGGGGCTCAACGGCCTGCTGACCAAGGCGCCGGCCAGCCTGCCGGTAAACGTGATGGGTTTGCAGTTCGCCAATCCGGTCGGTCTGGCAGCGGGGTTGGACAAGAATGGCGATGCCATCGATGGTTTCGCCCAGTTGGGCTTCGGTTTCGTCGAGATCGGCACCGTTACACCACGTCCGCAGCCGGGCAACCCCAAGCCACGACTGTTTCGTCTACCGGAGGCCGAGGCGGTGATCAATCGCATGGGCTTCAACAACCGTGGCGTCGATCATTTGCTCGAGCGGGTCAAGGCAGCGAAGTTCAAGGGTGTGCTGGGTATCAATATCGGCAAGAACTTCGATACGCCGGTCGAGCGGGCAGTGGATGATTACCTGGCTTGCCTGGACAAGGTTTATGCCCACGCCAGTTACGTCACGGTCAACGTCAGCTCGCCCAATACGCCGGGGCTGCGCAGTCTGCAGTTCGGTGATTCGTTGAAGGAGTTGCTCGAGGCGCTGCGTCGTCGTCAGGAAGATCTGGCCCAGGAGCACGGCAAACGCGTGCCACTGGCGATCAAGATTGCCCCGGACATGAGCGATGAAGAGACCGCGCTGGTGGCATCTGCGTTGCTGGGTGCCGATATGGACGCGGTGATCGCCACCAACACCACGCTCAGTCGTGAGGGCGTCGAAGGGCTGGCCCACGGGGATGAGGCAGGTGGTCTGTCGGGTGCACCCGTACGTGACAAGAGTACGCATATCGTCAAGGTGCTGGCCGGTGAGTTGTCGGGGCGTCTGCCGATCATCGCAGTTGGCGGTATTACCGAAGGCAAGCATGCGGCGGAGAAGATCGCTGCGGGTGCGAGCCTGGTCCAGATCTATTCGGGGTTCATCTACAAAGGACCGGCGCTGATTCGCGAGGCGGTTGATGCGATTGCCGCGCTGCGTAAATAAGCTGCGTAAATAAATAGGGCTCCCGAAGGAGCCCCTGGGCTTGCGCCCGCCGCCCGGAGGGGGTCGGCATGGTGAAGTCGGGTGTGTTCCTGATCAGCCGACAGCGTGAAGTTCGTTGAGTCGATGAATACCGGCTGTGCCGGTCAGCCCATCCCAGTTATCGCCACGGCCCTCACGCCAGCCATTGAGCCAGGCCTGACGAACCGAAGGTAGGGTAAAGGGGCAAAGTTCGCGGGATTTACCATTGATGCCGTACTGATAGCCGCGCAAAAAAGCTCTTTCTAACGGATCACGCTTAAGTCTTCTCATAGGGTGTTGCCCTCACTGTTGACTGTTATGTCCCGTTGGCCTTGTGGCAAGGCCGGGCAGAAATCTTCTGCCTGCGAAAGTCCGCTGCCGGCGTGGCGAACTTTCTGTGCCTTCGCCGTTGCAGCGAAAGCCTTAGGTAGTGTTCTAACGAATGCACCGGGGCCTGTGAATGATCGATTTGTCATAAGGGCGTAACCTAAATGCGGGTGAGGCCATAAGGGGGCTGGTGATACGTCCAGCCTCTTTCGGCCAGGCGCCGTCATATCTGGCTGTGCACGTAGATGCCGTCATTTTGCTAGTGCAAATGAGAGTGCTTGCTTATTCCGACGAAGGGTCGCGCTGTGACCTTTTGTCACTTATTTTGAGTCGAGGTGCGCCCAAGCACCTCTCTGATTGCCATAGGCAGTGGAACATCCATGTCTGATCGTTACGAAATCGTGCTGACCTGCCCCAAGGGGCTCGAAGGGCTGTTGCTGGAAGAGGCCAAGGCGCTGGGGCTGGAAGAAGCGTGCGAGCAAACGGCCGCGATCCGCGGCCACGCTGAAATCGAAGTGGCTTACCGGCTGTGCCTGTGGTCGCGCCTGGCCAACCGCGTGCTGTTGGTGCTGTCGCGCTTTGCCATGAACAACGCTGACGAGCTTTATGACGGCGTGCAGGCGATCGACTGGCGCGACCATCTGGAGCCGTCCGGCAGCCTGGCGGTGGAGTTCAGTGGCAACGGTTCGGGTATCGACAACACCCACTTCGGTGCACTCAAGGTCAAGGACGCTATTGTCGACCGGTTGCGTACCGCGGGCGGCGAGCGGCCCAGCATCGACAAACTCAACCCGGACCTGCGCGTGCATCTGCGCCTGGATCGCGGTGAGGCGGTGCTTTCCCTGGATCTTTCCGGTCATAGCCTGCACCAGCGCGGTTACCGCCTGCAGCAAGGCGCTGCACCGTTGAAGGAGAACCTGGCTGCGGCGGTGTTGATCCGTGCCGGTTGGCCGCGCATTGCTGCTGAGGGTGGCGCCCTGGCTGACCCGATGTGCGGTGTGGGCACCTTCCTGGTGGAGGCGGCGTTGATGGCAGCCGATATCGCCCCCAATCTCAAACGTGAGCGCTGGGGCTTCTCCAACTGGCTCGGCCACGTGCCGGCAATCTGGAAGAAGCTGCACGCCGAAGCCGAGCAGCGCGCGGCAGCGGGTCTGGCCAAGCCGCCGTTGTGGATTCGTGGTTACGAAGCCGATCCGCGGCTTATCCAGCCTGGGCGCAACAACGTCGAGCGCGCCGGTCTGTCCGACTGGGTGAAAATCTATCAGGGCGAGCTGGGCAGTTTCGAGCCGCGCCCGGACCAGAATCAGAAGGGCCTGGTGATCAGCAACCCGCCTTATGGCGAGCGCTTGGGCGACGAAGCCAGCCTGTTGTATCTCTATCAGAACCTCGGCGAGCGCCTGCGCCAGGCCTGCCTGGGGTGGGAAGCGGCAGTATTTACCGGCGCGCCCGAACTGGGCAAACGCATGGGCCTGCGCAGCCACAAGCAGTACGCGTTCTGGAACGGCGCACTGCCCTGCAAACTGTTGTTGATCAAGGTGCAGACCGAGCAGTTCGTTACCGGTGAGCGGCGTGCGCGTGAAGACGATCAAGAGCCAGCGCAGGATGCGCCGCAACAGGCGCGTCTGTCCGAAGGCGGGCAGATGTTCGCCAATCGTCTGCAGAAGAATCTCAAACAACTGGGTAAGTGGGCGCGCCGCGAAGGTGTCGAGTGCTATCGGCTGTACGATGCCGACATGCCCGAGTATGCCGTGGCAGTCGATCTGTACCGCGATTACGTACATGTCCAGGAATATGCCGCGCCGCGTTCGATCGACCCGGACAAGGCGCAGGCACGCCTGCTCGATGCCCTGGCCGCGATCCCGCAGGCGCTGGGCGTGGCTCAGAGTCGTGTGGTCATCAAGCGGCGTGAACGCCAGACAGGTACCAAGCAGTATCAGCGTCAGGCCGCGCAGGGCGAGTTCATGGAAGTGAACGAAGGCGGGGTCAAGCTGCTGGTCAACCTCACCGATTATCTGGATACCGGGCTGTTCCTCGATCATCGCCCGTTGCGCCTACGTCTGCAGCGCGAGGCGGCCGGCAAGCGGTTCCTCAACCTGTTCTGTTACACCGCGACGGCCACCGTGCATGCGGCCAAGGGCGGCGCGCGCAGCACCACCAGCGTCGATCTGTCAAAAACCTATCTGGACTGGGCGCGTCGTAATCTCGCGCTCAACGGTTTTTCCGATAAGCACCGCCTGGAGCAGGGCGACGTGATGGCCTGGCTGGGAGAGGATCGTGGTGAGTACGAGTTGATCTTCATCGACCCGCCGACCTTCTCCAACTCCAAGCGCATGGAAGGTGTATTCGATGTGCAGCGTGACCACGTCGAGCTGCTCGACCTGGCCATGGCGCGTCTGGCCCGTGGCGGCGTGCTGTACTTCTCCAACAACTTCCGCAAGTTCCAGCTGGATGAGAGCCTGGTGGCGCGCTATCAGGTCGAGGAGATCAGCGCGCAGACGCTGGACCCGGACTTCGCCCGCAACCCGAAGATCCACCGCGCCTGGCGTTTCACCGCCCGCTGATTACATCGCTAGGACACAATCCGGGGTCTGGTTCATAAAAGCCCCCGGATTGTGTCCGGGCTACAAAAATCGTCAGCGCTTGGGTTGGCTGTAGGTGTCGAGCAGTACCTGATCGAGAATCGAGGTGGCGCCCCAGGGTTTCGGGTCGTTGAGGATGGCGACCACGGCCCAGTCCTGGCCGTTGCTGTCGCGGCTGAAGCCGGCGATGGCGCGCACGTTATTCAGGGTGCCGGTCTTGATGTGCGCTTCGCCCACCAGCGGCGTGCGTTGCAGGCGCCGGCGCATGGTGCCGTCCATTGCTACCAGCGGCATCGAGCTGCGGAACTCGGCAGCGTAAGGGCTGCGCCAGGCCGCCTGGAGTATCAGCGCCATTTCCCGTGCGCTGATGCGCTCGGCGCGCGACAGGCCGGAGCCATTCTCCATCACCAGATGCGGTGCTGTGATGCCCTTGCGTGCCAGCCAATTGCGGATGACGCGCTGCGCGGCCATGGAGTCATCCTTGTCGGCTTCGGTACGGAACTGTGCGCCGATGCTGAGGAACAACTGCCGTGCCATGGTGTTGTTGCTGTACTTGTTGATGTCGCGGACGATCTCCACCACATCGGGCGAGAAGGCGCGTACCAGCATGCGGGCGTCTTCCGGAACGGCGCCCTGGCGGTCCTTGCCGAGGATCTTGCCGCCCAGTTCCTGCCAGATGCCGCGTACCGCGCCAGCTGCGTAGCTGGGGTGGTCGAGCAACGACAGGTAGGTCTGCGCGCTGCAGCCTTCGGCCAGTTGGCCACTGACGATCAGTGTGGTGCCGTCGAACTGATCCACTGCGTTATAGCGAATGTCGGGCCAGGAAGGGCACTTTGCGGCCTTGAGCAGGCGGACCTGGTTATCGATACGGATCGAGGCGATGGGCGGGTCCATGGCGATGCTCACCTTGCCGTCTTCGGCGCGGGTGATGAAACGTTGCGCCTTGAGGTTGACCAGCAGCGAGTCGGGTTTTACCAGGAACGGCTTGTTGGCGTCGCCGCCATCGTCGTTGAACGCCGGCAATTGCGGGGCGACGAAGAAGCTGCGATCAAGCACCAGGTCCCCTTGAACCTGACGCACGCCATTGATGCGCAGGTCGCGCAGCAGCAGCCAGAGCTTCTCCATGTTCAGTTTCGGGTCGCCGCCACCCTTGAGATAGAGGTTGCCATGCAGCACGCCATCCTTCAGCGGGCCGTCGGTATAGAACTCGGTCTTCCACTGATGGTTGGGCCCCAGCAGCTCCAGTGCCGCGTAGGTTGTCACCAGCTTCATGGTGGAGGCCGGGTTGACCGAGATATCGGCATTGAACTGCAGGCCGCCAGCCTGCCCGCCCAGAGGCACGGTCATCACCGACAGCGCGTTGTTGGAAATCTTGTTGGCCTTCAGCGCCTGCTCGACCTTGGCAGGGAGTGCGGCGCTGGCAGCGTGGCAGGACAGGGCGAGGGGGAGAAGCAGGGCGCTCAGCGCCAGTTGGCGAAACCGCTGAATCATCGACAGGAACCTTCCGCAGTCAGGCGGGAGTGACGTGGGAGACAGACAAACGACAGTCCGACTCGGGGAAAAGTTGCCGGCATTATGCCGCAAGATTCTGCTCGCAGTCGGCCCCGCCAGGTTAAAAACAGTCACTGCAAACAGCTGGCGTTCAACATGTTCGAAGGGCCGGCAGGACGATACAAAACGGGCGCTCTGGCGGCGAAACTGCTAGAGTGCCGCGCGTTATTACCTTTGAGGATTGTTTCATGGCGACCAACCGTTCCCGCCGTCTGCGCAAGAAGCTCTGTGTCGATGAATTCCAGGAGCTGGGCTTCGAGCTGACCCTGAACTTCAAGGCCGACTTGAGCGACCAGACCCTCGACGATTTCGTCGATCAGTTCCTCGATCAGGCCATCGCCGGCAATGGTCTGGATTACGTAGGTGGCGAAGACTTCGGTCTGGTCTGCCTGGCCAAGCGTGGCTCGGTCAACGAGGAGCAGCGTGCTGCCGTCGAGGCCTGGCTGAAAGGCCGTGACGAACTGGAGAAGTTCGAGCTCAGCCCGCTGCAGGACGTCTGGTACCCGGAAAACCCGATCAACCAGGCTTGATTGCTACTCGGCGCCGGGTTCCCAGGCGCCGCCTCAGCTTTTGGCTGATCCAGGCCATGGCCTGATACCTGACTGCAGGAGCGGCTCTGCTCTCGAGTCGAAGCGTTGACCAACGTTTCGCGAGCAGAGCTCGTTCCTACAGCACTCCTGCCTTTTCCAAGACCATCTGTTCGTCCACCTGATCGATCTGTTCGGGCTGCATGAAGCGTTCGGCGTAGCGCCGATAGATGCCAGCGCGAATGAACAGCGCGAACAGCTGCGGGTCGATGTGCGCGCCCTTGCACATGCCGACCATGATGTTCAGCGCCTCCGACAGCGTCTTGCCTTTCTTGTAGGGGCGATCCACCGCCGTCAGTGCTTCGAAGATATCGGCGATCGCCATCATGCGTGCCGGCAGGCTCATCTGTTCGCGCGTCAGGCGTTTGGGATAGCCCGTGCCGTCCATCTTCTCGTGATGCCCACCGGCGATCTCGGTGACGTTCTGCAGATGCTTGGGGAAGGGCAGACGGTCGAGCATCAGGATGGTCTGCACGATGTGGTGGTTGATGATGTAGCGCTCTTCGGCCGTCAGCGTGCCGCGGGCGATGCTCAGGTTGTGCAACTCGCCGCGGTTGAATTTGTATTGCGGCACTTCCAGCTTGAAGCCCCAGCGATTGTCTGGCGCGATCACCTCCTGGTCGGCGCGCTCGATCAGATGGTCGAGGCGGTCAGCGAGCAGCGGCTCCTCCACCGGCAGGCTGCTGGGGGCCGAGTGCTCCAGGCGCTTGGCTTCCTCCCAGGAAACGCCCAGGCGATTGTCCAGTGTGCGTAGCCAGCGTCGTTCGGCGATCTGCTTGAGGCGAGTCTGGTCGTCATCGGCCATGGCCTCGCCACCCAGATTGATGCGCGCGATGAAGGCGAATTCGTCGTCCAGATCGCTCAGCAGCTGGTCGCGCAGAGCCGCCAGTGCGCTTTCTTCAGCACCTTCGGCACGACCACGCCAATAGGCGACCCAGGCATCGCGCTTGAGTACCTCGAAGCGCATGCGTATTTCGTGGATGCGGTCGTACAGGGTTTCCAGTTTGGTCGCCTTGTCGACCACGTATTCCGGCGTGGTGACCTTGCCACAGTCATGCAGCCAGGCGGCGATATGCAGCGCCTCCCATTCTTCTTCGCTGGGGTTGTAATCACGAAACTCGGGGGCGTCGCTCTCGGCCGCAGCACGGGCCAGCATCAGGGTGATTTCCGGTACGCGCTGACAGTGGCCGCCGGTATAGGGACTCTTGGCGTCGATGGCGCCGGCGATCAGCTGGATGAAGGCATCGAGCAACTGCTTCTGCCTGGCCAGCAGGCGTTGGCTCTCGATGCACAGGGCTGCACTGCCTGAGACGGCATCTACGAAGGCGACACGGTCGGGGCTGAGCATGCTCTCGCTGTTCTCGCCGGTGTCACGTTGCAGCAGCACCAGCACGCCGACGGTGTCGCCCTGACGGTTGTGCAGGCCGGCCGCGATCAGGTGCAGGCGCGGGCTGTCCATGGCCGACAGCAGCCCCTGGAATTTCCCCGCCTGATCGAAGCCGATGGACGTGGCGATGCTGTTACCACCGCTGGCCGGGCGTTGTAACCAGGTGGGCAGGGTTGGGTCGTCATGGGCCAGGCCGTGGATGCCGAGGTCGGCGAGGTTGCGGCTCTGACCGTCGAGGATCAGCCCATGGGGCTCCAGGCGTCCGCTGTCGTTGTCCAGCAGGTAGAGCAGGCCGCCCTGGGCCTCGCTGATGGAGACGGTAGCGTCCATCACGCGTTTGATCAGTGCTTCGAACTGGGTTTCCGCAGACAGGCTGGCGGCGATGTCGAGGAAGCTCGACAGAGTGTCCTTCATGCTGCTCATGGACACTGCCAACTGGTCGACTTCGAGAATCGGCGAGCGCCCGCTGGCCGGGTAGGCGAAGTCGAAGCGGCGGATGGCCTGCGCCTCCTGCACCAGGCTGCGCAGCGGTTTGACCACCAGGCGCGAGGTCAGCCAGCCAAGGGGCAGGCACAGCAACAAGGTGGTGAGGGTGATCAGGGCACCCTGCCAGCGTATGCGGTATGCCTCGGCCAGCAGTTCCTGCTCGGGGACCAGCAGCGCCAGATGCAAACCTTGCGGGCCGCCTTCCTGGATGTGCCGATGGGCCATGGCCCAGCGTTGCTTGGCCAGCTCGATGACGCCTTCGTCCTGTTCGTTCAACTGACCCGCCAGCAGTTCACCCAAGGCCGGGTTGAGCTCACTGACCTTGACCAGCGATACCTTGCCGTCGACCTCCTTGAGCAGACGGCTGCTCTCGGGGTAAGCCACGGCGTTGCCATCGCTGTCAGCAAGCACCACCTGGCTGTTGGGGGTGACGCGGTGGCTGGCCAGGGTGGCGGACAGGTCATTCAGGGTCAGGTCTGCGCCGATCACCGTGGTCAGGCCGCTGCGCCTGGCCAGGGTAGTGCCGATTTCCCGGGTGGAGAAGAACAGATAGGGTGCGGTGGTGATCTGCCCACCGTCGCCGCGGGCGCGCTTGAACCACTCGCGTTGCCTCGGATCATAGGGTTCGCTGAGGTTCTGCCGGCGGCTGAGCGGGTTCAATGAGCCGTCATAGAACAGGTAGTCGCTCTCGGTGCCGACGCTGCTGCGGTCGATGGCCCAGACCTGGTAGGCGGCTTTGTCCGGTGCGTCGAAACGTTGCTTGAGCATGTCACTGCGCAGCGGTCTGACCATGAAGAAATCACCATCTTCATAACCCAGGTAGATCGAGGCCAGCTTGGGGTTGTCGCGCAGGGCCTGAACGAACAGCGGCAGCATTTCCAGGCGTTCGTCGAGCGTATCGGCCTGGGTGGCGGGGTGCAGCGCCAGCAGGCTGAGCAGATGGCGTATTGGGCGATAGGTGCTATCCAGGTCCTTCTGTACGTCGTGCTGGATGCGCTCGAACAGGGTCGAACTGCTGGAGAAGATCAGTCGGCTGGTCTGTTGATAGTTGAATAGCCCCAGCACCACGCCGGTGAACAGCAGTAGCAAGGTGAACAGGACGCTGATGTGAACATGCAGGGGAAAACGGCGTTCGCGCGCAACCGCTGTATTGGGCATCGCACTTCACTCCTTGCTGGCGCTGCAGGCTCCAACAGCATAGTGAAGTGTGGGCGAATCTGCCTAAACGTTATAAAGGCTGTTGCGAACTATCTTCGGTCTTGCCCGGTTTGTTCAGTTGCAGGCGCAGGCCATGCACCAGCAAGGCGATGGTCAGGGTCAGGGCGACGCCGATCAGTGCGTTGAGCAGGCGAACCTCGGCAAGGTGCCAGTCATGCGACAGGCTCTCGGCCAGGAGCACGAAGCAGAGGCTGGTCTGCAGCACGAACAGGCCATAGTGATTGGCCTGCAGTGCGCGGCTGAGAAACACCAGCGCCAGCAGGGTCATCACCATCATCGGTGGGCTCTGCAGGCTGTGGCCGAAGATGATCAGCAGGCCGGCGGCGGCGAGGCTGGCCAGGCTGGCCTGCAGGGCGCGCACCAGGCTGCCCTGGAATTCCAGTTGAAGCGTGCTGATGACGGTCAGGGTCAACCAATAGCCGCGCGACAGACCGGCCAGGTTGACGATCAGCCCCGAGGCGGCGAAAGCCAGCATGCAGGCCAGGGCGTGCAGGCGCCACTGTTGGCGCGGCAGGCGCTGCGCGTGACGCTTGAGCACCTTGAGAATGGCGAGAAAGCGCGGCATGTACGGCCACATGCGCAGACCATGCAGGCCGCGCAGGCCGAAGGCCAGCAGCATGACCCAGAGCCCGCCGAGGATGAACAGCGTGGCCACTGCGTAGGGGTTGTGCAGGTTGCCGATGCCGAACTGTCCCTGGCCAAGGCACAGGCAGATGCTCAGGCCGATACCCAGCTTGCCGGCTTCGCTACCGAAGCGTTGCAGCCAGGCCAGCAGCAGGCCGAACGCTGCAAAAATGCACAGGCTGAGCAGGGGGTGACTACCCGCCCAGAAACCCAGGCCGGCGCTGCAGGCACCCAGGCCGGTGAGCAGCAGCATGCGCAGCATGCCGAAGCGGTGCAGCGGGTTGGCCTGAGCGGCCTGAAAAGCGCCGGCAGAGGCCCAGAGAAATCCGCTGTGCGCGGTGAACAGGCCCAACACCAACGGCAGAGCGCAGCCCAATCCGGCGACAACGGCCGGCCCCCAGGCCGGTGGGCCGGCATGCCAGGTGAATGTAGTGCGAATCAGGTTCTTCATGCGCGTGTTCGTCAGATCGGGCTCGAACGGCCGGTCATCTCCCTCGCCATTTCCGTAGCGTAGCTGTCCGTCATGCCGGCGATGAAGTCGATCACCCGCATGAACGAGCGATACAGCGGCCAGCCGGGTTCAGGCGCGTAGTAGCTGAGCAGGTCGAGGATGCGCCGGTGCTTGAACGACAGCGCACGCCCACTGTGCAGCTCCAGTGCTGCACCGCAGAAGGCGTTGAGGAGGATTTCCAGCGTGGTGTAGGCGCCGATTTCATGCAACGTCTTGCGCTTGTCGTGGAAGATCTTCTCGCGCGCCAGGGATTTCGCGCTCTGCACACAGTGCTTGGCCGCGCCGTGCATGTGTTCGACCAGATCGCCCTGCAGGCCGCCGCCCAGCAGGGCGTGCTGCTGCTCGACAAAGGCGCCGGCCGCGGCGTTGGTCAGGTGTTCGATGGCCTTGCCGCGCAGGATCGCCAGCTTGCGCCGGCGCGAGTCTTTGGGGCCGAGCTGGCGATAGGTTTCCGGCAGATCATCGCCCACCAGGTCGAGCAGCAATGCCTCCACTTCGGTGTAGTCGAGCAGTTCCATCTCCACGCCGTCTTCCAGGTCGATCAGGCCGTAGCAGATGTCGTCCGCAGCCTCCATCAGGTAGACCAGCGGGTGGCGTGCCCAGCGCTGCGTCTCCAGTTGCGGCAGCTCGAGTTTGGCGGCGATCTGTTCGAGCAACGGCAGCTCGCTCTGGTAGCAGCCGAACTTGTGCTTCTTGTAGCTCTGAGCGTCGGCATGGCGAGCGGTCCAGGGGTATTTGAGGTAGGTGCCGAGGGTGGCGTAGGTCAGCCGTGTGCCGCCATCGAACTGGTGGTATTCCAGTTGGGTGAGCACGCGAAAACCTTGGGCGTTGCCTTCGAAATTGAGAAAGTCCCCGCGCTCGGCATCGCTCATCGCATCCAGCCAACCGCGCCCGGCGGCCTGCTGAAACCAGTGGCGAATGGCGTCCTCGCCGGAGTGGCCGAACGGCGGGTTGCCGATATCGTGGGCCAGGCAGGCGGACTGTACGACCATGCCCAGATCGCTCGGTGTGCACCAGTTGGGCAGATCGTCACGCAACATCTCACCGACGCGCATGGCCAGTGAGCGGCCGACGCAGCTGACTTCCAGCGAGTGGGTCAGGCGGGTGTGGATATGGTCGTTGCTCGAGACCGGATGTACCTGCGTCTTGCGTCCCAGGCGACGAAAGGCGCCGGAGAAGATGATGCGGTCATGATCCTTGTGGAAGGGACTGCGGCCTAGCTCTGCCGAGCTGGGCGCAGGTTTACCGAGACGTTCACGGGTGAGCAGGGTGTGCCAATCCAAGGCCTATCCTCGCCAGGTTGATCCGGGCCCCTAGCTTGGGTGTTCATGCCGCCGGCTGCAACCCCGGTTGGTTACAGGCCGGCGGCGTCGATATCCACCAGCAGCAGTCGACGGCCGTTATCGATGAACTGGCCGGCGGTCAGGCAGTATTGGTTGGTGGTGGCGTCGCGGTAGGTGGTGGAGAGCGTCAGGCGCCGTTCTTCCCAGCCTTCGGCCAGCAGTTGATAGAAGTAGGGGCGCCATGACCAGTTGTGGCCGAGGTAGCGATCATCGGCCTGCCAAGCCGCTTGGCGCCATTCCAGGTTTGGCGTGAGCTGGGTGCCGTGGCGGTCGCACTGATAGATGCGCAACAGCCAGGGATAGTTGTCAGGTGCTTTCAGGCTCGTTGTCGGGGCACCGCTTTCGGCCCAGAACCTCAGTTCGGACATCAGCTCAGCCAGTTGCTGGCGCAGGTTGACCAGGCGTGCGCGCTCGGCGAGTTTCTGTTGCACGTAGTTGTCACGCAGGCGCGCGAAGCGGCCGACGAAGGCATCGCTGGCGAATAGCTCCTCTTCCGGCTTGGCGAACAAGAACCCCTGCACATAGCGGGCGCCGCACTCCAGTGCGAAGTTCAGCTCGGCTTCGGTTTCCACGCCTTCGGCGATGATCCAGCAGCCGGTTTTTTCAGCCATTTGTGCCAGCGCCTTGACCACTTCGCCGCTGGGGCCGCCACGCGCGGCTTCCTGAAACAGGCGCATGTCCAGCTTGAGGATGTCCGGTTGCAGCGCCAGCACGCGGTCTAGCTGTGAATAGCCGGCGCCGAAATCGTCGATGGCGATGCGTGCACCGGCGTCGCGGTAGCGCGACACCACGTCAGGCAGGCGTTGGCTGGCGCCACCGAGTTCGGTGATCTCGAAAACGATGCGCGTCGGGTCGATACCGCTGCGTTGTAGTTGGATCAAGCTGGGCAGAGGTTGCGCCGGGCGCAAGCGGCTGATCCAGCGTGGCGAAATATTCAGGCTCAGGAACCAGTCCGCCGGGGCTTGATGAAAGCACTGCAGGGCATCTTCGCGGACCTGTCGGTCAAGGCGGCGCAGGGCGGCGGGTGGGGTTTTCGGGTCGGCGAAAAGCGGCCCGGCCGAGCGAGCCTGGCCTTTGTCATCGCGCAGCCGAGCCAGCGCCTCGACACCGGCGATACGACCGGTGGCGGTGTCGATAAAGGGTTGGAAGACGGCAAAAGGCAGTCCGTCGATCACCTGGTTTTTCCTTAGCGCTGAGCGGTTGAGCCGCCTGATGGCGGTTGGGTTACTCAACCAAGCAAGATCGCGGCCAGGCCAGGTCTAGACCAATCGGCGTTTCAGTCGATACCGCTTTGCCGACGTCGAAGTAGTGGCGCAATGATCAATGCCAGGCGCAACCAGCGACGCCAACCGCGTTTACCACCGAGCAGTCCGGCCAGTGCCAATGCGCCGCCAGTGAGCAAAAAGGGTGCATTACCCTGGCGCAGGCGTTGGCCATACTCGCGTACCTGCTTGAGTGGTTGACTGATTTGCAGCACTTCATGGCGCAGTTCCTGGCGGTGCATCTCCAGGCGCATGCGCAGCACGGCTTTACGCAACTGACGGCGCGAGGCGCCTGGTGGCAAGTTGGACGTCATGGCAGCAGTTGCTCGCGGTCACGTTGCAGTTCTTCAAGGCTGGCGCTGAATGGTGTTTCGGCGTTGCGCAGACTGATCAGCAGCCAGGTGGTACACCCTACCAGGCCAGAACCGTAGAACAGGCAAAGACCCGTGGCTACTGCCAGGCGATGGCTGTCCCAGTAGACGATCAGCAGCAATGCGGACAGACCTATCAGTAGGAGCAGGGCGAAGGCCAGGCACAGGCCGCCAAGAATCAGCGCGCGCAGTGCCTGGTTGCGTTGGTCTTCGAGTTCATGGGCCAGCAACGCCAC
Organism: Ectopseudomonas mendocina; assembly: GCF_007049795.1. Classification (GTDB taxonomy): domain Bacteria; phylum Pseudomonadota; class Gammaproteobacteria; order Pseudomonadales; family Pseudomonadaceae; genus Aquipseudomonas; species Aquipseudomonas mendocina_D. The sequence goes on from NZ_SCFY01000007.1 coordinate 84,627, forward strand.
ATGGCCCTGGAGGAGGCCCAGCAGGGCCGCCCCCAGGCGCCTTGGCGATGGTCCATTGGACATTGGCGCTGTCAACGGCGGCTGATCAGCAGGCCGAGCACCAGGCCAATAGCGGCCGACAAACCCAGCGCCTGCCATGGGTGCTTGTGCACATAGTCTTCAGTGGCGTCGACGGCGATCTTGCCCTGCTCGCGCAGGCCAGACTCGGCTTTGTGCAGGGCGTCTCGGGCACGATCGAGGCTGCCACGAATGTCATCACGCAGGGCCTCGGCGTGTTCGCCGGCGAGACTGGCGGAATGTTGCAGGAGCTTCTCGGTATCGCTGACCAGAGCCTGGAATTCATCCAGCAGGGCGTCCTTGGTGCTTGGAGTAGCGGCTTTGCGGGGCATGGTGAGCAGTCCTCTGCGTTGGTATGTGCTACTTACGATTGCTCTGCAGCGTGAGGGTTCCGCAAGAATAGTCGGGAAGTGACCGGCCTGGCGTTTGGTATAGCGATTGCATTTTGCTGGTGCGCGAAGGTCGAGAAATGCCCTGTGATGGGGCTTTTCGGGGCGGCTCAGGATGGTCCATTTCGCACATAACCATTTGATTAACAGGAAATAAGCATCGATATGTCGACATTTGGTGGCGCTATTTTAGGGCCACTCGACGGCACTTTTCGAGGGCGCTCCACTGTGTCTGGCTGCATTGTGGTGCGCGTTTTCGGGTTTGTGTCTTTGTTTGGTGCCTTTTCTTCTGCCTCCGGAGTTTTCTTTCTCGATGGAAAACATCAACAGTGCCGTGGCCACGCTGATCCACGGCTCCAATACCCTGTTCATCCTGCTGGGTGCCATCATGGTTCTGGCCATGCATGCCGGCTTTGCCTTTCTCGAAGTGGGAACGGTACGGCAGAAAAACCAGGTCAACGCGTTATCCAAGATTCTCTCGGATTTCGCTATTTCCGCCTTGGCATATTTCTTCATCGGCTACTGGATCGCCTATGGCATCAATTTCTTCGAGCCGGCTGCGGTGCTGACGGAAAACCATGGCTACGGCCTGGTGAAGTTCTTCTTCCTGCTGACCTTCGCCGCGGCGATTCCGGCGATCATCTCCGGTGGTATTGCCGAACGTGCCAAGTTCGGCCCGCAGCTGTGCGCCACGGCGTTGATCGTGGCCCTCGTCTACCCCTTCTTCGAAGGCATGATCTGGAACGGCAACTACGGCTTCCAGGCCTGGCTCGAGGCTCGCTTCGGTGCCGGCTTCCATGACTTCGCCGGTTCGGTGGTGGTGCATGCCATGGGCGGCTGGTTGGCCTTCGGCGCCGTGCTGCTGCTGGGGCGCCGCAACGGGCGTTATCGCGACGGCAAGCTGGTGGCGATGGCGCCCTCGAACATTCCGTTCCTGGCACTGGGCTCGTGGATCCTGATCATCGGTTGGTTCGGCTTCAACGTGATGAGCGCGCAGACGCTCGAGGGCGTCAGTGGCCTGGTAGCGGTCAACTCGCTGATGGCCATGGTTGGCGGTACCGTCGCCGCGCTGCTGGTAGGGCGCAACGACCCTGGCTTCCTGCATAACGGGCCGCTGGCTGGCCTAGTCGCGATTTGCGCCGGCTCGGACCTGATGCATCCGATCGGTGCTCTGGTCACTGGCGCGATTGCCGGCGCATTGTTCGTCTGGGCATTCACCGCGACGCAGGTGAAGTGGAAGATCGACGACGTGCTCGGTGTTTGGCCGCTGCATGGCCTGTGCGGTATCTGGGGCGGCGTCGCCTGCGGCATCTTCGGCCTCGAGGCATTCGGCGGCCTGGGTGGCGTGAGCCTGGCCAGCCAGGTGATCGGCACTGCGTTGGGGGTGGTGGTCGCTCTGATCGGTGGCTTCGCGGTGTATGGCCTGCTCAAGGCGTCGCTGGGTATTCGCCTGAGTCAGGAAGAGGAATATAACGGCGCCGACCTCTCGATCCACAAGATCGGTGCGGTGAGTCAGGACTGAGAGGCCAGGGCTGGCGTTGTTTGCCAGCGTTTACGGCGGGCAATAAAAAACCGGGCAATGGCCCTAGCCGTTGGGGAAATCTGTTGAAAGATTCCCCGATGGCCTGCGGTTACGGGTCCTATAAGCAAAAATCCCCAGCCGAGATATTTTCTGCTGGGGACTTCTGCTTTTTGGCTTTCAGATCATGACGTTAACGATCTGCATCAACAGATTAAGCCAACGCCTTGGCAATGGCCCGGTTTTTCATTCAGTTGTAGATCAGTCGCGACGACCTTCTACCGATTTGCCGGCGACGGTGCCTTCCTTGAGCATGATCTGGTATTCCTTGCCGTCGGTTTCCACCTGATGCAGGCGTACCAGCAGGTGGCCCCAGTCTTTGGCGAACCACAGCACGGTCTTGCGGGTGCTTTGCGTGGGGTCACGCACGCGTTCGACCTTGATTGCGTCGATCAGGCCCGCCTTGGTGCGTACCACTTCTTCGCCCAGCACGCGGAAATCATAGGTTTCGATCTCGTCACCGTCGACCACCTGGTAGCTCACGCTCTTCTTGCCGGCCGCAACGTCCTCTTGCAGGGCAACCTGGTAGGTCGATTTGTCCAGCAGGCCGCGGTTGAGCGGCAGTCGCACGGCATCGCCACGGTCGCTGCCGATCACTTGCTTCTGCTCCCAATCGAAGTCCTGCTCGACCTTCTTGCCTTTACCCAGGCCGCTGCGATTGAGGCGGTAGGTCAACGGCAGCAGGGCGCCGTTATCGACGCGGAAGGTGCTTACTTCGGTGAGGCCGGCGACCAGCATCGAGGCTTCGAAGTTGAGGGTCCAGCGGCCGTCGTCTTCACGTTTGAGGCTGCGCTCGGCGCTGCCACTGACCGGCAGCTGCTTCCAGTCCGCGGTATAGCTGGCGGAGAAGGGCTGCAGGTCCTCGGCAAAGGCGGACAGGCTGAACAGTGTCAGGGCGAACAGCAGGGCACAACGCATAGAGTCTCCTAGGTTCGAATTAGGTGGCCGCTGGCGGGCAGCGGCTGGCCATCCAGCATTGCGCCTTGAGCGCCAAGACGCAAGCGGCCTTCGGCAAACCAGCGCACTGCCAGCGGATAGATCTGGTGTTCCTGCTGGTGCACGCGGCGAGCAAGGCTTTCGGCCGTGTCGTCTGCCTTGATCGGCAACACAGCTTGTACGACCAGAGGGCCACCATCGAGTTCCTCGGTCACGAAGTGCACGCTGCAGCCGTGTTCGCTGTCGCCGGCTTCCAGGGCGCGCTGATGGGTATGCAGCCCCTTGTGCTTGGGTAGCAGTGACGGATGGATATTCAGCAGGCGGCCTGCGTAGTGCTGAACGAAGCCCGGCGTGAGGATGCGCATAAAGCCAGCCAGCACCACCAGGTCAGGCTGGTGGGCATCGATGGTCTGGATCAGCGCTGCGTCGAAGGCGTCGCGGCCATCGAACTGCTTGTGGTCGAGCAGGCCGGTGGCGATCCCGGCCTGTTTCGCTCGCTCCAGGCCATAGGCATCGGCGCGGTTGCAGATAACCGCGGCGATGCGGGCCGGATTGCCGTCGTGGCCGACGCTGTCGATCAGCGCTTGCAGATTGCTGCCTGATCCGGAGATCAGGACGACGACATTGCAGGGCATCAGTGGGCTTTCAGGTTGTTCAACTGAACCTGGGCTGCGCCTTCTGCTGCGGCGGTGATCTGGCCGATGACCCAAGGTTGCTCGCCGCTGGCGCGCAGGCTGGCCAGGGCGGTTTCAACCTGGTCCTGAGCGACGCAGATGACCATGCCGACGCCGCAGTTGAGCACGCGGTGCATTTCATGCTCGTCGACGTTGCCTTGCTCCTGCAGCCAGTCGAACACGGCCGGGCGATTCCAGCTGGCCACGTCGATCACGGCCTGTGCGCCCTGCGGCAGCACGCGCGGGATGTTGTCCAGCAGGCCGCCGCCGGTGATGTGGGCCATGGCCTTGACCGCACCGGTGTCCTTGATCAGCTTGAGCAGCGGCTTGACGTAGATACGGGTCGGCGCCATCAGCAGATCGGCCAGAGCCTTGCCGTCCAGTTGCACCTGCTCGATGTCGGCGCCGGAAACTTCGATGATCTTGCGGATCAGCGAGTAACCATTGGAGTGCGGGCCGGAGGAAGGCAGGGCGATCAGGGCGTCGCCGGTGACGACCTTGGAGCCGTCGATGATCTCGGCTTTTTCCACCACGCCGACGCAGAAACCGGCCAGGTCGTAGTCTTCGCCTTCGTACATGCCCGGCATTTCGGCTGTTTCACCACCGACCAGGGAGCAGCCGGCGAGTTCGCAACCAGCGCCGATACCGGTCACCACGGTGGCGGCGACGTCGACGTTGAGCTTGCCGGTAGCGTAGTAGTCGAGGAAGAACAGCGGCTCGGCGCCACAGACCACCAAGTCGTTGACGCACATGGCGACCAGATCCTGGCCGATGCTGTCGTGCTTGTTCAGGTTCAGTGCCAGGCGCAGCTTGGTGCCGACGCCGTCGGTGCCGGACACCAGTACCGGTTGCTTGTAGCCGGCCGGGATCTCGCACAGGGCGCCGAAGCCGCCCAGGCCACCCATGACTTCCGGACGCGCAGTGCGCTTGGCGACGCCTTTGATGCGTTCGACCAGGGCTTCACCGGCATCGATGTCGACGCCTGCGTCCTTGTAGCTGATGGAGGGTTGCTTGCTCATAGATCCGGGCCTTTGGATGGGGAGTTCGTGTAGGCGCCGACGTGGCGCAGGCTCATCCAAGGAGCCCGGCGCGCGTACCGGCTGGCGAAGGCGCGCGATTTTATCAGGCTTGCCCGGTAGCGGCCACTCGTGCGCATGCGCTTCGTCGCAGGCACTGGCTCTGGTTGCCGGGGCTTGAGCGGCTGTTTAAGGTATAGGCTTTTGTGCCCGCCCGCCGTGCGGCCATCCCTTGCGAGAGTCCACCCCAATGCGTTTGCCCATCCGCCTGTTGTTCCTCTGTCTGTCGCTGCTGAGCCTGCCGGTATTGGCCGCGCCGGTTACCGGTCTGTACCAGGTGCGCGAGCCTGTGGCCGACCAACAGCCGGAAGCTCGCGACGCTGCCATGCAGAAAGCCCTGCAGACGCTGGTGCTACGCCTGACCGGCGACGCCAAGGCGTTGCAAAGTGCCGGGCTGGAAGGGTTGCGCAAGGACCCCCAACAGATCGTCAGCCAGTACGGTTATGAAGGTGACGCGTTGCTGGTCGAGTTCGATCCGGGCAGTACCGAGCGCCAGTTGCGGCAGGCCGGCCTGGCTCTGTGGGGTGCCAATCGCCCGGCCATTCTGACCTGGTGGCTCAACGAGTCGCCGGAAGGCAGCCAACTGGTTGGTGAAAGCCAGAGCGCATCGGCACTGCTACGCGATGCCGCGCAACATCGTGGCTTGCCACTGCGTTTGCCGCTAGCGGACCTGAGCGAGCAGGCGCTGGGCAGTGCCGATGTGCTGCTGGCCAACGATCCCCAAGCCCTGCGCGAGGCGTCCGAGCGCTACGGCGCCGATGCCTTGCTGGCCGTGCAGGCGACTGAAAGCGGCGGCAGCTGGCAGGCGACCTGGCGCCTGTGGCTGGGTGACGAGCGCGAGCAGGGCAAGGCAGAGGCCGCCGATCAGGCAGCGCTGGCCGATGCAGTGCTGTTGGCCGTGGCCGAGCGCCTGGCGCCGCGTTTCCTGGTCAAACCGGGTGCTGCGCAGAGCCTGACGCTGGTGATCGAGGGCGTAGACCTGGGCCGTTTCGCGGCACTGGAGCGCTTGCTCGAACCCTTCGCCGCGCGTTTGCAGGAGATCGACGGCCAGCGTCTGATCTATCAGGTCAGCGCCAGCCCGGAGCAGCTGCGCGCGCAACTGGCATTGGGGCAACTGCAGGAAGTCAGTGAGCCGCTCGATGCTGCTGAGCCAGTAGAGAACCCGGAGGCCGCTGCAACCGAGGCGCCGCAGGTGAAGCCGCGCACCGATCAATTGCGCTTTCGCTGGTAGAATCTGCGCCGGGTAGACCACAGCCCAGTTACGCGGCGCCTTCCTGGCGCCGTTTCGCATCGAGGACGCGAGCATGACCGATTCCACCCGTTGGCTATGGATGGCTGGGCTGTTTCTGCTCGGTTGGCTGTTGTACCTGTTGCACCCGATTCTTTCCCCGTTCCTGATCGGTATCCTGCTGGCCTACATGGGCGACCCGCTGGTCGACCGTCTCGAACGGCATCGGCTGTCGCGCACGGGGGGCGTGGTGGTGGTATTCGCGCTGTTCGCTCTGGTATTGCTGATCCTGCTGCTGGTGTTGGTGCCCATGCTGGGACGACAGCTGGTGCGTCTATATCAGTTGGCGCCGGAAATGCTCGATTGGTTGCAAGGCACGGCCTTGCCGTGGTCGCAGTCGCATCTGGGGTTGCAGGATGACCTGCTGCAGGTCGATCAACTCAAGCAGGTCTTTACCGACAACATCGGCAAAACCACCGATGTGCTCAAGGCGGTACTGGCCCAGGCGACATCCTCGGGGTTGGCACTGCTGGCCTGGCTGGGCAACCTGATGCTGATTCCGGTGGTGAGCTTCTACCTGATGCGCGACTGGGATCTGCTGGTCGAGCGTGTGCGCCGCCTGCTGCCGCGTCAGCGCGAAGGATTGATCGTCAAGCTGACTGGCGAATGTCATGAAGTGCTGGGCGCCTTCCTGCGCGGCCAATTGCTGGTGATGCTGGCGCTGAGCGTCATCTATTCCGTGGGCTTGATGCTGGTGGGGTTGGAGCTGGGACTGTTGATCGGTGTGCTGGCGGGCCTGGCCAGTATCGTGCCGTACATGGGCTTTATCGTCGGTATCGGTGCGGCGTTGACTGCTGCGCTGTTCCAGTTCGGTCTCGAGCCCTATCCGCTGATCGGTATCGGCGTGGTGTTCATGATCGGCCAGTTGCTCGAGGGTATGGTCCTCACGCCCCTGCTGGTGGGCGATCGCATCGGCCTGCACCCGGTCGCGGTGATCTTCGCCATCCTCGCGGGTGGCCAGCTGTTTGGCTTTACCGGCGTGCTGCTGGCCTTGCCGGTTGCTGCCGTGATCATGGTTCTGCTGCGCCATGCCCATGATTTGTATAAACTTTCCGGCCTTTACGGAGAGAGCAGCGGTTCCCACGAGCCCCCCACATGAAACCCATCCAGCTTCCCTTGGGGGTGCGTCTGCGTGATGACGCCACCTTCGCCAATTACTACCCCGGCGCCAATGCCGCGGCCCTGGGCTATGTCGAGCGCTTGTGCGAGGCCGACGCCGGCTGGACGGAAAGCCTGATCTACCTGTGGGGCGCCGAAGGCGTCGGGCGCAGCCACCTGCTGCAGGCGGCCTGCCTGCGTTTTGAACAGCGTGGCGAAGCGGTGGTGTATCTGCCGCTCAGCGAAGTGGTGCAGCACGGCCCGGAGTTGCTCGACAACCTTGAGCTGTGCGAGCTGGTCTGCCTCGATGATCTCGATGCCGTGGCCGGACGCAGCGACTGGGAAGAAGGGCTGTTCCACCTGTTCAACCGACTGCGTGACAGCGGCAGGCGCTTGTTGCTGGCAGGCACCATGTCGCCACGCGAGTTGCCGATTCAACTGCCTGATCTGAAGTCGCGACTGACCCTTTCGCTGATCTTCCAGCTGCATGAACTGTCCGACGAGGACAAGCTGCGCGCCCTGCAGCTGCGCGCCTCGCGCCGTGGCCTGCAGATGAGCGACGAGGTCGGTCGCTTCATCCTCACTCGGGGCGAGCGCAGCATGAGTGCGTTGTTCGAACTGCTGGAGCGCCTCGATCAGGCCTCGCTGCAGGCCCAGCGCAAGCTGACCATTCCCTTCCTCAAGGAAACGCTGGGTTGGTAACTGCTTCGGGAACTCAGGTGTAGGAGCGAGCTCTGCTCGCGAACTCTTGGCTGCACAAGCGCTTCGCGAGCAGAGCTCGCTCCTACACAGGGCGTTTATTCCCCAGCCAGCTTGCGGTCGTACTGAAAACGCCAGCGCGTATACAGCAGTGCGCAGCAGAACAGGCCGAAGCTGATCACGGCCTCCAGTGCGCCGAACAGTGCACGCGCCGGATCGATGGCGGCGAGCACGCCCTGGATGAAGTAGATGTTGACCACGAAGCAGGCCCAGGCATGAGCGCGGGCGTTGCCCAGCAACATGCCGGGGGCGAGCAGTGCAAGCGGCAGCAACTGGATCGCCAATACAACCCCGACCCGCGCACCATGCAGATCGGCGAACGCCAGATTCCACACCAGCAGCAGGGTCAGCAGGGAGATGAAACTGAACAGGCTCAGTGCTCGACTGAGTTTGACCCGTGGCTCCAGCCATTCAAGGCTGGGCAGGGGCTTCTTCGCTCGGGCCACGTTCAGCGCTCCAGTTTGCTGGCGGTTTGCGCCAGGCGTTGACCCAGTGCACGGCACAGGGCGATTTCATGCTCGTCCAGCGCGCGTTTGCCGTCGCCGCCCGCATGGTGGCTGGGGCCGTAGGGCGTGCCACCGCCACGGGTTTCAAGCAGTGCCGCTTCGCTATAGGGCAGGCCGCAGAGCAGCATGCCGTGGTGCAGCAGTGGGATCATCATCGACAGCAGGGTGGTCTCCTGGCCGCCATGCAGGCTGGCGGTGGAGGTGAACACGCCAGCTGGCTTGCCGACCAGTTCGCCGGTCAGCCACAGATTGCTGGTGCCATCGATGAAGTACTTGAGTGGCGCTGCCATGTTGCCGAAACGGGTCGGGCTGCCCAAGGCCAGGCCCGAGCAGTTCTTCAGATCATCCAGGGTGGCGTACATGGCGCCGTCCACCGGCACGCTCGGCGCAACGGCTTCGCATTCGCTGGATACCGCAGGCACCGTGCGCAGGCGCGCCTCCAGGCCAGCCATCTCGACGCCACGGGCAATCTGTTTGGCCATCTGCGCGGTGGCGCCATGGCGGCTGTAGTAGAGCACCAGGATGTAGGGCGCGCTCATGCCAGCAGCTCCAGTACTTTTTCCGGTGGTCGGCCGATCACCGCCTTGTCGTCAGCGATGAGGATCGGGCGCTCGATCAGCTTGGGATGCTTGACCATGGCCTCGATCAGTTGCGCCTCACTCAAGCTGGCATCGCTCAGGCCCAGCGTCTTGTATTCGTCCTCGCCGCTACGTAGCAGGTCGCGTGCGGAGATATCCAGCTTGCCGAGCAGGCTCTTGAGCTCGCTGGCGCTGGGTGGCGTTTCCAGATAGCGCACGACGTGCGGTTGCAGGCCGCGGGCTTGCAGCAGCTCCAGAGCGCCGCGGGATTTTGAGCAGCGCGGGTTGTGGTAGAGGGTCAGGTCGGTCATGGTGGCTCGCATCCGGCTTGAAGTGGCGGCTATTCTAACCGCCTGATGCGCGGATGCACGCAAACCGCTGGGGCGGCTTTGCTGCGACCTTTTTACGCGGCGCATTGTCTGTCTGTTTAGGTTTGAGGGCTAAGGAGAGGTCATGCTGCGTCGTTTGAAGGACTGGGTGGGGTTCTGGCTCAGCCTGTATCAGCGTTTCGTGGATAACCGCGGCGCAGGCAACGCAGCGGCGTTGACCTACACCACCTTGTTCGCCGTGGTGCCGATGATGACCGTGACCTTCGCCATGCTTTCGGCAATTCCGGCATTCCAGGGTGTGGGCGAGGAAATCCAGGGGTTCATCTTCAACAACTTCGTACCCTCCACGGGCGAGACGGTGCAGGAGTATCTGCGTGAGTTCACCACGCAGGCGCGGCAGCTGACCTGGTTCGGCGTCGGCCTGCTGGCCGTTACCGCTTTCCTCATGTTGGTGACCATCGAGAAGACCTTCAACGTGATCTGGCGGGTACGTCAGCCGCGCCGCGGGATGTCCAGCTTCCTGCTGTACTGGGCGATTCTCAGCCTTGGGCCGCTGCTGCTGGGGGCCGGTTTCGCGGTCAGTACCTATATCGCCTCGCTGTCACTGATCTCCGGGCCGGACGCAGTAATCGGCGCCAAGACGCTGCTTGCTTTCACGCCGTTGTTATCGAGCATCGCGGCCTTTACCTTGCTCTATGCCGCGGTCCCCAACACTCGGGTGCCGTTGTCTCATGCTCTGCTGGGCGGCCTGTTCAGCGCCGTGCTGTTCGAGGTTGCCAAGGCGCTGTTCGGCCTCTATGTGCGGCTGTTTCCCGGTTATCACCTGATCTACGGCGCCTTCGCCACGGTGCCGCTGTTTCTGGTGTGGATCTATCTGTCCTGGTTGATCGTGCTGCTAGGCGCCGAGCTGGTGTATGGCCTGTCGCAACCGCGGCACTGGCGCCGCGAGCCTATCCCCAAGGGGCTGATTGTGCTGGTGGTATTGCGGCTTTTGCTCAAACGTCAGCAGAAGGGCGAGGCCCTGCATTATGGCGACATGCAACGTGCGGGCTGGCGGTTGCCCGAAGACGAGTGGGCGCAGGTGATGGATTTTCTCGAGCGCGAGCACCTGGCATGCAAGGCCAATGGCGGAGGGTGGGTGCTGTGCCGCGATCTGCACAACTTCTCCCTGTATCAATTGCTCGAGTGCAGTCCCTGGCCATTGCCGAGTCTGTCGCAACTGCCCGCTCAGCTCGACGAGCCCTGGTACCCGGCATTGCGCGAGGGGCTGGAGCGCATGCAAGCGGAGCGTGAGTCACAATTCGGAGCCAGTCTGGCGGATTGGTTGCCGGGGAAGGGCTGAGCAAACCCGCGCGGCGTGTCGGGCGATGGGGCGCTGAAGAGGTGACAAAAAACGTCAGTTTCAGGCGTTGCCTAGTCCTGCCGTGGCCTGGACGCAAGGGGTAGGCGCCAAGGAATGCGTTGTACAAGGGCTGGCACGCTTCTAGCTACTGCAGGAGCAGTTGCTATCGAACTGCCAGCAGGGGCAGGGATCGCTGAGGACGCAGGCAGTAATGACGGTAAAAAACAGGGTAATCCACCTTCATCGACGCGATCCGCAGGAAGCGCTGGCGCGGCTCAACCGAATCACTGGGCTGGAGTTCGCGCGTTGGCCGGAGTCGCTGCTCGAACACGTGGTTGCCGAAAACTTGCAGCCAGACGCTGACGATTCAAGCCCGCGGGCTGCGCCCAGCCCCGGAGTTTCCTCTGGCTGAAAGCAAAACCCCGCGTCACTGCGCGGGGTTCGATGTTGCCGTTCTGGTTCAGGCCATGGCCTGGCGGGTCTCGCTGTTGGCCAATTCGACGGCTTGAACGAAGAATTCCTCGACCACCAGACTCTGCGCCGGCACAGCTGAGCGCAGGCGTACCTGCATGTCTTCGATCTTCATCCGCACTGGCATGCGAGCGATCCCGGAGAGCAGGATCTTGCCATGGGCATTGACCTTGCCATGGTCGACATTGACCTCGCGGCGCTTGTCCCCGTCGCGATAACTCACCAGCAGCGATACCGGCAGGTTGGCCAGCCCCGGCAATTGCAGCCAGGTGGCGACGTTGTATTCGGCCACGCGCCCCTCGTAGGGAGTGACCAGCAGGTGAGCGACGTCGACGATGCGCGAGGGCACGGAGCCAATCAGCTTGTCTTGCGCTTGGGACATGGTGAAATTCCAGGCAGGGTGAGACTTGCGTGCCTGGAATTATAAGCAGCCACCTGTTGGCGAAACTGTGTACTCGGCGGGCAGGCCGCGTGACTGGAGTCGCAGTTTTGTATATCAGGCCAGGCGTAGCGGGTGGCGGGTAACCGATGAGGTCTGCAGGTTACTGTCGGGCAGCGGCAAAATCGCTTGGTTATGCACGCTGGCCAATTGCAGCCAAAGATGCTCGCCGGAGCTGAACTGGCCGTTGGGCAACCACAGGCCGTGGTGCCAACCGTTGCCCGGTGCCGGGGTGCTTTGCAGTACGCCAGGGTGAGTCTGCGCATTGGGTGCACGCCGCAGCCAGACCGGCCGAGGCAGGCCTTTCAGATAGCGCAGCCCGAGGTGCAGGCCTTCGCTATTGAGATGACGCCAACGTACCAGGGCCAACGTCGGTGTGGCATTTGTCAGCAGCAGAACCAGTTGCCCGACCTGCAGTTGTCCACCCTCGTTGGCGTTGCACAGCAGGCGCGCGCCGCCCGGGCTGGCGTCGAGAATCTGCGCCTCGGTACGCTGCGGCAGTTTATCCAGCAGCTGCGCATGAATGGCCGGCAGGCCCACCACCAGGCTGCATTGGCCTTCCAGTTCGGCACGTTCATGGCGACGTTGCTGGCGGCCCAGCCAGTGCTGGCGCACTCGTTCGAGCAACTGGCGCTCCTGCGCGCTTTGCAGGGGCGCGGGTTCGTGCAGGGCAATCAGTAGCGCGCCCAGTTCGAAGCGGCGCAGATTGGCGGCTTCGCCTTCGATACGTTGTTCGAAACTGAGGCAGGCCTGTGATTCGCTGAGGTCGACTACCGGGCCTTCGGCATCGTCTTCCTCGTCCCAGGCTTGCAGCCTGGCCAGCGCCGCCAGAGGTGCCAGCGCGCTGAACAGAGTCAGGCATTCGCCTTCATCGAGATGGAAGGGGTTGCTCAGGGCCAAGAGCAGCATCTGCTGGTAGAGGCCGCGAAGGGTGCTGGCCGGTTTCGGCTCGAAGGCCGCCGCGACTGGTTCGTCCAGGCACTGCTGATGCTCGCCGATCCAGTACAGCAGGTGGCTGTCGCGCCAGAGCGTTGCAGGCGGCTTCTGGTACAGCTGGTAGTGGCGCAGCAACTGCTGAGCAAGAAAGTGCTGGGCCATGTACAGGCACCACGCCAGGTGCGGCATCGACGGCTGGCGACCCTGCAAAATTTGCAGTAGCAGGTGTTTGAAACCGATCGCCAATTCGCCGCACAGCCGCACGAATAATGGGCTTGGCGGATGCTGGCGATTGGCAAGGTTGGTGTAATGGCGGTACTCGTCACTGAAGTTTTGCAGCGCACGCTGCCTTTCCAGTAAGGTCAGAGCGCTGCGATTGAGCGAAAACAAAAGGCCCAGCACTTGTTGCAGGCCATGTTCCGGCTCCAGATGGCGAGCAGCTGCGAGTCGCTGGGCGATTTCCGCCGGCGATAAGCTGTTGTCCTCGCGGATGTCCGGTACTTCCAGGCGCAGGGCATCCAGCGTCATATCAACCCCGGGTGGACGAGGATCGAGTACATGGGCTTAGGGCTCCGCAAGGTCGGCAAGGCTGTCTTGGTTATCTGCACCGGTTTGCTGCTAACGGCTTGCGCCGAAGATTTCGGCCCTGACCAGCATGGACGAAAGGTAACGGCTGACAGCCTCGATGGCCAGTGGCTGATCATCAATTATTGGGCCGAATGGTGCGCGCCGTGCCGCACCGAGATTCCTGAACTCAACGCGTTGGAAGAAACGCTGAAAAACCAGTCGGCGCGGGTGATTGGCGTCAACTTCGACGCCTTGCAGGGCGATGACCTCAAGCGTGCGGCTGACAGTTTCGACATCCGCTTCACCGTGCTGGCGCAGGATCCGGCGGCGCGCTTCGAACTGCCACGCACCGATGTCTTGCCGGTCACCTACATTGTCGATGCCGAGGGCAAACTGCGTGAGCGCCTGGTCGGCGAGCAGACGGCAGCCGGCCTGCTGACGCATCTTCGAGCGCTGCGCGGGGAGTAGGCCGGACGCCGGGTCTACGGCGTGAGGTGAGTGTCACGGGGACGTGCCCAGCAATGCACCTTGGGACGGGCACGTACTGCACCGTTCCAAATGGAGTTGCTGCGCACCCGGGTTTCAGCCGTTCACCAACCGGGCACCCCACTCATGTCCGGTAGCTGGTGGGCGATGCCCTTGTGGCAATCGATGCAGGTGGCTGCGCCGCTGGCCAGGGCGCTGGAGTGCATCTGGCGGGCGCGCGGGCTCTGTTTGGTGAAGTCCATGTAGTCGAAGTTGTGGCAGTTGCGGCATTCCAGCGAATCGTTGGCCTTGAGCCGTGCCCATTCGTGTTCGGCCAGTTCGCGACGCTTTTCCAGAAACTTCTCGCGGGTGCTGATGGTGCCGAAGATCTTGCCCCAGACTTCCTTGGACGCCTGCATCTTGCGCGCGATCTTGTCCGTCCACTGGTGCGGTACGTGGCAGTCCGGGCAGGTGGCGCGCACCCCGGAGCGGTTGCTGTAGTGAATGGTGTCCTGCAGCTCGACGTACACGTTGTCACGCATCTCGTGGCAGGAAATGCAGAACTGCTCGGTGTTGGTGGCTTCCAGCGCGGTGTTGAAGCCGCCCCAGAAGATTATCCCGGCGATGAAGCCGCCGAGGCTGAGAAAGCCCAGGCTGTAATGCACGCTCGGACGACGCAGGATGCCCCAGTATTCCTTCAGCAGGGCCAATAGTGACTTCATGTGGCCTCCTCAGGGTTTCGCCGCGCCGGCTGCTTCGTCTTCGAGCAGGTGGTCGATATTGCGGAAGCTGTTGCCGACCAGAGGTTTGACCTCCTGCTGGGTGACATGGCACTGGGTGCAGAAGTAGCGCCGCGGCGACACGGCAGCGAGCGGCTGGCCGTCGCGGTCCATGTAATGGGTGATGCTGATCATCGGCGCTTGGCTGCGGGCGCTGCCGGCCCGGCTGTGGCAGGTCAGGCACTTGTTGCTATTGGAATCGACTTGGTAGCCGCGGATGCTATGCGGAATGGTCGGTGGCTGTTCCGGGTAGTTGCGCTCGCGGCGCACGTCCTTGTTTTCCTCGTTGCCCAGCACCGGTGCCGGCAGTGTCTGGCTGAGGGTGCCGCCTGGGCGGCGACCGTCCGGCGCGGGGGCGTCGAGCGGGTAATTGAGCTCGCCGGCGATGGCAAGGCCAAAGGCGGCAAGCAGTAGCAGAGGTAGAAAACGCAGGCTCATGACGGTTCTCCTCAGGCCAGGCTGACCAGTTCGATCTTCACCGCACACTTCTTGTAGTCGGTCTGCTTGGAGATCGGATCGGTGGCGTCCAGAGTGACCTTGTTGATCAGTTTGTTGGCATCGAAGAAAGGCACGAAAACCAGGCCGCGCGGCGGCTTGTTGCGCCCACGGGTTTCAATGCGGGCACGGATTTCACCGCGCCGGCTGATCACCTTGACCTCGCTACCACGTCGCGCCTTGAGCGTCTTGGCGTCGTCCGGGTGCATGTACACAAGCGCGTCAGGCACGGCGCCATGCAGTTCTTCGACACGCTGGGTCATGCTGCCGGTATGCCAGTGCTCCAGCACGCGGCCGGTGCTGAGCCAGAACGGGAACTCGTCATCCGGTGCCTCAGCTGGCGGCTCGTAGGGCAGGGCGAAGATCAGTGCCCGTTTGTCCGGGTAGCCGTAGAACTGCACGCCGCTGCCTTTCTCCACGTAGGGGTCGAGGCCCTCGCGGTAGCGCCAGCGCGTCTCCTTGCCGTCGACCACTGGCCAGCGCAGGCCACGTGCAGCGTGATAGCTGTCGAACGGCGCCAGGTCATGGGCGTGCCCGCGGCCGAACTGGGCGTATTCCTCGAACAGCCCCTTCTGCAGATAGAAGCCAAAGGCCGCCGCTTCGTCATTGAGGTAGCCGGTCTCGATCTGCTCACTGGAGAACTGGTCGACCTGGCCATTGGCGAACAACACCTGATAGAGCGTCTTGCCCCTGTAGGTCGGAGCCTTGGCCAGCAGTTCGGCGGGCCAGACCTCGTCGGTGGTGAAACGCTTGGAGAATTCCACCAGTTGCCAGAGGTCGGACCTGGCCTCGCCGGGGGCTTTCACCAGTTGATGCCAGAACTGCGTGCGGCGTTCGGCGTTGCCATAGGCACCTTCCTTTTCCACCCACATGGCGCTGGGCAGGATCAGGTCGGCGGCCTGGGCCGAGACGGTGGGGTAGACGTCGGAGACGACGACGAAGGCCTGCGGGTTGCGCCAGCCCGGCAGGACCTCCTGCATGATGTTGGGGCCGGCCTGCATGTTGTTGCTGACCTGCGTCCAATAGACCTTGAGCACACCATCCTTGAGCTTGCGGCTCTGCTCCACGGCATGGAAGCCGGGCTTCTCCTGAATGGTGCCGGCTGGCAGTTTCCAGATTTTTTCGGCGGTTTCGCGGTGCTTGGGATTGGCCACCAGCATGTCGGCGGGCAGGCGGTGGGAGAAGGTTCCCACTTCGCGTGCGGTGCCGCAGGCCGAGGGCTGGCCGGTCAGCGAGAACGGGCTGTTGCCCGGTTCGCTGATCTTGCCGGTGAGCAGGTGGATGTTATAGATCAGGTTGTTAGCCCAGACACCACGGGTGTGCTGGTTGAAGCCCATGGTCCAGAACGACACCACCTTGCGCTGCGGATCGGCGTACAGCTCAGCCAGCGCCTTGAGGCGCTCGGCCGGGACGCCCGATTCCTTCGCGGTGCGCTCCAGCGTGTAGGGTTTTACGAAGGCAGCGAACTGCTCGAAGGACATGTCTTCCCAGGTATTGGCCTTGGCGGCGTTCTTGGCCTGCATCTCCAGCGGATCGTCGGCGCGCAGGCCATAGCCGATATCGTCGGCACCGCGGGCGAACTTGGTGTGCTTGTCGACGAAGTCCTTGTTCACCGCGCCACTTTCGATGATGTGGTTGGCGATGTAGTTGAGGATCAGCAGATCGGTCTGCGGTTTGAACACCAGCGGGATATCGGCCAGGTCGAAGCTGCGGTGCTCGAAGGTGGAAAGCACGGCGACCTTGGTGTTCGGATGGCTTAGTCGGCGATCGGTGACCCGGCTCCAGAGGATCGGATGCATCTCCGCCATGTTCGAGCCCCACAGCACGAAGGCGTCGGCGACCTCGATGTCGTCGTAGCAGCCCATCGGCTCGTCCATGCCGAAGGTACGCATGAAGCCCATCACCGCCGAAGCCATGCAGTGGCGCGCGTTGGGGTCGATGTTGTTGGAACGGAAACCGGCCTTCATCAGCTTGTTGGCGGCGTAGCCTTCCCACACCGTCCATTGCCCTGAACCGAACATGCCGACGGCCTCGGGGCCATGCTCGCGCAGCGCCTCCTTGGTCTTCTGTTCCATGATGTCGAAGGCCTGCTCCCAGCTCACCGGCTGGAATTCACCCTGCTTGTCGTACACGCCATTCTTCATGCGCAGCAGCGGTTGGTTGAGGCGGTCGACGCCGTACATGATTTTCGACAGGAAGTAGCCCTTGACGCAGTTCAGGCCGCGATTGACCTCGGCCTTGACGTCGCCGTGGGTGGCCACCACGCGGTTGTCGCGGGTGGCGACCATCACGCTGCAGCCGGTGCCGCAGAAGCGGCAGGGCGCCTTGTTCCAGTCCAGGCGGGTCATGTCCGCTTCGGTGATCAGGTTGCTGGCGGTCGTCACCAACGGCAGACCGGCGGCAGCGGCGGCAATGGCAGCAGCGTTGGCCTTGGCAAATTCACGGCGGGAAAGCTTCATTCTGAGTCTCCTTCTGTGTCAAGGAGTTCGTGGTAAACCAGAGCGGCATTGAGCACGCCTGGCAACGCGTTGATCTGTTCGAGGCGGGCGAGGATGTGGCGCTCGTGTTCGGTTTCCAGCACCACCACCAGCTTGCCTTGCGGGCTTTCCTGATGCAGTTCGAGGCCTTCCAGCTGGCGCAGGTTGGCTTTCACCGCAGCCAGCCATTCGGGCCGTACGTGCACCAGCAGACTGGAAATATGCATAGAGGCGGCCATGTTCCGTGGCTCCGTAGGTAAGGAAGGATCAGGTGGGTGGGCCAGGTGGGCCCAGCAGCATCTGCATGAACCAGATGATGAATCCGTAGCCGCCGACCAGCGCGACCGAAAGGATGGGGAACAGGCAGACCACGAGAAAGACGAACAGGCGAGTTTCCTTGCCTTTCATGGCGCTGCGCTCGGGCGGGGTAGCCATTCGCTCTTCTCCGTTGCGTTCGCAATTGAGGCTAGACCCTAACGTTAGTAAGGGCAAAGTCTGTTGAGCTGGATCAAGGAAAAGGAATTGCACGAGCGGTAACGGCACGCGCTCGCGATTATCGATAGCGTGCTAATATTTCGTCTGGTTTCATTCACCTGCAGGCGTCACCCGGTTCGGTCTTGCGGCATGTTCCGGCTATCGCTTGCATCCAGCTTCGTGAGCCAGTCCATCCATGTCCGTGACTCATCTGAGCCGTGGCAGCGCCGGTTATCGGCGCGCCACCCTGGCGCTGTTCTGCGCCGGTTTCGCCACCTTTGCCATGCTCTACTGCGTGCAACCCCTGCTACCTCTGCTGGCGGCGCACTTTCGCGTGTCTGCAGCCAGTAGCAGCCTGGCGTTATCCCTCACCACACTGAGCCTGGCGCTGTGCCTGCTGATCTCCGGCGCGCTGGCCGAGAGCTGGGGGCGCAAGCCGGTCATGGCTGCGGCGCTGGGGTTGGCAGCGGTGCTGGGGATCGCCTGCGCACTGGTAGAAGAGTGGGGCAGCCTGCTGATTCTGCGTGCGCTGCTGGGGCTGGCGCTGAGCGGTTTGCCCGCGCTGGCCATGGCCTATGTCGGTGAGGAGTTCGACCCTGAAGCGCTACCGGCGGCGATGGGGCTGTATATCGGCGGTACGGCGCTTGGCGGTTTGCTCGGGCGTTTGCTGGCTGGTCTGCTCAGTGACCTGGGCGGCTGGCCCTGGGCGCTGGGCGGCATTGCCGGGCTCGGTTTGCTGGCGCTGGGGCTGTTTATCTGGCTGTTGCCGCCTTCACGGCATTTCACTGCCCAGCCGTTGTCCTTGCGCGGGCTGCTGCGCAACTTCGCCTTGCACCTGAGCAACCCGCGTCTGCGCGTGCTGTTCGCTCTGGCCTTTCTGCTCATGGGCGGCTTCGTTGCGCTGTTCAACTATGTTGGTTTCCGTCTGGCCGGAGAACCATTCAACCTGTCGGCGACGGTGATTGGCCTGTTGTTCACCGTCTACCTGCTGGGGATCCTCAGTGCCGGTTGGGCAGGGCGCCTGGTGCCACGCTTCGGCGCCCGCCAGGTGCTGCACGGCGGGATCGGCTTGATGTTGTTGGGCGTGGCCCTGTGTGCGACGCCCTGGTTGAGCGCTGCGGTGATCGGGCTGGCGCTGTTCACCCTGGGTTTCTTCGCGGCTCATGCGGTTGCCAGTGGGCAGGTTGGTATCCACGCGCAGGGGGCCAAGGCGCAGGCCTCGGCGCTGTACCTGTGTGCCTATTACCTCGGCTCCAGTCTGGTGGGCTACGTCGGTGGCTATGTCTGGGAGCACGCCGGTTGGCTGGCGTTGCTGGCTGTGCTGGCCTCGTTATTCGTCGCGGCAGGGGCTCTGGTACGGCGTATCTAGGCTGTTTGTCGCTCGTTCAGTGCAGGTTCAAGGAGGGTTCAGGAGGGATTCAGTAGTCTTCCCGCAGACTTGTTGCCGAGTTGATCAAAACTGCAACGAGAGGAAGGATTCAATGAAAATCACCCTGAACCGCATCGCATTCGCTACCTGCCTGGCCCTGGGTGCAACCGCTGCCCAGGCCAACGACAATTTCGTCGGCCTGACCTGGGGTCAGACTGACAACAACATTCAGAAGTCCAACGCGCTGAATGCCAACCTCGGCAATCCCAAGTTGGACAAAGTGATCAATGGCGAGGGCACCTGGGGTGTCCGCGCCGGCCAGACGACTGCTGACGGTCGCTACTACGCGACCTACGAGAATGTCTCCGACAGTCACAATGGCTACAAACTGCGTCAGCAGAATCTGCTCGGTAGCTACGACATGTTCGCCCCGCTGGGCAGCAACAACACCAAGCTGTTCGGTGGTGTAACCGCCGGCCTGGTCAAACTCGAGCAGGAGAGCCGCGGCTTCTCCCGTGACAGCGACATTGGATTTGCTGCGGGTCTGCAGGCCGGTATCCTGCAGGAACTGAACAGCAATACCTCGATCGAAGCCGGCTATCGTTATCTGCGTACCAACGCCAGCACAGAAATGGCACCGCGTGGTGAAGGCAAGGCCGGGTCGCTGGACCTGCATAGCAGTTCGCAGCTCTACCTCGGCGCCAACTTCGCCTTCTAATGGCGGCTTAGCGTTACCAGGCCGGGCTTCTGCCCGGCCTTCGTACAACTAAAAAGGGGAAATCTCATGAAATTGCTGGTGGTGGAGGATGAGGCGTTACTGCGTCACCATCTGTTCACTCGCCTCAGTGAAAACGGGCATGTGGTGGACGCCGTGCGCACCGCCGAAGAAGCACTGTACCGAGCTGAGTCCTTCAATCATGACCTGGCCCTGGTCGATCTCGGTCTGCCTGGTATGAGCGGTATCGACCTGATCCGTGAGCTGCGCAGCCAGGACAAGAATTTTCCGATCCTGATCCTTACCGCGCGCGGTAACTGGCAGGACAAGGTCGAAGGGCTGTCCTGCGGCGCTGACGACTATGTGGTCAAACCGTTCCAGTTCGAAGAGCTGGAAGCACGCCTGAACGCGCTGCTGCGCCGCTCATCCGGGTTCACCAAATCGACCATCGAGGCGGGGTCGCTGGTGCTGGACCTCAATCGCAAGCAGGCCACAGTGGATGAGCAGTCGCTGCAATTGACGGCCTACGAGTACCGCATTCTCGAATACCTCATGCTGCATCACCAGCAGGTGGTGGCCAAGGAACGCCTGATGGAGCAACTCTATCCGGGCGACGACGAGCGTGACCCCAACGTCATAGAGGTGCTGGTCGGCCGTCTGCGGCGCAAGCTGGAAGGTGTGCTCGGCGGTAAACCAATAGAGACCGTGCGCGGCCAGGGCTACATGTTCAACGAGCGCTGCAAGTGAGTCGAGCGCGCGCCGCGTTGCGCAAATTGCGCATGCGTTTCGGCTCGCTGCGGCTGCGCCTGATGTTGGCCAGCGCCGCGTTGGCAATGCTGTTCATGCTGTTGCTGATGCCTGTCTTGCAGGGCGTGTTTCTCATGGCCCTGGAGCAGACCGTGG
Organism: Ectopseudomonas mendocina; assembly: GCF_007049795.1. Lineage (GTDB taxonomy): Bacteria > Pseudomonadota > Gammaproteobacteria > Pseudomonadales > Pseudomonadaceae > Aquipseudomonas > Aquipseudomonas mendocina_D. The sequence goes on from NZ_SCFY01000007.1 coordinate 105,328, forward strand.
AGAAGCGTCTGGCCTCCGATGCGGCCGCGTTGATATCTGCCGCCCGCATCCATGACGGCCAGTTGCACATGCCGGACAAGATGCCTGACGAGGAATTCGACAACCTCGACTCGCACCTGCTGGGTTTCATTTTCGACCGTGAAGGCCAGATGATCTGGCGCTCACGCTCCTCCATCGACGAGTTGGTGCGCTACCTGCCGCGCTACGACGGTCGCGGCCACGAGTTCATCCGCATTCGCGACGACAGCGGCCAGGAATACTTCGTATACGACGTGGAAGTGGATTTGCTGCGCGGCGACCAAACCGCGCTGAGCATCGTGACCATGCAGCCGACGCGCGAATACCAGGGGCTGTTCAACGGCTTTGCCTGGCAACTGCGTCTGTGGCTGGGCATCGCCTTGCTGGTGTTGCTGGGCCTGCTTTGGTTCGGCTTGACCTGGGGTTTTCGCAGCCTGCGCGGCCTCAGCGACGAGCTCGATGGCGTGGAAGCGGGCACCCGTCAACGTCTGAGTGATGAGCATCCACGCGAACTGCTACGCCTGACTAATTCCCTCAACCGTCTGCTCGACAGCGAGCGGCGTCAGCGCGAGCGATATCGCGACTCGCTGGAAGACCTCGCCCACAGCCTGAAAACACCACTCAGCGTGTTGCAGGGCATCGGCGAAACCCTTGCCGTTCAACACGAAAATCGCGAGCAGGCGCAGCTGATGCAGGCGCAGATCGAACGCATGAGCCAGCAGGTCGGCTATCAACTGCAGCGCGCCAGCCTGCGCCGCAGCGGCCTGGTACGCCATCGCGAGCAGGTCTGGCCGGTGCTCGACGGCTTGTGCCGCTCGCTGGACAAGGTCTACCGCGACAAGCGCGTCGAAGCGACACTGGAAGTGCCCGAGCACAGCCAGATCACCATGGAACGTGGCGCGCTGATGGAGCTGCTCGGCAACCTGCTGGAAAACGCCTATCGCCTCTGCCTGCATCGCGTACGCGTCAGGCTGCAACCCCTGGCCGGGGGCTGCCTGATCACCATTGAGGACGACGGCCCTGGTGTGCCGCAACAGCAGCGTGAGCGGGTCCTACAGCGCGGCGAGCGTCTGGATGCGCAGAACCCGGGGCAGGGCATAGGCCTGGCGGTGGTGGAAGATATCGTCGAAAGCTACGACGGTGAGCTGAGCCTGGAAGATTCCGAACTGGGCGGCGCCTGTTTCAGGGTGCGGTTGTATGACTGAGCCTTGCTGATGCATCTTCCTTGATTGCGCTCAGGCTACTGTAGCGGAGCAGGGCCGATAACAATGATGATCCTCGTGATTGATTGAACGCTTGGCCCCCGCTGCGCGTACTACAGAATGGCCAGGGCGAAAAGTCCAGAACAGGCCGGATATACGAATGCAACCGCGCTGACGACAGGTGCAAAAGCAAGGCTTTGCTCACTACTTGTGGGGAGAGTCCATATACAGTTGTTGCGCAGCTATTGCGCCGAACCATTTGTTTTAACAAGTGCGTAATCTTGCTTTTTGTCGTTCCACTCAAATGAAGCACTGGTTATGGCGGACGACTCTTCACTGAATACGCTAAACAATTTTAAAAGATCGTCGATCCTCATTTCGTATGCCCATTTATGCCGCTGGTAGTCAGAAAAGATGAGCATAGATATAAAGGCTGTGCCTTCAGTAATTGTTTGCATCCAGTAGTAATGAATTAGCTGGTTGCACACTTCAAGCGCTGAGAGGGTGTGAGGCTCCGGATGCTCCATGTCGAATCGATCTTCGGGCCAGCCTGCACCTGTGACGGTGAATGGCTGGTCGCCGATTTTTTTATAACGTAGCACCGGCAGGCAGGTCCCGCGAGCTTGATCATTTACTTTTGGCCGCTCCAGCAGCGAACGAACTTGAAAAGCAGCAATCATTAGTTTTCGTTCAAAGAGAACATGCTGCTTTTCAGACCACCGTTGATACTTACGTTTCTTGCGGAGCCAGGCGAGATCATTTCTAAGCTCTGCGCGCCAGTAACTGGATTCGATCATTTTTAGCGCCTAACTATTAATTAGACGACATTCATGTCGCATTTCCACACGACACCTGTCGCATAACCTTCCTTGTCGTCCTGTAAGTCCTTGTCTGGCCTGAAGATGCTCGCTGCAAACGCGACAGCACTCAGGAGGAAAAGCGACATGGAGAACGGCAAGCTTATCGCCTGTGGCGCATTGCCAGCAGGCTTGGGTCAGAACCTAGTGCATATCTGTCTGCTCTGTCCATCCACGAAGTCAGATGCACAGACAGCAATACGCCTTACCCTTCTTGCGCCCGATAAGCCCCTGGCGTTAGCCCCGTCCATTTCTTGAATGCGCGGTGAAAGGCCGAGGGCTCGGAGAAGCCGAGTTGTTCGGCGATGTCCTGAATCGCCAGTTCGTCGCGGCCCAGGTGGTAGATGGCCAGATCGCGGCGCAGGTGATCCTTGAGCTCCTGGAAGCTGGTGCCTTCTTCGCGCAGGTGGCGGCGCAGGGTTTGTGGGCTGGTGTGCAGGTGTTGGGCGACCTGTTCCAGGTCCGGCCAGGTGCGGCAGTCGCGGCCGAGCAGGCGGCGGATCTGGCTGATCAGGCTGTCGCCGCCGTCGGGGCGGGCCAGCAGGTCGGCAGGGGAGTGCTGGAGAAATTGCTTGAGCGTGCGTTCGTCCTGCAGCAACGGCATGGCCAGGTAGCGGGCGTGGAACAGCAGGCTGTTTTGCCCGGCAGCAAAGCGGCGGCTGCAGGGGAACAGCAGCTCGTACTCGGCGGCATGCGCGGGTTCGGGGTAGGCGAAGGTGGCTTCTTCCAAACGGATGCGTTGGCCGATCAGCCAACTGCCCAGGCGGTGCCAGATCACCAGCAGGCTCTCCACGAGAAAATGATCCGGGTCCCACAACGTGCTGTCGTCGACGCTCAGGCGCGCCCAGTCGCCTTCGCGTTGCAGGCTGATGCTCGGAGCGTCGGGAAACAGGCCGTAGAACATCGCACCACGGCTCAGGGCTTTTTCCAGGCTGCGGCAGTGGATGATGGCGTGACCCATCATGGCGAAGGTGCCGCGCTTGCTTGGTTGGCGGCCGAAGCCCAGGTATTCGTCGTCCAGCGCTTCCCACAGCAGTTGCATCAGCCGGGAGAATTGTTCCGGGGCGATGCGTGCGCGCGGCTCGACCAGAACGGCGCTCTGGATGCCAGCCTGGCGCAGTATCGGGTCGCAGGCCAGGCCGTAGCGGTCCGCACCGCGCAGGGCGGCGCGGACGAAGTGGCTGGCAATGGTGCGTTCGCGCATGCTGGGTTTCCGAAAGCGAGGGTGGTCGATGGTAGGCAGTTGCTCCCAGCCAGGGCAAGCCAACCGAGCGATTGGGTCAACCGAGGCTGAGCGCATGGGTCATTGAGGGGCGGCGGGGCGGCCCTTAACCTCAAGGACATAACAACAGCGGAGGACCCGCCCCATGCAACGCAACCATTTCGACACCGAGCACAACCTGTTCCGCGACGCCTTCGCTGCGTTTCTCGATAAAGAGGTGGTGCCGCATCAGGAAGCCTGGGAAGAGGCAGGTGTGGTGGATCGCAGCGTGTGGCGCAAAGCCGGCGAGATGGGTTTTCTGTTGCCCTGGGCGGACGAGGAGTACGGCGGAGCGGGGCTCAAGGACTTTCGTTACGAGCAGATCATGTGCGAGGAGCTGGCGCGCATCAGCGAACCAGGGTTCATGATCCCGCTGCACTCGGCGCTGTGCGGCCCCTATATCGCCGAGTACGGCAATGCCGAGCAGAAGGCGCGGCTGCTGCCGGGCATCATCAGCGGTGAAATCATTCTGGGGTAGCGATGACCGAGCCGTCTGCCGGCTCCGATCTGGCCGGCATGCGCACCACAGCGGTGGACAAGGGCGACCACTGGCTACTCAACGGCTCCAAGGTGTTCATCTCCAATGGCTATCTGGCCGATGTGGTGATCGTCGCGGCCAAGACCGATCCGGCCAACAAGCACGCCATGGGCCTGTTTCTGGTGGAGCGCGGCATGCCCGGTTTCGAGCGCGGCAAGAAGCTGAAGAAACTCGGCATGCACAGCCAGGACACCGCCGAGCTGTTCTTCAATGACGTCAAGGTGCCCAAGGACAACCTGCTGGGCGATGCCAAGGGCGGCTTCTTCTACCTGATGAACATGCTGGCCCAGGAGCGTCTGACCAATGCCTGTGGCGCAGTGGCCGGCGCCGAGGCGGCGCTGCAGACCACCATCGAGTACGTCAAGGAACGCCACGCTTTCGGTCGCCCCGTCGCGCACTTTCAGAACACCCGCTTCAAGCTGGCGGAAATGCGCACGCAGGTCGACGTGGCGCAGGTGTTCACCGACCGCTGCGTGATGGATCACAACCAGAAGAAGCTCACTCCCGAAGTGGCTGCCGAGGCCAAGCTATTCACCACCGAACTGCTCGGCAAGGTAGTCGACGAGGGCGTGCAACTGCACGGCGGCTGGGGCTACATGTGGGAGTACCCGATCTGCAAGATGTACGCGAATGCGCGCATTCAGCGCATCTTCGCCGGCACGTCGGAGATCATGAAGGAGATCATCAGTCGCGGGATGAAGCTGTAGGTTTTCGCGCTATGACGGCATCGCGGTCTATCGTCAGTAGCGCTCGTATCGCAATGAGCAGGTGAACCAAAAGGACAAGAAGGTAGCCTCCCATGACCCTGCAACTACCTCTGGAGCGCTTCAACTACTGGCTGGATCGGCAACCCGACGCAGTCTGGCTGCGCCAGCCGGTCAATGGCGTGTGGCATGACTACAGCTGGCTGCAGGTCGATGAGCAGGCGCGGCGCCTGGCCAGCGCGCTGCTGGCGCTGGGCTGCGTACCTGGCGAGCGCGTGGCGCTGCTGGCGAAGAACTGCGCCGAATGGTTCATCAGCGACCTGACGATCCAGCACGCTGGGCTGGTAAGCGTGCCGCTGTATCCGCTGCAGGCGCCGGAACAGATCGCCTATGTGCTGGAACACGCGGGCTGCAAGGTGATTTTGGTTGGCAAGCTGGATGAGCCGGACAAGCTGGCCAGCGGCATCGCCGCGCATATCACCCGCATCGCCATGCCATATCCGACCATGCCTGCCGAGTACCAGTGGCACGCGCTACTGGCCGCTCACGAGCCGCTGCCGGGGACCCGCTCCCAACGTGGCGAGGATCTGCTGTCGATCCTTTACACTTCCGGCACCACCGGGCAGCCCAAGGGCGTGATGCTTTCGGCCCATGCCATGGCGTTCTCTTCAGCCAACGCCACGGCTGAGCTGAACATGACGCCGTTGGATCAGTTTTTCTCCTACTTGCCGTTGTCGCATGCCGCCGAGCGTTTTCTGGTGGAGTTCAACAGCCTTTATTGCGGCGCACCGGTGGCCTTCGTCGAGTCGCTGGAGACCTTCGCCAGCGATCTTCGCCAGGTGCGTCCCACGGTGTTTTTCTCGGTGCCACGGCTGTGGACGCGTTTTCAGCAGGGCGTATTGGAGAAACTGCCAGCGCAGCGGCTCGAGCGCCTGCTGCGCATTCCGTTGCTGGGGCGTCTGGTGGCACGTAAGGTTCGGGCGGGGTTGGGGCTGGATCGTGCGCGTATTCTCGTGTCCGGTGCGGCGGCGATTTCCACCGGGTTATTGGAGTGGTATCGGCGCCTGGGCATGACCATTTGCGAGGGCTACGGCATGACCGAGCACTTCGCCTACGGCTGTTTCAATCGCCCTGGGCAGGTGCGCTTTGGCACCGTGGGCAGGCCGATGCCGCATCTGCAGGTGCGCATTGATGAGGCCGGCGAGATTCTCCTGCGCAGCGAGACGCTGATGCAGGGTTACTACCGCGAACCGGAAAAGACCGCGGAAACCCTCAAGGACGGTTGGCTGTACACCGGTGATCGCGGCCAGCTGGACGAAGCGGGCTACTTGCGGATTACCGGGCGGGTGAAGGACATCTTCAAGACCAGCAAGGGCAAGTACGTGGCGCCGGCGCCCATCGAGGGTGAGATCGCCAAGAGCCATTGGGTCGAGCAGGTATGCCTGATGGGCAGCAACCTGGATCAACCGCTGGCGCTGATCGAACTCTCGCCCGTCGCCCGTCAGCAACCGCGTGAGCTGCTCGAACAGTCTCTTTCCGAGCACTTGCACGCAGTCAATCAGAGGCTCGAGGCGCACGAGCGCATCAGTCATTTCTATCTGGTCAGCGAAGCCTGGACGGTGGATAACGGCAGCATGACGCCGACCATGAAAATTCGCCGCAACGTCCTGGAAGTGCGTTATGCCGAGGCTATTGTCGGCCTGCCAGGTGAGCGGGTCATCGTCTGGGAACATTGATTCATCGTCTGGGGGCAAACCGGTAAGCGTCATCCCGGGTTGCATCCGGTCTACCTCGAACACGCCAATCTGGAGTCACCATGTCCGGCCCGTTGTCATCACTGAAGATTCTCGATTTTTCCACGCTGCTGCCTGGGCCGTTCGCCTCGTTGCTGCTGGCTGACATGGGCGCCGAGGTGCTGCGGGTAGAGTCGCCCACGCGTATGGACCTGGTGCGCGTGCTACCGCCACACGATGGCGGCACCTCCACCAGTCACGCTTACCTCAACCGTAATAAGCGCAGCATCGCGCTGGACCTTAAGCGGCCAGAGGCCGTTGAGGTGGTCAAGCAACTGGTTGGCGAGTACGACATCGTGCTCGAGCAGTTCCGCCCCGGCGTGATGGACAAGCTGGGTGTCGGTTACGAGGCGCTCAAGGCGATCAACCCGCGGCTGATCTACGTGTCGATCACCGGCTACGGCCAGAGCGGGCCGTACCGTGACCGTGCCGGGCATGACATCAACTACCTGGCGCTGGCCGGTATCGCCAGCTATACCGGGCGCCGCGACAGTGGCCCGTTACCGCTTGGCGTGCAGTTGGCCGACCTGGCAGGTGGCTCGCTGCATGGCGTGATCGGCCTGCTCGCGGCCGTGGTGCAGCGCCAGGTTACCGGCTTGGGGCAGCAGGTCGACGTGAGCATGACCGACTGCGCGTTCAGCCTGCACGGCATGGCGGGGGCTGGCTACCTGGGTGCCGGCGTCGAGCCTGAGATGGAAAACCAGGCGCTCAATGGCGGCAGCTTTTACGACTACTACCGTACCCGCGACGGTCGTTGGTTCTCTGTCGGCAGCCTGGAGCCGCAGTTCATGCAGCAGTTCTGCGCGGCCATCGGCCGCCCCGAGTTGGCGGCGCGTGGTCTGTCGCAAAAGCCCGAGGACCAGCGCGCGCTCAAGCGCGAGATCGAGATCGAGTTCGAGAAGCGCGATTTCGCGCAATGGTGCGCGGTGTTCGCCGAGCTGGATGCTTGCGTCGAGCCGATGCTGCCGCTGTCCGAAGCGGTGCAGCATCCGCAGATCAGGGCGCGCGAACTGGTCGTCGAGGTGCCGCGCGAAGGCTTGCCGGCGCAGGCGCAACTGGCCTGTCCACTGAAGTTCTCCGAAGGGTTACCACCGCCAAGGCATGTCGGTGCGGCAGTTGGCGCGCATACCGCCGAGGTGCTGGCTGAGCTGGGCTACGACGCCGAACAGATCGAGGCGTTGAGGAGTGCTAGGGCGCTGGGTTGAGTCGAACGGCTCACTGTCTGGCAATGTCGCTGCGCACAGCGCACCCTGCGGGGCTTCGATACTGGCGTAGGGTGCGCCGCGCGCACCAAGGGGCTATGAGAGTTTTCCCATCACTCCTGGCGCTGCTCGCCACTGAAGGTCAGCGTCACCTTGCAGCGCCGGCAGTAGTAGCGGCGGCCTTTGGCGACCAGAGCGTGACGCTGGGCGGAGAAGGGAAATTCACCATCCGCGCAGCTACAACGATAGATGAAGCGACTGACCTTGCGCCGTTCGACTTCATAGCTGTGGCAGCGATGTGGCGGCAGTTCGTAGACGCCGCGCATGATCAACTGCCACTCCTCACCATGCGGCTGGATGCGCGGGCCGAATAGCTGGTGGGCGACCATGTGAGCGACTTCGTGAGGCACGGTCTGGCGCAGGAAATCCTCATGGTTGGCGCGGTACAGCTGCAGGTTAAAGCGCAGCTTGTTTTCCGTGAGGTGTGCGACGCCAGCCTTCTGCCCACGCAGCTTGAAGCTGATTTCGGGGCGGGCAAAGCGTTGCTTGAAGAAGGTTTCGGCCTGCTGATAGCAGGCTTCGACGCGGGCTTGAATCTGTTCGGGCATGGACAGGCGCTGGTGCAGGCTGAGCGGGAATTATGCCGCAAGCCGGCAACCAGCGCAGGTATCACTCGTCTACTGGCGCCTGCATGCGCTGTTCCTGCGTGCCGCGGCTCTGATCCTGCTGCACCGTGCGCTGATACTCCGGCTCCAGGGTGTAGGTCCAGAACAGGATCATGCTGACCAGAATGGTGACGATCACCAGCAGCCCTACGCCAATCATCGAGGAGGCGTAGAGGAAACCCTGTTGGTTGTCGATGCGCATGAAACGTGGCAGCCCGACATAGATCAGGTAGGCAGCATGGGCGCAGGCGAGTAGCAGGACGCTGATTGCCAGCCAGCGCGTGGGGTAGAGCGCGGCGATCCCGGCGAGAAAGAAGGGCGTGCAGGCATAGGCGATGAAGCCGATGCATTGGTTGAAGGTGGGCCTGGCCTCGAAGGTGCGCGACATGTAGCGCAGGAAGTAACCCATGATGAAAACGCCGACCAGCGTAGCCAGATAAAGCAGTCCGCTCAGTTGCAGCGCACTTGCGACCTCCAGGCGAATGCGCTCTTCGTCTACCAGGCTCCAGCCCACCCAATGGGTGCCGATGAACAGGCAAACTGCCGGCAACAGGCTGAAAAGCAGCAGGTAAGGTAGGTAGCTGGCGCTGTTGCGTTCCTCGTCCTGGCGAATGGCCGTCCATGCTCGATCCGGGCGGGTGAGAAGGGTGTAGAGGTTCGCATACATGGTGTGACCATCCGCTTGGCTGCCTTTTAATGTCCGGCAGCCGTTGCAGCGTAGGGTTCAACCCAAATTTTCTGGTGCATGGCAACGAAAAGGCCGCCCGAGGGCGGCCTGTGGGTTTTTCACTATCGGCTGTCAGCTGGTGTAGACCGGGCCGACGCCCATGCCCCAGAGAATGACCGAGCTGGCGATCATCGCTACCAGCACGACCAAGCCGACCGCCAGTACAGAGCTGGAGAACATGAAGCCTTCATCTTCAGGAATGTTCATGAAGGTCGGTATACCCACATAGAGCAGGTAGACGGTGTAGCAGATTGCAACCGTGCCTACGACCATGCCCAGCCACAGATGCGGGTAAAGCGCTGCAAGACCTCCGATGAACAGCGGAGTTGCGGTGTAGGCAGCGAAGACCACGCATTGGGTCAGACTCGGGTTGGCATCGTAGGTGCGCGCCATCCAGTGGATGAACGCCCCCATCACGGCCACGCCTGCAAGCATCGCCAGGTAGGACATGATGGTCATCACCATCGCACTGCCTTCGGTAAGCATTACGGGTGCTCGGTCGCCGATTGCCCAGCCGACCTGGGTGGTGCCGATATAGGCTGAGATTGCGGGAATTGCTGCAAGAATCAGCACATGGGTCAGGTACATGTGGCTGATTGATTCTTCCTCGCCACGGATTTCTTGCCATTCTTGATCGGGATGGGTGAAGAGCCCCCAAACGTGGTGGATCATGCCAGACACCTCCTTTTCTTATGACAGTCGCCCCCCCCGGCGGAGGCCCGGCGCGCATGGACAGCGTTACCAGGTATCAGGCCAAATCGTTGCGACCTTATGTCGCAGTATAGACAGAGCCTGGAGCAGGCGTGGTGTCTGGCTTTAGAGCAAATCGCTCTCTAGAAGTCAGTGGTAATAGCGCTCAAGAATTTCCATAGCCAGGTTTATCGACTGCAGCCGCTCTGTGCTGCCGCCTCGGTCCGGATGATGCTCGCTGACCATTTGTCGGTAGCGCAGCTTGATTCTTGGCAGGTCGAGTGTCCGTTCATTGGCCAGTTCGAACAACTCGAGTGCAGCCTGCTTCTCTTCGCCGCCTTGCATGCGCGTCCAGAAGCTGGTCAGCAAGCGCTCGACGTCGCGTTCGTCGGTGCTCTGCAGGTTGCTCATGTCCAGGTAGTAGTCACGCAGGGCGTCGCGTTCACTGAGCGCCGCACTGCCTGACTGATAGGGCAGCAGACGTATACACAGCGGGCTGATCTGCAGCAGGTGACTCTTTTTCTGCCATAGCTGCTCGCGCAGGCGATAAAGCGCGTTGAACAGCAGGAAATGAGTGCGAAACAGCACCAGCTTGTCGGCCAGGGGCAGATTGGGGACATGACCGCTGTGGCGATCTTTCAATTGCTGGATCAGGGTGTATTCGGCAATGCCGTCCGGTGCTGCCTGCAGCAGTTGCAGTACCTGCTCGGCGAGGTCCAGATCGGGGTTGAGGTCGTCGTTCATCGGCCGAGCGTAGCATTTAGTTGTCGGTGGGGTGGGGGCGCGGCGCCATTGTGCGTAAAATGTCGCGCTTTCGTTCCCACCCCTCGGATTTCGACGCACCATGGGCACCCTCTCGGTCAACCAGAACAAACTGCAGAAGCGCATTCGCCGCCAGGCCGGCGAAGCCATCACCGACTTCAACATGATCGAGGATGGCGACAAGGTGATGGTCTGCCTGTCCGGCGGCAAGGACAGCTACACCATGCTCGACGTGCTGCTGTATCTGCAGAAGGTGGCGCCGATCAAGTTCGAGATCGTCGCGGTAAACATGGATCAGAAGCAGCCCGGCTTCCCCGAGCACGTGTTGCCGGCCTATCTGGAGTCCGTTGGCGTGCCGTACCACATCATCGAGAAGGACACCTACTCGGTGGTCAAGGAGAAGATCCCCGAGGGCAAGACCACCTGCTCGCTGTGCTCGCGTCTGCGTCGCGGCACCCTGTACACCTATGCCGATGAGATCGGCGCGACCAAGATGGCGCTGGGGCACCACCGCGACGACATTCTGGAAACCTTCTTCCTCAATATGTTCTACGGCGGCACACTCAAGGCCATGCCGCCCAAGCTGCTCTCCGACGACGGCCGCAACGTGGTGATCCGCCCGCTGGCCTACTGCGCCGAGGCCGATATCGAGGCCTACAGCCAGCTCAAGGAATTCCCCATCATCCCGTGCAACCTCTGCGGCTCGCAGGAGAACCTGCAGCGCCAGGTGGTCAAGGAGATGCTGCAGGAGTGGGAGCGCAAGAGCCCGGGCCGCGTCGAGATCATGTTCCGCGCGCTGCAGAATGTGCACCCCTCCCAGCTGGCCGACCGCAACCTGTTCGACTTCAAGAGCCTGAAGATTGACGACAGCGCTACGCCGCGTTTTCTCGATGTGATGAGCCTGTAGGGCATCGCGGCTGAAGCCGCTCCCACAAACTCTGTAGGGTGTTCATGCTTCATCGATCCGCTGTGTAGCGGACTGGTGGATGTAAAAAGCGACATCCACCCTATGCCCCTGCCACGGGCGGCTCGATCCGTGGCAGGGGCTTTAGCCGCGACGCTTGCCAGGCCGCAAAGGCCTGGAGTATGGTTCGGCCATCGCTTTGGAGAATTCCATGTCAGCCAGTCTCAACCTCCTGTCCATGCTGCAAGCCGGTGCCTCGCGCGCCGCGTTGGCGCGTGCGCAGTCGCTTGTGGCTGCGGCGTATTACTTCTTTGGGTATTGGTTTAGCCACAGGCGCGCTTGATACCCCACAGGCGGCCTGAGACACCAGGGTCGCCACCAGAGACGTTTTCCAGAAAACCCCCGGTCGGCAACCCGACCGGGGGTTTTGTTTTTTTCGGCCGAAAAACGGCCACAGATCGAGGACTCACAGATGAACCGTTATTACCGCAACTACCGCTACGACTGGCGATTTAGCAGCGTCATCACCGCCCTGACACCTTTGCCACGAACACTCAGTTAGCGCCGCCGCGGTATCGACCGCGCCGGCCAAGGAACCGCCAGATCATGAACAGCTCCGCTCAACTCGCTTCCTCCGTCACCACCATCGCCCGCCGCAGCGCCCAGCCGCTGCCCGGCCCCGCCGTACTGCGTCAACGCCTGCCGCTACCCGCCGCGCTTGCCGATTCCATCGCCGCCGACCGTGACGCCATCCGCGCCGTGCTTGATGGTCGCGACTCACGCCTGCTGGTGGTGGTCGGCCCCTGTTCCCTGCATGACCGTAGCAGTGCCCTCGAATATGCCGAGCGCCTGGCCGAACTGGCGCCGCAGGTCGACGACCAACTGCTGCTGGTGATGCGCGCCTACGTGGAAAAACCGCGCACCACCGTGGGTTGGAAGGGGCTGCTGTACGACCCGCATCTGGATGGCAGTGGTGATATGGCCGAGGGTTTGCGGCAGTCCCGGCAGTTGATGCTGGATATCCTCGCTCGCGGCTTGCCGCTGGCCACCGAGCTGCTGCAGCCGATGGCCGCCGGCTACTTCGACGACCTGCTTGGCTGGGCAGCGATTGGCGCCCGTACCAGCGAGTCGCAGGTGCATCGCGAGATGGTCAGCGGCCTGGATTTGCCGGTGGGCTTCAAGAACGGCACCGACGGCAGTGTCGGCATCGCCTGCGACGCCATGCGCTCGGCGGCGCACCCGCATCAGCACTTCGGCATCGATGACCTCGGCCATCCGGCCCTGCTGCATACCGCGGGCAACCCCGACACCCATCTGGTACTGCGCGGCGGCCACGGCGCACCGAACCATGATGCCGTCAGCGTCGCCGCTGCGCGGCAGGCACTTGAGCGCCAGGGCATCGCGCCGCGCATTCTGGTCGATTGCAGTCACGCCAACAGCGGCAAGGATCCGTTGCGTCAACCGGCGGTGCTGGAAAGTGTGATCGACCAGCGCCTGGCTGGCGATGACAGCCTGCGCGGGGTGATGCTGGAGAGCCACCTGTTCGACGGCTGCCAGGCGCTTGCCGGCGAGCTGCGTTACGGCGTATCGATCACCGATGGCTGCCTGGGCTGGAGCGGCACCGAAGCTGCGCTGCGCCAGGCCGCCGAGCGCTTGCGCGGGTAGGGCGGGTGCAACCCGCCAGCCCAGATTGGCGGGTTTCACCCGCCCTACGTGAGCGTCATCGTTGTGGGACTTGAGTGTTCAACGCGCTGCGTGCAGGCTCTGTCATCCGTTTCATGAAGGATTTGATTCATGCGTGATTACAAGTGGCTGCACGAGTTTTGCCTCAATCGCTTCGGCTCGGCGAAGGCACTGGAGGCCATGCTGCCGCAGCCGCGTAGCGATGCCGAACTGCGGGCGCTGAGTGATGACCGTTATCTGTCGCTGATCAGCCTGCGCATCTTCCGCGCCGGTCTCAAGCACAGCCTGGTGGATGCTAAATGGCCGGCGTTCGAGGAAGTGTTCTTCGGCTTCGATCCGGAAAAGGTGGTGCTGATGGGCGCTGAGCGCCTGGAGAACCTGATGCAGGATGCGCGGCTGATCCGCCACCTGGGCAAGCTGAAAAGTGTGCCGCGCAACGCCCAGTTCATCCTCGATGTGCGTCGTGAAAAAGGCAGCTTTGGCACCCTGATCGCCGATTGGCCGGTGACCGACATCGTCGGCCTGTGGAAATACCTGGCCAAGCATGGCAGTCAGCTTGGCGGCCTGTCGGCGCCGCGTTTTCTGCGCATGGTGGGCAAGGACACCTTCATCCCCACCGATGACATGGTCGCCGCGCTGAAAGCGCAGGACGTGATCGACAAGGCGCCGACCAGTCTGAAAGACCTGGCCGCGGTGCAGGCGGCGTTCAACCAGTGGCAGGCCGAAAGCGGCCGACCGTTGTGTCAGCTATCGGTGATGCTGGCGCATACGGTCAATCACTGAGCGATTGCTGCAAGGCCTCCAGCCATTCCTTGGGCACGTCACGCTTCATTGCCAGCTGGCATTGCTGGCTGTCAGGGTCGAAGACGATCACCGCTTCGCCTTTGTCCAGGGCGCGACGCACGCGTTGCACGCGGGTTTCCAGCGGGGTTTCATCGCCATTGTCGGTCCCGTCACGAGTGACGAAGTCTTCGATCAGCGCGGTGAGGGTGTCGGCTTGCAGCAGGTCAGCGGGGATCAGCACAGCGAGTGGCTCCAGTTACAGGAGCCCATGATAGAGCCACAGGGCTCCATGCTGCGAGCTTCCTCAGTGCATCGTGCCGGGTCGCTTGAGGTGATGCTCCAGCGTGCTGTAGAGCAGGGCGCTATCCAGCGGTTTGCCGAGGAAATCATCCATGCCAGCGTCCAGACCGTGCTGACGGTGTTCCTCGAGGATATGCGCGGTCAGTGCGATGATGGGGACGGCAGCGAGTTGCCGGTCGCGTTCGAGCCGGCGGATTTGCCGTGTGGCTTCGAAGCCGTCCATCACCGGCATCTCGCAATCCATCAGGATCAAGTGCACGGCTGCCGGGTCGCGAGCGTATTCGTCCACCGCCGCCTGGCCGTCGACTACCAGGCGCACGCTGTAGCCACGTTTCTTCAAAAAGCCCTGAACCACCAGCTGGTTCACCGGGTTGTCCTCCGCCACCAGAATGCAGGGGGCTTCGCTGTTGTCGCTGCGTATTTCTCTGACCAACTGATGTACCTGTGCTCTGGGTTCTTCATACAGCCCGTTCAAAGCCTGGCGCAGCGCGTTGATCGCCACGGGTTGGGCCAGGTGTTGCAGGCGCAGACCATGGCTCGCCGGCAGATGTTGGCAGGCCTCGGGCGGGCAGACCAGCAGCACGCGCTGTTGCGCCTGCAGCTTGGGCCGGAGCGAGTCGAGCCAGTGGTTGACGCCGCCTGGCCAGGGCGCCATCAGTACCAGTAACGGCGGCGCAGCGAAATCCTCCAGATAGTCCTGCAGGCGCTCTGGCGTCTGGCAGCGTTCGGTGCGCATGCCCCAGCGCCCGAGCAGACGGCTCATGGCATCCAGGCCCAGGCCATCGAGAGAGGCGAGCAGAGCGGTGCGGCCGGTCAGCAGGCGGCTGAGCTCGTCGGCTGTTTCCTGTTCGGCCAGTAGCGGCATGTCGAACGCGAAGCGGGTGCCCTGGCCCAGGGTGCTCTGCACTTCGATTCTACCGCCCATCATCTCCACCAGTTCCTTGCTGATGGCCAGCCCCAGACCGCTGCCGCCATAACGGCGGGTGGTGCTGGAATCACCCTGGGCGAAGGATTCGAACAATTGCGCCAGTGCCTGCTCGCTGATGCCGATGCCACTATCGCTGACGGCGATCACCAGATGCGGCCTGCCATGGCTGTCACTGCGGCGGCTGACGCTGACCGCGACGTGGCCTTCGGCGGTGAACTTCAGGGCGTTGCTGAGCAGGTTCATCAGCACCTGCTTGAGCCGCGTCGGGTCCCCCTGAATACGCCGGGGTACGCCGTTTTCCAGGCTGACGTAGAGGCGCAGGCGTTTGTCCAGCGCCTGGCCGGTGAACAGGCTGAGCGTTTCGGAAATCATCTCTTCAAGATCGAACTCGATCTGCTCCAGGCTGAGCTTGCCGGATTCGATGCGGGCGTAGTCGAGGATGTCGTTGATCACCGCCATCAACGAACTACCGGAGCTGGAAATGGTGTCGACGTAGAAGCGCTGGCTGCGATCCAGGGGCGTTTCGCGCAGCAGCTGCAGCATGCCCAGCACGCCGTTGAGCGGGGTACGGATCTCGTGGCTCATCTTGGCCAGGAAGCGACTCTTGGCCTGGTTCTCGAAGGCGGCTTGCTCGGCCGCACGGCGCGACTGGAAGCCTTCTTCCTTGAGCAGGTTGATGCGGTCGGCAAGGCCGATGGACAGGGTGATCAGCTCGATGGTCACGCCGATCTTCACTACCGTGGCGCCGAACACGCCAAACACTTCCAGGCCTAGCGAGCCAGTGGTGGCCTGGATGAAGGCGAACAGCAGGATGGCCCAGGCCAGGGTGTAATAGGAGCCATAACGTACGCCACGACGCCACACGTAGATGCCGGTCAGCAGCAGGATCAGCGACACCAGGGAGACGGTGACGCTGGCCAGGATGTTCCAGGCAGCGAAGCCGATCAGCGTAATCGACAGCAGGCAGCCGACGCAGACCAACATCAGCAGGCGCAGGCCGGTATCCAGGCGCGGGAAATACTGGCGTGCATGCAGGAAATGACGGCTGAACTGGATGGCCGTGAGGCAGTGCGCGTACATCAGGATGTAGATGCTGACCGACTGAAAGGCCACATGCTCGGGCAGCAGCTTGAACAGCATGCCGTCGAAGCACGCCGCGAGCAGGCCGACGTTGAGGTTGTAGGCCAGGTACCAGAGGTAGGCCGATTCACGCAGCGACAAGTAGAGGAACAGGTTGTAGCAGAACATGGCGAACAGCACGCCGTAGAACGCGCCGTTGAAGCCCATCAGGTTTTCCTGCGCGGCTGCGCTGGCGGCATAGGTGGCGAAGAACAGCGGCACGAACACCGTACTGGTGGTTTCCACGCGGATCAGCAATGTACTGATCCCGGGCTCCAGCTGCATGGGAAACCAGAAATTGCGAACCTGCACCGGCCGCTGGGAGAAGGCGAAAGTGTCGCCGCTTTCCTGTTCCAGGCGGTTGCCGTCCGGATCGATCAGGTGCACCTGCAGATGATCGAGCAACGGATAGTTGACTTCGAGATAGCCGCCCAGCTCATGGTTCAGGGCGTTGACCAGGCGAACCTTGAACCACCACACCGATGCGTTCTTGCCGAGGTTGGCATGTTCGCCGCCCAGGGTCTTGAAGGCGTCATCATCCAACGCCTGCACCTGCCCGATGCTCAGGGTGCCGTTTATGTCTTCGTAATAACCGGTGTAAGGGCCCAGGGATAGGCGCAGGTCGTCGCTGTCGAGCGACGCAGGCGTAAGCGCCCAACTGGGGCAGGCGAGCCAGAGCAACAGCAAGGCCAGAAAGACGCGAGGCATCCGTGAACCTCAGAAGGCCAGGAAAATGGCCGGGGTGTCATGTTCAACGTCGCTTGGCGACGGCCCTAAGGTTGGCCACTGACTGCAGGCCAGAAAAAGGGGAGCTGATGCTCCCCCTGTCGTTCTGTGTGTCACTTTGCCTTTATGCACTCAAGCCTTCAAGCGTCCCGATCATGTTGGCCAACCAGGCTGTCCACCGGCGGCACTCGGGTATCGCTTTCCATCTGAGCGTCATGCTCCAGCTGGTGGCTGAAGCGCTCCAGCGAGCCCTGTGCCGGTTGCGCATCACTGGCGAACACCGGCGGGCTCATCATGTAGGCGGTGAGCAGGCGGCTGAGGGCCTTGAGGCTGTCGATGTGGGTGCGTTCATAGCCGTGAGTCGCGTCGCAGCCGAAGGCCAACAGCGCCGTGCGGATGTCATGGCCGGCGGTGACTGCCGATTGCGCGTCGCTGTGGTAGTAGCGGAACAGGTCGCGGCGTACCGGTACGTCCTGTTCGGCCGCCAGGCGCAGCAACTGACGTGACAGGTGATAGTCGTAGGGCCCGCCGGAGTCCTGCATGGCCACGCTGACGGCGTGCTCGCTGGACTGCTGGCCTGGCGCGACCGGAGCGATGTCGATGCCGACGAACTCGCTGACATCCCAGGGCAGCGCGGCAGCAGCGCCGGAGCCGACCTCTTCGGTGATGGTGAACAGCGGGTGGCAGTCGATCATCGGTTGCAGGCCGTGATCACGAATCGCCTTGAGTGACGCCAGCAGGGCGGCGACGCCGGCCTTGTCATCGAGATGGCGGGCACTGATATGGCCGCTCTCGGAAAACTCCGGCAGCGGATCGAAGGCGACGAAATCACCGACGCAAACACCCAGCGAATCACAATCGGCGCGGGTGGCGCAGTAGGCGTCCAGGCGCAGTTCGACGTGATCCCAGCTTACCGGCATGGTATCGACGGCGGTGTTGAAGGCGTGCCCCGAGGCCATCAGTGGCAGCACGCTGCCGCGAATCACGCCGTTGTCGGTGAACAGGCTGACACGGCTGCCTTCGGCGAAGCGGCTCGACCAGCAGCCCACCGGGGCCAGGCCCAGGCGGCCGTTGTCCTTGATTTCGCGGACGATGGCGCCAATGGTGTCCAGATGCACGGACACGGCGCGGTCGAAACGCTCGTACTCGCTCTGGCGTCCGCGCAGGGTGGCGCGAATGGTGCCGCGGCGGGTCAGCTCGAAGGGGATTTCCAGCTCTTCGAGACGTTCGGCGACGTAGCGCACGATGGTGTCGGTGAAACCGGTGGGGCTGGGGATGGCAAGCATCTCCAGCAGCACCTTCTGCATGTAGTCGAGATCGGGTTCGGGTAGTTGTTGCATGCAAGCTCCTCGGCATTCGGGTTTCCCCTCTCCCTGTGCGGGAGAGGGCCGGGGGAGAGTGGTCAGCTCGATACCTGGCTGAGCGGGAACAGCAGGTCGACGAAGCGCTCGGCGGTCGGCTGCGGCTCATGGTTGGCCAGGCCGGCGCGCTCGTTGGCTTCGATGAATACGTACTCCGGCTGATCAGCGGCGGGCACCAGCAGGTCGAGGCCGACCACGGGGATTTCCAGGGCGCGCGCGGCCTTGATGGCGGCGTCGCGCAGGGTCGGATGGAGGATCGCGGTGACGTCTTCCAGAGTGCCGCCGGTATGCAGGTTGGCGGTCTTGCGCACGGCCAGGCGCTCGCCGGCGGGCAGCACACTGTCGTAGTCGAGGCCGGCGCCATGCAGGGTGCGCAGGGTTTCGGCGTCCTTGGGAATGCGGCTTTCGCCGTCGGTGGCGGCCTGGCGGCGACGGCTCTGGGCATCGATCAGCTGGCCAATGCTGTGGCGGCCATCACCAATGATCTCGGCCGGACGGCGGATAGCCGCGGCCACCACTTCGTAGCCGATTACCAGTACGCGCAGGTCGTGACCTTCGTGATAACTCTCCAGCAGTACGCGCTGATCGAACACGCGGGCGCGTTCGATGGCTTCCTGCACCTCGCCCGGCGTACGCAGATCCACGGCCACGCCCTGGCCTTGCTCGCCATCGACTGGTTTGACCACGACCGAGCCATGCTCGGCGAGAAAAGTGGCGTTGTCTTCGGCGCTGGCGGCCAGGCGCTGGGCCGGCACGCTGAGGTCGGCGCGCGACAGGGCACGGTGAGTCAGGCGCTTGTCCTGGCACAGGGTCATGCTCACGGCGCTGGTCAGGTCGCACAGCGATTCGCGGCAGCGGATGCGTCGGCCGCCGTGACTGAGGGTGAACAGCCCGGCCTCGGCGTCATCCACCTGCACTTCGATGCCGCGGCGCAGCGCCTCGTCGACGATGATGCGCGCATAGGGGTTGAGCTCGGCCTGCGGGCCGGGGCCGAGGAACAGCGGCTGGTTGATGCCGTTCTTGCGCTTGAGGCTGAAGGTCTGCAACTCGCGGAAGCCGAGCTTGGCGTAGAGCTTCTTGGCCTGCTTGTTATCGTGCAGCACCGACAGGTCGAGGTAGCTCAGGCCACGGCTCATGCCGTGCTCGATCAGGTGACGCACCAGTACCTCGCCGACACCGGGTCGGCTGCATTGCGGGTCGACCGCCAGGCACCACAGGCTGCTGCCGTTTTCCGGGTCACGGAAGGCGCGTTGGTGGTTAAGGCCCATGACACTGCCGATCACCGCGCCGCTGTCTTCGTCCTCGGCCAGCCAGTAGGTCGGGCCGCCCTCGGTGTAAGGCGTGAGCTTGGCCGGGTCGATTGGCAGCATGCCGCGGGTCTGGTACAGGCAATTGATGGCCTGCCAGTCGGCATCGTTCTGCGCCCGGCGAATACGAAAACCACGGAAGCTGCGACGCGCCGGGCGGTAGTCGGTGAACCACAGGCGCAGCGTGTCGGAGGGGTCGAGAAACAGTTGCTGCGGTGCATGCGCCAGCACCTGGTGCGGGGCCGCCACGTACAGGGCGATGTCACGTTCACCGGGCTGTTCGTCCAGCAGGGATTCGGCCAGGACAGTGGCGTCGGGGTAGGTATGGCCGATCAGCAGGCGACCCCAGCCGCAATGAATGGCCTGTGGCTGGCTGGGCTGGCTGCTATGATCCTCGGCCAGACGGGCCTGCAGACGCTCGTAAGATGGTGTCTGGCCTCGCAGCAGGCGTTGGTTGAAGGCAGTGGAGCGCATGGAATAATCCCTGTCCGTGTTCACTACGTCCGGTCTTGGCCGGATCGTCATTGAGTCGCGACACATCCCGGCTTTGCCGGGCTATGACCATTGATCCTGCAGGAGCGGCCCGAGGGCCGCTCCACGTGAGTTATAGGCCTTGTTCGCTCAGCCACAGGTTGAGCGCTGCCAGTTGCCATAGCTTGGACCCGCGCAGCGGCGTGAGCTGGCTCTGCGGGTTGGTCAGCAACTGATCGAGCATGGTCGGGTTGAACAGGCCGCGATCCAGGCTTGGGTCGAGCAGCAGGTCGCGCACCCAACCGAGGGTGGCGCCCTCAAGATGCTTGAGTCCTGGCACGGGGAAGTAGCCTTTGGGCCGGTCGATCACCTCGCTGGGGATGACCTTGCGCGCGGCTTCCTTGAGCACGTACTTGCCGCCTTCCGGCAGCTTGAACTGCGCGGGAATGCGCGCCGACAGCTCGGCCACGCGATAGTCGAGGAACGGCGTGCGCGCTTCGAGGCCCCAGGCCATGGTCATGTTGTCCACCCGTTTGACCGGGTCGTCGACCAGCATCACCGTGCTGTCCAGGCGCAGGGCCTTGTCCACTGCAGCATCGGCGCCGGGCATGGCGAAGTGCTCGCGAACGAACTCTCCAGCCATGTCGCCGGTCAGCCAGGCGGGCTGCACGCAGGCCGCGTATTCGTCGTGCTCGCGGTCGAAGAAAGCGGCACGGTAGGCGGCGAAAGCATCCTTGGCGCCATCGACTTGCGGATACCAGTGGTAGCCGGCGAACAGTTCGTCAGCGCCTTGGCCACTCTGTACCACCTTGCAATGCTTGGCGACTTCGCGCGAGAGCAGGTAGAAGGCGATGCAGTCATGGCTGACCATCGGCTCGCTCATGGCGCGGAAGGCCTGCGGCAGCTGCTCGAGAATCTCGTGCTCGCCAATGCGCAATTGATGATGGCGGGTGCCGAAATGCTGGGCGATCAGGTCCGAATACTGGAATTCGTCGCCACGTTCGCCGCCGGCATCCTGGAAGCCGATGGAGAAGGTCAGCAGGTTCTCCACACCAGCTTCGCGCAGCAGGCCGACCAGCATGCTCGAATCGACGCCACCGGAGAGCAGCACGCCGACGTCGACCGCCGCGCGCTGACGAATCTCCACCGCTTCGCGCATGGTCTGCAGTGTGCGGTCGCGCCATTCTTCAAAACCGAAGTTCACTTCCTCGCCTTGCGGGCCGAACTGCAGCGTCCACCAGGTGTGCTGCTCGACCTTGCCGTCGGCATCGACACGCATCCAGGTGGCTGGCGGCAGTTTCTCCACGCCCGCCAGAATGGTGCGCGGCGCGGGTACCACGGCATGGAAGTTCAAATAGTGGTTGAGGGCGACGGCATCCAGCGTCTTGGCGATGTCGCCACCCTGCAGCAGGGCTGGCAGCGACGAGGCGAAGCGCAGGCGCTCACCAGTGCGCGAGAGATAAAGCGGTTTGACGCCGAGGCGGTCGCGGGCGATGAACAGGTTCTGCTTGTCACGCTCCCAGACGGCGAAGGCGAACATGCCATTGAGCTTGGGCAGCAGTTTTTCGCCCCAGGCGTGATAGCCCTTGAGCAGCACCTCGGTGTCACCGCCGGAGAAGAAGCGATAGCCCAGCGCTTCCAGCTCGCCGCGCAGCTCGGGGTAGTTATAGATGGCGCCGTTGAACACCATGGACAGGCCGAGATCGCTGTCGATCATCGGCTGGCCCGAGGCTTCGGCCAGATCCATGATCTTCAGCCGGCGATGGCCTAGGGCGATGGGACCCTGACTATGAAAGCCATGGGCGTCGGGTCCGCGAGGGGCCAGGTGGTGGGTGATGCGTTCGACTGCCGCCAGGTCCGCGGGGCGTCGATCAAAACGAAGTTCTCCAGCTATTCCGCACATAGTTCCTTACCGGTGTTGCCGTTGGGGAGTGGCTCGTGGTCGAGCCTTTTACACCAAAACAAAATAATGCTTTCATGTCAAAGTTTTGGTTGTCATTATTTGGTGCTTATGAGCGATAAAAAAGTTCCTGTTGAAATAGATTTGTCATCTGTCATGGCCTTCGAGATGCCCCTGTTTCAGGCGCTGCGGCGCTTGCAGCAGGCGGGGGAAGTGCACGCCAAGCGCCTGGCCCGCTTCGGTGGGCTGACGCCCATGCAGTTGATGATCCTACAGGTGCTGGCCAGTGAAGCGCGCCTGACCGCCAGCGTGCTCAGCAGCCGCGTTAGCCTGACCGCTGCGACGCTGTCCGGCATGCTCGATCGCTTGGAAGAGCGTGGTCTGTTGCAGCGCCAGCGCGATGATCAGGATCGCCGGCGCCAGTGGCTGTTGATCAGCGATGCGGGCCGTGAGCTGATCCAGCAGGCACCTTCGTTGATGCCACCGGAATTCAACCAGCGTTTTGCCGCGCTGGCCGATTGGGAGCGCCACAGCCTCACGGCCGCGCTGCTGCGCGCCGCCGAACTGTGCGGAGAGATGGAATGAGGTGGGCGATGAATCTGCCTTTTTCAGAAAAAATTCAAGCAGGGTGTTGACTTAGCATCGCCGCCTGCATAAAGTGCGCGCCTCGCTAAGGCACATGGGTGATTAGCTCAGCCGGGAGAGCATCTGCCTTACAAGCAGAGGGTCGGCGGTTCGATCCCGTCATCACCCACCATAGCCTTAGAGAGAAGGACGAAAGTCCACCGACGCGCAGCGGTAGTTCAGTCGGTTAGAATACCGGCCTGTCACGCCGGGGGTCGCGGGTTCGAGTCCCGTCCGCTGCGCCATTATTTCCCAGATCGGCACCTTGTCGATTTGAGATGGCAAAGCCCGCAAGGGCGCCATCAGAAGCAACAGAGCTTCAAGAGTTCTTTGGACGCAAGTCCAACCGACACGCAGCGGTAGTTCAGTCGGTTAGAATACCGGCCTGTCACGCCGGGGGTCGCGGGTTCGAGTCCCGTCCGCTGCGCCATATACGAAACCCGTCGATCGCACGATCGACGGGTTTTTTATTGCCTGTGATCCGAGGTAATCAATCGCCCTGCGGCTTTTCGTCATCTTGTCTTCACACTGGCAACGTAGCTTGCTGACGAAAGATGAAATGCCCCAGGAGAATGCCCGATGGATGACTATCAGGAAGAACTGCTCGAGCGCGACGTCCTCAGTCAGGACATGCCCGATGTGGACGACGACGCTACCGAACTCTGAGCTGCGCCGCTGGCCCAGCGCTGTGTGCGGCGGTAATCGCCCGGCGTCTGCCCGAGCCAGCGCTTGAACGCGCGCTGGAAGGCTTCGGCCGAGGCGAAGCCGAGCAGGTAGGCGATCTCGCCAAAGGCCAGCTCGGTGTCACGAATATAGGCCGTGGCCAGGTCGCGGCGGGTGTCGTTGAGGATGGCGCGAAATTGCGTGCCTTCCTCCGCCAGCTTGCGTCGTAACGTCCAGCTCGGCAGGTGCAGGCTACGCGCCACTTCCTGCAGGTCCGGCTCATGGCCGTGCAGCAAGGGCCCCAGAAGCTGGATGACCTGTTCGCGCAGGCTGCGCGTGCGGGTCAGTTGATCGAGCTCTCGTTCACACAGCTCCAGCAGGTGCCGCCAGGTGCCAGGGCAATGCTGTGGATTGCGCAGGGCCAGGGTTTCGCTGCTCAGGCGCAGGCGGTTGGCGCCGCTGGCGAATTCCACCGGGCAGCCGAACAGGGGCTCGTAACGCTCGCTGTAGTCGGGTGGCGGAAATTCGATTTCAACCTTGTCCGCGATGATGGGGCGGTCGACCACCTGGCTCAGGTTGCTCTGCCAGCCGGCCAGCACCGAATCCACCACGAAGCGGTTGTAGGCGTTGTAGGGGCTGATCGAATAGAAATGCAGCCAGGCACCGCGGGCATCCTCGCTGAAGCCCGAACGGCCGCGATAGTTGGCGGCATACAGCGGTTCGAAGCGGGTCAGGGTGCGTGCCGCTTCGCGCAGATCAGGCGCTTGCGCGGCGCAGATACCAGCCAGGCCAACCTGGCTCAGGCGGCTGTGACGGCCCATGTCCAGGCCCAGGGCGGGGTTGTTGCACAGGGCAATGGCGCTATGGCCAAGGCGCATGAAACGCGGGATCGACAGGCGCGCGCGCGGCTCGCCCAGGCGTGCTGAATCCAGACCGAACTGTTCGAGCAACGGTTCGGGGCGCTGGCCCTGTTCGCGCAGTGCGTCGGCCAATGCCTGGGTGAAGCCGACGGAGAGATCGCCGAGGCGAACGCGTGATGCCTTCATAACCATAGATTGATCAGTTGCGCGCCACGCTCGCTGGCGCCTCGTTCGCTGCGTCCGGCATCGAAGGCGAGCGCCTGGGACTGACCGCTACGCTCCCACAATCGGCCGCGCAGATGGACTTTCAGCCCGGCGCGAATGCCATGGGTCTGCAGTTGTTCACCAAACTCGGCGTCGTCCGCCTGGCTGTCCAGATCGCTGGGCATTGCCAAGAGCTCGATGGTCTCGTCGCCAGCCGTCGTTGCCTGGCGCAACTGCTGCATGTCACCGCCGAGTAGCACGCCGAGGCGACCTGCCGGGGTCTCCAGCACCTGCACGGCGCCGTTTGTTTCGGTCGTCAGTGCGCCTGCACTGAAAGCGTGGCGTTGTGGCTGGCCGAGCGGGCTGCCGGCCCGGTCGAAGACCAGGCTGACGTTGTACAGCGGCCCGCGGCCGATCTCGAGACGCCCCTGTTCTATATGAGGCTCGGGCAGAACGATGGAACCCGCCACCAGGGTGATCTGGTAATCGCGAGCCAGAGCGCCAAACAGTTGCTGATAGTCACGCGCCATGCTCTTGGCCTTGGTTCGCAGCATGGCATCGTCCAGGCGCGCGTCGTCTGCGGCGCCCAGTAGCGCGCCGAGAAAATCCAGCGGGTTGGTTACCGCCAGCCAATGCATGGCCTGGCGGCGCTCGGTGGCGCGGTAGAGCTCTGCCTTCTCGCCAACGGCGAGCAGCCAGGTGCCGATATGTTCCGGCAGCACGACGACGGTGCGCGCGTTGAGCATGCCCCGCTCGCGGGCGTGATCGAGGTAGGCCGCCAGTTTCAGGCGCAGGCGGGCGAGGCTCTGGTAGTCCGCTGGGAACAGCTCCGGCTGGATGCCCAGCAGATTACCGCGCGGGCCGGGCTCGCCGATATCCAGCGCGACCTGGCTGCGCAGGTCGGACAGGTAGTGGCTGCTGGGACGCTGCTCGATCCACTGGGCGTAGCTGCCAAGGCCGGCCAGCAGTGCGAACGCGAGCAGAAGGGTGATCAGTAGGCGCATTTCGGGATGTTCGGCTTCGTTGCGGTGCAGGTTAGGTCGGTCGAGCCGTGCTGCCAAGGTGAATTGCTACTTTTGATCATTATCTTGTTAGTTTTGATCATTGAGCATGGCTGGCAGCCTCTTTATCGTCTGGCTCCATAACCGACCGCGTGCCCATGAGACCGCGGCAATCCGTGAACTGCACCGCGATGTGGAGAATTCCATGACTGCTCGTTACCCGCACCTGCTGGCCCCGCTCGACCTCGGCTTCACCACGCTGAGCAACCGCACGCTGATGGGCTCCATGCACACTGGTCTGGAAGAGAAGCCGGGCGGCTTCGAGCGCATGGCGGCCTATTTCGCCGAGCGTGCCCGTGGCGGCGTTGGCCTGATGGTCACCGGCGGCATCGGCCCGAACGAGGAGGGCGGCGTGTATTCCGGCGCAGCCAAGCTGAGCACAGTGGAAGAGGCCGAGAAGCACAAGGTCGTCACCCAGGCCGTGCATGAGGCTGGCGGCAAGATCTGCATGCAGATTCTGCATGCCGGGCGTTATGCCTACAGCCCCAAATCCGTGGCGCCGAGCGCCATCCAGGCACCGATCAACCCGTTCAAGCCGCGCGAACTGGACGAAGAGGGCATCGAGAAGCAGATCGCCGATTTCGTCAATTGCGCCGCGTTGGCCCAGCAGGCCGGTTATGACGGCGTCGAGGTGATGGGCTCGGAAGGTTATTTCATCAACCAGTTCCTGGTTGCCCACACCAACCACCGTACCGACCGCTGGGGCGGCAGCTACGAAAACCGCATGCGCCTGCCGGTGGAAATCGTCCGTCGCGTGCGCGAGGCGGTTGGGCCGAACTTCATAATCATCTATCGCCTGTCGATGCTCGATCTGGTCGAGGGCGGCAGCACCTGGGACGAGATCGTGCTGTTGGCCAAGGCCATCGAGCAGGCTGGTGCCACTATCATCAACACCGGTATCGGCTGGCACGAAGCGCGTATCCCGACCATCGCCACCAAGGTGCCGCGCGCGGCCTTCACCAAGGTCACCGCCAAGCTCAGGGGCGAGGTGTCGATCCCGCTGATCACCACCAACCGCATCAATACCCCGGAAGTGGCCGAGCAAGTGCTGGCCGAGGGCGATGCCGACATGGTGTCGATGGCGCGCCCGTTCCTCGCCGACCCGGACTTCGTCAACAAGGCCGCCGAAGGCCGCGCGGACGAGATCAACACCTGCATCGGCTGCAACCAGGCCTGCCTGGACCACACCTTTGGCGGCAAGCTGACCAGCTGCCTGGTCAACCCGCGTGCTTGCCATGAGACCGAACTGAACTACATCCCCACCACCATGGTGAAGACGATCGCCGTGGTCGGTGCCGGCCCGGCTGGCCTGGCCGCTTCCACCGTCGCCGCCGAACGTGGCCACAGCGTGACTCTGTTCGATTCGGCCAGCGAGATCGGCGGCCAGTTCAACGTGGCCAAGCGCGTGCCGGGCAAGGAAGAGTTCTTCGAGACCCTGCGTTACTTCAAGCGCAAGCTGGAAACCACTGGCGTCGACGTGCGCCTGAATACCCGTGTGTCGGTGGACGACCTGGTGGCGGGCGGCTTCGACGAAATCATCCTGGCCACCGGCATTGCCCCGCGTACCCCGGAGATTCCAGGTATCGAGCATGCCAAGGTGATCAGCTACCTGGACGCGATTCTCGAGCGCAAGCCGGTCGGGCAGAAGGTCGCGGTGATCGGCGCCGGCGGTATCGGTTTCGACGTGTCCGAATTCATCACCCATCAGGGCAAGGCCACCAGCCTCGATCGCGTCGAGTTCTGGAAGGAATGGGGTATTGATACCGCGCTCGAAGCCCGTGGTGGCGTGGCGGGTGTCGAGGCGCATCCGCACCCGGCGGCGCGTCAGGTATTCCTGCTGCAGCGCAAGAAATCCAAGGTCGGCGACGGCCTGGGCAAGACTACCGGCTGGATTCATCGCACCGGCCTGAAGAACAAGAACGTGCAGATGCTCAACAGCGTCGAATACGTGCAGATCGACGATGCCGGTCTGCATATCCGCATCGCTGGTGGCGAGGAGCAGGTGTTGCCGGTCGATACCGTGATCGTCTGCGCCGGCCAGGACCCGCTGCGTGAGCTGCAGGAAGGTCTGGAGAGCGCTGGCCAGCGCGTGCACCTGGTCGGTGGCGCGGATGTTGCCGCCGAGCTCGACGCCAAGCGGGCGATCAACCAGGGCTCGCGTCTGGCTGCTGAGCTGTAATGACGACGCCCCGCCTACAGACCGTTTGAAAACGTAGCGAGCGAAGGTCAGGCAAGGCAAAAAATGGCGAGAAAGCGCAGTTTACGAGTTGTAAATGAGCATTTTGAGCCGTTTTTTAACGCAGCATGGCCGAGCGCAGTAGTTTTCATACGGTCTGCTGCGAGGTGTTGGCTGTCTGGCCTGACAACAACAAGGAGAAGCCGGTGTCTCTCAATGCCCTGCTGCAACCTGCCGCTGCAGCCAGCCTCGCGCGCTGGCACCAATTCGTCGCCGCCAAGGATCTGAGCGCCTTGCCTGAGTTGCTGCACCCACAGGCGGTGTTCCGCTCACCCATGGCGCACACCCCATATCCGGGGGCGCAGGTGGTCAATATGATCCTCAATACTGTGCTCAAGGTATTCGAGGACTTCGCCTATCACCGTGAACTGGCCACCGCCGATGGCCTCAATGTGGTGCTGGAGTTTTCCGCGAAGGTTGGTGGGCGCGAGTTGAAAGGAATCGACATGATTCGTTTCGACGATTCGGGGCTAATCGTCGAGTTCGAGGTGATGGTACGCCCGATGAGTGGGCTGCAGGCGCTCGGTGCCGAAATGGCCCAGCGCCTGGCGCCTTTTCTCGCTGCAGCCAAAGGCTGAACGGCGCTCTACTTGAGAACGCCCACTTCTCGGTAAAAGCGCTCGGCGCCGGGATGCAGCGGAATCGGCAGACCTCTGGTGGCTCGCTCCAGCCTAGGGTTTGTACGAAAAGTCGTCGAGCGAAGGTCAGGCGAGGCAAAAACGGGTGAGGAAGCGGAGTTTACGAGCTGTAAATGAGCATTCCGAACCCGTTTTTAACGAAGCATCACCGAGCGCAGGCACTTTTCGTACAGAGCCTAATGTCCTTGGCGGCTGGATGCGCTTCAGCCAATCGGTCGAGGTTCTCGAAGAGCAACTTGGTCATCTGATAAGCCACGGCGTCGGAAACGCTGGTCTGGCTCACCAGAACGTTGGTGATGGTCGCCGTCGTCACGTCGTTGGCCTGGCCCTTGTAGGTGTCGGCAGGAATGGTGCCCGACTGATAGGCGCTGCTGCCGATACCGCCGGTAAGGATGTTGATCGAGGTTGGATTGGCGTGAGCGTTGGGACTACTGGCCAAAATCGCGGCAGCGGCGAACAGGCCAAGGCGCTTGGCTAAGTGCATGGGAATTCTCCGTTGTTGTTATTTTTAGCTAAGGACGCGGCAGTGCTGTGCAGGCAGTCTTCTGGCGCCGGAATAGGCACTCGCGAAGCGGATTGAACGATGAGGGGTTGGCAGTGAGGTGATAGCAGAACATGGCTGACCTCTTGTCTTTTTTATCAGTCCGGCCGCGCGACAGGCGCGCGAGCTTGTACGTGCCAGAGCAGGTGACGTGCCAGGTTGTCGGATCACCGCTCTACAGCAATCGCGGCTGAAGTCCCTCCCACTGAGCCAGCACGGCTTGCCTCCCCTCTTCAATTCACAGGTGACCGATACATCGTAGGGCGGGTGCAACCCGCCAGAATGGCGACGGCGGGTTGCACCCGCCCAACGCGCTGAATTGTGGAGCACCGCAAACCGTGGGAGGCGCTTCAGCGGCGACAAGCTCTAGAGCGGATGAGCCCAATGCTACGGGCTGAAATAGGCAAAATTCCGCTTGTGAGGCAGGGGTGAAAAGCAAGAATCCGCCGATCGAGTTATGTTGGGCAGGCTGTTACTCATCCCGGCGGACCGGACCGCTGGCAGCTTTCGTACTTTCCGGTCTGGTCACATTTTTGCGCCAAGCAGTGGCCTATTTGGGCTGGCTCGCAGAGTGAGTGCCAACCCAGTCACATTGCTGTGGTTGGGTTTTCCCCTAGACTTGCTCAAGGTATCAAGGACGATATCAGTGCAGAGTCTGCGCTGCGCTGTCACGCGACGTATTCCCGGTTGGTCCAGAGGGTCCTCAATGAGCATGCAGAACAAGCCGCAGATGGTGGAAGCCGTGATGTTCTTCAGTGAACGCGGTATCTGCAAACAGATGATGTTCCCTGAGTTCGAGGCTTTGCTCGACGGCGTGGTGAACATGCCCGAGTTCGCCGACGAGCAGATGCGTGCGGTGTTCGTGGTGATCAACCCGCGCCTGCTGGTCAGGGCTGCGGTGTTCTTCTTTCTGGATTTCGACGAAGACGGTCGCCCCGACAAGGGCTGGAATATTCCTCTGCAACATCTGGCCGAGCGTGCAGGCCGTGGTCCGGATCTTGGCGCCGGGCCGATTCGTCTGGCCTGTCGCAGCCAGTGTCCGGTTTCCTGGCATCAGATGCACCTTTGGGACCCCAGCCTGGCGCCCGCTCAGAATGACCTGGTGCTGCTGCGCGATGCCGTCAAGCGCAATCAGCTTGGGCTGCTGATCGAGGACGACAGTGCTCAGGCGGTGGTTGCCGAGCGTTTGCAGGTGGCCTCCGAAGATAAATGGTATGCGCCCGATCCTACCAAGGAAGTAGCCGAGCAACTGGCGCAGAAAATGGATCAGGAACATCGAGCCAAGACCGCGCAGCTGATTCAGCAGCAGCGTCTGCGCATCACCAGCCTGACCCAGCAGCATGAAGACGAGCTGGCCAAGTTCAAACTGGCCAGCGAGGAGCAGAGCAAGAATCTGCAGGGGCAGATTCATGGGCTGCATCAGGCGCTGCGCCAGCAGGAGGAGCTCAATGCTAACCTCAAGGCGCAACTGGCCGCCCAGGCCGAAAGATTCCAGAGCAGCCGTGAAGACATGACTCAACAGCTGCGTGCCCTTGAGCGTCATGGTCGTACCGAGGGCGACATCCTGCGTGCGCAGTTCGACGGCGAAATGCGCGCCAAGGTGGTTGCGGCCGTGGCGGAGTACAAGGAGCAGATCGCCATTCGTGACGTTGAACTGGCCTATCGCAACGAGCTGGATGCCCAGTTGCAAGCGGAAATCGAGCGCCTCAAGCGTGAGCGCGATGCATTCGCCAGTCAGGGCGGTGACCAGGTGCTGGATCGTCTGGCCAAGCTTGGCGTGGTGTTCGTGGTGTACCACCCTGGCGCCGGGCACCTGACCATTCCTCTACAGGACGTCGCCCGCTACCAGGACAACCCGATGGCCTACGCTGCGGGTAAGTGCTTCGTTTCCGAAGAGCAGTATCGACACTGGTTGGCGCATTATCAGCAGCCCAGCTGCGACGCAGCTTTGCCTAGTGGAGAGCGCTGCGCCATTCCCATCGATCGTGTCGATACGCCCAGCCGTTTCACCCTGGGTGATTCGAACTGCTGCGCGCGGCACAAGGCGAGTAGTCGTCTGCGCACTGTCAGCTGACCTTGCCAATACGGATTCCCACCTGGCGCCCGCGGGCGCCGCTACAACCTCTGCAACTGGACTGGCTCGAGGCTGCCGGCGTCGAACTCGCTTGCCTGCGCCTGGATCTTGTCGACCCACTGCTGTCCGGCAACAAGTGGTTCAAGCTCGCGCCCTATCTTGAGCAGGCCGCTGCGGCCGGCGCGCACGGTGTGATCAGCCTGGGTGGTGCGCACTCCAATCATCTGCATGCGCTGGCCGCGGCGGGCCGGCGTTTCGGCTTCGCCACCGTCGGCCTGTTACGTGGTGAGGAGCAGCAGACCCCGACCGTCGATGATCTGCAGCGCATGGGCATGACCCTGCACTGGCTGGGCTATGGCGGTTACCGTGCGCGGCATCAACCGGATTTCTGGGTGCCATGGCTCGCTCGATACCCGGATTTTCAGTTGATTGGTGAGGGCGGTCTGGGGCTTCAGGGCGCCAGTGGCTGTAGCTGTCTGGTGGCGATGGCCGAAGCGCAGTTGGCCGATATCAGCTGGTCCGATTTCGATGCCTGGTGGCTGGCTACGGGGACCGGCACTACCCTGGCCGGTTTGCTGCTGGGTGATGGTCAGCGCAGCGTATTCGGCGCGCAGGCGGTACCCAATGATCACGGCGTCGCCACTCAGGTCGCCACGTTGCTGGACGAGGCCGGGGCGTCGACGCGGCGTTACCAACTGATCGAGGCAGCACGCGGCGGTTTTGCCCGTATCGATGAGCCGCTACGCCAGTTCATCCTGGAAACCGAGCAAGCCTGCGGTGTGCCATTGGAGCCTGTGTATACCGGCAAGGCGCTGATGGCGCTACGCGATTTCTGCGAGCAAGGTCAACTCGCACGCGGCACTCGGCTGATCTTCATTCATACTGGCGGCTTGCAAGGTCGACGGGTGTTGATGGGCGCCAGTGCCGACTACACTCAGGTCTGACCAGCGGAGCCTGGAAATCCTCATGAGCGAACCCCTTACCCCCGAACAACTGCGCAGCCTGACGCCGCTCAACGCGCTTTCCGCGCAGCAGTGGCGCGAGTTGCGTAGCCAGTTGGTACCGCAGCCGCTGTTGGCCGGGCAACTGCTGTTTCGTCAGGGGGATCAGGCGCGCCTGACCTGCTATCTGCTGGCCGGCGAGTTGCAGCTGCAGGATGCCGCGGGCAGGACGCAGACGTTGCAGGCCGGCAGCGAGATCAGCTGTCACCCGGTGTCACCCAGCCTGCCACGGTTGCATGACGCTCGCGCCTTGACCGATATCAGCGTGCTGATGATCGACAGTGCCACGCTCGATCGCCTGTTGACCTGGCGTCTGGCGCATCAGGATCTGTTACTGGCATTGCAACACAGT
Source organism: Ectopseudomonas mendocina (assembly GCF_007049795.1). Lineage (GTDB taxonomy): Bacteria > Pseudomonadota > Gammaproteobacteria > Pseudomonadales > Pseudomonadaceae > Aquipseudomonas > Aquipseudomonas mendocina_D. Next base: position 137,483 of record NZ_SCFY01000007.1, read on the forward strand.
GGCGCCGATATCGAATGGCTGGAGCGACTGCTGGAAAACCCGCTATTTGCCAAGGTACCGCCAGCCAACGTGCAGAACATGCTAGCGCGGCTACAGAGGGTCGAGCTGGCTGCTGGCAGTCAGGTGCTTGAAGAAGGCGCTACCGGCGATTGTTGCTACTTCCTGGAAAGTGGCCGCGCCGAGGTGATTCGCGGCGCCGGCAGTGATCACCAGGTGCTGGCGGAGCTGGAGGTGGGCGCCTGTTTCGGTGAAGAAGCGCTGCTTGCTGATCGGCCACGCAACGCCACGGTGACCATGGTCGAGGCGGGCAGTGTGTTGCGCCTGGATCGCCAGGATTTCTTTGCTTTGCTCAAGGCTCCAGTCGTGGCCGAGGTGTCGCTGGGCGAGGGCGCCAGGTTGCTGACGCAGGGCGCGCAGTGGCTGGATGTGCGTCTGCAGGAAGAGTACGAGAAGGCGCACGCGCCGCAAGCGCTGCACATGCCGCTGCAGCTGTTGCGCCTCAAGGCGCGCCTGCTGGATCGCTCACGTACCTACCTGTGCTATTGCGATAGCGGCAAGCGCAGTAGCAGTGCAGTGTTTCTGCTCTCGCAACTGGGTTACAGCGTTTATGCCTTGCGCGGAGGCCTGGACGTCCTGCCGGCGGTGCAGCGTGATGCGCTGCTCTGTGAAAGCGGCGCAGGGTATCTGGCTCGTTCCGGTGGGCGTACCGAGCGTAGCCGTTGATTGGCGCTGGCCCTGCGGTCTATCAACGAGGTGGGTGACGCCCGCGGATTGCCGGTAGCAGCATCCCGGATTGCATCGGGCTACGACTGCGCCGGCCACTGATCGTTGACCAGAAACACCCGTTCGACCTCTCGCCAGTTCCCGGCGTGATCTTCCTCCAGGCGCACCAGCAACTGCGCCTGAGCGTCCGGTCGTAACAGCTTCAGCCATTGCTGGAAGGTGTCTGCGGGCCAGGCCTCGCCAGTCTTTATCAGCGCCGGTGCGAGCCAGGCCAATCGCGGCAAGGGTTGCCAGCGAGCGTCTGGTTTGGTCGCGGCGAAAGCATCCCAGTCGCACTGGTATAGCCAATTGCCCCGGCAGTGCTCGGGGCCCGCGCCGCGAGGTGATGGGCAACCATCAGGCCAGGGGTAGAACAAGTAGCCGCCGAGCCAGAAGGCGGACCGAGTATCGCCCAACTGCAGCTCCTTCAAGGTCGCGCGTGCCTCGCGGCGCGACGACAGGGGCAACTGGTGCTGCGCGAGGTGACCGAGTTTCAGGTCAAGCCGATCATGGCTGCCGGGGCCGAGCCAGTCCGCCGCGTCGCTACCGCGCGTGCCCAGGTAGAACTTCACCGCCAGCTCCAGGTGATGCTCGCCTTCCGCGTCGCGCAATAGCAGGTCCAACTCGCCCAGTGTCTGGCCGTTCTGGCGGATCGGCAGGTTGGCTGCGACCACCTCTACATCCGGCGCCGCGTGCAGGGCGAACTGCCACAGGCGTTCGTAATAGAGGCCGAGGCGGCGCACCGGTTTCGTGGCCAGCCAGGCATGCAGGGCACCGGCATCGTTGTCCTGCTGCACGAGCCAGTCAGTCAGCCGCTGCGGTTGCTGCGTCCAGCAACTGGCCTGTAGCGGATGACGCTGGACTTTCGTGGTCTCACCGAGCATGGGTGGCGAGAGCAGCGTCCACGCCAGGTCGCGCACGGCAGGGGTATGCAGGCTTTGCAGCGGGTCATGCATCAGGTCAGGGGCGCTCATGATCTCGAGCATAGCGCAGCAACAGCAGTGGTTTGCTGCGGCCCCGGCGTTTGGCCGATAATCTCTCTTCGTTTCTTATCTGTCTGGCGGGAGTCCCATGGAGCAATTTCGCAATGTCGGCATCATCGGGCGCCTGGGTAGCACGCGGGTGCTGGAAACCGTGCGGCGACTCAAGCGCTTTCTGATCGACCGCCACCTGCATGTGATCCTCGAGGACACCATCGCCGACCTGCTGCCGGGACACGGCCTGCAAACCTCCTCACGCAAGATGCTTGGCGAGGTCTGCGACCTGGTGATCGTCGTCGGTGGCGACGGCAGTATGCTCGGCGCAGCCCGCGCCCTGGCACGGCACAAGGTGCCGGTGCTGGGGATCAACCGTGGCAGTCTGGGTTTTCTCACCGATATTCGCCCTGATGAGCTTGAGCTCAAGGTGGCGCAGGTGCTCGAAGGCCAGTACCTGACCGAGAATCGCTTCTTGCTCGAAGCCGAGGTGCGTCGTCAGGGCGAGGCCATCGGCCAGGGCGACGCGCTCAACGACGTGGTGCTGCACCCCGGCAAGTCGACGCGGATGATCGAGTTCGAGCTGTATATCGACGGTCAATTCGTTTGCAGCCAGAAGGCCGACGGCCTGATCGTCGCCACGCCCACGGGTTCTACCGCCTATGCGCTGTCTGCTGGCGGGCCGATCATGCATCCCAAACTCGATGCCATCGTGGTGGTGCCGATGTACCCGCATACGCTGTCCAGCCGGCCCATCGTGGTCGACGGCAATAGCGAGCTGAAGGTGGTGGTGTCGGCGGACATGACCATCTATCCGCAGGTGTCCTGCGACGGCCAGAACCACTTCACCTGTGCCCCGGGCGACACCCTGCACGTGGCCAAGAAAGCGCAGAAACTGCGCCTGATCCATCCGCTGGATCATAACTACTACGAGGTTTGCCGTACCAAGCTAGGCTGGGGCAGTCGCCTGGGAGGGCAGGACTGAATGTCCCTCGACCCCCATCGTGGCTATGACCTGATCGGTGATATCCACGGTTGTGCGCAAACCCTCGAACGCTTGCTTGAACGGCTGGGTTACAGCCGCCAGGGTGGCGTGTGGTGCCATCCGAGGCGCATGGTGATCTTCCTCGGTGACCTGGTCGACCGCGGCCCTGGCATTCGCGAGGCCCTGCACCTTGTGCACGATATGGTCCGCGCCGGCCAGGCGCTGTGCATCATGGGCAATCACGAGTTTTACGCGCTGGGCTGGAGCACGCCGGCACCGCCAGGCAGCGGCCGACAGTACGTGCGCGAACACAGCCCGCGCCACCAGCGCCTGATGCGCGAGACATTGGCGCAGTTCGAGGATCATCCGCAGGAGTGGCGCGAGTTCCTCCGCTGGTTCTACGAGATGCCGCTGTTCATCGATGCCGGGCGCTTCCGCGTGGTGCACGCCTGCTGGGATGATGAGTTGATCACGCCGCTCAAGGCGCAATTCCCCGATGGCTGCATCGACGAACATTTCCTGCAGGCCTCGGCGGTGCCCGGCAGTTTCGCCAACATGGCGCTCGATCGCCTGTTACGCGGGACCGACATGCGTCTGCCGCATGGTCTGACCCTGACCAGCGGCGATGGCTTCACCCGCTCGTACTTCCGCACCAAGTTCTGGGAGGAGGACCCGAAGACTTATGGCGATATCGTCTTCCAGCCCGATGCCTTGCCGGAGCTGGCGGCGCAGACGCCGTTGACTGAACTGCAGAAGGACGAGCTGCTCAGGTACGGCGAGCATGAGCCGCTGCTGTTCGTCGGTCACTACTGGCGACGTGGCAAGCCGGCGCCGATCAGGCCCAACCTGGCCTGCCTGGATTACAGCGCAGTGGTCGGCGGCCGCCTGGTGGCTTATCGCCTGGATCAGGAAACACGTCTTGATGCGGGCAAATTCGTCTGGGTCGATGTCGACCCGCAGGAGGCACCGCGATGACGGCAGTAGAAGTACTGCGCTTGCCGCTGGATACCGACTTGAGCGGCTTTGTTGGCCTGTTGCGGCGCTTGAACGTGCCGCACCGGGTGGCGGAAGAGGGCGGGCAGCAGGTGCTCTGGGTGCCAGATGAGCAGCTTGCCGGGCAGGTGCGCGAGCTTTACGCGCGCCATCCGCAGGGCGATGCCGGCGGAGAGTTGCCGGCAAGCCCTGCGCTGGTGCGGGACAGCTTCTTCACGCAGTTGCGGCGCAGTCCGGTTACGGCACTGGTGCTGCTGGCGACCTTCATCGTCTTTGCCGTGACCTTGGCGGGCGAGAATTTTTCCACTATCCGCTGGCTGAGCTTCGTCGATTTTCGTATCGACGGTGAGCGCATCTATCTGACCTATCTGGATGCCACTTTGGGCAGCGGTCAGTGGTGGCGCCTGATCACGCCGATGCTGATTCACTTCGGCTGGCTGCACCTGGCGATGAACAGCCTGTGGTACTGGGAGCTGGGGCGGCGGATCGAGTTTCGTCAGGGAGCCATTGGTCTGTTCGGGCTGACCTTGCTGTTCGGCCTGGCGTCGAACTTCGCCCAATACTGGTGGGCTGGGCCGTCGTTGTTCGGCGGGTTGTCTGGCGTGCTTTATGGCCTGCTCGGGCATTGCTGGATCTACCAGCGCCTGGCACCAAATCCGGCCTACCGGCTGCCGCCCGGCGTATTGGTGATGATGCTGATCTGGCTGGTTGTTTGTATGACCGGCATCTTCGAAACCCTGGGGGTTGGCGCTATCGCCAACGGCGCGCACGTCGGTGGCCTGCTCATCGGCTGCCTGACAGGGCTGCTTGGCGGTATGCTGGCCCGACGTAGTGCTTGATCCGACTTTAGACCTGTAGGGCGGGTGCCACCCGCCAGCTCTGTGTTTCGGCGGGTTTCACCCGCCCTACGATTTATCTGGAGACCTGTATGTCGTCCTTTCTCGATGCGATTGAAAACATCACCCCGGAAATCTACGAAAGCCTCAAGCTGGCCGTGGAAATCGGTAAATGGCCGGACGGCCGCAAGCTGACTCAGGAACAGAAAGAGCTGAGCCTGCAGGCGATGATCGCCTGGGAAATGCAGAACCTGCCGGAGGAAGAGCGCACCGGTTACATGGGCCCTCAGGAATGCAGCAGCAAATCCGAGCCGGTGCCGAACCTGTTGTTCAAGTCCTCGGATACCCTGCACTGATGAGTGAATTGGGACGTGGCTCGCTGAGCAAAATGAAGGCGCACCTGGACGCACCGGTGCAATACGCTTTCCGCCTGGGCGAGGAAGAAGTACCGGTCAATCCGCTGGTGGGCAAGCACTTGCGCCTGGAATTCCTCGGCGCCATCCATTGCACGCACTGCGGGCGCAAGACCAAGACCAGCTTCAGTCAGGGCTACTGCTACCCCTGCATGCAGAAGCTGGCGCAATGCGATGTCTGCATCATGAGTCCGGAGAAGTGCCATTACGATCAAGGCACCTGCCGCGAGCCGAGCTGGGGCGAGCAGTTCTGCATGACCGATCATATCGTCTACCTGGCCAACTCCAGTGGCGTGAAGGTTGGCATCACCCGCGCCACTCAGGTGCCGACGCGCTGGATCGACCAGGGCGCGACTCAAGCGCTGCCGATTCTGCGCGTGGCCACCCGGCAGCAGTCCGGCTTCGTCGAGGATTTGCTGCGTAGCCAGGTGGCGGACAAGACCAACTGGCGTGCGCTGCTCAAGGGCGACGCCGTACCGGTCGATCTGCTGGCCATTCGCGAGCAACTGTTCGACAGTTGTGGCGCGGGCATTGCCGAGCTGCAGCAGCGTTTCGGTCTACAGGCCATCCAGCCGCTGACCGCTGCCGAGGTGCAGGCGATTCGTTATCCCATCGAGGCCTATCCCGCCAAGATCACCAGCTTCAACCTAGACAAGCAGCCGCTGGCCGAAGGTACCCTGCTCGGTATCAAGGGCCAGTACCTGATGTTCGATACCGGCGTTATCAATATCCGCAAGTACACCGCCTACCAGTTGGCCGTCCACGAGATCGCCGCCTGACACCCGATTGCCACCGGCGCCCGAGGCGCCGCAGACGAGAGGCCAAGAGCCATGCGCACCGAACAATCCAAGACCATCTACCTGAAGGACTATCAGGTTCCCGATTACCTGATCGACGAGACCCACCTGACCTTCGAGCTGTTCGAGGATCACAGCCTGGTGCACGCGCAACTGGTCATGCGTCGCAACCCTGAAGCCGGTGCCGGCTTGCCGAAGCTCGTACTGGATGGCCAGCAACTCGAGCTGCTGGAGCTCAAACTCGACGACCGCGAGCTGGGCGGGGGCGATTACAGCCTGACCGACAGCCACCTCACCCTGCAGCCGACCCAGGAGCGCTTCGTGGTCGACAGCAGTGTGCGCATTCACCCGGAGAGCAACACCGCGCTGGAGGGGCTGTACAAGTCCGGCAAGATGTTCTGCACCCAGTGCGAGGCCGAGGGCTTCCGCAAGATCACCTTCTACCTCGACCGCCCGGATGTGATGAGCAAATTCACCACCACGGTCAGTGCCGAGCAGCATGCCTATCCGGTGCTCTTGTCCAACGGCAACCCGATTGCCAGCGGCAGTGAAGAGGGTGGTCGCCACTGGGCGACCTGGGAAGACCCGTTCAAGAAGCCGGCCTATCTGTTCGCCCTGGTCGCCGGTGACCTCTGGTGCGTCGAGGACAGCTTCACCACCATGAGTAAGCGTGAAGTGGCGCTGCGCATCTACGTCGAGCCGGAGAACATCGACAAGGTGCAGCACGCCATGGACAGCCTCAAGCGCTCGATGAAGTGGGACGAGGAAGCCTACGGCCGCGAGTATGACCTGGACATCTTCATGATCGTCGCGGTCAACGACTTCAATATGGGCGCCATGGAGAACAAGGGCCTCAATATCTTCAACTCCAGCTGCGTGCTGGCCAAGGCTGAGACCGCCACCGATGCCGCGCACCAGCGCGTCGAAGCAGTGGTGGCGCACGAGTACTTCCACAACTGGTCGGGTAACCGCGTGACCTGCCGCGACTGGTTTCAGCTGTCGCTCAAGGAAGGCTTCACCGTGTTCCGCGACAGCGAGTTCTCTGCCGATACCCACTCGCGCATCGTCAAACGCATCGAGGACGTGGCCTACCTGCGCACCCACCAGTTCGCCGAGGACGCGGGCCCCATGGCCCACCCGGTGCGTCCGGACGCGTACATGGAAATCTCCAACTTCTACACCCTGACCATCTACGAGAAGGGTGCCGAAGTGCTGCGCATGATCCACACCCTGCTCGGGCCGGAGTTGTTCCGCAAGGGCTCGGACCTGTACTTCGAGCGCCACGACGGCCAGGCCGTGACCTGCGACGATTTCGTCAAGGCCATGGAAGATGCCAGCGGTATCGATCTGACCCAGTTCAAGCGTTGGTACACCCAAGCGGGTACGCCGCGCCTAGACGTCAGCGAAGCTTATGATGCCGCCGCGCAGACCTACAGCCTGACCTTCCGCCAGAGCTGCCCGGCTACGCCGGGGCAGAGCGAGAAGCTGCCGTTCGTGATTCCGGTGGCGCTCGGCCTGCTCGATGCCCAGGGCGTTGAGCTGCCGCTGCGCCTGCAGGGCGAAAGCGCGTCGCAGGGTACTAGTCGAGTGTTGTCGGTGACTGAAGCCGAGCAGACCTTCACCTTCGAGGGCGTCGCCGAGAAGCCGCTGCCCTCCTTGCTGCGCGGCTTCAGTGCGCCGGTCAAGCTGCACTTCCCCTATTACCGCGATCAGCTGATGTTCCTCATGCAGCACGACAGCGACGGCTTCAATCGCTGGGAGGCTGGCCAGCAATTGTCCGTGCAGGTGCTGCAGGAGCTGATTGGCCAGCATCAGCGCGGCGAGGCTCTCAGCCTGGATCAACGCCTGGTCACCGCGCTGCGAACCCTGCTTGAAGACGAGTCGCTGGATCAGGCCATGGTCGCGGAGATGCTCTCGCTGCCGGGCGAGGCCTACCTGACCGAGATCAGCGAGGTAGCAGATGTCGAGGCCATCCACGCCGCGCGCGAATTCGCCCGCAAGGAGCTGGCTTCCGCGCTGTTCGCCCCGCTGTGGGCGCGCTACCAAGCCAATCGTGAAGTCTCCAAGGCCACCCCTTACGTGGCCGAGGCGGCGCACTTCGCTCGCCGCAGTCTGCAGAACATCGCGTTGTCCTACCTCATGCTCAGCGAGAAACCCGAGGTACTGGCGGCTTGCGTCGATCAGTTCGACAACGCCGACAACATGACCGAGCGCCTGGCGGCCCTGGCCGTACTGGTCAATTCGCCATTCCAGGAAGAGCAGGGCAAGGCACTGGCCATGTTCGCCGACTTCTTCAAGGACAATCCGCTGGTCATGGATCAGTGGTTCAGCGTGCAGGCTGGTTGCCCGCTGCCGGGCGGCCTGGAGCGTGTGCATGCACTGATGCAGCACGAAGCCTTCACCCTGAAGAATCCGAACAAGGTGCGTGCGCTGATCGGTGCCTTCGCCAACCAGAACCTGATCAACTTTCACCGCGCGGACGGGGCGGGCTACCGCTTTCTCGCCGACCAGGTGATCACCCTCAACGCCCTCAACCCGCAGATCGCTTCACGCCTGCTGGCGCCGCTGACCCGCTGGCGCAAGTACGGTTCGGCGCGTCAGGCACTGATGAAGGCCGAGCTGGAGCGCATCCTCGCCTCTGGTGAGCTCTCCAGCGACGTCTATGAGGTGGTGAGTAAAAGCCTGGCGTAAGACGGTTTTGGCTCTACAGGAAGTGTTACCGGCCTAGGGCTGGTAACACTTTTTTGTTACCCAACGAAATGTGCGGGCCGCTGGTTATGTATTTGTACGCTTAAATTCGAGTGTCGGTGCTTGACAATGAGACGCTATTTTTGGCACGCTAACCCGTGCATAACAGGGGGTGATTGGCATAAAGCGTCGGATCGTAGGACAAAGTGCGCCACTTTTTCTGGTCTTTTGGTCAGTGGCTGATCAGTCACGAAAAGAAACCACCCAGCGGCTCTCCCACGCCTGTTTGCGCTGATACAACTGTTTGAATTGGCACCATGGTTGCAGTGCTGAACAGGACTTGACCGCGTGCAAGCTCTCGCTGGTCGTTGGAACACGTCGCTACAAAATAAAAACACAAGCCGTCGTCAGTACGGCAATTCGCGACCCGGCTACGGGATCGCCCAAAAGAATGATCTGTCCACGGAGTGAGTCTCGATGGAAATTAAGTCCCGCAAGCCCGTTCTACGTTTTGCCCCGGCCAAGGCCGGCTTTGCGTTCGCAGGCGTTCTGCCGTTGCTGGTCGCCGCCCAGGCTCAAGCGGTGGAGTTCAGCTTCGCCGACAACGAAATCACCGGTTCCATTGACACCGCCATCTCCTACGGCCAGCTGTGGCGCGTCCAGGGCCAGGACAAGACCAACGACGACATCAACACCAACGACGGCAACCGCAACTTCGATACCGGCCTGGTTTCCGAAGTGTTCAAGATCACCAGTGACCTGGAAGCGTCCTATCAGAATTACGGTCTCTTTATCCGTGGTACCGCTTTCTATGACACCCAGATCATGGACAAGCGCAATGACTTTTACGATGCTAACTCGCCCGCTCAGCCGAGCCAGAGCGCTCCTCGTGACAACAGTTTCACTCGCGAAACCCGTCACAAGGCTGGCCGTGATGCGCAGATCCTCGACGCCTACGTCTATGGCAACTGGGATGTCGGCAACATGCCGGTTTCCGGTCGTCTGGGTAAGCAGGTTTTCAACTGGGGTGAAGGTCTGTTCTACCGCAACGGCGTAAACACCACCAACCCGGTCGACGCCGCCAAATTCCGTCTGCCAGGTTCTGAAGTGAAGGAAGTGCTGGTGCCTGTCGAGGCGCTGAGCTTCAACATCGGTTTGACAGACAATCTGTCGATGGAGACCTTCTATCAGTTCAACTGGAAAGAGACTGCCATTGATCCGGTTGGTACCTACTTCTCCGAGACCGATCTATTTGCGGATGGCGGCAATACTGCCTACTCCACTCAATCTCGATTGATCCCTCTGGCGGGTTTGTACTCCGGTCTTAGCAATGCTGGTGTGGGTGGACTGCAGGGTGGGCGTACCGTTGATGCAAATGGCAACATCAAAGTTGCGAGTATCGGGCCCGACATCAACGCAAAGAATGATGGCCAGTTTGGTGTCGCTTTCCGTTATATCGCGGAAGAACTGAACTCCACCGAGTTTGGCTTTTACTTTGTTAACTACCATGCCAAAGAACCGACTATTTATGCGGATCTCGGAGCGTATGAAGGGCTTGATCTCGCCACCATTGGCGCTGCTGCTGGGGCTCAACTGGATCCGCTGGTTCGCCAAGGTGTTGCTGCCCAGGCCGGGATTCCCGGAGCGGCACTGGACGGTATCATCGGTACAGGTGCTAGTGGTGCGACTTTGGGGAGTGCTGCATTAGAACAAGCCATATTGGATGGTTATCTGGATGCTTTATCGAATGCGTCCCAGAATGCGGCCGGTGGGTTGGCTACGGTTGATGTAGCCAACCAAGTCAACGCCCGTCGCGAGTATGCCGAAGACATCCGCATGTACGGTTTCAGCTTCAACACAACCGTAGGTAACGCTTCCGTTTTTGGTGAGCTGTCCTACCGCCCGAACCTGCCGATCGGCATTGCTGCAACCAACGACCTGCTCGGCGATTTGCTGACCCAGGCGCCCCAGTTGGCAGCCGGTGGTAGTGTGAACATCGGTGGCCAGCAAGTACAGCTGGGCGATCAGATTCACAACTACACCCGCGTTGAAGCATTCAACACTTCCCTGGGTACTATTTATAACTTCGGCCCGAGCCTGGGCTTTGACTCGTTGTTCGGGATCGCCGAACTGGCCTCCGAGCACCTGCGTGGCGACAGCCTGCAGTACGAGTCCCGCAACGGTACTCGCTACTACTCGGGGCGTGGTAATGGCTCCTACATCTCCGGCTACGACCGTGACGACCAGGTCAACAAGAACGCCTATGGCTACACCCTGGTGCTCTCCGGTACCTGGAACGACGTTTACGCTGGCGTGAACCTGTCGCCCTTCGCCGTGTTCAAGCACGATTTCGAAGGTAACTCGCACCAGACCGGCAACTTCATCGAAGGTCGCAAGGCCTACACCGTTGGTATGCGTGCCAGCTACCTGAACAGCCTGGAAGCCGAGCTCCAGTACACCGAGTTCTATGGCGCAGGCCAGAACAACGGTGCGCGCGACCGAGACAATATCGGTCTGAACGTCAAGTACTCCTTCTAATACCCATAACCAGAAAAAACGCCGGGCGCCGTTGGGCGCCCGGTCAGACTCTTCACGGAGAATTACCCATGCTGAACAAGCACAGGCTGATGGCCGTAGCCGTTGCGCTGGCATTTTCCGCCGGCTCCGCGCTGGCTGCCGTTTCCCCGCAGGAAGCCGCAAAACTTGGCGATACCCTGACCCCCTTCGGCGCCGAAAAAGCCGGCAACGCCGCCGGCACCATTCCGGCCTGGACCGGTGGCATCACTCAGGCGCCGGCTGGCTACACTCGCTCTGGCCAGCACCACGTCAATCCGTTCCCGGACGACAAGCCGCTATTCACCATCACCGCGGCCAACCTTAGCCAGTACGAGGCCAACCTGACTCCTGGTCAGATCGCCATGTTCAAGGCTTATCCGGAAACCTACCAGATGCCGGTCTACCAGACCCGCCGCTCCGGCTCCGCGCCGCAGTGGGTCTATGACAACACCGCCAAGAACGCCACCAGCGCCAAGCTGGTCGATGGCGGCAACGGCTTCTCCGATGCCTACGGCGGAATCCCGTTCCCGATCCCGCAGAACGGTGTCGAGGCGCTGTGGAACCACATCGCCCGCTACCGCGGCACCTATATTGTGCGTCGCGCCTCGGAAGTGGCAGTGCAGCGCAATGGCGCTTACTCGCTGGTCACTTCCCAGCAGGAAGCGCTGTTCAAGTACTACCTGCAGAACGGCTCCTTCGCCGACCTGAACAACATCATGTTCTACTACCTGTCCTTCACCACCAGCCCGGCGCGTCTGGCCGGTGGTGCGGTACTGGTTCACGAGACTCTGGATCAGGTCAAGGAACCCCGTCAGGCCTGGGGTTACAACGCCGGTCAGCGCCGCGTGCGTCGTGCGCCAAACCTGGCTTACGACACCCCGATCGCCGCTGCTGACGGTCTGCGTACTGCCGACGACACCGACATGTTCAACGGTGCTCCGGATCGCTATGACTGGAAACTGGTGGGCAAGAAGGAAATCTACATCCCGTACAACAACTACAAGGTCACCAGCCCTGACGTTAAGTACAAGGATCTGCTGCAGGTGGGTCACCTCAACCCGGCGCTGACCCGTAACGAACTGCACCGCGTATGGGTGGTCGAGGGCACGCTGAAGTCCGGCGCCCGCCACATCTACTCCAAGCGTACCCTGTTCCTCGACGAGGACAGCTGGCAGGCTGCGGTGGTGGATCAGTACGACGGTCGTGGCGAGCTGTGGCGCGTATCCATCGCCTACCTGAAGAACTACTACGACCTGCCGACCACCTGGTCAGCGCTCGATGTGTTCCATGATCTGCAGGCGCGTCGTTATCACGTGCAGAACCTGGACAACGAAGAGAGCAATACCATCGACTTCACCCAGGCCACTCCAGACGACGGCTACTTCAAGCCAGCAGCCCTGCGTCGCCGCGGTACGCGATAATAGTCGTGTAGTCTCACGCGAAGGCCGCTACAGTAGTAGCGGCCTTTTCGTATCAGCTTGATGGATAGGCTTCTATCACGCGGGTTTTGCCTTAACAAAACATAACGTCGCGCCAATTGTCAGGGCTTTCCGAAGCTCGCTAGGATGAGCGGCCTGCTAATCAGCAGTACCGCCTATAACAAGAAAGGGGGAAGGTATATGAGTGAGCCCGTCATGCGGCGCACCCAGTCCGGTCTGGCGCCCATCCTGGCGCGCAAATCGGCGCTCCGTGTCCATTCGCCGCTGGCTAAAGCGCTCTCGCTGTGCAGTGTGCTTTCCATTCTGGCTTTCGCTGCCGCACCCTTGCAGGCCGAGACCTCGGCTGCGGCTGATGCCGGCTTCGCCATCGAGTCGCCCAAGGCCGTGCACAGCCTGTTGCTCGATGTGGTCAACACCGGCGAGCGCCTGGTTGCCGTTGGCGACCGTGGCCACATTCTCTATTCCAACGACCAGGGGCAAAGCTGGCAGCAGGCCAAGGTGCCGACTCGCCAGATGCTGACCTCCCTGTTCTTCGTCGATGCGCAGCATGGTTGGGTCGTCGGTCACGATGCGCAGATCCTCGCGACCACCGATGGCGGCCTGACCTGGACCAAGCAGTACGAAGACCTCGAACGCGAGGCGCCGCTGCTGGATATCTGGTTCAAGGATCTTGAGACCGGCTACGCCGTGGGCGCTTATGGCGCGCTGCTGGAAACCAACGATGGTGGCCAGAACTGGGAAGACGCCAGCGATCGTCTCGACAACGAAGACGCCTATCACCTCAATGCCATTGCCGCTGTGAAGGACTCGGGCCTGTTTATCGTCGGTGAGCTGGGCCAGATGTTCCGCTCCGCTGACTGGGGCCAGACCTGGGAACGCATCGAGGATCTGCCCTACGAGGGTTCGCTGTTCGGCGTGCTCGGCACCGACCAGTCGGCCACCTTGCTGGCCTACGGCCTGCGCGGCCACCTGTTCCGTTCCACCGACTTCGGTGATAGCTGGCAGCAGGTCAAACTCAATACGCCGAACAATGGTCCGCTGGAGTTCGGTCTGGCCGATGGCGCGCTGCTCAATGATGGCAACGTCGCTGTGGTAGGGCACGGTGGCACCGTGTTGCGCAGCAAGGATCACGGTCAGACTTTCAGCCTGATCAACCGTCCCGACCGCCTTTCGCTGGCCGGGGTAGCTGCACTGGATAACGGCAACCTGATCCTGGTGGGGCAGGGCGGCGTTCACCTCGCCGCCTCGACTGGCGCCGATCTGGGCCAACAATAACAAGCCGGGAGCCTTTGCATGACCAAGCACCAACAACAGCCTGCTTCCTTCCTTGAACGGCTGATTTTCAACAATCGCCCGGCGGTGATCCTGATCTGCCTGCTGATCAGCATCTTCCTGTTCTATCAGGCTGCCCAGGTACGCCCGCAGACCAGTTTCGAGAAGATGATTCCGCTGGGGCACCCCTATATTCAGAAGATGCTCGAGCACCGTAATGACCTGGCCAACCTGGGTAACACGGTGCGCATCTCGGTGGAAGCCACCGATGGTGACATCTTCAGCAAGGAATACATGGAAACGCTGCGGCAGATCAATGACGAGGCGTTCTACATTCCTGGCGTCGACCGCTCCGGTCTGAAGTCGCTGTGGAGTCCGAGCGTGCGCTGGACCGAAGTGACCGAAGAGGGCTTCGCCGGCGGCGAAGTGATCCCGCAGACCTACGACGGTTCTGCAGACAGCCTTGAGGATCTGCGTAGCAACATCCTCAAGTCCGGTCAGATCGGTCGCCTGGTGGCGAACAACTTCAAGTCCAGCATCGTCGATATTCCGCTGCTCGAGTCCTACCCGGACCCGAATGATCAGAGCAAGCTGATCAAGCTGGACTACCAGAAGTTCTCTCACGAGCTTGAAGACAAGATTCGCCAGAAGTACGAGGCGCAGAATCCCAACGTCAAGGTGCATATCATCGGCTTCGCCAAGAAGGTCGGTGATCTCATCGATGGCCTGATCGGTGTGGCGCTGTTCTTTGCCGTGGCCATTGGCATCACCTTCGTGCTGCTGCTGTGGTTCACCCACTGCGTCAAGAGCACCTTGGCGGTGCTGGTCACCACGCTGGTCGCGGTGATCTGGCAGCTGGGCTTGCTGCACACCCTGGGCTTCGGTCTCGATCCCTATTCGATGCTGGTGCCATTCCTGGTATTTGCCATCGGCATCTCCCATGGCGTGCAGAAGATCAACGGCATCGCCATGGCATCGGGTGAGGCGACCGATGCACTCTCCGCCGCGCGCATGGCGTTCCGCCAACTGTTCATCCCGGGGCTGGTGGCGCTGCTGTCCGACGCAGTTGGCTTCGTTACCCTGCTGCTGATCGATATCGGCGTGATCCGCGAACTGGCCATCGGCGCATCGATGGGTGTGGCGGTGATCATCCTCACCAACCTGATCCTGCTGCCGGTCGTGATTTCCTATATCGGTATCGGCAACCGTGCGGTGAAGAAGAGCCGCGAGGAGGCTGCCAAGGATCATCCGGTCTGGCGCGCCATTTCCAACTTCGCCCATCCGATGGTGGCACCGATCTCCGTTGTCGTTGCCGTGGTGGCGCTGGCTGGTGGTGTCTGGTACGGGCAGAACCTGAAGATCGGCGACCTCGATCAGGGCGCGCCGGAACTGCATCCGGACTCGCGCTACAACCTGGACAATGACTTCGTCATCCGCAACTACTCGACCAGTTCCGACGTGCTGGTAGTCATGATCAAGACCGGCCCCGAAGGCTGCTCTACCTATGACAGCCTGGCCGCCATGGACGAGCTGATGTGGAAGATGGAGAACACCGAGGGCGTGCAGTCGGCCATCTCCATGGTCACCGTGTCCAAGCAGGTGATCAAGGGCATGAACGAGGGCAACCTGAAATGGGAAACCCTGTCGCGTAACCAGGACGTACTGAACAACTCCATTGCCCGTGCCGAAGGCCTGTACAACGCCGACTGCTCGGTGGCGCCGGTGCTGGTGTTCCTCGAAGACCACAAGGCCGAGACCCTGTCGCGCGCCGTGGCTGCGGCTGAAGAGTTCTCTGCGCAGCACACCACTGACGACCTTCAGGTGGTACTGGCTGCCGGTAACGCCGGTATCGAAGCCGCGACCAACGAGGTAATCGCCGAGTCCGAGACCACCATGCTGATCGCCGTCTACGCGGCGGTGAGCATCATGTGTCTGCTGACCTTCCGCTCGCTGGCTGCGACCCTCTGCGTGATCCTGCCACTGGTGTTGACCTCGGTGCTGGGCAACGCGCTGATGGCCTTCATGGGTATCGGTGTGAAGGTCGCCACGCTGCCGGTGATCGCATTGGGTGTGGGTATCGGTGTCGACTATGGCATCTACATCTACAGCCGTCTGGAGACCTACCTGCGTCAGGGCATGCCGCTGCAGGAAGCCTACTACGAGACACTGAAGTCTACCGGTAAGGCGGTACTGTTCACCGGCGTCTGCCTGGCGATCGGTGTGGCGACCTGGATCTTCTCGGCGATCAAGTTCCAGGCAGACATGGGCTTGATGCTGACCTTCATGTTCCTGTGGAACATGATCGGTGCGATCTGGCTGCTACCGGCTCTGGCTCGCTTCCTGATCAATACCGAGAAAATGCGCGCCAAGGCTTGATGCCTATCGCGTAGAACGAAAACCGCGGCCCTTGGGCCGCGGTTTTTTTATGGGCTATCGGTATGTTTCCGCTGTGCGCTTTGTAGGAGCCAGTTTGCTGGCGATCATTGCAGCCATAGGGTGTATCGCCGGCAAGCCGGCTCCTACAGTTCTGTGGGGCCACTGCAATCCGTAGGCGCCAGCCACGTTGGCGTTGTCGCCGTGATCCGAACGCGCTGCGTGGGGTTCGCTTCGATGCCCGCGAGATCAGTGCTAGCGCGGATACAGCGGCGGCAGCGCGCTGCTTTCCTGCGGCGCTGCGCTTGGCTCCTGTGCGGCGGGCAGGTTGCGAATTGCCTTCCACAGCTCCTCGCCTTGCCACTGTTGGCCAACTTCGCTGTACAGCGCGCCATTAAGACCGTCCAGGGCGTCCGACAGCGGCACGTAGCGTGCGGCCATATCGGCGAGGGTTTCCGGTTGCTGACGGGCCCAGGCGTCGAGTGCATGGCGCGTGGCCTGGGCATCGCCGGCCTGGCAGGCCCGCTTGATGTCGTCGAGCAGCGTGCGCGGGCTGGGGCCGCTCTGTGCCGCGCGCTGGATCGCCGGTTGCCGGCGGGCATGCCACCACAAACCGAAGCCGAGCAGCGTGGTTACGCTCAATAGCGCGCAGGCCAACTGCCAGGGCCACAGGTCCGGCCCCTCGATCACCTGGGTCGTCACCATCGGTGTATTGGGTTGTTCATCGTTCTGTAGCTGCGGGTTTGCCGCGACCTGCAACGTGCGGGCGGAGAGGGTGGTGCGCTCCAGTGTGTCGGTCTGGGTGTTCCACCACAGCACTTCCAGAGGCGGCAGGTCGAAACTGCCGCTGCGATTGGGCACCAGCGCCTCGCGTTCCTCGCGGGTGCCGATGATGCCCGTTTCGCTCTTCTGGTCGCTCATCTGCGGCTGATCCGGGTAGCGGCGCAGGCCATCGACCTGGGTCGCCGGCAATGGCGGCAGCTGGGCACTGGAAAGTCCGTCGACCTTGAGAATCAGGCGGCGGGTCAGTGAGTCGCCGACCTGGCTCTGCTCCGGTTGCGGGTTCCAGGTTTCCGCCAGGCCCAGTGCACGTGCAGGCAGCCAGGGCGCGTCAGGCGGGTAGTCAGCCGGCTTCGGTTTGACCAGCAGCGGAATGTCGGGGGACTTGACCCGTGAGACCTTGCCGGTGCGCGGCCCGAATGGCAGGAAGTCGGTACTGCGCGAGCGGTCGACCAGGGTGGCGCTGAAGGTCTGTCCGGGAATCACCAGCTCGCCGCTACGTTGCGGGTAGATGGCGTACTGCAGTTCGATCACGCCGTGCAGCACGCCGCCGATGCTCTTTTCGTAAGTGCGCGGTTCGCCCAGTTGTTCGACGCGGGCATCGGGCAACCGCAGCGGCGTCAGGATGCTGTCGTCGTACATAGACACCGAGTGGTAGATGCGCAGGGTCAGCACCGACTGAGCCTGGACGTAGACGTTGTCCTGATCGAGGCTGGCATCGATGAATACCGGTGCCAGTTGTTCGCCATCGCCTGCGCTGACGGCTGCCTCGACATTCAGCGTGATTGGCAGGGTTTCGGCGTCTTCAAGGCGGATTGCCGGGATTGTCACCTCGCCGTTGCGGCGCGGCTGCAGGGTGAGGATCCAGCGAGTGCTGGCGCGCGGTGCATCGCCGATGCTGCTCAGACGGTTGACCTGGCGACTGCCAAGTACCTCGAAGTCTTTCTCCAGCGGGCTCAGGTCGGGTCGACCGAAGCGGGTCGGGTCAGTCGACTCCAGCGTCAGTACCACGGTTTCGCCTTCGCTCAGGCGAGTGCGGTCGACGCTGGCGAAAAAGGCTTCGGCATGGGCCTGCCCCGCGAGCACTAGAAGAAGCAGGAAGACCAGACGCTTCATCGGTTCGAGTCCTGACGCTGTTGCTGTTCATACCAGAATTTGCGCCGCAGCAGCTCCGCCGGGTCGTCCGGGATCTGCCGCAGCCATTGTTCCAGCGCTTGCCGACGTTCTGCCGCGGTGCCCAGGTCGGCTTCCGTGCGGGGTTGCTCAACGGGCTCTGCATCGTCCGGGGAGGCACTGTCGGTGTGGCTGTCGGGTTGGCTGTCTTCCCCGGCGCCATTCGCGCTGCCCTGTACTGCGCTGCTCTCGCTGTTTTCACCGCTACTGCTCGGCTGGGTAGGCTGTGCAGCGGTGCTGTCGGCGGGCTGGCCGGCCGTGGATTCCTTCGGCTCGGCCTGATCGTCGTCGGGTGCTTGCTGCTCGGCCGAGTCACCCTCGCCGGATTGCTGCTGATTCTCGCGTTGGCGCAGCGCTTCTTCCACCAGGGCCTTGTTGTGCTGCGCGGCAGCCAGCTCCGGTTGGCGTTCCAGGGCCTGCTCATAGGCATCCAGCGCCGCTTCCAGTTCACCGGCCTTGGCCAGGGCGTTACCGCGATTGTAGTGATCGATGGCGCTGTCGCCCTTGGCGAAACGCTCTGCGGCGGCAGAGTAATCCTCGGCTTCATAGAGAGCCTTGCCTTGCCACTGCGGATCGACGAAGCGTTGGGCGGCTTCGTCAGGGCGTTGTGCTTCCAGCAGGCGCTGGCCCTGCTGATCGCGGCGCAGCCAGAGGTCGTCGAATTCGAAGGCCTGGCTGTTTTGTGGCGGCAGCATCAGCAGCAGTGGCAGGCAGAACAGCCAGCCGCGGCGCCCGGCGCAGGCGGCCAGCAATAGCAGTGGCAGCAGCAGCCAGTAGCCCTGGTCGATATGGCTGTCGAGCAAGGTCGGCTCACCTGCCGCGCGCATTGCCTGTGGGCCATCGAGCAGGCCCAGGCGGCGCAGGTCGTCGTCGTCCAGGCGGATCGTCGCATAGCGACCGCCATGGGCCTCGGCGGTTTCCCGCAGGCCGCGTGCATCCAGGCGCGGAATGAGGATGGCGCCGCGCGAGTCCTTGAGGAAGCTACCGTCCTCTTGCACCACTGGTGCGCCTTCGCGACTGCCCACGCCGAGCACCAGCAGCGGTACCGAGCGTTTCTCCAATGCCTGCTGGATACCGCTGCGTTCCTCGTCATCGAGGGCGCTGGTGATCAGTAGCAGGCGGCCCTGGCCCAGCTGTGCCTGGTCGAGCAGTTGCAGCGCGCGCGCGACGGCCAGATCGGCGCGTCGGCCCGGCTCCGGCATCAGCGACGGTTTCAGCGCTTCAAGCAGGTTGCGGCTGGTGGCCAGGTCATCGGACAGCGGCACCAGGCTGTGGGCGCTGCCGGCGTAAACGATGATTGCCGTCTGCGCGTCGCGACGGGCTTCGAGCAGGTCGAGCAGCTTGCGCCGAGCCTGCTCCAGGCGATTGGGCCGGCCGTCGGTTGCGAGCATCTGCGGCGTCAGTTCGAGCAGGATCAATAGTGGGTCGGCAGGCTTCTGGTTGCTCTGCTCGACGCGCTGCCAACTGGGGCCGAGTAGCGCCAGTACGGCGAGCAGCCAGGCCAGGCCGAGTGCCAGCCAGGGCAGCTTGCTGGAGCGGCCGCTGCCGCCCTTGAGCAGCGCCTGATGGAATACAGGGGGCAGCAACAGTTGCCAGCGCCCGCTCTGGCGCTCGCGATGCCATAGGCGCCAGAGCAGCCAGGCCAGCAAGGGCGCGGCCAGCAGCCACAATGGGCGCAGCCATTCCGGCCAGAGCAGGCTCATGCGCGCCTCCTGAGCCGCTGTAGCAGGTCAGGCCAGAGCACCTGGCTGACCAGCAGCAGCGAGCCCAGCAGCGCCAGCGCCAGTGGCCAGGCATAGAGGGCCTGGGCCGGGCGGGCGAGGGTGGGTTGCTGGGCGACGGGCTCGAGGCGGTCGAGGGTCTGTTCGATCTGGGTCAGCTCGGCCTGATTGCGTGCGCGGAAATACTCACCGCCCGTGACGTCCGTGATCGCGCGCAGGCTGGTTTCGTCCAGATCCAACGCGCTGAAGCCGAAGCTGCCGAATACACCGCTTTGCTGTGGGTCTGCGCCGATGCCGATGGCATAGATACGCACACCTTCATCGGCGGCCAGTTGTGCAGCCACCATCGGATCGATTTCGCCGCCGTTGTTGGCGCCGTCGGTGATCAGCACCAGCACGCGACTTTGCGCCGGACGTTGGCGCAGGCGCTTGACTGCCAGGCCGATGGCGTCGCCGATGGCAGTGTTCTTGCCAGCGATGCCGATCAGCGCCTCGTCCAGCCAGGTGCGTACGGTGTGGCGGTCGAAGGTCAACGGCGCCTGCAGATAGGCCTGGCTGCCGAACAGGATCAGGCCAACGCGATCGCCACGGCGACCTTCGATGAAATCGCCGAGCAGGCGTTTGACCAGCTCCAGGCGGCTGATTGGCTCGTCATCCCACTGCATGTCGGCGTAATCCATGGAACCGGAGACATCCACGGCGAGCAGCAAATCGCGGCCGCTGGCCGGCAGCGGTAGCGGTTCGCCGACCCACTGTGGCCGGGCGGCAGCGCACAATAACAGGCACCAGAGCAGCACCAGCGGCGCTTGCTGGCGCCAGCTGGGCAGGGCAGCACGGGCGCGACGCCCGCTCAGGGCCTGCAACTCGTCGAGAAAGCCGACGCGCAGCGCCGCATCACCGCTGTCGGCCGGCGGCAGCAGCAGACGCAGCAGCCAGGGCAGCGGCGCGAGCAGAAAGACCCAGGGCCAGGCGAACTCAAACATGCTTGCGAATCCAGGTGGCGATGGCCTGATCGAGCTCCACTATGGCCTTGTCGCTCAACGTGCACTGCGGTCTGTAGCTACCGTCGACGAGTATCATCCAGCGGGTCAGACCCGCCGCCGGACAGCGGTTATCGAGAAACGCCAGCCAGGCGCGGCTGCTCAGGGTGTGGCTGGCACTCTCGGGATAGCGTTCGCGGCACAGGCGCTTGAGCAGGGCGTTGAGCTGCTGCAGCCAGGGGCCGGCCGGGGCGCCGTCGAAGGGCTTGCTCAGACGCGCCAGTTCGTCGAGCGCAGCCTGGCGCAGTGGGTCGAGTGTTTGCTGTGTGGCCACCTTTGGCGGACGGCGTCGCCAATTGCGCAGCAAGCGCCACAGTCCCCAACCCAGCAGTGGCAAGAGCACGGCGAGCAACCACCAGCCGGGGGCCGGCGGCCACAAGGGCACGGGCGCTGGATCGATCAGCGGCTGCAACTGGTCGATGGGATTCATAGGGATTTTCTCGCGTGCAGGCTGCTGAGCTGCTCCTGCAATTGCTCGACCAGTTCGAACTGCGTGCTCAGCGGCAGCAGCGGCACGCCCAGCTTCTGTGCCAGGCGTTGCCAGCGCGCCTCGCGGGCCTGGGCCTGGGTGCGATAAGCCTGGCGCAGGTCGCCATTGTGGCTGTCGAGCTCCAACTGCGCACCGTTCTGGGTGAAGCGCAGCAGGCCGGCGGCCGGCAAGGCGTGGTCGAGCGGATCGGACAGTGGCAGCAGCAACAGGTCCGTGTGGCGTGCGAGCAAGGTGAGTTGCTGTTCGGCGTTGTCGCTGAGGGCACGTTCGTCGCAGAGCACGATTACCAGGCTGCCGGGGCGCAGCACCTCGCGGGCGCGACGCAGGGCCAGGCCAAAATTGTCGCGGTTCGTGTTGGCCTGGCTTTCCGGACCGAGCGCCTGGTTGGCGCGGGCCAGCAGGTTGAGCAGTTGCAGCAGGCTCTGCTTGCTGCGCCGTGGCTTGACCTCGTGATGCTCGTTGTCGGCGAACACCAGGCCGCCGATGCGATCGTTGTGACCCAGCGCGGCCCAGCCGATCAGCGCAGCGGCGCGAGCGGCCAGCACCGACTTGAAGCATTGGCCGGAGCCGAAGAACAGGCGCTGGCTCTGCTCGCTGATGATGAAGATGGGACGTTCGCGCTCTTCGTGGAACAGCTTGGTGTGCGGCTCCTGGGTACGTGCGGTGACGCGCCAGTCGATGGTGCGCACATCGTCGCCCGGCTGGTAGACGCGCACTTGGTCGAAGTCCACGCCGCGGCCGCGCAGCTTGGAGTGATGCAGGCCGATCAGCGGGCTACGGCGGGCCGGGGTGGAGAACAGGGGCACCTCATGCACCTTGTGGCGCATGTCGATCAGCTCGCCGAGGGCGATATGGATGCCGGGTATCGGGGTTGGGCTGGACATATCGGTCTCACGCCATCTTGCCGTGCTCCCTCGCCCATTCATGGGAGAGGGCTGGGGAGAGGGTGGAGCGTTTCGCTGCCCTCTCCCCCGACCCCTCTCCCGCAAGCGGGAGAGGGGAGACAAGCGCGCAATATGGCATTTAGGCCACCGCCACCACGTCGAGGATGCGCTGGATCACGCGATCCTGATCGACCCCCGAGGCTTCCGCCTCGAAAGACAGGATGATGCGGTGGCGCAGCACGTCGAACAGCACCGCCTGGATATCTTCCGGGCTGACGAAGTCGCGCCCGGCCAACCAGGCATGAGCGCGTGCACAACGGTCGAGGGCGATGGAGCCGCGCGGGCTGGCGCCGTAAGCGATCCAGTCGGCCAGCTCGGCGTCGAACTTGGCCGGGGTGCGGCTGGCCATGACCAGTTGCACCAGGTATTCCTCCACGGCATCGGCCATGTACAGGCCGAGAATTTCCTTGCGTGCGGCGAACACCGCCTGCTGGCTGACCCGGTGCTCGGGCTTGGCCTCACCATTGAGCGCATCGCCGCGGGCCTGGGCGAGAATCTTGCGCTCCACGGCCGCGTCGGGAAAACCGATCTTCACATGCATCAGGAAGCGGTCGAGTTGCGCTTCCGGCAACGGGTAGGTGCCTTCCTGCTCGATGGGGTTCTGCGTGGCCATGACCAGAAACAGTGGCGACAGATCGTAGGTCGAGCGTCCGACCGAGACCTGGCGCTCGGCCATGGCTTCGAGCAGCGCCGACTGCACCTTGGCCGGGGCGCGGTTGATCTCGTCGGCCAGCACCAGGTTGTGGAAGATCGGCCCCTGCTGGAACACGAAGCTGCCAGTTTCCGGGCGGTAGATCTCGGTGCCGGTGATGTCTGCTGGCAGCAGGTCCGGGGTGAACTGGATGCGATGGAACTCGCCCTCGATACCTTCGGCCAGCTCCTTGATCGCCTTGGTCTTGGCCAGACCAGGGGCACCTTCGACCAACAGGTGGCCATCGGCGAGCAGCGCGATCAGCAAACGCTCGATGAGCTTTTCCTGGCCGAGGATCTGAGTGGAGAGAAATTGGCGTAACGCGACCAGCGCTTCACGGTGTTCCATCGTAGGGCTCTTCTGGCGGATGGGCGGGGCTTTGATTGCCGCGCGTGCAGACCGCCGACTTTAATGCATTTGCGGCTTCAGCCGCTATCTGCGGCGCTGTTCATGAACAGTCTGGCAACAGAAATGAGAGGCTGATCGCCAGCGCCGCAGTGACCCGCCATTGCCGCAGGTGGGCCATTGCTACGCGGCGCTATTGCCACTGCGCGAGGAGTTGACGCTGGGTTAGCAGGGCGCTGTCCTGCGTGGTGGGGACAAGGTGTACGGTCTGCCCTGGCAGGCATTGCGCCAGCCGAGCCACGGCCTGTGGCGTCAGCGCACCCAGGCGCGGGTAGCCACCGATGGTCTGACGATCATTGAGCAGGATGATCGGCTGGCCGTCCGGCGGCACCTGTACGGCGCCCAAAGGGATGCCTTCGGAGATCATTGAGCCTCTCTGGCATTGCAGTTGCGGACCGTTCAGGCGAATGCCCATGCGGTCGGCGCGTTGGTCGATCAGCCATTCACTGTTGAAAGCGTCGAACAGGCTCTGCCCGCGAAAGTCGCCAATTTGCGCGCCCAGTACCAGTTGCAGGCGAGGCGCAGCCTGATATTCGGGAATGAATTCGGCGGGCATCTGCCGCGTTGCGCCAGCGGCAGCGGTCCAGCCCAGCGAGTCGCCGACAGCAATGGCACGGCCATCGCCCAGCAGGCCGCCAAGCCCTTCGCGCAGCATGCTGGCGCAGCTGCCGAGCACCAAGGGTGCCTGGAATCCACCCGGCGCAGCCAGGTAGGCACGCGCGCCCTGGCGCGGCTGGGCGAAGCTCAGGCGCTGGCCTTCGCGGACTGCGAAGTTGCGCCACGGTGTTAGCGGCTGGTCGTCCAGCCGTGCACCGAGGTCGGCACCGGTTAGCGCCAGGGTGGCGTCGCGGCTGCATTCGAACTCGGCATTGCCCAGAGTGATCTCCACCACGGCGGCAGTCAGCGGATTGCCCAGCAACCAGTTGGCCCAGCGATGGGCGATCCAGTCCAGGGCCCCGCACTGGGTCACACCAAGGTGGCGTACGCCGAAACGTCCACCATCTTGCAACTGAACGAAAGGGCTGCTGCGCAATGCACGCAAGCCGCCATCAAGAGAGCTCATTGGCTGGCCTCCAGCGGACTGTCGTCGCCGCCCAGACGGATGAACTCGGCGCGGTCGATGGCTACGAAGCGCACGCGATCACCGGGTTGCAGCAGGCTATAGCCTTCGATATCGCTGCCGAACAGACGGCTGGGCGTGCGTCCGATCAGGTTCCAGCCACCGGGCGAAACCACCGGGTAGGCGGCTGTTTGCCGTTCGGCGATACCGACGCTGCCGGCAGCGATGCGTTTGCGTGGTGTGCTCAGGCGCGGCGCGGCGAGGGTTTCCTCGACCAGACCCATGAAGGCGAAGCCGGGGGCGAAGCCCAGGGCGAATACCTGATAGGCGTGGCCGCTGTGCCGGGCGATCACTTCGGCTTCGCTCAGCCCGCTGCGGCGCGCCAGCAGTTGCAGCTCCGGGCCGACGCTGCAGTCGTACCAGGTGGGCAACTGGTGTTCGCGGCCGCCTTGCAGGTCGGCAGGTTGCAAACCGTCGAATGCTTCAGTGACCTTTGCCCGCACCTGTTTGCTGTCGAGTTGGCACAGGTCGTAGTGCAACAACAGGGTGGTGTAGGAGGGCACGAGGTCGATCAGTGCGCCGCCGAACACTTCCTGCAGGCGCGTGCGCGCTGCCAGCATCCACGGCATGTTGGCTTCATCGATAAAGTCGAACAGGCGCAGGATCAGGCTGTCGATGCCAGCGATTTCCAGCCGGACGTTGGGCGCCTTCATGCCTGTGCCAGGCCGTCGAAGGCCTGCCGGATGCGTTGCACGGCAGCCACCGAACTGGCGTTGTCGCCATGCACGCACAGGGTCTGCGCGTTCAGTTGCAGCGCGCTGCCGTCACTGGCCTGCAGTGCCTCGCCACGCGCCAGGGTGATCGCCTGGCTGACGATCACTTCGCTGTCGTGATGCACAGCGCCCGGCAGGCTGCGGCTGACCAGGAAACCGGCGGCATCGTAGGCGCGGTCGGCGAAGGCCTCGAACCACAGGGTAAGGCCGAACTCGTCACCGAGGGCCTGCGCCGCGCTGTTGTCGCGGGTGCACATCAGCATCAGCGGCAGGTGGCGGTTGTACTTGGCCACGGCACTCATCACCGCACGCAGGGTGGCGGGCTTGCGCATCATGTCCTGGTACAGCGCGCCGTGCGGTTTGACGTAGCTGACGTGGGTACCCTGGCTGCGGCAGATGCCTTCCAGTGCACCGATCTGATAGAGCATCAGGTCTTCGACTTCCTGCGGCGTGCAGTCCATCGAGCGACGGCCGAAACCGACCAGATCCTGATAGGCGGTGTGCGCCCCGATGCGTACGTCGTGAGCCACGGCCAGGGCCACGGTCTTGCGCATCACACTGGGGTCGGAAGCGTGGAAGCCGCAGGCGATGTTGGCGCAGTCGATGTAGGGCATGACCTCGGCGTCCAGGCCCATGGTCCAGGCGCCGAAGCTTTCGCCGATGTCACAGTTCAGAAGCAGATCGTTCACGCGGGAGCTCCTCAGGCAGGCAGCGATAGGCCGGTGCTGGCACGGCTTGCGACGGCCGTAGCCGTCATCCAAGGCGGTCATTTTTCAACGGCCTGCCTGAGGCGTCCAACTAATTAAAACGTGCACCCTATATAGGAAAAGTCGATGGGGCTCAGGCCAGTCGGAACTGACTGGCGCTGCGTCCCAATGCATCGACCTGAGACGACAGCCCCTCGGTATGGCCGCCCAGGGTATGGCGCAGGTCCTTGCTTTGCCCGGTATGCACGTTGATGGTTTCCATCTTGTCGGCGATGTCTTCGGTGGTGGTGGACACTTCCTCGATGGCCACCACGACCTGGTTCATCTCGCCGGTCAGGCGCTCCATCGCCGAGGTGATGGAGCTGATGGCGTCGGCCACCTGAGCTGCATGTCGCTCGCTGTCGGCGGCCAGGTTCAGGCCATTGCTCATCAGCTGGTGCATGTGACGGGTCTGCTGCTGGAACTCGCTGACGATGGTGCTGATGTCGGTGGTTGCCGAGACCGTCTTCTGCGCCAGCGAGCGCACCTCATCGGCCACCACCGAGAAGCCGCGGCCGGCGTCACCCGCTCTTGCTGCCTCGATGGCCGCGTTGAGGGCGAGCAGGTTGGTCTGGTCGGCGAGGCTGTTGATCACATCGACGATACCGTTTACCCGCGCGCTGCTTTGGCCAAGAGCATCGACCTGGCTATGGGTGTCCTGAATCAGCTGCGCCAGGCGACTCATGCTGTCGACGCTGGCAGCGATTACCTTGCCGCCATCGCGCGCGGCATCGTAAGCGCTGGTGGTGGCGGTGCCGACTTCGGCGGTGCGTTGCGCCATGTCGTTGAGGGTGGCGCTGATCTGATGCGAGGCCGAGGCAGCCTGCTCGGTCTGTATCTCCACCTGGGTGCTGTTGTCACCCAATTGGCGCATGGCATCGCCCAGGTGATGGTGCAGGCGGCTCAGCTCGCCGTTGGCGCGCACCACTTCGGCAACGATGCCGCCGATGCCCTGGATCATGCGGTTGGCGGATTCGGCCAACTGGTTGAATTCGTCACGCGGGTTGCTGCCTACCGGCAGCTTGCCGGTGAGATCGCCGGAAGCGACCTGAGTGAGCAACTGGGTGGCATTGCGCAGGCGGGTGACCAGCGTGCGTGACGCCTGCAGCAGGGTGAAGCAGAGCAGGGCAGCAACGGCAAGGAAGCTCAGCCCCATCATCCACAGTGCCGACAGGCGCGCCTGTTCGGCTTCCTGCGTGCGGCGCAATAACAGGCCGCTCTGCAGTGCTTGCGCTTGCTCGTCAATGCGCGTCTGCAATTGCTCGCCGAGTTGGCGCAGGCGCTGATTGGTCGCGTTGATGCGCTGGATGTTGCCGTGGATATCAGTGAACGCTTGGGCATAGCCCTGCACGTTCTTGCCGATCGGCGTGTCTTGCCATTCGAGATCCGCGATCTGCTCCTGCAGTTTGCCGATGGCCGTCAGAGCAATCTGGGCGAAGGCTGGATCGAACGTCGACAGATAATCACGCTGGCTGCTCAGGGCACTGGTAATGAAGGGTTTGATCAGGTCGAAACTGATCGCCTCCAACGCCTTGCCTTTTTCCGTCAGTGTTTTGCGTTGGCCCTCGAAAGGTGTCAGCCCCAGGGTCTGATTGAGGCTCAGCCACTGGCGCTGTTGTGCCAGTTCCTCAAGCAGCACGGCCTGGATCTGCTGGGCGTGTTGCAAGGTGGCGTCATCTTCTAGGGCCTGGGCTTGTGTTAACAGTTGTCCGACAAGATCTTGCAATTCACCAAGGCCGTCATTGAACGCTTGCTGCAGGTCGGGGGTGATCTGCTGGCGCAACGCGTTCTGTTGCCACCAGTGGTTCATCAACTGAGTGCTGGCGCTGGCATAGGCGGCTGCCTGTTCCCTTGCCTGTAATGCACTGCTGACGCTATGGCTGGCCCACAGAGAAGCGGCCGCCATCAAGACCAGGCTGATCAGGGTGAGCGCGATAAGGGCTCGGAATTTTTGTTGCCAGGACAGTAAAAAGCTCACGATAACGCCTCGCCATCTTCTTCAGGATGATTCTCAGGAGTCGGCAAGTTGTCATACAACGTGAAGAAAAGTCTATGGCTAACGTGGCCTTTTACAGTCGGCTCAAGTTTGAGTGCGCATTCGCCTCCCGTCGAAGGCCTGCTGAGGATGGGGGCCTTCAGCTTGTGCAGGGCTCCATCGGCAATGCACCGTGTCGATGCAGCCTTGAAAGAAAATGTCGCAGCGCCGCAAGCGGTTGCAGGCTATCCCTCGTTAAGCTCGCTGGTTATGTGTGACCCGTCGGTCGCGCTCTTCACGCCAGTCCGCATGCGACTCGCAAGTGTCATTGTCGCTTCATGGACTAACGTTGAACTAACACCTCACGGCAGCGATCCAGACCTCCTGTCGAGCCACTAGCCCAATGGAGCAAAACCATGGCGTTCTTTACGGCGGCCAGCAAAGCCGACTTCCAGCACCAACTGCAAGCGGCCCTGGCACAACACGTGAGTGAGCGGGCGCTGCCACAAGTAGCCCTTTTCGCCGAACAGTTCTTCGGCATCATCGCCCTTGAAGAGTTGACCCAGCGGCGCCTGTCTGACCTGGTCGGCTGCACCCTGTCGGCCTGGCACATGCTGGAGCAGTTCGATCACGCCAAACCGCAGGTGCGTACCTTCAACCCCGATTACGAGAAACACGGCTGGCAGTCCACCCACACCGCGGTGGAAATCCTCCATGGTGACATCCCGTTCCTGGTCGACTCGGTGCGCATGGAACTGAACCGCCATGGCTACAGCATCCACACGCTGCAGAACAGCGTATTCAGCGTACGCCGTAACCAGAATGGTCAGTTGCTGGAAATCCTGCCGCGCGGCACCCAGGGCGAGGGCGTGCTGCAGGAAGCGCTGATGTTCCTGGAGATCGACCGCTGCTCCAGCGCTGCCGAGCTGAAAACTCTGGAGAAGGCCATTCACGAGGTATTTGGTGACGTGCGTATGAGCGTCGCCGACTTCCAGCCTATGAAGGCCAAGGCACGTGAGCTGCTGGCCTGGCTGGATCGCGCCAAGCTCAAGGTGGACAAGACCGAGCTGGACGAAATCAAGGTGTACCTGAACTGGTTGCTGGACAACCATTTCACCTTCCTCGGCTATGAAGAGTTCACCGTCGCGCCGACCGCCGACGGCGGCACTATGGTCTACGACGAGAAATCCCTGCTGGGTCTGTCCAAGCGCCTGCGCACCGGATTGTCCGCCGAGGAACTGCATATCGAGCCGGAGGCGGTGGCCTATCTGCGCGAACCGCAACTGCTGTCCTTCGCCAAGGCTGCGGTGCCGAGCCGGGTGCACCGTCCGGCCTACCCGGATTTCGTTTCCATCCGCGAACTCGATGCCAAGGGCAACGTGATCAAGGAATGCCGCTTCATGGGCCTGTACACCTCGGCGGTGTACGCCGAGAGCGTATGGAACATCCCCTACATCCGCCGCAAGGTGGACGTGATCAAGCAGCGTTCCGGCTTCGACAGCAGCGCCCACCTGGGCAAGGAACTGGCCCAGGTGCTGGAAGTGCTGCCGCGTGACGACCTGTTCCAGACCCCGGTGGACGACCTGTTCAGCACGGCGCTTTCCATCGTGCAGATTCAGGAGCGCAACAAGATCCGCGTGTTCCTGCGCCGCGATCCCTATGGCCGCTTCTGCTACTGCCTGGCCTACGTGCCGCGCGACGTGTACTCCACCGAAACCCGGATGAAGATCCAGCAGGTGCTGATGGAGCGCCTGCAGGCTACCGACTGCGAGTTCTGGACCTTCTTCTCCGAGTCGGTGCTGGCGCGGGTGCAGTTCATCCTGCGCGTCGACCCGAAGAACAAGACCCAGATCGACCCGGTGCGTCTGGAGAAGGAAGTCATCCAGGCCTGCCGTTCGTGGAAGGACGACTACGCCGGCCTGATGGTGGAAAGCCTCGGCGAAGCCCAGGGCACCAATGTACTGGCCGAGTTCCCCGGTGGCTTCCCGGCCGGCTATCGCGAGCGCTTCGCCCCGCATTCGGCGGTGGTGGACATGCAGCATCTGCTCAGCCTGAGCAACGACAAGCCGCTGGTGATGAGCTTCTATCAGCCACTGGCGCAGGGCGACCAGCAACTGCACTGCAAGCTGTATCACGCTGACACACCGCTGCCGCTGTCCGACGTGCTGCCGATTCTGGAGAACCTCGGCCTGCGTGTGCTCGGCGAGTTCCCTTACAAGCTGCGTCGTGCCGATGGCCGCGAGTTCTGGATTCATGACTTCGCCTTCACCTACGCCGAAGGCCTCGACGTCGACATCCAGCAGCTCAACGACACGCTGCAGGACGCCTTCATCCATATCGTCGGCGGCGATGCCGAGAACGACGCCTTCAACCGCCTGGTGCTCACCGCCGCCATGCCCTGGCGTGACGTGGCGCTGCTGCGGGCCTATGCCCGCTATCTCAAGCAGATTCGCCTGGGTTTCGACCTCAGCTATATCGCCTCGACCCTGATCAATCACGCCGACATCGCGAAGGAGCTGGTGCGCCTGTTCCGTACCCGCTTCTACCTCGCGCGCAAGCTCACTGCCGACGACCTGGAAGACAAGCAGCAGAAGCTCGAACAGGCCATCCTGGCTGCGCTGGATAACGTCGCCGTGCTCAACGAAGACCGCATTCTGCGTCGCTACCTGGACCTGATCAAAGCCACCCTGCGTACCAACTTCTTCCAGACCGACGCCAGCGGCGCGGTCAAATCCTATTTCAGCTTCAAACTCAGCCCGCGCCTGATTCCGGATATTCCGCGGCCAGTGCCGAAGTTCGAGATCTTCGTCTACAGCCCGCGCGTCGAGGGTGTGCACCTGCGCTTCGGCGACGTCGCCCGTGGCGGTCTGCGCTGGTCGGACCGCGAAGAGGACTTCCGTACCGAAGTGCTCGGCCTGGTCAAAGCGCAGCAGGTGAAGAACGCGGTGATCGTGCCGATGGGCGCCAAGGGCGGCTTCGTACCGCGCCGGATACCGGTCGGTGGCTCGCGTGATGAGGTGCTGGCCGAGGGCATCGCCTGCTACCGCATCTTCATCAGCGGCCTGCTGGATATCACCGACAACCTCAAGGAAGGCGAGGTGGTTCCGCCGCAGAACGTCGTACGTCACGACGCCGACGACCCCTACCTGGTGGTGGCGGCCGACAAGGGCACCGCGACCTTCTCCGACATCGCCAACGGCATCGCCGCCGAATATGACTTCTGGCTCGGTGACGCCTTCGCCTCCGGCGGCTCGGCCGGTTACGACCACAAGGGCATGGGCATCACCGCCAAGGGCGGCTGGGTTTCGGTGCAACGTCACTTCCGCGAGCGCGGCATCGACGTGCAGAAGGACGACGTCACCGTGATCGGTATCGGCGACATGGCCGGCGACGTGTTCGGCAATGGCCTGCTGCTGTCGGAAAGCCTGCAGCTGGTAGCGGCTTTCAACCATATGCACATCTTCATCGACCCGAACCCGGACGCCGCCAAGAGCTTCGTCGAGCGCAAGCGTCTGTTCGAGCTGCCGCGTTCGAGCTGGGCCGATTACGACACCAAGCTGATTTCCGATGGCGGCGGCATCTTCCTGCGCAGCGCCAAGAGCATCGCCATTACCCCGCAGATGAAGGCGCGCTTCGACATCGCCGCCGACAAGCTGGCGCCCACCGAGCTGCTCAATGCTCTGCTCAAGGCACCGGTCGACCTGCTGTGGAACGGCGGCATCGGCACCTACGTCAAATCGAGCAAGGAAAGCCACGGCGATGTCGGCGACAAGGCCAACGACGCCCTGCGCGTAGACGGTCGCGAACTGCGCGCCAAGGTGGTGGGCGAGGGCGGCAACCTGGGCATGACCCAGCTCGGTCGCGTCGAATTCGGCCTGCATGGCGGCGCCAGCAACACCGACTTCATCGACAACGCCGGTGGTGTGGACTGCTCCGACCACGAAGTGAACATCAAGATTCTGCTGGGTGAGATCGTCTCGGGCGGCGACATGACCGAGAAACAGCGCAACAAGCTGCTGGCCGAGATGACCGATGATGTGTCCGAACTGGTACTGGGCAACAACTACAAGCAGACCCAGGCGCTGTCGCTGGCCGAGCGTCGCGCCCGTGAGCACGTCGGCGAGTACAAGCGCCTGATGAATGCGCTGGAGAGCGCCGGCAAGCTGGACCGCGCCCTGGAGTTCCTGCCTTCGGACGAGGAGCTCAACGAGCGCGCCACCAACGGCCAGGGCCTGACCCGGCCGGAGCTGTCGGTGCTGATCTCCTACAGCAAGATCGACCTCAAGGAGTCGCTCCTCAAGTCCCTGGTTCCGGACGACGAGTACCTGGCCCGTGAGATGGAGACCGCCTTCCCGGCGATCCTCACCGAGAAGTTCGGCGACGCCATGCGCCGCCACCGCCTCAAGCGCGAGATCGTCAGCACGCAGATCGCCAACGACCTGGTCAACCACATGGGCATCACCTTCGTGCAGCGTCTGAAGGAGTCCACCGGCATGAGCGCGGCCAACGTCGCTGGCGCCTATGTCATCGTGCGTGATCTGTTCCGCTTGCCGCACTGGTGGTCGCAGATCGAGGCGCTGGATTACAAGGTATCGGCCGATCTGCAACTGCAGTTGATGGACGAGCTGATGCGTCTGGGCCGCCGCGCCACGCGCTGGTTCCTGCGCAGCCGCCGTAACGAGCTGGACGCCGCGCGCGACGTGGCGCATTTCGCACCGCGCATCGAAGCACTGGTCGGTCGCCTGGACGAATTGCTCGAAGGCCCGGCCCGCGAGCAGTGGCTGGCGCGCTACCAGAGCTTCGTCGAAGCCGGTACACCGGAAGAGCTGGCGCGCGTCGTCGCTGGCACCAGCCACCTGTACACGCTGCTGCCGATCATCGAAGCGGCGGACGTGACCGGCAAGGACACCAGCGAAGTGGCCACTGCCTACTTCGCCGTCGGTGGTGCGCTGGAGCTGTCCTGGTACTTGCAGCAGATCACCAATCTGCCGGTGGAGAACAACTGGCAGTCGCTGGCCCGCGAAGCCTTCCGTGATGATCTGGACTGGCAGCAACGTGCGATTACCGTGTCGGTACTGCAGATGGCCGATGGTCCGCAGGAAATCGAGGCGCGCGTGGCGCTGTGGCTCGACCAGCATCAACGCCTGGTCGACCGCTGGAAGGCGATGCTGGCCGAGCTGCGTTCGGCGACCGGCACCGACTACGCCATGTACGCGGTGGCCAACCGCGAGCTGATGGACCTGGCGCAAAGCGCCTGAGCAGTGCGCTGAAATAAAAGAGCCCCGCCAAGTGCGGGGCTTCTTTTTGTGGCGCGGTATTCACAGGCTTGCGTAGCCCGGATGCATTCCGGGGAATTTGCCGCCGGGGTCCCGGATTGTATCCGGGCCACCACGCCGTTATCGGTGAATGCAGCGCACCCTACGAGATGGAGTAGGGTGCGCTGTGCGCACCGAGATACTCCCGATCAGCGCAGCATCTGTTCGACCAGGCGTTTTTCTTCGGAAAGCTCGCGTTGACGGGCATCAATGCGCGAAGCCAGCTGGAAGTTGTTGCTGGCGCGGCGCTTGGCGAAATCCAGTTGCTCGATGGCCTGGTTGTAATCGCCGACCAGGGCGAAGAACTCTGCGCGCGCCTGGTGTAGGCCGATGGTATTGCCGCTCAGGCCACGTACCTCGGCGACCTGATACCAGACGTCCGGGTCCTTGGCGCGAGTCTTGAGCAGATTGTCCAGCGCGCGCTCGGCATCGGGAATGCGTCGCTGCTTGAGAAGCAGGTCGACACGGGCCTGTTGCAACGGGTAATTGCTCGGGTAGAGGGTGAACATGCGCTCCTGACGACGCTCGGCGGCGTCCAGTCGGTTGGCCGCCATATCCAGCTCGATCTGCGCCAGGTTGTAGGTGATATCGTCCGGGCTCTTGCTCAGCAGCGGCGCCAGGGTCTCAACGGCTTCAGAGAGCTGACCGGTTTTCATCTGCGCCAGTACCAGGCCGTAGCGCGCGGCATCGATGCGCGGGTTCTCGTCGAGCATGGCGCGAAAGCGCTTGGCAGCAACGCCCGGCGTCTCTTCATAGGTCAGCTGTACGCGGGCGCGCATCAACTGGTAGCGCAGGCTGTCTTCGCGGCCCGTGGCGGGGTACTGCTCGGCGCGGTTGCGGGTATCGGCGATACGCGATTCCGACACCGGGTGAGTCAGCAGGAATTCCGGCGGCTTGGCGTCGTAACGGTACTGACGCATCAGCCGTTCGAACATCAGCGGCATGGCGCGTGGGTCGTAGCCGGCCTTTTCCAGGTTGACCAGGCCAATGCGGTCGGCCTCCTGTTCGTTCTGCCGGGAGAAACGCCGTTGTTCCTGAATGGCGGCGGCCTGGGTCGACATGATGGTGGCGATACCCGCATCACCGGCACCTGCCGCAGCGGCGACGATACCGGCAAGCATGGCGGCCATCAGTGGCAACTGCATGCGTTGCTGCGCTTCGACGCCACGAGCGAAGTGGCGCTGCGACAAGTGCGCCAATTCGTGGGCCATGACCGAGGCGTACTCGGCTTCGGTCTGGGCATAGAGGAACAGGCCACCGTTGACCCCGACGATCCCACCGGGGGCGGCGAAGGCGTTGAGTTGTGGGCTGTTGAGCAACACGAACTCCAGACGGCGGTCCTGCAGCTGGCTGGTTTCCGACAGGCGATAGACGCTGGACTCGACGAAATCCTTGAGTTGCGGGTCGTCCAGTTGCGAAACCTGACCACGCAGCAGGCCGAGCCAGGCACGGCCGAGCTGGTGTTCTTGCTGGGGCGAGACGATCGAGGAGCTGGCGTCGCCTAGCGACGGCAGATCACTGGCACCCGTATGGGCGGCGAACAGGCAGGCCAGCGTCAGCAGGGTGGGGCGCAGAAAAGTCATGCACTCAGGGCTCTCGGGAGGCAAAGGCGTTACTGTAGCCGGCCAGCTACCGCGCTGGCCAGGGTTGTGGCGGCTTGGGTATCCTAGCCGACCTATCAGGAGTAGATGATGACAGACGTACCGGCTTTCGATGCTGAACTCGATGCCTGCGGGCTGAGCTGCCCGCTGCCTTTGCTCAAGGCCAAGCTCGAGCTCAATCGCCTGGCCAGTGGCGCCGTGCTCAAGGTCAGCGCCACCGATGCCGGCTCGCAGCGCGACTTTCGCGCCTTCGCCAGTCTCGCCGGGCATGCGCTGCTGCATGAAGAGGTCGACGCGGGTATTTATCGTTACTGGTTGCGTAAGGCCTGAGCCACGCCCCGTGATGCAGGCTAAAAAGAGAGCGAACGCGCCTCTTTGGCAGATTAAGGATTGTTGATGGTCAAGGTTATTCGCGACTGGCTGCACCGCTACTTCTCCGATGAACAGGCTGTGGTGCTGGCCGTGTTGCTGGTGCTGGGTTTTGCGGTGGTGCTGACACTGGGCGGGATGCTCGCGCCGGTGCTGACCGGCCTGGTGCTGGCTTTTCTCATGCAGGGGCTGGTCAATGGCCTGGAGCGTCTCAAGGTGCCGCAGGTGCTGGCAGTCTGGCTGGTGTTCGCCTTGTTCTTGGGTGGCCTGGCGGTATTTATGCTGGTGTTGATGCCGCTGCTCTGGCAGCAACTGAGCACCCTGTTCAACGAGCTGCCGCGCATGGCCGCTGAATGGCAGTCGGTATTTCTGCTGCTGCCGGAGCGCTACCCGAACCTGATCACCGATGCGCAGATCGTGCAGCTGATCGACAGCATGCGCGGCGAAGCCGGCAAGTTCGGCCAGTGGGCGCTGTCGTTCTCCCTGTCCAGCCTGCCGATGCTGGTCAGCGTGATGATCTATCTGGTGCTGGTGCCGATCCTGGTGTTCTTCTTCCTCAAGGACCGTGAGCAGATCGGCCAGTGGTTCCGCAGCTACCTGCCGCGCGAACGCGCCCTGATCACGCAGGTGGCGCAGGAGATGAATCAGCAGATCGCCAACTACATCCGTGGCAAGTTCATCGAGATCATCATCTGCGGCGTGGCCACCTACATCGCATTCGCTTACATGGGCCTCAACTATGCGGCGTTGCTGGCTTTGCTGGTTGGCCTGTCGGTAGTGGTGCCTTATATCGGCGCGGTGGTGGTGACCGTGCCGGTGGCGTTGATCGGTCTGTTCCAGTGGGGCTGGAGCGATCAGTTCCTCTACCTGATGGTGGTATACGGCATCATCCAGGCGCTCGACGGCAACGTCTTGGTGCCGCTGCTGTTCTCCGAGGCGGTCAACCTGCATCCGGTGGCGATCATCTGCGCGGTACTGCTGTTTGGCGGGCTGTGGGGCTTCTGGGGCGTGTTCTTCGCCATTCCGCTGGCCACCCTGTTCAAGGCTGTGATCAACGCCTGGCCGCGTACCGAACCGGTGTCCGCCGAATAAGGCTTCGATGGCAAAGGCCAGGCTTGGGTTCCGGCGCGGCTTTTCGTAGGAGCCCCGCCCCAGGGCGAAGCTTTCAATGGCGCGCCGCCCATGTTCGCGGCGGGGCGCCGCTCCTACACGGGTGCTGCAACGATGCCTGGTAGCTTGGGTTTGCTCAGCTCAAACCAGACTACCTCCCAACAAAAACGCCGCGACTGCCAATGGCCGTCGCGGCGTTTCATGTGCAGCGCAGGGGCTCAGCCTTTGTTCAGGGCTTCGGCGGCTGCCAGCACTTTGTCGACATGGCCGGCGACCTTGAGGTTGCGCCACTCTTCACGCAGCACACCGTCCTTGTCGATCAGGAAGGTGCTGCGCACGATACCCATGTATTCCTTGCCGTAGTTCTTCTTCAGCTGGTACACGCCGAACTGGTCGCACAGCTGATGTTCTTCGTCGCTGATCAGCTCGAAAGGGAACGCCTGCTTGCTCTTGAAGCTTTCGTGCTTCTTCAGGCTGTCCATCGACACGCCGAAGATCAGCGTGTTGGCCGCCTTGAACTGCTCGAAGCGAGCACTGAAGTCCATCCCCTCGGTGGTGCAGCCCGGGGTCGCGTCCTTCGGGTAGAAATACAGCACGACCTGCTGGCCCTTGAGGTCGGACAGCTTGACCTGCTGGCCACTGGTGGCCTCGGCCTGGAAGTCGGCAACGGCTTTGTCGAGTTCAACGGGCATGGAAACTCCTTGCATGCGGCTATCAGGGATTTTGCGGGCGCCAGGGTTCGATCAAGGCATCAAGATTCAGCGCATCGGCGAAATCTAGGAACTGGTCGCGCAGCCAGCTGATCTGCGTGCCGGCCGGCAGCGTCACGGTCAGGGTGGCGTTGAGCATGGTGCCGCCGGTCTGCGGCGCCTGGTAGGTGTCGCAGGTCAGGGCTTCCAGCTCGACGCGGTGGTCGATGAAGAACTGGCACAGCTCGTTGAGAATGTCCGGGCGGTACACGGCGCTGACATAGGCCACATAAGGCAGCGCCTGCGGGCGCACCTCGGCGGCGGCGCTGCGCGCCAGGTCCACGCTGAAATCATGCTTCTTGGCCAGCAGCGGCAGGCTCGACTCCAGGCGCGCCAGTGCATCCCAGCTACCGGACACCTGCAGCACCAGGGCG
Organism: Ectopseudomonas mendocina; assembly: GCF_007049795.1. GTDB lineage: Bacteria > Pseudomonadota > Gammaproteobacteria > Pseudomonadales > Pseudomonadaceae > Aquipseudomonas > Aquipseudomonas mendocina_D. The sequence continues at coordinate 174,887 of NZ_SCFY01000007.1, forward strand.
CTGAATTCACCGTGACGGCTCAGGCGAGTGCTGATAACCGCGCAACGGTTCTCATGGCTGGTGCGGCTGAGCAGATTGGTCAGGGCCATGGCATCGCGGCCGAGAGCGCTGATGACGAGGAATTGTTCGCGAACGGGGGGGGTGGACATGCAGCCTTCCTAAAGCGATGAACGGTCCGCGCGTGAGAAGCCGCAGACCAAAGACAGCAGGTTAGCGAAAAGCACCGCCGAGGGGAATGGCGAAGCCTTGTGCATCGGACGACGGCCTGCGCCGATAGCCGGTCGCGGAAAAACGCAGGTCATGTGCAAACGACCTGATAAGCCCTTGTCCGTTGCTTGTGCCGGATTGGTGGCACCAGTACCATTACGGCTCAAATTTTCCGGCAGGAGCGGTTGCATGATTGCGGGCAGTATGGTGGCACTGGTCACGCCCATGGATGCGCAGGGTGGTCTGGATTGGGAGGCCCTGAGCAAATTGGTGGATTTCCACCTGCAAGAGGGCACCAATGCCATCGTCGCGGTCGGTACCACCGGTGAGTCCGCCACGCTGGAAGTGCCCGAGCACATCGAAGTGATCAAACGTGTGGTCAAGCAGGTTGCCGGCCGTATCCCGGTGATCGCCGGCACCGGTGGCAACTCCACCCGTGAATCGGTCGAGCTGACCCGTGCCGCTCAGGAAGTCGGCGCCGACGCCGCCCTGCTGGTCACCCCGTACTACAACAAGCCGACCCAGGAAGGCCTGTACCTGCATTTCCGCCACATCGCCGAAGCCGTCTCGATCCCGCAGATTCTCTACAACGTGCCGGGTCGTACCGTGTGCGACATGCTGCCGGAGACCGTCGAGCGCCTGTCGAAGATCGACAACATCATCGGCATCAAGGAAGCCACCGGCGACCTGCAGCGCGCCCAGGACGTACTGGATCGCGTCAGCAAGGACTTCCTCGTCTACTCCGGTGACGACGCCACCGCTGTCGAGCTGATGCTGCTGGGCGGCAAAGGCAACATCTCCGTCACCGCCAACGTTGCGCCGCGTGCCATGAGCGACTTGTGCGCCGCCGCCATGCGTGGCGAGGCAGCCATCGCCCGTGCCATCAACGACCGTCTGATGCCGCTGCACAAGGCACTGTTCCTCGAATCCAACCCGATTCCGGTGAAATGGGCGCTGCACGAAATGGGCCTGATGGGCGACGGTATTCGTCTGCCGCTGACCTGGCTCAGCTCGCGCTGTCACGAACCGCTGCGCCAGGCCATGCGCCAGTGCGGTGTATTGGCTTAACTCAAGGATTCTACGCATGAAGCGACTGGCCGGATTTTCCGCCCTTGCTCTGATCGTCTCCAGCACCAGCGGTTGTGGCTGGCTCTGGGGTGAAAATGGCTACTTCCGTGATCGCGGCAGCGACTACCTGGAAGCGCGCCAGACTGCACCGATGCAACTGCCGGCCGATGTCCAGGCCAAGCGCCTCGACCCGCTGCTGCCGGTGCCCGCTCAGATTGCCAGCACCACCGCTACCCCCGCTGAATTTGAAGTGCCGCGCCCGCAAGGCCTGCAGGTACGTGCCGATGAACGTGAATTCACCCTGCAGCGCAGTGGTGATTCGCGTTGGGTCGTGGCCCAGCGCGTGCCGGCCGAAGTCTGGCCGCTGGCGCGTCAGTTCTTCGAAGACAACGGCTTCCGCATCGCCAGCGAGCGCCCGCAGGTCGGTGAGTTCACCACCGCCTGGCAGCGTTTCGATGATCTCTCCGCAGGTATGGCACGCAGCCTCAGCAGCCGCGTAACCGGCGTTTCGGCGGATGCCGAAACCCGCGTGCGCGTGCGCATCGAGCCAGGCGTGCAGCGCAACACCAGTGAAGTCTTCGTCAGCAGCGCCGAGCGTCCTGCCGGCAGCACCGCCGATGTCGATTTCGCTGCCCGTAGCAGCAACGCCAGCAGCCTCGAAGCTGCACTGCTCGACGAAATGCTGGTGAGCATGGCTCGTGGCGTGGAGCAGGGCGGCTCGGTGTCGCTGCTTGCAGCACGCGACTACGACGCGCCCAGCCGCGTCAGCCTGAGCGAAGACGGCAACGGCAACCCGGTGCTCAACCTCGGCGCCGATTTCGACCGCGCCTGGTCCGGCGTCGGCCGTTCGCTGGAGCTCGGCAACGTGCGCGTCGACGACCTCAACCGCAGCCTTGGCCTGTACTACATCAACATGGCCGAAGGCGCTCAGATTAACGAAGAGAAGCCAGGCTTCTTCGGTCGCCTGTTCGGCAGTGCGCCGAGCAAGGAAGAGATCGAAGCCCGCGCCGAGCGCTATCAGGTACGCCTGACCCCGGTTGGCGATGGCGTCCAGGTCACCGTGGAAAAAGACCTCAACACCATTGCCCCGGCCGATGTATCGCGCCGCGTGCTGAGCCTGATCCAGGATAATCTCGGCTGACCGGCGCCAGCAGGTCGTTGAAAAGCGGCCTGCAGTGCGCTCCAGCCGTTAATCGATGGGCGAAACCCGCAAAGGTTTCGCCTGTTTTGTTTGCCAGAAACGGAAATGCCGACATGAGCACACCCACCACCCTGAGCCTGAAGAAGATCTACTCGGGCAAGGTCCGCGACCTCTACGAAATCGACGACAAGCGCATGCTGATGGTGGCCACCGATCGTCTGTCGGCATTCGACGTCATCCTCGAACAACCGATTCCGGAGAAGGGCAAGATCCTCACCGCCATCTCCAACTTCTGGTTCGACAAGCTGGCTGGCGTGGTGCCCAACCACTTCACCGGTGACAAGGTCGAAGACGTCGTCTCCGCCGCCGAGCTGCCACTGGTCGAAGGCCGTGCGGTGGTTGCCAAGCGCCTCAAGCCGGTCGCTGTGGAAGCCATCGTGCGCGGCTACATCGTCGGCTCCGGCTGGAAGGAATACCAGAAGAGCGGCACCGTCTGCGGCATCGCCCTGCCGGCAGGCCTGAAGGAAGCGGCCAAACTACCGCAACCGATCTTCACCCCCTCGACCAAGGCCGCTGTGGGCGATCATGACGAGAACATCAGCTTCGAGCAGTGCGAAGCCATCATCGGCGCCGAACTGGCTGCCCAGGTGCGTGACACCGCGATCAAGCTGTACACCACGGCTGTCGAGTACGCCGCTACCCGCGGCATCATCATCGCCGACACCAAGTTCGAATTCGGCCTGGACGAAGACGGCACCCTGACCTTGATGGATGAAGTGCTGACCCCGGACTCCAGCCGCTTCTGGCCGGCCGACAGCTACGCCGAAGGCAGCAACCCGCCGAGCTTCGACAAGCAGTTCGTGCGCGACTGGCTGGAATCCACCGGTTGGAACAAGCAAGCCCCGGCCCCGGCCGTACCGGCAGACGTCGCGCAGAAAACCGCCGACAAGTACCGCGAAGCGCTGACCCGCCTGACCGCCTGAGCATTGTGAGAGAAGGCCGGGCAGCCCCCGGCTTTTTCACAAGCGCCTGATAGAACACGAAAAATTTTCAAAATAAGCTTCGCCAAAGCGCATTCAGCTGTTATGATTCGCGCCGCTTGGGAAGATGCCGGAGTGGTCGAACGGGACGGATTCGAAATCCGTTGTGTCAGCAATGGCACCTAGGGTTCAAATCCCTATCTTCCCGCCACATAAGAAAGCCCCGTAATTCAATGAGTTACGGGGCTTTTTCTTGTCTTCGGGAAAGTGAAAAATCGCTTGGGGGCAAAATTGGGGGCATTTGGGGGCAAAAACCAGTCCTCCCAAACCGCTATACACCGCTCCAATCCTCCCCAAATCCCATTTGCTCAGACACCTGGTGGGCCATTCGCTTGGTGTCAGACGGGATCAGCTTTGCATAGTGTTTCTTAATCATGGTCGTGTCGGCATGGCCCAGCTGTTTGGCCAGCCACTCCAGCGTCACGTGGCTTGATAGGGCCTGGCTGGCAAACGTATGCCGGCACTGGTTGATACCGCGATGGTTCACCTTGGACTTGACCAGGTGCTCCTTGAACCACTCATCCAGGCGGTCAGGGTGCCACGCATTACCCGTCGTCCAGTCCCGGAACAGGAAGGTGACGCTCTCAGGCTCACTGGTCAGGTTATCGCGCTGGGTGACATCAATCTGCTGCGGTTGGCAGGTGACGGTGTCCTCCAGGACGAGCGCCATCAATTCCGCAGCTGGCTTGATCAGCTCAACAAAGCGCTCACGCGATTCTTCTTTGGGCACTCGGTAAATGCCATCCACATAGGCGCGGCGCACATGGATTAGCTTGTTGTCCAGATCCACGTCCTCACGAGCCAGTCCCATCATCTCAGAGCGTGAGAGGCCGGCCCAGCAGTTCATCACCACCACACGGGCCTCACGCAGCCTCAGGGGATCTGCATGCTGGATCCGTTTGATTTCTTCGCGGGTGAACGGGTCTGCCAGGCTTTTGTATTTCACCTTGTGGTTCTGGATCCCCTCCATGTGATTGGTCGTAATCAGTTGGTTTGATTTGGCGTCAGCCCATACCCCCCGAACCACGGTCAAAACGTCGTTAACCGTCTTAGGCGAAAGCCCCTTTGAGCCGTCCAAGGGTTTCACCAGGTGGTTACGGAACAACTTGAGTTCTTGAATCGTGACTTCGTTGATAGCGGTGTCGCCGAAGTAGCGAATCACATGGCCTGCTTTGCACTTGTAATTGAGGTATGTGGTCGATGCCAACCCGCTTTGTGCCACGCGCAGCCAGAGCAGGACGCCCTCTTTGACGGTCATGCAATCGGACGTGGGGGCAGGGGGCGTCGCAACTGGTGCCGTAATAGCAGGTTGGACAGGAAGAGGACTTTCCACCTGATCAACCACCACGGCTTTAGTCACTTTGACGGAATCCGGAAATCGGCGTTGGTAGTCAAAGACGCCCCGCTTGATTTCGTCGACCACCAATTCGCGGATGCTTTTGGCGTACGCGATGGTCTTCTCATTCACCGGCATGTCGCGGATCACTTCGCGACAGCGCTTGCCGTTGAGCATGAAGTTGATGCGGACTTTGCCGTTGTGGATTTCAACCCCTGTGGGCATCTTCATGTTCATAGCGCTCCTGACATCCATTTTTCGATGGCATCGCGGTTGTAGATGACGCGATTCGCGGGGTCTCGATCCCAGTGCTTACCTTCGTGCCATTGGCCGCTTCCTCGGTACTTTCGAGCAGCCTCAGGACTGATACCGAAGACAGGGAACAGGAGCTCTTGCCTGACCCACTTGGCGGGGACAATCGCGAATAACTGCTTAATGCTTGGTGGTTGGATGATGTCGTTGTCGGTGGGTTGTTTCGCTGTTGCTGTCACTGCTCTTTCTCCTGGCTGCCAATATATAACAGCAAATGCTGTTATGGTGGGTAAAAAAAGGGGGAGCCACGGCTAAGCCATGGCACGGCGCGCTCTCACTAGTCCCATGACGGTACCGACGGTCACTGTGTTCTCGTCTAGGCGGAGCATCTTTTCGGGGTACTTGGGGTTAAAGATTTCTAGGTACTTTGCGCTTGGTGTCTGGCATAGACGTCCAAAATCAGTAATGTCCCCGGCGTTCCGAACCACGACATCATCGTTATTGTTGGGCGTGACTGTGGGATCCACCAGGATCAGGTCGCCTACGAGGTAATGAGGCTCCATCTGATCAAAGCAGACCCTCATCCAAAAGGCGTGGGGGCTATGTTCAAAGGGGCTCAAGAACCAGTCTTTGTCTTGATGTTTTAGGTGGGCTTCGAGCGGTGTGCTCAGCGCTTCGTTCTCCCAGGAGATGATGGGCAATTTTCGCGCCGGGGGAGGGGTCGGTATACCGGCCTGCGTCTCTGGCTCATCCTCGACAACTGGTGCCATTTTGGCGCGGCTGATCAAGCCCAATAAGTGCTGAGGGCCCGTCTCTTCCGCAGGCAAGACTCCCATATCTTTTCGGAAAAAAGCTCCTTTCGCTTGGGCAAGGTTACCGCCATGGATCAGCCATTCGGGCGTGATATGCAGGGCGTTTGCCAACTCAAGTATCTTCTTGGTGCCCTTATTACGCCCTGTCTCTAAGTTGCCGATGGTAGCTTGCGAAAGGCCTGACTTTGCGGCCAGTTGGGCTTGCGTCAGCTGGCGTTCTTCACGCAGGAAAGTCAGGCGTTCAGCAAAGCTAGCTAGCGATTTCTGTGTGGTGATAGCAATGCTTTCACCACTTTCATCCTGTGCAATTGGGCCACCGGTATCAGCAAAGGGGGCAGGGCCCTCTCCGTTGATAAGCCAGTCAGCAGGCACCTTGAGTGCCTGTGCGAGCTCTACAGCGTTGTGGGAGCTCTTGGACGATCCGCTCTCAAGCAGGGCAACGCTTGACTGGGTAATGCCGACCAGTCTTGCAAGGTCGCTTTGGGTCAGTTTACGAGCCCTGCGTGCAGTGGCGATCCGGCCACCGAGCGTGTTCGTGTCGAAGGCTTTCATTGGCTTCGTTCCTATTTCAGTTGACTCAATCCTACTCATCATCGATAGCGTTGTCAATAAAAGCTATTGACAATAGCAAGAGAAGCCATATTATTTGTGAAAACAGCAACTGCTGTTGAGAATGACCGATCTGGGGTGGGAATGATGAAAAGACTGAATATTGAGCGACAGAGCCTGAAAGCTGGCAGTGCTGGAATGCGAAAGCAGTTGTCTGTGTTCGTGGCAGTTCAGGAGGTGCAGCATGGCTAAGGTAAGCCCAATGCAGTATCTGAAGAGTATCACTGAGGCCTATCCGGGAATGTCCTCTTGGGTCAGAACATGCCTCCAAGACAAGGGCAAGGTCGGTGAACCCGATTGGCCAAACTGGTGTTTTATGCCCATGGCAGCTTGGGCGGCATTGCTTCAATTGAAGTATGCCGCCTCTGAACCCGTTGAGATGAAGTGGGCGGTTGCGCAAGGTGTTGGCGCGGTCTCTGCCGTAGGTATTTGGCGGTACTCGCAGGGTATTTATAGGTATGACACAGACTTGCTTGATGCGCTTGCGGATTCAGATCTCTCGGGTGATCTTCCGTCAGAACTATTCCGTCGGCTGCCAGAATGGTGTGTCTATATTGAGACCCCGGGGTTGACTTGGCTTGGTACGGCGCTTCATGGATTTTGGGCGCATTTGGAATGGGATTTCAATGACCAGCGTGAAGAGCTCAGGCTGGTTATGAATACTGACGATGGCCTGTTTACACAGGCACTACACCTTGGCAAATGGTCAATTGAGGAGGCATTGTACAAGGCATTTGAGTTTACGCTGAGCAATGCCAAGAACAATAACTTGACGACCTTTTTGACCATGGACTTTTTGGTTCAGTTTTCACCACTTGAGGAACTGAAGCCATTAATTTCCATCCTGCTGTACCTTTGCTCTGACGAGCCCGATTTCGATCCATTGAGAACACCACAACCCAGGCCAAGTAGACCTGCTCTAAAAAAAGGGAAGCGGGGGCAATATATTTTCACGCCTGATAAACCCAAAGTCTTCCCGGTAGGCGGACGTGTCGGGCCGATGTTACGACAGGCCATCGAATCTGAGGTTACCGGTCGTACAATCAAAACACACCTCAGGCGAGGCCATTGGCATGGGTTCTGGAAGGGGCCGCGCTCGGGTGTGCGGAATTTTATTTATCACTGGATTGCGCCTCTGGTTGTCGTGGGGAGAAAGCAATCCGAGGTGATGGATGCCGAAACATTTGAGTCAAGTTGAGTGATGCCGAAAGGGCTGCATGGCTCTAAATCCTGGTCACGCTGCGACCAGGATTTGCTTTTTTTAGGAAGGGCAGTATCAGACTTCTTGTCGCCTGAGCTGACTTATCAAAACGATAGATCGGGGGCGTCAAAGAGAGCTGTATCTGTCAGGTGAAACTAAACCCTACAGCGAAGTGATGACCTAAAGGGTGTCGGCTGCATGGTCACGCTGATTGTCGACCAAGGTTGAAGGGAGAATGGACGGCGGTTCTTAAGAACCACGACCCCCGTCAGCCAGTCGGCTATCTGACAGGTGAGACCAAAATCCCCAGTGAAGTGATGACCTACGTGACATCGGCGGCCTGGTCACGCTGATTGCCAGCCGGAGGTTGAACAGGGAATGAAGGCAGGTTCTTACGAACCACGATCTCAGGCAGCAAGTCAGGGTATCAGCCTGATGTAGGACGCGACCTGGTGTTAAGGGGTGTCCTTTGGGTGGTCGTTTGTTCGACCGCCTTACGGTGTGCTTTGGTATAGCTGAGTTGAGCTGGTTATATATCAGTAGGTGTTTTTCTATATATTTACCTGTGGCATTTAAAATGCCTGTCAATATATGTGTATTATAAAAAGAATTTAATAAAATTTTCTGCTGGGGCTTGACGACTATGCACTCTCGGCGTTTATTCTATTTGCGTGTTCAAGCAATGGGTTCGATAAGGTGAGCAAGCAGATCGAAGAGAAGGGCGGATAAGCAAGGTGGTTTAGGGTTAATAACTTTAAACCGCATTTCCAGTTCGCTGATTAATGCAGGCGAATTCGTCACTGCGTTTTCATTTGGGGTATCGATCTCTACGCCTTGGGGCAGGTTATCCAAGGCAGGCAAGTTGCACCCTGAATTCAGGTTAGGCGAGATATACCGGGATAGCTGGGGTGGATGATGAGTGAGTTAAACAAGATTGCAGCGTTGTTACACGGCCCTGGCGAAGTGATGCCTGGCATTCAAATGAGCTGGGAGCAGGCGCGTGCGCGTGTGGAGGCCAGAGGCCGTGCGTCTTGGATGGATTTTTGTGTAGTCGAGAACTGGAATTGGATTGATCTCACTCTTTCCGCAGAGGCGCAAGAGAAGTTCCGTTCCGCTGGTTTGCAGCCGGTAGTGCTGTATGCACATAACGTTTTGTTTGATAGCCGGCGGCGATTTGATGTCGGCGATTGGGTGCGCACCACGCCGTTGGTGAGCTTTAGCGAGGATTGCTTCTTTCAGACGCGTAACACGCTGTACGTGTTGGTCGGAAACGGCCAGCGCAAGCAGGCCGAGTTTGCAACGGTCATGAGCATTTTTTGAGTGAAGTTATGGCTACCACCGATCCGTTACCCGAGGCGGTGTGCTGCGATCTTTGCGGGAGCGATCTACGCATGCCGGGCTATGGCCAACAGTCTGGGCTGCTGCACGCCAGGTGGGGCTATGGCTCGCGGCATGACGGTGAGCATTACCGTGTCCAGTTGTGCGAAGCCTGTTTCTTCCAGGTGCTGGCGTACATCCGGCAAGAGCGTCGGGTACAGCGTCTTTTCGATGAAGAACCACTGGATGATCAGGATTTTGGGCTGATAACTCGTGGAGATTATTGGGGGGATGTGAGCGGTTAATAGAGCGGGTTAGATATTTAATGACTAGGGGTGATAGTTATGTTCAGGGCATCGCGTGACTGGATGGCTAAGAGGGGTGAGATTCTCGAGCCTGAACCAGGGTCTATGTATTTTGCGATGGTTGAGCTGGAGTTTGCATTGCCGTGGTTTCATTTACGAGTAGAGATTAAGGCAGAAGACGGAGTTTACTACACACAAGTGTTGCCCAGCGGTATTGAAGAGTTTAAATGTTTCATGAAGTGGGCTGGCCTTGATGAGAGAGCCCTATCCGTTAAAGCTCAGGTTATGCTGCCCATGCATATGACCGGGCGTGATGAATGGACACTGGAACCCTTAGTAACACTTCATGAGGTCACAGGAGCCGATTTTAAAACCGACTGGTTTTTTACCGTGGCCTCGGGTGCTGTGTTTCGTTATGGGGATGGCGCAACACTCGCTTTGGAAAATGCGCTGAATCCACTGCTGATCTATCCGCGGTTCTGATATCACGTGTTGCCCTGTCCGCTCGGAAGAGGTCGCCGTGGCCTGGGCCTGGCAGGGTATTGCTCCACTTGTGGTTACGGTTCTACCCGGCTCGCACGCAGGCTTCGATGCCAGCTGAGACTGAAGAATGAGCGCCTGTGCTCAGTCAGGAGGATGTCGTGATCAACTCGCGTGGTTACCCAGGTGAGGGGCCGCGCTTGGATACAGCGCTGGTCGACCAGCTCGTCGGGATAAAGGTCGTATTGTTCACATGGCCTCATCGTCGCAAGAGTTGAGATCCTCACGAAATACGGGGTTAGCCAGTACTTAGAAGCAAGAAGTACTCGGTCTGAATACTAAGAATAAATATATAGCGCTCTCAGCATAAGGGCGTTGACTTCGCTCGTTCTCAAGGCGCAATTATATATAAAGCATATAGGGGAAATGCCATGCGCAGAAGCTACGAAATCAATTCTAAAAAATGTCACTTCTATGAGGGTGAAAACGAGATTGGTCATGATGTTTCAGACCTTTTCGATCTGCTGAGCATTCCGGTGGAGGCCCAGGGGGCTGTTCTATATCAATGGAAGGGCAGGATCACAACATACGTGGATGAGGGAAGTGAGGGGGGTGTAGTTTATTTAATTCCAGAGAGTGATTTAAAGGCGTTCTTAAAGAGTGCCATTGCAGCCAGCACAGAGAAAACCATTGTAAATGCTGCGTCGTTATTTGCAAAAATAACTCAAGAGCGCCTGGACTCAATTGTAGGGAATGACTCCCCTCAATTATCACACTCAGACCCCGCAGTGCGCAGCGCGATGCTGAAGGCGTCGAGAAATGGGTTTATTAGCTTTTATGATGATATGGAGGTTTATGCAAAGAATAAACTATTAAGCCTCGAACAAATTAAGGAGTGGAGTCGAATAAAGAATCTTCTGCCAGATAGAAAGGGGGCTATCAATGATCGGCATCTTTACGCGCTGATTATGTTGATCGCTCCAATTTGGCCAGATCCCAAGAATGCCAGACAGTATGCTTTCGACAATAACTACCTGATCATCCAGACTATATTGCTTAACGTTTATAAATTTGACGGATTTAGCAAGTCTCAAAAAGCATTAATGCTTCAGGAGGTAGTGCGGCAAATCGGACAGAGAGATCAAGCGAAAGGAGAGTTAAAGAATGATCAGCCAGAGCCTTGATGGCTCCGGGTTAGACGCCAACGATTAAATAATCAGGTCAATTTCAAGCGGCTCTCTGTTGTCACGCTCGGAATGAGCGGCTGGCTTGAGGTGCTCGGAAATAACCGATCATCCTTTCAAGACTGATTGATTTTCGACACTGATTTCACGTGTTGTCCTGTGTGTTCGGGAGCCGTCATGCATATTCACGTACTGTCAGATTTGCACTTGGAATTTAGCCCCTTTGCGCCTCAGGTCACGGCAGCTGATGTGGTCATTCTGGCCGGTGATATTCATGTCAAAGGCCGTGGTGTTCCTTGGGCCAGGCAAGCCTTTGAGGGGCCTGTGTTGTATGTGCCGGGTAACCACGAGTTTTACGGCGGCCACCTTTCTCACACGCTGGCTTCGATGCGTGCTGAGGCTGATACGCGAGTGCGTGTGCTCGAACGGGATGACGTGGTGATCAACGGTACGCGCTTTCTGGGCTGCACGCTGTGGACGGACTTTACGGCCAAGGGTAGTGCTCATCTGGCGGCATTACAGGCTCACGCTGAGATGAACGACTTTCGAAAGATTCGCACCAGGGCCTATCAACGCATCGTTCCGAATGACCTGGTGCAAGAGTGCCTCAATTCTCTTCAGTGGCTGCGCCTGAAGCTGGCGGAGCCTTTCGTGGGTAAGACGGTGGTCATCACCCACCATGCGCCATCGCTTCGCTCGCTAGCCGATAACCCGCATGCGGGGAACCTGCTCGATGCGGCCTATGCCACCAATTGTGAAACGTTGATGGGGGCGGAGCGCGTCGTGTTGTGGATCCATGGGCATTCGCACTGCGCTGTGGATTACAAGATTGCCGGCACACGAGTTGTCTGCAATCCGCGAGGTTATCCAGGTGAGGAGACTGGCTTTGATCCAGCACTGGTGTTGACGCTATGAGCTGGGCGAGGTTGTCACCCGCCGAGCGGGAGAAACTAGCCTGCGCGATGAAAATGGACTTTGGGCGTCCTGTTACGGCGTATCTGACCAATGCGATGTTTGTGGCAGTTGACGAGCTGATGCACAAGGCTATGGGGATGATGAACGGAGAGCTTAATGCTCAATACTCTAACTTCACGGAGGGTTCTGCTCGGAGGAATTTCCAAGAGTTGAGATCATTGATCTCTATCGTTTTGTATCTGTGTTCATCGGAGCCCGATATTGATCCGGCTCGCATGCCGAATTCTACAACCAGAGAATTGCCTTTTCGCAAAGGTAAGAAGGGTAACTATCTGTTCACGCCTGATAAGCCAAGAGTCTTCCGCGTCGGGGGTACACTAGGAGAAAAGTTAAGAGGAGCGGCAGTTCAAGCGACCAGGAAAACTGTAAAAACCCATTTAAGGCGAGCGCACTGGCATGGCTTCTGGAAAGGGCCTCGCTCAGGTGAGCGGACGTTCTTCTATCGCTGGATTCCTCCTCTTGTCATTGAGGGTAAGATCTTGCCAGAGGCGGTTCTGGATGAGTCAGTGGTGTAAGTCGCCGTAGTCCCCAAGCTCAGTTGCTCGACGCAATGTTATTGAAGCTTAGAGATAAGCCGGATGCTGTTCGTTTCCACAGTGTCCGGCTTACGATTTCCACAGAATGAACCCCTTCGACTCACCCATGGCAACGACCATTTCCATCGCTCTATCTAACGTTCGCTCTCGATTCACATTAGATGGCTTATGGTGATTGAGTTGCAGTCTCATTTCAGAAGGTCAGACGCGCTTTCGGCAATTGCTCTCAGGCTTACCACTCGTAGACGAATGGGGTGAAGTCTCCAGCCTTCCCCCACCGAAAGGGGCGCAGGTACGTGTCGATAATGCGGTGGATACTGGCAGTGCGCTGAATTTATATTGGCAGTTAGCTCTGCTAAAACTTGTCAATATATATTAATCATAATTAGATGGTGAAAAGATTTTACTGTTTTGGCTTGACTTATGCGCACTCCTGTCGTTTATTGTATTTGCTCGCTATCGAAATGAGGTTGGTCAGGTAGGAAGACAAGTCAAGGATAGATTAACTAATAACACCATGCTTTAGATTTGGTGGATCTAAACTTCGCCTTCAGATCGCCGATTAGTACTGACTAACTTTCGGAAGTCTTACGTTTCTTGCATTGCTTTATAAGCCTTGGGTCAGCCTATCCCAGGTAGGACAGTTGCATCCCGAATTCAGGCCATAGCGGCTCATGGCTATTTCTGTAATCGTACTTCTTATCGCCATTTTAATAATGTCCAAGTGAAATCTCCAGTCCGGGCTGGCCTTAACTGTCCTGATAGCCTGGCGCGCAGGATTCGTCGCCCTTATTGGAATATGAGATGGAGCTTTTAAATGAACAAACTATCAATTAATCCCAAAATCCGCGCCAAGCTCGACAAGGCGCCTCTGATCAAAATCATCAATCGGGAGATTGAGGAGCACGACTGGGTCAAGCCTGCGCGCGACCGCGTCCTTTTACTGCATGATGGGTTGATTTATGACTATGGTTTTCCACCCTACTACGGAGCTTTTTTTGTACTTAATTACGAGCGCTACCTGGACGGACTTTTGGGCGAAGAGCAACTGGATCGCTTCGTCACCATCCTGCTCGACAGGATCGAGATCCCGTACCTGAAGGCCGTTCACCCACAGGCAAACATTGAGGGGCTTTTTACGGCTTTGCTGTACGAACGACGGCGTAACAGTCGTAATAGCCAGCTGTTAGATAAAATAAATTATTTTGACCGCCTGCCCTGTTGGAGGCGGGCGAGCAAGGGCAGAAGTCACTACTTCGCGGTCAAGGCGTTTGTGTTGAGGTCGGCGCCATTTTCGATTGTGCTGGGTCACTCACCAGTCACTGTACTTGAGCAACTGCGCCAGGAACTGGGTAAAGATATTGACGGACATTGTGTGCCCCCGGCGCTGAAACGCCCCATGCTTGATCGCTATTTGGATCATTTCCTTATCGGCTACCCTGATTTGTGGCCCGTGATCGGTGTCAACGCGACCAGGTTTCTTGGTGAGCCGATGCTCGGGCGGCTTCCCAACGACCAGCATTGTGCGGACACGTCCGTGGTTAACGGCAACGCCGGGAAGCCCCTTATATCTAGGAGTAGCAGCCATGACGATCAGGAACTTGCCCAGTTCATCCTGGACTACCTGAGCAACATTGACCCAATGGTGCTCGATGCCATGCATTTGCTCCGCGATGGTTCCCGGAGCCGAGTTTGGCTTGATCGCTGCGCCAACCTAGAGGAGGGGCTTAGTATTCTTTCCATGCTGTGTCATTACGGCATCACGCATCCTGCGCTGAAACGGATCAACCAGGTGGCGGTAAGACTTTCGGAAGAGGGGCAGAAAGGCCTGGTGATGAAGTACCTGAATCAGGGCAGTGCCATCACTGAACAAATGACTCATGTCATCATCAAGGCCAAGCCCGAGCTGTACGACTGGGCCTTCGAGCAGTGCAGGAGCAATGCCGCTGTATTGCGCCTGCTGAAGATCAGAAGCTTCACGAGTGATCAGCTTGGCAAGCTGGAGCCGGCCATTAAGCGTCTGCTGCTGGAACGGGATTTAGGCGTTTGAGATGACGACTGACAGAATCGAGTCAGCTAAGGGCTCCGGAGCAATTGCCGTACTTGCGATGCTCGGGCACCGCCTCCAATGAAAAGTACAAGGAGGCGAGCTGTACGCCTAATCCGCCACGGTGAGAGCAGCGCGAATGCTGGACAGGCTACCGACGACTGCTTTCAGATCGACTTGACTGACCTTGGCAGACAGCAGGCCGCTGATGTCGCAGCGTCTTTCCGTGAGCCACCTGACTTAATCATCCACTCGCCAATGCGCCGAGCGCTCATGACCGCACAGCCGACCATGCAGCGCTTTCCTGATGTTCCGGTGATGGAGATGGATATCCAAGAGTTCACCTACCTAGACCCTGTTCGCTGCAAAGGTACTACCGCTGCTGAGCGCAAGGCGTGGGTGGAAGCATACTGGAGTGCCGGTGACATCGAGTCATACGATGATGGCTTTGACTTTCAGGATGCCCTGACGCTCAAGAAACGCCGTTGCGAGAGTTTTATAGACTTCGTGGGGCGAGTGAGTCGTTTTGTCTTTCAGCTGACAGAGGGGCTGGAGGGCTTCAAGAGGATCGCGGTGTTTGGCCATGGCCAGCACATCCTCAGGACGCATATCGAGCTCACTCGGGTCTCCTGTGTTGACGGTCACGCAACGCTGGACGCGATATACATGAATAAACGCGGTTATCAGCATGTTGAAAGTGACATGCGGTTCTTCCCATCGTTGCTGCAAGACATGCATCTGAGGAACGCCGAGAGTGAGTATTGGCTTCTCGAAGATAGCAACTGGCGGAAAGTCAGCTGCCCAAATGGATGCTGGCCAAATTGAGTCGAGAGATCATGTCCACGCTACGCTGCCCGCGCCAGGCGCGAATAAAGGCAGTGAGTTGGCTTGTAATCGCCGTCGTAGCCGCTGAGCCAACAGTGCTTTGGCTGAACGCCGCTGCGACTTCGGGCGCAGTCCATCGGCTGTCAACGTCTGTGCCAAGGTGGCGTGAAACGGCTTGAGCTTGTTGCTGCTTGGAGTTGATATGGAAAGTCTGATTCGCGGGGTCGTTTTTGACGCCTTCGGCACCCTGGTTCAAATCGGGGATGGCTCCCATCCGTACCGCCAACTGCTCAAGATTGGCCGCAAGAATGGTCGCCGCCCTGAGCCTGGCGACATTCACAGGATCATGAGCTCACCGCTTGTGCCGGCTGAAGCCGCCAAGGCCTTCGGCATCACCATCAGTGCCGCTGAACTATCTGCTATCGAGGCAGACCTTGCGCGAGAGCTGGCCAGCATCAAGGCGCACGAAGACGGCATCTACGCCGTTCAGAAGCTCCTGAATGCCGGCATCAAGGTGGGTATCTGCTCGAACCTCGGCATGCCCTACGTTGAGCCGGTCAAGCGCTTGTATCCGGGGCTTTCGTACTCGATGAGCTGCGAAGTAGGCGACATGAAGCCTTCTCTGCGGATCTACCAGGATGCGTGCGACCAGTTGGGCCTCCAGCCCTTCGAAGTGGCGATGATCGGTGACTCCCTGCGTTGCGATAAGCATGGGCCTGATGTTTTTGGCATGCGGGGCTTCTTCCTGGATCGGAGTGCTGGGCTGGGTGATTACAGCAATCTCCGGGACTTTGCTGATGACGTTGTTGGGTCATAGTCATGGACTGGGACAAGGAAGAGTTTCGTTGCGAGCCTGCGCCAGATGGATCTTCTGCATTTCCATTCACGCAAAAGTATCTGAATTGGAATATGCGCTGCCGGCTCATCAGGCCAGGCATGTACGGCATGAAGACGGCCCACGAGCGCTGGATCGATTTTAAGGTTGCCCAGGCGAAGAAGGTTCAGATGGGCATTGCGATTCGGTGCTCCACTGCCCTTGGCAATGAGATCCGTCGCATTGCACTGGGCGCTGACCTGGACTTGTAGGAGCGGGCATGGAAATCAAGCTGCCGATAAACCCGCGTGTGCGCGAAGCCATTGAGAAAGAGATGGTTGGCGGCACTCCGCTCATTGAAAAAGATGCCTTTGATCCCCGCGTGAACAATAGGCATGACTCACTGATTCCACTGGTTGACGGTCTCCATAAAGACTTCTTTCGGTTCAATGCCGGCGCTGGCTTCGTACTGAACTACGTGCGCTTCATCGAAGGTCTGCTAACTGACGACCAGGCCGACAAATTCCTGCTCGACACACTCAAGAATCTGCGGATCTCGCACCTGAAAGTGATCCATCCCCAGCTCGATATCGACGCCATGATCATGCATCTGGTGCGCGAGCGCTTCGACAAGTCGAGCAGTCAGGAATTGAAGGATCTCTGCGTTCAAAAGCGCGACCCTGAGCCCCTGCATCCCCGCAACACCCAGCTTTTCGAGATGCTGAAGGGCGTACTGGTGACGCACGCCACGAAGATCGCACCGATGGCCATCGCTCTTGGGCAGTCGAAAGACCTAGTGCTGAAGCACCTGAAGGGGGTTATTGATGAGGGACTGACGGCTCTCGACATCACCCCAGAGCGCTGTACGCATATCCGCACTGGCTTTCTGCATCACTTCCTGATCGCGTACCCCGATCTATGGAATCAGGCGAACGTGGAGCCATACCACTTCCTGGGCGAGCCCATGATCCGCATGGCACCTGGTCGCGGCATGAGCGTCGACAAAGAAGTGGCTTGGGGTAGCGCGGGCAAGTCGCTGATTCGGGAGTCTAGCGGGCAGATCCCGCCTGAGTTGATGGAGTTCACGCTCGACTACCTGGTGAGCATCGATCCTGATGTTCTCGATGCCCGTCACCTTCTGCGCGAGGGCACCCGGAGCGATTTGTGGCTGGATCGCTGCTCGAACCTGGAACAGGGCCTGCCGATCCTGGAGCGCCTACTGTCCTACGGCTTGGCGCACCCGGCCTTGGAGCGCATCGAAGGCGTCGTAGCGAAGCTGTCTGAAGCTAGTAAGCGCGCCGCACTGCTGCGCTACGCAAAGGTTGGCGACCTTTCATCTGAGATGGCTCAGGCCATTGTTGATACCACCCCGCAGGTATATGACCAGGTGCTCGATCAGCTGAAGAAATTCCCAGCGATTCAGCGCCTGGCCGACCTCAAATGGCCCAGTGATGAGCAGCTGCTGAAGCTCTCGCCGAAGAACAAACGACTGCTGCTCGAAGGCGATTTGGGGATCTGACATGACCCAGCTCCCAATCAACCCCCTCATCCGCTCCAAGCTCGACAAGGCCCCTCTGATCGAAGCCACTGAGCACGAGATCAAGATGAAGGTGTGGTTCGAAAAACCCCGCAACCGCATGCTCTTCTTGCGTGACGGACTGATCGACACACAGTGCTTCCCAGCGTTCTACGGGGCCTTTTTTGTACTCAATCTCGAACGGCACCTGGCCGGGCATCTCGACGAAGATCATCTGGATCGCTTCGTCGGAATCTTGCTCGACAATTTCCAGCTGCCCTACCTGAAAGCAGTCCACCCCAAGGCAGATATCGAAGGCCATTTCACGGCCCTGCTGCGCGACCGGCGCAAGAACTCCCGCAGTAGCTATCTCCAGGGCAGGCTTGACCAATACGGGCGGCTGCCAAGCTGGAGAAGGGCGCGGAAGGGCGACCCGCGATATCCGATCCACGATCTCGTGATGCGAGATGCCACCTTTTCGATTGCCTTGGGGCATGCGCCGGAGGTCGTGCTTGAGCAGTTGCAGCAAGAGCTTGGCAAAGCCGTGCGTGCCCTCGATGTGCATCCGGCGCTGAAACGACCGCTGTTTGACCGCTTCCTGGACAACTTTCTGGTCGGCCACCCGGATCTGTGGCACCTGGTGGGTGCTGATGCGAGCCGCTTTCTCGGATCGCTGATGATCAAGAACTACCTCGGTGATGGGCTTTCCGCAGACAAGTCCGTGATCAACGGCAGGTCGGGACGCTCTCTCGTCAGAAGCGGGGGCGAGCGCATCGAACAGGAGCTGTCGGGCTTCATCCTGGATTACCTGAGTGCCATTGATCCCAGCGTGCTAGATGTGAAGCATCTGCTGCGAGATGGCACCCGAAGCCATGCCTGGCTGGATCGTTGCCCGAACCTTGAAGAAGGTCTGAATCAGCTCTCCCTGCTTTGCCATTACGGCATTCCACACCCAGCACTGAAGCGCATCAAGCAGGTGGCCACGAGGCTGCCGGATGAGGGGCAGAAAGGCCTGGTGAGGCAGTACCTGGATCACGGTAGTGCTGTCACCGAGCGGCTGACGCAAGCCATATTCCAGGCTCGGCCAGAGCTGTACGATTGGGCCTTTGATCAATGCTCGGGGTATCCCGCAGTAGCGCGTCTGTCGAAGATCAAGCGGCTTACCAGCGAGCAGATCGGCAGGCTAGAGTGGGGCGTGAAGAGGAGGCTGCTGGAAGAGGATATGGGGGGCTGAGATAGGGGATGGTTTTCTGGAAAACCCGGCGCATCGTCTGATCAAGGGGCGCACTGATTCAGACCGTGATCAGCGCTTGCAGCAAGCACGGATGTGGATTCATGGGGGCAATCCGTTTCACGGTGCATTCCTGATTGAGCTGCTGCTTCTAACCCGGTACGCGGGAATTGCGGTCGCAAACCGCGCGATTGGCCTGTAAAGGGTTCGCATAGCTCTCGCTGTTGGACGAAACTGCCCCGGTTTTTTGGTGAAAACCTTACCGTCCGTCGGTCGTTTTTTGGTTTTTCTTTGTCGGAGGGGTGAAAGGGCTGAAGCCCTAGTGCTGCAAGGGATTTGGGTGTTTTCTGAAGGGTTTTCCACCCTCCGATAACTACCGTTCGTCGGCTTATTCAAAGAGGGGGAGTTGAAAAAAAAATTTGAGGTCGGATCTATATATTTGAGAGCAAAGAAAAAGCGAGTCACCTCCCGGCCCGTTTTCCTCTCAGTTTTTCTCTGTATCCGCAGGCGCAGCTGATGCCAAAACCGCTCGAAAAGCAGAGGAGAAAGACGCCAGCCGCTCCTCTGGGTTCGGGAGCTCGTCTTCTTCGCAGCCGACAGGCTGCGGCTTAAGCTTTGAAATCAAAAGCTGCTTTAACGAGAGTTTTTTTTGACTTGAAGCCTGTAGATGGTTGTGTTTCACAACCATCTACAGGCTTCAACCCTATTCAGGGATCCAGCTCACACGTAGAGGCAAACAGGGGTGACCATGATTCAGCTCGATCTCAGTACTAATGATGCCGAGGCGCTCCTTCACCATGCGCGGACATTCAAGCCCAAAAGCTCTGACTCGCGCGAAGATATGCGCCTGCAAGACGCTCTGGATGACCTGGTTGAAGCAATTGAGCGGTATTTCCATGATGCCGCTTTACAGCGCTGCGACTGAGCAGAAGTGGCTCATTCATAGAGCCAGGGCTTGAGCTCATCAAGATTGGCCACAACGATTTGCTGCGCGCTCGCACGAGGCTGAATTTTGTGCGGATCGAGCTGATAGCGCTGTAAGACGTACTGTGCCAGTGCTCCGCGAGTTGGAATTACGAGCTGGCCTTCCGTCATTCCGTAGTCCGTTTCGATGATTTCTCGCTGCGAATGATTGAGTCGAGAGTCGGGCTCAATGGTGATGACCACCTGCGTTGACCACCCAGCATCCATCTCCCGCGTCCAATCAGATTTCCCGAGGGGCTCAAGCTCGCCTCGGAAACGGCTCAGAACAAAATCACGGTAGTCGCCATTCTTCTCGCAGAAGGCTCGAACATGCCAACGCATCCCGCTGTACACCAGCGTGTGAGGTGCGATGAGGCGCGTCTCTGGGATAGGGCTGCTAAGGGAAACATAATCGCATTCCAGGCGAAGGCCATCGCGGCAGGCGCGGAGCAGGGGGCGAAGGATTTCCGGTCTAATTGAGCGATCAGGTACCTGAAGAATTTCCGTGTGCGCATAGGCCAGTGCCAGCCCTTCGATGTGAGCTTCGCGTTCGTGGTTCTGATTCAGAAGTCGCAGGTAGTCGCTGGCGCTGTCATCGATGAAGCGAGGTTTGAAGGCCTTGGCGGGTACATATCCCTTCAAATGGCGGTCGTAAACCAGATTTTTTGGGGCATGCTCGTTGATGTAGGTGTTGATGTCTTTCGACGCTTGCTGCCTGCTGATGCCAAAGCTCTGCATCAGGTGATTGGTCGTGAGACGCCCCTCCCACCAGGCAACTGTCTCGATCAATCGATATCGCAGTGCCAAGTCCCAGCGGACTGATTCGATCTGTTGTGAGCGTTTCACATGCGTGCCTGAGTAAAAAGTTTACGTGTATATGCAGACAGAGTGGATGTGTAGTGCGAATTTACATAGCATCCTGTCTATCTAAGCAGAATTCTGTCCGCCAAGGGCGTGATACCCCCTATGATTTGCGCTCTTGCGCAGCATGATGAGATTCAAAAGCGATGATCAAGGACGCACAAACCATTGCCGAGCTGCGAGTGCTCGTCGGTTATCTCGGTGAGCAGCAGCCAGCATGGTGGCCGAGCCAATTCTTTAGCCCCACAGCCTCAGCTTTCCTTGGGCCAGTTTTCGCCCGGTCAACCTTGCTCGCCCAGTATCAGGGTGTGACCGCTGCTGCTGCCCGTAAGCATGAGGAGCACATTGGTGAGGGCAAAACCTTCCATCTGTATAGGCTCCCGGAGATTTTCGAGCAATCAGCTGCTGGGGTTTTCTCAGACAAAGCCTTTGAGGCTAGAGTCCGTTCATTGGTTGCAAGTCGCAATCAGGCATTGGATCGCTTGGCAGAGCTTGCGGGTGGCCCTGTCAGCGCCAGTGAAGGGCCAGTTGTTGTCGGTGATTTGACTGATGAGCTGAGCGATGCGCTGAAGTCTTGCGCCGCGCTGTACCTGGATGCCTTTAACAAAGATATCCAGTGCTTCCCATTCTTGCGGGAGGCGCAGTGAGCGCAGTGCGTTATTACACCACCCAGCTCCAAGCAGGGTTGGGGCTTATTGAAGAAACGCGCTTGCTGCTGGGGCTCTATGAGCCTTGTATGAGCACGAGCGAGTTGTCGGATAAGGCACTAGCTTCCGGCCTTTTTCCTCTGGTTTCGGCCCGTCGACTGCACAATATCGTCAGTGAGTGTTTTGCCCCGCGTTTTCTGCGAACGCCAGGCACTGCTGGCGCGCTCAAGAGACTGGCCGCCAGTCTTACGCGCCAAGAATTCAGCCAGCTCCTGTTCCTGTACACCGCGCGCGCCAACCTGATTCTGGAAGACTTCGTCCGTGAGCAATACTGGCAGCACTACAGTGCCGGGCGTGACAGCCTGACCTTGGACGAAGCGCGTGAGTTTGTGCTGACAGGTGTACGCAAGGGCAAGACTCAGAAGCCTTGGTCTGACACCACCATCAAGCGGATTTCCTCCTATCTGATGGGCTGCTGCGCTGACTACCAATTGCTGTCGGCCAATACTCGGGGGCCTCGCCGGATTCTGCCATTTCGAATCCTGCCCAGAGTGGCTGCCTATCTAGCCTACGACCTCAAGTTTCAGGGCCTGGGAGACAACCAGATCGTTGGCCACAGCGATTGGCAATTGTTTGGCCTTGAGCGTGAAGACGTGCGTGAAGAATTCAAGCGCCTCTCGCTGCAAGGCTTTCTGATCACGCAGTCCGCTGCCGACGTTACTCATATCAGCTGGACGCACAAGCACATGGACGAGGTGATCGATGTCCTCACTCAAGGCTGACTTTAATGAGCTGATCGAGCGCATCCGTCAGGGGCGCGAATTCGGCCACGCCAGTTTCGAGCCGATTTTCTATCTGGTGTTTCACCCGGAGCAGATCTTGGAGGTGAAACGTCAGCAGCCGGCTTGGGAGGCGCGTCTGCGCAACGAGGGCTGGGATGTACACACCTTTTCAATCGCAGAAGAGATTGCCGACATTCTCGGCAAAGCGCCGCTGCGCAAGATCTGGCTGGCGGCAGACCAGCGTGCCCCTCAGTCCTGGGAAAAGACCAACGCCTCCCTGGCCAACGCAATAGCAAACGGCGCGCTTCAAGATCGCCTTGAGGCCAAGCTAGCCACTCTCGAAGATAAGCCCAAGGCCATCTTGTTGGTCTCCGATTTAGAGGCCCTGCATCCCTTCATGCGCATCGGTGTGATCGAAGGGAAGCTGCAAGGCAAATTCCATGTGCCCACCGTGTTTTTCTATCCCGGCGTGCGCACTGGCAAAACCCGTCTGAAGTTCCTCGGTTTTTATCCCGAGGACGGTAACTACCGCTCGGTACATGTCGGCGGCTAAGGAATAGAGGCAAGTATGGAAATCAAACAGCTTTTCGACCCCAGCAAAGACATCTACCGCAGCATCGAAAAGGTCATCACCTACGGCGTTTCTCAGGAGGCGCGTCTCAAGGCGGAGATCGCCGAGTATGTGGTCACTGACAGCATCGATGAGCAGTTCAACAAGCTGCTGCTCAAGATGCAGGCTGCCATGGATGCAGGCGGTGAGAACGAGGTGGGGGTCTGGGTTTCTGGCTTCTACGGTTCGGGTAAGAGCTCGCTGACCAAGTACCTCGGCTTGGCTTTCGATGA
Source organism: Ectopseudomonas mendocina (assembly GCF_007049795.1). Lineage (GTDB taxonomy): Bacteria > Pseudomonadota > Gammaproteobacteria > Pseudomonadales > Pseudomonadaceae > Aquipseudomonas > Aquipseudomonas mendocina_D. The sequence continues at coordinate 197,879 of NZ_SCFY01000007.1, forward strand.
CAGCATCAAGATCGATGGCGTCCCGTTCATTCAGCACCTGCAAGACCGCCTGAAGAAGACCACCACTCGCCAGCTGCTGAGTACTGTCGCCAAACGCTTCCCAGCTGCCGTCCTCATGCTTGACCTGGCCAGTGAACAAGTGGCCGGTGCCACCATGGAAGAGGTCTCCACCGTCCTCTACTACAAGGTGCTGCAATGGGCCGGCTACTCACGCAACCTCAAGGTCGCGGCGCTGGAGCGCAGACTGAAGAAAGAGGGGCGTTATCAGGAGTTCCTCGACCTGTTCAAGGACATGGCCGGGGGCGAGGAGTGGCACAACTACCGCAACGATGAATTGGTCGTAGACAGCCTGGTTCCTGCCCTGGCTCACCAGCTTTACCCGAATCTGTTCAAGACTGAGAGCTCGTTCAGCACCGAAGCCAGCGAGGTCATTCGCTTTGAGAATGACCGTGTCCAAGAGATGCTGGAAGTTGCCCGCGAGGCATCGGGTAAGGATTACATCATCTTCATCATCGATGAAGTGGGCCAGTACGTTGGCTCGCGTCCGAACCTCATTCTGAACCTCGACGGCCTTGCCAAGAACCTCAAGGCATTGGGCGACGGTAAGGTGTGGATCATCGGTACTGCTCAACAGACCCTGACAGAAGACGACCCGCGCGCCTCGCTCAACTCGCCGCAGCTATTCAAGCTCAAAGACCGCTTCCCGATCCAGATCGATCTGGAAGCTAACGACATCAAAGAGATCTGCTACACACGCCTGCTGGGCAAGTCACCACAAGGCGCTGCCGAGTTGGGAGCGCTGTTCGATCAGCATGGTCAGGCACTGCGTCACCACACCAAGCTAGAGGATGCTCGCGCATACGGTACGGATTTCGACAAGGCCACTTTCACCAACCTCTATCCCTTCCTACCTGCACACTTCGACATCCTGCTGCACCTGTTGGGCGCACTGGCGCGCTCTACTGGCGGCATCGGTCTGCGCTCGGCAATCAAAGTGATCCAGGATGTGCTGGTCGAGCCAGGCGAAGGTAAGACGCCAATTGCCGATCAGCCAGTGGGTTGGCTCGCGACCACCGTGACCCTGTACGACGCCCTGGAGAAGGATATCCAGCGCGCTTTCGTCAGCATCCACAAGGCAGTCGACAGCGTCTGCAAGATCCGTTTCAGCCACTCGCCAATCCACCAGAACATCGCCAAGACCGTTGGTGTTCTGCAAATCCTCGGTAACCTGCCGATTACCCGGCAGAACGTCAGTAGTCTGATGCATGACAGCATCGCCTCACCCAGCCAGGCGGAAGCGATCAAGCAGGCAGTTGAGGAGCTGATTACCGATCCCATCGTACCGTTTGGCGAGCAGGATGGTTTCCTGCGTTTCTTCAGCGAGAAGCTGAACGATATCGAGCAAGAGCGCAGTCAGATTCCGCTGCGAGCCGTTGAGCTCAAGCGCCTTGCCAACAATGCCCTGACGGCTGCTTACAATCCGCTACCGAGCACTCAGCTACATGGCTCTCTGGCCGTGCAAACCGGACTCAAGGCGCAGACCCAAGGCGGAATGCCGGTGGCGTTGGCGGGTGATCGCAACACCATCCAGACTATCGTCGAGCTGGTTGATCCCAAGGATTACGACACCACGCGTACACGCCTGGTGGATGAGTCGCGACACAAGCAGGCGCAGTACCAGATTTTCCTGGTTGGCCGTACCACTCCGGAAATTGACGATCTGAGTGCGGAGATTTATCGCTGCAAAGAGATCGCCAACAAGTACCGCACCGATCCCGATCAGGAGATCAAGGAGTACTGCAACGGCCAGGCGGATCGTGCCAACCGTCTGACTACCGAATTGGAGCGTCTGATCAAGCGCAGTTTGCTGCAAGGCTCCTTCATCTTCCGCGGACAAATCAACGCGGTGGAAAATCTGGGCAGTGAGCTTGTAGATGCTGCACGCAAGCATTTGGGCGAAGTCGCTGAGCAGGTTTTCGACCGTTACGGTGAAGCTCCTGTGCGGGCGCCCACCGAGCTTGCTGAGAAGTTCCTGCGAGCTGGCAGCCTTACCGCTATTTCAACGCCAATCGATCCGCTCGGCCTGGTGCAGGTCAACGCCGGCAAGGCCAGTATCCGCACCGACCACAAAGCGCTTGTCAGCATTCGTGATCATATCGACCGCCTTGGTGTCGTAGAGGGCAAGAGCCTGAGCGACAGATTTGCTGATGCGCCGTTCGGCTGGTCGCAGGACACGCTGCGTTACCTGCTTGCTGCTTTGCTGCTGGCGGGGGAAGTCAAACTGAAAGTGGGTGGGCGCGAAGTCACCGTGAATGGCCAGCAGGCTATTGACGCGCTGAAGACCAACAATACCTTCAAGAGCGTCGGTGTCTCCTTGCGTGAGGACAAGCCCTCCATGGAGATGCTCGCTCTGGCCTCGACCAGGCTGACCGAGCTTTGTGGTGACCTGGTCGTGCCCCTTGAGGACGCCATCAGCAAGGCAACCACCAAGTTGTTCCCTAACCTGCAACAGCGCTATGCGCCTCTGGCAGAAAAGCTGAAAAGCCTAGGTCTGCCAGGTGTAGATCGGCTGGATAGCTTGAGTCGCGATATTGCTGATGTGTTGCTCACGGATGCCTCTGACGCGCCCCAACGGCTGGGTAAGCAGGACTCGGCACTTTACGAAAACCTGAAATGGGCTGCCGAGGTACGTAATAGTCTGGAGCAGGGGCTTGAGCAGACCCTGCGTGACTTACTCCAGCATCGCAGCGCCATTGAAGGGCTGCCGCAGACTGATATTCCTGCCCAGCTGAAGGATGAGTTGGCCGAGCCCTTTGCTCAGCTAGCGCAGCGTTTGCAGCAGCTGGACTTCCACTGTCACTCAGCCGATTTCAATACCCGCCTGACCCACCTACGTGCCCAGGTAAGTACAGCCGCCACCTCCATGCAGTCGGCGCAGGCCGAGCGCCTGAAAGTGGCGGAAGTCGATTTGCAGCGCGTGCCGGAGTGGGTCGAGTTGACCCTGCAAGAACAGCAGGAATTGCTTGGCAAGCTGGAGGGATTGATTCTCCAGGTGCAGCCGAACATCTCTGGCCTGCAAGCACTGGTCAACCGCGACTATGAGATTCACAACCAGGTGCAACAGCTCAAGCAGCGCATCGAGCGATTGGGGCGAGAGCGCCTGCAAGAGCGGATCAAGTCCGAACAGCAGGAAAAGGAGCAGGAGGGTGCTCCAGAAGCCAAGACCATTACTCGCAGTTTCAAAGCCCGTGCCCGCATCACCTCACTGTCCGACCTGGATGCGATGATCCAGGCGCTGCAAAAGCTCAAGAGCGAACTGAAGTTTGCCCACGCCTTTGAGCTGGATGTGCAGGTGGAGGAGTAAGCCGTGGCCTTTGATCAAAGCACGCGCAATCGGCTGCAAAAGCTGGTCAGCGATTGCCGCAAGCTGCTCAGTGAAGAGTTCAGCATCCAGTTGCAGCAAACCTATGGCATCGATCCCAATAGCGGCGAGGTAGCTGGCCTTGATCGGTTGACTCATCTGAGCGACCGGGATCGGCAGACCGCTGAGCTGCTGCGGGACACACTCGCGCACTACTTGGCCGTGGATGCGGATGACAAGGCTCATCGCATCGCCGCCATTGATCGCATTATTCGCGAACAGGCCTTTACTGTGCTTAACCGCTTGGCCGCCTTGCTGATGATGGAGGCGCGCGGTCTGCTTGCTGCGGCTGTGGTTAGTCAGGGGCAGCAGTCCCAGGCCTTTGAGTTGTACAAGATGGTCTCCGGCAGTTCGTTGGGGGAAACCGGCGAGGCTTACCGTACCTTCCTGTTCAGCCTGTTTGATGAGTTCGCCATCGACTTGCCGGCATTGTTCGACCGCTATGCCGCTCAGGGGCGTTTGTTCCCGCGCGAGCCTGCCTTACTTGAAGTGTTGAATGCCCTGAATTACCACGAGATTCAGCCGCTGTGGGCCGAAGACGAAACCATTGGCTGGATCTACCAGTACTTCAACTCCAAGGAGGAGCGCAAAAAGATGCGCGATGCCAGCTCGGCACCGCGCAACAGTCGTGAGCTAGCAGTACGTAATCAGTTTTTTACCCCGCGCTATGTGGTTGAGTTTCTGGTTGACAACACCTTGGGGCGGATGTGGTTCAACGCCACGGGTGGGCAGACCGCGCTGCGCGAGCGTTGCCAGTACCTGCTGGTCAAGCCGGATGAGCAGCCGCAGGCCAGTGTCCGCTTGCGTGACCCTCGCACACTCAAGCTTCTCGACCCAGCCTGTGGCTCCATGCACTTTGGTCTGTATGCATTCGACCTTTTTTTGCAGCTCTATCAGGAAGCCTGGGATTGGGAGCAGGCCCATGGCCCCGGTTCTCTGGATGTTTCTACCCAGCCGAATGCTGGCCTGCTTCCCCTCTGTCAGACCTATGCTGACCGAGAGGCGTACCAACGCGATGTGCCGCGACTGATCGTCGAACACAACATCTACGGGGTGGACATCGACCCCCGCGCAGCGCAAATCGCCTCTTTGGCACTCTGGCTTCGCGCGCAGCGCGCCTGGCACGATGCGGGGGTCAAGGCACAACAGCGTCCAGATGTGGGGCGTGGTCATGTGGTGGCTGCTGTGGCCCCCCCGGCTGAGCGAGATCTTCGGCAGCAGTTCACCGCGACCCTCGATAAGCGCGACGGCGAGCTTTTTGAGAAGACACTTCAACTGCTTAAAGGCTTGCCAGAGTTGGGTGTGCTGCTACAGGTAGAGAGAGAACTGCCTAGCTTGATTCGCCAGGTTTACGTTGGTGCTGGTACCGGCCTGTTTGCTGCTGAGGAGAATGAAAGCTGGGAGCAGGCTGAGTATCGCTTACGTACGGCACTGGTCGATTTTGCTCAAGAGACAAGATCAACTTATCAGGGGCGCTTGTTTGCTCAGGATGCCCTTGAGGGGCTTCGCCTGATAGATCTGTGCAGTGAAGTTTTCGATGTGGTGGTTATGAATCCGCCCTTCGGGGCGCTGGCTGCTAACACTAAGAACCAATTGGTTAAGGCCTACCCGCGCAGCAAGAATGACCTGTTGGCCATCATGGTGGAGCGTGGATTGGAGATGCTACGCAACGGCGGTCGATTGGGGAGTATAACTTCCAGAACAGGTTTCTATCTCTTTAGCTATGAAAAGTGGCGGGAGGGTGTGGTGCTTGGCTCCTCCACCCCAGAGATTTTTGCCGATCTTGGTCACGGTGTTATGGATGATGCAATGGTTGAGGCGGCTGCTTATGTTTTGGTGAAATCTTCATGACAGTATTTTTAAGGCTTTTGGATAAAGAAAATAAAGCTGAGGCCACCAGTCTGGCTGTAGGAAAATATCGAGCAGGCTTGGAGGATGCTTGTCTTTTTGATGTTGACCCTCAAGATTTCTCTTTGGTGCCGGGCGCACCTTTTGCTTATTGGGCAACGCCTAAACTCAGGGACTGTTTTTCCAAAATCCCACAGTATGAAGGTGGTGAAAGAACTGCTCGTCAGGGGCTCTCAACGGCGGACGATTTCAGGTTTGTCCGCTGCTGGTGGGAGGTTTTGAGAAAGGAAAGCGAGTCTTTCTGCACTAACGACGAGGGCATAGTTTTAAATAGTAATAGATGGCACCCATTGCTCAAGGGTGGGGGTAGGTCATCATTTATTAATGAATTGGATTTGGTTATAAACTACTTTGAAGACGGCCTGGAGCTTAAGGCTTGGGTCTCTAGTCTTTATGGGAATACAGGTTGGTCAAAGAATGTTTTTAATACTGAGTTCTATTTTAGGGAGGGGTTTAGTTGGTCATTGCGGTCGAGTAGGTTTTCCCCGTCAGCTGTTCCGTCTGGATGTATTTTTACTGCTAGTAGATATCAGGCATTTTCAAAGAAAGAAGACCTTCCGTGGATAATATCGCTTCTTAACTCAAGTGTTGCTTCTTTTTTACTAAGGATGTGTTCCGAGAATTTTGAGCGGCCTAAGTATGTTGTTGGAATTGTTTCTAGATTGCCTTTTCCTGACGTTTCGGATGAGCATAAGATGGCACTGGAAAGAATTTTTATCCAGGCTGCGCGCCTTAAGCTAAAAAGCTTGTCAGTTGTTGAGAATTCTCACTATTTTGAGTGGCCTAAAGTTATGGCCTCATCGGTTGATGATGATGTGGCTATATTGATTGATGAGGTTGATAGTATCGCAGCCAAAGAGTATGGGCTTTCAGCGGGTGACTGGAAGTGCATCCAGGAAATGATGCCATCAACTGAATATGACGAGTCAGATGATGATTCAGATTCAACAGAAGCAAGAGACTCAGCATCATTTAAAGAATCATTACTGTCTTGGGGCGTAGGTGTTGCATTTGGTCGATTCGACTGGCGACTTGCCACTGGTGAGCGGTCTGTGACGCACCTGCTGGGGCCTTTTGATCCTCTTCCAGTTAAGTCCCCCGGGATGTTGCCGGACGGTGCCACACCTTTCCATCTGCACGCAGGAATTTTGGTTGATGATCAAGGGCATCCTCACGACCTCGCTCGTTTAGTCGAGAAGGTGTTGGAAACCGTGGATGTGCCCGTACCGAATGATCTACTGCGTTGGCTGCAAAAGGACTTCTTCGACTTCCACCTTAAACACTACTCCAAGAGTCGTCGCAAGGCCCCAATCTACTGGCCGTTGGCAACTGCCTCAGGGAACTACACGCTGTGGCTCTATTACCCAAGCCTAAGCGATCAAACACTGTTCACTGCTGTTAACGACTTCGTCGATCCCAAATTGGAAAATGTGCGTAAGGAGCTGCAATCGCTGCGTGATAAGGGAGCTAGCCGTAGCAAGCAGGACGAGAAGAATCTGGAGGCGCTAGCCAGCCTGGAGCACGAGTTGGCCGACCTGCGCGACAGCCTGTTGGAAATCGCTCCCAGCTATCGCCCCAACCACGATGATGGCGTTCAAATCACTGCCGCCCCGTTGTGGAAGCTGTTCCGCCACAAACCCTGGCAGAAGGTGCTGAAAGACACCTGGGCGAAGCTGGAAAAAGGCGACTACGACTGGGCGCACCTGGCGATGAACTACTGGCCTGATCGAGTGCGCGACAAGTGTGTCACCGACAAGTCGCTGGCTATCGCTCACAACCTGGAACACCTCTATATCGAGCCTGAAATAGCGCCCAAGAAAGCGCGTGGGCGGGCGAAGAAACAGGATGTTTGAATGACAACCCAAGGATTTGGCGCTCAGTTGCTGGATTTGCCGGCGATTTTTTCAGGAAATTTCTTCACTATTCCAGACTATCAGCGCGGGTATGCCTGGGAGAAGAAGCAGGTAGAAGAGCTTCTCAAGGATGTCGAGCATCTGATGAGTGACGGTGCGGCCCTGCGCCATTACACCGGCACGCTTGTCCTTGGCCGCCCGCTTGGGGAAGCTGAAGGCGAGTTTCATGTGGTGGATGGTCAGCAGAGGCTGACAACACTAGTCATCTTTCTCCGACAGCTTTACGAACGCTTGCCTGATGACCAAAAGTCCTCATTTGCGGAGCTGTATCTGCAACGTGGTGATCTAGGTAATGAACGCTCGGTACTGCGCTTGAACTCGGACACTCGGACGTTTTTCGAGCGAGTAGTTCTGGTTGATGGCAATACTGAGCATTGCCCTATCAGCTTAGAGGCCCAGCAGCGGCTATTGGATGCCCGAAACCAAATAAGCAGCTGGCTGGACGAGCAGCTCAATGCAGGCGTGGCGTTGCAGGCAATAAAGCAAACGCTTGAGCTGAGGCTTGGCTTCCTTGTATACGCCCCGAAAGAAGATGCCGAAACCGGAATCATGTTCGAGGTGATTAACAACCGAGGCAAGCCGCTCAGCGAGCTGGAGAAAGTCAAGAACTACCTGATTTACTGCTGTGTCAAGCTCTCGGCAAACACTCTTCGAGAGTCGATAGACCAAGACTGGTCAGAAATACTCAAGGCTCTCAACGTTTCCAAGAAAACCTCTTCAGGGGATGAAGGGGCGTTCCTTCGCTACTGCCTGGTAGTGCATTTCAAGCTCAATAAGACTGATAGCCAGTATGGGTATGACGAACTGAAGAAGCGAATTAGCCTTGATAGGCTGCTCGCTGAGCCTGAGTCGAAGAGTCAAGCGATAAAGCGCATTGCTGGTTTCGTAGCATTTATGAAAACGGCTGCACTTTGGTACCAGCGCCTCTATGGGCCAGTTCACCATGGTCTTGAGCAAGGGGTTATCGATGTGCTCGACCAAATTCGCGCTCAAGGCCGACACGCTTCAATTATGCCGCTTTTCCTGGCATTGGTGATCAAGCTCGGTGGCAAGGGCGAGCGATTACAGAAGTTGCTGCGCCTGCTTGAGATCTTGAATTTCAGGGTCTATATGGCGCGAAACATGACGGCCCGAAATGATACTGGCCAAGGGGATTTATACTGGTATGCCGCGCGTTACTACCACGGCAACCTACTAAGCGAGGTTCCGTCTGAGTACTTGAAGATGGGGCGCGAGGCTATTGAGAGTAATGAGGATGCACTAGAGTTTTTCCTGGTGCGCTTTGTTCATGCTTACGCAGCTGAGGGGCGTTTCAAGGCATCGTTTACCCTGGATGCAGAAAGTCCAGATGATTTTTACAAGTGGGGCGGTCTGCGCTACTTCCTGATGAATTATGAGGCCAAGCTTCAGCCAAAGAAGACAATTCAGATTGATAAAATTCTGCTTTCAGTCAACGGAAAGAAGACTGCTGATTATTTTTCTGTGGAGCATATCTGGGCAACCAAAAATAGAGTTGGCGACGGCGAGAATAATCGTAAGCAAGACTTGTATCAGCGTCGCCGGCTTGGCAATTTTGTGTTGCTTGAGCTTCGGTTGAATATTCAGGGCTGCAACGACGACCTGGAAGAAAAACTGGTTAAGTATTTGGCTAAAGGTGGAGATGAGCCGCCGACTGATCTACAGCAAGTCCGTAAAATGGGTATTGATGCTGCTGCTATTTTGAAGTCGATGGAGGGGCGTCAAAGGCGAATCAATTTCTATCATGACCTCTATGATCAGCTGAATAACCGCCAAGAGCAGCGCTATATTGATTTTGCTGAGTCCAGATGGTCGCTCAAGGGCTTCTTGGGGAATAAGAAGATCCTTAAAGAGTCGGCAGAAATGGTCGCAGAGGAAGCCTAATGAGTATCCAGACGTTCATTCAACAGGAAATCTTTGCTCCGCGACTCGCGAAGCGTGGCGTGCTGGTGGTATACGACCCTGAGCGGCGCTACCGGGAAACCTGTCTTGCGCTGGCCGATGAGCGCTGTGAGGTAGTTGACGCTTCCGAGAGCAGCATTCTGAGCCGTGAGCAGGCGATCATAACGTTGCTGTCACTGGGCAAGGGGCAGGTCGACAGGTTGCTGGTATACGTTCCAGCCGCGCAGCCGCTGACCGAGGAGGCCAAACAGGCTGACCCTTTTGCGGCGGTAGGTGTGTGTGGTGAGGTGTTCCCGGGCGGTGACAGCGATAGCTTCTTTAGCCTGTGCATAAAGGCCAAGCCAGATCAGACCATGGCGATCCGACAAATTTTTGAGTCAGATCCCAACCCGAGCTTTGCCGTGATAGACGCCGTCGGTGGCGGCCTTGGCTGGCCGAACCTGCGTGCCCTTCTCAAGGTAGAGTCGAGCCGCGACATCCTCTTTGCGCTGCTAGCGCCAAGTGCCCAACAAGAGTCTGCCCTTAAGGGGAGTGATGCTTGGGTGAGCGAAGCGCGCGATCTGCTGAAGAACTCAATTGGGTTGTCTCTCAAGACGAAGGGTAAGACCTGGTCTTCTATTGCTACTGAGTTGTGGCGCTTCGTTTTGTTCAGCGAGTTTGTCTTTGATCTACCTGACCAGTTGCCGGCTGCGTTGGTCGACATTCCGCGTGCAGACACCATTGCCAGGGCCGTAATTGAGGGGCTCTGTGACGACCTGCGCAATGATCGCCGCACCCAGGGCCTGTACATCGATAGAGCTGAGGAAATTGAGGAAGAGCTGGGGCTTATCGGACACTGTGCTCAGCTAGCTGACTTGGGACAGCGGGATACTTTCCCCTTCGAGGAGCGCACCTTCCTTAATCGTGCCATCTCCGCAATCTTGGCTGACGACACCGACCAAGTGCGCAGGATTCTTGAACAGCACCAACGTTCTGTATGGACGGGGAAGGGCGAGAGCCGTGGGCAATGGGACTTGCTGCGTTCAGCGCTTGACTTGATCCAGAGCTGTGATGATTTGGATCGTCAGTTGGGGGATCACACTCGTAGTCTGGAAACCCTGCTGGAGTTTTACGTGAGCTCACTGCGAGAGGTGGATCGCCTACATCGTGAGTTCGAGCAGGCCGTCAGCGACTTCGAGTGGCAGGATACTGATGGTGTGATGACCTCAGTGAAGCAGCAAGCACGAAAGCAGTACGGCAAATTGGCCGAGAAGGTTCAGCTGGTCTTCACCCGTCATTTGCAAAATAGCGGATGGCCGCTCCCAGGCTATCTCGCCAACGCAGATGTTTTTGACCGGTTGGTTGCCCCTAGGCTGCAACAGAATGGCCGCAAGATCGCCTACCTGATGATTGATGCCCTTCGCTATGAGCTGGGTGTCGCCTTGGAGCGTCAGCTCGCCGAAGATGGCATTGTCGAGCTGAAAACAGCTCTGGCTCAGCTGCCCAGTGTGACGCCGGTTGGTATGGCCAGCCTATTGCCAGGTGCTGGTCAGCAGCTGTTCTTGCGCAATGCCGATCAGAGCATTGTGCCGATGCTGGGCGATCAGGTGGTCAACACTGTGGCGCAACGCATGGAGGTTATCAGGAAGCGCTACGGTCAGCGGTTCGCCGAAGGAAGGCTTGAAGACTTTGTTCGGGATCGCATTGATTTTGATGCGGACATCGACCTGTTGGTGTTGCGCGCTGTGGAGATCGATAGCCACTTCGAGAACCACCCTGATACCGCTCCCGCTGAAATCACTAATGCGTTACGGCGTATTCGTGTGGCGATCCATAAGCTTACCCAGCGTGGTTTCCATGAAGTCGTGATCGCAACTGACCACGGTTTTTTCATGAACAATCATGCTGGTGCCGGTGATGTGAGTTCAAAGCCATCTGGGGATTGGTTAGTCGTTCATGACCGGTGCGCACTGGGAGACGGCAGTGCCGATTCCAATCACCTGATTGTCAGCGCTGAAAAGTTGGGAATACGGGGCGACTTCGCCAAGTTCGCGGGGCCGCAGACGTTAGCGGCCTATCGCAATGGCCTGCTCTATTACCACGGTGGCGCATCGCTGCAAGAGTGCGTGGTGCCGGTTATCACCATGCTGCTGAAAGCCCAGGAACAGCCCAGTCTGAATAAGGCTGCCATCAACATCTCCTACAAGAACGGTGCAAAGCGCATTACTACGCGTGTTCCGGTGATCGATGTGGTCGTTGATGCTGCGGATATCTTCTCTACGGAGAGTGACTTCGAGATTCTGCTAGAAGCCCAGAACAGCAAGGGTGAGGTAGTAGGTGAGGCCAAGGCTGGTGGCGCTGTGAACCCAGCAACGGGTACGCTGACCCTCCAGGCAGGTGAGAAGGTACAGGTCACTCTGAAAATGCAGATGGAGTTCGAAGGCAAATTCAAGGTGAAGGCTCTGAACCCGAAGACTAATGCCATCTACAGCCAAATTGAGCTGGAAACGGACTACGCGGTGTAAATCATGGATACCCTGGATCAGAAGCTCACATCGACTTTCGACGGCAAGGTGGTTCGCAAGGATCTGCTGCACCGAATCAAGAAAGGCACCAACGTCCCGACGTTCGTGTTGGAGTTTCTCCTGGCCCGCTTCTGTGCCAGTGACGATGACTCGGAGATTCAGGCTGGCCTGGAGGCAGTGCTCGACACCCTGAACGAGAACTACGTTCGACCCAATGAGGCAAACTCAGCTCAGTCGAAGGTAGCCACCAAGGGCAAGCATCGCTTCATTGACAAGGTGCACGTCAACTATGTCGAAAAAGACCGCCGTCACTGGGCAGCCTTGGAGAACTTCGATTCGCGCAAAGTCGCGATTAGCGAAAAGTACTACCGCGACCATGATCGTCTTTTACAGGGTGGTTTGTGGGCAGAGGTGACTCTGGCCTTCAACGAAATTGAAGACGATGACTACGCCTTCTACATCGAGGATCTGCGCCCCATCCAGATGAGTCGCTTCGACTTCGCGCGATACTGCGAAGGTCGTGAGCAGTTCACTCGGGACGAGTGGCTAGATGTCGTTCTGCGCTCTGTTGGTTTGGAGCCCAGCAAGCTGTCTCCCCGGGTGAAGCTGCACTTCATTGCTCGCTTGGCTCCTCTCATCGAGCCCAACTACAACTTTATCGAGTTGGGGCCGCGTGGTACCGGTAAATCATATTTCTTCAGTGAATTCTCGCCGTACTCGACGCTTATCAGCGGTGGCCAAGCGACCAAGGCGACGCTGTTCTACAACAATCAGCGCCACAAGATCGGTCTGGTGGGTTACTGGGACACAGTGGCTTTTGACGAGGTAGGCGGGATCAAGGTCAAGGATCAGGACACCATCCAGATCATGAAGGACTTCATGGCCAACGGGCGTTTCTCTCGTGGCGTTGAGGTGATTGCCGATGCCTCCATGGCCTTCGTGGGTAACCTCGATCTCTCGGTTGAGCAGGTGGTTAACTCGGAAGTCCATGATCTGTTTCAGCCGCTGCCCAAGGAGTTCGACCTGGCTGTGCAGGATCGTTTTGCTTGCTACCTTCCTGGCTGGGAGATGCCGAAGAACAGCAGCGAGTTCCTGACCAGTCACTACGGGTTTATCACGGATTACCTGGCCGAAGCGTTCCACTACCAGTTGAAGCAGACCAACCGATACGAGGAGGTCAGCAAGCGCATCAAGCTGGGAAGGGCGGTTGAGGGCAGGGACGAGAAGGGCATCAAGAAGACGGTATGCGCCTTCTTGAAGATCCTCCACCCTAATGGAGCTCCGTCTGATCAGGAGTTCGCTGAGTACGTGGCCTACGCGGTAGAGGGACGGCGTCGGGTCAAGGAGCAGATGAATAAGCGCAAGACCGATGACGAGTACGCGCGGATCAACCTGTCCTACATTGATGCTTCAGGCAACGATGTGGTGGTGTACTGCCCCGAATCACGGAATGCACCTGCAACACAGGAGCCGACTCGCAAGAGCATTCATGCTGGCTCGGGTGACGAGGCGCCAACGGCAGTGGCTCCGTCTGATCGGGCTGTTGTTCCAGCTGAAACGTTTGTTGAGCAACCTGATGTAGTCGAGGCCGCTGGCGCCGAGGCAGTGCTGCAAGAACAGCATTACACGATCCACTACGGTGATACGGGCTACAGCTACGAGTCGATTGTGCTTCCTTTCTTACAGGGAGCGAAGACTGTAGAAATCGAAGACCCGTATATTCGAGCCAATCACCAGATCCATAATTTTGTTCGCTTCTGCGAGGCGGTGATCAAGTCGCCCACAGTCAGGGCAATCAAGCTGACGACCAGCTATGACCAGGATACCGATCTCAAGGATGTTGCCGAGCGTCTAGAGGAGCTCAAGCAGAGCCTGTTGGAGATGGATATCGCGCTGGAGATCAAGATCAACGAGAACCTGCATGATCGCGAGATCCGGGTCGACAATGGCTGGGTGATCAAGATCGGTCGTGGTCTCGATTTCTTCCAGAAGCCCGATAGCTGGTTCGGCATTGGTGCGAATGACCTGACCCTAAGGCGTTGCTTGGAGACTAAGGTCGATATCTTCAAAGCGAAAGCGTGATAGTAGCGGGTTTGAGAACCTGACCAAATGCATGCTAGTTGCCCGGTGTGAAAGACATCCAGCCTGCCTATGAGTGATTTAAAAAGTTCCAGACCTTACCCGGCGAGCTATTGACGAACTGCCAGACAAGTGAAAGGGGAGTTCAAGGTACTTTAGGCTGGCTAACTATTGATTCATAAGATTTTTCAATCAAGGATGACAAGCTCGGAGGAGCAATGGGCAAGGTGCATTTTGCGGATTCCACGCCATTCGGACACTCAGCCCACGCTGATCCGGACACCTGTTCCACGATCATTCGGACAGGCAGTCGGAGCGCAGCGACGCAGGGGTGGCATTGTTAGTCTGAGGTGCCCGGCGTCGTCAATTTCTGCGTCCGTTTGCGCATTGATTCACCCTTCAGATTGATCCGATAAGCGTTGTGCACCAGGCGGTCGAGGATGGCGTCGGCCAGGGTCGGGTCGCCGATCAGCTCGTGCCAGTTGTCCACCGGCATCTGGCTGGTAACGATGGTCGAGCGCTGGCCGTAGCGGTCGTCCAGTAGCTCCAGCATGTCGCGCCGCTGTTCGGCGGTGAACGGGGCTAGGCCCCAGTCGTCGAGGATCAGCAGGTCGGTCTTGGCGTAGCTGCTCATCAGCTTGGCGAAGCGGCCGTCGCCATGGGCCAGACCCAGTTCTTCCAGCAAACGTGGCAGGCGCAGATAGCGCACGCTGTAGCCCTCTCGGCAGGCCTGGTGGGCCAGGGCGCAGGCCAGCCAGGTTTTACCGACACCGGTGGGGCCGCCGATGATCAGGTTGAGGCCGTCGCGCAGCCACTGGCCACTGCTCAGTTGCAGGATCAGCGCCTTATCCAGTCCGCGCGGGCTACGGTAGTCGATGTCTTCGAGGCAGGCGTTGTGCTTGAGCCGGGCCTGGCGCAGGCGGCTGCTCAGGCGCTTGTCATCGCGTTCGGTCAGCTCGCGGTCGACCAGCAGGCCGAGGCGTTCCTCGAAGCTCAGGCTGTCGATTTCCGGGGTTTTCAGTTGTTCATTCAGCGCCTTGAGCATGCCGTGCAGGCGCAGGGTTTGCAGCTTGTCCAGGGTCGGATGGGGCAGCATGGTGAGTTTCCTTGTGTTCAGTGGTAGTAGCCGGGGCCGCGCAGGTTGGCGTGGTCGTCCGGCAGCAGGGGCAGGTGCTGCTGGGCCAGCGGCAGGTTTTCCAGCCCCTGGCGCAGGATCGATTCGAGGCTCTTGTAACTGCACGCACCGAGGCTGATGGCGCGACGGCAGGCCAACTCCAAGCGCACTTCGCCATGGGTCTTGCCCAGGCGCAGGATGCCCAGGCAGGCCCGGTAGCCCTGCTGCGGATGGATGCGCCGTTCGAGGATGTGCCGGATCACGCCGGCGGTGCTCGGCCCGGTCTGCTCGGCCCAGCGGATCAGCCGTTGCGGCGTCCACTCGGCATGCTCGCGATGGCTCTTGGGCATGTGCTCGGCCTGCGTGCTGTGCCTGCCCTTGTGCATTGAGCGCAGGTGGCTGGCCACTCGCTGGTTGGCGTGGAAACACTCGACGGTGCGCGCCGTCAGGCGCACCTCCAGCTGCTTCTTCACCAGTTGATACGGCACCGAGTAGTAATGCCCATCGACCTCGACGTGGTAGTCGATGTGCACCCGCGCCTTCTTCCACTCGGCATAGACGTAGGGTTGCTCCGGTAATGGGCGCAGCGCCGGACGATCCAGAGCCTCGAAGGCCGAGTGCCGGGAGCCCGGTAGCCTGCGAAACGGGCGGCGATTGAGCCGCTCCAGCAGCCCGGCGATAGCGCTGTTGAGTTCATCCAGGGAGAAGAACTGGCGGTTGCGCAGGGCGGCGAGGATCCAACGCTCGACCACCTGCACGCCGACTTCGGCCTTGGCTTTGTCGCGCGGCTTACGCGCCCGCGCCGGCACCACCGCCACTCCGTAGTGCTCGGCAAGGTCGCGGTAGCTGGGGTTGATGTCCGGCTCGTAACGATGGGCCTTGCTCACCGCGCTGCGCAGGTTGTCCGGCACCACGATCTCCGGCACGCCGCCGAGGAAGGCGAAGCAACGGGTATGCGAGCCTAGCCAGTCCGGCAGCTGCTGCGACCAGGTGGCTTCGGCGAAGGTGTAGCTGGACGCGCCAAGCACCGCGACGAACACCTGCGCCTGGCGGATCTCGCCGCTGTGGCGGTCGATAACCGGCACCGTCTGGCCGGCATAGTCGACGAACAGCTTCTCGCCGACGCGGTGCTCCTGACGCATCACCACGTCCAGCTTGCCCTGCCAGGCCCGGTAGTGCTCACAGAACCAGCTGTACTGAAAGCCCTGCGGCTGGCTCAGGCGGTACTCCTGCCAGAGCAGCGCCAGGGTCACCCCGGGGCGGCGCAGTTCGGCATGCACCCATGCCCAATCGGGTAAAGGCCGCTTCTCACTGGCAACCGCCGGGGCCGGCGGGAACAGTTGCTGCTCCAATTCGGCATCGGACAACGAACAGGGCCAACTGAGACCGCTGGCGGCAAAACGACAGAGGTAATCACCGGCACTGCTGTGGCCAGTACCCAGGCTGCGGGCGATCTTGCGCACGGACAGGCCGCAGTCGAACTTGAGGCGCAACACCTCTCGGATTTTACGCATGGATAAACGCTCCACGACGACCTCTTCGCTTCGAAAAAGAGGTCGATGGTAGTGAATAAATCCTGCGTAGCTGCCTGCCTGAAAAGTGTCCGGATGGCCGTGGAATCGGTGTCCGGATGCTCGTGGAGTGAGTGTCCGGATCAGCGTGGAATCACTGTCCGGATGTGCGTGGAATGGGTGTCCGAGTCAGCGTGGAATCCGCAGTGCATTTCACAAGACCAGCAGTCATCCCAATTACTGAGATGCGCCTCAGCTATGGGTTTTCAGGGGACTGCTTTCCCCTTACTTTTGAGCTTTCCGAGCAGCTTAAGCCACTCATAGCTTCGCATCTGCCTCGACGTAGAAAGTGGCATTTCAATGACCGGGTACTGCTTTGGCTTAGCCCTGAGTTGGAGCCAGACCTGATAGCGTTTTATCAAGGTGGTGGTGATATCTTTCTGATGAGGTATGACGAGGCTTGGGCTCAAAAGCTCGATAGAGAGCTACTTCGTGAGCTGGCAAAGCGTTTGGAAGTACTCAGTCCCGGTATTCTGGCCATGATTACCGGGCAGTAGAGACCGAGTTGGGTCTTTGCTGTCTGACACATCGATGCTATCTCCGTTGCCCCCTAAGCCCTGCGATCACCACGCAACTCAGCCGCTCCCCGTTATCCTTCCGCGCCATGGCTCGTATGCCTGTCAGTTTCTCGCCTGGAATCTCCGTCACAAGGTTGTTCGGGGTGTCGAAGAGACCATCATAATCAGCGACATTTTGAACCCCGGCCAATTCTTGGATGGATAGCGAGTGGATCGGGTCGTAGCCGTTTTCGTAGCCCTCCACGAGCACCTCTGTAGCAGCCGGGTAGGTGCTGAGTAGCTTGATGAGCTGACTAACTTTCATTACGAATTGCTCCTATGGCGACAGAGTGGGCTCGGGGAGATGAGAATGTGCCCGAGGCTGGGAAGGGGCATCCTTTGTTGGCAGCGATTTATTCGTCTTCAAGCGTGCTCGCAGCCGTTGGATTAGCAGTAGCAATTTTTGCCGTGCTGTTGGATGGAGCTTCAGGCTTGGCTGGTGGTAGTCAACCTCCATTGCTGGATAGCTGGTAGTGGTAGTGCCCGGATATGAAAAGTGAATGCCTGTTTTTTCCAGTAGCTCCTTTGTCCCCGGTTGCTGCGTTCGAACGGCTATTTCAACCTTACCCATAGGTGCATGGAGCGTTCTCTGTTTCGTTCCTGGGTCAGCATCGAGAGCTGTCTTTTTCGCTTTGAACAGACTCGTGCGGTTCGCAAAAGTGGACTCGCACTCAGGAGACAGGTAAAACGGGCAGGCAGCCTTGGAGCGTGTAAAGGCGACATAGGCAGAGCGTCGGTCAGTGGTTTCGCTCACGACATAGAAGGCATGCTCGACAGTGAGCCCCTGGGACTTGTGCACGGTCATTGCGTAAGCGTGATCGAGTTTGTCGTAGTCGCTGAGACGCCAGCTGATTACGGTACCTGAGCGATCCAAGCGGGCATGAACGACCTTTTCACTTTGTGCGCCATCAGTGCCCGGCTTGTGATCCTCGATACTGATGACAGTCGCCCGGTCTCCATTGAACACTGGCGTCTGATCAAGCTTTGAGTTTTTGCGCAGCATGATTCTGTCGCCTGGGCAGAGCGCAAGTTCACGGGAGTAGCCCCGATCATTGCTCACCTGAACAACCTTCTCGGCATTTTTGTCCAACTCGCCATCTAGCATCCGAATTTCCCGAACGCGCTGATTCAGCTGGTTTACATGGCTATTTCGATCAGCCAGCAAGAGAATTTCACTCCAGTCTGTGCCAGCTTTGTGTACCTTCGAGGCATCGGTGAGCATGAGCTCAATAGGTGAGGCTTGGTCGTTGTTGGTTTCCCGAAGTAATCCGCGTCGTTGCATCATCGTTAGTGCATCCCCTGCATCGGAAAACCAGGCCTGGCTGATCGCTCTGTCATCGGTACTGCGCTGACGCGCTATCTGCTCAAGCCTTGCTGCGCCCAGGTGCTGGGTGAGCATATGCAGTGTGGACGCAGAGCCAACAGCTTCAAGCTGCTTGGAGTCCCCCACAAGAACGATCTTTGCCCCTGCTGCTTCCACATGGCTCATGAGCTTGTGCAGCGTACGGGTATCAACCATGCCGGCTTCATCCAGTACGATCACGTCATGGTCGGTCAGGTGGAGTGGTTTCCGGGCGTTATCGTTCTCAAGCTGCATGAGCAGCGCATGAATAGTCTGCGAGTCAATGCCGGAGCTTTTTTGAAGTTCTGCCGCCGCGGCACCTGATGGCGCAAGACCCAGTACCCGATGCCCAGCCGAGCTGTAGGCGATTTTGAGCGCAGCGAGTGACGCAGACTTTCCGGTGCCCGCAGCCCCCTGAATGATCGCGATCTGTCTGCCATCTGTGGCGTGCACCATGGCCTGAATCTGCTCATCGCGAAGGGGAAAGCCCTTTTCCTGTTCGCACTGCCCCAGTGCCTTCTGGATGTCTAGGTCGGACAGGGTGAAGTGCTGACTATGCTCCGATGCTTTGCGAGCAAAGCGCAGCAGATCGACTTCGAGCTGCCTGAAGGTCTCAGTCGTGAATAATGGTTCTTCTCCAGGAAAGGCTGGCAGGCGCACAACTCCCAGCTGCTGTGCTACGGCAGATTCAATTTCAGGGAGTGATCTGATACCGCCATGGAGGATGCTGAGCATCGCGACAGCACGATCAAGATCATGCTGTCTGAAGACGCTTCTGTTCTTGAAGACCATTGCCTCGACGGTGAGCAGAGTTGCTGGCGTGAGATCCCCGGGGGCTGGTGATAGATCTGCTAGGCGGGATTTCCATTCCTCACGCAGTGAATTTCCTTCAATTGCTGCCTTGGCTTGGCGTGTTCTTTTGGCGACAGCTCGCGCTGCATCCGCACCCGAAGCTCCCATGGCATTCAGGCCCTCTTTAATTTCCTCACGGCGTGTAGAAAAGCGCATGACGGTATTTCGATCAATGCCTGCTACAACCAAGCCACTGCGCTCAGGAGCACACTCAAGATGATCTGCGACCTCTGGAAGGTCGCGTTGCAGGATACTGGCGAGGCTGGCATCAAAGAGAGCTGCAATCTCCACCTGGCGTCGGTAAAGCTCGCGGGCATCAAGCGTTCTCCATTGACCGTCACTGCCAAGGATCAGATTGGGGATCTCGGCATGGAGGTGAAGATGCGGCTCTTGATTGCGATTCGTGAAGTGAAGATAAGTCGCCGCTACGACTTCTCCTGGATGGCTGTCGCTCCCTTGTGCCCCGGTGCGGTAGGCAAAAAAACCACGCTTTTCGATGTTCTGAAAGGTAAGACAGCCGGCCTCCATCAGGGCGCGCTCGAATATCACCTGTTGACTGCGGGGTAGGGTGGCATATAGCAGTGAGAGTGATTTCTCGACATTGAAAGATGTGGAAAATCCGGCCAAGGCGTTAATTTCTTTATCCAGCTGAGTACGCCTTGTCGTACTACAGAATGATTTTCCTGTTCTAGGGTTAATGCCAGACATGAGAGCTTTATAGTCCCCGGTCTTTGGCGTGGGCTCGAGGTTAAGTTCACTAGCTCCGCTGCCAACAAAGGCAGTAAGCAGGGTGTCGCTATCGGCTTTTAAGTAATAATCTTCAGAGCCTGATGATATATTAGGAAGATCCTCTCCATTCTCATAGTATTCAGCGCGCGATGAGATGTCCTTTGAGCTAAACTTATCAATGGTAAAAATGCTCATGTTCTATCCTCTGAATCAAGGATGGACATAACGCCGTTCTTAGCGCCATCGCTCGCAGCATCAGTGACTCTGTTACTCAGTAGGGCTAGTGAGTTTGCAATTTCATCCTGAATAACCTGGGCTGTAGCCTTGTCTAGCTTGATTACTCTTGATGTCTTTAAGGAAGCCTTATTAGTGACAAAGGCTTCAAGGTCATCGACCTCAATAGAATTTAATATTTTCTCTAGAACCCTGCTTTTAGCGATGCCGAGCAACTTAGCTAGCTTGTCCAGTGTCAGCTGGCTTCTATGGCTATCTATGCTTTGGCTATAAATCTTTCTCATAACATGCCTCATATATATTTCTTACTACATTATTAGTAGATGCATATGAGCATGCGTCTGCGCAACTCTTTCTTTGTGGGCTTGTGCTTTGCGCTGGTGCAACCTTCGAAGAAGGTGCAGCAGTGTTAAAAGTTTTTCGTTCTTGTTTTCGTGCTTTCGATTGCTTTCGTTTGTGGTCTCGTGTGCTCATGTGTTGCCTTGAGTTTTCACGTGCAATGGAATGTTTTCAAAAAATCTTGTTTATATAACCAGTATTCCAGGTCTGTAAACTTCTATTGTTATGTAAGTGTGCGCATAATGGTTGAAAAGAGGGGACAGTATGTCGAAGGGGAAAGCAAGAATTGCTCTACATTCCAAGCGCAATTATTTGGTCGAATCTCTAAGAGACTTTAAGTCGTTGCAGGAGATTAGAGATTGTCTGGTGAGCGAAGGGGTCGCCATTTCTCTGTCAAGTTTATATCGATTTTTGGTTAATGACATGAGAGAGGAGTATGAGAACTACTTGAGGGTCACAGGGCGAGGGTTGATCAGGAATAGGAGCGGTCTCGAAGAGGCTGCCAAGCAAGCTGCAAGTTTTTCTGGAGGTGTAATGCTGCCAGTACCGAAAAAGGTGGCAATTAGTAATGCGGGTGAGTTAAATAAATTTATTAAAAAGGGGTATTGATCATGAAAGTAGTTGTTGCGGGTATCAGTGGTAATCAAGGTAAGTCCACATTATCAGCTCATATGCTAGTTCCACGAATGAACGGTGCAAAGCTTCTGGTTGTGGAGTCAATAAATCAAGACTCTCGTGACTTGGTGAGTGCTTCTGGCATGTTAAGGGGCGAGGAGTTCAAGAAAATATACTTGGAAATGGTAATGAACGATGATCTGGTCGTCGATGTTGGTGCATCAAATTCTGAAGCGTTTTTCGAGGGGCTAGCCTCATTTAATTCAGGTCATGATGAGGTTAACTTGTTTATAGTTCCGGTTGTCCCTGGCGCTAAAGAACAGGCGGAATCCATCCTAACTGCGCGTATGTTGGCGGCAATGGGGGTCGAAAAGGAGAGAATTCGTGTTGTTTTTAATAGGGTCAGGAGGGATGTTTCAGAGGAGTTTCCTGAAATTGTCTACGCAGCTGAAGCCACGGGTGAATTCATTGCAGATCCACGTTGCATGGTTTTCGAAAATGACATTTATGCGGATCTGGCTGATTTGAAGATGAGTCTTAAGGTCGCTCGTGAAAAGGTGGTGCCAAACCTTAATGGAATAAAAGATGAGTTAAGAAAAAAAGCATCCAGCCCTGAAGAATATTATCGATTGGTAAGGATGCTCAACGTTGGAAAGAAGGCAGAGTCTACTTCGCGTCAGCTTGATGAGGCTTTCTTGATTTTGTGCGGTGGTGGCGGTGAGTGATTTTAAGAGGCCCTTGACGAGGCATGAAAACCAAATTCGCCTTCTCTATGAGTACGTTGATGAAATTATAGGGAGGTTGGATTTCATAAATGCATCTGTTGATAAGCTTGAGCGTTTAGAGGTCATGCTTCATGGGGCTGAAGGGGCTCCTGGATTAATCGAGACCATCGAGTGGCTTTCCTTTGAAGCCTCAAGGGTGGAGCGCATTGGTGCTGTACTGTCGAGTAACTCGTCAAGGGAGTTGGATGAACGTGTATTAAGAATTGAGGAGCTGTTGGCCGCGTACTCGAAAAGACGGGAAGTAAGAAAAAAGAAAACTTCCGTAGGCGGTTTCGGATGGGTGTTGGCGTCTTTCTTACTGCTGATAGGAGGGGTAATGGGTGGTGGAGGCTTCTGGTTCGTGCAGACATTGATGAGCTAGTATCGGCGTGAGTGCAGGCTCCATTAAAAGGTTTGTGAAAAGCCCGAGCGAGGCTGCGGGCTTATGATGGGATAGGTTTACTCTGACGTTACTGTAACAGTTCTTCGAATGTTTTTCATGATCTCCTTAAACTCAGTTTTCAGGGCTTGAGAAACTTTGGACTCCAAATCGTAGATGTCCTCATCCTCAAAAGCTTCTCCCAAAAGCTGGGATTTCTCTGCGATAGAAAGGTTGGAGATGTCAATCCTATCCGATGGGGCGCCAATACCAATGTCGAAATCTTG
The DNA here is from genome assembly GCF_007049795.1 of Ectopseudomonas mendocina. Lineage (GTDB taxonomy): Bacteria > Pseudomonadota > Gammaproteobacteria > Pseudomonadales > Pseudomonadaceae > Aquipseudomonas > Aquipseudomonas mendocina_D. Next base: position 220,407 of record NZ_SCFY01000007.1, read on the forward strand.
TTGGCTCCATTCGGATGGTGTTATGTGCCACCTAATTGGGCCAATGTTATCGATCATGATCGAGATGTTAGCCCAGGCATTGGTCGATCCTTCGTTTTCAATCGCGTAGTCAAGCAGTTGGATTAGCATTGCTAACTCCTATGTGTTGAGTTGGAATGTCACAACTGCCTGTTCGGCAGAAAGCGCGGACATACGTCAATGCTGAGTGTTGATGTTTAATATAGCAATTCTTTTGAATGATGTATTAGTAAGCGTAGATCGTTTTTCCAGGGCTGATTCGTGGACAACGGTGTTGGGGTATGATGGCATTACCATGCGTACCACTCTGCTAAGGACAGTGCTGATGTCAGACAACCATTTAACCCTCGCCAAACGGTTCTGGGTCGATGACATGCCGGGTTCTTCAGTCTCTGGTTCACGCCTGTCTAACCTTCTGGATGCCTTGGCCCAAGGTAAACCATTGAGTGCCCTGGGGCTGCGCTTCCTGATCTTGCCCAGCACGAGTGGACACCCCGTTAAGCGATAAACTGCAACGAGGTGAACCATGGCAAGAACCGCTACCCCGATGAAACAGAACCGTACCCGTCACTCCCAAGCCTTCAAGAATGAAGCGTTGGCGCTGGCCGAGCGAATTGGCGTTAGTAAAGCGGCCGAACAGCTTGGTCTTCATGCGTCTCAGCTCTATGGCTGGCGCAGTAAGGAGCAGCAGACCCTGAGCAGCAGTGATCGCGAACAGTCACTGGCCGACGAAAACGCCCGCCTCAAGCGGCTCCTGGCCGAGCAAGCCGAAGAACTGGCCATCGTAAAAAAGGCCGCGGCGTACTTTGCGAAGAGCCTCAAGTGAAGTACGCCTTCATGAGGACACATG
>NZ_SCFY01000008.1 GCF_007049795.1 Ectopseudomonas mendocina
CCAGTCAGTTAAGCACTACAGCTTGACCTTCTGCGCGCTGAAACGAAAATCCGATGCTTGTTTTGAGCATCGGATTTTTTATGCGACTCTCCCGCGCAACAACAAACACCAGGCAGACCGGGGAAAAGCCCTGCGCCCGTAGAGCCGGCCCTGCTCGACCTGGACCTCAGCGCACCACCGCCCAGTGAGCCGGGCGCGTTGTTCAGCGGCTTGTCCAGCCTGCTTGGCGAGCACCGCCAGAGCCACCCTGACGCCCCACTACTCGGTGGCACACGAAGCATCATCAGCTTCTCTCCGCGCGAGGCCAGCCGCACCTACAGCGCCAGCGAGTTGCTCGCTGCGCTCAACCGCATGCAACAGCAGTCAGCCCACGAACTGACCCAGCGCCTGCATCAACCGCAGGCCGTTGAAGGCCTCAAGGCCGACCTGCAGCAGCAGCTGGAATCGCACAGCAGCCTGCCCGGCGATAGCAAGGTGTCCGATCAGGAAGCCGACGTGATCGACCTGGTTGGCATGCTGTTCGACTTCATCCTCGATGACGAGAACCTGCCGGACGCCTGCAAGACAGCGCTGTCGCACCTGCATACGCCCTATCTGAAAATCGCGCTGCAAGACAAGGCGCTGTTCACCCAGCACCACCATCCGGCGCGGCGCCTGCTCAACACCATGGCCCAGGCCGGTGTGCTGTACGGCAACGAGGGCGACGAACGCGGCCTACTGGCCAAGATGCAGTGGGTTGTTGAACGGGTGATTCACGGTTTCAGCGGTGATCTGGGGCGGTTCGACAGCCTGATCGAGGAGTTCAACGAATACGTCGAAACCCTGCGCCACAAGGTCGAGCTGCGCGAACGCCGCGCAGTCGAGGCAGCCAAGGGCCGTGATCGCCTACTGGGGGCTCGCGAGCAGGCACTCGAGGTGATTCAGCGATGCATCGGGCAGCGCAATCTACCGACAATCATCCGCAACTTCCTCGAGCTGACCTGGGCCGATGTACTGGTTTTCGTCCTGCTGCGCCATGGAGAGCAAAGCTCGGAATGGAAGCGCTCCTGCGAAGTGGCCGAGCAGCTGGCCTGGAGCGGCACGCCGCTGAACGAGGCCGAGGCGTTGCAATTGCAGGAGCAGCGCGTGCCGATGCTCAGCGACCTGCGCAAGGGCCTGGAATTGCTCGGCGGCTATCACGAAGACGGCATCCGTCGCCTGCTGCAGGACCTGGTGGCCTGCCAGCATGCGGTGCAAGCCAAACAACCACAGTTGGCCGCACAGCTCAAACCCACCCTGCCAGAAAGCCCCTTGGGCGCAATGCTCGGCGAGGATGCCGATCTGGCTCGCCAGGCACCTTCACGCAGCAAGCTCTCGGCGCGCGCACAAGCCCTGGCCAAGGAGCTGGCCAACGTGGAGTTCGGCACCTGGTTCGAGTTCGTCGAGGGCAGCAAGAGCCGCGTACTCAAGCTTTCTTGGTTCAGCCCGACCACGCATAACTACATGTTCGTAGACCACAGTGGCCAGCGCGTGGCGATCAAGCCTCTGACCCTGCTGGCCAGTGAGATGGAAAAGGGCCTGGCCCGTATCGTGACACCCGAACGCGCGACGCCACTGGTCGATCGCGCGCTGACTGCCATCTACCGTGTGCTGCAGCGCTTCACTGGGCGCACGGCCGAACCCCGCTGAGGAATTTCCATGGAAGAGCGTCGTCAACACAGCCGCCATGGCACCGAAATGCAGCTGGAGGTCTTCGACCTGAACAGCGGGCAGCGCCTGGGCCGCATCGTCGACCTGTCTGCCGATGGCTTCATGCTGTTCAGCGACACCCCCCACACCGCTGATGCGGTGCTGGAATGCCGCCTGGTGTGCACCACAGGTAGCGATGCGGTACAGGAAGTACATCTGGGCGCCGATTGCCTGTGGAGCCGCCCCGGCGCTGACGGCCAGCATTGTTGGGCGGGCTTTCACATCATCGATCTGGCCGAGGACCAGGCCAAAGCGCTGGAGAGCCTGCTGGCCAGGCTCTGAACCAGCCGCGCGCCACCACAAAAAAACGGAGCTCGAAGGCTAATGCCAGTCAGTTAAGCGCTACAGCTTGACCTTCTGCGCGCTGAAACGAAAATCCGATGCTTGTTTTGAGCATCGGATTTTTTATGCGACTTTCCCGCGCCTTGGCACTGACTCACGAAGTGGCATCTGCTACTTACTCCCTTGACGAACTAGGGGCGCTGCTTGATCCAGACCTAGTTAGCACCGCACTGGAAACGGCGGGAGTGGCGACCCTGCGTAAGCGACGTCTCCCTCTTGAAGCCATGATCTGGTGCGTGATCGCCATGGCGTTGTTTCGCCGGATGTCGGCCTGGGATGCCGCGAGCCGTATGGGCATCATGCTGCCTGGGCAGAAGCCATTGGTAGCACCCAGTGCAATCGTGCAAGGTCGCCAGCGTTTGGGCAGCGCTGCGGTGCGAGAAGTCTTTTCCCTGACTCAACAACGCTGGCATGCCAGCGCCAATCACCCCACTTGGGCCGGTTTGCGCCTGCTCAGTGTCGATGGCGTGGTCTGGCGCACGCCGGATACGGCCGACAACCGCAAGCACTATGGCAGAGCCAGTAATCAGCATGGCGATACCGGCTTTCCCCAAGTTCGCATGGTCTGCCAGATGGAGCTGACCAGCCACATGCTGGTGAGTAGTGCTTTTGCCGGCTACCACAGCAACGAGATGAAGCTGGCCGAACAACTGATCGACAGTACACCCGATCACTCGCTGACCTTGTTCGACCGTGGCTTCTATTCACTGGGGTTACTTTATCGCTGGCAACAGGCAGGCACTCAGCGCCATTGGTTACTGCCGCTGCGCAAGGATGCTCAATACGAGGTGCTGCGTAAGTTAGGGCGCCACGATGCCATCGTCTCGCTAAAGACCTCGCCGCAGGCGCGTAAACAATGGCCCGACCTGCCAGACACACTACAGGCTCGGTTATTAAGCAAGACCATCAAGGGCAAAGTGCGGCAGGTACTGACCTCAATGATCGATCCTCTGCGCTTCCCACCCGATGAAATCGTGGATCTGTACAGCCAGCGCTGGGAAATCGAACTGGGCTATCGAGAAATGAAGCAAGGCATGCTCGCGGGTCACTACACACTGCGTAGTAAAACACCGGAGATGATTGAACAAGAACTGTGGGGCGTACTACTGGGGTACAACCTGCTGCGTTATCAAATGCTGGAAATGAGTCGCCACTGCCCTGGCATCTACCCCTGCGAAATGAGCTTTACCGCTTGCACCTGGGCGATTCTGGGCTTCTTGAACGGGGTCTCTTTGAATCATCCAGGCAACATCCCTCGCTACCTGGCCGAACTACAGGCCTCGGCCATGCACTACGTCCTACCTCATCGTCGTGAGGATCGCAGTTATCCGCGAGCGGTCAAACCCAAGCCGCCCAAGTATCCGACCAGAAATAAAAATGCCAGTCAGCTTAACTGACTGGCATTAGCTCGAAGGCTCCGTTTTTTCATCTGGCGAACTTACTGCGCCAGCTTCTTGTAACGCACGCGGTGCGGCTGCGCGGCGGCATCGCCCAGACGCTTCTTGCGATCGGCTTCGAACTCGGTGTAGTTGCCTTCGAAGAAGTTGACCTTGCCATCGTCCTCGTAGGAGAGGATGTGCGTGGCAATACGGTCGAGGAACCAGCGATCGTGGGAAATCACTACCGCGGCGCCCGGGAAGTCCAGCAGCGCCTCTTCCAGCGCGCGCAGGGTTTCCACGTCGAGGTCGTTGGACGGTTCGTCGAGCAGCAGCACGTTGCCGCCCTGCTTCAGGGTCAGCGCCATGTGCAGGCGACCGCGCTCTCCACCGGAGAGGTCCTTGACGAACTTCTGCTGGTCGGCACCCTTGAAGTTGAAGCGGCCGACGTAACCGCGCGACGGCACCTCGTAGTTGCCGACCTTGATCATGTCGAAGCCATCGGAAATCTGCTCCCAAACGGTCTTGTTGCCTTCGAGCATCTCGCGGCTCTGCTCAACGCTGGCGATCTGTACGGTTTCACCGATCTCGATGGTGCCGGAGTCCGGCTGCTCCTTGCCGGTGATCATGCGCAGCAGGGTCGACTTACCGGCGCCGTTACCACCAATCACGCCGACAATGGCGCCTTTGGGGATGCTGAAGGACAGGTCGTCGATCAGTACGCGGTCGCCGAAGGACTTCGACACGTTGTGGAAATCGATGACCTTGTCGCCCAGACGCGGACCAGCCGGGATGTAGATCTCGTTGGTCTCGCTGCGCTTCTGGAATTCCTGCGACTGCATTTCCTCGAAGCGCTGCAGACGTGCCTTGGACTTGGACTGGCGTGCCTTGGCGCCCTGGCGTACCCACTCCAGTTCGGCCTTCATCGCCTTGGCGTGCGACGCCTCGGCCTTGGCTTCCTGAGCCAGACGGTTGGCCTTGGATTCCAGCCAGCCGGAGTAGTTGCCCTCGTAGGGAATACCGTGGCCGCGGTCGAGTTCGAGAATCCAGCCGGCGACGTTGTCGAGGAAGTAACGGTCGTGGGTGATGGCCACCACGGTGCCGGGGAAATCGTGCAGGAAGCGCTCCAGCCAGGCGACCGAGTCGGCGTCCAGGTGGTTGGTCGGCTCGTCGAGCAGCAGCATGTCAGGTGCCGACAGCAGCAGGCGGCACAGCGCCACGCGGCGTTTCTCACCACCGGACAGGTGCTCGATCTTGGCGTCCCAGGCCGGCAGACGCAGGGCGTCGGCGGCGACTTCCAGCTGCCGCTCCAGGTTGTGGCCATCGGACGCCTGCAGAATGGCTTCGAGCTTGGCCTGCTCGGCAGCCAGGGCGTCGAAGTCGGCGTCCGGCTCGGCGTAAGCGGCGTAGACCTCGTCAAGACGGGCCTGGGCCTGCTTGATCTCGCCTACCGCCTCTTCGACGATGTCGCGCACCGTCTTGCTCGGGTCGAGCTGCGGTTCCTGCGGCAGGTAGCCGACCTTGATACCCGGCATCGGACGGGCTTCACCGTCGATCTCGGTATCGACACCGGCCATGATCCGCAGCAGCGTGGACTTACCGGCACCGTTGAGGCCCAGCACGCCGATCTTGGCGCCTGGGAAGAAAGACAGGGAGATGTCCTTGAGAATTTCACGCTTCGGCGGGACGACCTTGCTGACCCGATGCATGCTGTAGACGTACTGAGCCATGGAGAACCTGACTGATGAGAATTGGGAGCTGAAAACGGCGCGCCATGCAGGTCGCGTGAAAACATGATGAATGCGTTGAGGGGCTATGTTCGCGTTAGCTGTTGTACACCCTGTAGGAACGGATTTATCCGCGAAATTCGCGGCTGAAGCCGCTCCTACCGAAAAGCCAGGGTCGTTAACGTGCGCTAGCCATCAGTTTTCACACCACCTACGTGTACGCAATGTGCAGAGACCTTAGCCCCTGCGGAGGCGAACGCCAAGTACCGCGCGGACAGTTCACGCGCGCGGCGCAAAACTACCGGAATGTGCGTGACAGGGCAAACCTACGTTCGTCGGCGCAGCTGGCACTTGGCCACGTTTGCAGGCATTCTAGCCGGCTCGCGCGAGCGCAGGCATGCCCGCGCGCCTCAACGCTTAAAATAGCCCAGCACTGGCTGCAGGTTCTCAGAACGTGTCGACTCCCTCATCCCTGCCTTCCTCCTCCCCGGGCGAGTCGCGCGCAGCATTGCGCCGTGCACTGGTCGTGTTGGTGCTGGCGATCCTGGGATTGCTGGCCTGGCAACTGACCCAGGAATATCGCCAGTTGCTCGATAGCCAGAAGCAGCTGAGCCAGGGTTACAGCGTCCAACTGGCCAAGCACCTGAGCCTGAACATGCGCCTCAAGGCGCAGGCGGGCCAGGCGATATTGCAAGGCAGCCCAGCACGCGCTGGCGACGGCAGCGCGTTGGTCGCCTCATTGCGCAGCATTTTCCCGACCCTCGACAGCGTGGCCTGGCTCGATGCCAACGGGCAGTTGCTGGCCGACAGCGCCAGTGAGTCACGCGACCTCAGTTTCATTCGCAACCAGCAGCAACGCAGCGGTACGGAGCCCTATCACTTCGCTTTTAGCGCACTGGACGGCGGCGCGCTCTACCTGCTGCTACGCCAGCCTGACGACAGTCACCGAGTATTGCGCATGCGTACCAGTGCACTGCGCGGCTGGCTGCGCGAACAGCACCAGAGCGAGTACAACTGGTTACTTGAAGATCTGCTCAGCCACCGCGTGATAGCGCGCGCCGACGACCTGCAACAGGCAGGCAACATCATCGCCCCGGTTACAGCGGCAGAACAGGCGCAGAGCCTGGAGCTGATCACCCTGCCCGGCAGCGACTGGCAACTGCGCGCCCTGTTTGATGCAGAACGCGCCGGCAACGAGCTGATGCCGACCCTGGCCGGCAAGTTCCTGCTGTTCGCGCTGTGCAGCCTGCTTACCCTGCTGGCCCTGTACGGCCTGCAACGCGAGCAGCGCAGCCTGCAGCGCCTGAATAACGAAACACGCCGCTCGCTGCGCCAGGCCGCCAGTGCGCTCGGCGCCGTCGAAGAACGCATTCTGGTGACCCAGGCCGATGGCAAGGTGCGCTACCTGAACCCGCAGGCCGAAGCGCTGTTCGGGGTTCCCAGCGACGTGGCCGGGGAACTCCATCTGCTTGATCTGTTGCCCGATCTCGACCCGTTGCTGCTCAACAGCCCACAACTGAGCAGCGATCTGGGACCGGAGCTGATCAGAGTCGAAAGCGAGGGGCGCGAGCGACTGTTCGCCGTGACCCGTAGCGATATCAGCGAAGTCGGGCGTCATGCCGGTTACGTCTGGGTGCTGCGCGATGTGACCGATGAGCAGCAGGCCATGCGCGTACTGCAGGAAACCCGCAGACGCTATCAGGACATCTTCGACGGCACCGGCGTAGCCCTGTGCGTGCTCGACCTCTCCGGCCTGCGCTGCCTGTTGCTGCAGCACAAGTTGCGCGATGCGGCGGGTCTGCAGCGCTGGTTGCAGTCCGATGTCGAGCATCAGCAACTGCTGGTCGAGCAACTGCGCATTACCGAGGCCAACCAGGTGGCGCTCAACCTGCTCGGGGTCAAGTCCACCGAACAGGCCTGGCAGCAACTGATCGACAACGGTCCGGTACAGCCCGACGATCTGTGTTACCGCCTGGCCGTTGCCGTGCTCGAAGGCCCCAACCTGATGGAGCTGGAAACCCAGCTGGTCACCGCACAAGGCTTGCAGCGTCACGTCTGGCTGGTGCTGCGCCTGCCGGAAATGCTCCAGGACTATCAGGCCGTCACCCTGAGCATCAGCGACATTACCAGCCGCAAGCGCATCGAGCTGTCGCTGATCGAGCGTGAGCGCTTCTGGTCCGAAGTGGTTCGCTCGGTCCCCGACCTGCTCTACGTGCATGACATGCAGAACCGGCAGGTGCTGTTCAGCAACCACAGCCTCGGATTGCAGCTGGGCTATAGCGTCAGCGAGCTCAAGGCGATGGCCGGCGACTTCTGGGAGCAGGTACTGCACCCGGACGACAGCGAATACTACTGGCGCATTCGCAACCTGCAGAAAGTGGTCGGCAACGGCATGCTGCTCGAATCGGTGCTGCGCTGGCGTCACCGCAATGGCCAATGGCACTGGTTCAGCATCCGTGAGCAGGCTCTGGCGCGTGATGAGCGCGGTCGCGTCAGCCGGCTGATCGGCGTGGCCAAGGACATTACCGAGCAGATCGAGCGCAACCAGTCGCTGCGTGACAGCGAGCAACGCTACCGCCTGCTGGCGGAAAGCATCAGTGACGTGATCGTCTCCACCGATGACAGCCTGGCCCTGAACTACGTCAGCCCGTCGGTGGAAGCCATGCTCGGCTACAACGCCGAATGGGTGACGGCCAACGGCCTGCAAGGCCTGGCGGCCAACCCGCAGCAGCTCGCCGGTCTGTACCTGCTGCTCGAGCGGATTCGCGATTCGCTCGGCGAGCGTGACCGCCTCGAGCGTCTGCGCGAGGAGCTGCCGGATCAGTTGTTCGTGTTCGACTGCCTGCGCGCCGACGGCCACAAGATCCCGGTGGAACTGCGCCTGGTGCTGATGTGGGACGAGAACGGTCGCTTCGAAGGCATCCTCGGCGTTGGCCGCGACATCAGCCAGCAACGCCGCGCGGAAAAAGACCTGCGCATGGCGGCCACGGTGTTCGAGCACTCCACCGCAGCGATTCTGGTGACCGACCCGGCCGGTTACATCGTTCAGGTCAACAAGGCCTTCAGCCGCGTCAGTGGTTATTCCGCCGGCCAGGTGCTCGACCAGCTTCCAGGCATGCTCACCGCCGACCGCCAGCAGGCGGCGCACCTGCAGTACATCCTCGGCCAACTCAACCAGCGCGGCAGTTGGGAGGGCGAGGTGTGGCTCAAGCGCAAGGGTGGGGAGAACTTCCCGGCCTGGGTCGGCATTACCGCGGTGTATGACGAGGAAGGCGACCTGGTCAGCTACGTGTGCTTCTTCAGCGACATCAGCGAGCGCAAGGCCAGCGAACAGCGCATCCATCGTCTGGCCTACTACGACGCCCTGACCCACCTGCCCAACCGCACCCTGTTCCAGGATCGCCTGCACAGTGCCCTGCAACATGCGGATCGGCATGACGAATGGGTGGTGCTGATGTTCCTCGACCTCGACCGCTTCAAGCCGATCAACGATTCGCTCGGCCACGCCGCCGGCGACCGCATGCTCAAGGACGTGGCCGTACGCCTGTCGGCCTGCGTCGACGGCGACGACACCGTGGCGCGCATGGGCGGCGACGAATTCACCCTGCTGCTGCAGCCGCGCGCCACCCGCGAGGGCGCATTGAATCGCGCCATTCATGTCGCCGAGCAGATTCTCTCCAGCCTGGCGCGCCCTTTCGTCCTCGAAGGCCGCGAATTCTTCGTCACCGCCAGTATCGGTATCGCCCTCGCTCCGCAGGACGGTAGCGAGCTGAGCCAACTGATGAAGAACGCCGACACCGCGATGTATCACGCCAAGGAACACGGCAAGAACAACTTCCAGTTCTACCAGGCCGACATGAACGCCAGTGCCCTGGAGCGCCTGGAACTGGAAAGTGACCTGCGCCACGCCCAGGAGCAGGGTCAATTCGTGCTGCATTACCAGCCACAGTTTTCCGGCGACGGTCGCCGCCTGACTGGCGTCGAGGCCCTGCTGCGCTGGAATCATCCGAGCCGCGGCCTGGTATCACCCACCGAGTTCATTCCGGTGCTGGAAGAGCTCGGTCTGGTGGTCCAGGTCGGCGAATGGGTACTGGAGGAAGCCTGCCGCCAGTTCAAGGCATGGCAAGAAGAGCAGATACGTATCCCCAAAATCTCGGTCAACCTGTCGGCCCGTCAGTTCGCCGAAGGCGATCTGACAGCGCGGATCGCCACCATTCTGCGCAGAACCCGCGTACCGGCGGCCTGCCTGGAGGTGGAGCTGACCGAAAGTATTTTGATGCGCGATGTGGAAAGTGCGATGCAGACCCTCAGGGAGCTCAAGCACCTGGGCCTGTGCATCGCCGTGGACGACTTCGGTACCGGCTACTCGTCACTGAACTACCTCAAGCAGTTCCCCATCGACGTACTGAAGATCGACCGCAGTTTCGTCGACGGCCTGCCGGACGGGGAACAGGATGCGCAGATCGCCCGCGCCATCATCGCCATGGCGCACAGCCTGAACATGATGGTGATCGCCGAAGGCGTGGAAAGCCATGCCCAGCTGGAGTTCCTGCGCGAGCATGGTTGCGACGAAGTCCAGGGTTACCTGCTCGGCAGACCGATGAAGGCGCGCCAGTTCAGCGCCCAGTTCGGCGGTGCCGCGCTGTTCATGCTTAGCTGAGTGGCCGAACACCAGCAGGCCCTGCGCCAGACTCAGCATGAAGGCCATTTGTCAGGCTCATGACCGACCTTCATATGCCTGAATGCGACCTTTGCGGTAGAATCCGCCGCCTATTTCTTCCGCCCAACTGGTTTTCAGGGGATTGCCATGTTCAGCCGTGATTTGAACCTCGCTCGTTATGACGCCGAACTCTTTGCCGCGATGGAGCAAGAAGCTCAGCGCCAAGAAGAGCACATCGAGCTGATCGCCTCGGAAAACTACACCAGCCCGGCGGTGATGGAAGCCCAGGGCAGCGTGCTGACCAACAAGTACGCTGAAGGTTATCCGGGCAAGCGTTACTACGGTGGTTGCGAGTACGTCGACGTGGTCGAGCAGCTCGCCATCGACCGCGCCAAGGAGCTGTTCGGCGCCGACTACGCCAACGTCCAGCCGCACTCCGGCAGCCAGGCCAACAGCGCCGTGTACATGGCCCTGCTCAACGCTGGCGACACCGTGCTGGGCATGAGCCTGGCCCACGGCGGCCACCTGACCCACGGTGCCAGCGTCAGCTTCTCCGGCAAGATCTACAACGCCGTGCAGTACGGCATCAATGATCAAGGCCTGATCGACTACGACGAAGTCGAGCGCCTGGCCGTCGAGCACAAGCCGAAGATGATCATCGCCGGCTTCAGCGCCTACTCGCAGGTGCTCGACTTCCCGCGTTTCCGCGCCATCGCTGACAAGGTCGGCGCCTACCTGTTCGTCGACATGGCTCACGTGGCCGGTCTGGTCGCCGCCGGTCTGTACCCGAACCCGGTGCCGTTCGCCGACGTGGTTACCACCACCACCCACAAGACCCTGCGCGGCCCGCGCGGCGGCCTGATCCTGGCGCGCAAGAACGAAGAGCTGGAGAAGAAGTTCAACTCCGCGGTATTCCCGGGCGGCCAGGGCGGCCCGCTGGAGCACGTCATCGCTGCCAAGGCGGTGTGCTTCAAGGAAGCGCTGCAGCCTGAGTTCAAGGCTTACCAGGCGCAGGTGATCAAGAACGCCCAGACAATGGCCCAGGTGTTCATCGACAACGGTTACGACGTGGTCTCCGGCGGCACCGAGAACCACCTGTTCCTGCTCTCGCTGATCAAGCAGGACATTACCGGCAAGGATGCTGACGCTGCCCTGGGCCGCGCCTTCATTACCGTCAACAAGAACAGCGTACCGAACGATCCGCGTTCGCCGTTCGTCACCTCCGGCCTGCGTATCGGTACCCCTGCTGTCACCACTCGCGGCTTCAAGGAAGACGAGTGCCGCCAACTGGCGGGCTGGATCTGCGAAGTACTGGCCAACATCGGCAACGATGAAGTCGAAGGCCGCGTGCGTGAGCAGGTCAAAGCCCTGTGCGCGAAGTTCCCGGTATACGGCAACTGAAGCCAAGCCTGAAACGACGAAGCCCGCCGATTGGCGGGCTTCTTTTTGCCTGGCGTTTGCTTCAGGCCGGTTGTTTCACATAGCGCGCCAGCTGCGCGTCACGGCTCATTACGTCGAGGGTGGCGGCCAGCACTTGCTCGCTGGTGGCATCGGCCTTGCTGAAGATGCTGCCGAAGTTGTCGTGTGTGACCTTGGCGAAATGCGCGCGATCCTCAGCCTCGACGCCCAACAGGGTGGCGTAGGCGTCCAGCGCTTCGCCCTGGCCCATGGCCATGTCTTCGGCGATGGAGTCGAGCATGCCGTTCATCGCCAGCATGGAACGGCCGTTGTATCCCAGCGCACCGCTGGTATCGCAGCCGTTGGTACCGGAGGTCATGCCGAAGGTGGCGTTACCCGAAGTGCCGTTGGTCGTGGTGGCCAGGAAATGCGGGGCCATGCCACGTTGCCCTTCGAACAACATGTTGCCCCAGCCGCAGCCATTGCCACCCGCAGCGTCGGCAAATGCGCCAGCACTGGCCATGCTCAACAGGCCGAAGACCAAACCTTTGCCTAGCAGTCGCTTGCTCATGTCTATCGCTCCGCATTATCGAGTAATGAAAACCACACAAGGAGCTTTGGTGAGACTTGGCCACCTGTCAAACTGATGTGCCTCAGCGGTACCCTGCGACACAGCGGCAAAGCACGGGGCCGTCAGCCTTGGCTATAGTGATGTAAATACTTCAGGAGTATGGGCATGAGTGAATCAGCCAACGAGCGTCGGCGCTTTCAGCGCATTGCCTTCGACGCCCCCACCGTCATCGCTCAAGGTGAGCGGCAATGGTCGGCAGCTCTGCACGATGTTTCACTCAAGGGCCTGCTGATCAAGACCCCACGTGACTGGAACGGTGACCCGAACCAGCCCTTCGAAGCCCTTATCGAACTGGGAGACGAAGCCAAGGTAAAGATGGAAGTGGTGCTGACGCGCACTCAGCCGCAGTCCCTCGGCTTCGTCTGCCGCCATATCGATCTGGACTCCATCAGCCACCTGCGCCGTCTGGTCGAACTCAACCTTGGCGATGAACAGCTTCTGGAACGCGAACTGGCAGCGCTGGGCGAAGACGACTAGTGGTCAGTGGCGCAGGCAGGCTGCTTCTGCCTGCTCACGGCGCTGGCGACGCGCCTGAATACGCTGCGCCTCACGACGTGCATCGCGCGACTCGACTGCTTTGGCGTCGAAGTTGAAAGCCCGGGAAAAGAAATCGAAGAACAGGAACATGATGGCATCTCCTTCAGTGGATACGCCTTCATGCTGCGCGCCGATAGCCTGCTACCTATTGATCTCGGTCAGTTTTCGCCCCGCCCCACTCGCGGCAGAACGCCGCATGCGTGGATCGCGGCTGTAGCCCCTCCCACAGCGGACTCCTGACGCCTGTGGGAAGGGCTTTAGCCAGGACTTGGCTTATTCGAACAGCGCATCCAGCGCCTGTTCCAACCGCGTGACAGCAACGATCTGCAGCCCAGGCGGCGCCTCCTTGGGCGCGTTGCCTTTGGGCACGATGGCACGTTTGAAGCCGTGCTTGGCCGCCTCTTTCAGGCGTTCCTGACCACTCGGCACCGGGCGGATCTCGCCAGACAGGCCGATCTCGCCGAATACCAGCAGGTCGTGCTGCAAAGGCCGGTTGCGCAAGCTGGAGATCACCGCCGCCATCAACGCCAGGTCAGACGCCGTTTCCAGCACCTTGACCCCACCAACCACGTTGAGAAACACGTCCTGGTCGTAGGTCGGGATGCCGCCATGGCGATGCAGCACCGCCAGGAGCATGGCCAGACGGTTCTGATCGAGACCCAGGGTGACGCGGCGGGGGTTGCCCAGATGACTGGTGTCGACCAGCGCCTGCACCTCCACCAGCATCGGCCGCGAGCCTTCCCAGGTGGCCATCACCACACTGCCGGGCACTGCCTCCTGAGCACGGGTGAGGAAGATCGCCGAGGGGTTGGAGACTTCCTTCAAGCCCTTGTCGGTCATGCCAAACACACCCAGCTCGTTGACCGCGCCGAAACGGTTCTTCACTGCCCGCAGCAGGCGCAGACGACCGTCGGACTCACCCTCGAAATACAGCACGGTATCGACCATGTGCTCCAGCACGCGCGGACCGGCCAGCGCGCCTTCCTTCGTCACGTGGCCGACGAGAAAGATCGCCGTACCACTCTGCTTGGCGAAACGCACCAGCAGCGCCGCACTCTCGCGCACCTGGGCGACACCGCCTGGCGCCGACTGCAACTGCTCGGTGAAGATGGTCTGAATCGAGTCGATCACCATCACCTTGGGTTTTTCCTGGCGCGCGGTGGCGATGATCGTCTCGATGCAGGTCTCGGTCATGACCTTGAGCTTGTCCTGCGGCAGGTCCAGCCGCCGTGCACGCATCGCCACCTGCTGCTGCGATTCTTCGCCGGTGACGTAGAGAGCGGGAAAACGCGTGGCGATATTGCACAGCGTCTGCAGCAGGATGGTCGACTTGCCAATGCCTGGGTCACCACCAATCAGCACCACCGAGCCATCGACTAGGCCGCCGCCAAGTACACGATCGAGCTCGCCGGAAGCGGTGGAAAAACGCGGAATTTCCTCGACACTGACTTCAGCCAGGGTCTTGATATTGGCCTTGTCGCCGGCCCAGCCGGTGCGACCGCTGGGCGTAGCGCCCTCGACCACGGTTTCCACCAGGGTATTCCAGGCGCCGCACTCGCCACACTGCCCGGCCCACTTGGGAAAGGTGGCGCCACACTCGGTGCAGCCGTACATGCGTTTTGCCTTGGCCATGGGGAAATCGTCCTGCCTGTTGAGCGAAGGCTGGAACGATACCGAACTACTGGATAGATTTACAGACCACCGACACAGACCTTCACCAGGAAACACCATGCAGATCGAACTGCTACCCACCACCGCCGAGCAATTACCGCTGATCCGCAATCTTTATCAGTTCTACTCCTACGACAGCTCGGACTGGGAGCAGGAGGACGTCGAGGTCGATGGTCGTTTCTACATTCATGAAGAGCACCTGCAGCGCTATTGGCAGGAGCCGGGCTGGAGCGCCAGCCTGATCCTGGCTGATGGGTTCATTGCCGGTTTTCTGCTGGTCGAGCGCAGCGAACTGCCCGCCATCGATGCACCGGAATTCGCCGATTTGTTCATCCTCAAGCGCTACCGCCGACTGGGTATCGGTCGTGCACTGGTGCAGCAGGCGATGGGCGACGGCAGCACCTGGTTGTTGCGCTTCTACCGCCAGGACAAGGTGGCCCTGGCTTTCTGGCAACAGTTGATGAGCGAGTTGCCAAGACCGCCGAGGGCGGTCTGGACGGAAGATGAGGCAGACGGACTGCTGACCTATCTGATCAACCCGCCCGTGCATTGAAGCGTTTGGCCGCAGGCGCCCGCTTGCGAGCGATCAACCTGCCACAAATATCGCCGGCAAGCCGGCCCCTACGCTCAACCCTTGCAACCGTTGCCACAGCCACAGCACTGCCCGGAGGCACGCTTGAGCTGACGAGCAAGTTCGTCTTTGAGCGCAACTCGGTTGAGTTTCAGCGCGCTGAGGGCGACGTCATCGAGCAACTCGATACCGTCTTCTATCCGGCAGATGCGCTTGTCCAGCGCTTCGTACTCTTCGGCCTGGCGAGAGAACTGTTCGTCGCTCTGGCGCAGGCGCTGTAGTTCGTTGCGCAGTTCGGGGAAGTCATGAACCAACGGATGGTGGTCGACGTGCATGATGAAGCCTCTGACAAGAAAGATGGCTCCAGCCTAGCGCTGCACGTCGACCGTTCATTTGATCCGGATCAAGCACTGCCCGCCTTACGCAGCAGATCGGCGATCTCGTCCTTCAGGCCCACACGCTGCAGCTTTAGCCCCTGCAATGTCAGGTCGTCGGCAGCCTCACGGCCGTCCTCTATTTCGTAAATGCGCTTGTCCAGCGCCTCGTACTCTCCAGCCAGGCGAGGGAAGTGCGGGTCACTTTGCATCAGCTTGCGCATGGTATCGCCTTGCTGAGGGAATTCGCGGGTCAACGGGTGATGTTCAAGCGGCATGGAGGACCTCCCCAAAGAGTGTCCCTTTAGCCTAGTCGAAGCTGGGCCGCGTGCCGCCAAAGAGCGATCAGCAAGCCAGCCGTCAGTCGACGAGCACTGCCTGTGCCCGCACTACGAAATGAAATGTTGCAGCTTTTCTGCTTTTCCTACCGCTCTTGCGCTAAATTCATCGGCCCTTGGCTACTTATCCCCCTACATGACACTCCTGATAGCGTTCGCTGTCCTCTCCATTCTGGTTTCGTTCATCTGCTCCATCCTCGAAGCCGCCCTGCTCTCCCTCACGCCCAGTTACATCGCTCAGCAGAAGGTCGAAAAACCTCAGCTGTACGAAAGGCTGAAAGAGCTCAAAGACAAGATCGACCAGCCGCTGGCGGCCATCCTGACTCTCAATACCGTGGCGCACACCGTTGGCGCGACCGGTGTCGGTGCGCAGGTGGCAATCGTCTTCGGCGACGGTTACCTGGGTATCGCCTCGGCGGTCATGACCCTGCTGATTCTGGTGCTCTCGGAGATTCTGCCGAAGACCATCGGCGCTCGTTACTGGCGCGCCCTGGCCCCCTTCCTGCCGAGCCTGCTGCGGGCGATGATCCTGCTGCTCAAGCCGTTCATCGTGCTATCTGACCTGATCATGCGCCTGTTTGGCGGCAAGGAGCCGGAGCACGACATTCGCCAGGAAATCAAAGCGCTGACCCTGCTCGGCCGCGAGGTGGGCAAACTCGACGAAGACGAGCATCGAGTGATCAGCAACATCCTCGACCTGCACGAGATTCGTCTGCGCGACATCATGACGCCACGCATCGTCTGCGAGTCGGCCGCACCGGATGAATCGATCGCCGCGTTCAAAACCCGTGCCCGCGAGAGCCAGTTCTCCCGCTACCCGGTAATCGGCGAGGACGAGTCGCCGCTGGGCGTGGTGTTCCGCTATGACGCCCTGGCCGCCGAGAACGACGCCGAACCGATCACCCAGATCATGAAGCCGCTCAAGGTCGTGTCGGAAAGCATGAACGTGGAAAACCTGATGACCCTGCTGATGCAGGAGCGTCAGCACATGTGCCTGGTGTACGACGAATTCGGTAGCTGGCGCGGCCTGGTGACGCTGGAAGACATCATGGAAACCATCATCGGCAAGCCGATCCTCGACGAGACCGACGACATCCCCAACATGCGCCGCTTCGCCAAGCGCCGCTGGGAGCACCGACTCAAGGCGATCCGCGAAGACTGATCACCAGTAGTTTTCGACTGCCACCTGACCCGGCCGCCGGGTCAGGCTCAGGTTCAGACCACGCGCCTTCAGGCGTTGACGAATGTCGTCGATCATCTGTGGGTTGCCGCAGATCATCACTCGCGAATGCTCAGGCGTCAGCTCAAGCCCGGCGGCCCGTTCCAGCTCGCCGCTGTCGAGCAGCTCGGTGATGCGCGCACTCAGGCAATCCGGCACCTGCTCACGAGTGACCACCGGCAGGTAGGTGAGCTTGTCGGCGAACTCGGCCAAGTGCTCCAGCTCGGCAAGCCCCCTGATCAGCGGCTGGTAAGCCAGCTCGGCAGAGGTTCTTGCGCTGTACACCAGCACGATGCGCTCGAAGCGCTGCCACACCTCGAAATCCTGCAGGATCGACAAAAAAGGCGCGATGCCAGTGCCGCTACCCAGCAGCCAGAGGTCACGGCCGTCGACGAAGCGGTCCAGGGTCAGGTAGCCGGTCGCCATCTTCTCTACCAGCACGCTGTCGCCGACGCGCAGTCGACTCAGCTCACTGGTGAATTCGCCACCCGGCACCACGATGGAGAAGAACTCGAGAAACTCGTCATGTGGCGCGGACACCAGCGAATAGGCGCGCCAAACCACAGTGCCATCGGTTTTCTCCACGCCCAGGCGCACGAACTGCCCGGCGCGGAAACGAAAGCCCGGGTCACGGGTAGTGCGCAGGGTAAACAGACTCTGCGTCAAGCTGCGTACCTCGAGCAGCGTCTGACGGGTGAACTTGTCTTCGCTGACGGTCATAATCGCCCCCTTCATTGAATACCTGTCCAGTCTGGCGCAATCGGCCAGCGACAAACACCGAAGGTTTGCATGCCTACTCTCGAAACTCCCTTCGCCAGCCTAGAACTGCAGCGTCAACCGCACCAGGCGAACGAGCCGCTCCAAGCCTTCGACGCCGCCGACGAATACCTGCTCCATCATCTTCATGAGCATGGCATCGCACCAAGCAGCCGGGTGCTGCTGCTCAACGACAGCTTCGGCGCCCTCGCCTGCTCGCTGGCCGGACACTGCCAGGTGACCAGCAGCGGCGACTCGCACCTGGGCTTTCTCGCCTTGCAGAAGAACCTCGCCAGCAACGGACTTAATGGCGATACGGTGACCTTTCTGCCGAGCTGCGAAACGCCGCAGGGACCGTTCGACTGGATACTGATCCGTGTGCCCAAGACCCTGGCGCTGCTGGAGGAGCAACTGATTCGCCTGCACGGCCAGTTGGCGCCGAATGCCCGCGTGGTAGCAGGGGCGATGATCAAGCACCTGCCGCGTGCCGCCGGTGATCTGCTGGAGCAATACGTCGGCCCGGTGCAGGCCTCGCTGGCGGTGAAGAAAGCCCGCCTGCTGGTCGCCACGCCTGAAACCAAGGCGGCGCCGCACTCGCCCTACCCGACCCGCTATCGCCTGGACAAATCAGCGCTGGAGCTGGTCAACCACGCCAATGTGTTCTGCCGCGACGGCCTGGATATCGGCACCCGCGCCTTTCTTCCGCATCTGCCGCGCCACCTCGGCCGCGTGCGCGTCGCCGATCTCGGTTGTGGTAACGGCGTGCTCGGTATCGCCTACGCCCTGGGCAGCCCGCAGGCAGAACTGACGCTGGTGGACGAGTCGTATATGGCCGTGCAATCGGCGCAGGAAAACTGGCGGGCGGCTCTCGGTGATCGACCTGTAACGATCCGTGCTGGCGACGGCCTGGCCGAACAGCCCGCCGACTCGCTGGATATGGTGCTGTGCAACCCGCCCTTCCACCAGCAGCAGGTGGTCGGCGACTTCCTAGCCTGGCGCATGTTCCAGCAGGCCCGAGCGGCGCTGGTCGCTGGCGGTGAACTGTGGATAGTCGGCAACCGCCACCTGGGCTACCACGCCAAGCTGGCCCGGCTGTTCCGCGGCGTCGAACAGGTGGCGGCCAATCCGAAATTCGTGGTGCTCAAGGCGAGAAAATGATCCGTCGATTGTAACGGGCAAAAAGTATCACTAAAGTGGCACTTTCATCTGCGCAGCGGACATCGCCCATGAAAGTCGAGTTGGTCACCAACCTGAAGCGGCAAGCCACCAAGATTCTGGCCGACCTTCACGAGTCCAAAGAGCCCGTACTGATCACCGAGCATGGAATGCCCTCGGCTTATCTGGTGGATGTCGATGATTACCAGTTCATGCAGAAGCGTCTCGCCCTTCTGGATGCCCTGGCTCGCGGTGAACGTGCCGTAATCGAAGGCAACGCTGTGAACCATGAGCAGGCCAAGGAAAGGCTGAGCAAGTGGCTGAAATAGTCTGGACGAACACTGCCATCGAGCAGCTCGACGATCTAGCGCAATACATCGCCCTCGACAAACCAGATGCCGCGCGAGCGCTGGTCAGGAGGGCCGTTGAAACGGTTTCACGGCTAGCAGATTTCCCCCTGTCGGGCCGTGTTCCAGATGAGCTTCCGCACTCGGTGTACCGCGAAATCGTCGTCCCGCCCTGCCGAATTTTCTACCGCTATACAAACACAACGGTTTTCATCATTTACATCATGCGAGAGGAGCGCGTGCTACGCGCCCACATGCTCGAGTGATCGTCATAACGTCAGAGTAAACCGCGACAGCAGCGCGCCCGGCAACGCCATCGAGCCGGTCTGCCTGGCGCCGTAGGTCCCGCCCGGCAGCAGCAGCTCCGGCTCGCGGGTCAGGGCTTCCAGCTGCAGGCCGAGGAAGTCGAACAGCGAATCGTCAAAACGCATGGTATCGACTGGCGCCTGGATCTGCCCATCCTCGACCCAGAAGGTGGCGAAGCGGGTCATGCCAGTCAGGCGCCCGGCCGGCAGGTCGGAGAAGTTGCCGTACCACAGGTTGCCGATATACAGGCCGCTGCCCAGTTGCTGCAGAGCGTCCCGCTCGTCCAGCTCGCCGCCGTGCATGTGCAGCGACAAAGGATATTCACCACGGCAGGCGCCATTGGCGATCAACCCGTACTCGGCGGCGCTGCGCGAGCTGACCAGGCGCTCGCCGGGTCGCCCCTGGCTGATCAGGCGCAACGGCCGACGCGGCCCTTCTGCGGTAAAGGCCGGCGCCAGGCCGCCTTCGATGCGCTCGTCCATGGTCACCAACGGGCTGAGCTCGGATTTACCGTTGAACAGCCGCTGCAACGGGCTGCCACCCGACGCCAGCGCCTGGGCGCCGAAGCCCCAGCAGCACAGGCTGACCAGTTCTTCCAGCGCCGCCGGTGCCAGGTAGGCGCGATAAGCCCCCGGCTGCAGCGCCTTGGCCGGCCGGCCGAGAAATTCCAGTTGTTGCCGCGCGCGGTCCAGCTTGCGGGCGAACGCCTGGGCGTCCCACTGCTCACCGGCATAGGCGCTTTTCACCGCCTGGCCGTTGCCGTGAAACAGGCTGAATTCGAAGTTGAAACTGCTCGCGGCGTACCAGCCGAATGCGCCCCAGGAACTGGCGAAGCCCTGGTACTGAGGCCCCACGGCCAGAAAGCCGACCAGATCCAGACCAGCAGCCGCAGCGACGATCTGCTGCGCCATGACCGCACTGTCGAGCGAACCTGCTTCATTCGCCACCTCGCTGCGCCAAGCCTCACGGTTCAAGCGCAGATAAGGGTCATCACTCAAGGTTGGCAGCACGCCTCGCAGGCGCTGCACTATCTGCTGCAGACGCGGCAGATCCTCATCGAGCACACCGCTGAGTGCCAGTTTGCTCTCGGCATGGCGCTGCCCCAGGTACAGAGAAAGGGTGACGTAGACCTGCTGCACATCGCCGGCCTGGCGCACCTGACCCTGATTGAACCGGATGAAGCTGGACACCTCGGCGCCATAGGCCAGGGTGAAACACTCCTCGCCCACGACTTGTGCCTGCAGATGCTCGAACAACGCGCTGAAATGCTGACGTGCATCCATCAGGCCGCCCCTCCGAAAACGTCGATATCGGCGAATACGCAGGCCGGCGAGGCGTGCCCCACGCGAATCACCTGATTGGGTTCACCCTTGCCGCAATAGGGTGTTCCCATCACCTCGAAGGTGCTGGTGTCCCCCACCGCGCGCAGGTTGCGCCAGAACCGCGAGCTGATGCCTCGGTAATTTGGGTTCTTCACCACGCCCTTGAGTTCGCCGTTTTCAATCAGTTGGCCCCACTCGCAGCCGAACTGGAATTTGTTGCGCGCGTCGTCGATCGACCAGGAGCGGTTGTTGCTCATCAGAATCCCGCGTTCGATACCGCCAATCAGTTCGGCCAGTGGCTGATCGCCTGGCTCCAGATTGAGATTGGCCATACGGTCGATGGGCGGCCGGTTCCAGCTGCAGGCGCGGCTGTTGGCCACGCCTGGCAAGCCGCTGCGCCATTGCGACAGCGCGCCGCCGAGCGGACGCTGAAGGATGCCGTCTCGGATCAGTAGCTGCCGTTCGGCCGGCGTGCCGTCATCGTCATGGCGGTAGCTGGACAACTCTCCAGGCACATCCGGATCGAAGCTGACATTGAGCAGCGGCGAGCCATATTGGTAATGCCCGAAATCGCTCTGACGGATAAAGCTGGTGCCGGCGAAATTGCGCTCGTCACCGAGGATGCGGTCCAGCTCCAGCGGATGGCCGATGGATTCGTGAATCTGCAGAATCATCTGATCCGGCATCAACAGCAGGTCACGCGAACCGTTCGGGGTGTTGGGCGCCAGCAGCAGTTGCAATGCTTCGTCGGCGATACGAGCGGCGCTGCCGATCACACCCAACTGCTGCAACACCTCGGCGCCGCCCTGGCGCGCCAGATGCGTGCCGCCGAAGCTGCGGCTCTGGCTGTCGTGTTCGTCGCTGGCGGTAACGCCCACCTGCGGGAACACATAACACTGGGCACGGCGCAGGCAGGCGCCCGCGCTGTTGAGAAATATCTGCTCATGGCAAGTGAACGTCAGCCCGACATGGCTATCGACCAGGCGCGCATCGCGGGGAATCAATGCCGACTCTGCCATCAACAGCTCGAACCAGTGGGCAGCCCCCGCCAACGGCTGCTCGTAGCCTGGCATCACATCGTCGCTGTGCTCGGCGGGGTACGGCAGGCTGCCGAGATCCAGCAGGTTATGCCCAGCCAAGGTGCGTGCCATCTGCTCGGCGTGCTCCAGTGCAGCCTGCAAGCCAGCCTGGCTGAGATCAATGGTGGCCGCATAGGCTTCGACACCGGCGATACGCACTGTGAGCATGGCACCAGCATCGTCGACGAAGGAAGGCGCCTGCGCCACACGCCGCCGCACCCAGTAGCATTCCCTGCTCTCGCGCACATGGCGCAGCGACCAGTAGTCGGCAGTGGATTTCAGCGCGGCGAAGCGGCGTTTGAGGGTGTCGCTGAGGGCGAACATCGAGCCTCCTTGGCGTGCGAACAAAGGAGGCCAGTATGGGAACAAGCACGCGCCGGGATCAACCGCGTGCTCAGCCCGGCGTCCCCAACCCCGCCGCGCTCATGAACTGGCGCAGCAGCCAGGCCACGATGCCCAGCGCGGTGACGCTGCAGGCCCAGATCAGCACCAGCCAACCCAGACGCTGCCACAGCGGTTTTTTATCCTGCTCGACCTTGGTCATTTCACGCCCCTCAGTGGTAGCCATCATCCACCGTCACCTTGCCGCGAAACACGTAATAGCTCCAGGCGGTGTACATCAGGATGAAGGGGATGATGAACAGCGCGCCCACCAGCATGAAGCCCTGGCTCTGCGGCGGCGCGGCGGCGTCCCAGATACTTATCGACGGCGGAATCACGTTCGGCCACAGGCTGATGCCCAGGCCGCTGTAGCCGAGGAAGATCAGCGCCAGGGTGAGCAGAAATGGCGAGTAATTGCGATTGTTGGCCACCGAGCGCAGCAGTGCGTATGTGCACAGCAACACCAGCACGGGCACCGGCATGAACCAGAACAGGTTCGGCAGACTGAACCAACGCTCGGCGATCGCCGGGTGCTCGAACGGCGTCCACAGACTGACGATACCGGTCACGGCCAGCACCACGAACACCAGTGGCCGCGCCATGTCATGCATCTGCTGTTGCAGGCGACCTTCGGTTTTCATGATCAGCCAGGTGCAGCCGAGCAGCGCATAGGCAACGATCAGCGCCAGGCCGCAGAACACCGAGAACGGTGTCAGCCAGTCGAACGCACCACCAGCGAAACTGCGATTGACCACCTCGAAACCGTCGATATAGGCACCTAGTGCCACGCCTTGGAAGAAGGTGGCAGTCAGCGAGCCGCCGATGAAGGCCTTATCCCACAGATGGCGCTTGGCGGCCTTGGCCTTGAAGCGAAACTCAAAGGCCACACCACGGAAGATCAGCCCCAGCAACATCAGGATCAGCGGCAGATAAAGCGCGTCGAGTACCACCGCATAGGCCAGCGGGAAGGCGCCGAACAGGCCGGCACCGCCGAGTACCAGCCAGGTCTCGTTGCCGTCCCAGACCGGTGCGACGGTGTTCATCATCACGTCGCGCTCGCCGTCGTCACGGACGAAGGGAAAGAGGATGCCGATACCCAGATCGAAGCCATCCATCACCACGTACATCATTACGCCAAAGGCGATGATCACCGCCCAGATCAGCGGAAGGTCGATACCCATGTTCAGCTCCTCTCCGGCAAGGTGTCGGTTTCACCATCTTCCAGGCCTTCTTCAGCCGCCGACAGCGGACGCGCTGGCGTACGCGGCTGGCCTGGCCCACCTTCGGACGTTTCCTTGCCCTCGTCGATCTTCGGCCCCTTGCGCACCAGGCGCAGCATGTAGCCGATGCCCGCGCCGAAGAGTACGAAATAGACCACCACGAACAGCGCCAGTGTAAAGCCCAACTGCGCCGCGCTATGCCCTGACGAAGCATCGGCGGTACGCATCAGCCCATGGATGATCCACGGCTGACGGCCGATCTCGGTGGTGTACCAGCCGGCGAGAATGGCGATGATCCCGCTCGGCCCCATCCACACCGCCAGGTGCAGGAACGGCCGACAGGTGTATAGCCGCTCGCCACGGCGCAGCCAGGTACCCCACAGACCGGTGAGGATCATCATCAGGCCCATCGCGACCATGATGCGGAAGGTCCAGAACACGATAGTGGAATTGGCGCGGTCTTCCGGCGGGAAGTCCTTCAGTGCCGGCACCTGTTTATCCAGGCTGTGGGTCAGGATCAGGCTACCGAGCGCCGGGATTTCCACCTTGAAGCGGGTTTCCTCACGCTGCATATCCGGCCAGCCAAAGAGGATCAGCGGGGTCGGCTCGTCGCCGATGTTCTCCCAGTGGCCCTCGATGGCGGCGATCTTCGCGGGTTGGTACTTGAGCGTGTTGAGGCCATGCAGGTCACCGATGAAGGCCTGTACC
This sequence comes from Ectopseudomonas mendocina, assembly GCF_007049795.1. GTDB lineage: Bacteria > Pseudomonadota > Gammaproteobacteria > Pseudomonadales > Pseudomonadaceae > Aquipseudomonas > Aquipseudomonas mendocina_D. Next base: position 23,847 of record NZ_SCFY01000008.1, read on the forward strand.
GGTGCCACCAGCAGGGCCATCCACAGCGCCATCGACAGCATCTTGCGGATCGCCGGGTTGTCACGCCCGCGCAGCAGGTGCCAGGCCGCCGAAGCGCCGACGAAGAAGGCGGTGGCAAGGAACGCCGCGGTCGCCATATGCGCCAAGCGATAAGGGAACGATGGGTTGAAGACCACGGCGAACCAGTCCACCGGGATCACCCGGCCATCGATGATCTCAAAGCCCTGCGGCGTGTGCATCCAGCTGTTGGAGGCGAGAATCCAGAAGGTCGAGATCAGCGTGCCGATGGCCACCATCACCGTGGAGAAGAAGTGCAGGCCAGGCCCGACGCGGTTCCAGCCGAACAGCATGACGCCGAGGAATCCCGCTTCGAGGAAGAACGCGGTGAGCACCTCGTAGGTCAGCAGCGGCCCGGTGACCGCCCCGGCAAAGTCGGAGAAGGCACTCCAGTTGGTGCCGAACTGATAGGCCATGACCAGGCCGGAGACCACGCCCATGCCGAAGTTGACTGCGAATATCTTCGACCAGAAGTGGTAGAGATCGCGGTACAGCGTGTTGCTGGTCTTCAACCACAGACCTTCGAGCACCGCCAGGTAGCTGGCCAAACCAATGGTGATGGCCGGGAAGACGATGTGGAAGGAAATGGTGAAGGCAAACTGGATTCGGGCGAGATCAAGCGCCTCTAGGCCGAACATGTCACATCCTCATTCAGGGTTATTTCGGCCCCAGCACGCAAGCCGATCCATAGACTCCAGGTCTTGGAGTCAAACGAACTGAAATTGTTCTTATGGAAATGAAATGCAGCTGAGAAGCTGCTGAGTAAAGCGCGAAAAGGCGTATTGATCTGGATCAATGCGCACTAAAAGACTAGCCGCTAAAGGCATAACCGGCGCTGTGGTGATTTGCCGCGCGACAGGCCACCGCAGCAACCACTCATTGCAGGCGGTCATCGCGGCTAAAGCCCCTCCTACAGCCAGGCGGCGCGCAAAAAAAGGGCGGCCACGCGCTACGCGGGCCGCCCAAATCACGGAGTTGCTTAGAGCCTGGTCACGGCCTTGCTAGCTAGGGCCATACAAGGCAAAAACAGGCGAGGAAGCGCAGTTTACGAGCTGTAAATGAGCATTCCGAGCCTGTTTTTAACGCAGTAGGGCCGACGCACAGCAGGTCGTGAACAGGTTCTTACATCGAGTGATCGCGATGACTTGCAACCACCCGTATTGGATTACCGTTCGAGGATAGCGGTCACACCCTGACCGCCAGCCGCGCATATGGAGATCAGTCCGCGTCCCTCACCGGCCACCGACAGCAGCTTGGCCAGGTTGGCGACGATACGCCCGCCGGTGGCCGCGAACGGGTGGCCGGCAGCCAGAGAACTGCCCTTGACGTTCATCTTGCTGCGGTCGATGGTCCCCAGTGCGCCGTCCAAACCCAGGCGCTCCTTGCAGTAGTCGGCGTCCTCCCAGGCCTTGAGCGTGCACAGCACCTGGGCGGCGAAGGCCTCGTGGATCTCGTAGTAGTCGAAGTCCTGCAGGGTCAGGCCGTTGCGCGCCAGCAGGCGCGGCACCGCATAGACCGGCGCCATCAGCAGGCCCTCCTTGCCCTGGACGAAATCCACCGCCGCCGCTTCGCCGTCGCGCAGGTAGGCCAGCACCGGCAGGCCGCGGGCCTTGGCCCATTCCTCGCTGGCCAGCAGCACCAGCGAGGCGCCATCGGTCAGCGGCGTGGAGTTGGCCGGGGTCAACGTGCCGCGCGGTCCGCGTTCGAAACAGGGCTTGAGGGTCGCAAGCTTCTCCGCGCTGATGTCCGGGCGCAGGTTCTGGTCGCGGGTCAGACCGAGAAACGGCGTCATCAGGTCATCGTGCCAACCCTCGGCGTAGGCCGCCGCGAGCTTCTGGTGACTGGCCAGTGCCAGATGATCCTGCTCGTCACGCGGGATGGCCCAGCGCTGCGCCATCAGCTCGCAATGCTCGCCCATCGACAAGCCGGTGCGCGGCTCGCCATTGCGTGGAATGTGCGGAGCCAGGTGGCGCGGACGAATCTTCAGCAGACTCTTGATCTTGTCGCCGGTGCTCTTGCTGCGATTGGCTTCCAGCAGAATCTGCCGTAGCCCCTCGTTGACGCCGATGGGCGCGTCGGAGGTGGTATCGACGCCACCAGCGATGCCGCAGTCGATCTGCCCAAGAGCGATCTTGTTGGCCACCAGAATCGCCGCTTCCAGTCCGGTGCCGCAGGCCTGCTGCAGGTCGTAGGCCGGCGTCTCCGGCGCCAGGCGCGAGCCCAGCACGCATTCACGGGTCAGGTTGAAGTCCCGCGAGTGCTTGAGCACGGCCCCGGCCACCACCTCACCGAGGCGCTCGCCATGCAGATTGAAGCGCTCCACCAGCCCTTCGAGGGCGCTGGTCAGCATTTCCTGATTGCTCGCCCTGGCGTAGACGGTGTTGGAACGCGCGAACGGGATACGGTTGCCGCCTACGATGGCGACCCGGCGCAACTGGGTCATGTGGACTCCTTGCTGGTCGAGAAATCGAAGAAACCTGTGGCGAACTATTGCCCGTCAGCCGGTTCCCAGAAACATGAGGCATACACTTTAGCCCTATGGTCGTACAGGCTAAACCTTGAATAGCCGCGTACAGTGACACGACTTTCGATTCGCCCGCAGGAGCTCTTCATGTCTGATCGTTACCTCGCCTTCGCCAACTCCTCCACCGGCCGCCGTCTGGTTGGCGCCCTCGGTCTGCCGGCGCCTGTGCGTCTGGAACGTTGGATGGCCGGCCGCGTACGACCGATCGACGGGGCCCTGCTGTTCGGCGGTGAAGGCGACCTGGTCAAGGCCATCCAGCCTTTCGCCAGCAAGTTCACGGATCAGTTGTTCGCCGCGCGCGACGGCCAGCTCGACCTGCCCCGCTGGACTGCCGAGCACGGCCCCAAGCTCAAGGCGCTGGTCTTCGACGCCAGCCACCTGACCCGTTTCGAGCAGTTGATCGAGCTGCGCGACTTCTTCCAGCCCGCCCTCAAGGGTCTGGCCAACAGCCCTCGTGTGGTAGTGCTGGGGCGTGCGCCCGAGTCGCTCAAAGACCCAATCGCCGCCAGCGTGCAGCGCTCACTGGAAGGTTTTACCCGCTCGCTGGGCAAGGAGATTCGTCGCGGCGGGAGCGTGCAGTTGCTGTATGTCGGCAAGGGTGGCGAGCAGCAACTGGAAGGCGCGCTGCGCTTCTTCCTCTCGCCGAAGAGCGCTTACGTTTCCGGCCAGGTGCTGCGGCTCGGCGCCTGCAGTGAACAAGTCAGGGACTGGACGCGCCCGCTGGCCGGCAAGAAAGCGCTGGTCACCGGGGCCTCGCGCGGCATCGGTGCCTCCATCGCCGAAGTGCTCGCCCGTGACGGTGCCGAGGTGGTGCTACTCGACGTCCCCCAGGCTGCCGATGCCCTGCAGGCGCTGGCAGCACGTCTGGGTGGGCGGGCGGTGACCCTGGATATCTGCGCCGAGGATGCAGCGCAGCGCCTGGTCGAGGCGCTGCCCGAGGGTCTGGATATCGTCGTGCACAACGCCGGCATCACCCGCGACAAGACCCTGGCGAAGATGAGCGATGCCTTCTGGAACTCGGTGATCGACGTCAACCTCAAGGCCCCGCAGGTGCTGACCCAGGCACTGCTAGACGCCGACAAGCTGCACGACAACGGCCGCGTGGTGCTGATCGCCTCGATCAGCGGCATCGCCGGCAATATGGGTCAAACCAACTACGCGGTGAGCAAGGCCGGCGTGATCGGTCTGGCTCAGGCCTGGGCGCCGGCCCTGGCGAAGAAAGGCATCAGCATCAACGCGGTGGCACCTGGCTTTATCGAAACCCAGATGACCGCCGCCATTCCGCTAGGCATCCGCGAAGCGGGGCGACGGATGAACTCGATGAGTCAGGGTGGCCTGCCGCAGGACGTCGCCGAAGCCGTGGCCTGGTTCGCCCAGCCGGGTTCCGGCGCAGTGACTGCGCAGGTACTGCGCGTGTGCGGGCAAAGTTTGTTGGGAGCTTGAGGCTGTTGCGATGTTGGGCCGAAGCGGATCGCCGCCTGGCCCACCCTAGGGTCACTAGTGACTATGTGTGGGAGGCGCTTCAGCGGCGACGGTCGCGGCTAAAGCCCCTCCCACAGGATGGCATCAACCTTTGCCGCGCTTGCGATACTCTACCGGCGTTTCCCCGACCCAGCGCTTGAACGCGCGGTAAAAGGTGCTCGGTTCGGAGAAGCCGGTACGCTCGACGATCACTTCGATACGCTCGTCGGTCTTGAGCAATAGCTCCTTGGCCAGGCGGCAGCGGTAATCGGTGATCAGGTCGTTGAAACGCACCCCGGCCATGGCCAGGCGCTCGCGCAAGCGCCGCGCCGGCATGTTCAAGCGCGCCGCCACCTGCTCCAGGGTGGCGCCGCCATCGACCAGCAGTTCGGCAATCAGCTCGCGCACCTGGCGCACCAGGTCCAGCCTCTCCACTTCCGCCAACTGCCGCCGCGCCAGCGACTCGTGCATGCGCAGCAATTCCGGGGCGGCGTGGCGCGAGGCCTTGTCCAGCACTGCAGCGTCGAACAGCAGCGCACAATCCTCGGCGCCCAGACTTGCCGGGCAACCATAGACAGCCCGGTAGCGCTCAGCAGGCGCGCCCTCGGCATGCATGAAGCGCACTTCACGCGGGCGGAAATCGTTTTCGGTCAGTGCAGCGAACAGGCGGATCACAGCCCCTGCCAGCATCTCCGGAAAGTGCCGCGGCGTATCAGCTTCCAGTCCCAGGGTCAGCACGGCCACGTCGCCTTCCACGTCCAGGCGCGCGCTGAGGGTGTCGGAAAGCAGGCGCACGTAGCGCAGCGCATGGCGCAGGCCAACGCCAAAGGTTTCACTGGAGAGAAACAGGTATTCCAGCAGCAGGCCATGGAAGGCAGGCAGGTGCTGCGCCAGGTACAGGCCGACATGCTCCTCGCCACACTCTTCGCTGGCGGCCTTCCAGAATGGCGCCTGGGCGGCATGAGGAAAGCGGCCAGCCGGCAGCCCACCAGGAGGCAGGCCAACGCGCACCAGCACGCGGTCAGGATCGGTTCCGCTGGCACGCAGGGCATCGATTACCGGGCGCATCAGCGCCACATCGTCGGTCAGATCACGCATGATTCCTGCTGTTCTTCTTATTAGTGAGCATTATTCGTGAACGGCGCCATCTTAGGGTCAGCGAGCCACCGCGCGCAAACCGCGTCGCAGGTCGGATTGACTGGCCTGCACACAAGCTGGGCAGAACAGCCAATGCCAGCGTGGGTCTGAGGGTTAAGCTGCTGTCATTCATTCGCCAAGGAGTTCGCCAATGGCCATCGACTGGCTCGACCTCGATACACCACCGGCCCTGCCCGGCCTGTTCCTGCGCGCAGCCCTGCGCCGCAAGGTGACCGGCCGCCAGCTGCCCAATATCGGCCTGCGCTGCCGCGTGGAAGTGGACCCGAAGCACCTGGCGCGCTATCGCCAGGTCTGCGCCATCGCAGACAGTCCCTACCTGCCACCGGTCTATCCGCATGTGCTGGCTTTCGGTCTGCAGATGCAATTGCTCACCGACCGCTGCTTTCCTTTCCCGCTGCTGGGCCTGGTGCATCTGGAGAACCGTATCCGCGTATTGCGCCCAATGGGCGGGCTGGGGCCGTTCCAGGTCAGCGTGCAGGTGAGCGACCTGCAGCCGCACGACAAAGGCGCCACGTTCAGCCTGATCACCCGCCTGGAAGATCAGCTCGGCCTGCTCTGGGAAGGTGACAGCCGCATTCTCTGCCGCGCTCTGCGTCTCGACGGCCAGGCGCCGCTACGCGCCGAACAGCCGCCGCTGGAGCTGACGCCACTGGCCGACTGGGCCGCCCCTGCCGATACAGGCCGGCGTTACGCTCGCGTGGCCGTCGACTACAACCCGATCCACCTCTACGCCGTAACGGCACGTCTGTTCGGTTTCCCACGCGCCATCGCTCATGGCCTGTGGAACAAGGCGCGCAGCCTCGCGGCCTTGCACGCCCACCTGCCGCAAGCCGGCTACATGGTGGACGTACGCTTCCAGAAGCCCGTGCTGCTGCCCACCCACGTTGCCCTGCAAGCCAGCGAGCCTGGCGCCAGCGGCCAGTTCCGCCTGATCGGCGAGAGTGACACCCCGCATATGGCAGGGAGCTGGCAGCCGTTGACAGTCTGACGTAGCCCGATGTCATCCGGGAGCTGATATCGAGAACATCCGCCCCGGATTGCATCCGGGCTACGGGCTATGCGTTGCCGTAGGAGCGAGCTCTGCTCGCGAACCTGGCCAGCGGAAAAGCTTCGCGAGCAGAGCTCGCTCCCACCAAAGTCGCTGCTCTGCCAACCTCTTCCCACCAACGACTTGCGGTCGCCTCCGTTCGAGCCGAAGCTATGCGGCTCGAACGGAGCCACACCATGAACCTCGCTGAACTCACCGCCCGCATGCACGCCATTCGCGATCACAACGATTGGCGCCGTTACCAGAGCCCGAAGAACCTGGCCATGGCCGCCAGCGTGGAAATGGCCGAGCTGGTGGAGATCTTCCAGTGGCTGAGCGAAGAGCAGTCGCGCCAGCTGCCTGCCGACCAGCTCGCCCACGCCGGGCAGGAAGTAGCCGATGTGGTGCTCTACCTGCTGCAACTGTGCAGCGAGCTGGGCCTCGACATGAACCAGGTGGTGCTCGACAAGCTCGCCGACAACGAACGGCGCTTCCTCAAATGAGCGACCGCCACTTCGACGAACTCGCCACCCGTTTCGCCGAGAAGATCTACGGCGGCGCCAAGGGTGCCATTCGTCTCGCCGTGCTGCAGGCCGACCTGGCCGAGGCGCTGCCGGATCGCCCGCTGCGTGTGCTGGATGTCGGCGCCGGCCTGGGCCACATGAGCCTCTGGCTGGCCCAACGCGGCCATCAGATCACCCTCGCCGAGCCCGCAGAGCCCATGCTCGAAGGTGCTCGGCAGCGCTTCGCCGAGGCAGGCCAGAATGCCACTTTCCTCCAGGCACCCTGGCAGGATCTGCTCGGCCAGTTGCAGGAGCCCTTCGATCTGGTGCTGTGCCATGCCGTGCTGGAGTGGCTGGCCGAGCCGGCGGCCATCCTACCGGTGCTGCATCAGCTCACGGCCAAGGACGGTTGGTTGTCGCTGGCCTTCTACAACAAGGACGCCCTGATCTACCGCAACCTGCTCAAGGGGCATTTCCGCAAACTGCGCAAGGAACACTTCGCCGGCGAGAAACAGAGCCTGACGCCACAGCAACCGGTCGACCCGCGCGAGCTGGCCACGCAACTCGCCGCCGACTGGCAGGTCGAAAGCCGTAGCGGCGTACGCGTATTCCACGATTACATGCCGCAGCAATTCCAGGCCAAGGCCGAACTGATCGACCTGCTGGAAATGGAGCTGGCGCACCGCCGCCATCCCAGCTTCGCGGGGCTCGGCCGCTACCTGCACTGGATCTGCCGACCATGTTGAGCGCGTTGGACGAAGCTGGCAGGCCGGCGTAGCCTGAAACCATCGGGGATGCCGCACGCGACCACGGAGACGACCATGCGCACCGCCATAGCCCTATTCATCTTGCCGCTGCTGGCCGCCTGTCAGAGCAAAAACCCTTACCAGGCCGAGTCGCTTCCCATGCCACCGGCGCCGCCCGAAGCGGCCACCACCTTCGACCGCAGCGCCTACCCTGCCGCGCCGCGTGACTATGGCCGCTACCGCAGCTGGAGCTGGCTGGATGGCCGCGCGCCTGGCGGCGATCAGTTGGCCGACAGCGTCAGCGCCGGCCTCGACCAGTATGGCCTGCGTCCGGCGCTCAATGGCCCTGGCGACGTGCTGGTCAGCGCCCGTATCAGCCAGGAAACCCGCCTGCGCCAATACCAGGACAACGTCGGTGGCTACTACGGCACCGGCAGCCACTGGGACCGCCGCTACGGCGCCTACGGCAGCGTCCCCATCGTGCGCACCTACGAACAGAAAGTGGCCGTGGTGCGCATCGAACTGATCGACCCACGCGACCGCCAGGTGGTCTGGTCAGGCAGCGGCGAAGCGGTGGCCGGCAAGGACCAGGCGGCGCAGGCCGACGCCATGCGTGCGGCCATACGCAGCGCGCTGAACGGCTACCCACCCTATTGATCGACAACCCTGGAGAGCACCATGCGTAACCTGTCCTACCTGATCGCGGCACTGCTCCTGAGCGGCTGCGCCAGCGTCAGCCTGGAGCGCGACTTCGATCCCAGCCGTGACTTCGGCGCCTACCGCAGCTGGAGCTGGATGGACGACAAGCTCGCCTACCAACCCGACGACGCACGGCTGAAGAGCGATATCACCGAAGCGCGAATCAGCCAGGCCGTCGCCGAGCAGCTCGAGCAACGCGGCCTGCGCCAAGCAGCTGACGGCAAGGGCGACCTGAAAGTGCAGAGCGTGCTGATCGTCGACGAGCGTCAGGACCAGATCACCACCCAGTACGGCGGTGGCTGGGGCGGCTATTGGGGAGGTTACTGGGGCGGCCCGGCCTTCACCGAAACGCGCCGTGTGGACTACAAGGTCGCGACGCTGCAGATCGACTTGTACGACGGCAAAGACGGCAAACTGGTCTGGCGCGGCAGCGGTGAACAGGTCATGCGCAGCCAGCCACCGACACCGATCGAGCGCGAGCGGGCGATCCGTGAAACCGTCACCCAGGTGCTCTCGCAGTATCCACCGCGCTGAACAAGGACCGCCCCGTTTGAACGCAAACCTGCAACACCGCCCGGCCACGGCCACCGACCTCGGTGACGTGGTCGGCTTCCCGCAGAATGTCGATGAACTGTTCTTTTGCTACCCCAAGGCCATCTGGCCACTCAACGTCGGCCAGCTCGCTGCCGCCATCGCCGAGCGGCGTGAAAGCACCGTGGTGGAACTGGCTGGAAAAGTCGCCGGCTTCGCCAATTTCTACCAATGGCAGCACGGCGAATTCTGCGCCCTCGGCAACCTGATGGTGGCGCCCTGGGCGCGCAGCCAGGGCGTGGCTCAGCACCTGGTGGAAGTGATGGAAGGGATCGCCCACGAGCGCTACAAGGCGCCGCTGATGAAGGTGTCCTGCTTCAACGCCAACGCTGGCGGCCTGCTGCTCTACACCCGTCTTGGCTATCAGACCGTCGGTATCGTCGAACGCCGCGCCCCGGATGGCAGCCGTGTCGCCCTGGTGCAGCTGGAAAAAAACCTGTCGTAACGCCTTACCCAGTTTCCCTCGTTGGAGTTATTTATGAACCACATCAGCGGCTGGCTGCTAGCCCTGCCCTTCCTCGCCGGCGCGGTGCTGCCTCTGCAGGCCGGTATCAATGGTCAGCTTGCCCGTCACCTGTCCAGTGTCTTCGCCGCCGCGCTGATTTCCTTTGCCGTTGGCAGCCTGGCGTTACTGCTGATGACCCTTAGCCAGCGTGAAATGCCTGGCCTCGGTGCGCTCAAGGAGCTGACCTGGTGGCACTGGAGCGGCGGCCTGCTCGGCGCTTTCTTCATTGCTAGTGCAGCCTTCGCCGGCCCACGCGTGGGCGCGCTGCTGTTCATGGTGCTGGTGATCGCCGGACAACTGGCCATGGCCATCACCCTCGATCATTTCGGCTGGGCCGGTTTCCGCGAAAATCCCATCACCCTCGGCAAGGTGGCAGGTCTGCTGTTGATCGTCGCCGGGATATGGATGATCCGTCGCGGCTGACGGGTGGCCGCGAATACTGGCAAATGGACACTCCAGGTATCACGAAAAGGCGCTATGCTCAGGCATGCACTTTCTGTGATCACAAAAAGCCCCGTGGAGAAGGTTCTGACGTCGCCTGCGACGGCCCGGAGGTGGCCGCCAGCGGTGACAGGCCGAAAACGATGACCGACGCCGAAGTACCGCGCCAACCCAATACCTTCGCCCTGTGGCGCGAAGTGGATGACACCCGCATCCGCACGCGCCTGGGGGGGTTCTTCTATTTTCTGGCCTGGCTGCTGACCTGGGCCTTCAGCGCAGCGCCCGGCAGCCTGATGTTCAGCGGGGTGCTGGGCTGCCTGCTGTTCGCCGCACTGCTGGCCGCGCGACTGCTGCACCGCCCTGACGGCCTCGAAAGCCCCGAGCAGTTGCAGCGCTGGCTCGACCGTCACTGGGGCCTGATTCTCCTGACCTCGCTGTGCTGGGGCCAGGCCCATGCGCTGGCGGTGTACAGCAACGCCTACAACGACTCGGAAATGATCGCCACCCTGGCCACGGTGGCGTTCGCCACGGCGATGACCTTCAACTTCGCCATGCGCCGCGGCCGCGCACTCCTGGCGCTGGCCCTGCTGTATCTGCCGGGCCTGGCAGTGATGGCGCTGAACTGGCAGCAGAGGCACGCGATGCTGATCACTCTGATCTTCTACCTCAGCTATCTGGTGCTGGTGTTGGGGCGCAACCATCGTGAGTACCGCGCCACCCTCGAGCTGGAACTGAAGCTGCTGGAGCAGCAGCGTCAGCTCGACCTACTCAGTCGCACCGACAGTCTGACCCAGCTCGGCAACCGCTATCAGTTCAATAACCTGTTTCCCAGCCTGGTGGCCAATGCAGTGCGCCAGAGCGAGCCGCTGTCGCTGGTACTGATGGATATCGACTTCTTCAAGAAGGTCAACGACGAACACGGCCACGTCGGTGGCGATGCCTGCCTGAGCGCCTTCGCCGAACGCATGCGCAAGGTGTTTCGCCGCGATGCCGACGCACTGCTACGCCTGGGTGGCGAGGAGTTCGGTGTGCTGCTGCCGGACACCACACTGGCCCAGGCCTGGGATCTGGCCGAGCACTTTCGACAGGAGCTGGAGGTAGAAGGCCTGCAGTTGGACGATCAGCGTCTGGAGCTGACCACCAGTCTTGGCATCGGTTGCTTCAGCAACAGCCATGACGCCGATGCCGACGCCTTCTTCAAGCGCGTCGACAGTGCGCTATACCGCGCCAAGCGCGAAGGCCGTAACCGTCTGGTTGCGGCAGATCACTAAAGCGCGCTGGCGTTAAGATCACGTACCAATTTAGGTAGGGTGCAGCTGGGCTGCCCAGGCGGCGCACACCAGCGTGTTCCGGAGGGATAAGTGGTGTGCACGGCATCTTACAAAGCCCATCACGACTAAAGGCGGAACTTGCCCATCTACCCGGTTAGACCATCGGCCAGGCAGCTCAGGCCAGAGCGGCCGTCACCTGGAAACTCAGATCTCAGGGCCCTACGCTAAACTCCAGACGAGCGGTCTGGCCGCCTTCGTCGAGCACACTCAGTTGATGCCGGCCACTGGCGAACGCGTGGCTGAAGGGAGCATCCTGAGTGCTCTCCCCAATAGGTTGGCCATCGAGAAACCACCAGCGCCGACCGCTACCGCCCAGAGCCGAAAGATTGAGCCTTAGCGGTTCGTGACTGCCTTGCGGCCGACGCAAGCGATCGCCATTGCGCACACCGACGATGGACAACGGTGACACCTGACTGCTCTGTGGTGGCGGGCAGCTTGGATCGATATGTGGCAAGCGCGCAGCACGCCGCTCCCTACGCGGCAGCCAGGGCTCCAGCGGTGCCGGCCACAAGGCCAGTTCACGCGCTTCGCCCCCGGCACAACCTGAACCGTTGCGCAGGCCTTGGGCATTGACCCAATAGCGCTCGCGCAACCCGCTCCCCAGTGGCTGATCGGCTGCCAGCAGCGTGGGTGGCGTGGTGCCTTCGAGCGTCCAGGCGAAACGCAGGCGCCGGCAGTTGGGGTCGTCCCTGCTCATTGGCTGCCCCAGCGGCCAGCAGATGGCCGCCACGCCCACTTCGGCAGGTTGTGGATCAGGCGGTGTGGCGATACCGCGCTGGCTGTCGCGGTTGACCAGCAGATCGTGAACCTGCAGCAACAGCGGCGCGGCGGAGGCTAGTCCGAACTGGCCAGGCACCGGCGTGCCGTCCGGGCGACCGATCCAGATACCGATCAGGTGACGCGGGCCGACGCCGATGGCCCAGGCATCGCGAAAGCCGTAGCTGGTGCCGGTTTTCCAGGCCAGGGTCGGGCGCTGCGCCAGGTAGGCACGCGGGTCACGATCAGGGCGCGCCTGACCGCTGAGAATGCGCCTGATGATCCAGGCCGAGCCGGGCGACAGCAGGCGCCGCTCGCGCAATTCGTCACTCGGCTGCAGGCGCGGCTTGGCCGCCATGCCACCGCGCGCGAAGGCGCTGTAACCTGCCACCAGCGACTCCAGGCGCGAGCCGCCGCCCCCGAGGATCAGTGCCAGATTCGGCTCAGCCAACACAGGCAGGCGAATAGGCACACCGGCACTGCGCAGCTCACCGGCAAAGCGTTTCGGCCCGTAGGCTTCGAGCAACTGCACGGCCGGCAAATTGAGCGAGGTGGCCAGCGCCTCGCTGGCCGATACCGGACCGACGAAGCCGGCGGCGAAGTTCCCGGGCCGGTAGTCGCCATAGTGTCGCGGCACGTCCTGCAGCAGCGACTCGGAATGAATCAGCCCGGCATCCAGGGCCATGCCGTAGAGAAAGGGCTTGAGCGTCGAGCCGGGCGAACGCAGGGCGCGGACCATGTCGACGTGACCGAAGCGCGAGGTGTCGGCGATATCCACCGATCCGAGATAGGCACGCACCGCCATGCTCTCGTGCTCCACCACCAGGATCGCCGCCGAGGTGCGCTCGGGCAGGCGCGCGCGCCAGCCCAGCAGCAGGTCTTCCAGGCGCAGCTGCAAGCCGGCATCGAGAGTGGTGCGAATCAGCGGTGGGCTGCCGGCACGGTTCAGCCGCCGCGCCAGCAAGGGCGCCAGGCTTGGCTCACGGCGCGGCGCGAGAAACACTGGTTCCTCCAGCGCTTCGTCTATCTGGGATTGGGGCCACACCTGAAACTCGCCCAGGCGCCGCAGCACCTTGTCACGCGCGGCCTGGGCGCGCTCAGGATGGCGGTCCGGACGCAAGCGGCTGGGCGCCTGCGGCAGTACCGCAAGCAACGCGGCATCGGCACGGGTCAGTTGGCTCGGCGGCTTGCCTAGGTAACTCCAGCTGGCCGCCGCCACACCCTCGAGGGTGCCACCGAAAGGCGCACGGTTCAGGTACAGGGTGAGGATTTCGTCCTTGGACAGGTGCCACTCCAGCTGCGCCGTGCGCCACAGTTGCTTGAGCTTGCCGGGCAGGTCACGAGCATGCGGATCGAGCAGCCGCGCCACCTGCATCGACAGCGTACTGCCGCCGGACACCACGCGCCCGCCGGTCAGGTTCTGCCAGGCCGCACGCCCCAGCGCCAGCGGATTGACCCCAGGGTGCTGGCGAAACCAGCGGTCCTCGTAAGTCAGCAGCGCTTCCAGGTAATAGGGCGAGACCTCTTGGGGCGTCACCGGGTAGCGCCATACGCCATCACGGTCAGCGAAGCGCCACAACGGCGTGCCGTCCTCGGCCAGCACCACCCGCGCCAGATCGTCCTCGGGCAGAGGTAGTGGGAAGAGTTGATCGGCTAGCCAGAGCAGGGTCAGGGGGAGCAGGAGGATCAGCAGCCAACGCCGCCAGCGTTTGAATGGCATGGTCAGTACAAGCTCCCGGATTCATCCGGGCTACGCAGACTGTAGCCCAAATGAATCCGGGATCGCTTTTAGCGCCCCCTCACCACCAGACTATCCGGCGCACTACCCAGTGCCTGCCAGCTCGGGCGGTACATGGATTCGACCTGCGGTGGCGGTACGCGGTAGCTGCCCGGCGTCACCGCACGGGCCAGGTAGAGCAGATGGGTAGTGCCGTACTCCTCCACATCCACCGCGGCTACGTAACGGTCGCCGCGATATTCCTGGTGCTTGATCCGCGCGTTCTGCATCGACTGACGCCACTCCTTGACGTTGCTGCCTGCGTCATCGAGGCTCGCCGCGCTTTGCGCCAGGTTCTGGTTCTCCAGCTCCAGGCCAGCCGGGAGCAGGTCAACGACCAGGGCATCCGGCACACGCTGCTTGGCCCGCACGGCCAGGTGCACCAGCACCAGCTCGCCGCTGTCCAGGCGCTGCAAATCGAGCGGGCGACCATCCATACCGAGGTACTCGCGCTCGATGCTGAGGTTCTCACCACCGGCGCGCGGCGCCTGGCTCGGGTAACCGGACAGGGTCAGCTGCTGATATAGCGTGGCGCTGCCGGCGTTGCTCACGCTTAGCGGTTCGGCCAGCTCCGCACGCTCCAGCTTGATGCCGGGCTGCTGGTTGCTCAGGTCGAACTGGAAGGCGCCGCTGGCCAGCTTGGCGCTCCAGGTTTGCTCGGGTTTGCCGAGAATGCCGCGACCGGCGAGGAACAGCGAGTTGCGCTCCTGAGTCGACAGCCAGCGCTGACCTGCCAGCTCATCTGCCAGGTTGAACAGACGCTGCTCGCGCTGGCCGGCAGCCAGATCATGCTCTTCCAACAGGGCGAGAATCAGCGCCTGGTCACGCAGCGGACTGCCGTAATCGGCCATCCAGCGTTCGCCATCGCGTTGTTGGATCAAGCCCTGATTCAACGCCTGCTCGGCACGTGGTGCATCGCCCATCAGCTTCAATGCGGCGGCCAGTTGCACCAGCGGCAAACCGGAGCGGGCGTCGTTACGACGGTCGAACAGGCTGCGTAGCGCGCCCAGCGGCGCCTGTTGGCTACGCGCCAACACGTAGCCGGAGTAGGCCTGCACGGCGAAGCGGGTGTGGGCGAAGTCCTGGCTGTAGCTGGCCTCGATCAGGCTGCTCTGCTGCAGGTAACGCAGCAGGCGGTCGTTGGCCTTCTTCAGTGCCTCTGGCGGTACGCCAAAGCCCTGCTCGCGAGCACGCAGGAGGAAGTCGGTGACATAGGCGGTGAGCCAGTATTCCTCTTCGCTCTCGGCGCTCCACAGGCCGAAGCCGCCACTGTGACGCTGCATGCCGAGCAGACGCTCGATACCCAGCTCGATGCTCTTGCGCCGTTGCTCGTCCGGCTCGCCTTCCAGGCCGAGACGCTTGAGGCTCGCGGCGTCAGCGTAGAGCGACGGATACAGGCCGCTGGTGGTCTGTTCCAGACAGCCATAGGGGTAAGCCTTGAGCGCACGAATCTGCTCACCGAGGTTCAGCGGCGGTCGGCTCGACAGCGCCAACACGGCCTCCAGCCCGGCAGGTTCGAACTGATTGAGAGTGCCCGCCGGCATGCTCCACGGCTCGCCCTCCCCCAGTACCGCGCGGAAGTGCTGCAACTGCGCCGGATAGGCCGGGCGAATACCCAGCGTCCACTCGCGGCTGAAGTCGGCCAGATCCTCGTTCGGCAGAGCCAGGCCCTGCACCTCGACATGGATACGACCCTGGCCCAGGCCACCTTCGGCGCGCACCGGAATGCGCAAGGTGGTGCGCTGGCCATCCTTCAGACTGATCGGCGACTCACCCTTACCGAGCAGGCGCAGCTGGCCCTCCACGCCCAGTTGCACGTCGAGCTTCTGCTCGCTGCCGGACAGGTTGGTCAGATCCAGCGCCAGCGTGGTTTCGTCACCACCGGCGAGGAAGCGCGGCATCGACAGTTCGGCGATCAGCGGCGCGGCCACCACCGTCTTGGCCTCGGCCATGCCGAAGCGCTCGTCGGTCCAGGCCTGCGCCATCAGGCGCAGCTCACCGTTGAAGTCGGGGATATCCAGACTGACTTCGCCCTCGCCTTTGTCGTTCAGCTTCAGCGCATCGCTCTGCAGGGCGACGATCAGCACACTGGTATCCGGGCGTTTGCCACCGGCGGCAAGGCCGGCATCACCACCGAAGGCCAGGCTGGCGACACGCCCCTGCGCTTCGATCAGTTGGCCATAGATGTCCAGCTGGTCAGCGCCGTAGGCCTTGCGCCCGAAGAAGTTGGCGAAAGGATCGGGCGTGGCATAACTGGTGATATTGAGGATGCCCACGTCCACCGCGGCGACCAGTACATGCACCTTGTCAGGGATGCTGCCGTCGGCATTGCGCGCGCTGACCTTGACCTTCAGCGGCTGCTTGGGACGCATCTTCTCCGGTGCGTCCAGGCTGACTGCCAGCTTGCGCGGAGCGCGCTCCAGCGGCAGGTGCAGCAGGCCGACGGCACGCTTGGGCGTGACCTGTGCCTTGCGCTCGCCGGGACGAACCACCAAAGCACTGAGATAGAGGTCATGACGCGCCCATTTCTTGTCGATGGGCAGCTCGAAGGTCTTACCCTCGGCCGGTACGCTAATTTCCTGCCACCACAGCGGCCCCTCGCTGGACTCGACCAGCAGGTAGCCATTGCCGGCAGCCGGCGGGGTGACGGTGATCTTGGCCACCTCGCCCGCGGCGTAGGCAGGCTTGTCCAGCGCCAGTTTGACCTGGTCCGGGCGCACTGCGCCGCCATCGGCGTTGTCTTGCCAGCGGTAGCCGGCCCAGAAACGCAGGCTGCTGACCAGGCCGGTCTGGCTGTCCACAACCTCGACCCGGTATGGGCCCCACTCCACCGGGAAGCTGACCTTGGTGGTGCCGCCCGCGGCAACCTTCAGCGGCTCGTCGCTGAGGGTGAGGAATTTCTCGTTGTAGTTGTGACGCCAGCCTTCACCGTCGGAGAAGCTCCAGAAGTAGTCGCGGCGTTCGCGCACCAGGCGCACGTTGAGGTTGTCGGCCGCCAGCTTGTTGCCAGCAGCATCGGCTACGAGGATTTCGAACTCGGCCAGGCTATCGGCGTCGACTTCCTCGCCGTCGAACAGCCCACGCAAGCCCGGCAAACGCTCGGCCGGCCATACCGGCTGGATGATGCGGCGAGTGATCGGGCGACCACCGGACTCTTGCAGGCTGGCCTGGAGGATCAGGCGCAGCGGCGACTTGGCGTCGCTCCAGCGATTTTCCGGGCGCAGCACGGCGCGGCCCTGGTCATCCAGATTCTGCTCGTCGAGTTCCTGGTCCTGGCTCAGGTCGGCCTCGGTGATGTCGCCGAACTGATAGCCCGGCAAGCTCGCCACCGCCTCACGCAGCGGACGCACGTAGAGTTGCCCGGTCAGGCGGTTGCCGGCGGCCGGGGCACCGTAGAGGTAGCGGCCAGTCACCGCGAACTCGGCGCTGTCGCTCGGCGCGTAAGGCTGCTCCTGGCCCTTGAGCTCCAGGGCCATGCGCTCGGGCAGGAAGTCCTCGACGAGGAATTCGTAGAGCTGCGGGTTGCCGTCACCCAGGTCGAGCAACAGTTGCCAGCGGCCAGTCGGGGCCTCTTCGGCGAGCGGCAGTTGATACTGATAGAGGCCGTCATCGCCGGCATTCCAGACGAACTTGCGGCTGATCTGCTCGTCCGGGCGGCGCACCTCGACGCTGACCGGCTGAGCCTTGACCGGGCTGCCGTCGGCGTCACGCAGCAGGCCATTGAGCAGCACGGTTTCGCCAGGGCGATACAGATCGCGCGGGCCGAACACGAAGAATTGCAGGGCATGTGCCTTGGGCCCGGTGATGTCGAATTCGGCCAGGTCCAGCGCCGGTGTGTTCAAGCGCAGCAGGCTGGTCTGTTCGTCCTGCTTGGCCACCAGCACCTGAGCCTTTTCCGGCAAGGGCAGTTGCGCATGGCCAGCCGAATCGGTCTTGCCTTCAGCGAGCAGCGCGCCTTCACCATCGAGCAGCTCGAGCTTCACGCCGGACTGCGCCTTGCCACCTTCGAGCGCCTGGGTGAACACGTCGAGACGGTCGCGGTAACGATGCGCGGACAGGCCGATATCACTCAGGGAGAACAGCGTCGCCGGCTGCGAGTAGCTGTAGCTGCCGGCCTCACGCATCACCGCCAGGTACACGCCCGGCTGCTTGAACGGCTCCAGGCCGGCGATGGGCAGCAGCAAGGTTTCACGGGTATTGCGCGCCGGGTTGAGGTCGAAGCGTCCGCCATAGACCAAATCGGCCATCGGCAGCAGTTCGCGCGCCTCCCAGGTATCCAGGTTGCTGGCCCGGCCCCAGCGGGACAGGAAGCGCGGTAGCGCCTCGGGCTTGATGCGGAAGAACTCGACGTTGACCTTGTCGACGTTCAGCGCGATCACCGGCAGGCCTTCGGCCAGTCGGGTCGGCAGCAGCGAGCCACGGCTGGCGAAACCGACGCTGGCCTGCAGATCGCGGGTTTCGAAGCGGCTGACCTGCTCTTTGGCGAGCTTGCCGCCATTGATCGATTTCAGGCCGGCATCGATGGTTAGCACCAGCTTGCGCTGCGGCTCCAGGTGGCGCAGGCGCAGCTCGCTGAGGTTGTCGGTCAGCTCCCAGGCGCCGTCTACCTTGCCGGCCGTGCTGTCGACCAGGTGCAGGCGTTCGGCGAAGGGCTGGTCGGGGTCCAGCGGGATGGAGAAGGTCACCGACAGTGCACTGGCACCGTCGAGCTGCACCTCGGAAACGTCGACCACTTCCAGCTCGCGTCCGGCATAGCGCTTGGCCAGCGCGTCGCGATCGACTGCTGGTTTGGGCGCCTGCGGCTGCTGCGCAGCAGGAGCGGCGGGTGTCACCGTGGCAGGAGGTTCAGAAGAATCACAGGCGCTGAGCAGGCTCAGCACCAAGGCCAGAAGCAGTCCTTTGTTCGGCATTGCGGGCTCCGGAGAGTAGGGGCGCGAAGGCCGATACTATAGCCGAGCGGCTACTGCGCCGACGAGGCGAAGCGACGAAATCCGCCAAGCTGCGCACAGTCCACCCTGTGCCTATAATCGGCGCTTTGCTGGAACGGAAGCCCCCATGTACGCCCTGTTCGAAGCCTGGCGCCACGCACCGACCCAGAGAAAGGTCTGGGCCCTGGCCGCCCCGATGATTCTCTCCAACCTGTCAGTGCCCATGGTGGCGCTGGTCGATACCGCCGTGGTCGGCCACTTGCCGCATGCCCACCAGTTGGCGGCCGTAGCGGTAGGCGGCAGCCTCTATACCCTGCTGACCTGGGCGATGGGTTTCCTGCGCATGGGCAGTACCGGCTTCGCGGCCCAGGCCGCAGGACGCGAGGACGGCGGCGCCCTGCGCCAGGTGCTGGTACAGGGGCTCGGGCTGGGCGTGTTCATGGCCTTGCTGCTGGGCCTGCTGGCACTGCCGCTGAGCGGTGCGGCGCTGAGCCTGATGCAACCCTCCGCCGAGCTGGATCAGTTGGCGCGCCAGTACTTTCAGATTCGCCTGTTCGGCCTGCCCGCCAGTCTGGCGACCTACGCCCTGATCGGCTGGCTGCTGGGCACGCAAAGCGCGCGAGGCCCGCTGGCCATTCTGATGACTGCCAACCTGATCAACGTGGCGCTCGACCTGCTATTCGTGCTCGGTCTCGAATGGGGCGTGGCCGGTGCGGCCTGGGCCTCGGTGATCGCCGAATGGAGCGGCGCCCTGCTCGGCCTGTGGCTGGCCCGCGGCGCGCTGGCACGCTATCCCGGCCGCCTCGACAGCAGCGCGCTGAAACGCTGGAGCAACTGGCGCCCACTGCTGGCAGTCAACCGCGATATCTTCATCCGCACCCTGGCACTGCAACTGGTGTTCTTTCTGATCACCGTGAAAGGCACGCGCCTGGGCGATGCCACAGTGGCGGCCAACGCACTGCTGCTCAATGGCCTGACGCTGACCGCCTACGCCCTCGACGGCCTGGCACATGCCGTCGAGGCCCTTTGCGGCCATGCGCTGGGCGCGCGTGATCGCGATGCGCTGCGCCGTTCGCTGCTGGTGGCCGGAAGCTGGTCGCTGTTGGCGAGCGCCGTTTTTGCGCTGTTCTTCCTGTTTGGCGGCCACTGGTTCGTCGGCATGCTCACCAACATCGCCGAAGTACGTGAACTGGCGTTGACCTTCCTACCTTATCTGGCCGTGCTGCCGCTGCTGGCCGTATGGAGTTACCTGCTCGACGGCCTGTTCATCGGCGCGACGCGCGCCCGCGAGATGCGCGACGCCATGCTCATCGCGCTGGCCCTGGCGTTGCCGCTGGCCTGGTGGCTGCAAAGCCTGGGCAATCACGGGCTGTGGTTGGCATTTCTGGCATTCATGGGGCTGCGCAGTCTGGTGTTGGCTGTCTATGCTTGGCAACTGAGTCGTCGCGACCAATGGTTCACCCCACTGCCAGCAGGAGAGACCGCGCATGCTCAGCGCTGAGCTGCCGCACAACGAAGTCCAACGTCAACAGGCCCTGGAGCGCCAGGACCTGCTCGACACCCCGGCCGATCCCTACCTGGACACCCTGACCCGTATCACCCTTGAGCTGTTCGAGGTGAAGACGGTGCTGATCAGCCTGATCGACAACGACCGGCAGTGGTTCATGAGCCGCCAGGGCCTGGAACTCGCCGAGACGCCAAGGTGTATCTCCTTCTGCGCCCACGCCATCCTGCAAGACGACGCCCTGGTGATCGAGGACACCCACCTGGACTTTCGCTTCGCCGACAACCCGGTGGTTCTGCAATCGCCCTTTATCCGCTTCTACGCCGGCCAGCCGCTGCATGACGAAGACGGCCAGACCCTCGGCACCCTGTGCCTGATCGACCCGCAGCCGCGCGGCTTAAATGCCCGCGCGCGGCGCCAGCTGCGCGACATGGCACACCTGGTGGAGGGCTATCTGCGCCTGCGCCACAGCTCGCGCCAGGCCGAACAGCTGCGCGCAGCACTGAGTCGCGCGCAGCGCAAGGCCATGCTCGACGCGCTGACCCAGCTGTGGAATCGCGCCGGCCTGCTGCACTTTCTGCCCCAGCAGCAGGCCGCGGCCGAACGCGCCGGCCTGCGCCTGGGCCTGCTGTTCTGCGACCTCGACCACTTCAAGCAGGTCAACGACCGCCATGGCCACGCCGCCGGCGATCAGGTGCTGTGGCAAAGCGCGCGACGCCTGAGCGCGGCGGTGCGCCCGCAGGACGTGGTCGCCCGCAACGGCGGCGAAGAGTTCGTGATTCTCGCCCTGGTGCACGACCGCGCCGAACTGCTGCAGATCGCCGAACGCATTCGCCTGGCCATCGCCGAACCGGCCATGGAGCTGGACGGCGCCCAGTTGAGCCAGACCGCCAGCGTCGGCTGCGCCCTGCTGGCGCCCGGCGAAACCGCCGCCGACGCCCTGGAACGGGCCGACCAAGCGCTTTACCGGGCCAAGCGCGGCGGTCGCAATCGCTGCGAATTCGCCGCAACCGATAAATAACCCGCAAGGAGCACTCGATGGCCGCCGCACTCGTCGCCTATCTGCATTTTCTGGCTATCTTCGCCCTGCTCAGCATCGAACACGTGTTGCTCAAGGCACCGCTGGATCTGCCCCGTGCGCGCAGCCTGATGATCGCCGACCTGGTCTACGGCATCTGTGCCGGTCTAGCAGCCTGTTGAAATTCGGCGTGATGATTGCGAGCGTAGCCGATGCAATCCGGGAACGATGTCCGACGTTGCACCATCCCCGAATTGCATCCGGGCTACCGGAGTTGCCGCAGGCGGCTTACGACGCCAGGTAGGACGAACGGGTCAGGCCCAGACGCAAGGCGTCGAGGAACTGGGTGCGCTCACGGGCGCTGATCTTGGCGCTGGCCACCTTGTCGCGGTAGTGGGTCATCAGCTCCTCGGGCGACAGGTGCACGTAGCGCAGCATGTCCTCGATGGTGTCATGGGTCTCGATACCGGCGTGCACCACGCTGCCATCGGCGGCCTGGTAGATATTCACCGAATCGGTGTCGCCGAACAGGTTGTGCATGTCACCGAGGATTTCCTGGTAGGCGCCCACCAGGAAGATGCCCAGCACGTAATCCTCGCCTTCGCGCAGTTCGTGCACTGGCAGGCTGGTCTCGATGGACTGCTCATCGACGTACTGGCGGATCTTGCCGTCGGAGTCGCAGGTCAGGTCCTGCAGCACGGCACGGCGCAGCGGCTCCTCGTCCAGGCGCGACAGCGGCAGGATCGGCAGGATCTGGCCGATGGCCCAGGTGTCCGGCAGGCTCTGGAACACCGAGAAGTTGCAGATGTACTTGTCGGCGAGCTTGTCGTTGAGCTCGTCGAGCACCGCGCGGTGCGAGCGTTGGCGGGCCTTGAGCTGGTTGTGCAGGCGGCGGCAGATGGCGAAGTAGCACTGCTCGGCCAGCGCCTTCTGCGCCAGGCTGAGCTTGCCGGACGAATATTGAGCCGCCACTTCCTCGATGTAGTGGGTGGCGCGCCAGTAGGTTTCCGCGACCATTTCCGGGTCGCTGTCGTCGAGCAGCTCGATCAGTACCTGGAGGATTTCCGGCTGTTCGACGCTGGCGTCGATCTCCGGCACCTTGTCGTTGTGACGCTCGACGTCGGTCACCTGCACCAGCAGCACGGCGTGGTGCGCAGTCATCGCCCGGCCGCTCTCGGAGAAGATGTGCGGATGGGGGATTTCCTGGCGGTCGCAGAACTCCTTGAGCATGTCGACCACGGCATCGGCGTAGTCCTGCATGTCGTAGTTGATCGAGCTGGCGTTACGCGAGTGGGTGCCGTCGTAGTCCACACCGAGGCCGCCACCGACGTCGATGTGATCGACCGGCAGGCCCATGGCACGTAGCTCGCCGTAGTAGCGGATGGCCTCGCGGAAGCCCTTGCGGTAATCGGCGATGTTGGCGATCTGCGAACCCATATGGAAATGCAAGAGCCGAATGCCCTGGTCCAGCCCGGCCGCGCGGAAGCGCTCGACCACCTGCAGGATCTGCGCCGCAGACAGGCCGAACTTGGACTTCTCGCCACCGGTGTCGGCCCACTTCGAGGACGCCAGCGAGGATAGGCGCACGCGCAGGCCAATCTGCGGCGCGACCTTGAGCTCGGCCGCCTCTTCGATCACCAGGGCGACTTCCGACTCTTTCTCGATGACGATGAACACGTTGTGGCCGAGCTTCTGCCCCATCAGCGCCAGACGGATGAACTCGCGGTCCTTGTAGCCGTTGCAGACGATGGTGCCGCCCTTCGGCGCCAGCGCCAGCACCGCCAGCAGCTCGGGCTTGGAGCCGGCTTCGAGGCCGATGGAGACATTCTGCGTGGCGATGATGTTCTCGATCACCGCTTCCTGCTGGTTGACCTTGATCGGATACAACGCGGTGTAGCGGCTCTGGTATTCCAGGCGCTCAATACTGGCGTCGAAGGCACCGGTCAGGCGCCGTACACGGTCCTGCAGAATGTCCGGGAAGCGCACCAACAGCGGCAGCGACAGGCCGCTCTGACGCAGCTCGTCGACCTGCTGATAGAGATCGATGGGCTGGCTGTCCGGGCCGTTGGGACGCACTTCGATCCGCCCGGCGTCGTTGATCGAAAAGTAACCGGCGCCCCAGTGGCGAATGCCGTAGACACTGCGGCTATCGGCTACGGTCCATTGGCTGCCGTCGTCTTTGCGGGTGCGTCGTGCGGACATCGGGTTCTCCCATGAGAAAAGCCTGACCTTGCTGGCGGCCAGTTTAGAAATGATGAAAGCAAGATGACGTTTGCTCGGTGGTTGACCGTAGTAACGTCATCGAAGTTTAGAAAAGGGCTTATCAGCCGCCGGACTTCTTCGCGGTAAACCCGCGCTTACTCAGCTCGGCCAACAACAGCTCGACGTGATCACCCTGGATCTCGATCACCCCATCCTTGAGCGCGCCGCCGGTGCCACAACGCTTCTTCAGCGCGCTGGCCAGCTCCTTGAGCGGCTCTTCGGCCAACGGCACACCACTGACGGTGGTGACGGTCTTGCCGCCACGGCCCTTGGTCTCACGACGCACACGGGCAATACCGTCGCCATCGGGAATGCGCATCTGTTTGCAGATGCACGCATCCACCGCCTGGTTGCAATCCGGGCAATGGCGACCACCATCGGTGGAATAGACGAGACCGCCCAGGGCGGAGAATGAAGAGGCTTTCTTGACCACCGGCTTGTCCTCGTAGGGGTCAGGATAGGCGAAGCCCTTCTGCTAGGGGCAGCGCAGGCGGACAGACGTCCGCCGAAAAGGCCGCGCAGTTTAACGGCAAAGACCGGGCTTGCTAAGACCAAATTTGCGTCATTGTTCGGTACTTTGGCGACGCTGTTCGTCATCGTGCACGGAGCGCTCGGAATCAGCGACGCGGGGTGCGCCGTGCGCACCGCCTTTAGATCTGAGACGGAGCTTCGGTGCGCACAGCGCACCCTACGAACTCGATACAACCACCCTCTCCCGCCCTTCGGGCACCCTCGGCTTGGGCATCCTGCGTCGCTCTAACTCCTGCATCCCTGCAGTCGTCTCCCATAAATGGGAGAGGGTCATCGGAAGGCCGCAAGCGGCCGGCTCATATAGCGTTCCAGCGCCGCCAACGAGTCCGGGCAGTAAGGTAGGCGGTGAGTTTCCTCCAGCGCCTGCTCGATGCTGATGAAGCGCGCCTCCAGCACTTCTTCCGGCTGCAGCTGCAGTGGCGCATCGGACACCGCCGAATAGGCCATGCACCACAGACGGCTTTCCGGGGCGTCGTAAAGAAAGTGCGCATGCTCGATCAGCTCGGCATCGACGATACCCAGCTCCTCGGCCAGCTCACGCTCGGCAGAGAGCCGATAGTCCTCACCTTCGAGCACCATGCCGCCGGCCGCTACGTCCCAATAGCCGGGATACAGCGCCTTGCTCAGGGTGCGCCGGTGCACGCACAGCAGCCCAGCCGAATTGAACAACAGGATGTAGGTGCCGCGTCCGATCAGGCGCTGCTCGCGTAGCTCGGCACGGGAAACGCCACCCAGTGGTTGATCATGCTCATCGACCCAGGCCACCCGTTCCTGATCGGAAGCGACGCGATGCGCCGCTTCCGCTGCCGAAATCGCGACCATCAACCCTGGCTCAGCAGTTGACGCAGATCGATCATGCCGGCATTGGCACGGGAGATGTAGTTGGCCATCACCAGCGAATGGTTGGCGAGGATGCCATAGCCACTGCCGTTAAGGATCATCGGGCTCCACAGAGTGGCTTGCGCTGCTTCCAGCTCACGAATGATCTGACGCACGCTGACGGTGGCGTTCTTCTTCGCCAGCACGTCGGCGAAGTCGACCTCGATCGCGCGCAGCAGGTGAGCCAGCGCCCAGGCCTGACCGCGAGCTTCGTAGAACACGTTGTCGATCTGCAGCCACGGCGTCTCGTACACGCCACCTCGCCCTACCAGTCCGGACTCCTCGGCGTCGTTGCCCACCTGCAGGTTCTCGTTCAGGCGCACCTGGCCGACGCTGGCCGACAGGCGCTGCGACAGCGAACCGAGACGGGTACCAGCATCGCCCAGCCAGTTGTTGAGGTTGTCGGCACGGGCATAGAACTGCGCATTCTTCTGCCCCGTATCAGACAGACGAGCCAGATAGCGATCCAGCGACTTGATGCCCTCGCGGTATTCGGACTCGGACGCCGGCAATGCCCAGCTCTTGTTATCGAAGTGGAAACGCGGTTCGGCCTTGGCCAGATCCGGGTCTTCGGTCGACTGCGACTGCGAGCGGGCGAAATCCTTGCGCAGCGCACGGGAGAAATCACGCACCTGCACCAGTACGCCGTATTCCCAGCTCGGCATGTTGTCCAGCCACAGGCCGGGCGGCGCGAGGTCGTTGGACAGGTAGCCGCCCGGCTTGTCGAGCAGCGTGCTGGCGACCTGTTTGAGGGTTTCCACCGTGGTGTAACCGGTCACCATCTGGCGCTGCGCCTGCTGCGCCGCGCTCTGAGCATGCTGCTGCACCTGAAACGCAGACGGCTCCTGACTCCAGTACCAGCCAACCACCAGGGCGATCAGCAGATAGACACCGATCAGGCCGCCCAGTGATCGAGCGATCAGGTTGCCACCGCTGCGGTCGCGCCCTGAGGCCTTATCGGCGCTGCCCTGCGAGTTCGTCGAACGATTCTTCCAGTCCAGCATGACAGTGTCCCTTTTTAAGCGAATTCGAGTGTTCGACCACAACCTGGCCAACGGGTTGCGACCTGTTCCGCACTATAAGGCAAGCCAACTGCAAAACGCATGGCGCAGGCGCAAACTTACCGCTGGTACGGGAAAACTACATTTCTGTCGCTTATTCGACAGAAATACGGCCGTCAATTGATCGACGGCAATGCCAGCGCCCGCAGCAAGTGATAGCATCAAGCCACCACTGACTTAACCACCTATAGAAGCCGGCCCATGACCGAGCACCCGGATCCCAGTCGCGATCGCCTCAAGCATCACTTCGCCCAGCGCGTGATTCATCAGGCGCGCCAGGTGCTGGAAGTATGGCAGCGCCTGCAGCGCAGCGAATGGAACGACGCCGGCATGGCCGAGCTGACCGAAGCCAACCTGCGCCTGCTGCGTTACGCCGAGCGCTTCGAGCAGATCGAGCATGCGCAACTGGCGCAAATCATTGGCACCAGCCTCGACGAGGTCGTGGAAAATCGCGGCCGTCTCAACAGTACGCTGATCGCTCGCCTCAATCAGGCCATGCAACGCCTTTCACGTACCGGCCTGCGCCATAGCGACGCCTTCGAGCAAACCTTCCTGCCACCGCTGCGCAAACCGGTCTATCTCGCCCTGCAGGATGCCCAACGCGCCGAGCGCCTGGCCCAGCAACTGGAGTTCTTCGGCCTGGCCGCGCAGGCACTGATCGATGAGCGTGCTTTCCGCGCCGCCATCACCGAACGCCACCCCGCCGCCATCGTCATGGACGTCGACTTCGCCGGCGCCGGCGCCGGGCTGGAGCTGGCAGGCTCGGTGCAGGAAGGCCTGGAGCAGAAGATTCCGCTGCTGTTCTTCAGCCACTGCGACACCGACACCCCGACACGCCTGGCCGCCGTACGCGCCGGCGGCCAGGAGTTTTTCACCGGCTCGCTGGATGCATCGAGCCTGCTCGAACGCATCGAAGTGCTGACTCACGTCTCGCAATACGACCCGTACAAGGTGCTGATCGTCGACGACTCCAAAGCCCAGGCGACGCACACCGAGCGCGTACTCAACAGCGCCGGCATCCTCACCCACACCCTCACCGAGCCTATCCTGGCGATGGATGCGCTGGCCGAGTTCCAGCCGGATCTGATCATCCTCGACATGTACATGCCCGAGTGCAACGGCACCGAACTGGCCAAGGTGATCCGCCACAACGACCGCTACGTCAGCGTGCCGATCATCTATCTGTCGGCCGAGGACGACCTCGACAAGCAGCTTGATGCCATGAGCGAGGGCGGCGACGACTTCCTCACCAAGCCGATCAAGCCACGCCACCTGATCGCCACCGTACGCAACCGCGCGGCACGTGCGCGCAACCTCAAGGCGCGCATGGTGCGTGACAGCCTGACCGGCCTGTACAACCACACTCACACCCTGCAACTGCTCGACGACGCCTGCTTCCGCGCGCGCCGCGAAGAGCAACCGCTGGCCTTCGCCATGCTCGACATCGACCACTTCAAGAAGGTCAACGACACCTACGGCCACCCCATGGGCGACCGGGTGATCAAGAGCCTGGCGCTGTTCCTCAAGCAACGCCTGCGCAAGAGCGACCATATCGGCCGTTATGGCGGCGAGGAATTCGCCGTGGTGCTGCCCGACACCGACGAACAATCGGCGCTCAAAGTGCTGGAGGAAATTCGCCAGCGCTTCGCCGAGATCCACTACCCGGCGCAACCGCAGGACCTGTCCTGCACCTTCAGTTGTGGCATCGCCATGCTGCAACCTGGCCTGGACGGCAACGCACTGTCCAAGCGCGCCGACGAGGCGCTGTACAAGGCCAAACATGGTGGTCGTAACCGCGTAGAGCTGTACGACGAATAAAGCGCCGCGAAACGTGACGCCGTTCACGGCGTCATCAGGATGTAACCAAACCGCAATACGCTCGCGGGCATCGTTCAGTTGTCGATCGAGCCTGCCATGCGCCTCAAGCTGCTTACCAACCTCAATACCCTGTTGCTGGTCACCGTTTGTGTCGCCCTGGCGGCAACCTTGTGGTGGTCGCAGCGCGCACTGCAGCAGCCGGTGCAACTGATGGAGCGCTACCTGACGCTATCCCAGCAGTTTCAGCGCGAAGTGGCCGACAACATCCAAGCCTATCTGGCCAGCGGCAATGCCGTGCAACACAGCGCCGCAACCCAGGCCATCGACGCCTTCGACGAATCTATCGAACAACTGCCGCAACAACTGACCGCCGAGCTGCGCCCCAGCCTGGAACAACTGCGCGACTTCAGCGCCAATCAGCTGCTGGCCGCCGGCAAGCTGGCTGGCGATCCACAGGGTCTGCTGCTGCAAGCCGAGCGCGAGATGCTCGCCGCTTTGGAACAGCTCAACCAGTACGCAGCCAGTGGCAGCGGCCCGGCAGCCGGTGACTATCGCCAGCCGCTGCAGGACGCGGGCTCGCGCCTGCTTAAGCTCGCTCACGCCCGTGAACGCTTCATCAGCCAGGGGCGCAGTGAACTGCTCGGCGATGTCGAGCGTGAACTCAAGGCCCTTGCCCAGCAGGTCGAGACGCTGGACAAGCTGCCGCTACTTGGCGTGCAACAGGCCGACAGCTCCGCCAACGTCGGTTTCGCCGCGCTGCTCGGGCTAGACGATGCCCAGCAGGAGCAACAGGCCCAGGATCGCGGCATCGACCTGAAACGCGAACTGGGCACGCTGGTGCGCCGCTACCCCAGCGAACTGCAACGTACCCGCGAGCTGGTTGAGCAACGCCAGCAACTGGCCGTGACTACGACCGAGCACGTGACCCAGGTGCAGCAGGCACTGGCGGCGCTGGAGCCACTGGTAAAAGGTCAGTACGCGCGTATTCAGGGCGAGGTAAGGCTGATTCAGGGCCTGATGATCGGCCTGATCCTGCTGATCGCCCTGGTTATCGACCGCATCCAACGGCGCCTGGCACAGGTGCTCGGACATCTGGTGCCGGCGCTGTCGCAGTGGGCCAGCGGTGATTTCGCGACGCCGATCAGCATCCACTCCCGCACCCGCGAGCTGCGCGACATCGAAGACTCGCTCAATCACCTGCGCGGCTATCTGGTAGAGCTGGTCGCCAGCATCCGCGGCCATGCCGAGCATGTTGCTGGTTCAAGCCGCACCCTGGCCGACCTCAGCGGCGGCCTGCACGGCGGCGCCGAACGCCAGGCCGGCGATACCGCACTGATCCGCGACGCGCTGGGCGAGCTGGAAGCGACCATCGGCCAGGTCGCCCAGGACGCCAGTCAGACAGCCGACGCCAGCCGCGACGCCGACCGCGCCCTGGCTCAGGGCCAACAAGTCATCGGCCAGAGCCTGCAGGGGTTGCACGCGCTGGTCACCGAGGTTCAGGGCAACGCCCAGGCCATTGAACGCCTGGCCGACGAAACGGCCACCATTGGCGGTGTACTGACGGTGATTCGCGGTATTGCCGAACAGACCAACCTGCTCGCCCTCAACGCCGCCATCGAGGCCGCTCGTGCCGGTGAGGCCGGCCGTGGCTTCGCCGTGGTCGCCGACGAAGTGCGCTCACTGTCGCAGCGCACCGGCAGCGCCACGGCGGAAATCCAGGACGTCATCGGTCGCCTGCAACAGGCGGCGCATCAGTCGGTACAGGCCATGCGCGCCCAGGTCGAACATGCCGAGGCCACTGCCGGCAAGGCCGAAGCGGCTGATGGGGCACTGGACGAGATCGTCAGCGCCATCCGTACCATCGCCAGCATGGCCGAGCGCATCGCCGAGGCTACCGCGCAGCAGAGCGATGCGGTCAGCGAGATTCGCGAGCACGGTGAACGCATTCACCAACTGGGCGACGACAACCTCGGCCTGATCGCCAGCGGACGCAACGAAAGCGAGCGCCTGCTGCACCTGGGCAGCCAACTACATAGCGCCGTACAGGCGTTTCGCGTCTAGCCAGCTGCGACAAGGCAGCGCAGGCAGCAACCGCCCGGGAACTCGACAAGGCCGGCTGTCTCCAAGGTTCCGCTCATCCCAGGCATTCGACGCTCCGGCGCAACGACGGCGATGCGGGTGGGCGCTTTCCGGTATCATGCCGCCACCTATCGCCGAGATATTCGCCCGATGTCACTGCGTCGACTGCTGCTTCCCCTGCTTCTGCTCTGCCTGAGCCTACCCGCCAGCGCCAACCTCTTCGATAAGCGCCCGGCCGCCTCGCCGCTTGGCGCGCCGCTGAATAACAGCAGCGACTTCCTGCCGGTGCGCGAAGCCTTCAAGCTGAGCCTGGTAAACAGCGATGCACAGGCAGTGACGCTGCGCTTCGTCGCGACCGAGGGCTATTACCTCTATCGCCACCGCCTCAACTTCAGCGTCGAGCCGGCCGACCTGGTGCTCGGCGAGGCCGAGCTGCCCGCCGGCCAGGCCAAGCACGACGAGTTCTTCGGCGATGTCGAGGTGTACTACGGCGTGCTGGATATCCGCCTGCCGCTGGAGAACCCGGACAACCGCCCGCTGCGCCTGCAGGTCGGCTACCAAGGCTGCGCCGACAAGGGCCTGTGCTATCCGCCGGAGACCGAGTTCATCGAGATCGGTGATATGCCTGCTGCCAACAGCAGCGATGGGGCATCGGAAGCAACCGGCTGGAGCTGGAAAGAGCTGGCATTGTTCTTCCTCGGCGGCCTGGCGCTGACCTTCACGCCTTGCGTCCTGCCAATGCTGCCGATTCTTTCCGGGGTAGTACTGCGCGGCCAACTGGGGGGCGTACGCAGCCTGACCCTGTCACTGGCCTATGTCCTGCCGATGGCCGCCTGCTTCGCTATTCTCGGCACGCTGATGGGGCTGTTCGGCGCGGGCCTCAATCTGCAGGCTCGCCTGCAATCGGCTTGGGTATTGGTGCCTTTCGCCGCCTTCTTCGCCTTCTTCGCGCTGGCCATGTTCGGCCTGTTCGAGCTGCGCCTGCCACGCTTCATCAGTGAACCGCTGGATCGCCTGGCCGGCAAGACCCATGGCGGCTCGCATCTTAATGCCGCCCTGCTCGGAGTACTCTCCAGCCTGCTGGTCAGCCCCTGCGTCTCGGCACCGCTGGCCGGCGCCCTGCTTTATATCAGCGCCAGTGGCGATGCCTTGGGCGGCGGCCTGAAACTGCTAGCGCTCGGCCTCGGCATGGGCACGCCGCTGGTGCTGTTCGCCGTGGGCGGTGGTGCACTGCTGCCGAAAACCGGCACCTGGATGGTCACAGTGCGTAATGCCTTCGGCGTACTGCTGCTGGCCGTTTCGGTGTGGCTGCTCGAACGCGTGCTGCCGGGCAGTCTCAGCCTGGCCCTGTGGGGCCTGCTGGCGGGTGGCGTGGCAGTATTCCTCGGCGCGCTGGAGTTAGGTCCCAAAACGCATCGACAGAAGCTCGGTCAGATCGCCGGTCTGGCGTTGCTGGTCTATGCCCTGGCCGCCTGGGTCGGTGCATTGCAGGGTGCGAGCGATCCGCTCAAGCCGCTCGGCCAGTTGCAGACCGGTGCCAGCCAGAGCAGCGCCAAGAGCGGTGCCTGGCAAACCCTGAGTAGCCCCACCGAACTGGACGCCGCACTGGCCGAGGCCAAAGCCAGCGGCCAGCCGCTGCTGCTGGACTGGTATGCTGACTGGTGCATCAGCTGCAAGGTCATCGAGCGTGAGGTATTCGGCAATGCCGAAGTCGGCAGTAAACTGGCCGGCTGGCGCCTGATCCGCTTCGATATCACCGAAAGCAACGCCGCCCAGCGCGCCCTGCTGGACCGTTACAAGCTGTTTGGCCCGCCAGCCATCCAGCTGTTCGCCGGCAATGGTGACGAATTACTCGATCTGCGTGTCGTAGGTGAGATCAATGCCGCCACCTTCGCAGGCCGCCTGGATCAGGCAAGTAGCCGCCTAGGAAAACGCTGAAAGAGCCCCAAACCGTCACTCCCGCGAAGGCGGGAGTCCAGGTACTGCGGGGTCTGGATTCCCACCTTCGCGGGAATGACGACTATTTCAGACCATCCCCAGGTAGCTGAACGCCGCCAAGACGATCATCGCTAGCGCCTGGCAACGACCGAAACCAACGCTATAGTCATATTTCTGCCGCAAACAGCAGGCATCGTGTCGACTATTGCTGACATCGCGCAGCTGCGGCATAGTCCTGCGCAGCCCGAACAACAAGGAACGCGACCATGGCCACCCTACTGGTGCTACACGGCCCCAATCTGAATCTGCTGGGCACCCGCGAGCCCGACAAATATGGCGCCACCACCCTCGCCGAAATCAACCAGGATCTGGAGCAGCGCGCACGCGAGGCTGGCCATCATCTGCTGTACCTGCAGAGCAATGCCGAATACGAACTGATCGACCGCATTCACGCCGCAAAGGGTGAAGGCGTCGACTTTATCCTGATCAATCCTGCCGCTTTTACCCATACAAGCGTCGCATTACGTGACGCATTGCTGGCGGTGAGCATCCCATTCATCGAAGTGCACCTGTCCAACGTGCACAAGCGTGAACCTTTCCGCCATCACTCCTACTTCTCCGACGTTGCAGTAGGGGTGATCTGCGGCCTTGGCGCCAGCGGTTATCGGCTGGCCCTGGAAGCGGCACTCGAACAACTGACCGGGCGCGCCTGACGCGTAGCCTGGTAGACAAGTCCTACCTCACCTCTGGGAGTTGACCATTCATGGATATCCGTAAAGTCAAGAAACTGATCGAGCTGCTGGAAGAGTCCGGTATCGACGAGCTGGAGATCAAAGAGGGCGAAGAGTCCGTACGCATCAGCCGTCACAGCAAACAACCGGCCTATGCCCCGCAGCCGATGTACGCGCCAGCACCAGCTCCGGTAGCAGCGCCTGTCGCCGCAGCCGCTCCGGGCGCTGAAGCCGCTCCGGCCGCCGCACCGAAGCTGAACGGCACCGTTGCTCGCTCGCCGATGGTCGGCACCTTCTACCGCGCCGCTTCGCCGACCTCTGCCAACTTCGTCGAAGTCGGTCAGACCGTGAAGAAAGGCGACATCCTCTGCATCGTCGAAGCGATGAAGATGATGAACCACATCGAAGCCGAAGCCAGCGGTGTGATCGAATCCATCCTGGTGGAAAACGGCCAGCCGGTTGAGTACGACCAACCCCTGTTCACCATCGTTTGATGCACGGGGAGCCTGCAATGCAGAAGCTGGAAAAAGTCCTTATCGCCAACCGTGGCGAAATCGCCCTGCGTATCCTGCGCGCCTGCAAGGAGCTGGGTATCAAGACGGTGGCCGTGCACTCCACCGCCGACCGCGAACTGATGCACCTGGGCCTGGCCGACGAGTCCGTCTGCATTGGTCCGGCACCTGGCGCACAGTCCTACCTGAACATCCCGGCAATCATCAGCGCCGCTGAGCTGACCGGAGCCACGGGCATCCACCCGGGCTACGGCTTCCTCGCCGAGAACGCCGACTTCGCCGAACAGGTGGAGAACTCCGGTTTCGCCTTCATCGGCCCGACCGCCAGCGTGATCCGCCTGATGGGCGACAAGGTGTCGGCCAAGAACGCCATGATCAAGTCCGGCGTACCGGTGGTTCCCGGCTCCGACGGTCCGCTGCCGGAAGACGAGGAAGAAGCGCTGCGCATCGCCCGTGAAGTGGGCTATCCGGTGATCATCAAGGCCGCTGGTGGCGGCGGTGGTCGCGGCATGCGCGTGGTGCACAAGGAAGAAGACCTGATCAAATCGGCCAAGCTGACCCGCACCGAAGCCGGTGCAGCGTTCGGCAACCCGATGGTCTATCTGGAAAAATTCCTCGGCAACCCGCGCCACGTGGAAGTCCAGGTGCTCTCCGACGGCCAGGGCAACGCGATTCACCTGTACGATCGCGACTGCTCGCTGCAGCGTCGCCACCAGAAGGTGATCGAAGAGGCTCCGGCCCCGCTGATCGACGAGAAGGCCCGCGCCGAAGTGCTCAAGCGCTGCGTCGATGCCTGTGTCGAGATTGGCTACCGTGGCGCCGGCACCTTCGAGTTTCTCTATGAAGACGGTCGTTTCTACTTCATCGAGATGAACACCCGCGTTCAGGTGGAGCATCCGGTCACCGAGATGGTCACTGGCATCGACATCGTCAAGGAGATGCTCAGCATCGCCGCTGGCAACCCGCTGTCGATCAAGCAGGAAGACGTGAAGATCCTCGGTCACTCGGTCGAGTGCCGGATCAACGCCGAAGACCCGGACAACTTCATGCCCAGCCCCGGCAAGGTCAAGCATTTCCATGCTCCGGGCGGTAATGGCGTTCGCGTCGACTCGCACCTGTACAGCGGCTACAGCGTCCCGCCGCACTACGACTCGCTGATCGGCAAGCTGATCACCTTCGGCAAGGACCGCGACGAAGCCATGGCGCGCATGCGCAATGCCCTGGACGAGATCGTGGTCGACGGCATCAAGACCAACGTGCCACTGCACCGCGACCTGACCCGCGACAAGGGTTTCGTCAAAGGTGGCGTCAACATCCATTACCTGGAAAAGAAACTGGGTATGGACAAGCACTGAGTCCATGACCTGCTGCGCGTCGGCGATACGGCGTTAAAAACGATCTCGGCAAGCTGCTTGCAGCTAACGCGCTTTAGCGCGGCCCGAAGGGCGAGTGGAACGAGTAATGCTCACTTACAAATGTAAGCTCCGCTCCCTCGACCGTTTTTGCCTTGTCTCGCTCTAGCTCGCGAGGTCATGACTGAAGTGCTACACAAGGGCTGCCCTCGGGCGGCCCTTGTCGTTTCCGGCCGATAGCCGAACTGGCCGGCCGGCCATCCGTTCAAGTAAGCTGCGCGGCCAAACCGTTCCACATGCTTTCGAGGTTTCTCATGCCCTGGTTACAAGTCCGTCTCGCCATCACACCTGAGCAGGCAGAAACCTACGAGGACGCCCTGCTGGAAGTCGGCGCCGTGTCGGTAACCTTCATGGATGCCGAAGATCAGCCGATCTTCGAGCCGGATCTGGGCACCACGCCGCTGTGGTCGAACACCCACCTGCTGGCCCTGTTCGAAGCCGACACCGACGAAACCGCACTGCTTGCCCACCTGCAACTGCTGTGTGGTGGCGCACTGCCGGAGCATCATGTCGAGCGTATCGAGGATCAGGACTGGGAGCGCAGCTGGATGGATGGCTTCCAGCCGATGCGCTTTGGCCAGCGCCTGTGGATCGTACCGAGCTGGCACGCTGCCCCGGAGCCGGACGCTGTGAACCTGCTGCTCGATCCGGGCCTGGCCTTCGGCACCGGCACTCACCCGACCACCGCACTGTGCCTGGAATGGCTCGACGGCCAGACGCTCGATAACTGCAGCGTGATCGACTTCGGTTGCGGCTCAGGCATCCTCGCCATCGCTGCCCTGCTGCTCGGCGCCCCGCAGGCAGTGGGCACCGATATCGACCCGCAGGCCCTGGAAGCCTCGCGCGACAACGCCTCGCGCAACGATATCGATCCGACCCGCTTCCCGGTCTATCTGCCCGCCGACATGCCGCAACAGCCCGCCGACGTGGTCGTCGCCAACATTCTCGCCGGCCCGCTGGTTTCCCTGGCACCTCAGATCACCGCGCTGGTCAAAGGCGGTGGACGCCTGGCGCTGTCGGGTATCCTCGCCGAACAGGCCGAGGAAGTCCGCGCCGCCTATGCAGGTGCGTTCGACCTCGACCCAACGGCCGTCAAGGACGGCTGGGTGCGCATCAGCGGCGTCAAGCACTGAACCGCGCGCAGTCGTTGCGTTAGACTAGCTGCTTGGATTTTCCGGACCCGCGCATGAGCGAAAGCCACGTCACCCAGTGCCCCAATTGCCGTACCAGCTTCCGCGTCAGTCAGGCGCAGCTGGCTGCCGCCCATGGTGCCGTACGCTGCGGCGCCTGCCTGCACGTGTTCAACGCTGCCGAACAACTGTTTGGCCCGCGTGCGAGCACACCTGCGCCAGCGGCAGCCAACGTGGTAAGCGCTCCGCTCAAGACCCAACCCGACACCAGCAAGCAGCCAGCGGCCAAGCCTGCCGACGATACCCTGTGGATCCATGACGATCTCGATCTGGACAGCCTCGACCTCGATGAGGAACTGGCCAGACTGGAAGAGCAGGAACAACAGCTGTCACAACAGTTCCTCGCGCTGGAACAGGCGCCGCGCTATGCCGAGAACTTCGGCAGCCGCGCGACAGATGAGCGCGAAGATGCGCACGACGAAGCCTGGGCCGAAGCCCTGCTGCGCGACGAACCAATCAAGCGCGAGCGCGACAGCTTCGAACTGCAGCCTACCGAGGAGCAGCCAGAGCCCGCAGTTGCACCGGAGCCCAAAGCCGCCATTGAATTCACCCCCGTCACACCCCGCAAGCAGCAGCCCATCGCCGACGACCTCGACGAAGCCGACGAGCCGCGCCTGGGTGATCTCGATGACACGCAGGACGAGCCCGAGCGACAAGACGAAGACCAGCGCACGGAACGTGAAGACCCCAAGGTAGCGCGTAACGAGCCGGGCCTGCGCGAGGAGCGCCTGTTCGAACTGGACGACGAGCCCTTGCAACTCGACTGGCGCCAGCCACAGGGCACGTCCTGGGGTCGCCTGTTAGGCTGGGGCCTGCTCAATCTGCTGGCGGTGGGCGGCCTGCTGGCGCAGTACGCGGCCTACAACTTCGACGAACTGGCACGCCAGGACCGTTATCGCCCCTGGTTCGAACAGCTGTGCCCGAACATCGGTTGCAGCCTGCCGTCGAAAGTCGACATCAGCCAGATTCGCAGCAGCAACCTGGTAGTGCGTAGCCACCCGGAGTTCTCCGGCGCGCTGATCGTCGACGCCATCCTCTATAACCGCGCCTCCTTCGCCCAGCCCTTCCCGTTGCTGGAGATGCGCTTCGCCGACCTGGGCGGCCAACTGGTCGCCAGTCGTCGCTTCAAACCCAGCGAGTACCTTGCTGGCGAGCTGGCCGGGCAGAGCGAAATGCCGCCGCAGACGCCCATTCACATCTCCCTGGACATCCTCGACCCGGGCACGCGCGCGGTTAACTACAGCCTCAGCTTCCATTCCCCCGAGTAGCCTGAAGGGGCCGCGACCCGTGGTCGCAGGCCCTTTATCTAACTACTGGCGATAAGCCCATAGCTGTTCAGAATTTGTTCAAAACGACCTTTATCCGGTCATCCAGAGCGGGTATCATGCCCACCCTTTCGCGAGCACCGAACCACCATCGTTTCCCCGAGAATCTGTTCAAAGTCTCGCGAGCTAGAGCCAGGCAAGGCGAAGTCGGGCGAAGAAGCGCAGTTTACTGTCTGTAAATGAGCATTCTGAGTCTGACTTCAACGCCGCCTGGCCGACGCGCAGCAGGCTTTGAACAGAATCTCAGGACACAGTGGAGGACAGGTGTCGATCGCCCTTTGTCTCAACTGCGCACCAACAAGCAGGGACGCCCCATGTCGGCCCCACGTATTGGCCCCTACACATTGCCCAATCGGTTGATCCTGGCTCCCATGGCCGGCGTCACCGATCGCCCGTTCCGCCAGCTGTGCCGCCGTCTCGGCGCTGGCCTGGTGGTGTCGGAGATGGTCACCAGCGATGTGCGCCTGTGGAATAGCCGCAAGTCCAGCCTGCGTTTGATGCACGCCGGTGACCCCGAGCCGCGTTCGGTACAGATCGCCGGCGGCGACCCGCAGATGATGGCCGACGCGGCGCGCAAGAACGTCGAGTTGGGCGCGCAGATCATCGATATCAACATGGGTTGCCCGGCCAAGAAGGTCTGCAACAAGGCCGCCGGCTCCGCGCTGCTGCGTGACGAGCCCCTGGTACGTGAAATCCTCGATGCGGTAGTCGGCGCGGTGGACGTGCCAGTGACCCTGAAGATTCGCACTGGCTGGGATCGGCAGAACAAGAACGGCATCACTGTAGCGAAGATCGCCGAAGATGCTGGCATTGCTGCGCTCTCCGTCCATGGCCGTACCCGCGCCGACCTGTATACCGGCGAAGCCGAGTACGACACCATCGCCGCCATCAAGCAGGCGATATCGATTCCGGTTTTCGCCAACGGCGACATCGACTCCCCACAAAAAGCCAAGGCCGTGCTCGACGCCACCGGCGCCGACGCCCTGCTCATTGGCCGTGCCGCCCAGGGGCGGCCATGGATATTCCGTGAAATCGAGCACTACCTGCGTACCGGCGAAACCCTGCCGGCACCGAGCCTGCTCGAAGTGGAACGCATCCTGCTGGAACACCTGGCCGCACTGCACGCCTTCTACGGCGAATTGATGGGCGTACGCATCGCCCGCAAGCATGTCGGCTGGTATCTCGCAACCCTGCCGGGCGCCAGGGAGTTTCGCGCCCAGTTCAACCGCCTAGACAGTACGGACGCACAGTGCGCCAACGTTCGCGAGTTCTTCAGCGAACGGCATAACGATGGAAACGAGGTGGCCGCATGACGTTGATGACAGAGACCCTAGTGAGTGGAATTGCACCCGTGAGTGACAACACCAGCCTTAAACAGCACCTGAACACGCCGAGCGAAGAGGGTCAGACCCTGCGCGGCGCCGTGGAGAAGGCGCTGCACAATTACTTCGCCCACCTCGAGGGCGCGGACGTCACCGACGTGTACAACCTGGTGC
Organism: Ectopseudomonas mendocina; assembly: GCF_007049795.1. Taxonomy (GTDB): domain Bacteria; phylum Pseudomonadota; class Gammaproteobacteria; order Pseudomonadales; family Pseudomonadaceae; genus Aquipseudomonas; species Aquipseudomonas mendocina_D. The sequence goes on from NZ_SCFY01000008.1 coordinate 62,107, forward strand.
TCACCGAAGTCGAAGCGCCGCTGCTGGAAACCGTCATGAATCACGTGAAAGGTAACCAGACCAAGGCTTCCGAGCTGCTCGGCCTGAACCGTGGCACGCTGCGCAAGAAGCTCAAGCAGTACGATCTGCTGTAACCCCGAACTCCCGAAAAGGGCGGCCCGCATGAGCCGCCTTTTTTGCTGATATCCCCGCTCTGATGGATAGTGAAATGACCGACCAGACCACCCTTCTGCCCGTGCGCCGCGCGCTGATCAGCGTTTCCGACAAGACTGGCGTCCTCGAATTCGCTCGCGAACTGGCCGCCCTCGGTGTCGAGATTCTCTCCACCGGTGGTACCTACAAGCTGCTCAAGGACAACGGCGTAGCCGCAGTGGAAGTGGCTGACTACACCGGTTTCCCGGAGATGATGGACGGCCGCGTGAAGACCCTGCACCCGAAGATTCACGGCGGCATCCTCGGTCGTCGCGCCCTGGACGGCGCAGTGATGGACGAGCACGGCATCAAGCCGATCGACCTGGTGGCGGTCAACCTCTATCCCTTCGAAGCCACCGTGGCCAAGCCTGATTGCGACCTGGCCGACGCCATCGAGAACATCGACATCGGCGGCCCGACCATGGTGCGTTCGGCGGCGAAGAACCACAAAGACGTGGCCATCGTGGTCAACACCGGCGACTACGCCGGCATCGTCGCCTCCCTCAAGGCCGGCGGTCTGAGCTACGCCCAGCGCTTCGACCTGGCCCTGAAGGCCTTCGAACACACCGCGGCCTATGACGGCATGATAGCCAACTACCTGGGCACCATCGACCAGGCGGCAGGCACCCTGTCCACCGAAGGCCGCGGCGCCTTCCCGCGTACCTTCAACAGCCAGTTCGTCAAGGCGCAGGAGATGCGTTACGGCGAGAACCCGCACCAGAGCGCGGCTTTCTACGTCGAAGCGAAGAAGGGCGAAGCCAGCGTTTCCACCGCCGTTCAACTGCAAGGCAAGGAACTGTCGTTCAACAACGTCGCCGACACCGACGCCGCGCTGGAATGCGTGAAGAGCTTCGTCAAGCCGGCCTGCGTCATCGTCAAGCACGCCAACCCCTGCGGCGTCGCCGTGGTACCGGAAGACGAAGGCGGCATCCGCAAAGCCTACGACCTGGCCTACGCCACTGACACCGAGTCGGCCTTCGGCGGCATCATCGCCTTCAACCGCGAACTGGACGGTGAAACCGCCCAGGCCATCGTCGAGCGTCAGTTCGTCGAAGTGATCATCGCCCCGAAAATCAGCGCTGCCGCTCGTGAAGTGGTGGCAGCCAAGGCCAACGTGCGCCTGCTCGAATGCGGCGAATGGCCGGCCGAGCGCGCTGCGGGCTGGGACTTCAAGCGCGTCAATGGCGGTCTGCTGGTACAGAGCCGCGACATCGGCATGATCAAGGCAGAAGACCTGAAGATCGTCACCCAGCGCGCGCCGAGCGAGCAGGAAATCCACGACCTGATCTTCGCCTGGAAAGTGGCCAAGTTCGTCAAATCCAACGCCATCGTCTACGCCAAGAACCGTCAGACCGTGGGTGTCGGCGCCGGCCAGATGAGCCGCGTCAACTCCGCGCGCATCGCTGGCATCAAGGCCGAGCACGCTGGCCTGCCGGTACCGGGCGCGGTGATGGCCTCGGACGCCTTCTTCCCCTTCCGCGACGGCATCGACAACGCTGCCAAGGCCGGCATCACCGCGGTGATCCAGCCGGGCGGTTCGATGCGCGACAACGAGGTAATCGCGGCGGCCGACGAAGCGGGCATTGCCATGGTGTTCACCGGCATGCGCCACTTCAGGCACTAAAATCGGCCGCACTGAAACCGGCATCTGCGTTGTTGCCCCAGGTTCCGCCAATGCTCATTGCCAATAGGCAACTCCGCTTGTCGAAACCCGGGGCGCCTAGCATCTACCGGCTTCATCGCGACCTCGGAATTTGTAGGGTGGATAGCGCTTTTCCTATCCACCAAACGGGCCACCGGCCCGCCTCCATTGGGAGAGACTTATGAACGTATTGATCATCGGCAGCGGCGGTCGTGAACACGCCCTGGCCTGGAAAGTGGCGCAGGACAAACGCGTCGAGAAGGTCTTCGTCGCCCCGGGCAACGCCGGCACTGCGGTGGAAGCCAAATGCCAGAACGTCGCCATCGACGTGCTGGCCATCGAAGAGCTGGCCGATTTCGCCGAGAAGAACGTGCAGCTGACCATCGTCGGCCCGGAAGCGCCGCTGGTCAAAGGCGTGGTCAACCTGTTCCGCAGCCGCAAACTGGACATCTTCGGCCCCACCGCTGCCGCTGCCCAGCTGGAAGGCTCCAAGGCGTTCACCAAGGACTTCCTGGCGCGCCAGCAGATCCCCACCGCCGACTACCAGAACTTCACCGAGATCGAGCCGGCGCTGGCTTACCTGCGTGAGAAAGGCGCACCGATCGTGATCAAGGCCGATGGCCTGGCCGCAGGCAAGGGCGTGATCGTCGCCATGACCCTGCAGGAAGCCGAAGACGCCGTGCGCGACATGCTCGCCGGTAACGCCTTCGGTGAAGCCGGCTCGCGTGTGGTGATCGAGGAGTTCCTCGACGGCGAAGAAGCCAGCTTCATCGTCATGGTCGACGGCGAGAACGTACTGCCGATGGCCACCAGCCAGGACCACAAGCGCGTCGGCGACGGCGACAGCGGCCCGAATACCGGCGGCATGGGCGCCTACTCGCCAGCCCCGGTAGTCACCGCCGAAGTACACAAGCGCGTGATGGACGAGGTGATCTACCCCACCGTGCGCGGCATGGCCAGCGAAGGCAACGTCTACACCGGCTTCCTCTATGCCGGCCTGATGATCGACAAGGCTGGCAAGCCCAAGGTCATCGAGTTCAACTGCCGCTTTGGCGACCCGGAAACCCAGCCGATCATGTGCCGCCTGGAGAGCTCCCTGGTGCTGCTGGTCGAGGCCGCACTGGCCAAGGCCCTGGACAAGGTCGAAGCCACCTGGGACCCACGTCCGACCGTGGGCGTGGTACTGGCTGCCGGTGGCTACCCGGGCGACTACGCCAAGGGCGACGTGATCGAAGGCCTGGATGAAGCCGCCAAGCTCGACGGCAAGGTGTTCCACGCCGGTACCGCACTGAAGGACGGCCAGATCGTCACCGCCGGTGGCCGCGTTCTATGCGCCACTGCCATCGGCGCCAGCGTCGCCGATGCCCAGCAGCAAGCCTACCGCCTGGCCGAGAAGATTCGTTGGAACGGCATGTTCCATCGTAACGACATCGGCTATCGGGCCATCGCCCGCGAGCGCGGCGAGAGCTGATCGTTTGAGCGAAAATGCGGCACAAACAAGGCAAAATCGCTGTTTGTGCCGTATTCGCTCGAGCAAATGCTTGGCTATAATCCGGCCACTCATTTAGAAGGATTTTGCCCGTGCGCCGGCTCAGGATTGCCATCGGACTACTCGCCAGCTTGCTGCTGCTTGGCCTTGCCCTGACAGCCACGGCGAACACAGCCCCTACCGGCACGCACAGCTGGTCCTATCTGGTCGACGCCAGCGCCCGCCTGGGCCTGGAAGAAGTCCGCGCCCAGCGCCAACAGTTCAAACCCCTCAGCAAACAGTCCTTTACTTTCCCACCCAGTGATCACGCTGTCTGGCTGCGTGCCGAGTTCGCGCCGCAGCAGCAACCCGCCTGGCTGTGGATTTTTTCACCACGGGTGCAGTACCTCGATTACTACCTGCTGAGAGAGGGTGTGCTGGAGCAGAACCTGCACACCGGCGAGGCCATGCCGCTGGATTCGCGACCGCTGCAGTCGCGCTTCTACCTGATGCCGTTGCCGAATGACGGCCAGGCCCGCGTCGCCTATGTCCGCCTGACCTCCAACCACCCGCTGATGACCTGGTTCAAGGTCATGGATCAGGCCGAGCTGGTCAGCCTGGAAAAGCCCGCCTACCTCTATGGCATGCTGTTCGGCGCCCTGCTGCTGTTGACCTTGTACAACCTCATCCGCTTCATCTACAGCCGCAGCGCCAGTGGCCTGTGGCTGGCCGGGGTGAACATCGGCCTGGCCGTGTGCTCGTCGGCCAACCTCGGCATCTTCGCCCAATGGCTGCCTAGCCTGGGCTACAACCAGTCCCTGATCGCCGATCTCTCTGCCCTGTTCGCCGCCTTCAGCGCCCTGGCCTTTGGCCTGAGCTTCATGCACGGCACGCCAGTACAGCACAGCCCCCTGAACCGTCTGCTGCGGGGTAATGCCCTACTGCTCCTGGCCTATGCGCTGTGCATCGTCGTCACCGGTCTGTTCTGGTACAGCTCGCTGGTCTACCTGCTGGTGGCTCTGAGCGCGATCAACCTGCTGCTGGTGAGCGGCCTGCACTGGCGCGCCGGTTACCAGCCGGCACGCCTGATCGCCTTGGGCATGCTGGTGTTCAACCTGGGCTTCGGTTTCTTCGTGCCGGTGCTGCTCGGCTTCGATCAGCTCAATCCGGGCTGGCTGGTGCTGGGCGTATTCAGCGTTGCTACGCTGGCCGGCCTGATCCTCAGCGTGTCGCTGACCGAGCGGCAGCGGCAGATCCAGCGCGACACGCTACAGGAAAGCACCGCCCTCGCTGCCAGCAGTGCCGAGCTGAAAGCCAAGGCCGAGTTCCTGGCCAAGATCAGCCACGAGATCCGCACGCCGATGAACGGCGTACTGGGTATGACCGAGTTGCTGCTGGGCACGCCGCTGTCGGCCAAGCAGCGTGACTACGTGCAGACCATCCACAGTTCGGGCAACGAACTGCTCACCCTGATCAACGAAATCCTCGACATTTCCAAGCTCGAGTCCGGACAGATCGAACTGGACGATGTGCAGTTCGACCTCGGCGCGCTGATCGAAGACTGCCTCGACATCTTCCGCGCCAAGGCCGAACAACAGCGCGTGGAGCTGATCAGCTTCATCCAGCCGCAGGTGCCACGAGTGATCAGCGGTGACCCGACGCGCCTGCGCCAGGCTCTGTTGAGCCTGCTGGACAACGCCTTCAAGCAGACCGACGAGGGCGAGATCCTGCTGGTCGCCGCCCTCGACAGCAGCGACGGTCAACATCGTCTGCGCGTTGCCGTACAGGACAGCGGTCGTCCGCTGCTGCCAGAGGAACGCGACGCCCTGCTCAACGCCGAACTGCAGAGCCGCGACTTCCTCTCTGCCACCCGACTGGGCGGGCGCCTCGGCCTGATCATCGCGCGCCAGTTGGTGCGTCTGATGGGCGGCGAGTTCGGCATCCAGGGCAGCGGCAACCAGGGCACAACCCTGTGGCTGACCCTGCCGTTGGATGCCGCCCGCCTGGAACAGCCGGAAGCCGACCTCGACAGTCCACTGCAGGGCGCGCGCCTACTGGTGGTGGACGACAACGACACCTGCCGCAAGGTGCTTATGCAGCAATGCAACGCCTGGGGCATGCAGGTCAGCGCAGTGCCCTCCGGCAAGGAAGCCCTGGCGCTACTGCGCACCAAGGCGCACATGCGCGAATATTTCGACGCGGTGCTGCTCGACCAGGATATGCCCGGCATGACCGGCATGCAGCTGGCCGCCAAGATCAAGGAAGATCCGAGCCTCAATCACGACATCCTGATCATCATGCTCACCGGCATCAGCAACGCGCCGAGCAAGGTGATTGCACGCAACGCCGGGATCAAGCGCATCCTGGCCAAGCCGGTGGCCGGCTACACGCTCAAGACCACCCTGGCCGACGAACTGGCCCAGCGCCCCAACGACACCCCCGCCCAAGCAGCACCAACTCCGGTGAGTACGCCGCTGAACGTGCCGGCCGATTTCCGCATTCTGGTGGCCGAAGACAACAGCATCTCGACCAAGGTAATTCGCGGCATGCTCGGCAAGCTCAACCTCAAGCCGGACACCGCCAGCAACGGCGAGGAAGCCCTCAGCGCAATGAAAGCGCAGCCCTACGACCTGGTACTGATGGATTGCGAAATGCCGGTGCTCGACGGTTTCTCCGCCACCGAACAGCTGCGCGCCTGGGAAAAGAGCGAGAAACGCCCGCGCACACCGGTGGTGGCACTGACCGCGCATATCTTGAGCGAACACAAGGAACGTGCGCGTGCTGTCGGCATGGACGGCCATATGTCCAAGCCGGTGGAGCTGTCACAACTGCGCGAGCTGATCGAGCACTGGATTGCCGAGCGCGAGCTGCGTCGCCAGCGTGAAGTGTCGTAGGGCGGGTGAAACCCGCCTGACTGTCGATGGCGGGTTGCACCCGCCCTACTCTCAAACGAGCGCCCCATGTCCGAGTTGTTCAGTCTGTACCTGAAGATGCTGGTGCTCTACAGCCCCTTCTTCGTCCTCTCCTGCTTCATCGGCCTCAGCCGCGGCTACACCCTCAAGGAGCGCAAGCGCCTGGCCTGGAAAGTGGCGCTGGCCACACTGATCGCCAGCGTGCTGCTGTACCTGTTCGGCAAACACATCTTCACCCTGTTCGGCATCACCATCGACGCCTTCCGTATCGGCGCAGGCAGCGTGCTGTTCATCTCCGCCCTGGGCATGGCCCAGGGCAAATCGGCGGTGCAGAGCGATAACGTACAACAGGACGTGACCATCGTCCCGCTGACCATCCCCCTGACCGTCGGCCCCGGCACCATCGGTGCCCTGCTGCTGATGGGCGCCAGCCAGCCGCACTGGGACGACAAACTGGTGGCCGTGGCAGCGATCTTCCTCGCCAGCCTCACCGTGGGCGTGGTGCTGTACCTGTCCAACCAGTTCGAGCGCCTGCTCGGCGACCAGGGCCTGCAGATCGTCAGCCGTTTGATGGGGCTGTTCGTTTGCGCCCTGGCGGCGCAGATCATCTTCACCGGGGTGAAGAACTACCTGGTGCTCTGAAACCCCGGTACCTGACGAACGCCTGCACCAACGTCCAGGGCAGGCTGTTCGCAGCAATCGTGTCTAACACTCCCCCGGCAATCCGCAAACGAGCAGCGATGCGCCCTGCATCGCCTGCAACGCGAAGATTTTCTCCAGGCGCACTTAGGCCGTGCCTGGCAGGGTCGTCTGCGGATATTCGCCCGGTTCGACGCGCTCGAACTCGAAGCGGCGCGCCGTCCCTGCTAGCGCCCCACGAATGAACACCTGCCTGCACCGCAGGCGCTGATTCGCACCTGGATGGTGCGAAAGACGGGGCATCGGCGTTGCCGCCTCACCCTCGGCGCAACCGTTCACGGCCAATCACCGGCAATCACGAAAAGCCCCGCGTACACCACAAAATCCACGCGCAGGCGCGTATTGCGGGGCGGCTGCACCGCGTCCAGACGCAGCGTATCGAGCTGAGCGGCGCCGGCGATCCTGACTCATCGTACGGAAGAGGCACAGCAATTGCTGAAGGGCCTTATAGAGGTCAGCAAGGCAGGGGGCATTTACTCGACTTGCACAGGCGACACGGCGCTTACCGGCGCGTAGAGCCGATGCCGGTGCAGCCAGGCCATGACCTTAACGCATGACCAATAACAACGCTGTCCACTTACTCAAAATGAGAATGGAGAACGCACCATGCAACGTCGCAGCCTGATCAAGGCCTTTACCCTTTCCGCTTCCATCGCCGCCATGGGCCTGAGCTGGTCCATCCAGGCCGCCGAGACCATCAAGGTCGGCGTCCTGCACTCGCTGTCCGGCACCATGGCCATTTCCGAAACGTCGCTGAAAGACATGGCGCTGATGACCATCGACGAGATCAACGCCAAAGGCGGCGTACTCGGCAAGCAGCTTGAAGCAGTGGTGGTTGACCCGGCATCGAACTGGCCGCTGTTCGCCGAGCGTGGCCGCCAACTGCTGACCCAGGACAAGGTCGCGGTGACCTTCGGCTGCTGGACCTCGGTATCGCGCAAATCCGTGCTGCCGGTCTATGAAGAGCTCAACGGCCTGCTGTTCTACCCGGTGCAGTACGAAGGCGAAGAGATGTCGCCGAACGTGTTCTACACCGGTGCAGCGCCAAACCAGCAGGCGATCCCGGCGGTGGAATACCTGCTCAGCGAAGACGGCGGCGCCGCCAAGCGTTTCTTCCTGCTCGGCACCGACTACGTCTACCCGCGCACCACCAACAAGATCCTGCGCGCCTTCCTCAACAGCAAGGGCATCGCCGACAAGGACATCGAAGAGGTCTACACCCCCTTCGGTCATAGCGACTATCAAACCATCGTCGCCAACATCAAGAAGTTCTCCGCTGGCGGCAAGACTGCTGTGGTCTCCACTGTGAACGGCGACTCCAACGTGCCGTTCTACAAGGAACTGGCCAACCAGGGTCTGGAAGCCACCGAAGTGCCGGTGGTGGCCTTCTCCGTAGGTGAAGAAGAACTGCGCGGCATCGATACCAAACCGCTGGTCGGCCACCTGGCGGCCTGGAACTACTTCCAGTCCGTGGAGAACCCGGTCAACGAGAAGTTCGTCGCCGACTGGAAAGCCTACGCCAAGGCCAAGAAGCTGCCGAACGCCGACACCGTGGTGACCAACGATCCGATGGAAGCCACCTACGTGGGCATCCACATGTGGGCGCAGGCGGTCGAGAAAGCCGGCACCACTGATGTCGACAAGGTGCGTGAAGCCATGGCTGGCCAGGAGTTCGCGGCGCCGAGCGGCTTCACCCTGAAGATGGACGAGAAGAACCACCACCTGCACAAGCCGGTAATGATCGGCGAGATCCAGGATGACGGTCAGTTCTCCGTGGTCTGGGAAACCGAAGGCCCGATCCGCGCCCAGCCGTGGAGCCCGTACATCGAAGGCAACGACAAGAAAGCCGACACCCCGGTTAAGTCGAACTAAGGCAAAAGCCCCTCTCCCGCATGCGGTAACCACAGCTCGTCAATGAGTTGCAGTGCCGCTTATCTCCCCTCTCCCGCTTGCGGGAGAGGGGCGGGGGAGAGGGTCGCCGTAGCCCGGATGCAATCCGGGAAGCTCGCCCCGGACGTCATCCGGGCTACGCCAAGGACACCCTTATGCCCACTGCCCTTACCCGAATTCTCCTGAGCCTGCTGCTGTTGCTGCCACTGGCCGCGCAGGCTGGCGACGCCGACGATTTCGTCGCTGCCAACGCCAGCAAACAGGCCAAACTGCTGCAGGACTGGGCCGCCACGCCCAGCACCGAACGTATGTCACTGCTGCAAGCTCTGCAGCAGGGCCGCGTCGGCAGCGATGCCGACAAACGTGCCTTCATTGAACAGGACGGCACCTGGCAAGCCGCTGATGGCAATACCCAAGCCAACGGCACACCACGCAAACTACGCCTGAACAACCGCCTTCGCGGCTTGGTCACCTTCGCCGTGGCGAGCCATCAATTGCTCGATGACGATGCCGCCGTGCGCCTCGCTGCCGCCAAGCAACTGCAACGCAACACGCCGCCAGCGTTGCTGCCCTTGCTGGAAAGCCGCCTGAGCATGGAAGCCGACGAGAACGTGCGTGACGCCATTACCCTGGCCCTGGCCAATCTGCAGCTGGAGGCCAGCGATCCAGCCGTGCGCCTGGCTGCCGTGGAGCGTCTGGGCAAGACCGGCGACCCGCTGGCCCGCACGCGCCTGCAAAGCCTGCTCGATGGCGAAGAAAGCGATGCCACCGTGCGCGACGCTGCCGAGCAGAGCCTGGCCCAGGTGAAGAACAAACTGCTGATCGGCGAACTGCTCGGCCAGGCCTTCAGCGGCCTGTCGCTTGGCTCGATCCTGCTGCTCGCAGCGCTGGGCTTGGCCATCACCTTCGGTCTGCTCGGGGTGATCAACATGGCCCACGGCGAAATGCTGATGCTGGGCGCCTACACCACCTACGTGGTGCAGCTGAGCTTCCAACGCCTGGCTCCCGAATACCTCACGCTCTACCCACTGGCCGCGTTGCCGATCGCCTTTCTGGTCACGGCCTGCATCGGCATGGCCCTGGAGCGCACGGTGATCCGCCATCTCTACGGTCGCCCGCTGGAAACCCTGCTGGCCACCTGGGGCATCAGCCTGATCCTGATCCAGCTGGTACGCGTCACCTTCGGTGCGCAGAACGTCGAAGTGGCCAACCCGGCCTGGCTGTCTGGCGGCATGCAGGTGCTGCCGAACCTGGTGCTGCCGTACAACCGCATCGTCATCATCGGCTTCGCCTTGTTCGTCGTGGTACTGACCTGGCTGCTGCTGAACAAGACGCGCCTGGGCCTGAACGTGCGTGCAGTGACGCAGAATCGCAACATGGCCGCCTGCTGCGGCGTGCCCACCGGGCGTGTGGACATGCTGGCCTTCGGTCTCGGCTCGGGCATCGCCGGCCTCGGCGGCGTGGCCCTGAGCCAGATCGGCAACGTCGGCCCGGACCTTGGCCAGAGCTACATCATCGACTCCTTCCTGGTGGTGGTACTCGGCGGCGTCGGCCAACTGGCCGGTAGTGTGCTGGCCGCCTTCGGCCTGGGCGTGGTGAACAAATTCCTCGAGCCGCAGATCGGTGCCGTACTCGGCAAGATCCTCATCCTCGCGCTGATCATTCTGTTCATCCAGAAACGCCCGCAAGGCCTCTTCGCTCTCAAAGGACGGGTGATCGACTGATGACCATGCCACTCAATCAAACGTTGCTGGCCCGCGCCAGCGCCAAACTCGGCCCGCAGGTATCCATCGCCATCGGCCTGGTGGTGCTGGCGATCCTGCTGGCCATGCCGTTGCTGCACCTGCTGCCGGCCGACCATGCCCTGCACGTCTCGGCATACAGCCTGACCCTGGTGGGCAAGATCCTCTGCTACGCCATCGTCGCACTGGCGCTGGACCTGGTCTGGGGCTACGCCGGCATGCTGTCGCTGGGCCACGGCCTGTTCTTCGCCCTCGGCGGCTACGCCATGGGCATGTATTTGATGCGCCAGTCGGCGGGTGACGGGCTGCCGGCCTTTATGAGCTTTCTGGCCTGGAACGAGCTGCCCTGGTACTGGTACGGCACCTCGAGTTTTCTCTGGGCGATGTGCCTGGTGGTACTGGCGCCCGGCCTGCTGGCGCTGGTATTCGGCTTCTTCGCCTTCCGTTCGCGGATCAAGGGCGTGTACTTCTCGATCATGACTCAGGCGCTGACCTTCGCCGGCATGCTCCTGTTCTTCCGCAACGAAACCGGCTTCGGCGGCAACAACGGCTTTACCGGTTTCACCCGCATCCTCGGCTTCGACATAACGGCGCAGAGCACCCGCGCCGTGCTGTTCTTCGCCACCGTGGTGTTGCTGGTCGGTAGCCTGTACCTGGGCTTTCGCCTGGCACGCAGCAAGTTCGGCCGGGTGCTCACCGCCCTGCGTGACGCCGAGAACCGCCTGATGTTCTGCGGCTACGACCCACGCGGCTACAAGCTGTTCATCTGGGTGCTGAGTGCAGTGCTGTGCGGCCTGGCCGGCGCGCTGTACGTGCCGCAGGTGGGCATCATCAACCCCAGCGAAATGGCACCGACGCAGTCCATCGAAGCCGCCGTATGGGTCGCCCTGGGCGGTCGCGGCACGCTGATCGGCCCGCTGCTTGGTGCCGGGCTGGTCAATGGCATGAAGAGCTGGTTCACCGTGGCCTTCCCGGAATACTGGCTGTTCGCCCTGGGCGCACTGTTCATCGTCGTCACCCTGTATCTACCGCGTGGCGTGGTGGGCTTGCTGCGCAAGGAGAAGGATCAATGAAAGCCACTCCGGTACCTGAAACCATGCTCGAAGCCGCTTTCGACCCCACCGGCCTGGCGCTGGACACCGGCAAGAACGTCGGCAAGGGCGTCAACGTCCGCCATGGCACCATCCTCACGCTGGAAGATATCAACGTCAGCTTCGATGGCTTCAAGGCGCTGACCAACCTGACCCTGTACATCGGCGTCGGCGAGCTGCGTTGCATCATCGGCCCCAACGGCGCCGGCAAGACCACCATGATGGACGTGATCACCGGCAAGACCCGCCCGGACAACGGCGTCGCCTACTTCGGTGAGCAGTACGACCTGACCGCCATGAGCGAAGTGCAGATCGCCCAGGCTGGCATCGGCCGCAAGTTCCAGAAGCCCACGGTGTTCGAAGCGCTGACGGTGTTCGAAAACCTGGAGCTGGCGCAGAAGACCAACAAGTCGGTATGGGCCAGCCTGCGCGCAAAACTCAGCGGCGAGCAGAAGGATCGTATCGAGGAAGTGCTGACCACCATCCGCCTGGAAGCCTCGCGTAACCGCCCCGCTGGCCTGCTCTCCCACGGCCAGAAACAGTTTCTCGAGATCGGCATGCTGCTGATGCAGGAGCCGCACCTGCTGCTGCTCGACGAGCCGGTGGCAGGCATGACCGACGCCGAAACCGAGTTCACCGCCGAGCTGTTCCAATCGCTGGCACGCAAGCACTCGCTGATGGTGGTCGAGCACGACATGGGCTTCGTCGGCTCCATCGCCGACCATGTCACCGTGCTGCACCAGGGCAGCGTGCTGGCCGAAGGCTCGCTGGAGCAGGTACAGAACGACGAGCGGGTGATCGAGGTTTATCTGGGTCGCTGAAGAGCCCCTCTCCCCCGGCCCCTCTCCCGCAAGCGGGAGAGGGGAGAAGGCTGGCGCTCCGTAGGGTGCGCCGCGCGCACCGCATGCTTAAGGACATCGATATGCTGCAAGTCCAACAACTCCACCAGTATTACGGCGGCAGCCACATCCTCCGTGGCCTGTCGTTTGACGTGAAGGTCGGCGAAGTCACCTGCCTGCTCGGCCGCAACGGCGTGGGCAAGACCACCCTGCTCAAATGCCTGATGGGCCTGATTCCGGCCAAGGACGGCAGCGTGCAATGGGAAGGTAAGGCCATCACCGGCTTCAAACCGCACCAGCGCGTACACGCTGGTATCGCCTACGTGCCCCAGGGCCGCGAGATCTTCGGCCGCCTCACGGTGGAAGAGAACCTGCTGATGGGCCTGTCACGTTTTCCCGGCAGCCAGGCCAAGGCCGTGCCGGAATTCATCTACGAGCTGTTCCCGGTGCTGCGCGAAATGAAGCATCGCCGTGGCGGCGACCTGTCCGGTGGCCAGCAGCAACAGCTGGCCATCGGTCGCGCCCTGGCCAGCCAGCCGCGCCTGTTGATCCTCGACGAGCCCACCGAGGGCATCCAGCCCTCGGTGATCAAGGAGATCGGCGTGGTGATCAAGAAGCTCGCCGCCCGTGGCGACATGGCCATCCTGCTGGTGGAGCAGTTCTACGACTTCGCCGCCGAACTGGCCGACCAGTACCTGGTAATGAGCCGTGGCGAGATCGTCCAGCAGGGCCGTGGCGAGAACATGGAAACCGAAGGCGTACGCGGGTTGGTGGCGATCTGATGCGGAACGTAGGGCGGGTGTAACCCGCCTGATCCATCCAGGGAGCGTCAATTGGTGGGCTGAAGCGGAGCGCCGCCCGGCCCACCCTACGGCAGGCGAGCGATTTGTAGGGTGGGCGACGCCTCACCCGCCCACCAACCAGTTACTCGGCGAAATCCGAACCCTCGCGCAGCAACTGGCGCTTCACACTCTCAAGGTGCAGGTACGCGCTTTCGGCGTTGCCCTGCAGCATCTGCCGGCACGCCGCACTGGCAATCGCAGGTGCCACGGCCTTCAGCGGCCGACCGCTGGCCATGGCCTTGAGCTGCACCTCGGCGGCGCGCTCCAGGTAGTAGAGGTCGTCCCAGGCTTCGGCAATGCTCGGCCCCAACACCAACGGGCCATGGTTCTTCAGCATCACCACATCGGCGTCACCTGCCGCGCGGGCGATGCGCTCGCCCTCGGCATCATTCAGCGCAAGGCCCTGGTAATCCTCATCCACGGCCAGGCGCTCATAGAACTTCAACGCCGTCTGCCCGGCCCAGACAAAGGGCTCGCCCTCCAGCATGCACAGCGCCGTGGCATTGGGCATGTGCGTGTGGAAGGCTGCCGTGGCGCGTGGGTTGAGACGGTGCAACTGGGCGTGAATAAAGAACGCCGTGGCCTCCGGGCGGCCCTCGCCCAGCACCACGCGCCCATCGAAATCGCAGATCAGCAGCGACGAGGCCGTGACCTCGGCAAAGGCCAGACCATAGGGGTTCACCAGAAACAACTCAGGCCGCCCCGGCACAACCACGGAAAAGTGATTGCAGATGCCTTCGCCCATGCCGAGCCGTGCCGCCATGCGAAAGCAGGCGGCCAGGTCGATACGCGCCTGGGCGATCGCGGGGCTATCAAGGCCCTCAGTGGACATCAGCGGGGCGGTGTTGATCTCGAATGCGTGGGCCATGGTTTCACTCCTGAAAACGGATGCCTCCAGCCTAGCCTGTGCACACCAGGCGCCTAGGGACAGTTGCCCGATGTAGTCGAGCCAGACGCGCTGACCCAGCCACTTCCGGCATCTGGCCCTACGGCACACGGCCGCTTTGTTCCTATGGTGCAGCCATCCGCAACGGCCAGCCCGAGGTCATCATGAGCACACCGATCAGCAACCAGTACGTCCACGATCTGGATCGCCAGCACGTCTTCCATTCCTGGTCGACCCAAGGCGCCCTCAACCCGCTGGTGATTGCCGGCGGCGAGGGCTGCACGCTGTGGGACTACGACGGCAAACGCTACCTCGACTTCAGCAGCCAACTGGTCAACACCAACATCGGCCACCAGCACCCGAAGGTGATCGCCGCCATTCAGGAACAGGCCGGCAGCCTGGTGACCATCGCCCCAGCCACCGCCAACCTGATGCGTGGCGAAGCGGCCAAGCGCATTCTCGCCCGCGCGCCGGCCGGTTTCTCCAAGGTGTTCTTCACCAACGCCGGGGCCGATGCCAACGAGAACGCCATGCGCATGACGCGCCTGTACACCGGCCGCGACAAGATCCTCTCTGCCTACCGCTCCTACCATGGCAGCACCGGCGCAGCCATCGTTGCCACCGGCGACCCACGCCGCGTGCCCAACGAATACGCCCGTGGCCATGTGCACTTCTTCAACCCCTACCTGTACCGCAGCGAGTTCAATGCGGCGAACGAGGAAGAGGAATGCGCGCGCGCCCTGCAGCACCTGCGCCGGGTCATCGAGTGCGAGGGGCCGGGCGCCATCGCCGCGATACTGCTGGAGAGCATTCCCGGCACCGCCGGCATTCTGGTGCCGCCGAAAGGCTATATGCAGGGCGTGCGCAAGCTGGCCGACGAGTTCGGCATCATGCTCATCCTCGATGAAGTCATGGCCGGTTTCGGCCGCACCGGCAGTTGGCTGGCGCTCGAGCATTTCGACGTGGTGCCGGATCTGATCGTCTTCGCCAAGGGCGTCAACTCCGGCTATGTGCCGGCCGGTGGAGTGATGATTTCCAAGCCGATCTGCGAGCACTTCGACACGAACTTCTTCCCCGGTGGGCTGACCTATTCCGGCCACCCGCTGGCCATGGCCGCCATCGTCGCCACGCTGGATGCGATGAGCGAAGAAGGCATGGTGGAGAACGCCCGTGATATCGGCGCCCAGGTGCTCGGCCCGGGCCTGAAGAAACTGGCCGAACGCTACCCGATGATCGGCGAGGCCCGTGGCGTCGGCCTGTTCTGGGCACTGGAATTCGTCAGCGACGTGCAGAAGAAGACGCCGATGCCGGCAGCGGTGATGCAGGAAATGAAGACCGCGCTGACCGCCCGCGGGCTGCTCAGCTTCGTGGTGGAGAACCGCATCCATGTGGTGCCGCCGTGCATCGTCAGCGCCGCCCAGGTAAACGAGGCGCTGGCGATCTTCGATGAAGTGTTCGCCCTGTTCGCGCCGCGCTTTGGCTAGCTTTTCTCCCCTCTCCCGCTTGCGGGGCGTAAGTGGCAAAAGCGAAGCATGCTTCGCCCGCTGGAGCGCCCTGAGCTCTGCTAAGGGCTGGGGAGCGGAGCGGGGGCCGGGGGAGAGGGTTTGCTCAACAATGCAGTGCAACCTTCACCACCCTCTCCCATAAATGGGAGAGGGTGCTACAACCCAACCAGTGCGTAGGGTGGATGTCGCTCTTCACATCCACCAGCGGTGGATCGATAAAGCGCGATCCACCCTACGACTCATAAACTCGCCAGCACCTCACCCAGCTTCTGCACACCCGGTCGAATGCGCTCGGCATCGATAGCATGGAAACCCAGACGCATGAAGTTGGTCGGCGCTGCACCCTCGCCAAGGAAGAACTGCGCCCCGGACTCGATCAGCACGCTCTGCTGCGCCGCCGCCCAGGCCAGGCGCTGGGTATCGACACCGCGTGGCGCGGCCAGCCAGCAGGCGCTGGCACCGGGGCTGCCCATCGGCTGGCAGTCACTCAGGTCACTGCGCAGCGCCTGGTAGAGCAGCTCGCGGCGGCGGCAATGCTCCTCACGAAAACGCCGCAGGTGCGCGTCGTAGTGCCCCTGGGCGAGGAAGTCGGCGAGCATGCGCTGGTTGTTCAGCGGTGGGTGGCGGTACATCAGCCGGCGCAGGGCGCGGAGCTCGTCGATCAGCTCGGCGTCGGCGACCATGTAGCCGATGCGCAGCCCAGGTGAGAAGGCCTTGGACAGGCTGCTCAGGTAGATCACCCGGCCGCTGCTGTCGCTGGCCTTGAGCGCCGGCAGTGGGTGGTTGTCGAGGTTGAATTCGGCGTCGTAGTCGTCCTCGATCAGCACCTGGTCGTGCTCGCGAATCTGCCGCAGCAGTTGTTCACGCCGTGCCGCGCTCATCGCCACGCCGGTGGGCACCTGGTGCCCCGGCGTCACGTAGAGGTACTGGCAGTCATCCAGACGCCGGTCCACCACTAGGCCCTGATCGTCGACATCCTGCAGGTGCACCTTGGCGCCGTGAATGTCGAAGATGCTCGCCGCATCGCGAAAGCCAGGGTTCTCCACGCCAACGCGCACACCGCGCGCCATCAGCAGGCTGGCCAGCAGATAGAGCGCGTTCTGCGAACCGAGGGTCACCAGAATCTCGTCGGCACGCGCCCAGATGCCGCGCTTGGGCAGCACGCGGGTGCGTAGTTGCTCGATCAGTTGCTCGTCGTCACGGTCGAAACGGTCGCCCAGCCACAGCTGGTCGCGCTCACCGCTGAGGTTCTTGCGCGACACCTCGCGCCAGCGCTCCAGTGGGAACAGTTCGCTGATCGGCTGACCGTAAATGAAGGGGTAGGTGAAACGGCTCCAGTTGCTCGGGCGCAATACGCCGTGCTTCAAACTGGGCTGCATGCGAAAGCGCGCGGCCCAATCCGGGGCAGTGGCGGCGCTGCTGTCATCGGACGGTTCCGGTTTTCGCAGCGGCGTCATGCGCAGTACGGCATCGGTCTGCCCGCAGTAATCGGGGTGCAGGTAATAGCCACTGCGCGGGCGGCTGACCAGGTAGCCGTTGTCGAGCAGGCTCTCGTACACCAGCGCCACGGTATTGCGCGAGACCGACAACTGCTGGGACAGCTTGCGGCACGACGGCAGTGGCTCGTCGGCCGGGAAACCGCCGCCAAGAATGGCCGATACCAGCGACTCGCGAAGCTGCTCCTGAAGGCCGCGCTGACGGTCGAAATCAAGATGGTAAAAGTGATCGATCATGGCGCCCTCCAACAGCCAAACAACCCTGTGATGTAGCAAGTAGCGCGCCACTGTCGCTGGCCAGAACAAAGGCCGGAACTGCCCCTATCGCCGGTTCGTCAGGCGTCTCTATGGTGAAAACCAAACCGCCGCCGAGCGGCCTGGACAACCCTTGTCGACACCTCTGGAGCACGCCCATGAAACCATCGAAAACCGATTCCAAACCCTTCGGCCTGCTGCGCAAGCTGGCCCTGGCCGGTTGCCTGGTCGGCGCCTCGCTGAGCGCCCACGCCGACCTCGACGACATCAAGTCCAAGGGCGTGATGACTGTTGCCACCGAGGATGACTACGCGCCGTTCAACTTCATCGTCGACGGCAAACCGGAAGGGTTCCACAAGGAGCTGCTCGAAGACCTGAAGACCTATGCCAAGGCCCAGGGCTTCGATGTGAAGCAGGAAATCCTGCCCTGGACCGGCCTGCTCGCATCGGTTTCGTCCGGCCAGTACGACATGGCCTTCACCGGCGCCCTGGTCACCGACGACCGCCTGCGCGTGTTCAACTTCGCCCCGCCCTTCGCCTCGGCGCAGCACTTCTACGTCAAGCGCGCAGGCGATGACAGTCTCAGCGATATCGCCAGCCTGTGTGGCAAGACCGTCGGCCTGCAGGCCGGCAGCGCCCTGCTCGCGCGCCTGCCGGAACTGAAGAAGATGATGGAGGCCGAGGGTTGCAAGATCGGCAAGGTCACCGAATACCCGTCCTACCCGGAGGCCTACGCTGACCTGGCCAACGGCCGCCTGGACTACGTGATCAACGCGCTGATTTCGGTCAACGACCTGGTCAAGACCCGTGGCGATACCTTCGCCAAGGGCATCGCCGTATCCGGCGACGGTTTCGCCGCCTGGCCAGTACCCAAGAACAGCCCCGAGCTGCTGGAATTCCTCACCGGCTTCATGACCGAAGTTCGCGACAGCGGCCGCTTGGCCGAGCTGCAGACCAAGTGGTTCGGCGAAGCCTTCCCGGCCATGCCCAAGGAGCCGATCACCACGGTCGATCAGTTCCACGAACTGGCCGGCATGTGACAGCGGGCTGCGGCCAGGTCTCTGACATGACCACGTAGGGTGCGCCGCGCACCAGAGTCAATGGTGCCAGCACCTCGGTGCGCACGGCGCACCCTACATGCTCATCGCCAACGCACTGCCGTCTATCAGGGCCAGCTCTGGCCCTGACCTTGCTTGCAACACCCCATCCCCTTCCCTGGAGCCCGACATGAACGGACAAGCCTGGTTATTGCTGCTCGAAGGCGCCTGGACGACTCTGTGGATCTCCTCGATCGCCATTGCCCTGGGCGTCGTCATCGGCCTGGGTATCGCCCTGCTGCGCATGGCGCGCATTCCCTTCGTGGAACAGGCGCTGGTGCTCTACGTCAGCCTGGCTCGCGCCACACCACTGGTCACCCTGGTGCTGTTCATCTTTCTCTCGGCGCCAACCTTCGGCCTGGCCATGGATCGCAACACGGCAGCGATCCTTGCCCTCACCCTGAATACCGCGGCCTTCAACGCCGAAGTGTGGCGCACAGCCTTCATCAGTTTTTCCCGCGAGCAGAAGGAAGCCGCACTGGCCTGCGGCATGACCAACGGCGTGTTCTTCCGCCGCATCATGCTGCCGCAGATGATCACCAGCAGCCTGCCCGGCCTGGTCAACGAGATGTCCTTCCTGATCAAGAGCAGCCCGGCCATCGCGGTAATCGGCATCGTCGATCTGACCCGCGTGACCAACCGCATCAGCGCCGTGACCTACGAGCCGCTGCCACCGATTCTCGCCGCTGCCCTGCTGTACATGCTGATCATCGGCGTGCTGCTCAAGGTGCAGGCCGTGGCCGAGAAGAAAGCCAACCGACTGGCCATGTGAGGACGCGACCATGACCGAATGGAGCATCATCTGGGAGGCGCGCGACGCCTTCCTCAACGGCGCACTCAACACGCTGATTCTGTTCGTCCTGTCGGTGTTGGCGGCCTTCGTCATCGGCTGCTTCAGCGTCTACCTGCTGGAGGGCCGCAACTGGCTGTCGACCCTGCTGCGCGGGGCGATCAACCTGATGCGCATGCTGCCCTTTCTGGTGCTGGCCTACCTGCTCTACTACGGCCTGCCGGCGCTCGGCATCAAGCCCAGCGCCTGGGGCGCGGGGCTGGTGGCGCTGGCCATCTATCACGCGGCGTACTTCGCCGAGATCCTGCGCGGTGCGCGCCTGGTGCTGCCGCTCGGCCAGGTCGAGGCGGCCAAGGCCCATGGCTTTCGCCCCGCTCGCCTGTACTGGCGGATCATCCTGCCGCAACTGGTGATCCGCACCCGTCCGCTGCTCGGCAACCAGTTGATCTACGCACTCAAGGACACCGCCTTTCTCACCATCATCACCGTGCAGGAACTGACCGCTGCGGCCAATTCGGTGCAAGCCACCTACTTCATTCCCAGCGAGGCGTTCATCGTGGTCATCGCCCTGTACTGGCTCATCAGCATCTGCCTGGAACTGGCGCTCAAATGGGCGAGCCGGTTCGGCGCCAAACGAGGTTTCGAACATGCCTGACGTACCCGCGGTACAGATCGACAATCTGTCCAAGAGCTTCGACGGTGTCGAGGTGCTACGCGATATCTCGCTGACCGTGAACAAGGGCGAGGTGGTCAGCGTGCTGGGCTCCTCCGGCTCGGGCAAATCCACCCTGCTGCGCTGCATCAACTGGCTCGAAGAGCCGGATCGCGGCAGCATTCATATCGCTGGCCAGCGCATCGGCGTCGACACCCAGGGCAAGCGCATGAACAACCGCGACCTGGCAGCGATCCGCGCCCGCACCGGGATGGTGTTCCAGAGTTTCAACCTGTGGCCGCACCTGAACGTGCTGCAGAACGTCATGGAAGCACCGATGCAGGTGAAGAAGATGCGCAGGGACGAGGCCCGCGCCATCGCCCAGACGCTGCTGGAAAAAGTCGGCATGGAACAGAAGGCCGAGGCCTTTCCCTACACCCTCTCCGGTGGGCAGAAACAGCGCGTGGCGATAGCCCGTGCCCTGGCCATGAGCCCGGAGGTGATCCTGTTCGACGAGCCGACCTCGGCACTCGACCCGGAGCGTGTCGGTGAAGTGCTGACAGTGATGAAGAACCTCTCCAGCGAGGGCTACACCATGATCGTGGTCACCCACGAAATGGAATTCGCCCGTGCGGTGTCGGATCAGGTGGTATTCCTGGAAAAGGGCCTGCTGATCGAGAAATCCGCGCCGGAGAAGTTCTTCACCAACCCGGAAACCGAACGCGTGCGCAAGTTCCTCGAACTGTCCGCATGAATCCGCAGCCAGCTGTGGAGCGCGGCCTTTAGGCCAGGGTTTTACACTGGCGCACCGCAGCAAAAGGACTGCTCCAGCTGCGCCCGATAGCGGCTGCAGGAGCAGGCCATGAACCCTGATAGCAAAACGAGGTTATCCATGAGCAAGGTGGCATTCATCACAGGCGCGACATCCGGTTTCGGCCGCGCCACGGCACGACGTTTCGCCGAGGCCGGCTGGGCGCTGGTACTCAGCGGCCGACGCCTGGAGCGCCTGGAAGAGCTGAAGACCGAACTGCAGGACAAGGTGCCGGTGCACATCGCTGCGCTCGACGTACGTGATGCCGCCGCGGTGAAAGCGCTGGTCGACGGCCTGCAAGCCCCCTTCGACCGTATCGACGTGCTGGTCAACAACGCCGGTCTGGCGCTGGCCCCGGAGGCCGCGCAGAAGGTTGCCCTGCAAGACTGGCACACCATGATCGACACCAACGTCACCGGCCTGGTCAACGTCACCCACGCCGTGCTGCCGAAGCTGCTGGAAATCGGCAAGGGCACCAGCATCATCAACATCGGCTCGGTGGCCGGCGAATGGCCCTACCCGGGCGGCCACGTGTACGGCGCCACCAAGGCGTTCGTCAAACAGTTCAGCTTCAACCTGCGTTGCGACCTGGTATCCACCGGCGTGCGCGTCACCGACATCGCCCCCGGCATGGCCGAAACCGAGTTCACCCTGGTACGTACCAAGGGCAATCAGGCTGCCTCCGACGCGCTGTACGGCACCACCACTCCGCTGACCGCCGAAGATATCGCCGAGCAGATCTTCTACGTCGCCACCCTGCCGGACCACATCAACATCAACCGCCTGGAAATCATGCCGAGCCGCCAGGCCTGGTCGCCCTTCGCCATCGACCGCGACTGAAGGACGCCACTCAGTAGGGCGGGTGCAACCCGCCAGACCAACCGTGTCTGGTGATGCCCCAGCCCTACGCGCACAACACCCGCAACAGACTCCCCAGCGACAACAGCACCAGCAACCCTCCGATCAGCACCCGCAACGACAACGGCTGCCAGCGCGGATGCAGCCACTGGCCGAGCAGGTTACCGGCCAGCGCCGGCAATGCCAGCTCCAGCGCTAGCCGCCACAGCGCGCCGTTCAGCACACCCGCAAGCCCCAACCCGATCAGCGCAGCGCTACTGCTGGCGAGGAAGAACAGCACCGCCGTGCCGCGTAACTGGCGTGTATCGAGGCCACTGCGCAACAGGTAGATCATCAATGGCGGGCCGCCGGCCGAGGCCAGGGTGGTCGCCAGACCGGATGCCAGTCCTGCCAACCAGGCCATGCCCTGGCCCACCGGCGTGGCAACGGACGGACGCCACAACACCAGCAAGCCACCGCATAAACAGAGCACCGCCACCAGCGGTGCCATGATGTGGACCGGCAGCCACAGCAACAACCAGGCGCCCAGCGGCACGGCCAGCAGCATGCCTATCAGCAGGCGCCCCAGCACACGCCCATGAACGGCACGCAACGCCGCCGGCCATAACGTCACGCTGCAGGCCACATCGAGAATCAGCGCCACTGGCACCGCTTCCGCGGGCGGCAGTCGCAGCATCAGCCCGAGCGCCATCAACATGGCGAAACCGAAGCCGCTGTAGCCGCGCACCAACCCGGCGGTAAAGGCGATAAAAGTGAACATAAGCGCTCCGCACGAATCGACGCCCCACTCTAGAGCCGGCCAGGCACGAGAAGGCAGAGCCAGATACGGCAGTGCGACTGGCCACCGTCGCAGACAGCGTAATGCGCACCGAATTGGTTCAGGGCACGCCTCTTGCTTGCCCACTCGGTCAACTATCCTGCGGAACCGCTGCCTCGACATGAATCTGCCTGCCGCCCTGTTCACGCCAAGCTGGCCTGCCGAGCTGGAGCTGGCCTACGCGCGCCACGGCGAACGCACCACACCAGTGCAAAGACGCCACCTAGGCCCACTAAGAGTGCAGAAGCACCTGTATGCCGAAGGGCCGGAAGTCTGCCAGCACATCATCGTTCACCCGCCCGGCGGCATTGCCGGCGGCGACGTTCTGGATATCTCGGCTCACGCTGGCGAAAACACCTGGGTGCAGCTCACCAGCCCAGGCGCGGCCAAGTGGTATCGCGCGGCCGGTGTCGCTCGGCAGGATCTGCGCCTGCGCCTCGACGCCGGCGCCACCCTGGAATGGCTGCCGCAGGAAACCATCATCTATGCCGGTGCCCAGGCCGAACTGCACACGCAGATCGACCTGCACGGCGATGCTCGTCTGTTCTACTGGGACATCGTCGCCCTCGGCCGCCCCGCCGCCGACGAGCGCTTTGCCAGCGGCCACTTCCAGGCCGCGCTGGATGTCCGCCGCGATGGCAAGCTGCTCTGGCACGAGCGCCAGCGCGTGAGCGGCGGCGATGGCCTGCTCGACTCACCCATCGGCCTCGACGGCCAGCCGGTGTTCGCCACCCTGCTGATCAGCGCCGATGTAGACAGTGATTTACTGGAACGCTGCCGGGAGCTGAAGATCGACGGCGTACGCGGTGACCTCAGCCAGATTTCAGGCCTGCTTGTAGCGCGCTGCCTGGCCAGTGAAGCACTCAAGGCACGTGCCTGGTTGATCGAGCTCTGGCGCCTGCTGCGCCCGGCGTTGCTGGGGCGTGAAGCACGCCCACCCCGTATCTGGAGCACATGACGGCGGATGTAAAAAGCGACATCCGCCCTCCCCCACGACGCATTCCGGCGATGCCAGGCATACGCCCCAATGGAGTAACACGATGGATCTGAGTCCACGCGAGAAAGACAAGCTGCTGATCTTCACCGCCGGCCTGGTGGCCGAGCGCCGCCTGGCGCGCGGGGTCAAGCTGAATTACCCGGAAGCCATGGCCTATATCTCTGCCGCCCTGCTCGAAGGCGCACGCGACGGCCAAACGGTCGCCGAATTGATGCACTTCGGCACCACCCTGCTGAGCCGCGATCAGGTGATGGAGGGCGTACCGGAGATGATCCCGGAGATCCAGATCGAAGCCACCTTCCCTGACGGCACCAAGCTGGTGACCGTGCATCAGCCGATTGCTTAAGTCATGACCTATTCGATTCAAGACGCCGGTGAGGCCGACCTGCCCGGCATCCTCGCCATCTACAACGACGCCGTGCAGCACACAACGGCAATCTGGAACGAGACCCTGGTGGATCTCGACAACCGCCGCGCCTGGCTGGCCGAGCGCAGTGCAGCGGGTTTTCCCGTACTGGTCGCCCATGACGCCGCCGGCGAGGTAGTCGGCTACGCCAGCTACGGCACCTGGCGCACCATCGAAGGCTTCCGTCAGACCGTCGAGCACTCGGTCTACGTGCGTGCCGACCAACGCGGCCAAGGCCTAGGCCCAGCGCTGATGCAGGCGCTGATCGAGCGCGCCCGCGCCGCCAACCTGCACGTCATGGTCGCCGCCATCGAGTCGGAAAATGCCGCCTCGATTCGCCTGCACCAACGCCTCGGCTTCGTCACCACCGGGCAGATGCCCCAGGTCGGCCGCAAGTTCGGCCGCTGGCTGGATCTGACTTTCATGCAACTGATTCTGGAGTGAGCACCCCATGATTCCCGGCCAATACCAGATTGCCGACGGCGAGATCGAGCTCAACGCCGGTCGCCGCACCCTGACCCTGTCCGTGGCCAACAGTGGCGACCGGCCGATCCAGGTCGGCTCGCACTACCACTTCTTCGAAACCAACGACGCCCTGCTGTTCGACCGCGCCAGTACTCGCGGTATGCGCCTGAATATCCCGGCCGGCACTGCCGTACGTTTCGAACCGGGGCAGAGCCGTGACGTGGAGCTGGTCGATCTGGCCGGCGCACGCCGGGTGTTCGGCTTCGCCGGCCGGGTGATGGGCGACCTGGATTGAGGTGACGCTTGTAGGAGCGGCTTTAGCCGCGATAACGGCTTCGCGGCTAAAGCCGCTCCTACAGAAGAGCCGCAGCGCCTCATCCCCTGACAGACAAACACGCGCCAGCCTTCGCGCCACAAGGGAAGCGAATATGAAAATCAGCAGACAAGCCTACGCCGACATGTTCGGCCCCACCGTCGGCGACAGGGTGCGCCTGGCCGACACCGACCTGTGGATCGAAGTGGAGAAGGACTTCACCACCTACGGCGAAGAAGTGAAATTCGGCGGCGGCAAGGTGATCCGCGACGGCATGGGCCAGGGCCAACTGTGCGCCGCCGACGTGGTCGACACCCTGATCACCAACGCCCTGATCATCGACCACTGGGGCATCGTCAAAGCCGACGTCGGCCTCAAGGACGGGCGCATCGCCGCTATCGGCAAGGCCGGCAACCCGGATATCCAACCGGACGTGACCATCGCCATCGGCGCGGGCACCGAGGTGATCGCCGGTGAAGGCATGATCCTCACCGCTGGCGGCATCGACACCCACATCCACTTCATCTGCCCGCAGCAGATCGAAGAAGCGTTGATGAGCGGCGTCACCACCATGATCGGCGGCGGCACCGGGCCGGCCACAGGCACCAACGCCACCACCTGCACCTCCGGGCCCTGGCATATGGCGCGCATGCTGCAAGCCGCCGACGCCTTCCCGATGAACCTGGGTTTCACCGGCAAGGGCAACGCCTCGCTGCCGGAGCCGTTGATCGAGCAGGTGAAAGCCGGCGCCATTGGCCTCAAGCTGCACGAAGACTGGGGCACCACCCCGGCCGCCATCGACAACTGCCTCTCCGTGGCCGATCAGTACGACGTGCAGGTGGCGATCCACACCGACACGCTGAACGAGTCCGGCTTCGTCGAAACCACCCTCGGCGCGTTCAAGGGTCGCACCATCCACACCTATCACACCGAGGGTGCTGGCGGCGGCCACGCCCCGGACATCATCAAGGCCTGCGGCTTCCCCAACGTGCTGCCGAGCTCGACCAACCCGACGCGGCCGTTCACCAAGAACACCATCGACGAGCACCTGGACATGCTCATGGTCTGCCACCACCTCGACCCAAGCATCGCCGAGGACGTGGCCTTCGCCGAAAGCCGCATCCGCCGCGAGACCATCGCCGCCGAAGACATCCTGCATGACCTCGGCGCGTTTTCCATGATCAGCTCCGACAGCCAGGCCATGGGCCGCGTCGGCGAGGTGATCACCCGCACCTGGCAGACCGCCGACAAGATGAAACAGCAGCGCGGCCCGCTGCCCGAGGATGCGCCGAGCAACGACAACTTCCGCGCCAAGCGCTACATCGCCAAGTACACCATCAACCCGGCGATCACTCACGGTATCAGCCATGAAGTGGGTTCGATCGAAGTGGGCAAATGGGCGGATTTGGTGCTGTGGCGCCCGGCCTTCTTCGGCGTCAAACCGACGCTGATCCTCAAGGGCGGGGCGATTGCCGCCAGCCTGATGGGCGACGCCAACGCCTCGATCCCGACGCCGCAACCGGTGCACTACCGGCCGATGTTTGCCAGCTACGCAGGCAGCCGCCATGCCACCAGCATCACCTTTATCAGCCAGGCGGCGTTCGACGCCGGGGTCCCGCAGCAGCTCGGTTTGCAGAAGCAGATTGGCGTGGTCAAGGGCTGCCGCGAGGTGCAAAAGACCGACCTGATCCACAACGGCTACCTGCCGAATATCGAGGTCGATGCGCAGAACTATCAGGTTAAGGCCGACGGCCAGTTGCTCTGGTGCGAACCAGCCGACGTGCTACCGATGGCGCAGCGGTATTTCCTGTTCTGACATCCCTGGCTGAAACGACAAATGGCGGGTTTCACCCGCCCTACGGGTAGGTGATTGATCATCTGCGCAAACCTGTAGGGCGGGTGCAACCCGCCAATTCATTCACCGGTTCACTCCCCGACACCCAGCTCATCAAGGCTCGCATCCCCTCCCCAATCGATGGGGTAAACGCCCTGCTTCACCCAGCGGTGAAACGACGACCAGGGCCAATCCTGCACACGCGTCACCAACCCATGCTTGAGCGGGTTGCCATGCAGGTAATCAAAATGCCGGGCGTAGTCGCACTCATCGCGGATCAGGTGTTCCCAGAAGCGTTGCTGCCAAAGCGTGCCCTGCCCCTTTGCCTGACGACGCTCGCTCAGCAGATCGGCACGTAGGTAAGTCTTACCGCACGCATGGGTGACATGCCGCTTGATCAGTCGCCAGCGATTGGAGAAATCCATGTCATCGGGCGGTAAACGCCAAATGGCATGCAGGTGATCCGGCAACAATACCCAGGCGTCGATGACGAAGGGCTGGGTCAGGCGTACCACCTGGATCGCCTCGCGCAAAGCCTGGCGAATATCGGGATGGGTGAGGATTGGCTGGCGCCGCTCGCTGACCAAGGTGAAGAAATAGATGCCACCAGCAATGGCGGCGCGACGGTAGTCGGGCATGGCAACGTCCTTGTTGCAGATGTGATAGGTGGCGGGTTTCACCCGCCCTACGGTCATGTGTAGGGCGGGTGAAACCCGCCGTTGCCATTGAGGCTAGCCCATTCAGGACGCCTGCTTCATCTCGTCGTAGGCGTTCAGGTAATCACCAGCCAGTTGCTGCTTCTCCTTGTCGCGAAGCAGCTTGCCGGCCATCTGGAAGAAGGTGTGCTCCTCCTCCTTGAGGTGATGTTCGACCTTTTCCGCAAGGGCCTTGGCTTGCGCCAGCCAGCTGGGGCTGCTGGGGTCAGTTTCTTCCAGGTCCTCGATCATTTCGTCCATCTGGTGATGCTCGGCAATCGCGTGGCGCGACAGGTCGACGCCTGCGTCCTGCTGCATCAGGGGAATGTAGAAATGGCGTTCTTCGGCCACCGAATGCACAGCCAGTTCCTGCTTGAGCTGAGAGAACAAGGCGTGGCGCTCGGCGCTGTCGCCTTGGGTAGCGATCAGTTTCTGCGCCAGTTCGCGCTGGATGTCGTGGCTGATGCGTAAGGCTTCGAAAATCGTCATGCAAGCACCTCTTCCTGAGTCACGGTCGTAGTAGCACTAGACCAGCAGGAGGCGAATAGGTGCCGTACCGCTTGCTCAGCGCAACTGACTGTCCTTGCTGCCACGACGGTTATAGGCGCTGAACGCCGCGCTCTCACGGTCGTGCTCGGCCTGGCAGTTCACGCACAAGCGCACACCAGGAATTGCCTGGCGACGGGCCTCGGGTATCACCGCGTCGCACTCTTCGCAATGATGCAGGCTCTCGCCTTTCGGCAGTTGGCTGCGAGCACGCGCGACGGCGTCCTCGATGCTGCTGTCGATCTGTTCCTGCACTGCGTCGTCGCTTGCCCAACCACCTGCCATGTTCGACCTCCTCGCACTCTCCGAACAGATATGCGCCCGGAGAATGCGAAGTGCAAGTGCAGCCGGTCGCGACAGGCTACTCGCGGACTTCCATGAACTCCTTGGCCCAAAGGATGTAGTCCTCGGGCATGGTGTACTTGTGGGTCAGCTCGGTGGCATTGAGGTCGCACGGCTGCGCACCGCGCTGT
This sequence comes from Ectopseudomonas mendocina, assembly GCF_007049795.1. Lineage (GTDB taxonomy): Bacteria > Pseudomonadota > Gammaproteobacteria > Pseudomonadales > Pseudomonadaceae > Aquipseudomonas > Aquipseudomonas mendocina_D. Next base: position 90,320 of record NZ_SCFY01000008.1, read on the forward strand.
TCGCGCAGGCAGTCGTAGGTGGCCTTGATCGCGGCGAAGTAGGCAGCGTGGCCGTTGACCACGATGCGTACGCCGAGGCGCGCCAGGCGCTGGTTGCCGCGCAGTTCAGGGTTACCGTAGGTGACCAGCATCAGCGGCACCTTCAGGCCTGCGGCGATCTGTTCCAGGTGGGCGAAATCCTTGATCCCGACCAGGCAGATGCCGTCGGCACCGGCGGCCTCGTAGGCGCGTGTGCGGCGGATCACTTCGTCCACCTCCAGCACGCCGGCATGGGTACGGGCGATGATCGCCAGATCCGGATCGACGCGGGCTTCCAGTGCAGCGAGGATCTTGCCGACACCTTCCTCGATGGAGATCAGATCAGTGGACTTGCGGCCGAACTGGGCCGGCAGCAGGGTATCTTCGATGGTCAGCGCGGCAACACCGGCGCGTTCCAGCTCGACCACGGTGCGCATCACGTTGAGCGCGTTGCCGTAGCCGTGGTCGGCATCGGCGATTACCGGCAAGCGCGAGACGCGGCCGATACGCGCCGCCTGCTCGACGAATTCGCTCAAAGTGATCAGGGCGAAGTCCGGCGCACCGAGTACCTGCAGGGAGGCGACGGAGCCGCCAAGAATACCGACCTCGAAGTCGAGATCAGCGGCGATGCGGGCGGACATGGGATCGAAGACCGAAGCAGTGTGATAGCAGCGGTCGGAAGCCAGCAGGGCACGAAAGGCGCTGCGTAGCTCATGGTGGGATGCACGTTGCAGGATGGGCATGGGGCGTATTCCAAAGTCGGTTGAATCGCTTTTTTCTCTTTTTAGTAATGGCGTAGACGTGACGAATGCTAGCGCAAGGCACTTGCTGCCAGCTTTCAAACGAAGCGCCGTGGTCGATAACCAGCAAATTATCGGCCAGCCAGCTCCGCGGGCAGCGCCGGGAAGAAACCGCCACCGGTCAGCAGGCCGTATGCCATCCATATGGCGACCGCCAAATAGAACAGGCGTGGCGCCCAACTCGCCAGCATCTGTTGACTCGCAGCCAGCTGCTGCGCCTGCAGGCGGGCGAAACGCAGCAGCGCCTCACCGGGTCGACCGGTGGCTTCACCGGTGTTGAGCACGCCGATCAACATGGCTTTGCCGTGAAAGCTCAGCCCATCGAAAGCGCGCAGCAACGACTGTCCAGCCGCAACCCGTGGCGCCAGGCTGGCGAAATCCCGCCGCAGCCGCGCGCCGCTCACCGCACTGCAGGCGCGCGGCAGGGCGTCGAGCACAGGCATCCCGGCCTCCAGCAGCAGCCCGAGGCTGTCGCAGAAATTACGGATATCCGCCCGGCGCTGCAGACTGCCCAACACCGGCAGAGCCAGCAGCAAGTCGTCCAAAGGGCCCGGTTGATCGGCTCGCCGCTGTTGCCAGCGCCGCCACAACGCGCGTGCGCCGAACAGCAATGCCGACAGCCACAAGATCGGCAGCAGCACGGCCGCCAGGTAACCCGCACCACTCAGATTCCCCGCGACCAGAGCAGGCAAGGGTTTGACCGCCAGAGCCAGTATCAGCACGCCGGCCGGCAGCAGCAGCCGTGACCTCAGCTCTGCCATATGCCGTGCCTGCTCTTCGTAGCGCTGTGCCAATTGTTCGTAGATGTGCGCCAATGCCCCGGCCTCCTGTGCGGCCCGCACCAGGCCACTTTCCAGTGGCGTGAACACGCCACTCAACTGGCCGGAAGTCGCCAGGTCGCGTCCGCCGCCGACCATCTGCCGCAGGCGCTTAACGGCGGCCTCGTGGCGTGTACCGAGATCCAGACTGGCCAGCGCGCGGTCGACGGGCACGCCCGCGCGCTCCATCGCGCCAAGGTGAGCGAACAAGCCGGCGCGACTGCGCAGATCGAGGGTGAGATGACGACGCGACATGATCGGACTCGGTGGATTGCAGCGCTCAGGTTAACCAGTCGCCACGCGAGGCGCTACGGAGCGATGGGCGGCATCGGTGCATGCGGCAACCAGCGTTTCAGGATCGCCTCGAGGCTGCCGTCCTCATGCATCTGCAGTAACGCATGCTGCCAACGCACCACGCGCACCACCGATGTCTGCGGGGAAAAGGCAATGTAGTAGGCCGAGCGCATGAACGGCACGTGCGCGGTAACGTCCTGTGGTTTGAGGTCGACAGCGGCCAACTCGCCAGCCAGGGTCAAATCCTCAGTGGCGATCAGATTGACCCGGCCATGCTTGAGCATGGTCATCATCTGCTTCGAACTGGGTACGCCATAGAGGTTGGTGAAGCCCTTCGCGCTGAGGGTTTCGAAGGTGTACCACTGCTTGGGCAACGCCAGAGGTCCGCTGGCAGCGGCTTGCTCCAACGTGTCGATGACGAGGTTGCGGGACTTGAGCGAGTAGAAACTGGTAGTGCCGACCACAATGGGGCCGACCCACTGGAACCGGTCCTCACGCTCGGCTGTACGCACAGTGGAGAACAGCGCGATATCTTCCTGTTGCTGAGCCAGGTACAGCGCTCGCGTCCAGGGCATCAGCTCGATCTGTCCAGTGTCGCCGGTACGCGCCAGCAATGCCCTGACCACCTCGACAGCAAGACCGCTCGGTTCGCCCTCGCGCATGAAGCTCATCGGCGGCGCATCCTCGGTGAGCAGACGCAGCTGTGCCTGTACCGGAGCGCACAGCGCCAGCAGCAGAACCCATAGCCATCGATCAATACACTTGGCCATCATCGCCCCTCCCGCTTGCAGCCTAGCAAGCCGGGGCGCCCCGTGCAGCCGCTTCACTCGCTGCGCAGCAAGTCGACCAAGGTGCGCTCATCGGCCGCGGGGAACCAGTGGCGGTAGATCCGCTCCAGGCTGCCGTCGTGGCGCATCTGCTGCAGCGCCTGTTGCCAACGTGCCACCAGCGCCGGATCCGTCTTCAGGGAAAAAGCGATATAGGAGTCGTTGGGCATCAGGTCGAACTGCTCCTGCAGCTGCCCGGCATTCATGCCCTGCTCGGCGAGCATGCCGTCGAGAGTCAGGTTGTTGGCCAGCAGCAGCTTGACCCGGCGATGGCGAAACATGCGCAGCATGTCCTGAGGCGTCGACACGCCATACAGGTTATCCAGGTTCTGTTCGCGCAACAGTTCGTAGCTGTACCACTGTTTGGGAATCGCCAGGGTGCCGAGGCGCCGGACGTCTTCGAGGCTGGCGACTCGAAGCCCAGCATCCTTGTGCGTGTAGAAACGCGTATAGCCGCGCGCGATCGGTCCGACCCACTGAAACTCTGCTTCGCGCTGCGCCGTACGTACGGTGGAGAACAATGCCGTGTCGGCCTGATGGCGAGCCTGGTGATAGCCGCGTGTCCAGGGCACCAGTTCGATATGCGCCGTTTCGCCAGTGCGGCGGATCAGTTCCTCGACCACGGCCACAGCCATACCACTCGGCTTGCCATTCTCGAGATAGCTGAAGGGTCGATAGTCTTCGGTATACAGCCGCAAATCGGCAGCCGCCACATGGGCGCAGAGGCCGCAAAACAACAACAGAACGGCTACCGGGCACTTCAGATTCATCACACGCCACCGTCTAGAGCGCGCCCTACAGCGAATTCAGGACGGCCAGAACAAGGATCATAAACCCGCACCTGGCCCATCACCAAGGCTATTGCGGGGCTGTCATTTCAGCCAAATCCCTGGCGGTCACTACATTCGGTTCAAGCAGCAGTTGCAGGCGCGAAATGGCGCGTTCGCCACTCAGGGCCCGGTGCACCAGGCGCACCGCATGATCCCCCATGGCCTGCGGCTGCTGGAGCAACAGGGCATGAATCTCTCCCTTGCGCACGGCATCGAACAGCAGGTCGCCACCGTCGAAACCGACGAAGTCCAACGTACCGGCCTTGCCCAGTTGGCGCAGCGCCGCGAGGGTTGCCCGACTACTGGTGCCATTGGGGCTGAACAGGCCGTCGAGCTTGGGTAACTGCTGGCTCAAGGCCTCGGCGATGCGCTGGCGGTCATCCCCCAGGTAGGTATCGAACACCACCTGCAACCCAGTCGCCTGCGCCGCCAGCAGAAAGCCGCGCTCACGCTCCTCGGTCGATTGCAGCCCTGGCCGCAAACGCAACATCCCAACTCTGCCACCCCGCCCGAGACGCTCGGCCAGTTGTTGCCCGGCCAACTGACCGGCGAGGAAGTTGTCAGTCGCCACCAACGCATAAGCGCCGTCCCCCGCAACGTCGTGATCGACATAGACAGTGGGGATGCCTTCGGCACGCAAGGCCGTGACCCGAGTATCGACAGCATCGCCAGCCGGGGCGATGATCAGCGCCTTGCAGCCCTGTGCAAGCACGCGATCTATCAGCTGCAACTGCACCTCGACGCTGCCCTCCTGGGCCGGGGCGCGCGTATAGAGCTCCAATTGCAGCTCACCAGCGGTGCGTCTCGCGCCGGCCTCCAGTTCGCTCCAGAACGCTGACGTGCCGGCCGGCACCATACCGATGCAGTCACGCGCCCAGGCAGGCGCGGACGTCAGGGAAAGAGCCGTCAGCAACAGGCAAATGGAAGGAATTATTCTTGGCATGTTCAACTCCCGGACCCTGCCATCACTTTAGCATCGCCATGCGGCACTGCGACGCCTGTCGGCAAGCTGTCGACTCATACTTTTTCACATTCAAAACCGACGGTCGGGCTAGCCCTGACGCGCCGGGCAGGCGATCATCGGGCTTCCTACGCAGACTCCAGCTACCATGACCGCCACTACTGACAGCCGTACCCCGACGCACAAGCCCCGCCCGCTGATCGATCTGGCCATCAGCATCCTGATTCCCTCGTTCATCCTGATGAAGCTGAGTGGCGAGCACCGCCTCGGCGCCGATGGCGCGTTGATCCTGGCCCTGACGTTCCCGCTGGCCTGGGGCGCGTTCGAGCTGATCAAATATCGCAAATTCAACTTCATCGCCCTGCTCGGTCTGATCAGCGTCGCGCTGACCGGCGGCATTGGCCTGCTCAAGCTCGACACCCAGTGGCTGGCAGTCAAGGAAGCGCTGATCCCCGGCCTGATCGGCATCGCCGTGCTGGTTTCCACACGCACCCGCTACCCGTTGATCCGCACTCTGCTGTTCAACAAGACCGTGCTCAATATCGACAAGATCCACGACCGTCTGGAGCAAGGCGGCCATGTCGAGCACTTCGAGACGCGCCTGATGCGCGCCACCTACTGGCTCAGCGGCACCTTCTTTTTCTCGTCATTCATGAACTATGTGTTGGCCAAGTGGATCGTGGTCAGCCCGGCCGGCACCGAGGCGTTCAATGACGAGTTGGGGCGCATGACCCTGCTCAGCTACCCGATGATCGCCATTCCCTCGATGATCATGCTGATGGCCATCTTCTACTACCTGTGGAAGACCATTCACGGCCTGACCGGCCTGAACCTGGAAGAGATCATGGCCAACACCGGCCAAGAATCGCAGCCCTGATCAGCGCCGACCTTCGGGTCGGCCGTGCTGACATGCTTGGGCTTTCCGCCTATCCCGCTCTGTTTCTCTCCGCCTTCGGCGCGGCGACCCTGTTGCCGCTACAGTCCGAAGCGGTACTGGTCGCCTTGCTGCTGGCAGGCCAGCATTCACTCTGGGCCTTGCTGCTGATGGCTACTCTGGGCAATGTGCTGGGTTCCTGGGTCAACTGGCTGCTGGGCCGCTCCATCGAACACTATCGCGAGCGCCGCTGGTTCCCGGTCAGCCCGGCTCGGCTACAGCAGGCACAAAGCTGGTACGCGCGCTATGGGCGCTGGTCACTGCTGCTGAGCTGGATGCCGGTGATTGGCGACCCACTGACGCTGGTTGCCGGCGTGATGCGCGAGCGCCTGTGGGTATTCCTGGCCATCGTCACCCTGGCCAAAGCGAGCCGCTACGCCGTGCTGGCGGCGCTGACCCTGGCATGGATATGAACGTATCGGGACAATCGCTGACACAACTACAAGAGAGGGCGAATGTGCGTGGCAGTTGAGTACAGGCTGCGCCTCCCTGATACTGCGCAGCGCGCCGCGCGGGCACGATCCGCCACCGGCCGTTGCACAATGGCCGGATGGCCGATGAACAGCTGCCTCCCACAGAGGCATGCGGCCCCACTACCTCGGGGCCTAGCGAGCGAGGAATTGCGGTGTCTGTCGTAGAAGCCAAACCAAAACTGAAGCGCAGCGACCTGATCTGGACGCTGATCGGACTCAGTGCCGTGGTGCTGTCTGGCTTTCTGCTGTACCGCGAGCTACGCAATATCTCCCTCGACGAGATCAAGGGCAGCATCGAAGCGATCTCCCACATGAACTGGCTGCTCGCCGCAGCGGCCACCCTCGGCGCTTACTGGGCGCTGGCCTGGTACGACCGCATCGCCGTCGCTCACCTCGGCAAGAAGATTCCCTGGCGCTTCATCACCCTGTGCTCCTTCACCACCTACGCCCTGGCCCACAACATCGGCGCCTCGGTGTTCTCAGGCGCGGTGGTGCGTTATCGCGCTTATCGCAGCAAGGGCCTGACGCCACAGGAGATCGGCATCCTCATCGTTTTCTGCTCCTTTACCTTCGCCCTCGGCACCCTGCTCGCCAGCGGCTGCGTGCTGATCGCCCAGCCCGATCTGATCCACCGCGTCGCCAATGTCACTCCTCTGGTCTCGGTAGTCATCGGTAGCGTCTTGCTGTGCCTGGTCGGCCTCTATGTGCTGGGCTCCTGGCGCCAGTTCAAACCCTGGACGCTGGGCAAGCTACACGTGGAATACCCACGCCTGCCCATCGTCAGCCGCCAGTTGTTGGCCGGGCCACTGGAACTGCTCTGCGCCGCGGCGATCATCTACTTCGCCCTGCCGGCCGACAATCATCCCGGCTACCTGGTGGTACTCGGCGTGTTCCTCGCCTCCTTCTCTCTGGCGCTGCTGTCTCATGCACCTGGCGGCCTGGGCGTGCTGGAAGTGACCTTCCTCGCCGCACTGCCGGAGATTCCCGCTGCCGATGTGCTGGCCGCGCTTATCGTGTTCCGTGTGTTCTATCTGCTGCTGCCGTTCGCACTGTCACTGCTGGTGGTGTTGGGCTTCGAATGGACGCAGTGGAAGCGCAAGCGCGAAGAGAGCCTTGACCTGCCGTCCTGACGGCTCGCCGTCGCCGCGCCACTGACATAGAATGCGCGGCCGTTTTTCATGGCCTGCGTTTCATGTCTTTCTCCACTCCCGCCCGCGCCTGCGGCATCGACTTCGGCACCTCGAACTCCACCGTCGGCTGGCTGCGCCCCGGCCAGGACAGCCTGCTGGTACTCGAAGACGGCAAGATCACCCTGCCCTCGGTGATCTTCTTCAACACAGAGGAACGCCGCCCGGTCTACGGTCGCCTGGCCCTGCACGAATACCTGGAAGGCTACGAAGGACGCCTGATGCGCTCGCTGAAAAGCCTGCTGGGTTCCAAGCTGCTGAAGAGCGAAACCACCGTGCTGGGCAGCGCCCTGCCCTTCAAGGACCTGCTCGGCTTCTTCATCGGTGAGCTGAAAAAACGCGCCGAAGCCCAAGCCGAGCGGCCTTTCGAAGAAGTGGTACTGGGCCGCCCGGTGTTCTTCGTCGATGACGACCCAGCTGCCGACCAGGAAGCGCAGAACACCCTGGTAGCCGTGGCGCACAAGCTCGGTTTCAAGGACGTGTCGTTCCAGTACGAGCCCATCGCTGCGGCCTTCGACTATGAGTCGAACCTGGATCGCGAGGAGCTGGTGCTGATCGTCGACATCGGCGGCGGTACCTCGGACTTCTCCCTGGTGCGCCTGGCGCCCGAGCGCCACCACCTGGCCGAACGCCAAGGCGACATCCTCGCCACCGGCGGCGTGCATATCGGCGGTACCGACTTCGACAAGCAGTTGTCCCTGGCCGGGGTGATGCCGTTGTTCGGCTATGGCAGCCGGATGAAGAGCGACGCCTTCATGCCCACCAGCTACCACCTCAACCTGGCCACCTGGCACACCATCAACGCGCTGTACGCGCAGAAGACCCAGTTGGCCCTGCAGAACATGCGCTACGACATCGTCGACGCTACCGGCATCGACCGCCTGTTCGGTCTGATCGAACAGCGCGCCGGGCACTGGCTGGCGATGCAGGTGGAAGAGAGCAAGATCGCCCTGAGCGAACGGGACGCGCGCCCCATCGACCTGTCACGCGTCGAACCAGGCCTGGTCGCCGAGCTGACCCGGCCGCTGTTCGAGAACGCCATCGAGCCGCTGCTTGAACGCATTCGTGCCAGCCTCACGCAACTGCTCGCCGATGCCGGCGTGGCGGCCGATCAGGTCGACACACTGTTCTTCACCGGAGGCTCCAGCGGCGTACCGGCGCTGCGCCAGAGCGTGGCGGCGATGCTGCCCAACGCGCGTAGCGTCGAAGGCAACACCTTCGGCAGCATCGGCAGCGGCCTGGCCATCGAAGCCAAGAAACGCTACGGCTAATTTTTTTTGGAGGGGCTTTAGCCGCGACGCTGGACTCCCGCCCAGACCACTCGCGGCTAAAGCCCCTCCTACAGGAATTGATACAGGCCAGAAGCCCGACCTGTTCTCCCGTGCATCGCACAACAGGCTCTGAGTTATGCTTGCCGCCCAACTGAATGACCGAGGAATAGCGAGATGAAAGCCCAGCTGGAAGAACTGATCGCCAAGATAAGCTCCGGCTGTCTGCCCGAGGACGAGATCGCCCGTATCGCCGACGAGGCCGCACAAGCCTATGCCGACCCAGCCGCCTTCCTGGCTTCCAACCCGGACATCAACTACGACGACGAATTCCCCATCCCGCTGGGCGAATGGGTAGTGGTCGGCAGCCTGCCGGAAACGGTGCTGTTCCAGGCCGACAGCTACGAGGAGCTGTTCCAGCGCATCACCGAGTCCTTCGGCCCGCAGGTGCAGTTCGTGCTCAAGGCCAAGCAGTTGGCCAAGACCGAGCCACTGAAAGCACTCAACCGTATCCAGGTGCAGCTCTCGGCGCTGTCGCCGGAAACCGGCGGGTACGTGCTGGTAGATTTCAGCGAGCCGCTGGATGACGAGTTTCAGGCCGTGCTGGTGTACGCCAGCGACTTGCCACGAGTGATGGAGCTGGCCGTGGAAGTCGGCATCTATGCCGCGCCGGCGCTGGAGGCCTTGCAGGCGGAGCAGGCTGGGGAATAAAACACAGATTCTCCCCTCTCCCGCGGGGCTGGGGGAGAAGGCCGGGCTACAACGTCCCGCGCAACGCTTTCTCGAACAATGCGCTGTATTGCGAAGCCGTGTAAGCGATGGGGTTGGTGCCGGCCGATGGATCGACTTCAGCCATACGCCCGACCTGCTCGATACGCGCATCGTCGATGCCGATATCGCTCAGGCTGTGGGCGATACCCACTTCACTGCGCAACGTCAGCACCCACTCCAGCACCGCATCGAAACCGCCGCCCGGCAGCGCCAGGTAGCGCGCCATCTTCTCCATCTGCGGCTCGATCACGGCGCGGTTGGCAACCAGCACATAAGGCATCAAAACCGCGTTGAGCAGGCCATGGTGAGCGTCGTACAGCGCACCCAGCGGATGGGCCAGCGCATGCATCGCGCCAAGACCACGCTGGAAGGCGGTGGCGCCCATGCTCGAGGCCACCAGCATCTGCAGCCGCGCCTCGACATCACCGCCGTGCGCCACAGCACGCGGCAGATACTGCTGCACCAGGCGCATGCCCTCCAGGGCGATGCCCTCGGCCATGGGGTGGAACAGTGGCGAGCAGAACGCCTCCAGGCTGTGCGACAGCGCATCCATGCCAGTGGCGGCGGTGATTTTCGCCGGCAGGCCGACGGTCAGCTCAGGGTCGAGAATCACCAGCGCCGGCAGCATCCGCGCGTGGAAGATGATGCGTTTGATATGCGCGGCGTCGTCGGTGATCACCGAGGCGCGGCCGACTTCCGAGCCGGTGCCGGCAGTGGTCGGCACCGCCACCACCGGCGCCATGCCGGATACCTTGACCCGGATGGCGTTGTCGCCTACGTCCTCGAAATCCCACAGCGGCCGATCCTGGCCCACCATAAGGGCAATGGCCTTGCCGGCATCCAGCGCCGAGCCGCCGCCGAAGGCGATCACGCCGTCGTGTCCGCCGGCCTTGAATGCAGCGACACCGTCCATCACGTTGCTGCCCGTGGGGTTGCCCTTGATCGCCGAGAACAGCCCGGCCTTCAGCCCGGCATCACGACATTGGCGCAGCGCCGCGTCGATCATCGGCAACGCCGCCAAACCAGGGTCGGTGCACAGCAGCGGCGCGCGCATGCCAAGCAGGCGGCAGGCCTCGGCCAGCTCGGCAATGCGGCCAACGCCCACGCGCATCGAGGTCGGGTAGTTCCAGTTCATGCGGTACTGATCGAGAATCATGGCGCGTGCCTCACAGCTGAGTCTTGAAGTGGAAGGATTTTGGCCGGGTCAGTTGCTCGTAGCCGACACGCGACAGGGTGCAGCCGCGCCCGGAGTGCTTAACCCCGGTCCAGGCCAGGCCAGGGTCGAGGTAGTCGCAGCGGTTGAGAAACACCGTGCCAGCCTCGACCCGATCAGCCAAAGCCATGGCGGCGTCGACGTCGCGGCTAAAGATCGCCGCGGTCAGGCCGAACTCGCTGTCGTTCATCAGCGCCAGCGCTTCCTCGTCGCTGGCGACCTTCTGAATGCCTACCACCGGGCCGAAGGATTCCTCGGTCATCACGCGCATTTCATGATTGACGTTGGTCAGCACCTGCGGCGCCAGGTAGGGCGTGCCCGGCGCATCCAGAGGGAATTCGGCCGGGTCGATATGCGCCCTGGCGCCCTGCTCGACCGCCTCGGCGATCTGCGCACGGACGAAGTCGGCGGCGTCGCTGCGCACCAGCGGCCCCAGGGTGGTCTTCGGATCATCCGAACGCCCCAGCTTGTACTGGCGCACCAGCGCCACCGCGCGCTCGACGAACTCATCGAACAATGACTCGTGCACGTAGATGCGCTCGATACCGCAGCACGATTGTCCGGAGTTGAAAAAGGCGCCGTCGATGGTGGTTTCCACCGCGTGCTGCAGATCGGCGTCGGCGCGGACGTAGGCCGGGTCCTTGCCTCCCAGTTCCAGCCCAACACTGATGAAGCGCCCGGCAGCAGCGTGCTCGACCATGGCTCCGCCGGGCACCGAACCGGTGAAGGCAACGTGGTCGATACTTGGCGAACGAATCAAGGCTTCGGTCTCGCCATGGCTCAGGTGCAGGTACTGGAATACGCCTTCGGGCAGACCCGCTTCGGCGAAGGCCTCGACCATGCGTTCGGCGCACAGCGGCGTCTGCGCCGAGTGTTTGAGCAACACCACATTGCCTGCCAACAGCGCCGGCATCACCGCGTTGACGGCGGTCAGGTAGGGGTAGTTCCAGGGCGCGATGATCAACGCCAGGCCCAATGGCTCACGGCGAATGAAACGGGTGAAGCCGGCCTTTTCCGACAGGCGGATGTCGGCCAGCGAGCCCTCGGCGATATCCGCCATATGGCTGGCACGCTCGACGAAGCCACGGATCTCGCCAGCGGCGTAACGGATCGGTCGGCCCATCATCCAGCACAGCTCTTCGGCCAACTGCGCCTCACGCGCGGCGAAGGCTTCGATGGCGCGCCGACCGATGGCGATACGTTCGCGCAGTGGCGTCTGCTTCCAGGCCTGCTGCGCCAGCTCGGCCTTGGCCAACGCCACCAGTACTTCAGGATTGGACGCCAGATGACGCTCGACGTAGACCGAGCAGTCGATGGGGGAAACGCATTGCAGCTTGCTCATAAGGTGCTCCGTAAGAGGAATCGCGACTCACGTGGTGGGCCGCGTACCGCGCCTTGCTCCCTCGCCCCTCCGGGGAGAGGGTTGGGGAGAGGGGAGAAAACAGCCACCCTCTCCCCCAGCCCCTCTCCCGCAAGCGGGAGAGGGGAGCGCTCAGATGATTTCGAAGTAGCGATCCAGCTCCCAATCGCTGACATGGCGACGGTACTCGCGCTCTTCCCATTCACGGCTGGCGGCGAAGTGCTCAACGAAGGCATCGCCGAACATCTCTCGGGCGGCCTGCGATCCCTTCAGCCGTTGCGCGGCGTCCCACAGGGTGCGCGGCAGCGCCAGCTCCTCGGAGTGCTTGACCGCATAGGCATTGCCGCTGACAGGATCGGTTGGTTCCCACTCGTGCATAACGCCGTAAAGACCAGAGCCAATAGCCACCGACAACGCCAGGAACGGATTGCCGTCGGCAGCGCCAAGGCGGTACTCCTGACGCTGCGACTTGTCGCTACCGGGGATCACCCGCAACGCTGCGGTGCGGTTCTCCACACCCCAGGTGGCGTCGGTGGGCGCCCAGAAGCCGGGAATAAGGCGGCGATAGCTGTTCAGGGTCGGCGCCACCATGCACAGGAATTCCGGCATCAGACGCTGCTGCCCGGCGAGAAAATGCCGCTGCAGCTTGCTCATGTTGTGCGCCTGGCTGGGGTCGTAGAACGCCGACTTGTCCGTCTTGCGGTCACGCAACGACACATGGATGTGGCCGCTCTGCCCTGGGTACTTGCCCGACCACTTGGCCATGAAGGTGGCCATCAGCCCGTTACGCTGGGCCAGTACCTTCATGAAGGTTTTGAACAGCGCACCCTTGTCCGCTGCGGCTTCGGCATGGTCGTAAGCGATGGCGGCCTCGAGCACGCCCGGGCCGGTCTCGGTGTGCAGGCCTTCGATGGGGAAATCCATCGCCTCACCCATTTCGAGAATCTGGTGATAGAGCTCGGCATGCACCGAGTTGCGGATCATCGAATAGCCGAACCAGTCCGGGGTGAACGGCTTGAGATCGCGAAAGCCTTTGGCCCGCGCCGACTCCGGGGTTTCATCGAACATGAAGAACTCGTATTCCAGCGCAGCGAAGGGTTCGAAGCCCATGTCCTGGCAGCGCTGGATGACCCGACGCAGCGTGCCGCGCGGACACACTGCCTCGGCTTGCTGGTCGAACTCGGCGAGAAACAGCAACATGCCGTTCTCGAAGGGAATCTCGCGACAGGTGTGCGGCAGGATACGCACCGGCGCGTCCGGGTAGCCGCTATGCCAGCCGGTGTATTGGGTATTGTCGTAGAGCTGATCCTTGACGTCCCAACCGAGCACCACATCGCAGAAGGCGAAGCCGTGCTCGAGAGCGGAGAAGAACTTGCTGCGGCTCATGTACTTGCCGCGCATCACCCCATCGTTATCGAACAGACCGACTTTCACGTGGCTAAGACTACGCTCCTGGACGATGCGCCGCGCATCGTCCAGGGTCTTTACATCCCGTGGTTTGAACATGCTAACCCCTGTGTCTTGTTGTTATGGCAAGCGGGTCAAGCGCAGGGCTGGGCATCGATGAGCGGCCAGGCAAGGCCGATAACGCACGAGCGCAGCACGACGCTTGGTATAGCGTCCGTTTCAGGCTCATAGAGTGTGGTACAGGATTGCCGGGATGGCAGGCACACGCAGGAAAAAATCTGACTGGAGCGATGCCGCGCTGGATGGAACCGCGCCCGTACCGCTCGGTACGGGCGCTCTGGCTCACTCAAATGACATCAACCGCGATAGGGCGAACCGGCCTTGGCCATCAGCGCGTTGTACTTCTTGAAGATGTCCACCACCTTGGCGCAGCGCGGGCTGGTCTTGGCGATTTCGTCCCAGAATTTCTGCGCCTCGGCTTCAACCGTGGCCCATTCTTCGGCGGGTATTGAGGTCAGCTCCAGCTTTCCGCCTTCGACCCGCAGTTGCGCCTCGCCGCCCCAATACCAGTGCTGACGGTAGTAGTTGGAGCTGTCCATGCACAGCTTGAACAACGTCTTGAGATGTTCCGGTACCTCGGCCCATTTGTCCGAGTTGGCGAAGTAGGAGCCACACCACGCGCCGGAGATGTTGTTGGTCAGGAAGTACTTGGTGACGTTGGCCCAGCCGACGGTGTAGTCCTCGGTGATGCCTGACCAGGCGATGCCGTCCAGCTCGCCGGTCTGCATCGCCACCTCGACGTCCTCCCAGGGCAGGGTTACCGGAATCACACCGAAGCGCGAAAGGAATTTACCGGCGGTGGGGAAGGTGAAGATGCGCTTGCCCTTGAGATCATCGAGTTTCCGAACCGGCTGCACGGTGGCGAAGTGGCAAGGGTCCCAGGCGCCGGCACCGAGCCAGGTTACGCCCTTGACCTCGCCGTAGGCCTCGGCCCAGATCTCGTTGAGCCCGTACTGCTCGAACAGCACCGGCACGTCGAGGCTATAGCGGGTGGCGAAGGGGAAGTAACCGCCGAACACCGAGACGTCCACTGGCGCGGCAATCGAGTCGTCATCACTCTGTACAGCATCGATGGTGCCGCGCTGCATGGCGCGAAATAGCTCGCCGGTCGGCACAAGCTGGTCGGCAAAATATAACTGGATCTCCATCTGGCCATTGGCAGCCTTGTTGAAGGCGTCAATAGAAGGTTTGATCACATGCTCGGCCAGCGCCGCGCCAGCGTAGGTTTGCAATCGCCAGGTGATTTTCTTCGACTCGGCGGCATAGATGTGCGACGAACCGAGGGCAGCGGTGCCTACGGCTCCGGTGGTGACCGCGGCGGTCTTGAGGAAATCGCGTCTCGTACTCATGCAGGTCTCTCCGTAGTGTCGATGCAGATGCAATACAACCGCTCAATGCCGCCAGGACTGACGGCCTTACCAGTGACCGGACGAACCGGCTCGACTGCTGGCGCGCACGCGCCGATTTCCGTTGATCAGCCGCCGTAATGCAGTTGCGGCAACCACAGCGCCAGCTGTGGGAAGACCATCACCAGGGTCAACGCCAGCACCATGATGATGACGAAGGGGATGACCGAGACGTAGATGTCGCGCAGGGACACTTCAGGCGGAGCCATGGCCCGCATGAGGAACAGGTTGTAGCCGAATGGCGGGGTCATGTAGGCGATCTGGCAGGTGATGGTGTAGAGCACGCCGTACCAGATCAGATCGAAGCCCAGTGCACCGACCAGCGGGATGTAGAGCGGCGCAACGATCACCAGCATGGCGGTGTCATCAAGGAACATGCCCATCACGATGAAGGAGATCTGCATCAGGATGAGAATCTGCCATGGCCCCAGGTGCAGGCTGTCGACGAAGAAGCCTTCGATGGCCCTGACCGCGCCAAGGCCATCGAACACCGCGCCGAAGCACAACGCGGCAAGAATGATCCACATGAACATGCAACTGATGGCCAGGGTCTTGCGCAGCGTTTCCTCCATCACCTTGCCACTCAGCCGCCCCTTGAACAGCGCTGCCAGGGTCGCTGCCGCTGCGCCGACCGCCGAGCTTTCCACCAGGCTGGTGTAGCCCATCAGGAACAGCCCGGTCATCGACAGGAAGATGAACACCGGTACCAGCCCGGCACTGAGCAGGCGCAGCTTCTCCTGCATGCTGATCTGCTCGCGCTCGGCCTGTGACAGCGCTGGGCCGAGCTGCGGCTGCAAGCGGCAGCGAATGGCGATGTAGAGCATGAACATGCCGGCCATCATCAATCCGGGAATCGCCCCAGCCAGCCACAACTGGCCCACCGGTTGGCGCGCGATCATGCCGTAGAGCACCAGCACCACGCTGGGCGGAATCAAAATCCCCAGCGAACTGCCTGCCTGGATCACCCCGGTGATCATGATCTTGTCGTAGCCACGCCTGAGCAGCTCGGGCAAGGCGATGCTGGCGCCAATGGCCATGCCGGCCACACTCAGGCCGTTCATCGCCGAGATCGCCACCATGAGAAAGATGGTGCCGATGGCCAGGCCGCCCGGCAGCGGCCCCATCCACACATGGAACATCTTGTAGAGGTCTTCGGCGATGCCCGACTCGGAGAGCATGTAACCCATGAACACGAACATCGGCAGGGTCAGCAGCGGGTACCACTTCATCAGTTTCATCGCCGCGCTGAAGGCCATCTCCGAGCCGCCATCACCCCACAACAGCAATGCAGCAGCCGCAGCGACGAAGCCGATGGCGCCGAAGACTCGCTTACCGGTCAGCAGCAACAGCATCATCGAGGAGAACATCAGCATTGCGATCAGCTCGTAGCTCATCAAAGCGTCTCCCCACGGGCCGCGTACAGATCCTTGAAGAAGGTGGCGATCGCCTGCAGCAGCATCATGACGATGCCCAAACACATGACGATCTTGATGGGAGCCATGTAGGGCGACCACGCCGAGTAGCTGGTCTCCTTGTATTCAATGGCGTACTCGGTGGAGGAAATGCCACCGATCAGCAGCATCACCAGGTAGAAGATCAGCATGAACACGGTGATCGCATCGACCACCGCTCGGGTGCGTGGCGACCAGTTGCTGTAGGCCAGGTCCATGCGCACATGGGCGTCGAGCTGCATGGAGTAGGCGCCGCCGAGCAGGAAGTAGGCGACCATGAGGAATTGGGCGCTTTCCAGGGTCCAGATAGATGGCGTGAAGAAGGTCTTGCTGATCGAGGAATACAACAGCACCGCCAGCATGGCGAAGATCAGGTACATGGCGAAACGCCCGACCCTCAGGTTGAATGCGTCCACGACCCGGACGAAAGCTCTAATGCCCTTGCGCATGCAGTTTCCTGCTGTTTTTGTTCGTTATCCCGTCAGCCTAGACGAAGATTCGCCAAAGCCAACTGCCCCGCCTAGCATTAGCAGGAAACGCGCCAGCCATTAACGGCAAGCCTTTCATCGAACAAAATCAAGCACTTGGAAAGTACCGTGCTAGAGCCTCAGCGCAGCAGAAAAGCAACCAGCACTGCAACGGTGCGCTGGGCGTCCTCTTCTTGGGGCACATGGCCAAGGTCATCGAACAGCACCAGTTGGCTGCCCTGGATGTCAGCGGCGAAGCGCTCGGCATTGTCCGGAGGAATCAACCGGTCACGCGCGCCCCAGATGATCAGCGTAGGCAATTGCAGTTCGCCGATACGCTCGTGCAGCTCACCGCTGGGGGCCTGAGCGAAGCGCTGGCGCAAGGCCTGACGGTTCCCCTCGCGCAACGTCAGTTGGTAGTAACGCTCGACCAGTTCATCGTCGACTTTGTCCGGATCGCCATAAACGTTGCGCACGCTCGACTCGATCATGCTCCGCGGCAACAAGCGGCTCATCAGCGGCGCCAAAGCCGGGATGCCTGCCAGGCGAAAGCCTATCGGTACAGACTCGGCGTTGCGCGGATAGCCGGCCGCGTCCACCAGCACCAGACGTGCACTACGTTCGGGATGGGCCAAGGCAAAGCGCCAGGCCAACTGGCCACCGAAACTGTTGCCGACCAGCACGACACGCTTCACCCGTAGATGATCGAGCAGGGCGAGGAGAAGCGCCGTGTAGTGCTCGACGTGGTAATCGCCATCGGCGAATGGCCCGGTGAGGCCGAAGCCGGGCAGATCCACACTAATCACCCGGCGCCGTGGGGCCAGTTCCTTCACCCAGCCTTCCCAGGTGTGCAGGCTGGCCGACGTGCCGTGCAGCAGCAGGATAGGCTCAGGGTCATCGCGTCGCCCCTGATCACGAAGGTGCACCGACATTCCATCGATGTCGACGAACTGTGACGGCGGTGGCGCCCAGCGGGCCTTGAGCTCGTCCAGAGGACGGTCCGGCGCCCAGTTGAGGGCGACGAAAGCGGCGAGGGTCAGCCCGAATACCAGCAACAGGCCGAGCAGCACACGGGCGAGACGTTTCATCTGGGCAGTCCTGAACGCAGCGGAAGCACGATGCTAGTCGGCAACTGCGAACACGCCTATCGCCCGGAAGAGGGAATCGCCAGACAGAGCAATCAGAACCCGACCACCAGCATCCACAACGGCAGTGAAACCGCAGCCAGCAACGTCGACAGCGAGATTGCCGCGCTGACACTGCGACTGTCCTCCGCACTGCGGGCAAAAGCCATCACGTTGACCCCGCTTGGACAAGCAGCAAGCAGCACCAACACGCTGCGCGCAGTCTCGTTGAGGCCAGGTAGCTGGCCGCTGAGCCACCACACCAGCGCAGGGAAAAGCACCAGCTTGGCCAATGCCACGCCCCAGGCCTCGCCGGTCGGGCGCAGGCGATAGCGCGACAGGCTGGCGCCGAGCACGATCAGCGCGCAGGGCAGCGCAGCCTGGCCAAGCCAGGTGATCGCCCGCCACAGGCTCTCCGGTATCGGCAGCGCGGAGACGTTGAGCAGCGCCCCCAGTCCCAGGCCGATGATCATCGGGTTGGCCAGGTTCTTCAGCAGCGCACGACCGTCGACGCGTTCCTGGCTGCCAAAGGCGGTGTAGAAACTGTGCAGGGAAAACAGCGTGAGGCTGTGAAACACCAGGATGGCGAACACGTAGAGCAGGCCGTCGTTACCCATCAGGCTGGCGATCAGCGGAATGCCCACCAGCACGTTGTTGGAGAACGCCGCCACCAATCCCAGCGGCGTCGCCGTACCACGCCGCCAGTGCGCCAACACGTTGACCACGACGAACACCAGCAGTACAGGCAGGTAATAGGCCAACAACAACATCGGCGACAGGCCTTCGGCCAGCGATGCCTTGGCGATACCCGCGAACAGCAGCGTCGGCATGAACAGCTTGAAGGTGATGTTGGCCAGACCGGCCGCCGACTCGCTGGTGAGCCACTGGCGCCAACCCAATACGTAGCCGAGAACGATCAAAGCGAAGATCGGCAAAATGGCCTGTGCCGCGAGCATTGCTGAACCTGCCTCCAGGAAACTGCAAAAGAGTACGGATCGAACTCGACCCGCGAGGGGCGCCAAGCATACGCGTGCCGGACGCTTAGCGCGACGTCTCACGAAACATACGCCGCCAAGCTTGACACCCAGCCAGAAGCACCGAGATAGAGCGCCCCGATCAAGTATTGAGGGGATCGATGTTCACTATCAGGTCAGTCAAGTTCTTATCTTCGCTCATGTCCTCAAGAATTGACTCCGAAGCCACTTATTACTCCCCAACGGAGACAACGACATGAAAACTCAACTTAGCCTTGCCGCCCTGGCCCTGAGCCTGATGACCACCAGCGTATTCGCCGCCCCGAGCAGCGCGCCCTTCCCTCTGGTGGGTGAAGCCAAGGACAGCCAGGTCCAACAACAACCCGTCGCACCGTTGGCCGAGAACGGCTCCGAACGCACTCCGGGCGCGCAACGTATTCAACTGGCAGAAGATGGTTACGACCGTACTCCCGGCAGCCAGCGCATTCAGCTGGTAGAAGGTGGATATGAACGTACCCCTGGCGCCCAGCGCATCCAGCTGGCTGAAGACGGCTCTGACCGCACTCCCGGCAGCCAGCGTATCCAACTGGTAGAAGGCGGATATGAGCGTACCCCTGGTGCCCAACGCGTCCAACTGGCCGAAGGTGGTTACGAACGTACCCCAGGCGCCCAGCGCATCCAGCTGGCTGAAGATGGCTCTGACCGCACTCCCGGCAGCCAGCGTATCCAGCTGGTAGAAGGTGGATATGAGCGTACCCCTGGTGCCCAGCGCGTTCAGTTGGCCGAAGGTGGTTACGAACGTACTCCTGGCGCACAGCGTGTACAGCTGGCCGAAGGCGGCTCTGATCGCCTGATCGAGCAACGTGGACGTACTGCCTAAGTGTTATCGCAACACCCCAAGCCCGGCACAGGCCGGGCTTTTTCATGCCTGCGGTTTATAGGCGAGCGCGCACTGGCACGCACGCAGCGAGTCACGCCGTCCCTGCAGAGGGCAAGCGGTAGATCCAGATACGTCGCAGCACGGTCGAGAACTGCCCCAACAAGGTGCCGCAGTTGTAATGCTGGCCATAACGTTTGGCGATCAGGCGCACCTCACGCGCCAGTTCGGCATAGCGCCGCGCGGGCAGATCCGGGAACAGGTGATGCTCGATCTGATGGCTGAGGTTGCCGGTCAAAATATGCAGCAGCGGTCCACCGGACAGGTTGCTCGAGCCACGCAGTTGCCGCAGATACCAGTGTCCGCGTGTCTCCCCTTGCAATATTTCGGGCGCAAAGACCGCCGCCTTCTCGGTGAAATGGCCGCAGAAGATCACCAGAAAGGTCCATAGATTGCGCAGCAGGTTGGCCACCAGATTGCCAGTCAGCACAGCCATGGCATTGGCACCGAGCAGCAAGGCCAGCAGCGGAAACGCCAGATAGTCCTTGCCCCACTGCCGCGCCAGCTTGGCACCGAACTGACGTGCCAGCGGACGCACCTCCTCCTTGCTGATGCGGCCTTTCACCAGTTTGTCCAGCCGCAGGTGCTGGATCGCCACCGCGTACTGGAACAGCAGCGCCTGGATCGTCACCCACAGCGGCTGCCAGCGGTAGAAAGGCTTCCAACGCTGCTCCGGGAACAGCCGCACCACGCCGTAGCCAACGTCATCGTCCATGCCCAGCACGTTGGTGTAGGTGTGATGCACATGGTTATGGGTGTGCCGCCAGAAGTCAGCGGGGCCGACGATGTCCCATTCATACTGGCGCCCGGCGAATTCCGGGTCGTTCATCCAGTCGTACTGGCCGTGCATCACGTTGTGGCCCAGCTCCATGTTCTCGAGGATCTTGCCCAGCCCCAGCAAGAACGTGCCGAGCAGCCAGGTCGGTGGAAACCAGCCAAACATCAGCAGCGCACGGCCAGCCCAGCAGCACAGGCGCACCACGCCACGCACACGGCGGATGTAGCGCGCATCGGCCTCGCCCAGGTCGGCCAGGGTACGCTGGCGCAACGCATCCAGCTCCTGACCGAAGGCTTCGAGCTCGGCAGGGGTCAACTCACGATCGGGACGATGGCTCACAGGTCGATCTCCACATCCCCATGCGGGGCGCTGACACATAGACGGATGGGCTGCCCGGGCTCGGCGAACAGCGTACCGCTGCGCAGATCACGCACCGTGCCGGCCAGCAGCAGACAGGTACAACTGGTGCAGATGCCCTGACGACAGCCATGAGCCGGACGCAGCCCGGCAGCTTCGGCCTGCTCCAGCAGACTTGCATTGCTGCTGCCAGAGACCTGCTGCCGGCTCCGGGCGAAGCTCAAGCGGACCTCGCCAACCTCCGTTTCGGCCAGCATCGGAAGCGGACTGAAGCTTTCCGATTGCACGCTGCTGCCGCGTCCGGCGTCATGCCACCAGCCACACGCCTGCTCGACAAAACCACGCGGGCCACAGACCCGCAGATGATCGCCCGGCAACGCGGCCAGCCGTTCAGCCGACAGGCGATCACCCTCGCCACTGAAAACCCGCTGCACCTGGAAGTTGGCATGACGTGCCGACAATGCCTGCAGCTCTGCGGCAAAAGCCTGCTGCCCCTGATGACGAACCTGATGCAGCAACGTCACCGGCGCAGAGAAGCCACGCGCGAGAGCGTCACGCAACAGGCCGAGCAACGGGGTGATGCCGCTGCCAGCCGCCAGTAGCAACACGGCGTTGTGCTCCTGCGGCCAGGCGAACTCACCGAATGCCTGACCCAACTCGATCACCTCACCCACCTCCAGGTGATCGAGCAGCAGATTGGACAGGCGCCCGCCCGGCTGGCGTTTGATCGCAATCTCGATGCACCCGTCGGTTGCCACCGACGTGAGGCTGTAACTGCGTCCGTGACGCACGCCGTCCTGCTCCAGATACAGCTGGACATGCTGCCCGGCTCGCCAGTCGCGCGCATTGCCATTGCAGCGCAGTTGCAGCGTCAGCATATCGTCGGCGACCCAGCGGCGCGCCTCGACCTGAGCGAACACCCGATTGAGACGCAGCGCCGCGTGCAACTGACGCAGGCATAGATCGACGTCCGCTTCACGCAGCCAGCCGTTCGCACAAAGCTGACGCAGGGGCCGTAGGTAAGCCGCCAACCACCGCGCCCCAGAGAGAGAAAGTAAAGCCATCGAAGAATTCCAGTGAACACTTGTGCACAAGGCTGACAGATAGCCTGCATTTCAGTCAACATTCGTTCACCGAACTAGATCTGCGCGGTTCGACGCTGGCGCCATGCATTTGCTAGAGTGCGGCATCGCTCAACGACCACGATTTCGCATGACGCCACGCGCCGAACAGAAGCAGCAGACTCGCCAGTCCCTGATGGACGCCGCCCTCACCCTGATGGAGAGCGGGCGCGGCTTTGGCAGCTTGAGCCTGCGCGAGGTCACCCGCGTCGCCGGCATCGTGCCCACCGGTTTCTATCGCCATTTCGCCGACATGGACGAACTGGGTCTGGCGCTGGTGGCGGAAGTCGGTGAAACCTTCCGTGCGGCGATCCGCCAGGTGCGCCGCCACGAGTTCGAAATGCGCGGCATGATCGACGCCTCGGTGCGTATCTTCCTTGCCGAAGTAGCTGCTAATCGCGCTCAGTTTCTGTTCCTCGCCCGCGAGCAGTACGGCGGCTCGCAACCGGTGCGCCAGGCCGTTGCGGCCCTGCGCGAACGCATCACCAGCGACCTGGCCGCCGACCTCAAGCTGATGAACCGTATGCCGCACCTCGACGATGCAGCGCGCGACGTGGTGTCGGATCTGGTGGTCAAGACCGTATTCGCCACCCTGCCCGAACTGATCGACCCACCCGCTGAAACCCTGCCGGCGCACCTCACCGCAGAAGCCAAGGTCATTCAGCAGCTGCGCTTCATCATGGTCGGTGGCAAGCATTGGCTGGGGCTGGGCAAGCCCTCCGACTAGATCGCACCAAAATCGCTCACCCCTAACAAAAACGCACCAAATCAAACCTGACCGCCTCGCCAAGTTATCCACAATAGGCTTGAACGCCCCGCCTTGCGCCACTCTCCAGCCTTGGCAAGCCACTTGCACTATTTCCGGGCACATTGCCCCGGAATAGATACGCATGCTGGTGATCCACTCCCGAATCGCGCCGCAGAGCGCCTGCCACGCTGAACTGGAACTGACCTTCGAAGCCCGCAGCAAGAGCCGCCTGCGCTGTTTCACCACTGACGGTGAAGAGGTAGGCCTGCTCCTCGAGCGCGGCCAACCGGCGCTGGCTGATGGTGAGTGTCTGCTGGCCAAGGACGGGCGCATCGTCAGGGTACGGGCCAAGGCCGAACCGCTGCTGCATGTCACCTGCGCCAGCCCCTTCGAGCTGATGCGCGCCGCCTACCACCTGGGCAACCGCCATGTCGCCCTGCAACTGGGTGACGGCTGGCTGCGCCTGCCTGACGACTACGTGCTCAAGGCCATGCTCGAACAGCTCGGTGCCACAGTCGAAGCCGTCGAAGCGTCCTATCAGCCCGAGCAGGGCGCCTACGGCGGCGGCCATCACCATTCCCATCACGGCGATGAAGAATTCAACTACGGCCCGCGCCTGCACCAATTCGGGGTGCGCAAGTGACACCGTCCCCATCGAGCCTGGCAAAGGCAACGCCATGAAACCAGCCTGGGCATTGTTGCGCCTGGCCAGCCCGCAGCTGCCCATTGGCGGCTACAGCTACTCGCAAGGCCTGGAATGGGCCATCGACAGCGGCCTGATCACTGATGCCGCAAGCACCGAGTGCTGGCTGGCCGATCAACTGACGCTCAACCTCGCCCGCTTCGAAGCGCCGCTGCTGCTGGCTCACTGCCGCGCCGCTGACGAGGGCGACTGGCCGCGCCTGCAGCAACTGGCCGAGCAGCACCGCGCCAGCCGTGAGACACGCGAGCTGGCTCTGGAGAGTCGGCAGATGGGTTACTCGCTGCGGCAACTGCTCGAAGGCCTGCCCGAACTGGACGAGGCGGCGCGTGAAGCACTTGCAGCCCAGGACGAACCCGGCCTGGCACTGGCCTGGGCCCTGGCCGCACGCGCCTGGCAGATCAGCCCGGACGACGCCCTGGCCGCCTGGCTCTGGGGCTGGCTGGAAAACCAGCTCGCCGTGCTGATGAAGGTGTTGCCGCTGGGTCAGCAGGCCGCCCAACGCCTGACCAGCCGCCTGCTACCGCAGCTCGATGCCGCCCAGCAGCAAGCCGCCAACCTTTCCCCTGAACACTGGGGCAGCGCCGCCTTCGGCCTGGCCCTGGCGAGCATGGCGCACGAGCGCCAGTACTCACGTCTATTCCGCTCCTGACGAGGAACAACAGCACATGAACAGCCAACCCCTGCGTGTCGGCATCGGCGGCCCGGTCGGTTCCGGCAAGACCGCTCTGACCCTGGCCCTGTGCCGCGCCCTGCGTGAGCGCTACAACATCGCCGTGGTCACCAACGACATCTATACCCAGGAAGACGCCCAGTTCCTGGTGCGCAACGAGGCCCTGGAGCCCGAGCGCATCATCGGCGTGGAAACCGGCGGCTGCCCGCATACCGCCATCCGCGAAGACGCCTCGATCAACCTGGAGGCCGTCGAACAACTCAACCGCCGTTTCCCCGGCCTGGACCTGATCATCGTCGAATCCGGTGGTGACAACCTGTCCGCCACCTTCAGCCCTGAGCTATCCGACCTGACCCTGTACGTGATCGACGTATCGGCCGGCGACAAGCTGCCACGCAAGGGCGGCCCGGGTATCTGCAAATCCGACCTGCTGGTGATCAACAAGATCGACCTCGCGCCCATGGTCGGCGCCTCGCTGGAGGTCATGGAGCGCGACACGCTGAAGATGCGCGGCGACAAGCCCTTTGTCTTCAGCAACCAGAAAGTCGGCCAGGGTCTCGACGAGATCATCGCCTTCATCGAACGCCAGGGCATGCTCACCGCGGCCTGATTCCACTCAAGGAGAACCTCATGAATCTGCGCAAAACCCTCTACGCCATCGCCCTGTTCTGCACCCCGGCGCTGGCCTTTGCTCACCCCGGGCACGGCGACTCCGGGCTGATGGCCGGCCTCGCCCACCCGGTGTTCGGCCTGGATCACCTGCTGGCGATGTTCGCCGTCGGCCTGTGGGCCGCGCAACAGAGCGGTGCGGCGCGCTGGGCACTGCCGGTGACCTTCGTTGGCACCATGCTGCTCGGCGGCCTTCTCGGCTTCGCCGGTGTGGAAATTCCGCTGATGGAGACCGGCATCGCCGGTTCGGTTCTGGCCTTCGGCCTGCTGGTGGCTGTGGCTGCACGCCTGCCCATGGCGGTATCCGTTGCCCTGACCGCGCTCTTCGCCCTGACCCACGGCGTCGCCCACGGTCTGGAATTGCCTGATCTGGCCAGTCCCTTCGGTTACGCCATCGGCTTCATCGTCGCCACCGCGGCGCTGCACGCCATCGGCTTCGCCCTGGTGCGCTTCCTGCCGCAAGCGGCGGCACCGCTGGTGCGTATCGCCGGTGCAGCCTCGGCAGCGACCGGTGTCTGGTTGCTGGCTAGCTGAAGAGCCGCAGCCAATAGCGGCTACCGTGGTGCGCGCAGCGCACCGACTCCGACGCGCCCACCGCGAATACTGCTCTGGGCGCTCCCCCTTCAGCCGCAGCGCTTGCCAATGCCTCTGTAGTGGGGCACAAAGTCCCGAACCGCTTTCGAGACCTGGCCCATGCTGCGCATCACCCGATTTCTGCTCGTCCCGCTGCTGCTGATCGGCGTCGTCGTGCTGGTGCCACACTGACCAGCCGCCCGGCGAGCACGCCTGCAGTGCTCGAAGACCTTGGCGAACGCCCCCTGGTGATCGCCCATCGCGGTGGCAAGGGGCTGTGGCCGGAGAACACCCTGTTCGCCTTCGAGCGCGCCACCGCTCTCGGCGTCGACATGCTGGAGATGGATCTGCACCTGAGCCAGGACGCCAAACTGGTGGTGATCCACGATGACACCCTGGAACGCACTACCAATGGCCAAGGCCCGGTCGCGCACTTCAGCCTCGCCGAACTACAAGCGCTCGATGCCGGCTACAAATGGACGGCCGATAGCGGTCAGAGCTATCCCTACCGTGGTCAGGGTACGCGTATTGCCGCACTGGAAGAGGTGTTCGAGCGCTTCCCATTGATCCCCAAGGCGCTCGAAATCAAGGTGCCCGATGTTGGTATGGAAGCTGTGCTCTGCGAAGTGCTGGCGGCTTACGACCAACTCGATCGGGTCATTGTCGGCAGTTTTCATGAGCGCAGCCTCAAGCGCTTCAGGGAGCTCTGCCCGGAGGTCGCCACCGCAGCCGGGCCGGTTTCGGTGCGCCTGCTGCTGGCGCTCAACTGGCTGGGACTGAGCGACCTGCTGTCGCCTTCCTACCCGGTGCTGCAGATACCCCCCGAGCACAGCGGCCTGACCCTGGCCACACCGCGGCTGGTTCGCAACGCACAGGCACGCGGCCTACAGGTACATCTGTGGACGATCAACGAGCAACCCAGCATGCGCGCGCTGCTGGAGATGGGCGTCAATGGCCTGATCACCGACTATCCGGATCGCGCCTTGCAGTTGTTGGGGCGCTCCACCCAGCTCGGTGCGCTGACCGAAGACTAAGCGCACAGCGCGGGCAAACACTGACCCAACGTGAGCTAGCGCGCGCCATCACCAGCTTATCCACAGACCCATCAACAGATTCAGGGGATAATCTTCACCCTGCGAGTGATCATCAGAAAAAACACTGGACAAACGCACGTAATCCGCCCCCTTCGCGGCGCCCACAACGGCCTGATCAAAAAAACGCCAAAGCGCTGAAGCGCTCGCCAGCAAAGGGCTACGACAAGGCTTACAGAAGTTATCAACAACATCACCCACAGCTCTCGTGGACAAACGCAAAGCTCGGCTGCTGCTTCCCGAAAACATGTCAAGTCTCTGTGTACTAAGGAAAAATGCCACTGATCAAATCTTCATCAGCACCTTGAAAACGGCGCCATTTAAGCCCCACAGAAAGGCACCACCAGCTTATCCACAGTTATTCCCACAGGCTTCGTGGAAAACTTTATTTTCCCCACCTGGCATGCTGCCTGCTTAGGCGAGTAGCCTTCGTTTCCCTGCCTAGTAAGGACGCTTCATGTTCAGTTTCTTCCTCGCCGCCATGCTGCTTGGTTTCGTGTTCAACGCCGCTCCGGGTGCCGTGTTCAGCGAAACCCTGCGCCGCGGCCTGCGTGACGGCTACAGACCTGCACTGCTGGTGCAGATCGGCTCGCTGGTGGGCGACGCCACCTGGGCCGCACTCGGCCTCACCGGCCTGGCACTGCTGCTCGACAGCGCACAGATTCGCTACCCGCTGACGCTGGCCAGCGCGCTCTACCTGGCCTGGCTTGGCTATCAGTCGCTGCGCGACGCCCATCGCCCGCCACAACCCAGCGATGATGGTCAGGTCGCCGCCGGTGGTGCCTTCGCCGCAGGCGCGGCGTTATCGCTGACCAACCCGCAGAACATCGTCTACTGGGCTGCGATGGGCGGTGCGATGGCCGCCATCGGCGTCGCCCAGCCGACACCCATGCATTTGGCGGTGTTCTTCGCCGGGTTCATGGTGTCGTCGATCCTCTGGTGCTTCATCTGCGCCGGCCTGGTGGACTGGTTCCGCCGCGCCGCCTCGCTACTCTGGCACCGCCTGACCTATGCAGCCTGCGGCGCGGTGCTGCTGGGCCTGGCCGGGATGAGTGCGCTGGAACTGGTCTGATCGCACGGCGGCTATCGCCATCATCGAAACAATCTAACGGCGCGGCGCCGGCATCGGGACTAGCCTGAACAGCATGTCCCTGCGTCAGGAAGCCGCGCCATGTACCTCAACGACCTGCTCAAGCAACTGCTCGCCAGCTACGCCTGCGCTACCTGCGGCATTGATACGCGGCACTGACACTTGGTGGCTGCGTAGCGACTGGTTACCCTTGGCGCATTCAGCCAAGGAATCCGTCCATGTCCCTGCGTAGCGTCTGCGTCTTCTGTGGTGCCAGCCCTGGCGCCAGCCCCATCTACCGAGAAGCTGCCGAAGCGCTGGGGCAACACCTGGCCGAGCGCGGTATTCGCCTGATCTACGGCGGCGGCGCAGTCGGCCTGATGGGTGTGGTCGCCGATGCGGCACTCAATGCCGGTGGCGAAGTGATCGGCATCATCCCGCAAAGCCTGGAGCGTGCAGAAATCGGCCACCGCGGCCTGACCTGCCTGGAAGTGGTGGACGGCATGCACGCACGCAAGGCGCGCATGGCTGAGCTGGCCGACGCCTTCATCGCCCTGCCCGGCGGCCTCGGTACCCTGGAAGAACTGTTCGAGGTCTGGACCTGGGGCCAGCTCGGCTACCACGCCAAGCCACTGGGGCTGCTGGAGGTAAATGGCTTCTACAGCAAGCTGGGGGATTTTCTCGATCACCTGGTCGCCGAACGCTTCGTTCGCCCGCAACACCGCGAGATGCTGCGGATCGCAGACACCCCGCAGGACCTGCTCGACGCCCTGAACGAGTGGCGTCCCAGCGTGGCGCCGAAATGGGTGGATCGCGCGCCCGTCTGAGCCTGTACGCAGACATGTAACACAATGCTACGCTCTGCGGCTTCTCTCTCTACGGAAGCCGCAACATGGCCGGAAGCAGCCTGCTCGCCCTGATCGACGACATCAGTACCGTACTCGACGACGTCGCCACCATGACCAAGATCGCCGCACGCAAGACCGCCGGCGTGCTGGGTGACGACCTCGCTCTCAATGCCCAGCAGGTCACAGGCGTGCGCGCAGATCGCGAGCTGCCGGTGGTCTGGGCAGTGGCCAAGGGTTCGCTGTTGAACAAGGCGATTCTGGTGCCGGCAGCCCTGCTGATCAGCGCCGTGGCGCCCTGGCTGGTGGTGCCGCTGCTGATGCTCGGTGGCCTGTTCCTCTGCTACGAAGGCGCGGAGAAGCTGCTGCATAAGTTGCTGCATCGGCATGAGCCCGAGGAGCAGCAGGCGCGCCTGGAGGCGATTGCCGACCCTGCGATCGACCTGGTGGCATTCGAGCGCGACAAGATTCGCGGCGCCGTGCGCACCGACTTCATTCTCTCCGCGGAAATCATCGCCATTACCCTCGGCACCGTCGCCACCGCCAGCTTCCTCAATCAGGTGCTGGTGCTCAGCGGCATCGCCCTGGTGATGACCGCCGGCGTCTATGGGCTAGTCGCCGGCATCGTCAAACTGGACGATGCCGGGCTCTATCTTAGCCAGCGCGCCAGCGCCTTCGCCCAGGCTTGCGGACGCGGCATCCTGCGTCTGGCGCCCTGGCTGATGAAGGCGCTATCGGTAATCGGCACCGCAGCCATGTTCATGGTCGGCGGCGGTATCCTCAGCCACGGCCTGCCGCCCGTCGAAGCTGCCGTGCATCACGCGGCGCAGTGGGTGGCGCAGGATGCGGGGCAGCTACTTTCTGCGCTAGTGCCGACGCTGCTCAATGCGTTGCTGGGCGTGGCCGCCGGTTTGCTCAGCCTGCCGCTGGTGAGCCTCGGTACTCGTCTGTGGCAGTTGCTGCGCCCATCCAGGACTCGTTGAGCCGGTCATTTCCTGATCAGCCGGCGGTACGCTTCGACAAATGCGGCCGGCAAGCACTTTCCCCAAGCTTATCCACAGCTTGCTCCACGCTTTCCGGGGATAAGCCATGACAGCCCGATGGAAGCCTGCGGATTTTCTCCACCCGCCGCCAATCAATTCATTACAAAGGATTTTTTGCTCGACAGGTGCGCCCTGAACAAAACCTGACCAGCCACCCAGAAAGGCCGTAGGATCAGGCTCTGGGGCGCCGTTGCAGAGCTTCTCAACAGAGTTACCCACAGATTGTCGGGATAACCTCACGTGGCGTTCGGTCGCACCCACGAGTACTGAAAGCTGTGCGAATCTGTCCATACCTGACCGGAAACTCAGAATCTGGAGGATTCACATGATGTTGCGTAACGCTGCTCTAATCGCTCTGCTCGGCCTGGCCAGCACCCCGCTGCTCGCTGCCGAATGCTCGGTGGATGTCGAATCGACCGACCAGATGACCTTCAACACCCAAGCCATCTCTGTCAGCAAGAGCTGCAAGACCTTTACCGTCAACCTCAAGCACACCGGCTCGCTGCCCAAGACCGCCATGGGCCACAACTGGGTGCTGAGCAAGACCGCCGACATGCCCGGTATCGCCACCGACGGCATTCCCGCCGGCCCGGACGCCAGTTACCTCAAGGCCGGCGACGAGCGCGTGATCGCTCATACCGACCTGATCGGCGGCGGCGAGAGCACCTCGGTGACCTTCGACGTGAGCAAACTGGCCGCTGGTGAGGACTACAGCTTCTTCTGCTCCTTCCCCGGTCACTACTCGATGATGAAAGGCAGCGTGAAGCTGGTCGACTGAGTCATTTCCAGGGCTTCAAGCGAAGCCCTTCATCCCATCTATCCGAGCGGCAGCACCGTGACCTCCACTTCCGGGTCATGGCTGCCGCCCCCCAGGATCACCCCACGCAGCGGCGACACATCGGAGAAATCCCGGCCCCAGGCCAGAGTGATGTGCTCCAGCGCCGGCCGTACGTTATTGGTCGGGTCGAAATCCACCCAACCCTGACGCGGACAGTACAGCGAGATCCAGGCATGCGAGGCATCCGCACCGATCAGCCGTGGTTGGCCGGGTGGCGGCTGGGTCAGCAGGTAACCGCTGACATAGCGGGCCGCCAGGCCGCGCGAACGCAGGCAGGCAAGCATCAGGTGGGCGAAGTCCTGGCAGACGCCGCGTTTTTCTTCCAGCACCTGCAGCAGTGGCGTAGCCACCTGAGTGGCGCCGGCATCGAAACTGAATTCCTCGAAGATCTTCTGCATCAGCGCCTGGCACGCCTGCAGCAGCGGGCGCTCCGGCGTGAAGCAATCGTCGCCGTAGTCGGCGAAGACCTGCTTGAGACGCACGTAGGGCGACTCGAAACGGTAGCGTGCCGCCTCCAGCAGCGCTGGCGCCATCGGCTTGCCGCTGTAGCTGAGGGCAGCGCAGGCCGCCTCCCAGCTCGGCGAATCATCGAGATCCAGTGGCGCACGTGCCAGCACCTCGATGCGCAAGCGCGCACTAACGCTGAGCTGCTCGTGCGGGCGCTCGAACACCAGGCGCGTCAGCGGGTTGCCGAACACATCCAGTCCGTCACGGCGCTGGCAGGGCTGTGGGTCGATGCGCAGTTCCTGTTCGTGGCAGCGCTGCCAGGGGCATTCGCGCGGCCACAGGTGCGCCAGTTGCTGGGCCAGGGAAACCGGCGCCGAGTAACGATAATGGGTGTCGTGGAGAACCTGATACAACGCGCTGCTCATGAGGATTGCGTCCGCTGACTGACATCGACATGGGCGAAGAAACGCAGCCCGAGGTGATCGGAGACCGCGCCGGCAGCCTCGCTGATGGCCACCAGCAAATCGGCCAGACCTTCGAGCACCGCCCGGGTGCTGCCAGGGCCGAACAGCGGGTTCTCCAGGCTGGCCAGGCTGAAGGCGGTGAGCTGCTGTTCCAGATAGACCAGGTAGCGCTCGGCCGGCAGTTCGAAACGCTCATTGAGCCCTTCCAGCGAACGTAGCAAGGTGCGCATCTGGAAAATCACGGCGTGCGGGTTCTGTTCATCGAGCAACAGCAGGTCGAGCACCGGAATCAACTGCGCCGAAGCCAGGTAACGGGTGCGGTAGGTGATGCTGCTGTTGCCCAGCTCCAGCAACCATTCCAGCGCCGACTGGTCGGTGGCCGAGCCGCTGCGCAGGAAGCCGGCGAAGCTGTCGCAAAGAAACTGCAAGCGCTCGATGTAACGACCGAGCATGAGGAAGCGCCAGCCGTCGTCGCGCGTCATGTCATCGAGGGCAAAGCCCGACAGCGCCGCCAGCGACATCAGCAGGCGGTTGAGGAAATCCAGCAGCTCGCCGAAGTCGGCCGGCTGGCCTTCGAGCAACTGCGCCTCGCGCTGCAGTTCCACCAGCGCCTGCCAGTTGGCCTGGGACAGCTTGCCGCGCACACTGCCAGCGGCCCACTGCAAGCGCTGCAGATTGGAGCGCAGGCTGGCCGGCCAGTCGCTACCGAGCAACGCCTGCAACAGACGCTCCGCCAGTTCGCCCTCCTCGGGATCTGCCAGCAGGCCCAATTCCTGCGCCAGCGCCAGCGCGCTCTGCAGCGCCTGTGGGTCGTCATCGTCATCGACGTAGCGCGCCAGCATGATGCGCAGCAGGCGCGCATTGCCCTCGCAGCGCTCGGCATAACGACCGAACCAGTACAGGTTCTCCACCACGCGTGAAGGCAGGAAGGGGTCGCTGCGTACCAGGTCGGCGGTGCCGAGCGTGCGTTGCGTCTGCCAGGGCTCGCCGCCACTCTGCCGTGTGCCGAGCACCCAGGTATCCTTGCTCGCCCCGCCGCGCTGCATCGACACGACCTCGGCATCGGCCTCGGCGGCCACACGCGTCAGGCCACCCGGCATCACTCGATAGCCATCGGCGCTGGCCACGGCGAACACGCGCATGCCGATGGCCCGCGGCTGCAAACCGCTGCCGTCCCACACCGGCGCCTGCGACAGCTTGGCCCGCGCCTGCGCGACATAGGCGTAGGGACGTGCCTGCAAGCGCTCGGCCAGCTTGGCGCGCTGCGCCTCGTCCAGGCCACGGCCGAACACCGGATTGAAGCTCTGCGAGGGGAAGGCCGGACGCACCAGCAACTGGTCGAGTTTCTCCAGCGCCTCGTCCAGTACCGGCGGCTCGCCGCACCACCAGCTGGCTATGGATGGCAGCAGCAGTTCCTCGCCCAACAGGTGCTCGCTGATCGCCGGCAAAAAGCCGGGCAGGCCGGGGGATTCCAGCACGCCGCTGCCCAGGGCATTGGCCACCAGCACGCGGCCGCGGCGCACCGCCTCGAGCAGGCCAGGCACGCCAAGGGCCGAGTCGGTGCGCAGCTCCAGCGGGTCGCAGTAGTCATCGTCGAGGCGGCGCAACACCGCATGCACGCGGCGCAGGCCGGCCAGGGTCTTGAGGTAGAGGGTGGCATCGCGCACGGTCAGGTCGCTGCCTTCGACCAGTGGATAACCGAGCTGGCGCGCCAGGTACAGGTGCTCGAAATAGCTTTCGTTGAAGCGCCCCGGCGTCAGCAGTACCACCAGCGGCGTCTCGCCGCCACTCGGCGCCTGGCGTGCCAGGGTGTCCTGCAAGGTGCGGAAGAAACCGGCCAGGTACTGCACGCGCAGGTCGCGGTACAGCTCGGGGAAGGCGCGGGAGACGATCTGCCGGTTCTCCAGCGCGTATCCGGCACCGGAGGGTGCCTGGGTGCGGTCGGCGGTGACCCACCAACGGCCGTCCGGCGCCCGGGCCAGATCCACTGCGTACAGGTGCAGCCAGGTGCCGCCCGGCGCCTGCATGCCCTGGCAGGGCCAGAGGAAATTGTTGTGGCCGAACACCAGTTCGGTCGGCAGCAAGCCTTCAGCGATCAGCTTCTGCGGGCCGTAGAGATCAGCCAGCACGCGATTGAGCAGGGTCGCGCGCTGAGCCACGCCTGCGGCGATCTGCTGCCACTCGTCCGCCGGGATCGGATTGGGCAGCAGATCCAGCTCCCACGGGCGATCCGCACCTTCCGGGTCGGCGTAGACGTTGTAGGTGACGCCGTTTTCCTGGATCTGCCGGGCCAGCATCGCCTCGCGCTGCGCCAGGTGTTCCGGACGGCTGCGCGCCAGTTGCTCGTACAGGCGGCGCCAGTGCGGGCGCACGTTGCCCTTGGCGTCGAGCAGTTCGTGGTAGGCCCCGGCAGGGGGCGGGTAATCGGCTAACAGGTCGTGCATGGCAAGCTCGGCAGTGGCAAGGCGGTGCGGCTTTAAGCTCCCCTCTCCCATTTATGGGAGAGGGGCCGGGGGAGAGGGCTGAAAACAGTGCGAAGTCGCCCACTCTCCCCTCTCCCTAACCCTCTCCCCAGAGGGGCGAGGGGACTGATCGCGTTAGCCGACACTCAGGTGAGCAACATGTCGTCAAACGCGACGCAGATCCAGGGTCATCGGCAGTTCATTATTATCTATCGGCTGCAAGACTGGGCGCTTGCCTGGGCTGTGGCCCAGGCGGAAGAAGCGCGCCAGGCGCCGGCTCTCGGCCTCGTAGGCATTGACCGGCAGGCTGTCGTAGTTGCGACCGCCCGGATGCGCGACATGGTACTGGCAACCACCCAGCGAGCGCTGCATCCAGGTGTCGACGAGGTCGAATACCAGTGGTGCATGCACGCCGATGGTCGGTTGCAGGCAGCTGGCCGGCTGCCAGGCGCGGAAACGCACGCCACCGACGAACTCGCCGACCTTGCCGGTCGGCCGCAACGGCACCGGCACGCCGTTGCAAGTCAACACATAGCGATCCGGGGCCATGCCGTTCACCTTCAGCTGCAGCCGCTCCAGGGACGAGTCGACGTAGCGTACGGTGCCACCGACCGCCCCCTCCTCACCCAGCACGTGCCAAGGCTCCAGCGCCTGGCGCACTTCCAGGTCGATACCCTTGACCATGAAGTCGCCGGCCTTGGGAAAGCGGAACTCCAGATGCGGGGCGAACCATTCGCTGCGTAGGCGATAGCCAAAGGCACCCAGTTCCTGCAGCACATCGGCGAAGTCCTGCTCGATGAAATGCGGTAGCAGGTAACGGTCGTGCAACTCGGTGCCCCAACGCACCAGCTTCGCCGGCCGATAGGGCTCCTGCCAGAAGCGCGCGATCAGCGCACGCAGCAGCAGTTGCTGAGCCAGACTCATCTGCGCATGCGGTGGCATCTCGAAGGCACGCAGCTCGAGCAGGCCGAGTCGGCCGCTGGCCGAATCCGGCGAGTACAGTTTGTCGATGCAGAACTCGGCGCGGTGAGTGTTGCCGGTAACGTCCACCAGCAGGTTACGCAGCAGGCGGTCGACCAGCCACGGCGGACAATCACGGCCCGGCTCGGGCATCTGCGCGAAGGCGATCTCCAGCTCGTACAAGGCATCGTTGCGCGCTTCATCCACACGCGGCGCCTGCGAGGTCGGGCCGATGAACAGACCGCTGAACAGATAGGACAGCGACGGGTGGTTGTGCCAATAGCTGATCAGGCTACGCAGCAGATCGGGACGGCGCAGAAAGGGCGAATCCCCCGGCGTCGCCCCGCCGAGGACGAAGTGGTTACCGCCGCCGGTGCCGGTGTGGCGTCCGTCGATCATGAATTTCTCGCTGGACAGACGCGACTGCCGCGCCGCCTCGTAGAGAAATTCGCAGCGCTCGACCAGCTCATCCCAACTGGCGGCCGGGTGGATGTTGACCTCGATCACGCCCGGGTCGGGGGTAACGCGGAAATACTGTAGACGCGGGTCCAGCGGCGGCTCGTAGCCCTCCATCAGCACCGGGCAGTTCAACTCGGCCGCCACCGCCTCGATGGCCGCGACCAGCTCCAGATAGTCCTCCAGATGCGCCAACGGCGGCATGAACAGATACAGCCGGCCCTCGCGCGGTTCGGCGCACAGCGCGGTACGCACGATACCGGCCGCCGACTGCCCGCTGGCCGGGCGCGCACTCTGCACGTTGGCACTGGCGCCACGCCAGACACCGCGCAGCTGACGCTGGATCTGCGCCGGACTGGGCAACGGCGGCAACGCCTGGCTGGGGTCGACCGGATTGACGTAAGGGTAGTCGGCCTGACTGACCCAGGGCATGGAATCCAGCGGCAGCCGATAGCCCAGCGCCGAGTCGCCCGGCAACAGACGGCAATGCTCGTCACGCAGGAACCAGCGCCCACTCTGCCAGCCTTCGCCGACCACCTGACGCGCCAACGGCAACACGTGGCCAACCACCGAGTCGAGCCCTTGATCGAACACCTTGCGCAGGCGCTCGCGCTCCAGCGGGTCGCTCAGACGTGGGTCATCCGGGGTGACGTTGTCCGGCAGCTTGCGCTCGCGCCACAGGTAGTAGAACCAGTCTTCATAGGCTGGGAAGACGTTGCCGCCATCCACACCCAAACGCTCGGCCAGGGCGGCGAGGAAGCGCTCGGCGGTTGCGGCGGTGGCGCCATAGCCGCGCTTCTCGTCGGCCAGCAGTTTCGGCTCATGCCACAACGGCTCACCGTCACGGCGCCAGAAGCAATTGAGCGACCAGCGCGGCAATTGCTCGCCCGGGTACCACTTGCCCTGGCCGAAATGCACCAGCGCGGAGGGTGCGTAATGGTCGCGCAAGCGGTAGAACAGATCAGCGGCCAGACGACGCTTGTTCGGGCCGAGGGCGGCGGTGTTCCATTCGTCATCATCGGGGTAGTCGAGGGCAACGAATGTCGGCTCGCCGCCCATGGTCAGGCGTACGTCGTGCTTGTGCAGGTCATCGTCGATCTGCTGGCCCAGCGCCTGGATCGCCTGCCATTGCGCCTCGCTGTAGGGTTTGGTGACGCGTGGTGCTTCCCACACACGCTCGACGCTCATCAGGTGCTCGAATTCCACCTCGCACTCGTCCAGACCACCGGTGATCGGCGCCGCCGAAGACGGCTCCGGGCTGCAGGCCAGCGGGATATGGCCTTCGCCGGCGAACAGGCCTGAAGTGGGGTCGAGACCGACCCAGCCGGCCCCGGGCAAATACACCTCACACCAGGCGTGCAGGTCGGTGAAATCCTTGTCGGTGCCGGAGGGGCCGTCGAGGGCTTTCACGTCGGCCGTGAGCTGGATCAGGTAACCGGAGACGAAGCGCGCTGCCAGCCCCAGGTGACGCAGCAGCTGCACCAACAGCCAGGCCGAATCGCGGCACGAACCGGCAGCCAGTTCGAGCGATTGCTCCGGCGTCTGCACGCCCGGCTCCATGCGAATCAGGTAGCGAATGTCGGCCGACAGACGTTGGTTCAGCTCGACCAGAAAATCGATGCTGGGACGCGGCTTGCGAGAAATACCGGCCAGGTACTTGGCGAACAGCGGCGTAGCCGGCAGCTTGACCAGATAAGGCGCCAGCTCGCGCTGCTCGCCCTCGGTGTAGGCGAAAGGAATGCGCTCGGCGTAGGGCTCAAGGAAGAAGTCGAACGGGTTGAACACCGCCATCTCGGCGACCAGGTCCACCTCGACCTTGAACTCGCGAGTCTTCTCCGGGAACACCAGACGCGCCAGGTAATTACCCTGCGGGTCTTGCTGCCAGTTGATGAAGTATTCGGCCGGCTCGACTTTCAATGCGTAGGAGAGAATGCGCGTGCGGCTGTGCGGTGCCGGGCGCAGGCGCACGACCTGTGGCCCGAGATTGACCGCGCGGTCGTAGCGGTAGTGGGTGACATGATGCAGCGCGACATGAATCGACACGGCGGCCTCCTGCTAGCCTGGACGATACTCAGTGCAGCGCAAGACTTATGCCAGGGGCCAAACCACGCACCGTCTAGGCGGGCATGAACCCCCGCGCACCAGAAGCAGGCCTTGCGCGCACCAGAGTCGACATCATGCACCATAGCAATGCATCGTTACGGCCAATTTGCCATGATCGACTTCTACCGTAGACTGCGCTGACTCCATGCAAGGACGTATGCCATGCCGCGCCACAGCCCTCTCCCCTCCCTATTTGGCCTGCTGATCTTTGCACTCAGCTCACTCGTATGGGCCGACGACCCGTTACTCGAGTCACTGGCGCCAGTCGCCACGCAAACCGGCGAGCGCCAGGTGCGCGGCGTACTGCGAGCCCGCAACCAGGCCGTACTGTCCAGTGAACTGCCTGGCCGCATCATCGAAATGCCCTTCAGCGATGGCCAGGACTTCAACAAAGGTGACGTTCTGGTGCGCTTCGACTGCAGTGCCTATCAGGCGCAACTCAATGCAGCGCAGGCCGCCACCCGTGCTACCCGCGAAGAGCTGAACCACAAGAAACAGCTGGCTGCTCTCAACTCGGTTGGCCACTTCGAAGTAGCTTTGGCCGAGGCCCGGCAGGCCCAGGCCCAGGCGGAAACCCAGGTATACCAGGTACAGGTGAAACGCTGCAGCGTCACCGCCCCCTTCAATGGCCGTGTGGTTCTGCGCCGCGCCCAACCGCACGAAAGCGTGGCCAGCGGCACTCCGCTGCTGGATGTCGTAGATAACGGCACACTGGAGATCTACCTGCTGGTGCCATCCAACTGGCTTAGTCGCCTGCAGGCGGGCCAGACGTTCGATTTCACTCCCGACGAAACCGGCAAACCGCTCAAGGCCACGGTTAAACGCCTGGGCGCGCGTATTGACGAGGGCAGCCAGACCCTGCTGCTGATCGGCAGCCTGCCGGACGATACCAAGGGGCTGCTCGCCGGCATGAGCGGTACTGCGCAACTCCAGGTGACTGAATGAACGCACCACTGCCCGGAACAGCCGAGCGAGTCTTCGCCCTGTTTCTCGGACTTGAGCAGCAAGCCCGCAAGGCCGGTAATACCGAGCAACTGGCCTTCGCCATGGTCAATGACGGCCAGGCACTGTTCGGCTTCCGCCACGCCGCCCTGCTGATCGCCGGCAAGGTGCAGGCGCTGACCGGCATCAGCGTGGTGGAAGCGCATGCGCCATTCGTCGCCTTCGTCGAGCGCGCCACCGCGACCTTGCTCAAGCAAGAACGTCTGGACGAGGGGCATAACGTCGACCCCACGCATCTGGACGAACAGGCGCGCGCCGATATGAACGACCTGTCCGCGGCACATGCCTACTGGCTTCCCCTGAAGAATCGCAGCGGCGAAACCTTCGGCGGTCTATGGCTGGCCCGCGACCTGCCCTTCAACGAGGCCGAGCAATCACTGCTCAGGCAACTGGCCGACACCTATGCTCACGCCTGGCTGGCGCTGCAACCGCACAAACCCTGGCGCATGCGCTGGCCGCGCAAGAAGCTGCTGGCCGTCGCGGCGGCGCTCTCGCTCCTGCTGCTGATCCCAGTGCGCCAGTCGGTACTGGCACCTGCCGAAGTCGTTCCGCTAGGCGGCCGGGTGGTCGCCGCCCCACTGGATGGCGTGATCGCCGAATTTCTGGTCAAGCCCAATCAAAACGTCGCCGCCGGTGACCTGCTGGTGCGCTTCGAGGCCACCAGCCTCAAGGCTCAGGCCGATGTGGCCGAACGCGCCCTGGGCGTGGCCGAGGCCGAGCTCAAGGCCAACAGCCAGCGCGCCTTCGCCGATGCAGAGTCCAGCGCCCGTCTCGACCTGCTGGCCGCGCGCGTCGAGCAGAAGCGCGCCGAACGCGACTATGCCAGGCAACTGCTGGCGCGCAGCGAGGTACGCGCCGAACGTGCGGGCATCGCCGTTTTCGCCGACGCCGAGCGCCTGACCGGCAAGCCCGTGCAAACTGGTGAGCGGTTGATGCAGATCGCCGACCCGAGCCAGGCCGAACTGCGTATCGAATTGCCGGTGGGCGATGCCATCGCCCTGCAGCCTGGCGCTGAAGTGGCGCTGTTTCTCGACAGCGATCCGCTCAACCGTCACCTGGCCCAGCTGGAGCGTTCTGCCTACGAAGCGCAGACCACCGCAGCCGGGCAGTTGGCCTATCGGCTCGATGCAGCCTTTGTCGAAGCACCGCCGCGTATCGGTCTGCGCGGTACGGCCAAGCTATTCGGTGAACGTGCGCCGCTGGCCTATTACCTGCTGCGCCGCCCTCTGGCCGCAGCCCGCCAGAGCCTGGGCCTGTGACGCTGCCCGCGCTGCGCCCTGACCTGCAGCTATCGCCTGCAGCCTCCGGCCTCGATGGCGCACCACAATGGACGTTGGCCGACCCCCTGCGTGGTCGCTACTTCAAACTCGGTGCAGCCGCCGTACGCCTGCTGCGCCACTGGACACTGGGCGAACCGCAGCGCGTTCTGGCTGCTGCCAATGCCGAGCCAGGCCTGCCCCTGGGCCAAACCGAACTGGAAGAAATGCTGAGTTTTCTCAGCCAGCATGATCTGGTTGCCCCGCTGGACGACAACCAGCGCGCCAGTTACGCCATGAAGGCCGCCGCCCAGCGCCAGAGCCCATGGAAACGGGTGCTGCATCAGTACCTGTTCTTCCGCATTCCGCTCTGGCGTCCTGATCCCTTCCTCAATCGCGCCTGGCCGGTGCTCGAGCGCCATGGCCCCTGGCTGCTGCGCTGGGGGCTGCCCGTGGTATTCGCCCTTGGCCTGTTCCTGGTGATTCGCGACTGGCAACGCTTTCTCACTACCTTCCCGCACCTGTTCAGCCTCGGCGGCGCGCTGGCCTTCGGTATCGCGCTGACCTTCGCCAAGCTCTGCCACGAATTCGGCCATGCCTTCATGGCCAAGCGTGCAGGCTGTCGGGTGCAGAGCATGGGCCTGGCTTTCATGGTGTTGTTACCCATGTTCTACACCGACGTCAGCGACGCCTGGCGCGTACGCGACCGCCGTTCGCGATTGCTGATCGGCGCTGGAGGCGTACTGGCCGAACTGGTACTGGCCGTGCTGGCTTTGCTGGCCTGGTCACTGCTGCCAGATGGCCCCTTGCGCACCTCGGCCTTCATGCTGGCCAGCGCCACCTGGATCACCACCCTGGTGATCAACCTCAACCCCTTCATGCGCTTCGATGGTTATTTTCTGATCAGTGACCTGTGGGGCGTCGACAACCTGCAGAACCGCGCCTTCGCCCTATGCCGCTGGCGCCTGCGCGAAGCCCTGTTCGGCTATGGCGAACCGGTACCTGAACCCTGGTCGCCAAGCATGACCCGACGTCTGCTGATCTGGGGCTACGGTTCCTGGATATGGCGCGCAATCCTGTTCCTCGGCATCGCACTGGCCGTCTACCACCTGTTTTTCAAGGTGCTCGGCATCTTCCTGATGCTTGTCGAGCTGCTCTGGTTCATCGGGCTGCCTATCTGGCGTGAGCTGGGCGAGTGGTGGCAACGCCGCGAACACGCCGATCCACGCAAGGTACTGCTCACCGGCCTGGGTCTGGGCGCCGTCCTGCTGATACTGATCTTGCCCTGGCGCAGCTCGGTGGAAATACCAGCCCTGCTTGAAGCGTCTCGCACCCACGCCCTGCACGCCCCGGTGGCCGCACGTCTTAAGGCCGTACATATAAAAGACGGACAGCACGTAGCCGCCGGCGACCTGCTGTTGGAGCTGGACTCACCTGACCTGGACTCGCGCCAAGCCATCGTTCGCCGCGAAATAGACATCCTGCAATTGCAACTGCGCCGCCAGTCGGCACGCAGCGAAACGGCAGCCGATGCCGGCATTCTCGAACAACGCCTGGCCGAAGCCGTAGCCGAGTACCGAGGCCTGGCTGCACAGCGCGAGCGCCTGCAAATACGTGCGCCGCAAGCCGGCGTCGTGCGGGATCTGCAACGGGATCTGAATACTGATCGCTGGCTGCATCCGGCCGAACCGCTGGCGCGCATCGTCGAGCCGGGATTACGCCTACGTGGTTATCTGGCCGAAGAAAGCCTCTGGCGCCTGGAGGCGGGTAGCGAAGGACGCTTTATCGCCGACGACCCTGCACGCCCGGCACTGCCGGTACGCCTGGAAGAAGTAGACGCCACCGGCGTCGCCTATCTGGAGCTGGAAGCGCTCAGCTCCGATCACGGCGGTTCTATTGCCGTGCGCCGCGATGCCCAGCAGCGTGCCGAGCCCGTGCAGGCGCAATATGGGGTACGCCTGACACTGCTCGATGACGGCATCCATCCCGATCATCCACTACGCGGTATGGTACTGCTCGAGGGTGAGCGCCAGTCCCTGCTGGGCGCGGCCTGGCGGCGGATCGCTGCGATTGGTGTGCGCGAAAGTGGTTTTTAGTTATTGGTCGGAGCGCTCCGTAGGCGCCTATCTAGAGACCATTGACAGCTAGACTCGAAGCGGTCCTAATCCGCCAGACTAAATAATGGCATGATGAAATCAAAGGGAGCTACTCCATGTTTTGGACTACTAAGAAAGAATCATCGCGTAGCTCCCCAATCGCAGCATCCAAAACACCGCTAGCCATTTCCCTTGAGCCACGCATGCTGTTCGACGGAGCCGTGGCTGCCACCGTAGCCGAAACAACGGCCGCCCCTAGTGCAGATTCACCGTCTGGACATGATGCCAATGTCACCCCCGATAATCTGGCCGCAGCCCCGTCCTCGGCAACTTCGGATCAGCGTCAAGAGGTCGTGTTCATCGACGCCAGCGTCAAAGACAAGCAGCAATTACTCGATAGCCTGGTCGCCGGTACGGAAGTCGTAATCCTCGATGCGGATCGGGACGGCTTGGCGCAAATGGCCGAATACCTTGATGGTCGCTCCGGCATCGATGCAATCCACTTCATTTCCCACGGTGGCGAAGCCAGTCTGCAGGTCGGCTCGACCCGGCTCGGTCTGGACAATATGGCCAGCGCGCAAAGCCAGCTTTCTGCCATCGGCAGTAGCCTGGCGGAAAACGGTGACTTCCTGATTTACGGCTGCGACACCAGCAAGGG
This sequence comes from Ectopseudomonas mendocina, assembly GCF_007049795.1. Classification (GTDB taxonomy): domain Bacteria; phylum Pseudomonadota; class Gammaproteobacteria; order Pseudomonadales; family Pseudomonadaceae; genus Aquipseudomonas; species Aquipseudomonas mendocina_D. The sequence goes on from NZ_SCFY01000008.1 coordinate 132,309, forward strand.
GGAGGACGGGGCCGTTTTCGTCGAGCAACTCGCCAACTTCACGGGCGCCGACATCGCGGCCTCCAACGACTGGACAGGCGATGCCAGCAAAGGCGGCGACTGGGTGCTGGAAACCAGCACTGGGGCCATCGAAGCCGCCAGCCTGTTTGCCGATGCGAATTACAGCCATGTGCTCAATACGCTGAATGCCGGTGATATGGTCGTTCTGGGCTGGAACTCTCTGAACGATACGATCACCTTCGCCACGCTGGTCGATATCCCTGCCGGCACCGTCCTTAAAATCACCGACTGGGGCTGGAATGCTGCGAGCAACGCATTTACAGGCACTTCCACTGGCGACGGGCTGATCACCTGGACAACGAGCGGCACCATCAATGCCGGCACGGTACTCAATCTATACCTCGGTGGCTCGGATGATTTCACGACGTTGACCAACGTAACGGCGAACACCGACCTCAGCGCCGACATAGCGATAACTGGCTATACCGTTCAAGACCCAATGCTTGCAACTGGCGATGGTGTCTTCATCTACCAGGACTCGGATTCCAACCCCTACTTCATTTTTGGCATGAACAATTCAGCCGGTGTCGTAGATGCAACCGGCTGGAATACCTCTATCGCGACGACACTTCGCGACTCGATGCTGCCCAGCGGCGCCGGCAGCCAGAACGCGCTGATCAACGGCACCAACGCCATAGGCCTGCCTGGCGGAGCCAGCCAGCAAGACAACGTGCAGTATAACGGCCCCACCTCTGCCGCCGACCGCGCGACCTGGCTGGCACGGATCACCAACCAGTCCAACTGGAGCGGTAGCGGCAATACCGGCGACTCCAGCAGTGTCGGCGTCAGCCCTGGCAGCGTGATCAACCTTACCTCCAACAGTGCACCTGGCATCGGTGCGCTCAACGGCGACAGCGTTGCCTGGGCCGGCGTGGGCAATACCGTGTACCTCGACCTGGACAGCAACGCCAGCCTGAGCGACGCCGAGTTGAGTGCACTCAATGGTGGCAATGGCAATTGGGCCGGGGCCAGCCTGGTGATCCAGCGCAACGGCACGGCGGTGAGCAGCGATGTGCTGGACTTCGATACCAGCGGCGCCCTGTTCACCGTCAGCAACGGCAACCTGCAAGCGAATGGACAGACCTTCGCCACCTTCACCAATACCGGCGGCGTGCTGACCATCACCTTCACCAGCAGCGCCACCAACGCCACCACGGCGTTGGTCAACGATGTGGCGCAGCGCATCACCTACCGCAGCGACACCCCAGCAGGTGACGCCACCATCAGCTTCACCCTCAATGACGGCGCCGGTGGCAGCACCAGCGCCACTACCACGGTCGCCAGCGATTTCATTTACGTAACCAACAATACCGACACGGCCACCATCAACCTCAGCAATGGCGTCAGCTTCAGCGAGGCCGTGGCCATCGCCAAGAACGACAGCACCGGCAGCCAGACCATCGTCTTTGCCAGCAACCTGGCCGGCCAGACGCTCAACCTCAATACCGTATCGATCAACGAGAGCCTGACCTTCGACATGGATCAGGCCAGCGGCCTGGTCCTCACCGGCGGCACCATCACTCTGGGCGGTGGCACGACGCAGACCTTCACCCATGGAGCGGGTGATAGCGCCACCATTTCCAGCGTGATCGCTGGTAGCGGCGCGCTGAACAAAGCAGGTGCCGGTAACCTGACCCTATCCGGTACAGGCAATACCTTCTCTGGCGGCACCAACATTTCCGCAGGCACCCTGACAGCCAGCGGCAGCAGCGCCCTGGCCGACAACGCTAGCCTGAGCGTGTCGTCAGGTGCCACCTTGGCACTGTCAAGCAACGAGACCATCGGCAACCTCTCCGGCGCGGGCTCGATCAACCTCGGCAGCAGCAGCCTGACGACGAACCAGACAGCGGACACCACTTTCTCCGGCAATATCAGCGGCACCGGCGGCCTGAATCTCAACCAGATCGGATCCGCCACCTACTCGACGACTCTCTCCGGTACCAACACCTACACCGGCAATACCATCTTGCTGAACTATGGCTGGCTCAAGCTCAATGGCGATGCCTCCTTCTCCGATAACGGCGCCGTGCGAGTCAACGACAACAGCATCCTGACGCTGCTCTCGAACCAGACCATCGGCAGCCTGGCGAGCAACAACATCAACGCCAGCATCCAGCTAGGCAGCTATACCCTGTCGGCCGGAGGGGACAATACGTCGACCTCGGTCAGTGGCACGGTGTCTGGCACTGGCTCACTGATCAAACAGGGCAGCGGCACCCTGACCCTGGACGGCAGCAACACCTACAGTGGCACCACCACCGTCTCTGCTGGAACCCTGTCGGTCGCCAGTGACGGCAATCTGGGCAGTGGCACCATCAACCTGGCGGGTGGAAGCGTGCTCGATGTGTCGGGCAGCACCACCCTCGACAACGCCATCGTCCTGACCGGCAACAGCAGCATCGGCAGCAGCAGCGCCGTCGCAATCAGCGGTGCCATCAGCGGCGCCTATGACCTGTCGAAAACCGGCGCTGGCATCCTGACCCTGTCAGGCAACAACAGCTACGGCGCCACCTTTGTAAACGCAGGCACACTGTCGATCGCAAACGACGGCAACCTGGGATCGGGGGCGGTGAACCTGGCCGCAGGGACGACACTCGCGCTAACGGGCGCCAGCATCATCGACAACGCCATCGTTCTCGGCGGTGACGCCACCGTCACTGCATCGGCCAACGCTACGCTTTCCGGCGTGGTCAGCGGTGCCTACGCACTGACCAAGGCAGGCGCCGCGACACTGATACTGGATGGCAGCAACACCTACGGCGCGACGACTGTCAGTGCCGGCACCCTGAGCGTCGCCAGCGACAGCAATCTCGGCAGCGGAACACTGACTCTGGCTGCCGGCTCAACCTTGGCTGTGACCAGCGCTACCACCCTCGACAACGCCATCGCCCTCAGTGGCGCTGCCACCGTAAATACCAGCGCCGACACCACCCTGTCAGGTGTGATCGGCGGCAGCAATAACCTGACCAAGACCGGTGCTGCAACCCTGACCCTGAGCGGCAGCAACACCTACAGTGGCAGCACAAGCCTCAGCGCTGGCACCCTGAGCGTCGCCAGCGACGCCAACCTCGGCGCCGGCAGCCTCAACCTGGCCAACGGCACCACCTTGCAGATCACCGGCAGCACCACCATCGACAATGCCCTGGTCTTGACCGGTATGGCCACTGTCAATGCCGGCGCTGCCTCTACCCTGGCCGGCACCATCAGTGGCTCGGGCAGCCTGACCAAGACGGGCGCCAGCAACCTGACCTTGTCGGGCAGCAACACCAACACGGGTACGACCAGCGTGTCTGCCGGCACCTTGGTCGTGGACGGCAGTACCAATAGCGCCACCACGGTGGCCAATGGCGCCACCCTGGCCGGCGGCGGCACCCTGGGTGGCGACGTTATCGTGCAGAACGGCGGCACCCTCTCCCCGGGCAACGGCGGTGCCGGCACCCTGTCCGTGAATGGCAATCTGACCCTGGATGCAGGCAGCACCCTGGCACTGGATATCAATGGCACCAGCGCTGGCAGCGGCTACGACCAGATCGTGGTCAATGGCGCCGTCGACGTTTCCGGCGCGACCCTGACGGTCAACCATGGTTATGCCGCCGGCAATGGCGAGATCTACAAGGTCATCCTCAATGACGCCGCCGATGCCATCACCGGTACCTTCAGTGGCCTCAGCGAGGGCAGCACCTTCAACGCAGCGGGCAATGGCACCCAATTGACCACCAGCTATACCGGCGACACTGGCAATGACCTGACCCTGACCGCCCCCACCGCCCCGATGGTCAGCAGTGTCTCGTCCAGCACGGCCAACGGCACCTACAAGATCGGCGACACCATCACTATCAACGTGCAGTTCGACAGCGTGGTCAATGTCACCGGCACCCCGACCCTGATTCTGGAAACCGGCAGCACAGACCGCGCACTCGACTACGTTTCGGGCTCCGGCAGCGATACGCTGAGCTTCAGCTATACCGTACAGGCAGGCGACATCTCGGCCGACCTCGATTACGCCTCCACCTCGGCCCTCAGCCTCAACGGCGGCACCATTCAGGACGGCACCAGCCAGTCGGCCAACCTCACCCTGCCGACCCCCGGCGCCGCCGGCTCCCTGGGCGCCAACAAGGCGCTGGTGGTCGATGGCGTGCGCCCGACCGCCACCAGCATCACCCTAAGCGACACGGCCCTGCAGATCGGCGAGACGGCGACCGTCACCGTGACGTTCAACGAGGCGGTGAGCGGTTTGAGCACGGCGGACTTCAGCGTCGCCAACGGCGCCCTGAGCAACCTCACCAGCAGCGACGGCGGGATCACCTGGACCGCCACATTCACCCCCTTCAGCAACGTCAGCGATGCCTCCAATCTAATCACCCTGAACAACACCGGCTACGCCGATGCGGCCGGCAACACCGGCTCCGGCAGCACCAATTCCAACAACTACGCCATCGACACCCTGCGCCCGACCGCCAGCATCGTAGTGGCCGATACGGCTCTGCGGATCGGCGAGACGGCGACCGTCACCGTGACGTTCAACGAGGCGGTGAGCGGTTTGACCGCGGCGGACTTCAGCGTGGCCAATGGCGGTCTGAGCAACCTCGCCAGCAGCGACGGCGGCATCACCTGGACCGCCACCCTGACCCCCAATGCCAACGTCACCGACGCCAGCAACCTCATCACCCTGGACAACACCGGCTACACCGATGCGGCCGGCAACACCGGCTCCGGCAGCACCGACTCGAACAGCTACAGCATCGATACCCAGCGCCCGAGCGCCACCCTGGTGGTGGCCGACAGCACGCTCAAGGCCGGCCAGAGCACCACCGTCACCATCACCTTCAGCGAAGCGGTGAGCGGCCTGACCACGGCGGACTTCAGCGTGGCCAACGGCGCGCTGAGCGACCTCGCCAGCGGCGACGGCGGGATCACCTGGACCGCCACCCTGACCCCCAATGCCAACGTCACCGACGCCAGCAACCTCATCACCCTGGACAACACCGGCTACACCGACGCAGCTGACAACACCGGCTCCGGCAGCACCGACTCCAACAACTACGCCATCGACAGCAAGGCTCCGGCCGTCACCAGCGTCGGCGTGCCCGCCAACGGCACCTACCTGGCCGGCGACCACCTCGACTTCGCGGTGAACTTCGACGAGGCCGTGACCGTCGACACCAGCGGCGGCACGCCGCGCCTGGCCATCACCCTGGACACCGGCGGCACCGTCTACGCCAGCTATGTGTCGGGCTCCGGGACCAGCGCCCTGGTATTCCGCCTGACGGTGGTGGATGGGCAAATGGACAGCAACGGCATCAGCCTGGGCAGTAGTATCGATGCCAATGGCGGCACCTTGCGCGACGTCGCGGGGAATGACACTACGACCACCTTGAACTCGGTGGGCAGCACGACCGGGGTACTGGTCGATGCCGTCGCACCGGAGGTCAGCGCCATCAGCCTGGACGGCGCCTCCCCGACCAACGCCTCCAGCGTCACGTTTACCGTGACCTTCAGCGAAGACGTCAGCGGTGTGGATATCAATGACTTCAGCCTGATAACCAGCGGCAGCGTCAACGCGACTTTGCAATCGCTGGTACAGATCGACCCACGCACCTATCAGGTGACGGTCGACGCCATCACCGGGCTCGGCAGTCTGGGGTTGAACCTCAATGCCAACGGTACCGGTATCGTCGATGCAGCCAGCAATGCCATCACAGGAGGGTTTACCGACGGCCCGACCTATGCCATCGACACGAATGCTCCCACAGCGCCGGTCGTCACATCACCAGCCCTGACCAATGCACCGACACCGATGCTGAGCGGCACGGCGGAAGCCGGCAGCACCGTCACCGTGACCATCGGCGGCGCTACCTACACCAGCGTCGCCAGCGGCGGCGCCTGGAGCCTCGACCTGGCCACCGCCACACCAGCGGCCGGCAGCCTGGCACTGAATACCAACGGCGCCAACCCCGTCTCCATCACGGCCACCGATGCCGCCGGCAACGTCTCGTCGGCCGGCAGCCAGACTCTGGTCATCGACACCACTGCCCCGACAACGCCGGCTGTCACCTCACCGGCCCTGACCAATGCACTGGCACCAGTGCTGAGCGGCACGGCGGAAGCCGACAGCACCGTCACCGTGACCATCGGCGGCGCTACCTACACCATCGTCGCCAGCGGCGGCGCCTGGAGCCTCGACCTGGCCACCGCCACACCAGCGGCCGGCAGCCTGGCCCTGAATACCAATGGTGCCAATCACGTCTCCGTCACGGCCACCGATGCCGCCGGCAACGTCTCGTCGGCCGGTAGCCAGACCCTGATCATCGATACCCAAGCCCCTACCATCGGTAGCGTCACGGTACCGGTCGGCGTTCACTACAACGCTGGGGACACCCTGACCTTCGTGGTCAACGCCAGCGAGGCGGTACTGGTCAACGGTACGCCACGCCTGGCTCTGGACGTAGGCGGTGTCACGGTATTCGCCGACTATGTCGCGGGCTCGAGCACCAGCACCCTGGTATTCCAATACAGCGTCCAGGCAGGCCTGAACGATGCCGACGGCATTACCGTCGTCGGCCTGGTCGACAATGGTGGCAGCATACAAGACGCTGCGGGCAACGTAATGGATCCGACCCTGAACAACGTCGGCGATACCAGCGGCGTGATCATCGACACCACGGCGCCTAGCGTTAGCGCAATCGTCACTTTGGATCCATCACCCACCAACGCCGGCAGCGTGCGCTATAGCGTCGTTTTCAGCGAGAACGTGAGTGGCGTCGACCTGGCTGATTTCAGCCTGGTAACGACCGGCAACGTCGCCGCTAGCCTTGGCAGCCTGGTGCAGATAGACAGCCGCACTTACCAGGTAACCATCAACGGCATTACTGGAAGTGGAACCCTGGCACTCGCACTGAATGCCAGTGGTACGGCCATTGTCGATGCCGCTGGCAACGAGCTGGCCACCGGCCTGGTAGGATCGGCTTACAGCCTTGGGCAAAACGAGGGCGACCCGGAGTTCCGCGCCAATCCGCCAAGCCACAACGTCGATATCCCCAGTCCGCCACTGCAGCCCACGCTGCCAAGCCTGCCTCCACCCCCGACCACTTCGCCCCTGCTGCCGCCACCGCTATTCGAGGTACCGACCTTGGGCAGTGGTATTCCAACCCTGGGCAACATCTTCATCACCCAGAACCCGTTGGCGCCCAGCTATATCGCCCAGGTCTTCGCCAGTTCCAGCGATTCCGGTGGTAATGGTTCGGGTATCGGCTTCCTCGGCTTTGGCGGTGGCGATGGTGGCGTGTTCGGTAGCAGCAGTCTCTCCGGCATCTTCGGCAAGGAGGTGCGGCAAGAGGGTGAACAACTGGAAGTGTTCGACGGCAAGAAATGGGGAGCAGGCAACGGTGGCGGCCTATTCGGCGCACCGACACTCGGTCAACAGTTGCATGACCTTCATGAGACCGAACAGCGCCAGCACCGCGAGCTGGCCCTGGCGCTGCAACAAATAGCGGCGGCACAACCGCCAGCCTGAGCCAACACATAACAACGAAGAACCAGTGAATCGGTGCCGTGACAAGGGGGCGGCCCAAGGATGAAAAAGAGCCAAACACTATTTTCGGTCAGCCTGCTGACCCTGGCCATCAGTGGCTGTGCTGTCACCAGTCAACCCATCGACCGCAGCGTCAGTGAGCAACGCGCCCAGCAGGATCTGGCGGTCATGTTCAAGGACCAGGAGCCGCTCAGCGCTCCGCTGACCCTGCACGAGGCTATGGCCCGCGCAGTGAAGTACAACCTCGAGGCGCGCCTGAAGGTCATGGAAGAAGCCATGGCCCAGCGCCAGGTCGACCTGGCCACCTTCGACATGCTGCCGCGTATGGCGCTGTCCGCTGGCTATGCCGGACGCAACAATGTCAGCGCCTCCAGCAGCCAGAGCGTCAATACCGGCACCCAGTCGCTGGAACCTTCCACTTCGCAGGATCGCGACCGTGGCGTGGCCGACCTGACCATGGTGTGGAACGTACTGGACTTCGGTGTCAGCTACGTCAGCGCCAAGCAACAGGGCGACCAGCGTCTGATCGTGCAGGAGCGCCGGCGCAAGGTGGTGCATACCATCATCCAGGACGTGCGTTCTGCCTACTGGCGTGCCGTGGCGGCGGATCGTCTGCTGACCCAGATCGACAGCCTGATGGCGCGCGTCGCCCAGGCCCGCGACAACAGCCAGCGCCTGAGCGAACAGCGTATCGGCGATCCCATTCAGGCCCTGAGCTACCAGCGCGCGCTGATCGAAGCCACTCGTCAGCTGGAAGAGCAACGCCGCGCCCTGTCGCTGGCCAAGACCGAGCTGGCCACCCTGATCAACCTGCCACTGGGAACTCAGGTTGAGCTGGCACCCGACGACGGCTATCAAATTCCGGAACTGAAGGTAGCCCTCGATACGCTGGAACAGGAAGCCCTGGCCAGTCGCCCGGAGTTACGCGAACAGGACTATCAGGCGCGTATCAGCGCAGCCGAAACCCGCAAGGCCATGCTGCGCCTGCTACCGGGCCTGGAGTTTTCTGCCGGTGGCCATTACGACAGCAACTCGTTCCTGGTCAACCAGAGCTGGGCCGACTACGGGGTGAAGGTCACTTGGAACCTGTTCAACGTGCTCTCGGCACCGGCAGCCATCGATGTGGCCAAGGCCGGTCAGGAAGTCGCCGACGCGCGGCGCCAGGCCATGTCCATGGCCATTCTCGCCCAGTTGCACGTCGCCAACGCCAACTTCCGCGAAGCCCAGCGCCAGTTCCAGACTAGCCAGCAACTGGCCGGACTGGACGGGCAGATCGTCGAGCAGTTGCGCAATCGCTACCAGGCACAGGGCATTGGCGAACTGGAGTTGATCCAGGGCGAACTCAATACTCTGCAGGCAGACCTGCGCCGTGATCTGGCCTACGCCGAGCTGCGTAACAGCTACGGCCAGCTATTTGCCAGCGTCGGCCTTGACCCATTGCCGGAAAGTGTCGCCTCAGACAGTGTTGCCGATATCGCTGCGGCGCTCTCCAGCCGTGAGGCGCAGTGGCAGGCAGGTCAGCTCTAGTCTGTCAGCACTCGCCATCGAGACTGGCGATCCAACGGTCGATCACCTCCAGCCCTTCGCGGTGGGAGGTGGAGCGACCCACCTCGGGCATCATGATGCTGGGATCGGTGCTGTGCAGGCGGAAGCTCAGCACTGACTTTTCCGGCGCACCGGGATGGATGTCCACCAGGCGATCACCGGAGCCCTTGCCCGCGGCCACTGGTTGCTTGCACAGACCATAGGCGATGCTCAGCGGCGTAGCCGGATCGGCATACAAACCTGAGGTACGCCCCGGCCCTTCAGGGTTATGGCAGTGCGAGCAGTTGGCATCCAGGTAACTGCGTGCCTGATGTTCCAGCCCCTCCCCTTCGCGCGGCGCGCCCCACAGGGCATTGCGTGGAACGCTGGCTATGTCAGCCGGAACACCTTGCAGAAAACCGATACCCTGCCAGTGCAGTAACTGGTTGGCCGCTCCATCGACATAGGCAAAATCCTTGTTCAGATGACGCGCCTTCGGCCCTAACGGCTGCACACCCTTGCCCGCCTGCTCCTCATGACAACCCGCGCACTGGTTGGCGTCCGGCACCTGATAGTCGACCGCCAGTATCTCGCCGCGCTCATCGTGCAACGCCAGGTCGAAGCTGGCACCGGCCCATTCCAGGGTCGCCTCACGCTGGGCATCGTCCCAGACATAGGGCAAGGCCACCCAGCCTTGCTCCTGACGCAGCAGGATACGCGTCTCGATCAGCCTCACCCGTTCAAGCTCTACCACTTCCGTGTCGCGCTGCTCGTTGCGCAGCAAGCGCCCTTGAGCGTCGCGCGGGTAATAGAAGGTCTTGCTCAGTACCGTGCCCACCGGATAATCGAAGCGCGCCTCGCCGTACTGCGCACTGCTTCCCTGCGGCATCCAGATGGTACGAAGCTTGTGCGCATAGTCGGTGAACAGCGGCGTATTGAGGTCATAGGGCAACACACTGTTGGCTGGCTGCAGTTGGCCATCGCGCTGTTGCAGCACGGCCCAGCTACTGAGTTTTTCCGGGTAGTGGTCACCGCTGGGCATGTACAAAGGCGAATGCGGCGGCGGCTTACAAGCAGCGAGCAGCACGGCAATCAGCAATATCCAGCCGTTGTTCATGCGCCCTCGCCTTTCTCTGCCAACGCGGCGCGCAGCTCGACGGCAGGAAGACGAGGCAGCTCGCAGCGGTGTGGCTCGATGTCCGTGCTGATGTTCTTGTAGCCGCCCGGTCCATCAACGTTGATGATCCCGGCCTCGCCATTGTCGATGCAGATGGCCAGCTCAACCGGCAGCTTGCCGTCGACCAGCTTTTCAGGGTTCACGTAGCCATCCCAGAGGATGTCCGGCAGGCGCCCATTGAGCCCGAACTTGGCCAGCCTCAGGGCCTTGAGTTCGAGGTTGTCAGGGCTTTCACCGCCCGGGCCGAAACGATTGCCTTGGATATGAATGGCTTCCGGGTAGGGGTCGAAATCATCGGTCGTGGAAAGATCGGTGTAACCGGTGCTGAAGTAACTGCTGACGATGACGTTGGCGGTGCGGTGGTCGCCAATGTCGTTGTCGAAGATTTCCACCTTGTCGTTGGAGTTGACCAGCACTCCAGAGCCCGCCGGCACACTGGCGACCGGCGTGCCCTTGTGGCCGAAGTTCTTGTGGTTGTTGCCCTCGACCTTGTTGCGGTAGACGCGTGTGGTGTGCCCTGGCTGCGGCAGGTTGGGCATGTTGAATACCAGAATGCCGCCGGTGTTGCCGGTGGCGACGTTGTCGTAAACGTCGGCACCGATGGTGTTTTCGATTTCGATACCAGCGACGTTGCGCTCGGCACGGCTGTTGCGCACCACCACGTTGCGCGACTGGCCGACGTAGATGCCGGCGTCCGAAGCACCGATGGCCACCACGCCGTCGATCAGCACGTTCTCGGTCTGCACCGGATAGATGCCATAAGCACCATTCTCGGTAGCCGGGCCATTGGTCCACTCGGTACGTACGCGGCGGATGATGATGTTCTGACCGCCCACGACCTTGAGCGCATCGCCCTTGGTATCCTCCAGCGCCAGATCCTCGATGGTGAAGTCGGAGGCGTTCACCAGCAGCCCTTCGGCACCCGACTTCTGTCCTTTGAAGTTGAGGATGGTCTGATCCATGCCGGCCCCGCGCAACGTCACCCCACTAACCTTGAGACTCAGGCTACGGTCAAGTTGCCAGGTGCCCGCGGGGATTTTGATCACCTCACCCGGCTTGGCCTTGATCAACTGCGTCTGCAGTTGCTTCTGAAAGTCGAGACTGGCCACGGGCGGCGCTTCGCTCTCCCCACATGCAGCCAACAACAGGGACAGAGCGATAACAGAGGGAGCAGCAAGGCGCATGGCAGGACTCCGATGTTGTTTTTATATTGGAACTATAGTGCCAATATAAAAACAAACCAAGCCTGCCATGCATCACAAGCCGAGCCATAAAACCAGGCGAGACGCTTGCAGCCCTTACCCGGAAACAACAGACTACGTCGGCCATCTCTACCCCCACAGCCCAAGGACAGGCCGCCATGCACACCCTCGAACGCATCTATCCGTTGAAGATGGATGAGCGCCTGGCCGCCGACCAGGCCACTCTCTACCTGCACATGCAGCGCTATGAATTCGCCAGCGACTCGCTGGCAGGCTCGCGCGTGCTCGACATGGCGTGTGGCTGTGGTTACGGCAGTGCATTGTTGGCTGAACGGCATCCGGACAAGCAGATCACCGGTATCGACATCGATCCCGAAGCCATTGCTTACGCGCAGACGAATTATCAACGCCCCAACCTGCACTATCAGTGCGCCAACGCCGAAACCTTCGCCGACAGCGCAGGCTTCGACAGCATCATCAGCCTGGAGACCATCGAGCACCTGCCGGATCCGGTGCGCCTGGTAGAAAACCTCTCACGACTGCTGGCCCAAGGTGGTCGCATCATTGCCTCGGTGCCAACCACGCCAACGCTCGACGGCAACCCGCACCATCTGCATGATTTCAGCCCAGCCAGCTTCGCCCGCCTGTTCCGTCGCCATGGCTTGCACCCGCATGAGCGCTTCGAGCAGATCCAGCACTGGGAATTTTCCGGACTGTTCAAGAAGTCGGAGAAAAAAGAGGCCCGCCAGCACCGCTCGGAAGGTGTCGGCAATGCCGTGCTGGCGTACTACCGCAGCCACCCGCTGTATCTGTTCAGGCGCTTGTGGTCGATACTGCGCTACGGCCCGAGCAACCGTTACCTGACCTGCCGTTTCAGCGCTGACTGAGATGACCGCACCTCACGCGACAATGGTGGGCTGAAGCCCACCCTACCAGATACCGGCCAGAGCCTCTGAAACGAAAACGCCAGCATAATGCTGGCGTTTTCGTGAGCGTTACCGATGATTCAGCGCGGTACTGCTGGCTTCTTCGACGGTTTCTTGCCCTTGCCTTTACCCGCGCCGGCGCGCTCGCGCGCAGCCTGTTGATTACGCGCCTCGGCCGCTGCTTTGGCCTGCTCGCGCTTGTCCCAGGGTTTGCTGCCGTCGCTGGCGCGAGGGGGCAAGCCGGTGTGCTGGGTCAGGATCTTGCCTGCATTACCAACCTTCTTGCTGCCGGCGGGCGTCGAGTTCTTGCGACGCGCGCTCTGGTAGCCATCATCAGCAGCCGGCTGGTGAGCCGGAATCAGTTGATGCTTGGCCGGGCCGATCAGATCACTGCGGCCCATGCGCGTCAGCGCTTCACGCAGCAGCGGCCACCCTTTCGGATCGTGATAGCGCAGGAACGCCTTGTGCAAACGACGCTGTTGCTCGCTCTTGACGATCTCGACGCCGTCGCTCTTGTAGGTGACCTTGCGCAGCGGGTTCTTGCCCGAGTGATACATGGCGGTCGCCGTGGCCATCGGCGACGGGTAGAAGGCCTGCACCTGGTCGGCGCGGAAACCGTTGCGCTTTAGCCACAGGGCGAGGTTCATCATGTCCTCGTCGGTGGTGCCCGGGTGCGCAGCGATGAAGTACGGGATCAGGTACTGTTCCTTGCCCGCCTCTTTCGAGTACTTCTCAAACATCTGCTTGAAGCGGTCGTAGCTACCGATCCCCGGCTTCATCATCTTGTCCAGCGGGCCACGCTCGGTGTGCTCCGGGGCGATCTTCAGGTAGCCGCCAACGTGGTGGGTGACCAGCTCCTTGACGTACTCCGGCGACTCCACGGCCAGGTCGTAACGCAGGCCCGAGGCGATCAGGATCTTTTTCACGCCCGGCAGCGCACGCGCCTTGCGGTACAACTCGATCAGGGAGCTGTGATCGGTATTGAGGTTCTCGCAGATGCCCGGGAACACGCACGACGGCTTGCGGCAGTGTTTCTCGATCTCCGGGTCCTTGCAGGCGATGCGGTACATGTTGGCGGTCGGCCCGCCGAGGTCGGAAACCACGCCGGTGAAACCCGGCACCTTGTCGCGCATTTCCTCGATCTCGCGGATGATCGACTCGTGCGAGCGGTTCTGGATGATGCGCCCCTCGTGCTCGGTGATCGAGCAGAAGGTGCAGCCGCCGAAGCAGCCACGCATGATGTTCACCGAGAAACGGATCATCTCGTAGGCCGGGATCTTCTCCTTGCCATACGCCGGATGCGGCACGCGCGCGTAGGGCATGCCGAACACGTAGTCCATTTCCTCGGTGGTCATGGGGATGGGTGGCGGGTTGAACCACACGTCCACCTCGCCATGCTTCTGCACCAGCGCGCGGGCGTTGCCCGGGTTGGTTTCCAGGTGCAGCACGCGGTTGGCGTGGGCGTAGAGCACCGGGTCGTTGCGCACCTTCTCGAAGGACGGCAGACGGATTACCGTCTTGTCGCGGGTCATGCGCGGGCTGTCGAGAATCTGCACCACCTTGGCTTCGTTGGGGTCTTCGACCTCGCCTTTTGCCTGCTCGATGGCACAGGCCTCGGTGTCCTGAGTATTGACGTAGGGGTTGATGATCTTGTCGACGCGGCCCGGCCGGTCGATACGAGTGGAATCGACCTCATACCAGCCTTCGGGCGTGTCACGCCGAATGAAAGCCGTGCCGCGTACATCGCTGATGGTTTCGACCTGCTCGCCACGCGACAGACGCTGAGCGATCTCCACCACTGCGCGCTCGGCATTGCCGTAGAGCAGGATATCGGCGGTGGCGTCCATGAGGATCGAACGGCGGACCTTGTCCTGCCAGTAGTCGTAATGGGCGATACGGCGCAAGGATGCCTCGATACCGCCCAGCACCACCGGAACGTGGCTGTAGGCTTCCTTGCAGCGCTGGCTATAGACCAGGCTGGCGCGATCCGGGCGCTTGCCGGCCAGGCCGCCGGGCGTATAGGCGTCGTCGGAGCGAATCTTCTTGTCGGCGGTATAGCGGTTGATCATCGAGTCCATGTTGCCGGCTGCAACACCGAAGAACAGGTTCGGCTCTCCGAGCTTCATGAAGTCGTCTTTCGACTGCCAGTTCGGCTGGGCGATGATGCCTACGCGAAAGCCCTGGGCTTCCAGCAGACGGCCGATGATCGCCATGCCGAACGAAGGATGGTCGACGTAGGCATCACCGGTGACGATGATGATGTCGCACGAATCCCAGCCGAGCTGATCCATCTCCTCCCTGCTCATCGGCAGGAACGGTGCAGGCCCGAAACACTCGGCCCAATACTTGGGATAGTCGAACAACGGCTTGGCGGCTTGCATATTTTTTGATCAGCGGGCTATCACGAGGGGCGCGGATAATAGCACAAAAATTGACCAAACCAGACTAATACGCTGGGTTTAATAGCACCTGCGCGCACCACGGCAAACGCTCAAACGGGCGCACAGATCACTCACCTGGCTACTGGCTACTGGCTCTTGCCCAGCGCCGACCTCAGGAAAGAAAGGATAGAGAAATCAGTTCTTTTCCTGCAGTAGCCTTACGCCATATTTGTTTTCGTCCGATAACAATCCCGTGCATATACTCAAGTACTCGGTCAGCCGACGCCAGGACATCTATGCCGCGGCGCTTCGCCTTTCTGCTCGCTCTTCTGCTGGGACTGTCGATCACGGGCCCGGCAGCGGCGTCAGTGGTACTCACCGACGCCAGCAGCGGCATGCCGCTCAATGCGCATATCGAGTTGCTGGAAGACACCCAAGGCACCCTGACCATCGACGACCTTGCCAGCCCTGAGCAGCAGTCGCGTTTTCAACCCGCCAACGGCCGAGCCAGTGTCGGCCAGAGCCTCAATCCCTGGTGGATCAAACTCACTCTGCAACGCGACATGTACGCTCCTGCCTACTGGGTACTGGAGGTGGGCTCAGTGACTCAGCTGGACCTGCAGCTCTATCTCCCTGACGGCCAGGGTGGCTGGCAGTTGCGTCAGTCCGGCGAGCGAGTCCCCTTCAGCGAAAACCGCGACCACCCCTACCGACGCATGGTGTTCGACCTACCGACCCTGGGTGAGCAGCCAAAGACCCTCTACTTGCGCGCCTTCGACCCGGCAGGCAACTCCTTCCCGCTGCGAGTCTGGCAACTCGAAGACCTCACGCAAGTGGCCACCCGCGAGAACCTGGCGCTCGGAGCTATCTATGGCGTGGTTTTCGCGCTGCTGTTGTACAACCTGTTCATCCTCATCTCGCTGCGCGACAAGGCCTATTTCTGGTATGTGCTGACCACTGCCTTCGCCCTGCTGTTCATCATGAGCATGACCGGCCATGGCGCACAGTACCTGTGGCCAAACCATGCGGTGCCGGCGTGGCTTGATCGCATCACCCTACCCTCGCTATGGGGCCTGTTCGCCAGCCGCTTCATCCAGACACTGTTGCAGACGCGTATCTACGTGCGCTGGGCGCATCACCTGCTGAACATGGCCTGCGTGATCTACCTGATCGCCATCGTTCTGACCCTGTTCGATCAGCGCTATCTCGCCGCCTGGGCCATCGCCCTGCTGTCGCTGACCAGCATCCCAGCAGCTCTGGGCAGCGCCGTGATCCGCTGGCGCCAGGGTTTCTTCCCAGCGCAGCTGTATCTGTACGGCTACGGGTTGGTCCTGGGCAGTGTCGCCATTCTGCTGCTGCGTACCACCGGCGTGCTGCAGCCGGCCGAGTGGAATGCCTACGTGTTCCCTCTGGCAGTGGCTGCCGAATCCATCCTGTTCTCCTTCGCCCTGGCCTATCGCATCCAGATCCTCAAACAGGAGCGCGCCGTTGCATTGCAACAGGCAGATCGCGAGAAAACCGCACGTTTGGCGCAACTGCAGGCCAGTGCCGATGAACTGCAAGCTGCAGTGACCGCACGCACCGCCGAGCTGGCCGCTACCAACGAGCAACTACGTGAACGCGAGCGTGAACTGCAGCACGCCGCCTTCCATGACTCGCTGACCGAACTGCCCAACCGGCGTTACCTGGTCGAGCGCTGCGAGTCGGCCCTGGCTCATGCCGAACGGCACAATGAAAGCGTGGCATTGCTGTTGATCGATCTGGACCATTTCAAGCCGATCAATGACCGCTTCGGTCACGCCGCCGGCGACCTGATGCTGCAGGTAATTGCCATGCGCCTGCGCGAGCACGTTCGCGCCGGTGATGCGGTTGCACGCCTGGGCGGCGATGAGTTCGCCGCGCTGATCTGCGGCAGCGATGCCGAAAGCCAGGCCCGGGAAATCGCTGAGCGCTTGCTGGCCGAGCTATCCGAGCCCGTGCACTACGGCGCCGAGCGACTGCGCGTAACCATCAGCATCGGCGTAGCACTCTATCCGCGCCATGCGAAGAACTTCACCGGGCTGTACAAGGCGGCAGACATGGCCCTTTACCGGGTGAAGGAGCGGGGCCGCTCCGGTTCGCGCGTACATGGCGACGATGGCGAACTGAGCGAACAGGCCTGCCTGGAGCTGGACGTACTTAAAGTCCCCAGCGGCCTGGCCCTATAGGCGGGTGCAACCCGCCCTACCTGAAATCCTGCTAGCCGATATAGCGCCGCGGCACCCGCGCAGTGACCTTGCTCAGCAACTCATAGCCGATAGTGCCGCACGCCATGGCCACTTCATCCACCGGCAACTGGCCGCCCCACAGCTCCACCGGCGAATCGACATCGGCTTCCGGTAGGTCCGTGATATCCACCGCCAACATGTCCATCGACACCCTGCCCGCCAGCTTGGCGCGCTGCCCCTCGATCAACACCGGCGTGCCACTGGGCGCGTGACGCGGATAACCATCGGCATAACCACAGCTGACCGTGGCAATACGCGAAGGCCGCTCGGCCACCCAGGCCGCGCCATAACCAACGCTTTCACCGACTGCCACCTCACGCACGGCGATCACCCGCGCAGCCAGGGTCATGGCCGGTTTCAGCCCCAGTTCGCGCGCACTCAGTTCGGCGAACGGCGTGGCGCCGTAGAGCATGATGCCGGGGCGCAGCCAATCCATATGCGCCGCCGGAATGGTCAGCACGGCCGCCGAATTGGCCAACGAACGATGATTGAAATCCAGATCCAGCAGATCGAGAAAGCGCTCGACCTGCAGCTCCGTCAGCGGATGGCCGCGCTCGTCGGCGCAGGCGAAATGGCTAAGCAGGTTGAGCTCGGCAACCTGCTCGGCGTCTTCGAGCCGTGCATGCCACTGGCGCAGGCTGGCGGCATCGAAACCGAGGCGGTGCATGCCCGAATCCAGCTTGAGCCAGACGTTGAGAGGGCGCACCAAATCACTGGCGATCAGCGCCTCGGCCTGCGCCGCGCTCTGTAGCACCAGATCCAGCCCCAGCTGCGCAGCGATGGCATATTCACTCGCCTCGAAGCTGCCCTCCAGCAGCAGGATACGCGCCTCACCGTGCATGGCGCGCACCTCGGCCGCCTCCTCCAGACAGGCCACGGCAAAGCCATCGGCAATCTCGTGCAACGCCGTGACCACCTCGCGCACACCATGACCATAGGCGTTGGCCTTGACCACGGCGAAGGCCTGGCGCCCGGGCGCGCAGCGCTTGGCCACGGCGTAGTTATGAGCGATGGCAGAGAGGTCGACGATGGCGGCAAGCGGACGCATGACGGAAGGCCTGAACAAAAAACGGGCGCCCATCTTAACCGCTGGGCGCCCGTTTTCATTGAGCGAGATCAGACTGTTGCCGTAGCCACGGGCTCTGCTGGCGAAACGTTCACCTTGCTTGATTCGCGAGCAGAGCTCGCTCCTACACTGCTCGCGCGGTTATTCGTCCTCGAACTGGTAGCTACCCGGTGCCAGGTTCTCGAAGCGCGAATATTTGCCGAGGAAGGCCAGGCGCGCCGTACCCAGCGGACCGTTACGCTGCTTGCCGATAATGATCTCGGCTACGCCCTTGTACTCGGTCTCCGGGTGATACACCTCGTCGCGATAGACGAACAGGATGATGTCGGCGTCCTGCTCAATCGCACCGGATTCGCGCAGGTCGGAGTTGATCGGGCGCTTGTTGGGGCGCTGCTCCAGGCCACGGTTGAGCTGCGACAGGGCAATGACCGGGCAGTTGAATTCCTTGGCCAGGCCCTTGAGCGAGCGCGAGATCTCGGAAATTTCGTTGACCCGGCTATCGCCGCTGGAGCCAGGAATCTGCATCAGCTGCAGGTAGTCGACCATGATCAGGCCGATCTCACCGTGCTCGCGTGCCAGACGCCGCGTGCGCGCCCGCATCTCGCTCGGGGAAATACCGGCGGTATCGTCGATGAACAGCTTGCGGTCGTTGAGCAGGTTGACCGCGCTGGTCAGCCGCGGCCAATCGTCGTCATCCAGCTGGCCGGCACGCACCTTGGTCTGGTCGATACGCCCCAGCGAGGCGAGCATACGGATGACGATGGACTCCGACGGCATTTCCAGCGAGTAGACCAGAATCGCCTTGTCGCTGCGCATCAGCGCGTTTTCCACCAGGTTCATGGCGAAGGTGGTCTTACCCATCGACGGACGGCCGGCGACGATGATCATGTCGGCCGGCTGCAGACCGCTGGTCAGGTTATCCAGGTCATCGAAGCCGGTGGACAGACCGGTAATCGCGTCACCGTTGTTGAACAGCGTGTCGATGCGGTCGATGGCCTTGACCAGAATATCGTTGATGCCCACCGGCCCACCGGTCTTGGGGCGATCCTCGGCAATCTGGAAGATCAGCCGCTCCGCCTCGTCGAGAATCTCCTCGCCGGTGCGGCCTTCCGGGGCGTAGGCACTGTCGGCAATCTCATTGCTGATGCTGATCAGTTTGCGCAGGGTGGCGCGTTCGCGAATGATCTGCGCATAGGCCTTGATGTTGGCCACCGACGGCGTGTTCTTCGCCAGCTCGGCAAGATAAGCCAGGCCACCGACTTGCGACAGCTGCCCTTCCTTGTCCAACTGCTCGGACAGCGTGACGACGTCGAAGGGTTCGTTACGCTCGGCCAGCTTGAAGATGGCGCGGAAGATCAGCCGGTGGTCGTGGCGATAGAAATCGACATCCGACACACCATCGAGCACACGCTCCCAGGCGTTGTTGTCGAGCATCAGGCCGCCGAGCACCGACTGTTCCGCCTCGATGGAGTGCGGAGGCACTTTCAGGGCGGCAGTCTGCAGGTCGTATTGCTCGGGAATGCTGATGTCGTTCATAGGCTCGGGAAGAAAATGCTGCGATAGAAAAACAAAGGGCACGGATCGCAGAGCGATACCGTGCCCGATTGTCAGCAGACCTACGCTACAGCGCAAGCCCGCTTGGCGGCTACTTGATTAAGCAGCGACCACGATCACCTTGACGGTGGCTTCGACGTCGGTGTGCAGGTGCACAGCTACGTCGTATTCGCCAACCTGGCGAATGGTGCCGTTCGGCAGACGAACTTCAGCTTTGGCCACTTCCACGCCGGAGGCGGTCAGGGCGTCAGCGATGTCGTGGGTGCCGATGGAACCGAACAGCTTGCCTTCATCGCCAGCGGTGGCGGTGATGGTGACTTCCAGCTCTGCCAGCTGAGCAGCGCGAGTTTCAGCAGAAGCTTTCTTCTCGGCAGCAGCTTTTTCCAGCTCAGCGCGGCGTGCTTCGAAAGCAGCAACGTTGGCTTCGGTGGCAGCGGTGGCTTTGCCTTGCGGCAGCAGGAAGTTACGGCCGTAACCGGCTTTAACGTTCACTTTGTCGCCCAGGTTGCCCAGATTGGCGATTTTTTCCAGCAGGATGACTTCCATTTGGGTCTTACCTCTTAACTTTTAACCTTCACCGTTCGCAGAGCCCGGGCCATTCTTGCGCGCCAGGCGACCGCGAAAATCAAACAGACTGTCGACGATGGCCAAGACCACCAGTAACGGATAGATCAGCTGCATGAACAGCAGGAGCGTGATGTACATGCCCACCAGCCAGAAGCGAGCGAGCCCACCCTTTTCTACCAAGCCATGCACCAGGGCGATCCCGGCGAACAGCAGCGGCACACTGCACAGCGGCGTGAGCATGGCCAACTGCGGCCCCAGATTGGGACCTAGGATCATGCCCGCCAGCAGCAACAGCGCCTGCGGCAGCGGCAGTCTCAGGGCGCGGAACTCGCGACCAAAACCGCCAGGGTTGTACAACACGGCCTGCCAGTAACGCCCAAGGATCAGGCTCAGCAAGCTCAGAATCTGCAGCAAGGCCGCCAGCAATCCGGTCAGCACCGGTGCGATCAAAGCCTCGAGACGCTCGCGTTCACTCACCGACAATTGCTGGTGAGCCCCATCGAACATGGTCGGCAGTAGCTTCTGCAGCTCACCGGCCATGGCCGCGATGGGTTCGCGGAACACTGCCCCAAGGACAAATCCATACACCAGGCCCAGTGCCACACTGCTCAGCAGTATGCGGTTCCAGGTCCAGTTGGCGCGCAACAACAACGCCAACCCCAGCGCACCGACCAGCACCAGCAAGGTGCGCGGTTCGCCGAAATACCACCAGGCAATCGCCGGTAGCAGGGCCCAGGCCAGGATGCCGATGGCATCACTGGCTCCACGCCGCAGCAGCACCAGGCTGCCAGCGGCTGCACTCAACCAGAACAACAGCGGCATCGCTGCCGATCCCACCACCACGAGGGTGGCCTGCATACGGCCGCGCATGATGTATTCAGCCAGGGCGCGCATGCGATCTATTCCTTAACTCTTGTCGACTGTCCGGTTTCAGCGGCCGTGGCTGTCGGTGTAGGGCAGCAGGGCCAGGAAGCGGGCGCGCTTGATAGCGGTGGCCAGCTGACGCTGATAACGAGCCTTGGTACCGGTGATACGGCTAGGAACGATTTTGCCGGTTTCCGAGATGTAGGCTTTCAGGGTGTTGAGATCTTTGAAATCGATCTCTTTCACGTCTTCAGCGGTGAAGCGGCAGAATTTACGACGACGGAAGAAACGTGCCATGTGATTGGCTCCTCAATAGATCCGTGGATTACTCGTCAGCGTTGTCGCTGTCGTTGCTGTCGCTGTCATCGCCGTCGTTGGACTCGGCGTTTTCAGGACGTTCACGACGCTCGCGGCGCTCACTGCGGTTTTCTTCGGCCTTCAGCATCTCGGACTGGCCAGTGACGGCCTCGTCGCGACGGATGACCAGGTTACGGATCACGGCGTCGTTGTAGCGGAAGTTGTCTTCCAGCTCGGCCAGAGCCTTGCCGGTGCACTCTACGTTCAGCATGACGTAGTGAGCTTTGTGGACGTTGTTGATGGCGTAAGCCAGCTGACGACGGCCCCAATCTTCCAGGCGGTGAATCTTGCCACCGTCTTCTTCGATCAGCTTGGTGTAACGCTCGACCATGCCGCCGACTTGCTCGCTCTGGTCCGGGTGAACCAGAAAGATGATTTCGTAATGACGCATAAATGCTCCTTACGGGTTGTAGCCTGCCAACTAAGGTGGTCAGGCAAGGAGTGGGTTTTCTCGTGATGAGCTTGCCGGGCGGTAGGCGCGAAAAGGCCTGCCGTCACGGCAAGGGGCGCCATTCTAGAGAACCCCCCTGCCGCACGCAAGACGAATTGGCGATTATTTGAGCAGTCAGCCCTTGCGCTTGGCCTGACGCTGACGCACCGCTTCGAACAGACAGACACCGGTGGCCACCGAGACGTTGAGGCTGCTGACACTGCCGGCCATGGGCAGTTTGACCAGATAATCGCAGTGCTCTCGGGTCAAGCGGCGCATGCCCTTGCCCTCGGCGCCCATGATCAGCACCGTCGGCCCGGTCATGTCCTGCTGATAGACCTCCTGCTCGGCCTCGCCGGCCGTACCCACAACCCACAGGCCACGCTGCTGCAACTTCTCCAGGCTGCGCGCCAGGTTGGTCACCGCCACCAGCGGAATCACCTCGGCAGCGCCACAAGCGACCTTGCGCACCGTGGCATTGAGGGTGGCCGACTTGTCCTTGGGCACGATCACCGCCAACGCGCCAGCGGCATCCGCCGTGCGCAGGCAGGCACCCAGGTTGTGCGGATCGGTCACGCCATCGAGCACCAACAGCAAAGGCGGGCCTTCGCAACGATCGAGCAGCTCCTCGAGCATCGCCTCGCCCCAGACCTGGCTGGGGCTGACATCGGCAACCACACCCTGATGCACGCCCTCGACCCAGGCATCCATCTCACGGCGCTCGCACTGCCCAACTTTTACGCGAGACTGCGCAGCCAGCTCCAGCAAGGGTTGCACCCGAGGATCACTGCGACCATCGGCCAGCCAGACCTGCTTCACCCGCTTGGGGTGATGACGCAGCAAGGCTTCTACGGCATGTACGCCGTAGATCTTTTCCAGATCACTCATGACTTGGCCTTACGCTTGCGCGGCTTACCGGCAGGCGGCGGGGCACTGTCGCCACGCCCGGAGCCTTTGCGCGAACTACCGGCCGACTTGCTCGCCGACTTGCCGGCAGCGCCCTTGCCACTCGCACCCTTGCCAGCCTTGGCGCCAGCCAACAACGCTTTCTTCACGTCCCGGCTTTTCTGCACGTCGGTATTGCCCATGCCATTCGGCTTGCCACCGCGACGCGCATCATCACCCTTACCGGCCTTGTCCTGGCTCAACTCGAAGTCGATCTTGCGCTCGTCCAGATCGACGCGCATCACTTTGACCTCGACACTGTCACCAAGGCGGAAGCTGCGGCCACTGCGCTCGCCGGACAGGCGATGGTGAACCGGATCGAAGTGGTAGTAGTCGGCCGGCAACGCGGTCACGTGCACCAGGCCTTCGACGTAGATGTCACGCAGCTCGACAAAGATGCCGAAACCGGTCACCGCCGTGATCACACCGGCAAAGGTCTCACCGACGCGATCCTGCATGAACTCGCACTTGAGCCAGTTGACCACGTCACGCGTCGCTTCATCGGCACGGCGCTCGGTCATGGAGCACTGCTCGCCGAGTTTCTCCAGGGTCGCCTCATCGTACGGATAGATACGTGCCTTGGGCATGATCGCCGCACCCGCACGCTCGACGTGCTTGGTGTCGCGCTTGGAGCGGATCACGCTGCGAATGGCGCGATGCACCAGCAGGTCCGGGTAGCGACGGATCGGCGAAGTGAAGTGGGTATAAGCCTCGTAATTGAGACCGAAGTGCCCTTCGTTCTGCGCGCTGTATACCGCCTGGCTCAGCGAACGCAGCATCACGGCCTGGATCAGGTGATAGTCCGGGCGCTCGCGAATGCTTTCCAGCAGTCGCTGGTAGTCCTTGGGCGACGGACCGTCGTTGGACTTGCCGCGCTGCAGCGACAGACCCAGCTCGCCGAGGAACGCCTTGAGCTTCTCCAGGCGCTCCAGCGGCGGGCCGTCGTGCACACGGTACAACGACGGGACGCCGTGATCCTGCATGAAGCGCGCGGTGGCCACGTTGGCGGCCAGCATGCACTCCTCGATCAGCTTGTGCGCGTCGTTGCGCTGGGTCGGACGAATCTCGGCGATCTTGCGATCCTCACCGAAGATGATGCGCGTCTCCTGCGTTTCGAAGTCGATGGCGCCGCGCTCGTGACGAGCCGCAATCAGCACCTGATACAACGCATAGAGCTGGTTGAGGTGCGGCAGGACTTCCTTGTATTCGCTGCGCAGGGACTTGCCCTCGCTGCTTTTGGGATCTTCCAGCATCAGGCTGACCTTGTTGTAGGTCAGGCGCGCATGGGAGTGGATCACCGCCTCGTAGAACTTGTAGTCGACCATCTGGCCGCTCTTGGACATGGTCATTTCGCAAACCATGGCCAGGCGATCAACGTGCGGATTGAGCGAGCACAGGCCGTTGGACAGCTCTTCTGGCAGCATCGGCACGACGCGTTCAGGGAAGTACACCGAGTTGCCGCGCTCGACCGCCTCGGCGTCCAGCGCCGAACCAACCTTGACGTAGTGCGACACGTCGGCGATGGCCACGTAGAGTTTCCAGCCACCGGAGAACAGCTTCCAGCGGCTGCTGTTCTTCTCGCAGTACACGGCGTCGTCGAAGTCACGCGCGTCTTCGCCATCGATGGTGACGAAGGGCAGATGACGCAGGTCGACGCGTTTCTCCTTGTCCTTCTCTTCCACTTCAGGCTTGAGCTTGCGCGCCTCCTTGACTACTGCCTCGGGCCAGACGTGCGGGATGTCGTAGCTGCGCAGCGCGACGTCGATCTCCATGCCCGGTGCCATGTAGTTGCCGATCACCTCGACGATGTCGCCCTGCGGCTGGAAGCGCGTGGTCGGCCAATGCGTGATCTTGATCTCGACGAATTGGCCGATGCGCGCACCGGCAGTACGGCCCGGCGTGACCAGCACTTCCTGCTGGATCTTGGGATTGTCGGCGACGACGAAACCGATGCCGTTTTCTTCGTAGTAACGGCCAACGATGCTCTCATGAGCGCGTTCGATCACCTCGACGATGCCGCCTTCACGGCGGCCACGCCGGTCGAAACCCGCGACCCGCACCAATGCGCGATCGCGATCGAACACCAGGCGCATCTGCGCTGGACTGAGGAACAGGTCGTCGCTGCCGTCATCCGGCACGAGGAAGCCGAAGCCGTCGCGGTGACCACTGATGCGGCCGCAGATCAGGTCGAGCTTGTCCACCGGGGCGTAGGTGCCGCGGCGGGTATAGATGAGCTGACCGTCACGCTCCATGGCGCGCAGACGGCGGCGCAGCGCTTCGAGCTGATCGTCGGTATGCAAACCGAACTCTTCGACCAGTTGTTCACGACTGGCAGGCGCGCCGCGCTCGGCCAGGTGCGAAAGGATCAGCTCACGGCTGGGGATGGGGTTGTCGTATTTTTCCGCCTCGCGGGCGGCCTCGGGATCGAGGGATTGCCAATCGGCCATGTAAGGAGGATTACCTGTGCTTATGTATAAAGGTGTATGCCATATGCCTATTGAAGCGCGAAAAAGGCATCCGGGGCAGCTTTTCCGGTGACAATAATTTTTTTGGGGTCAGGGGTTTACAAGGTAAATGCCCGCCCGTATAGTTCGCGCCCACAGCGTCGAGCAGACGTTGTAACACGAAGCAGATGATGATTCATCGGTTTCTGTGCCCAGGTGGCGGAATTGGTAGACGCGCTGGTTTCAGGTATCAGTGGCTTAACGGCCGTGGAAGTTCGAGTCTTCTCCTGGGCACCAAATTTCGTGAAGTGGTCTGATAAGCCATTTTGCAAATAACGGATGCAACGCTCCGTGTCGGTAACGACGAACATTGCTGCAGTGCCCAGGTGGCGGAATTGGTAGACGCGCTGGTTTCAGGTATCAGTGGCTTAACGGCCGTGGAAGTTCGAGTCTTCTCCTGGGCACCAAAATTCAAAAAACCGAGTCGCATGACTCGGTTTTTTATTGCCCACGAAAAAGCAGACCACCTCGTAGGGCGCGCTACGCGCACCCGCCCAGACAAGGTGCGCACGGCGCACCCTACACTTTGAATTGCCCCAGGCTGGCCTTGAGCTGCGCTGCCAGCTCATCCAACGCCCGGGCATTGCCGGCAATCGCTGCCACCGCCTCGGCAGCATGCTGCGCTTCGGCATGAATGGTCTCGACACGCCCACGCACAGCGCCTGCACCTTCTGCCTGATGCGCCGCCGCCTGAGTTGCCGCATTGATGGCGCCGTGCACATCATCCACCGATTGCTGCACCGACTGCTGCAGGCGCGCACTGTCACGCAGCACCTCCAACCCCTCGCTGCCCTGCGCACCTGCCTGAGCGATGGCAGCAACCGCCTCCTGCGCGCCACGCTGCAATGCCGCGATATGCGTCTGGATATCGCCAGTGGACTGCTGGGTCTTGCTTGCCAGCGCGCGCACCTCGTCGGCCACTACCGCAAAACCACGCCCACTCTCACCAGCCCGCGCCGCTTCGATGGCCGCGTTGAGCGCGAGCAGGTTGGTCTGTTCGGCGATGGACTGAATCACCGTCAGTACCACCTCGATCTGCTCGCTCTGCTTGGCCAGCCGCTCGATCACCGCCGAACCATCAGCCACCCGCGCCACCAAGCCCTCGATCAGCACGGACAGACGCTGAGCAATCGCCGCATTTTCGTGCGCGGCCTGGCGGATGGTATCGACACGCTGCAGCGCATCCTGCATGGCCTGGCTTTCCGCCTGCGCCTCATCGGCCATTTGCTCCAACGCCTGCAGGCTGCCCGCCACCTCATCGCGCTGACGACCAGCAGCGGCCTCGGCCGCCACGCCGCGCTGAGTCAGGCTGCGAATCTGCTCGCCAGTGCGCAACGCCACCTCGCCAGACTCACGCACAATGGGTTGCAGCTTGGCGATGAAGCGATTGACCGCATCGGCCATTTCGCCAACTTCATCCTGACTATCGATACTCACGCGGCGAGTCAGATCCCCCTCGCCCGCCGCCAGGTCATTGAGCGCCGCACTGAGCAGACGCAGGCGACTCAGCACTCGCCAGCCTAATACCACAGCGACCATTACCATTGCCAACGCCCCTACGATCAACAAGCCGAGGGCGATGTTCCAGCGTAGCGAATCCGCCGCCACGCGCACCGACTCACCACCGTTACGCGCCATTTCCTGGGTGTAGCGCTCGGCCGACTGCAGGCGCTCACGCAGCGCGCCGGTCGCTTCTTCGGAAGCGCCAGCCAGACTGCTATCGACCAGCTCACCAGCACCGCTGACCAAAGCAGCAAAGCGGCCGTCCAGCGCGGTCAACTCCTTCTCCACCAGATCCAGCGACAGGCCCATCTGCACCTTGCCGATCGACGCTCCCATCGGACTGATTTGCGCCTCAACCACGTACACGCGCGGATCACGCGACGCTGCTTCGACCAGCCTCTCCAGCGGCGAGCCACCCTGCCCAGCAGCGACCAGCTCGCGCACCTGCGCATTACTACGATTGAAATTGCGCGTCAGGCGCTTGCCTTCGGCGTCATAGATGATGGCGAATAGCACCGCTGGGTCCTGCTGGGCGATTCGGGTAAGCGCCGTCAGCGCAGGAATGTCCAGATCCCAGATGGACTTCGGCGCAACACCCGCCAGCAGTTGTGCCAGCGCCTGACCGGATTGCTTGAGGTTACCCTCCAGCACCGCACGCAGTTGCGCCTGCTCGCTCTTCAACTGGGTGGAAAGCCCTTCGCCCAGGCGAGTGCGAGTGCTGCTCGACAAGGCCGCAAGCCCCTGAGTCATCTCGCGCTCGGCCATGTTCAGCTCTTCACCAAGGCGCCTGCTCTCGCCGCCCAGGCGCTGCGCCAGATCCTCGACCATGCCATCGACCGACGCACGCATCAGCCAGACAGCCAAACCGACCTGTACCAACATGGCCAGACCAAGCGCAACGAACACCGGACGCAGCAGACGGCTACGCAACATGGAAACGATGGCGAACACGGGGGACACTCCTCAACGACCGTAACAGCTATAACGGCGACTTCCGGGATTTATTGAATACAAGCAAAGCGCATGCCCAGCGCACCAGCCAGGGCCCCGTACGGGCGAGCACAAAAAAGCCGCCCGAAGGCGGCTCCTGTGCGACTCGAGAATCTCTCGATCAGGCGAACGGATGACGCAGCACGATGGTCTCGTTGCGGTCCGGGCCGGTGGAGATGATATCGATCGGCGCACCGACCAGCTCTTCAACGCGCTTGATGTAGGCACGCGCAGCTGCCGGCAAGTCTTCCAGGGTCTTTGCGCCCAGGGTGGATTCGCTCCAGCCCGGCATTTCCTCGTACACCGGCTGCAGGCCGATGTAGCTGTCGGCGTCGGTCGGCGCATCGACCAGCACCTGGCCATTGGCATCCTTGTAACCGGTGCAGATGCGGATGGTTTCCAGGCCGTCGAGCACGTCCAGCTTGGTCAGGCACAGGCCGGAGATGCTGTTGATCTCTATGGCGCGACGCAGGATCACCGCGTCGAACCAGCCGCAACGACGGGCACGACCAGTGGTGGCGCCGAACTCGTGCCCACGCTTGGCCAGGAAGGCACCGACGTCATCGAACAGTTCGGTCGGGAACGGACCGGAGCCAACACGGGTGGTGTAGGCCTTGGTGATACCGAGGATGTAATCCAGGTACAGCGGGCCGAAACCGGAGCCGGTAGCAATACCGCCAGCAGTGGTGTTGGAGCTGGTGACGTAGGGGTAGGTACCGTGGTCGATATCCAGCAGGGAGCCCTGGGCGCCTTCGAACATGATGTCCTTGCCGCCACGACGCAGGTCATGCAGCACGGCAGTGACATCAGCCATCATCGGCTTGAGCAGCTCGGCGTATTCCATGCACTCATCCAGGGTCTTCTGGAAGTCGATGGCCGGCTCTTTGTAGAAATTGACCAGCTGGAAGTTGTGGTAGTCCAGCAGCTCGCCCAGCTTGGCGGCGAAACGCTCGCGGTGGAACAGGTCACCGACACGCAGACCGCGACGCGCGACCTTGTCTTCGTAGGCCGGGCCGATACCGCGACCGGTAGTACCGATCTTGGCGTCACCACGGGCCTTTTCGCGCGCCTGATCCAGCGCTACGTGGTAAGACAGGATCAGCGGACAGGCCGGACTGATACGCAGGCGCTCACGCACCGGCACACCCTTCTCTTCCAGCTTGGTGATTTCGCGCATCAGGGCGTCAGGCGCGACGACCACGCCGTTGCCGATCAGGCACTCGACGCCTTCACGCAGGATGCCGGACGGAATCAGGTGCAGGACGGTCTTCTCACCGTTGATCACCAGGGTGTGGCCCGCGTTGTGACCACCCTGATAACGCACGACTGCAGCGGCCTGCTCGGTGAGCAGGTCGACGATCTTGCCCTTGCCCTCATCACCCCATTGGGTGCCCAGGACGACGACATTCTTACCCATAAACTTGTCCTCTTCGCGCAAGCTTCGATGCCGGCCGCGGGCCGGCGAAAATGAATTCAGGACGCCAGGGGCGCCACCTGCCAACGTCCATCACGCAGCGCCAGCAGGCGATCACAGCCCGCCTCGCGCGCATCGGCCTCGCTCTGCCCGGGCAGCGCCTGTACCACGCGCTCACCCTCACCACGCAGACGACGAACAGCCTGCCACAGATAGAGATCATGATTGTCCGGCGCCCAGACGCCGCTGACCGTCTCATCCACACGCATGTCACCCAAGGTGACCAGGGTCTTGAGGTCGGTAGAGAAGCCCGTAGCTGGGCGTGCACGACCGAATACCGCGCCGGTATCGTCGTAACGACCACCCTGAGCAATGGCACCGCCCTCGCCCGGCACGAACGCGGCGAATACCACACCAGTGTGATAGTTGTAGCCGCGCAACTCGCCCAGGTCGAAGTACAGCGGCAGCTCCGGATAGCGCAGCTCCAGTGCATCAGCGATGGCCACCAGCTCATCGAGCGCAGCGTGCACCGCATCCGGCGCCTCGACCAACACGGCCTGGGCCAGATCCAGCACCTCGCGGCCACCGCATAGTTCGGCAAGCGAGCGCAGCATGCTGCCCAGCCCAGCCGGCAATGCCGCGGTCAGGCATTCGATTTCATCCATCGCCTTGCGCTGCAGCGCATCGAACAACTGCTGCTCAGCTTCGCCGGACAGCCCAGCGGCATGCGCCAGACCACGATAGATGCCGACATGACCGAGATCCATGTGCACGTCCGGCACCGCAGCCAGCTCGAGGGTCTCCACCAGCAGGCTGATCACTTCGATATCGCTGGCCGGGCTGGCGTCGCCATAGAGCTCGGCGCCCAACTGAATCGGGCTACGCGACGTGGTCAAGGCACGCGGCTGCGCATGCAGCACGCTGCCGGCATAGCAAAGACGGCTCGGCCCCTCACGGCGCAAGGTGTGGGCATCGATACGCGCCACCTGCGGGGTGATGTCGGCACGAAAGCCCATCTGCCGACCGGACAGCGGATCGGTGACCTTGAAGGTGCGCAGGTCAAGATCCTGGCCGGCGCCAGTCAGCAGGGATTCCAGGTACTCGATATGGGGGGTGACGACGAACTCGTAACCCCAACGTTGGAACAGATCCAGCACCTGACGGCGTGCCGCCTCGATGCGTGCCGCTTCCGGCGGCAGTACTTCTTCGATGCCATCTGGCAGCAGCCAGCGGTCTACCGTTGCCATTTCGCCATTCCCCTCTCGATCCGGGCGGCACAAGCCTTCAGTGAAGCAGATATAGAAGGGCAGTACCCAGCAGCATGCTGGCCAGCCCCATAAGGCGCAGTCGACGGTCGGGCAGACGAGCTGCCTGCATGACCGCTCCGCGCCAATGGCGCGGATAGAGGAAGGGCAGGATGCCTTCCAGCACCAATACCAGACACAACGCGATGCCGAGTTCCTGCCACATGATTCCCACAGACGCAAAAAAGCCGGGATTTTCCCGGCTGCCGCATGATACCACGTTTTACTTCGAGGTCACCCTGGCGACGCATCGCGCCGCCAGGGTTGCCGATCAACGCTTGGACTTTTCCAGGTAGCGGAAGAAATCGCTACTCGGGTCAAGCACCAGCACATCACGCTTGTCAGCGAAGCTTTCGCGGTAAGCCTGCAGACTACGGTAGAAGGAGTAGAACTCCTGATCCTGACCGTAGGCGCGGGCGTAAATGGAAGCAGCCTGAGCATCACCGTCACCGCGCAGCTCTTCAGCTTCACGATAGGCTTCAGCCAGCAGCACGCGGCGCTGACGATCGGCGTCGGCGCGAATACCTTCAGCCAGCTCACGACCCTTGGCGCGATGCTCGCGAGCCTCACGCTCACGTTCGGTGCTCATCCGCTCGAACACGCTGCGGTTCACTTCGCGCGGCAGGTCGATAGCCTTGACTCGCACGTCGACCACTTCGATACCCAGCTCACGCTCGGCAGCGCGGTTGAGGGTCGCGGTCACATCGGCCATCAGCGCATCACGCTCACCAGATACCGACTCGTGCAGAGTGCGCTTACCAAACTGGTCACGCAGCGATGCCTCCAGACGACGCGCCAGACGCTCGTCTGCCACTTGTTTCATACCAGACGTCGCCTGATAGAAACGCTCGGCATCCTTCACGCGCCATTTGGCGTAGGCATCGACCATCAGCGCTTTCTTCTCCAGGGTCAGGAAGCGCGAGGAAGTTGAATCCAGCGTCAGCAGACGACCATCGAAGATGCGCACCTGGTTGACGTAAGGAATCTTCACATGCAGACCAGGCTGCACATCAGGCTGAACCACGCGGCCGAACTGCAGCAATACCGCACGCTCGGTCTGAGCCACGATATAGAAGCTGTTCCATGCCACCAGGGCCACAACCACGGCCACGATCAGGCCGATCAGGGACTTGTTGTTCATCAACGGCCCTCCCGGGTACGCAGATTACGCTGCGACAGATCGCTGCTCAGCGGCACGGCCGGATCACGCGTTGTCGAATTGCTGCTGTTGGCGGAGCTGGAGGAAGAAGCGCCACCACGGCTATCGATCATCTTGTCCAGCGGCAGGTAGAGCAGGTTGTTCTGCCCCTTGTCACCGGTGACCAGAACCTTGCTGGTGTTGCTCATCACTTCCTGCATGGTGTCGATGTACAGACGCTCACGAGTGATCTCAGGCGCCTTGCGGTACTCGGTGACCAATTTGGTGAAACGATCCGCCTCACCTTGAGCGCGGGCGATGATTTCATCACGGTAACCGTTGGCCTCTTCCAGCAGACGCTGGGCCTGACCACGCGCTTCCGGAATGACGCCGTTGGCGTACGACTCGGCCTGGTTCTTCTCACGCTGCTCGTCTTCACGGGCACGGATCACGTCATCGAAGGCTTCCTGAACTTCACGCGGCGCAGCAGCGCTCTGGATGTTCACCTGAGTGATGGTGATACCGGTCCGGTAGTTGTCGAGGAAACGCTGCAGGCGCTCACGCACCTCACTGGCCATCAGCTCACGACCTTCGGTCAGCACCTGGTCCATCTCGGTGGAACCCACCACATGGCGCACGGCACTGTCGGTGGCGTGCTGCAGGCTGACTTCCGGCTGGTCGACGTTGAGCACGAAGTCCTGCAGATTGCTCACCCGGTACTGCACGGTCAGCGGTACTTCGATGATGTTCTCGTCTTCGGTCAGCATGGCGCCCTGCTTGCTGTAAGCGCGCTCACGCGTGACGTTTTCCTGGAACTTGCGGTCGATTGGCGGGAAATAGATATTCAGGCCAGGACCAACGGTCTCGTGGTACTTGCCGAAGCGCAGCACCACAGCCTGCTCCTGCTCATCCACCACATAGATCGCGCTGTACAGCCATACCACCGCCAACAGGCCAAGGCCGACGAACAGCAGGCCGAAGCCACCGCCGCCGCCACTGCGACCAGATTCGTCGTCACCACGTTTCTTGCCACCGCCAAACAGCCCATTGAGGCTTTCTTGCAGCTTGCGGAACGCTTCGTCGAGATCCGGCGGCCCCTGCCGACCACCGCCTTTGCGGCCGCCCCAAGGGTCTTGATTGTTCGAGTTGCCACCCGGCTCATTCCAAGCCATAGCGTTCTCCGTACTGATAAAGCGAAGGCGCGCCCACGGCGCGCCGGCCAATGCTACCCAAAGCCCTATGGTGACAGCAAAGCCACTGTCCCAGGCTTTATTGCAAAGTATGTTGCTCGATGAAGGTCTGAGGCTCCAAACCTTCGCGACTCACCAGGCGATTGAGCTCGACTCGCGGCAAACGTACCGCCAGCAAGCTATGCCCCAACTCGTCATGCTCCTCGCTCTGCACTGCCCCCAGCGCGAAGAACTGCGCACGCAGTCGCCCCAAGCGTTGCGGCAATTGCAGCGTAGCGACGAACAAATCTTCACCCAGCAGCTCCGCCACTGCTTGACGCAACAGTTCAAGGCCACGTCCCTCGCGGGCCGACAACCAGACGCGTAGCGGTTTGCCATCAGCATCGCGCTGGATCTGCGGCTCGACACCATCCAACAAATCCAGCTTGTTGTATACCTCGAGCATCGGCAATTCGTGTGCGCCGATCTCCTTGAGCACGTTCTGCACCTGCTCGATCTGCGCCATACGCTCGGGCTCATGGGCATCGATAACGTGCAGTAGCAGATCGGAGTTGCTCGACTCTTCCAACGTAGCACGGAAGGCTTCGACCAGTTTGTGCGGCAGGTGACGAATGAAACCCACGGTATCGGCCAGCACGATCGGCCCCAGGTCGTCGAGTTCGAGACGCCGCAAGGTCGGGTCGAGCGTGGCGAACAACTGATCAGCCGCATAAACCTCGGAGGTCGTCAGGGCATTGAACAGCGTGGACTTGCCAGCGTTGGTGTAACCCACCAGAGAAACCGAAGGAATGTCCGCGCGCCTGCGCCCACGGCGCGCCTGCTCGCGCTGACTGCGCACCTTCTCGAGCTTCTGCTTGATCTGGCGAATGCGCACGCGCAGCAAGCGGCGGTCGGTTTCCAGCTGGGTTTCACCTGGGCCACGCAGACCGATACCGCCCTTCTGCCGCTCGAGGTGGGTCCAACCACGCACCAGGCGCGTGCTCATGTGATCGAGCTGAGCCAGCTCGACCTGCAACTTGCCTTCGTGGGTGCGCGCACGCTGCGCGAAGATATCGAGGATCAACCCCGTACGATCAAGCACACGACATTCGAAAGCGCGCTCGAGGTTGCGCTCCTGGCTCGGTGTCAGGGTGTGATTGAAGATGACCAGATCGGCCTCAACAGCCTTGACCTGGTCGCGCAACTCCTCGACCTTGCCGCTGCCGATGAGAAACTTGGCAGTCAGGCGACTGCTGGGCACGCTAAAGAAAGCGACCATGTCAGCACCCGCCGACATGGCCAATTCTTGGAACTCCTGGGGATCTTCGCTCGCCTCGGAGTCTTGGCCTTCCAGATGAACCAGGATGGCCCGCTCACCGCCCTCATGACGCTCGAAGAACAATGCAGCCCCCTATCAGGCGTTACCCGGCTCGCTATCGCCCTGCTCGGAGTCGCCAGCGTTTGGCAGGCGTACCGGACGGCTTGGCACGACGGTGGAGATAGCATGCTTGTAGACCATCTGGCTGACAGTGTTCTTCAGCAGGATGACGAACTGGTCGAAGGACTCGATCTGGCCCTGCAGCTTGATGCCGTTGACCAGATAGATGGAAACAGGGACGCGTTCCTTACGCAGGGTATTCAGGTAAGGGTCTTGTAGCGAATGCCCTTTTGACATGTGCCGCACTCCTTTCGAGGATCAATTTCAATAGTTTTAGTAGGTAAACAATGGCTTCAGGCCGTCCCACCCCCAAGGATAGACGACCAGCGGCAAGGTCTCATTTCAATATGGAGACGCTTCCCAGGTATTTCAAGACGCGAGACAGATTGTCGCAGGCCAGGCTATCGAGCCAATGCACGTTCTCCCAACCGCGTAACCAGGTGAACTGACGCTTGGCCAGTTGCCGAGTAGCGATGATGCCCCGCTCGATCATTTCGTCCCGGGACAGCTCGCCATCGAGGTATTCCCATACCTGGCGATAACCCACCGCCCGTATAGACGGCAATCCCGCGTGCAAGTCACTTCGTCTACGCAGGGCTTGGACCTCTTCCACGAAACCCTGTTCCAACATCACCCGAAATCGTTGAGCGATGCGGTCATGCAAAACCTGACGCTGCGCTGGTGCGATAGCAAGCTGAACAACAGTATAGGGTAATTGCCCGGCGCCTGATGTGCCCATATCGGGATTTCCTGCAGCCTGGCGCAGGCGATGTTCGGTCATGCTCATACCGCTAAGACGATAGACCTCGAGCGCCCGAGTCAGACGCTGCGGATCATTGGGATGGATACGCGCAGCGGACTGCGGATCGACCGCTGCCAGCTCCCGATGCAGCACCTCCCAGCCTTCGGCCGCCGCACGCGCCTCCAGCTCGGCGCGGATCGCCGGGTCAGCACTGGGCATATCGGCCAGCCCTTCCAACAAGGCCTTGTAGTAGAGCATGGTGCCGCCGACCAACAGGGGGATACGCCCGCGCGCAGCACTCTCAGCCATCGCGGCCAGCGCATCGGTGCGAAATTCCGCCGCCGAATAGCTCTCGGCCGGGTCACGAATATCAATCAATGCATGGGGAAACGCGTCCAGAACGTCGCGCTCCGGCTTGGCCGTGCCGATGTCCATACCGCGGTAGACCAGCGCCGAATCGACGCTAATCAGGTCACACGGCAACACGCGAGCGAGCTCCAGGGCCAGGTCGGTCTTGCCGGCAGCGGTCGGCCCCATCAGGAAGATTGCAGGAGGAAGCGAAGACATCGATATGACTCGAAACACGAAGACGGGCGCCCCTGACTCAGGGCTTCATTCAATTACTGACCACGCATGAACAGCTTGTCGAGCTGATCCATGCTGAGTTGCGTCCAGGTCGGACGCCCGTGGTTGCACTGGCCGCCGCGCTCGGTCTGCTCCATATCACGCAGCAAGCCATTCATCTCGGGAAGGGTCAGGCGCCGGTTGGCGCGCACCGCGCCATGACAAGCCATGGTCGCCAGGAGTTCGTTGAGATGCGCCTGGATGCGGTCGCTGGTGCCGTACTCCAGTAGGTCGGCCAGCACATCACGCACCAACTGGGTGGCCTCGGCCTGTTTGAGCAGGGCCGGAATCTGGCGAATCGCCACGGTTTCTTCACCGAGACGCTGCAGCTCGAAGCCCAGGCGCTGGAACCATTCACTATGCTCCTCGGCGCAATCGGCTTCGCGCTGACTGAGGGCGATTGACTCAGGCACCAGCAACGGCTGGCCACGCAAACCTTCGCTGGCCATGGCATGTTTCAGGCGCTCGTAGGTGATGCGCTCGTGGGCGGCGTGCATATCCACCACCACCAGGCCCTGAGCGTTTTCGGCAAGGATGTAAACGCCTTTGAGCTGCGCCACGGCGTAACCGAGTGGTGGAATATCGCCCTGCTCCTGGGGCATGGGCTGAACCTGGGTACTCGGCAGTGGCGAAAAATACTCGCGATATGCAGCCTGGGCTTCACCAGCGGATACGCCGGGATTACCGGCAGGCTGCTGGTAGCCAGCACCACTGCCGCGCCAGGCCGGCTGCGCAGTGGCCTGCGGGGTTTCAAGTATGCTGGCGGCCAGGCCCATCTCGCCTTGCGGGCCGAACTCCCCGGCGGCCTGGCCGGTCGGGCGCACCATGGGCGATATGGCCGCCGGGGCCGCCACCTGATCCTCCGGGCGCACATCGGCCAGGGCACGATGCAATGTGCCGTAGAGGAAGTCATGAACCATGCGACTGTCGCGGAAACGCACTTCATGCTTGGTCGGGTGAACGTTGACGTCCACCGTCGACGGATCGATTTCCAGAAACAGCACGAAAGTCGGGTGGCGACCATTGAACAGTACGTCGCGATAGGCCTGGCGCACCGCATGCGCAACCAGCTTGTCGCGCACCATGCGGCCGTTGACGTAGAAATACTGCAGGTCCGCCTGACTACGGGAGAAGGTCGGCAACCCGACCCACCCCCACAAACGCAGACCACTGCGCTCGATCTCGATTGGCAACGCCTGTTCGAGAAAAGCCGGGCCACAGACTGAAGCGACGCGGCGCGCACGACTGATCTCGTCGCCCGCCTCGTGCAGAGCGAACACGGTCTTGCCGTTGTGACGCAGGTGGAAACCGACATCGAAGCGGGCCAGCGCCAGACGCTTGATCACTTCCTGCAGGTGATCGAACTCGGTCTTCTCGGCACGCAGGAACTTGCGGCGCGCCGGGGTATTGAAGAACAGGTCACGCACTTCCACCGAGGTGCCGACTGGATGCGCGGCAGGCTGTATCCGCGGCTCCATGTCACGGCCTTCGGTTTCCACCTGCCAGGCCTGCTCGGCATCTGCGGTACGCGAAGTCAGGGTCAGGCGCGACACCGAACTGATCGACGCTAACGCCTCCCCACGAAAGCCCATGCTGAGCACGGCTTCGAGGTCTTCCAACTCACGGATCTTGCTGGTGGCGTGGCGCGCCAAGGCCAGCGGCAGA
Source organism: Ectopseudomonas mendocina (assembly GCF_007049795.1). Classification (GTDB taxonomy): domain Bacteria; phylum Pseudomonadota; class Gammaproteobacteria; order Pseudomonadales; family Pseudomonadaceae; genus Aquipseudomonas; species Aquipseudomonas mendocina_D. The sequence goes on from NZ_SCFY01000008.1 coordinate 169,651, forward strand.
TCGTCCGGGGCGATGCCGCCACCGTCGTCGCGCACCTTGAGCAGCTTGACGCCACCTTGCTCGACTTCGACATCGATGCGTCGCGCACCGGAATCCAGGCTGTTTTCCAGCAATTCCTTGGCGACCGACGCCGGACGCTCGACCACCTCGCCGGCAGCAATCTGGTTGGCCAGGCGCGGGCTGAGCAAATGAATACGGGACATGACACTCACTACTGGGCTGCCAGCGCTGTGGCGGGTATCTGCAGTGTCTGGCCGACCTTGATCACATCGCCATTGAGCTTGTTGGCACTGCGCAGGGCGGCCAGGCCGATCTGGTAACGCTGAGCGATCAACGCCAGGCTTTCGCCACGGGCAACCACGTGTTCGCGCGGGCCAGCGGCGATCTTGCCTTCGTCGCGCAACCAGGCGACGTATGTGCCGGGCGGTGGGTTTTCGTGGAAGAACTGTTTGACCCCCGAAGTAATCGAGCGGGCCAGCGCCTGCTGATGACTGGCGGTGTGCAGTTTTCTCGCCTCGTTGGGATTGGAGATGAAGCCGGTTTCCACCAGGATCGAGGGTATATCCGGCGATTTCAGCACCATGAAGCCTGCCTGTTCGACACGGCGCTTATGCAGCGGAGTGATGCTGCCCATGTTCGACAACACCTTCTGCCCCACATTGAGACTGGAGGACAGAGAAGCGGTCATCGACAGGTCCAGCAACACACCAGCAAGCATCTTGTCCTTGTCATCGAGGCTGACGTTGCCGGCGCCACCGATCAGGTCGGACTGGTTCTCGGCGTCGGCCAGCCAGCGCGCGGTCTCGGATGTTGCACCCCGTTCGGACAAGGCATAGACCGAAGCGCCGAACGCCGAGGAGCGCGGCGCCGCGTCGGCATGAATGGAGACGAACAGGTCAGCGCCTTTCTTGCGCGCGATCTCGGTGCGCTTACGCAACGGAATGAAGTAATCCCCCGTGCGGACAAGTTCGGCTCGGAAACCCTTTTCGGCATTGATCTGCCGCTGCAACTCTTTGGAAATGGCCAGCGTCACGTTCTTTTCGTACTGCCCCTTGACCGGCGACAGTGCACCCGGGTCCTCACCACCATGGCCGGCATCGATTGCGACGACGATATCGCGCTTGCCATTGGGCACGGGGGTCAACTTGGGTGGCGGCTGGGTCGGCGTGACCGGCACAGGAGGTTCACTGGTGGCGATACTGGGCGTTTGCGTGGCGGGTGGCGCACTGCCCTGGTCGAACAAATCGACGACCAGACGATGGCCATATTGCTGATTAGGCGCCAGGGTAAAACTCTTCGGCGACACCGGCGCCGACAAATCGATGACCACGCGCAGGCCGTCAGCGCTGCGCTGAGCCGAGCGCACACCGGTGATCGGGGTATTGGCGAGCGAAAGCTGCTCAAGATTGGTGGCCAGCTTGGCACCAGTGACATCGATGACGATGCGATCAGGTGCGGCCAGGGTGAACACACTGTGCTGTACCGGCCCAGACAGATCGAAGACCAGACGAGTATTGTCCGGGGCACGCCACAGACGCACGCTCCGAATATCGGAGGCAGCCAGGGCCTCGGCAGCCAGGGCCGCCAACAACACTCCCACAGCGGTAACCAGCGCGCCTATGCGCATAACCAACCCCATCGCTTCTTATTCATTGCTTGCTGCTCAGGGCCTTGCACCAGGCCTCCCCTCGAGCCCCATGCCCCTGCAGCAACAGCGAACGGCCGCTCGCTTGGTGGCTAATGGTAATGTCCAGGTCGGGCTTTGGCAAAACGCCTGCACCACGCTGCGGCCACTCGATCAGGCACAGGGCATCCCCCTCGAAGTAATCACGGATGCCGAGAAACTCCAGCTCTTCAGGATCGACCAGACGGTAAAGATCGAAATGAAAGGCGCGCACGTCGCCAATTTCGTAGGGTTCGACCAGGGTAAAGGTCGGGCTTTTGACCGCACCAGCATGGCCCAGGCCGCGCAAAATGCCACGTGAAAGGGTGGTCTTGCCGGCGCCCAGATCACCATGCAGATAGATGATGCCCAGGCCACCGCTGATCTCGGCAATCCGCGCCCCCAACGTCAGCATCGCAGCTTCGTCAGCCGCTTCGAGTTTCACTTCACACAAGGACACAACTCCTCCAATAACTGACGAATGGCGCAAGGCAGGTCACCAGCAGCCAGCCCGCGCCCCTGCGCAGCCAGCACCTCACCGGCCCGCGCATGCAGCCACACCGCCAGGCAGGCCGCATCATACGCTGCCATACCTTGCGCCAGCAGTGTGCCAATCAATCCCGCCAGCACATCTCCCAACCCCGCGCCCGCCATCGCCGGATGGCCGCGATCACACAACGCCAGCCGCCCGCCCGGTTCAGCGATCAAGCTGCCTGCGCCCTTGAGCACCACTACCAGCCCGAAACGTTGCGCTAACGCTCGCGCCGCAGCCGGCCGATCCGCCTGCACGCTTGCGGTATCGGAGCCCAGCAAGCGCGCCGCCTCGCCCGGGTGCGGCGTGAACACACCCTGACCAGGCGCGGTGACCTGGCCGGCAGCCAGAAGATTCAGCGCATCGGCATCCCAGACCTGAGGGACATCGAGACCGCTGACAGCAGACAGCAAACTGCGCGACCAGGCGCCCTGCCCCAGGCCAGGCCCTACCACACAGACATCGGCGCGTTCGCTCAGTGCCAACAACTGATTGGCGGAAGCGATTGCAGCGCACATGATTTCAGGCCGCCGCACCAGGGACGCCGCAACGTGCTCGGGACGAGTCGCCAGTGATACCAGGCCGGCACCGGCGCGCAATGCGCTATCAGCACAGAGCAGCGCAGCGCCGCCCATACCCAGATCCCCCCCCGACCACCAGCAGATGACCGAACTGCCCCTTGTACGCCACAGGCGAGCGGGCGCTCAACCGTGGGAGGTTGGCGGAATCGAGGCGCTGCGCCACGCTGGGCGCCTGGGCCGAAAGTTGAGCGTCGCCCTGCAGATCATCGAACTGCAGCTCGCCGCATAGCTCCGGACCAACTCCCGTCAGCAGGCCGAGCTTGAGGGCGATGAAGGTCACGGTCAGATCGGCGCGCACTGCCACACCGAGACACGCGCCGCTGTCAGCATTCAAGCCAGAAGGAATATCTACCGCCAGCACCGGCAAGCCACTCTGGTTGAGCATGCGTATCGCCTGGCCATAAGGCTCACGCACCGCCCCAGCCAGGCCCGTGCCAAGCAACGCATCGACCAGGATGCCAGCCAGTGGCGCGCATTCGCTCCAGGGCAGGATATCCACGCCTGCACGCCTGGCCTCGGCACAAGCCTGAGCAGCGTCGCCACTCAGCGCAGCGGGATCGCCCACCGCCAGCACACGCACACGCCACCCAGCACGCCGAGCCAGAGCGGCAATCAGGTAGCCATCACCCGCATTATTGCCGCGCCCAGCCACTACGGTGATTTCGTCGGCATCCAGCCAGCGCCTGCGCAAGGCGCGCCAGGCCGCATGTGCCGCGCGTTGCATCAACTCGAAGCCAGGGGTGCCGGCGGCGATCAGTTGCGCATCCAGCGAACGCACCTGTTCGGCGCTGTGCAGGCTCAACGGTAAAGAGGCGGGTAGATGCATGGCTCGCTCGCAGCGTATGTCTGGCAGAATTATACCCACGTCCATCGCCTGCGCCCGTCCCATGTCCGATCAAACCCTCGACCTCGACGCCCTCGCCCTGTCCATCAAGGACTGGGGACGTGAGCTGGGCTTTCAGCAAGTCGGCATCACCGATGTCGAGCTGGGAGAGCACGAGGCGCACCTGCAACGCTGGCTCGATGCTGGCTACCAGGGCGAGATGGACTACATGGCCGCCCACGGCAGCAAACGCTCGCACCCGGATGAGCTGGTGCCCGGCACCCTGCGCGTGGTGTCCCTGCGCATGGACTATCTGCCCGGCGATACGCAGATGGCCCAGCGCCTGCAGGAGCCGGAGCAGGCCTACGTGTCGCGCTACGCCCTGGGCCGCGACTACCACAAGCTGATCCGCAAGCGCCTGCAGCAACTGGCCGAACGCATCCAGCAACAGATCGGTCCGTTCGGCTACCGCGCCTTCGTCGACAGTGCCCCAGTGCTGGAAAAGGCCATCGCCGAAAAGGCCGGCCTCGGCTGGATAGGCAAGAACACTCTGGTGCTCAATCGCAAGGCCGGCAGCTACTTCTTTCTCGGCGAGCTGTTCGTCGACCTGCCACTGCCGGTGGACGCACCGCATGGCAGCGAGCATTGCGGACGCTGCAGCGCATGCATGGATATCTGCCCCACAGCGGCCTTCGCCGGCCCCTACATGCTGGACGCCCGGCGCTGCATTTCCTACCTAACCATCGAGTTGAAAGGCCCGATCCCCGAAGAGCTGCGTGCGCACATCGGCAACCGGGTGTTCGGCTGCGACGATTGCCAGATCGTCTGCCCCTGGAATCGCTTCGCTCGCCCCACCGAGCAGGGCGACTTCCAGCCGCGCCACGGCTTGGACAACAGCGGCCTGGCCGAGCTGTTCCTGTGGACGGAAGAAGAATTTCTCAGTCGTACCGAAGGTTCACCGCTACGCCGCGCCGGCTACGAGCGCTGGCTACGTAACCTGGCAGTCGGTCTTGGCAATGCGCCTTCGACCATCCCGGTGCTGCAGGCGCTCAATGCCCGCCGCGAACACCCGTCGGAACTTGTGCGCGAGCATGTGGAATGGGCGCTGGATCGGCACAACGCGCTGTAGCCCGGATGAATTTTCCCGGATTTCACCCGGGCTACACGAGTGAACGCCAGCACCGCGACAACCGCTCGGTGCGCGCGGCGCACCCTACGAGCGGGTTCATTTACACCTTGAGGAAATGCTTGCGGTAGTGACGCAGCTCGGCGATGGATTCGCGAATGTCGTCCAGTGCCTGATGGGTGGCGGTTTTCTGGAAGCTGTCCTTGACCTCTGGCGCCCACATGCCCGCCAGGATCTTCAGCGTCGATACGTCCAGGTAGCGGTAGTGGAAGTAGGCTTCCAACGCCGGCATGTACTTGTAGAGAAAGCGGCGATCCTGGCCAATGCTGTTGCCGCAGATTGGCGACTTACCCTTCGGCACCCACTGTTCGAGAAAGGCGATGGTCTGCGCCTCGGCAGCGGCGCTGTCGATCTTACTCTCACGTACACGCTGGGTCAGGCCACTCTGGCCATGGGTGCGGGTGTTCCATTCGTCCATGCCGGCCAGAGCCTCGTCGCTCTGGTGAACGGCGATCACCGGTCCCTCAGCCAGCACGTTCAGCTCACTATCGGTGACAATAGTGGCCATCTCGATGATCACATCACGCTCTGGCTCCAGCCCGGTCATTTCCAGGTCGATCCAGATCAGGTTGTTGGGGTTTTGCATGGTTAGGCTCCTTGGCTCAGGCGCCAAGTCTAGCGGATCTCGGCGCCCTTCATGTGCCAGAGAAACAGAGAGGTTTGCCGCCCCTCGCTGACGTCGAGCTCGCGATCAGCTGGCACACCCGGAATCTCGAAGGTATTGCTGATCAGCCAGCTGCCAGCGCGCATCTCGGCTTGCGCCTTGGCCCACAGGCGCGGCATCGGCACGGGCGAGAGAAAGCAGTAGACGGCATCGAACTCGCCGAGCTCGACCTGCCACAAGCTCCGATAACGAATGCTGCAGTTCTCCTGCAGCAAGCAGCGCAGCCAGGCGAAAGCGAAGAGCAGGGGCGCCGTCTCGACCCCCACGAACTGTCCGCGCGGAAACCGCCTGGCCAACTGCAGTACCGTACCTGCCGTACCACACCCCAGGTCGACGAAACGCAGCGGCGGCTCACGCTCGCTCATGAACTGCTGCAAACGTTGCTGTGCCTTGCGCCCGCTCAGGTAGAGCGGCACCTGTTCACGCAAACTGTTCCAGTTGACCAGTAGCAACAGGACGAAGCCCAGCAGGAACAACCAGGCCGGTAATTCCGCGCGCTGCATCACCAGCAGTGCGGGCAGAAACGCCAGATTGATCCACAACCACCAGCGTGACAGGCCCAGGCGCCAGCCGATCACTGCGGCTACGACACCTTGCAGCAGCGCCACTGAAAACAACGACATGCGCCAGGGCAGCAACGCCAACAGATAGACCAGCACCACCACCAGCGCCAAGGCCAGGCCCTGCGCTAAAAGAGCGCGCAACAACGGTAGCCGCAGCACCGTTCTTTCCTCGCCTACCGTCATTCCCGACCTCTGTTCCTGACAGCCGGATGGCCGCCGAGCGCTCATGCTAAACTCGCCGCGATCAACACTCCACTACCCGGAAGCTCCATGGCCAAACGCCAACTCAACCGCCGCCAGAACTGGCGGATCGAAAAGATTCAAGGTGAGCGCGCGGCCCGCGCCGCCAAGCGTGAATCGAGGGCAGTGGAAGCACTGGAGGGCGGCGACCTCGGCCCGGAACAGACCGGCCTGGTAATTGCCCACTTCGGCGTGCAGGTGGAAATCGAGGGCTTGCAGGGTGAAATGGCCGGCCAGGTGTTTCGCTGCCATCTGCGCGCCAATCTGCCGGCTCTGGTCACTGGCGACCAGGTGGTCTGGCGCCCGGGCAATCAGGGTGATGGCGTCATCGTCGCGCAATTGCCGCGAAACAGTGAGCTATGCCGCCCCGACATGCGCGGCCAACTCAAGCCGGTGGCGGCCAACGTCGACCAGATCGTCATCGTTTTCGCGCCGCTGCCCGAGCCGCACGCCAACCTGATCGACCGTTATCTGGTGGCCGCCGAGCACGCGGGTATTCGTCCGTTGCTGCTGCTGAACAAGGCCGATCTGATCGACGAGCAGAACCAGGTCGCGCTGGACGCTCTGCTCAAGGTCTATCGTGAGCTTGAGTATCCGTTGCTGGAGGTCTCGGCCCATCAAGGCGACGGCATGGAGCAGCTGAAACAGCGCTTGAACGGTAACGTCAGCGTATTCGTGGGCCAATCTGGCGTGGGCAAATCATCGCTGGTCAACAGCCTGTTGCCCGGCGTCGATACGCGTGTCGGCGCGCTGTCTGAGCTGACTGGCAAGGGCACGCACACCACCACCACCGCTCGTCTTTTCCACTTTCCCGGTGGCGGCCAATTGATCGACTCCCCGGGTATTCGCGAATTCGGCCTCGGCCATGTCAGCCGTGATGACGTGGAAGCGGGCTTCATCGAATTCCACGACCTGCTCGGGCGCTGCCGCTTTCGTGACTGCAAGCATGATCGCGAACCCGGCTGCGCCCTGCTGCAGGCGCTGGAAGACGGTCGCGTACAGCCACAGCGCATGGCCAGCTATCGGCACATCATCGCCAGCCTGCCGGAAGACGATTACTGATTGTTCAGTTGGTCGAGCGGGCTGTTGCCATTCTCGAAGATATTCAACCGCTCACGCAGTTGATCGGCCGGTAGCGCGTCGGCGGGTGGCACTGGCGGGCTGCCGGCGGGTCCCGGCTCTTGTGCTGACGGCTCTGCACCCGCGCCCTGCTCGCCCTCGATAGCGCGCTGCGCCTTCTTGGTCAGCACGACGATATCGATGCGCCGATTGACGGGATTGAACGGATCCTCACGATCGAACAACGCCGACGAAGCGTACCCGACGACACGCGCCACCTGCTCGTCCGGGTACCCGCCGGCCACGAGCGTGCGCCTTGCGGCATTGGCACGATTGGATGACAACTCCCAGTTACCGAAATCACCATGGCCGATGAACGGCTTGGCATCGGTATGACCGCTGACGCTGATCTTGTTCGGCACCGCTCGAATGGTGTCGGCCATCGCCAGCAGGATGTCTTCGAAGTAGGGCTGCAGCTCTGCGCTGCCAAGGGCGAACATCGGCCTGTTCTCGGCATCCATGATCTGAATGCGCAGGCCATCCTGGGTGATCTCGAACAGTATCTGGTCCTTGAAACGCTGCAGCTCGGGGTTTTCTTCGACCTTGTTCTGCAATTCCTGCAACAGCAGCTCCAGGCGCTCCTGCTCCATCTTCTCGGCCAGGGTCTCGATCTGATCGGTGCTGACGCCCGTCTCGTCCGGCTGACTCTCCGGCGTCTCGGAAACATCCGGATTGAGCGTACGCTCCGGTGCCGGCGTCGGCGTCCCGCCCAGGTCGATGGCGTAGGGGCTGGCACTTTCGGTAAAGCCGATGGGGTCTTGGAAGTAACCAGAGATCGCGCGTTTCTGCTCCGGCGTGGCCGATGACATCAGCCACATCACCAGAAAGAACGCCATCATGGCGGTCGCGAAGTCGGCGAAAGCGATCTTCCAGGCGCCACCATGGTGCCCGCCCGCAGTCTTCTTGACCCGCTTGACGATGATGGGTTGGTTATTTTCCATGGCTTAGTTGCCGCGCATGGCCTGCTCGAGCTCGCTGAAGCTCGGGCGATGCGCGGGATACAGCACCTTGCGTCCGAACTCGACAGCCAGGGTCGGCGGCATGCCAGAAGCGGAAGCGACCAGCGTCGCCTTGATCGCCTCGTAGAGATTCAGCTCTTCCTTGGCGTCATGCTCCAGCGCGCCGGAAAGCGGGCCGAAGAAGCCGTAGGAAGCGAGAATGCCGAGGAAGGTACCGACCAGTGCCGTACCCACCTTCTCACCGATCTGGGCGTTGTCCGCCTCGGCCAGAATCGACATGGTGATCACGATGCCCAGTACAGCGGCGACGATACCCATGGCCGGCATGCCGTCGGCGACCTTGGCCACCGCGTGCGCAGGGTGCTCCACTTCATCCTTGAGGCTGGCCAGTTCCATGTCGAACAACCCTTCGAGCTCGTGCGGGGCCATGTTCCCGGAGGACATGATGCGCAGGTAGTCACAGATGAACGCCGTCATACGCGCGTCCTTGAGGACTCCGGGGTACTTGCTGAAGATCGGGCTGGCGTTGGGGTCCTCGACATCGGCCTCGATGGCCATCATGCCCTCGCGACGGCTCTTGTTGAGGATCTCGTACAGCAGCTTGAGCACTTCCAGGTAGTAGGCATGTGTGAAGCGGCTGCCGAACATGCTCAGCGACTTTTTGAACACGGTCATGAACATACTGCCCGGGTTGGCCTGCAGGAATGCCCCCAGCGCCGCGCCGCCAATGATCATAACTTCGAAGGGATGGACCAATGCCATCAGCTTCCCGCCCGAGAGCATGAACCCGCCGAAGACGCAGCCGAATACGACGATGATACCTATGATTTTTGCCATGAAAGAAACGCTTGCAGAGCCTAGAGGATGGGCTATTAAAAACAGCCCTTCTAATTATCGGAACTTATACGCCAGACTATAGCCAGTTATGGTCAAAAGCCAGTTCGACTCGAGCCAATATGTCGACGTCAAAGTCCCTGCCACGCACGTTGGACGCCTGGGTGCAACTACTGGGCAAGCTGCCACTGCCAATCGAGCAGCAGCAGCATTTGCGCCTGCGTCGCATCCTCGCCGACAGCCGCAAAACCTGGCGCGAGATCGCCGAGGCGATCGAGTCGAGCCCGTCCTTCGCCCTGCAGGTGCTGCGCGAAGCCAACCAGTCGAACAACAGCCTCAGCGATCCGGCCGAAAGCGTCGAAACTGCCCTGTCGCGACTGGGCCTGAGCCGCTGCGAAGCACTGCTCAATCAGGCACCGGCGCTGCCCGAGAGCGAAATCCCCCTGGCGTTTCGCCAGATCCTGCTGATCAGTCAGCATGCCAGCCAACAGGCGCGCGGCCTGTTCGGCGCACGCCTGGCACGCCTGTGGAATGAACTGCACGGCTGCAGCCTGCTGTTTCTCTCCCCCATCTGGCCGCTGCTGTGCGCCCATCCTCAACTCTTCGAAGCGTGGGAACAGCGCGTACTACTAAAAGGCGAGCGCCCTGCCGTCGTCGAGAAGGAATTGCTCGGGGTCACCTTGATCCAGCTGTGCGTCAAACTGGCCGAGCGCTGGCGCCTGCCCGAGTGGATCGTTCGCGGCTACCGCTTGCTGGAGCGAGATCGGCGTCAATTGGTCAAGGCACTGCACATCGCCCGTGATAACGAGCATCCCCTGCATCAACAGCAGATGCTCGACGCCGACATCCCCCTGCGCCACTGGCTCACTCACCCGAGCAATTGCGTGCTGCTGGCCAACGGCCTGGCGGTCTCAGCGCATCAGGCCTGGGATACCGCGCACTGCCTGCGCTGGCAAAGACTGACCAGGCTGTACCTGCAGATACCCCTCAACGAACTGCAGCAGGAAGTGCACCAGCATGCCGTGAGCAGCGCGCGCTTGATCCACGACCCCGCACTGTGGCACCCGGCGCTGGCACTGATCTGGCCCTGGGACGCTCATCGCCTCAAACCAGCCGTGAGCGTAGCTGCCCCCCCAAAACGCGATGACCTCGCCGCCTGGCGCCAGCACTGCGCACGCTTGCTCTCCGACCCCAGCACCTTTGCCAACGTGCCACAGCTGACTGCCTGCGCCCGAGACGCCTTGCAGGCCTGCGGTATGAAGCGCGTGCTGCTGCTACTTGCCGATCGTAATCACACTCGCCTGCAGAGCCAGCAACATGCCGGCCTCGACGCCAGCGCTGCGAGCCTCAGCCTCGATCCGGCACAGAGCCAGGTGTTGAAGCGCCTGCTCAGCGCGCCCGGGCAACTGCGCCTGACACCGAGCAACATCGCGCAGTTTTCTGCCTTGCTGCCCGGCAACCTCAAGGCACTTTTCCCCAGCGAACACCTGCTGCTGCGCTCTGTGGCCAACAATGGTCGCGTGGTGATGCTGGTTATAGCGGACCAGGGCGACCAACCACTCAACGACGTCTGCCTGCAGGCGTTCGGCAAGACCGTGCAGTGCATCGAGCGCGCACTGGGCAGCTTTTCCAGGCGCGGGCGCTGAAGCGCTCTGTTTCCGCTACAATCGACCTCTTTTCATTCAAGGAGGCCGTCATGTCCGCCTTCGACAACTTGCCATTGGTGATCGAGTCAGCCGAGCTGGCTGAGCGCCTGGACGCCCCCGATCTGATCCTGCTCGACCTGAGCAGTGCTGCGCGTTATGCAGCCGGCCATATCCCCGGCGCACGCTGGGTCGATACCAAGCGCACGCAACTGGGTGCCCCGCCCGCTCCCGGCCTACTACCCGAGCAAGCCCAACTCGAAGCGCTGTTCGCCGATATTGGCCACCACGCCGATGCCACTTATGTGGTCTACGACGATGAGGGCGGCCCCTGGGCCGGTCGTTTCATCTGGCTGCTCGACGTGATCGGCCATTCGCGCTACCACTTCCTCAACGGCGGCTTGCAGGCCTGGGTTGGCGATGGCCTCGAGCTGAGCCAGGAAGAACCAGCCGTGACCCGCACCGAGGTATCACTGACGCTGAGCGACGCCCCCACCGCCACTCGCGATTATCTGCAATCGCGCCTGGATGCTGCCGACCTGGCCATCTGGGACGTGCGCGGCGCAGACGAATACCGCGGCGAAAAACTGAGTTCAGCGCGTGGCGGGCATATCCCCGGCGCCACCCATTTCGAGTGGACCGCGGGCATGGACCCGCAACGCGGCATGCGCATCCGTACGGACATCGCCGATGTCCTGCAAAACCTGGGCATCACGCCCGACAAGGAAGTGATCACTCACTGCCAGACGCACCGCCGCTCCGGCTTCAGCTATGTGGTGGCCAAGGCGCTCGGCTATCCACGCGTGAAGGCCTATGCAGGCTCCTGGTCCGAGTGGGGCAATCTGCCCGACACCCCCATCGAACGCTGAGCGCGCCGACGATCAGATATCCCCGGCCTGGCCACGCCAGTGCCGGTTCAGAACCTTCAAGGAAACACGATGAAACAACGTCTCTTTATTCTCAGCCAGTACCTGCTGCCTCATCACCTGCTGTCGCGCCTGATCGGTTGCGTTGCCGAATGTCGTATTGGCTGGCTGAAGAATCCGCTGATCTCGTGGTTCGCCAAGCAGTACCAGGTCAACATGAGCGAAGCGCAAGTCGAAGACCTGCGCACTTACGAACACTTCAACGCGTTCTTCACCCGCGCCCTGAAAGACGGCGCGCGCCCGTTGGATGAAACTCCCGGCGCGATTCTCAGCCCGGCCGACGGCGCGATCAGCCAACTCGGCGCCATCGAGCACGGCCGCATCTTCCAGGCCAAGGGCCACAGCTTCAGCGCTGTCGAATTGCTTGGCGGCGACGCCGAACGCGCAGCGCCGTTCATGGGTGGCCAGTTCGCCACCGTGTACCTCTCACCGAAGGATTACCACCGCGTGCATATGCCGCTGGGGGGCACGCTGAAAGAAATGGTCTACGTGCCGGGTCGCCTGTTCTCGGTCAACCAGACCACCGCAGAAAATGTGCCGGAGCTGTTTGCCCGCAACGAGCGCGTCGTCTGCCTATTCGATACCGAGCGCGGTCCGATGGCGGTAGTGCTCGTGGGCGCGATGATCGTCGCCAGCGTCGAGACGGTATGGGCCGGCCTGGTCACCCCACCCAAGCGCGAGCTCAAGAGCACACGCTATGACGCGCAAGCACGCGGGCCAATCGAGCTCGCCAAGGGCGCCGAAATGGGCCGTTTCAAGCTGGGCTCCACTGCCATCGTCCTGTTCGGCCCGAATCAGGTGCAATGGGCGCAAGAGCTGGACGCTGGCAGCGCGGTGCGCATGGGCCAACTGATGGGCACAACTCAGGACTGAGCTGCTGAGAAAAAGCACCCGCATCTCGACCGTTCGGTCATAGATCCGTACTCTGGCGAGGTAGACCGTCCACACAGACGGGCTGCCAGCCCAGGCAGATACTGCTAGAGTTCGAAAGACTATTACTAGAGCCGCTTGCTAGTGCGTGGCCGGAGCCTCCGAGTTTGATGGATAAACAGAGTACCCACCTTCAGCTATTGCGCGTTCCCACGCCGAGCAAGCAGAGTCTCAGCTTCTGCGACGGTAGCCCCCGCGATCTCAAACGTTGGATCGCAGGCCTGCCCAAGGCGAACATCGGCGAAACTGCACGCCAGCTGTATCAGAGCCTGGTGGAACTCAATCAATTCCTCACTCCCTCGGAAAACCGTCTGCAGTTGCTGGAGTTGCTACGCCCGGAAGTCAGCTTCGTCTGCCAACACCTGGAACGCCACTTTCTCAACCAGGCCGTCGTGCTCGACGAACGCCCGCGCAAGGTGGCCAACCTGTGCCAGGCGTTACAGAACCACTTGGCCGTTGGCTACAAGCTGATCATTTCCCGCGTGATCACCCGTAGCGGCAAGGATCGCGACCAACTGCTCGCCGTCTCCCTGCAGCGTGCCAGCCACAGCCTGTGCAGCCCGCTGATTCGTGCCAGTCAGCTTTACTGCCCGGTGCCCGAAGGGCTCTGGCTGGAGCTGCACCAGCTCTATCAGATTGCCTGCGAGCAGCGCCTGCAGCGTCAGGTCATTCGTGACCCGCTGGCACGCCATACTCAGGGCATGAGCACCGAGCAGACCTACGTGACCGCACTGCTGCTGGGCTGCGCGCGTACCAACCAGATGCGCCAGAACGGCATCGCACGCCTGGCAGAAGCGCTGGAGCCTTGGAGCACGCTGGTCAAGCTGCAGGCCGGCGATGATCCAGACAGCCTGTTCGTGCTGGCGCCACAGATCGACGGCCCACCACGCTACAAGTCGCTGTACCAGAGCAGCGAACTGCACAACCTGCTGGGTATCGATACCCAGCCGCTGGTCGACGCCATCAAGGAGTACCTCGATCTGCCGGGAGAAGAGCGCAGCAAATCGCGCCTGATGATTCCGGAGGGCATCAGCCTCGACCTGCTGCAACACGTCGCGGCGGCCTGGGGCGACATCGCCGAACGCACCTTCCAGCGCACTGCGGGCCACGGCAGCCTGACCCTGTGCATCGGCATGACCGCGCTGCACTTCTTCCTCGCCGGACGCAGCTCGTTCGCCGAAGTGCTCAAGCGTCCCGTGGAGATCGGCGCAGCGATGTTCAAGCCGGTTACCGGCGAGCCTGACGTCTGGTCGAACGCCTTCGATGCCCAACGCAATGCGGCTGACGAAATCCACTTCGAAGAGATTCAGTACACCAAGGTAACCCCCGGCGAGCAGGCTCAACCCGAGAGCAATGGCGAAAGCTACCCGACCTTTCCTCTGCCCATCGTCAATCACAGCCCCGGTGGCTATTGCCTTTCCTGGCCAAAGGACGTCCCCAGCCAACTGCAGGCCGGCGAACTGTTAGGCGTACAAGACAATCCCAGCCAGGGCTGGAGCGTGGCCATCGTGCGCTGGATTCGTCAGGTCCGCGGCGGCGGCACGCAGATGGGGATCGAGCTGATCGCACCGCACGCGCGCCCGTGCGGCCTGCAACTGCTGCGCAAAGGCGAGCAGAACAGCCAGTACCTGCGCGCCCTGCTGCTGCCGGAAATCAGCGCCATTTCCCGCCCTGCCAGCCTGATCACGCCGCGCCTGCCCTTCCAGGAAGGCAGCAAGGTACTGATCAACGACCACGGCGAAGAGCACCGCGCGGTACTGACGCGCAAGCAAGTCAGCACCGGCAGCTTCAGCCAGTTCGAATATCACCGAGTAGGCGTGGAAGAAGCCTCAGCCGGGACACCGGTCACAGCCTCGCAAAGCCAGAAGCCTGCCGGGGAGGAAGATTTTGACTCGCTCTGGAAGTCGCTGTAGGCTCCGGCGAACTCACCATTTGTCGCTTTTTCGCGTCCGTTCGGCGCGGTAATGACCCCTCTATGGCCATCGAAAAAAAAACCATCCGCCTGCTGATTCTCGAAGACTCGCAGAACGAAGCAGAGCGCCTAGTCAGTCTGTTCCGCAATGCAGGACATGCCACTCGCGTGCATCGCCTGACCTCCAGCGACGACCTTGCTGAAAGCCTGCAACAGACTTGGGACTTGCTGATCTGCGCCCCCAGTAGCGAGCACTTAGAACCCAGCGAGGCGATAACCGCCATTCGCCGCCAGGCCAAGGACATCCCGGTCATCCAACTGGTCGAGGAGAATGACTCCGAGATCATTACCGAAGCCCTGCTGTTCGGTGCACAAGACGCCCTGCCGCAAGGCGAGGATGAACGCCTGGTGCTGGTCGCCAAGCGCGAGCTGGCCAATCTCGAAGAGCGCCGCGCCCGTCGTGCCGCCGAAGTGGCATTACGCGAAGCCGAGAAACGCTGCCAGCTGCTACTGGAAAGCTCGGTCGACGCCATCACCTATGTCCACGACGGCATGCACATCTATGCCAACCGTGCCTATCTCGAGCTGTTCAGCTACGAGGATGGTGATGAGCTCGAAGGCATGCCGATGATCGACTTGATCGCCAGTGCCGATCACGGGGCGTTCAAGGACTTCCTGAAGAACTACCAGAGCGCTGAAGGCCACGCCGAGCTCAACTGCCAGGGCGTGCGCGCCGATGGCAGCAGCTTCGCCGCGCAAATGACCTTTTCCCCCGCCACCTATGATGGCGAGCCGTGCATTCAGGTGGTGATCCGCGCGCAAACGTCCAATGCCGAACTGGAAGAGAAACTGCGTGAGATCAGCAGCCAGGACCTAGTCACTGGCCTGTTCAACCGCAACCACTTCCTCGAGCTGATGGACAACGCCGCCGAACGCGCCATCAACAGCGGCCAGCCCTCGACCCTGGCGTATATCCGGGTCGACCGCTACGCCGGCATGCAGGGCGAAATCGGCCTGGCCGGCATCGACATGCTGCTGACCGACCTGGCCGGCCTGCTGCGCGCGCATTTCCCGATGGAGACCCAGCTGGCCCGCTTCGGTGACGACGTGTTCGCCGCCCTACTGCCGCTCCAGACGCCCGAGCAGTGCCAGGCCAGCCTGGCGGCCCTGCTGAAGAAGGTCGAAGGCCACCTGTTCGACGTCAGCGGCCGCACCGTACAGACCACGCTTTCAATCGGCGTGGCGGGGCTCAGTGAGAAAACCGCCAAGGCACAGGAAGTCATCGATCGCGCGCACCGCTGCGCCGACGAGCTCAGCGACGGCAACGCCATCAAGCTGTTCAACCCGGCCGATGAGCTGGCCGCAGCCGCCAACCGCGGCAACCTGCTGGCGATGGTGCAGCAGGCACTGGAGAACAACAGCTTCCGCCTACTGTTCCAGCCAATCATCAGCCTGCGTGGCGACGCCCACGAACATTACGAAGTGCTGCTGCGCCTGCTCAGCCCACAGGGCGAAGAGGTTCCGCCGGCGCAGTTCCTCGCCGCGGCCAAGGACGCGGGCCTGGGCGAGAAAATCGACCGCTGGGTGATCCTCAACTCGATCAAGCTGCTGGCCGACCACCGCTCCAAAGGCCACAACACCCGCCTGTTCGTGCACCTGTCCAGCGCCAGCCTGCAGGATCAGACCTTGTTGCCCTGGCTAAGCGTGGCCCTCAAGGCCGCTCGCCTGCCATCGGATTCACTGGTATTCCAGTTCAGCGAGCCCGATGCCATTACCTACCTGAAACAGGCCAAGGTGCTGACCCAGGGCCTGGCGGAGCTGCACTGCAAGGTCGCCCTGAGCCAGTTCGGCTGCGCCCTGAACCCGTTCAACACGCTCAAGCACCTGCAAGTGGACTTCGTCAAAGTCGACGGTTCGTTCTCCCAGGACCTGAGCAACGCCGACAACCAGGAAGCGCTGAAGACGCTACTCAGCAGCCTGCATGCCCAGGCAAAACTGACTATCGTACCCTTCGTCGAGAGCGCCAGCGTGCTGGCTACGCTGTGGCAGGCCGGGGTCAACTTCATTCAGGGCTACTACCTGCAAGGCCCGAGTCAGTCGATGGACTACGACTTCTCGGCTGGCGACGAATAAACCCTCCCCCCCAGTAAAAAGCCGCCTATTCAGCTAGCCGTTGGGGAAATCTGTTGAAAGATTTCCCGATGGCCTGCGGTTACGGGCCCTATAAGCAAAAATCCCCAGCCGAGATATTTTCTGCTGGGGACTTCTGCTTTTTGGCTTTCAGATCATGACGTTAACGATCTGCATCAACAGATTAAGCCAACGCCCTGCCTATTCAGGCGGCTTTTTCGTTTTCGAAAGAACGCGGCGCTTATTCCTGCCCCTCACGATCACGGAAGCCCAGCAGATAAAGAATGCCGTCCAGCCCAAGGGTGGAGATCGCCTGCTTGGCCGATTGTTTGACCAACGGCTTGGCGCGGAAAGCCACGCCGAGACCGGCCAGACCGAGCATCGGCAGGTCATTGGCACCATCGCCGACAGCGATGGTCTGCTCCAGCTGCAAACCTTCCTTCTGCGCCAGCTCACGCAACAGATCCGCTTTGCGCTGTGCGTCGACAATGGGCTCGACGGCCACACCGGTGACCTTGCCGTTCTCGATCTGCAGTTCGTTGGCGAACACGTAGTCGATGCCCAGCTTGGCCTGCAGTTGCTTGGCGAAGTAAGTGAAGCCGCCGGAGAGAATCGCAGTCTTGTAGCCCAGGCGTTTGAGTTCGGCGAACAACACCTCGGCACCCTCGGTCAGGCGCAGGGACGCGCCGATCTCCTCCAGCACGTCCTCCGACAGCCCCTGCAGCAAGCCCAGGCGCTCCTTGAAGCTGGCGCGGAAATCCAGCTCGCCGCGCATGGCGCGCTCGGTGATTTCGGCCACCTGCTCACCCACGCCGGCAGCCTTGGCCAACTCGTCGATGACCTCGGCCTCAATCAGCGTCGAGTCCATGTCGAACACGGCGAGGCGACGATTGCGACGGAACACCGAGTCGCGCTGGAAGGCGATGTCGACGTTGAGTTCCTGCGCCACGCTGAGGAACTCAGCGCGCAGGGCAACTGGATCGGCCGGCTCACCACGCACGGAAAACTCGATGCAGCCCTTGCCCTGCTCGGCCGGCATGTCCAGCGGCATGCGCCCGGAAAGACGGTCGATATGATCGATGTTCAGGCCGTACTTGGCGGTGATCGCACTGACGCGCTGCAACTGCTCGGCGCTGACCTTGCGCGTCAGCAGAGTCACGATATGGCGCGCCTTGCCCTGGCCACCAACCCACTGACGGTAATCGTCTTCGGAAACCGGAGTGAAACGCACCTGTTGGTCGAGCTCGTAGGCAGTGAACAGCAAGTCCTTGAGCACCGACTGGGAGCGGCCGTTGTCAGGAATTTCGATAAGGATGCCGAACGACAGGGTGTCGTGGATCACCGCCTGACCGATATCGAGGATGTTCACCCCGCCTTGAGCCAGCACCCCGGTGATGGCAGCGGTGAGTCCGGGGCGATCTTCGCCGGTGATATTGATCAGGACGATTTCGCGCAAGACGCACCCTCCAAGGCAAACGATTGAGGCAGGCAAGCGGCGAATTGGCCACCGACCGACGAAAAGGCGCACATTCTACCCAGTTTCCCGTCGATCCGGGCAGCCATGCGCTTTGCCCGCCCCAGACCGCTCGCTATACTGCGCGGCAACTTCAGTCGACAAGAGCCGTGCTCTGTGAACCGGCCTGCGCCCGTCAAACCCGATAACTTCTTCATCCTGATCTTCCACGCGCTGCGTCAGCGGCGGGTGCCTCTGGTGCTGCGTATTGCCAGCCACAGCGTGCTGCTGGTAGCCCTGGCAATGGTCATCTATGCCTGGGTCATGGGCATGCAGTTCAAGCAGGCCATGCAGCAGCAGGCCGATGCACTGGGTCAGGCGCTGATCACCCAGACGGCGGCGTCGTCCACCGAGCTGCTGGTGTCCAACGACATCCTCAGCCTCAACGTACTATTGAACAACCTGGCGAAGAACCCGCTGGTTGCCCATGCGGCCATCTACAGCGTGGATAACCGCATCCTCGCCGAAGCTGGCTCGCGCCCGACGCGCAGCGTTCTGGGCGAAACCGAGGGTCTGTACACCACCCCCATCACGTTCCAGGAGGTGATGGCCGGACAGTTGCGCATCAGCCTCGATATGAGCCAGTTCCAGCAGCCGATGACCATCAGCCTGCAGAGCATGGGCATTCTCAGCCTGATCCTGCTGGCACTGACCCTGTCGCTGAGCATGCGCCTGGGCCGTTACATTTCCACGCCCTTGCTGCAAATGCGCCTGTGGCTGCGTGACCCGGACGACCCTGCACCGGGGGCGGGGCGCAACGACGAGATCGGTGATCTGGCGCGTCAACTGCAGGCGCGCCTGGTACCGGAAAAACCGGAGCCCGAACAGGAACTGGATGACGAACAGCTGCTCGATGACAGCGAGGACTATGTGCCAGAAGAAGACGACGAGCGCTTCGACGAGCGGGAGGAGATCGAGGCCGAGCATGCCTTCGATGAAACGCACATCAGCGATGAAGATGGCGATGACGAGCAGCTCAAGCCCTGGCCCGACGCCATAGAGCCGGATGATCCCTTTGCCAACCTGCGTGACGACTCCGAAGCGCCTGCGCCGGTCGCCAAGGCTCCGCGCCCCTCGCAAGCCAGCGCCGTGCTGGCCATTCAACTCGGTGCTCAGGAGCAGCTTCGTCGCCTGCCGCGTACGCGACTACTGGACCTGCTGGATCGCTATCGGGGCTGCCTGGAACAAGCTGCCGCGCTCTACCAAGGGCAACTGCATACCCTCAAGGACGGCAGCAGCCTGATGCTGTTCCATGAGCGCGAATGCGGCGAAGACTACCTGACCCACGCGATCTGCTGTGGCGAGCTGATGCGCGCCCTGGGCCATGCCCTGCAGATCGAGGTCGCCGACAGCGGCATCACCCTGCAACTGCAGTTGGGGCTGACCTTGGGCCGTGATCTGGAAGAACTGGGCCAGGCCGACCTGCTGCTCAGCGACAGCGCCCTGGACGCCCTGGCCTTGTCGCAACACAGCCGCAACCTGCTGCTGGTCGAGCAACGCGTCGCGCAGGATGCCCTGGCCCGCCAGCGCGCCCGCATCCGCCCGATTGCCAGCCCGGAAGGGGCCAGCTGCGTGGAGCGCCTGCTCGATCCTTATCCGGCACTGCTCGAGCGGCAGTTGACGCGCATGCGCGACAGCCGAGTGTGAAAGCGGCGCAGCCCATGTAGGGCGGGTGCAACCCGCCAGAAGGCCAACGGCGGGTTACACCCGCCCTACGCGCTGGCCAATGCTCGCCGCTGCGGGGGTTTCACACCGTAGCGCTGCAGCCAGTCTTTCCAGCGAATCCGCTCGTCGCGCACCAGCCAGCCCTCCTGCTCGGCGAAGCTCTCCGACAGCCACAGGCCGCGGGTACCGGCAGGCCGCAACTCGCCTTTGCTCAGGGTGAACAGCTCGCCACTGGGCGCCCCCCGCTGCAGCGCCAACAGGTAAAGATCCGGGCGACGACGCTCCAGCCGCGCCACCAACCGGCCCTCCTCCAGGCATTCATCGACATGGAACAGACTCAGTTGGCGGGCATCGCGTGGCAGCTCCAGGCTAAGGTCATAGACCAGCTGCAAGGATGCCGTAGGCAGATGCACATAGGCGCGCGGACGCTCGAGCAAGGTCAGGTTGCCGCACTGCACTGGCCGCGCAGCGCCGGACAGCGGGCTGAGACGAAAGTGACTCGACTCGCGATAGCGCAGCGCACCCTGATAGGGCGTGGGCAACCAGGTATCGGCAAAACGCCCGCCCAGCCAGCCATCGGCACTCTCCAGCAGGCATTCCTCGGCTACTTCCTGAACCGCGGTAAGCAACGGCAGATTCAGCTCATGCGCCGGCACGTAGCCGGAAATCAGCTTGAGGACTGTGTCACCGCGATCCGGGCGGCGCTGGCGCACCAGCAACCAGTAGTCACGACCGTGCAAGCGCAGGGTCATGCGTACCGATACGCCAAGGTTGGCCAGCTCGATGGAAAAGCGCGAACTGTCCGCCACCTCGACCGGACGGCGGCGTTCGAGCATCTGCTGGAAATTCAGCGGCTGCCCCAGGCTCTGGTATCTCAGACCATCGGGGCTAGCTTCGACGAGCAGTGGCAGGGTCTTGAAGTTACTCGGGTCCTTGCGGATCAGCGTACGCGGCATCTCGACTCCTTGTTCCGGCTGGGCGTGAATCCAGCTCGACGAGCGGCCTTCACGCGAGGATCAGGTTGAAGCGAAAACCGCTCAAGGCTGCCCCAAGCCGACCACTCAGCACAACCCAAGGCTGTAAGAGGACGTGACCGGGGACCTCAGAACCTGTTCACGATCTGCTGCGCTTCGGCGCTACTGCGTTAAAAATAAGCTGGAGCGCCAGCCCGGTCGAAATGCTCATGTACAACAGTACAGTCGCCCGCGACTCCGACCGTTCCTCGCTTGTTTTTGCGGGGCCGCCATCGGTGTTGTATCGCTCTAGCTCGCGAGATCGTGAATAGGTTCTCAGCGGATACCCTGCAAAACCGCCGCGACCGTCTCGACATTGGCCGCCAGGTGCGCGGGCGTGATGGTGCCAACGATGGCGCTGCTGACGCCCGGATGAGCGAAGATCAGTTCGAAGCTGGCACGTACAGGATCGACACCCTCGGCCAGGCAGGCATGCCCACTGGCCAACGCTTTCTTGATCAGAATGCCCTTGGCGTGACTGGCAGCGTAGTCCAACACCGGCTTCTCGCCCTGCTCACTCAGGTTATAAGTGACCATGGCGCAGTCGCCTTGCTCCAGCGCCAGCAGCCCACCCTCGACGGTCTTGCCGGAAATCCCGTAGCCGAGGATCTTGCCCTCGCGCTTGAGCGCTGCCAGCGTCTCGTACACGCCCGTTTCACGCAGTACCGCCAGATCGTTGCCATCGGAGTGCACCAACAGCAGGTCGATACGGTCGGTCTCCAAGCGTTTGAGGCTGCGCTCGACCGACAGGCGGGTATGCGCGGCGGAAAAATCGAAGTGCGACTGGCCCTGCTCAAACTCCTCACCGGTCTTGCTGACGATCACCCACTCATCGCGCTGGCCACGCAGCAGTGGACCGAGGCGTTGCTCGCTGACGCCGTAAGCCGGCGCGGTATCGATCAGATTGATGCCCAGCTCGCGAGCCTGCCGCAGCAAGGCCAGGGCCTGCATATCGTCAGGGATGGTGAAACCGTTGGGATACTTCACGCCCTGATCACGGCCGAGCTTGACCGTACCCAGACCCAGCGGCGAAACGCGCAAGCCGGTGGAGCCCAGCGGGCGATGCAGATCGTGCAGGGTGCTCATGGTAACAGTGCCTCCCATACCGGCTGCCCCAGCGCGGGGCGCGGCAGCTCAGGCAACGGCGCATGGCCAGCCGGCTGTACCTTGTCCCGCTGCAGGGCGGCCAGTACGCGGTCGGCGAAATCCGGCGCCAGCGCCAGCTTGGTCGGCCAGCCCACCAACAGGCGCTGCTGTTCGGCGAGGAAAGCGTTGTCCGGGCGCACCAGGCCCGACTGCGCGGGCTCGGCGCGATCAACGCGCAATGTCGCCCAGCGCGTCTGGCTCTGGTCGACCCAGGGCAGCAGCGAGGCCACTTCCTTTTGCGCCGCCTGAATCTGAGCGCCTTCGTCGCGCGCAACGCCGTCAGCCTCGGCCAGATCGCCGCCCAGGTACCAGACCCACTGGCCATCGGCGGCCGGATGGGTGGTGACGGTGACCCGCGGCTTCGGCCCACCGCCGAGGCAGTGCGCGTACAGCGGCTTCAGTGCCGGCCCCTTGGCCAACACCATATGCAGCGGGCGCAACTGCTGCGCGGGCTGTTCGATGCCCAGCGCGGCGAGCAGCTCGGCATTACCGGCCCCGGCGCTGAGCACCACGCGCTGCGCGCGAATCTCGCGACCGTCGACGATCAACCCGCACAGCTCACCGTTTTCCTGCAGCGGTTCGATACGCTCGGCGGCAAGCAGGCCATCACCGGCCAGTTCGGCCAGACGTGCGATCAGACTCGGCACATCGAGCACCAGCTCGGCGAGTCGATAGACCTTGCCCTTGAACTTCGGGTGCTGCAGCGCCGGCGGTAATTGCTCACCCTTGACCTGATCGACCCGACCGCGCACCGCCTTGCTGGCAAAGAAGCTGGTGAGGTTGCCGGCCAGGGTACCGGGCGACCAGAGATAATGGGCGTCGGACAGGATGCGCACACCGGAGAGGTCCAGCTCGCCACTGCCGGCCAGCGCTTCGCGCCAGCGGCGCGGCATATCGGCGATAGCTTCGGAAGCACCGGTCAGCGCGCCATGCAGGGCATATTTGGCACCGCCATGAATGATGCCCTGCGACTTCAGGCTCTGCCCGCCGCCCAGGCTGCCGCGCTCCACCAGAACGGTGGCGAAGCCCTGCTGACGCAGGCGCGCATTGAGCCAGAGGCCGGCGATACCGCCGCCGACGATCAGGACATCGGTGCTGAGAGACTGGGACATGAACGGGCCTCGGCGAAAAACAGGCGCGCAGTATAACCCGTCAACTTCCTCGCCCGCGGCCCATCAGTGCCCGGTCGATTGCGAGAACAGCTGGATCACCACCACGCCACTGACGATCAGCCCCATGCCGAGCACGGCCGGCAGATCGAGCTTTTGCTGGTAGATGAACATCGCCGCGATGCTGACCAGGACGATACCCAATCCTGCCCAGATGGCGTAGGCGATGCCCACCGGGATGGTGCGCACCACCAGAATCAGCATCCAGAAGGCGATCGCGTAACCGCCGATCACCAGCAACAGCGGCAAAGGTTTGTTGAAGCCGTCGATAGCCTTCATCGAGGTGGTGGCGATCACCTCGGCCGCGATGGCAATGGCGAGATAGAGGTATCCGGGCATGGTGGCGACTCCTGAAAGATGGCCACAATTCTAAGTTCTTCCATGATGGGATAAAGTCATTACCTATCTGCCATCAAGATAGGCTGACCATGAACTGGAATCTCGATCAGCTGCAACTGTTCGTCCTGACCGCAGAGAGTCGATCCTTCTCCGGCGCAGCGCGGCAAACCGGCCGCGCGCAATCGGCTGTCAGCACCGCCATCGCCCTGCTCGAGAGTGACCTCGGCGTGACCCTTTTCGAACGCAGCAGTGGGCGCCAGCCACGCCTGACCGAAGCAGGCGTCGCGCTGCTGGAGCAGGCTCGCAGCGTGTTGCAGCAATGCGAACGACTGGACGGCCGCGCGCTCGGTCTGGCACGCGGCGAGGAGGCGCGTCTGCGCCTGGCACAGGACGAAGCCATGCCCTACCAGCCGGTGCTGGCCAGCCTGGAAGCTTTAGCAGATGCCTTTCCCTTGCTCGAAGTGCAGCTTTCCAGCGGCGCGCAGGGCGACGTGGCGCGCAAGCTGCTGCAGCGCCAGGCCGACCTGGGCCTGCTGTTTCATCATGAACAGATGCCGCGGGAACTGGAGAGCCAGCGTCTGGGCACCATCGAGATGGTCACGGTATGCAGCCCGAACCATCCGCTGGCTGCACTCGACAGCGTGGAGCGGCGTGACCTGGCCGAACATCGCCAATTGCTGATGACGCCGCAGGACAGCCACTACCCCGGCGGCGAGCAGATCAGTCCGCTGGTGTGGCGTGCCGACAGCTTCTATGTGATGGCCGAGCTGGTGATACGCGGCGTTGGCTGGGCCTGGCTGCCGCGCCATGTGGCGCAGTACCCGACCTACCAGGGCCACCTGCAGGAACTGCGCAGCGACTGGGCGCCGCTGCCGCTGGTGGTGGAGCTCGTCACCCGGCGCGACGGCGCGCTCGGCCCGGCGGCCAACTGGCTGGCCGACTGCCTGGCGCGCGAACTGCTGCGCCCGCAGGCATGACTGCCCGCCAGGGCACCTCTCTGAAAACGTAGGCGAGGCGGTCAGCACAAGGCAAAAACAAGCGAAAAAGCGCAGTTTACGAGTTGTAAATGAGCATTTGACCGGGCTGGCGTTCCAGATTGTTTTTAACGCAGTGATGACAACGCAGGTAGTTTTTAGAGGTGCCCTTCCAGCGCATGGCGGGCGGCGCTAAGCTGCGCCCCCATGAACAGACTCATCTACACCCTGCTGCTGCACCTGGCCCTGCCCCTGATTGCCCTGCGCCTGGCCCTGCGCGCGCGCAAGGCGCCGGCTTACGCGCGGCGTATCAACGAACGATTCTCCCTTGGCCTGCCAACGATGCAGCCCGGAGGGATCTGGGTGCACGCGGTATCGGTCGGTGAGAGCATCGCCGCCGCGCCGATGATCCGCGCGCTGCAGTCGCACTATCCCGAGTTACCGATCACCGTCACCTGCATGACGCCGACCGGCTCCGAGCGCATCCAGGCCATGTTCGGCAACAGCGTGCAGCACTGCTACCTGCCCTACGACCTGCCGTGGGCCTCCGCGCGCTTTCTCGACCGCGTACAGCCGTCCCTGGCCGTGGTGATGGAAACCGAGCTGTGGCCGAACCATATCCATCAATGCGCCAAGCGCGGCATTCCGGTGGCATTGGCCAATGCTCGCCTGTCCGAGCGCTCGGCGCGCGGCTATGCGCGTTTCGCCAAGCTCACCGCGCCGATGCTCGCCGAGCTGTCGCTGATCGCCGTGCAGACCCAGGCCGAGGCGCAGCGTTTTCTGACCTTGGGCGCACGCCCCGAGTGCGTGGAAGTGACCGGTTCGATCAAGTTCGACCTGAAGATCGATGCTGAGCTGCCGCAGCGGGCGGTTGAATTACGCCGCCAGTGGCAGGCCGAACAGCGCCCGGTGTGGATCGCGGCCAGCACCCATGCAGGTGAAGACGAGATCATCCTCGCCGCCCATCGCCAGTTGCTGAAGTCTCGATCGGACGCACTGCTGATCCTGGTGCCGCGTCACCCCGAGCGTTTCAACTCGGTCCACGAACTGTGCCTGAGCCAGGACCTGAACACTCGCCGTCGCTCCACCGGCGAGGCTGTACAGCCTGGCGATCAGGTGCTGCTGGGCGACACCATGGGCGAGCTGCTGTTTCTCTACGCCTTGGCCGATATCGCCTTCGTCGGCGGCAGCCTGGTAGCCAACGGCGGCCACAATCTTTTGGAGCCGGCGGCACTGGGTAAGCCTGTGCTGAGCGGCCCGCACCTGTTCAACTTCCTGGAAATCGCCGCGCAACTGCGCGAAGCCGGTGCCCTGAGCGAAGTGGAAACTGCCCAGCAGTTGGCAGGCAGGCTTGCGACGCTGCTGGAAGAGCCTGGCGAGATGCAGCGCATGAGCCAGGCCGGCCTTGCCGTACTCAAGGCCAATCAAGGCGCGCTGGAGCGGCTGCTGGAGGGGTTGCGCCGTCTGATGTAACCCTCAGTAGCCCCAGATTGCATCCGGTTACGGCTGCCACAGGCAGGGTACTTACGCACAGCCAAACACGCCACGCAGAACGCCCTGCGCGGGACAAATGCCACAAACAAAAAAGCCCGACTCACGTCGGGCTTTTGATTCCTGGCGAACGCCTCAGAAATCCTGATTGTTCTTCAGCCGCTCCTCGGCGGCAGAGGCCAGATCCGGTGGCAGGAAGTCCTTGTCCGGGTTGTAGTCCGGCTTGAGGAAGCTACCAAGCGCCTCCAGATCGGCCGGGCTCAGGGTGCCGGCTGCCTGCTTCAGGCGCAGGTTGTTGAGGATGTAGTCATAACGGGCATCGTTGTAGTTACGCACGGCACTGTAGAGCTGACGCTGGGCGTCGAGCACGTCGACAATATTGCGAGTACCGACCTGGTAGCCGATCTCGGTGGCCTCCAGCGCGCTCTGGTTGGAGATGATCGACTGGCGCCGCGCCTGTACGGTTTCCACATCGGTGTTCACCGCGCGGAACAGGTTGCGGGTGTTCTGCACCACCTGGCGGCGCAGGCTCTCGCGCAGTTGCTCAGTCTGACCGAGGCGCTGATAAGCCTCGCGCACCTGCGAGCTGGTCAGGCCACCGCTGTACAACGGGATGTTCAATTGCAGACCGATGGAACGCTGCGAAACGTCGCCGCTGTAACGCGGAGACAGAGGAGAACCGGAGTTGGTGAAACCCAAGCTGTCGTTATCGCCCTGCTGATAGCTGGCCACCGCATCCAGGGTCGGCGCATGGCCGGCCTTGCGTTGACGCAGGTTTTCTTCGGCAGCGTTTACCGCGTACAGGCTGGCTTGCAGGTTGAGGTTCTGCGCGGCAGCGGTATCGACCCAGGACTTGGCGTCATTGGGCGTCGGCGCCAGCACCGGCAGGGAGTGGACGATGCCTTCGACCGCCACGTAATCACGGTTGGTCAGGGTCACCAGGGCTTCGAAGGCATCATCCACCGCGCGCTCGGCGAGCAGGCGATTGGCACGGGCGGTATCGAAACCGGCCTGCGCTTCGAGCACGTCGGTCTTGTCGGACAGGCCGACATCGAAGCGCTCGTTGGCCTGATCCAGCTGACGCTTGAAGGCCGCCTCTTCGGCCCTGGTCGAGGCCAGGTTGTCCTGGGCGCGCAGCACGGCGAAGTAGGTTTCAGCACTTTGCAGGATCAGGTTCTGCTCGGTGGCGGACAACTCCAGTGCGGCCTGCTCGCTGGTGGCCTCGGCCGCCTGCAGCTGGAACCAGCGGTCAGCGCGAAAAAGCGGCTGACTGAGGTTGGCCTGGTACACCAGGCCACTGCGCGAGATCGTCGCACTCGGCGAATCGATTTCAGTGCGCGTGTCGCCGTAATTGGCACCGGCCGACAGGTTGGGCAGCAAGCCAGCGCGTGCCTGCGGCACGACTTCACGGCGAGCCTGATAATCGGCGCGCGCGGCGGCGATATCGGCATTGTTCTGCGCCGCTTCCTGATACACGGTGACCAGGTCGGTCTTGCTCGACAGCGGGGCCTCTGCGGCCTGAACCAGGCCCACCGAAGCGGCGGCCACGGCGATTGCCAGGGAAAGTCTGCGCAACATGATGGTTGTCGATCCTTGAATAGGCGGTAATCGGCAAGGCTACGGGGCGCCGCAGGCGGGGGTCAAGCGCGCCATGGGCAGCATCAGTCTAGCTGGCGGCAAGCTATGTTGCTCGTCGGGAACAATCCATCATTCGCCGCGCCAACAGTCGTTTTCCGACGCGCGGGTCGATATTTATTGACCGCCGAGTTGGTTTTCTGCCACCAGCTTGTTTAGACTGCCCGAGTTCTTGTCGGGGTGCCCCAAATGCGGGGCTGAGATTGGCAGCTGCCGGATCCCGTTGAACCTGATCAGGTTAAGGCCTGCGTAGGGAACAAGATGTCGTCGCCAGTAGATCGGCGAGTCCTCTCGGCACCGCCCATGGTGCATCTCACGCCCTTCGTCCGCTCAGGTTCCAACTCCGACATCTATCCCGGAGAGAGCCTTGATGAGCGCACAACAACAAAAGAACCTGAGTGAATCTGCGCAGGTCGATCAACAGTCGGTAAAGCCCTTCCCTCGTTCGCAGAAAGTCTATGTCCAGGGCTCGCGCCCGGACATTCGTGTGCCGATGCGTGAGATCAGCCTGGACGTGACGCCGACCGACTTCGGTGGTGAGATCAACGCCCCGGTCACCGTCTACGACACCTCCGGCCCCTACACCGACCCGAACGTGACCATCGACGTGCGCAAGGGCCTCGCCGACGTGCGCAGCGCCTGGATCGAAGACCGCGGTGACACCGAGAAACTGCCGGGCCTGTCCTCCGAATTCGGCCAGCGCCGCCTCAACGATGCCGAGCTGACCAAGATGCGCTTCGCCCACGTGCGCAACCCACGCCGGGCCAAGGCCGGGCATAACGTCAGCCAGATGCACTACGCCAAGAAGGGCATCATCACCCCCGAGATGGAATACGTCGCCATCCGCGAGAACATGAAGCTGGCCGAAGCGCGTGAAGCCGGCCTGCTCAATGAACAGCACGCCGGCCACAGCTTCGGCGCCAGCATTCCGAAAGAAATCACTCCCGAGTTCGTGCGCAGCGAAGTCGCCCGTGGCCGCGCCATCATCCCGGCCAACATCAACCACGTGGAGCTGGAGCCGATGATCATCGGCCGCAACTTCCTGGTGAAGATCAACGGCAATATCGGCAACTCGGCGCTCGGCTCTTCGATTGAAGAAGAAGTGGCCAAGCTGACCTGGGGCATCCGCTGGGGCTCGGACACCGTGATGGACCTGTCCACCGGCAAGCACATCCACGAAACCCGCGAGTGGATCATCCGCAACTCGCCGGTACCGATCGGCACCGTGCCAATCTACCAGGCGCTGGAAAAAGTCGGCGGCATCGCCGAAGACCTGACCTGGGAGCTGTTCCGCGACACCCTGATCGAGCAGGCCGAGCAGGGCGTGGACTACTTCACCATCCACGCCGGCGTACTGCTGCGTTACGTGCCGCTGACTGCCAAGCGCGTGACCGGCATCGTCAGCCGCGGCGGCTCGATCATGGCCAAGTGGTGCCTGGCGCATCACAAGGAAAACTTCCTCTACACCCATTTCGACGACATCTGCGAAATCATGAAGGCCTACGACGTCAGCTTCTCGCTGGGCGATGGCCTGCGTCCGGGCTCGATTGCCGACGCCAACGACGAAGCGCAGTTCGGCGAACTGGAAACCCTCGGCGAGCTGACCAAGATCGCCTGGAAGCACGACGTACAGTGCATGATCGAAGGCCCCGGCCACGTGCCGATGCAACTGATCAAGGAGAACATGGACAAGCAGCTGGAATGCTGCGACGAGGCGCCGTTCTACACCCTCGGTCCGCTGACCACCGACATCGCCCCGGGTTATGACCACATCACCAGCGGCATCGGCGCGGCAATGATCGGCTGGTTCGGCTGCGCCATGCTCTGCTACGTCACGCCCAAGGAGCACCTGGGCCTGCCGAACAAAGATGACGTGAAGACCGGCATCATCACCTACAAGATCGCCGCACATGCCGCCGACCTGGCAAAAGGTCACCCGGGCGCACAGATCCGCGACAACGCGCTCTCCAAGGCGCGCTTCGAGTTCCGCTGGGAAGACCAGTTCAACCTCGGCCTCGACCCGGACACCGCGCGCGCATTCCATGATGAAACGCTGCCGAAGGATTCGGCCAAGGTGGCACACTTCTGCTCCATGTGTGGGCCGAAGTTCTGTTCGATGAAGATCACCCAGGAAGTGCGCGACTACGCCAAGGAGCAGCGCATCGACGCCGTCGACCTGGAAGCCGAACAGGGCATGCAGGCCAAGGCCAAGGAGTTCAAGGCGCAAGGCAGCCAGCTGTATCAGAAGGTGTAGCGGCGTACTTTCCGTCAGCCAGGCTTGATCGGCGAGCACTATGCTCGCTAGTGTGATGCGTAACGGGCCGCAGTTTGGCCCGTTACGACTATCTGGGGAGTTGCCATGGGCAAAGACGACATCGACATCATCGAGCGCGAAAACTGCTTTCGCGGTTTCTATCGCCTCGACCGGATCAAGCTGCGCCATCGCCAGTTCGCCGGCAACATGGGCCCGCAACTGACCCGCGAGCTGTTCGTGCGTCACGATGCCGTTTGCGTGCTGCCATACGATCCGCAGCGCGATGAAGTGGTGCTGATCGAGCAGTTTCGCGTCGGCGCCATGGACAAGAGCAGCAATCCCTGGCTGCTGGAACTGGTCGCCGGCCTGATCGACAAGGACGAAGAGCCCGAAGAGGTCGCGCGTCGCGAGGCCATCGAGGAAGCCGACCTGCCCCTGACTTCGTTGTGGCCGATCACCCAATATTACCCCTCGCCCGGCGGCTCGGACGAGCGCGTGCATCTGTTCGTCGGTCGCTGCAGCAGTGAAGGTGCCGGCGGTGTGCATGGCCTGCCCGAGGAAGGCGAGGACATTCGTGTTCAGGTGATGCCGCTGGAAGATGCGCTGGCCGCCGTGCGCGACGGACGTATCGACAATGCTGCCAGCATCATCGCCCTGCAATGGCTGGCGCTGAATCGTGATGAAGTGCGGGGGATGTGGTCGTGAACCTGCTGCGCGAGCGCTATCGGGTCGACCTGGTCGAGCTGCAAGCGGCTTGCGAGGCCAATTACGCGCGCCTGATGCGTCTGCTGCCAGACATGCGCAAGCACACGCAAAGCCGTCGCGTAGCCCTGAGCCAGGACGAGCACCTGCTCGGCGTGCTAGCGCTGGAAGTGCTGGAAAGCTGCCCCTATACCACCACCCTGCGCGTGCGCCAGGAATACAGCCTGCCCTGGCTACCGGTGCCACAGTTGGAGGTGCGGGTGTATCACGATGCGCGCATGGCCGAGGTGGTCGGCGCAGAGGACGCGCGGCGCCTGCATATTCGCTATCCCTACCCCAATGCGGCGATGCATCAACCGGATGAAAAGAGTCAGCTCAACCTGTTCCTTGGCGAGTGGCTGAGCCATTGCCTGGCATGCGGCCACGAACCACAGCCGGTGATGTAGCCCCCGCAATCAAGCTTTGCACTGCCCGGCCGATATTACGGGCCTGTTCTGCTTGCATGGTTTTCGTTGCCAAGGGTTAGCGCAAGCCACGTCAAAAACGCTCTCGGCGTTTTTTCTGTGATCTGCTTCCGCTTCCCGGGTTTTCCCTTTGCCGCAGCAACCACCATAATTCACTCGATAATGCCTTAGGAGATGGTCTTGCCGAGCCTGCCCGCCCCATCCACCGAATCCTCGGTCCTGCTGGTGCAGTTGTCCGACAGCCATCTGTTCGCCGAAGCGGACGGCAAGCTGCTGGGCATGGATACCTGCGACAGCCTGCAACGAGTGATCGAGCGGGTGCAGCAGGAGCAGCCGCAGATAGATCTGATCCTGGCCACGGGCGATCTTTCTCAGGACGGCAGCGTTGCGTCGTATCAGCGCTTTCGCCAACTCACCTCGGCCATTGCCGCCCCGGCTCGCTGGCTGGCCGGCAATCACGATGAAACCCCACCGATGCAGGCCGCCTGCAAAGACAGTGAGTTGCTGGAGCCGGTGATCGACCTCGGGGCTTGGCGCATTACCCTGCTCGACTCCTCGATTCCGGGCGCCGTGCCCGGTTTTCTTGCCGACAGCCAACTCGAACTGCTCGAACGCGCGCTCAGCGAAGCACCGCAGCGCCATCACCTGATCTGCCTGCATCACCACCCGGTATCCATCGGCTGCAAGTGGATGGAGCCCATAGGCTTGCGTAACGCCGATACGTTGTTCGCCATCCTTGACCGTTACCCGCAGGCGCGGGCCGTGCTCTGGGGGCATATCCACCAGGAGTTCGACCAGATACGCGATAACCTGCGCCTGCTCGCCTCGCCCTCGACCTGCGTACAGTTCGCACCGGGCAGCGAGGAGTTTCAGGTGGGCAATGATGCCCCCGGCTATCGCTGGCTGCGTCTGCATGCCGACGGCAAGCTGGACACCGGCGTGTCGCGCGTCACCGGCATTGATTTCGAAGTGGACTACAGCGTCAAGGGTTACTGACATACCCCCAATCAGCTTGAAGCTTGCAGCTTGAGGCCCCTGACGAGTAGCCTCCCGCTCCATGACCGCATCCATCCTCTATATACACGGCCTGAACAGCTCGCCAGCCTCGCACAAAGCCAGCCAGTTGAGCCGCGCCATGGCCCATCTGGGCCTGGAAAACCAACTGCGCGTGCCCGCGCTGCATCACCACCCACGCCAAGCTATCGCCCAGTTGCAGGCGCTGGTCGCCGAACTGGGCGATCCTGTTCTGGTGGGTAGCTCGCTGGGCGGCTTTTACGCTACCTACCTGGCAGAGCAGCACGGGCTCAAGGCGCTGCTGATCAATCCGGCCGTGCAGCCGCACCTGCGTTTCGACGGCTATCTGGGCCCACAGAAGAATTACTACAGCGACGAGACCTGGGACCTCACCGAGGATCACGTCCACGCCCTGGCCGAACTGGAGGTGGCGCCGCCATTGGACGCCAGCCGCTACCAGGTATGGCTGCAAACCGGCGACGAAACCCTCGACTACCGCGACGCCGAGCGTTACTACCGCGCCTGCGCCCTGCGCATCCAGGCCGGTGGCGACCACGGTTTCCAGGGTTTTGCCGAACGCCTGCCGACCCTCTTCGCTTTTGCCGGTATTAACGCCACACTCTGGCGTGATACCGACTTTTCCGTATTCAATTGACGAACAAGAGACCCTATGGCCCAGCAGAACGCCTATAACGCAGACGCCATCGAAGTCCTTTCCGGCCTCGACCCGGTGCGCAAGCGCCCGGGCATGTACACCGACACCACGCGCCCCAACCACCTGGCACAGGAAGTCATCGACAACAGCGTCGACGAAGCCCTGGCCGGGCACGCCAAGTCGATCCAGGTGATCCTCCACGAGGACAACTCGCTGGAAGTGCTCGACGACGGCCGTGGCATGCCGGTGGACATCCACCCCGAAGAGGGCGTGCCCGGGGTCGAGCTGATCCTCACCAAGCTGCACGCCGGCGGCAAGTTCAGCAACAAGAACTACCAGTTCTCTGGCGGCCTGCACGGCGTCGGTATCAGCGTGGTCAACGCCCTGTCGACGCGCGTGGTGGTCACCGTCAAGCGTGATGGCAACGAGTACCAGATGAGCTTCGCCGATGGCTTCAAGGCCAGCGACCTGGAAGTCATCGGCACGGTCGGCAAACGCAATACCGGCACCAGCGTGCATTTCTGGCCGGACGCCAAGTATTTCGACTCCTTCAAATTCTCGGTCAGCCGCCTCAAGCATGTGCTCAAGGCCAAGGCCGTGCTGTGCCCGGGCCTGTCGGTGACCTTCGAGGACAAGGCCGCTGGCGAGAAAGTCGAGTGGCATTACGAAGATGGCTTGCGCTCCTACCTGGTCGACGCCGTCAGCGAATTCGAACGCCTGCCCGTCGAGCCCTTCTGCGGCGCCCTGGCTGGCAACAAGGAGGCGGTGGACTGGGCCCTGCTGTGGCTGCCGGAGGGCGGCGACGCGGTGCAGGAAAGCTACGTCAACCTGATTCCCACTGCGCAGGGCGGCACCCACGTCAACGGCCTGCGTCAGGGCCTGCTGGATGCCATGCGCGAGTTCTGCGAGTTCCGCAACCTGCTGCCGCGCGGCGTCAAGCTGGCACCGGAAGACGTCTGGGAGCGCATCGCCTTCGTCCTCTCAATGAAGATGCAGGACGCGCAGTTCTCTGGCCAGACCAAGGAACGCCTGTCCTCCCGCGAGGCCGCCGCGTTCGTCTCCGGCGTGGTCAAAGATGCTTTCAGCCTGTGGCTCAACGCCAACCCGGAAACCGGCCTGGCATTGGCCGAACTGGCCATCAGCAACGCCGGCCGCCGCCTCAAGGCGGGCAAGAAGGTCGAACGCAAGAAGATCACCCAGGGCCCGGCGCTACCCGGCAAGCTGGCCGACTGCGCGGGGCAGAACCCGCTGCGCTGCGAGCTGTTCCTGGTCGAGGGTGACTCCGCCGGCGGCAGCGCCAAGCAGGCGCGCGACAAGGAATTCCAGGCCATCATGCCGCTGCGCGGCAAGATCCTGAACACCTGGGAAGTGGACGGCAGCGAAGTGCTGGCCAGCCAGGAAGTGCACGATATCGCCGTCGCCATCGGCATCGATCCGGGTTCAAGCGACCTGAGCCAGCTGCGCTACGGCAAGATCTGCATCCTCGCCGACGCCGACTCCGACGGCCTGCACATCGCCACCCTGCTCTGTGCCCTGTTCGTCCGTCACTTCCGACCGCTGGTGGATGCCGGGCATGTCTACGTGGCCATGCCGCCGCTGTACCGCATCGACCTGGGCAAGGAGATCTTCTACGCCCTGGACGACGCCGAGCGTGACGGCATCCTCGACCGCCTGGTGGCCGAGAAGCGCCGTGGCAAACCACAGGTCACACGCTTCAAGGGCCTCGGCGAGATGAACCCGCCGCAGCTGCGCGAAACCACCATGGATCCGAACACCCGGCGCCTGGTGCAGCTCACGCTGGATGATTTCGAAGGCACCCGCGAAGTGATGGACATGCTGCTGGCGAAGAAGCGCGCCAGTGATCGCAAGAGCTGGCTGGAAACCAAGGGCAACCTGGCCGAGGTACTGGCCTGATGCGCAACCACCTCCTTGCACTTGGTCTGTTGGCCGGCGTCGCCAATGCCGAGCCAGTGGTGCTGGAAGAGCTGAAGCTGCAGGCTGAGTACCCGGTGACGGAAATGCCCAGCGGCAATCTGTCCGGCCTGGCCATGTGTGGCGACACGATATGGGCAGTGTCCGACCGCGACGACGACCGTATCTACCAACTGCACCCTGAGGAGGGCTTGCTGCGCGCCGAGGCAGAAACCTTCGTCGCCCCTGAACCACCCGAGAACACGCTGCCCTGGGGACTGCGCATGCGCAACTGGGCGGCCGGCCTGGTACGCGGCGGCAAGCTGGATTTCGAAGGCTTGTCGTGTGATGCGCAGGGCAACCGTTACCTGGTCAGCGAAACGCGCGCCGCTGTGTTGCAGGTCAGCAGCAACGGCAACGCACAGTGGCTCAACCTGCCCAGCGGCCTGGTACGCCAGGCACGCGCCAGCGGCATGCTGCTGCATTTCAACCAGGGCTTCGAAGGCATCGCCATCGACCCGGCAGGCGAGCTCTTGTGGCTGGCAGCGGAACAGCGTCGTCGCGGCCTGACCGTATTGCATCGGCGCGGCAGCAGCTGGCGCTGCACGGGCGGTTGCGTGCTGACCAGCGAAAGCGGTGATGAACCCTCCCCGGAAGCCCTCGGCGGCCATTCGGCCCCTCGCGACTTCTCCGGCCTGGCCTATTTCGGCGAAAAAATCTTCACTCTGGAACGCCAGGCTCATCGTATCTGCCGCCGTACGCTGAGCGACGGTATTGCGGATATCTGCTGGTCATTCGCCGCCGAGGCACTGACCGAGCCACGCCGCTACACGCCCAACTATGGCATGGCCGAAGCACTGTGGATCGACAAGGACGGCGCCTGGATCGGCGTCGACAACGGCAGCCAGACCCGCGCCGATGGTGAAGAACGCCCCATCGTCTGGCGTTTCGCAGCGCCCAAGGGCGGCTGGAGCCGGCGCCCGTGAGTGAGCAGACGCCCGGCCGCCGTGCCGGACGCGTGATGTGGGTGCTCGCCTGGGGTGCCGGCCTGCTGCTGGCCACGCATTTCTTCGGCAACTGGGAAGATCGCCAGCGCAACCCGAACCAGACGCCGCAGTCGCTACATGGCGATGGTTTCGTCGAAGTCAGCCTGGCCAGCAGCCGTCAGGGGCATTACGTGGTCAACGGCCAGATCGATGGGCAGGACGTGACCTTCCTGCTCGATACCGGCGCCACGCAGGTCGCGATCCCCAGCACGGTGGCCGAGCGGCTCGGCCTGCAGCGCGGCGCGCCGATCATCATCAGCACCGCCAATGGCCGCGCCACCGGGCATCGCACGCGCCTGGACAGCCTGCGCCTGGGCGATATCGAACTACGTGACGTCGCCGCACTGATCGCCCCCGGCATGGACGGCGACGAAGTGCTGCTGGGCATGAGTGCCCTGAAACAACTCGAATTCAGTCAGAAGGGCGGCACCCTGGTGCTGCGCCAATCAACCTTGCAATGAGGCCCGCATGAGCGAATCCCTCGATTTGAGCCTGGAAGGTGTTGAACGCCGGTCACTCGCCGACTTCACCGAGCAGGCTTATCTCAACTACTCCATGTACGTGATCATGGACCGCGCCCTGCCGCACATCGGCGACGGCCTGAAACCCGTGCAGCGCCGCATCGTCTACGCCATGAGCGAGCTGGGTCTGGACGCCGACTCCAAGCACAAGAAGTCGGCGCGTACCGTCGGTGACGTGCTCGGCAAGTTCCACCCGCATGGTGACAGCGCCTGCTATGAAGCCATGGTGCTGATGGCGCAGCCGTTCAGCTACCGCTACACCCTGGTCGACGGCCAGGGCAACTGGGGTGCGCCGGACGATCCCAAATCTTTCGCTGCCATGCGCTACACGGAGGCGCGCCTGTCGCGTTACTCGGAAGTGCTGCTCTCCGAGCTCGGCCAGGGCACGGTCGACTGGGTGCCGAACTTCGACGGCACCATGAACGAGCCGGCGACCCTGCCGGCACGCTTGCCCAACCTGCTGCTCAACGGCACTACCGGCATCGCCGTGGGCATGGCCACCGACGTGCCGCCGCACAACCTGCGCGAGGTGGCCGCGGCCTGCGTGCGTCTACTGGATGAGCCGAGCGCAACGGTCGAGCAGCTCTGCGAGCATATCCAGGGCCCGGACTTCCCCACCGAAGCCGAAGTCATCACACCCAAGGCCGACCTGCTGAAGATTTACGAAACCGGCCGCGGCTCGGTGCGCATGCGCGCAGTGTACAGTGTCGAGGACGGCGACATCGTCGTCACTGCCCTGCCGCATCAGGTGTCCGGGTCCAAGGTGCTGGAACAGATCGCGGCACAAATGCAGGCCAAGAAGCTGCCGATGGTCGCTGACCTGCGCGATGAGTCGGACCACGAGAACCCGTGCCGCATCGTCATCATCCCGCGCTCCAACCGCGTCGATGCCGATGAACTGATGACTCACCTGTTCGCCACCACCGACCTGGAATCCAGCTACCGGGTCAACACCAACGTTATCGGCCTCGATGGCAAGCCGCAGGTCAAGGACCTGCGCACTTTGCTCAGCGAGTGGCTGGTGTACCGAGTCGGCACCGTGCGCCGCCGCCTGCAGTTCCGCCTGGACAAGGTGGAAAAGCGCCTGCACCTGTTGGAAGGTTTGTTGATTACCTTCCTCAACCTCGACGAGGTGATCCGCATCATCCGCACCGAGGATTCGCCCAAGCCGGTGCTGATGGAAACCTTCGGTCTCACCGATGTGC
Organism: Ectopseudomonas mendocina; assembly: GCF_007049795.1. Taxonomy (GTDB): domain Bacteria; phylum Pseudomonadota; class Gammaproteobacteria; order Pseudomonadales; family Pseudomonadaceae; genus Aquipseudomonas; species Aquipseudomonas mendocina_D. The sequence goes on from NZ_SCFY01000008.1 coordinate 207,073, forward strand.
AGGCTGATTACATTCTCGACACCCGCCTGCGCCAACTGGCCCGCCTGGAAGAAATGAAGATCCGTGGCGAGCAGGACGAGCTGGCCAAGGAGCGCGAGAAGCTACTGGCTCTGCTCGGCAGCGAAGCCAAGCTGAAGAAGCTGGTACGCAAGGAGATCATCGAAGACGCCGAAAAGTACGGCGATGACCGCCGCTCGCCGATCGTCGCCCGCGCCGAAGCCAAGGCCCTGTCGGAAACCGAGCTGATGCCGACCGAACCGGTCACCGTGGTGCTCTCGGAGAAAGGCTGGGTGCGCTGCGCCAAGGGTCATGACATCGACGCCACGGGCTTGTCCTACAAAGCCGGCGACGGCTTCAAGGCGGCCGCACCAGGCCGCTCGAACCAGTACGCGGTGTTTATCGACTCGACAGGCAGGAGCTATTCGCTCGCTGCCCACAGCCTGCCGTCGGCGCGCGGCCAGGGTGAACCGCTGACCGGTCGTCTGACACCGCCACCGGGTGCAACCTTCGAATGCGTGATGCTGCCGGAGGACAGCGCGCTGTACGTAATCGCCTCCGATGCCGGCTACGGCTTCGTGGTCAAGGGCGAGGATCTGCAGGCCAAGAATAAGGCAGGCAAGGCGCTGCTGACCCTACCCAACGGCGCCAAAGTGGTCGCCCCCAAGCCCGTCAGCAATCTGGAAGACGGCTGGCTGGCCGCGGTGACCACCGAAGGCCGCCTGCTGTTGTTCAAAGTCACCGATCTGCCGCAACTGGGCAAAGGCAAGGGCAACAAGATCATCGGCATTCCGGGTGAGCGAGTGGCGTCACGCGAGGAGTATTTGACCGATCTGGCCGTGCTACCTAGCGGCGCCAGTTTGGTTTTGCAGGCCGGGAAGCGTACCCTGACACTCAAAGCCGACGATCTCGAGCACTACAAGGGCGAGCGCGGCCGACGTGGCAACAAACTGCCGCGCGGCTTCCAGCGCGTCGACCAGCTTCTGGTGGAATAGCGTCGGCAACACGCCCCGTTCTTCCGGGAAATCCGCGCTACCAGCCGGCAGTCAAGGCTGGAGTCGTGGCGCGGTTTGACGGATGATACGCGCCCCGGGTCATGCGCGAATGACCCCTTGAATGATATGGGTTCGATGTGCAGCTGCCCCAAAAGCGGCTGCCTGGGATTGATGATGATTGTAGTACGCCCTGTGGCCCTGCTTTTGACCACACTGCTCGTATTGAGCGGTTGCAGCCTGCTGCAGCAGAAGCCGGTGCCTCTTTACCAACTCGATAGCGGTAGTGCCGTAACGCCGACCAAGGACAACGGTGTAACCGTACTGGTCGGTCCGATCAGCGTGGCAGATTACCTGCGCCAGCAGAATCTGCTGCAACGCCAGGCAGACGGCAGCCTGGTCGCGGCTCAGGATGCGCGCTGGGCCAGCGGCCTGGCCAACGACATCGACCAGCAGATGCTGCGCCAGTTGGCCTGGCGTCTGGACAGCCAGCGCCTGGTGCTGGCCCCGTCGGCCCCGGGCTTCAGCGCCGACGCGCAGGTCATGCTGACCATCACACGCCTGGACTCCGGGCCCACCCAGCCAGCAGTACTGGAAGCGCACTGGCGCTTGCTTGACCGTCGCGGACAATTGCGCGACAGCCGTCTGATTCGCCTGGAAGAGCCACACAACGGGCCACTGGCTGAACAAGTCAAGGCGCAGAGCGCCCTGCTGCAACGCCTGGCCGCTGAACTGGCGGTGGCCATCCAGCCCATCGCTGCGGCAGAGCCGACGCCTGAACCGCCGCGCAAGAAGACGCCGATTGCCAAAGCCAAACCGCAGGAACCTGCAGCTACCGGGCCGAAGATTCCGGTGGCAGAACCTATCAAGATCGATACGGAAGTCTTCCGTTTCTAACCAGAAGCCCACAATTCAGACTGGTAAAAACCGAGTAGTCTGTATCCAAGCCAGAGACAATGCCTCCATCGGTCAATGGGGGCATTGTCGTTTATGGGATACATCAAGGCCGAAGGTCGTCAGCAAAGCAGCCTGGCTCCCCTCACACAGGAGGTGCTGGCGCCGGATAATCATCACATCGACGAGCATGGCATCTCACTCAGTACGAGGGATGTAATCGAGGGTGAAGTCAGGACCGGCAAGTGACCATGACCACCGCCAGACGGCAATCAGGTCGAGCCATGACTGGAAACGAATAGACCGAGCACGACTCGCGCCTTGCTCAGTCCGCACTCACTTGCTGCGAATCTTCTCGACGATTGCGGTGGTGGAGCTGTTCTCCACCAGACCAAGCACACGCACTTCGCCGCCATAGGCCTGGACGATGTCGGCCCCGACCACCTGGTCGACACCATAGTCACCGCCCTTGACCAGCACATCCGGCTGCACCTGCTTGAGCAGGCGCTCGGGCGTGTCTTCACTGAAGCTCACCACCCAGTCCACCGCCCCCAGGCCAGCGAGAACCGCCATACGGCGGTCGACCGCGTTGATGGGGCGGCCGGGGCCTTTCAGGCGGCTGACCGAGGCGTCGTCGTTGATCGCCACGATCAGACGATCGCCCTGCGCGCGCGCCTGCTCCAGGTAGATCACGTGACCGGCGTGAAGGATATCGAAACAGCCATTGGTGAAGACGATCTTCTCGCCATGGGCGCGGGCGTCTTCGATGGCGATCAGCAATTGATCCAGACTCAGTACGCCACGCTCGGAACCTTCTTCGCGCTGCACCGCACGACGCAGCTCGGGCGCGCTGATGGCTGCAGTGCCCAGCTTGCCGACCACGATGCCAGCGGCCAGGTTGGCCAGGGCCACTGCCAGCGGCAGCTCCTCGCCCGCCGCGATGGAGGCGGCCAAGGTGGAAATCACCGTATCGCCTGCACCGGTGACGTCGAACACTTCACGGGCACGGGCCGGCAGATGCAGTGGCGCATGCTCCGGGCGCAGCAGGGTCATGCCGTGCTCGCCACGGGTCACCAATAAAGCGCCCAACTCCAATTCGCACATCAGCTTGGCGCCTTTGCTGACCAACTCGGCCTCATCGGCACAACCGCCGACGATCAGCTCGAACTCGTGCAGGTTAGGCGTGATCAGGCTGGCACCACGATAGATAGAAAAGTCCTTGCCCTTGGGATCGGCCAGCACCGCAATGCCCTTGTTCCGCGCCGCCTGAATCAGCACCTGATGGTTCTGCAGCGCACCTTTACCATAGTCCGATAGCACTAGCACCTTGACCCCATCGAGCAGTGCATCGACCTCACGCGCCAGAGCGGCAGTGTCGGTTCTGAACGGTTCCTCGAAGTCCATGCGCAGTAACTGCTGGTGGCGGCTCATCACCCGCAGCTTGACGATGGTGGGCTGGTCATCGATACGCTGGAAATGGGTTTCCACCCCCACGCCCTGCAGGCTGTCGCTGAGGCTGTCGGCGGCTTCGTCCTCACCCGTGACGCCAACCAACAGCGCCCGCGCACCGAGTGCCGCGATATTCAGTGCCACGTTGGCAGCACCACCTGGGCGGTCCTCGATCTGGTCGACACGCACCACGGGCACCGGGGCTTCGGGAGAAATCCGTGAGGTGCCACCATGCCAATAGCGATCGAGCATCACATCGCCCACCACCAGAACGGTGGCTTGGTCATAGCGGGGCATGGATAGTTTCATGGCAGCTCCAGAAGGGGAGAAGAACGGGAAAAATCATAGCATGGCGAATACGGCGGGCCGCTCAGAGCGGGCGAACCCAGAACAGTTCATGTCGGCGCACGGCCTTACGGAAGAACTCGTCCTCACCCGTGGCGGGCCAGCGGCGCCCGGCCAACGCCCACTGAATCAGGCGGCGCAGGCGTCTTTTCAGCGGCAGCGGGCCTTGCAGGTCATGCTGCAGGCCCAGCGCCATGGCCTTGTCCAGCTGCCGTTCAGCATCCAGCGTCGGGCTCCACAGGCGGTCGGCCGGCAGCGCGTTTATCGCCGGCGGCAAGGCGATGCCATTACCCGCCGGGCCCATGGGCCAACGGTCGTTGTCATGCAGGTGATTGGCGTAGAGCAACAGGGTTTTCGGCTTCCAGCCGCTGCGCTCGCAGGCTTCGAGCACGGCACGGGTGCTGGCGACATGATCGTGATGCGGGTCCAATTCCGGGTGCGGCGTCAGCAACACTTCGGGTCGATAATGCTCGATCACCGCAACCAGGTCGGCAATCAGATTGCTCCAGGTCGGTTGGCCGTCGCCATCGGCCGGCAGGGGCAGCGAATTGTGACGGCGCACAGGACGCACATCGCTTTCCCCCGATTCGCGTGAGCCAAAGGGCACTTGCGGTTGCTCGGCCATGGCGGGCAATTGCAGGCAGTAGTAGCCGAGCTGCACGCAGCGCTGCTGCGGTACGCCACCCCAAAGCGGCGCGGCCAGGCTGTCCCAGGAGCGCAGCCGGCCTTTCAGACGGGCGGCAGCGGCCTTGTCCAGGCCGAGGCGCTGATAGTTTTCGGCCTCGATCTCACCTTGGGTCAGGGTGACGATGGCGGTCTCGGACGAGCGACTGTACTGACCAAAGGCCGCCAGCTCGGCATCGTCGGCATGCGGCGCGATGATCAGCATGCGTTGCGCGGCAAAGTCGGGGTTGCGCATGGCATGCAGGCGCAACTCGCCCGCGATACGGCAGAAGCGAGGGACGATGCTCAGCCCTCGCACCGACTGCCCAGAGACATTGAGGTAGCGGCGCCCAGCCACGCCACGCTCGAAATCCTGGCGGTCATCGCCCAGACGCACATACGGATCGACCCAACGTCCCAGCCAGGTCGCGGCTAGGCTCAGCTCGAGAATCAGTGTGTCGTAACCGACGAGGTCCGCCTCGACCTGCAGTGCACCCTGCTCGATACGTGCAGGTACGCTGAGGCAATCATCGGGGAAGTCGTAGCGGTAGTCTTCACGCGGCGAATAAAACAGGTGATCGGCGAACCAAGCCTCGTGCGCGACCCAGCCAAGTACCAGCAACAGAGGCGGCAGCCACCAGGCGACGAAAACACCGAGCGCCAACAACGCCAGCAGCGCCAACAATAGGGCGATACGCTTGTTGCGCCGATGCTGCTTGAGCAGCTGTTGCTTGCGTCCGTTCATGCGCTCACACCTGATAGACCGGGACCCGGTTGCACCAGCGATCCTTATATTCGCGGTCGGCGCGACCGAACGAATAACGCAGTGGTTTGCCCAGCGACCGAGCCTGCTCCCACTCGCTTTGCGTGTTGACGAAGCTGAGCACGCTGCCGGGGCTGAACTCGCGTTGTTGCGGGTCGACGCCACCGTTGATGTACTCCAGGCTCACCCACTGGGGGGCCTCGACGCGATACAGCACCTGGATCGCCACCGGCTCGTCATTGAGGTAGATCAGCGAGCCGGTCATGAACTCGCGCAACAGGCCGAAAACCTTCGCCAGATGATCCTTGCCGGTGGCCTCGAAGCCCCAACGGCGCTGGAACAGGTCTGCGTAGATGCGCGCCTGTTCCTCCGGTGTCAGCTCCAGCATCGGCCGGATGACTCCGCCCGCCTCTTCCAGCAGGCGCTGTTCGCGGCGCTGGTTGTAGCGAAATTTCTTGCTGTATTGCTCGGGCTCGCGAGCCAATGCCAGCCCCTCGGGCTGCTCGCTGACACCGATCAGCTGAGCGACATTGAGCTCGGAAAGGTAGCGTGCGCGATGGCGCAGCTGTATGTGCACATCGGCAGAAAGCGGCAGGATGATTTCGGCATTGCCCAGGTCGAACAGACTGCGCTTGCCTTGCTGCTTCAGCACATCCTTGGACAGAGCCAGATGCCGCCCCCAGGTTGGGATGGCGGCCTGGACTTGACCGTCGACTTGCCAGCCCAGGTAGCGCACGGGAAGGCCGGCCAGATCGGCCAGCCGCGCTACCACCTCGGGATGAGTCGCGACACTACCGCCGAAACGGGTCCAGGCCTCGGCATAGTCAGCGGCGGTAATCGGCGTCCAGCCGCGTTCACGCCAGAATCGTAGACGGCTCAGCATCACACGCTCTGCTCAGCCACGACCGACTCGCCACCGTCCTCGAACTGCTTGGCATGCAAGCGCGCGTAGTAACCGTTTTGCGCCAGCAACTCGGCATGACTGCCGCGCTCGACGATCTGCCCCTGATCCATCACCAGAATCAGGTCGGCCTTCTCGATGGTGGTCAGGCGATGAGCGATCACCAGAGTGGTACGGCCTTGCATGACCTGGTCCAGCGCAGCCTGGATATGTCGCTCGGACTCGGTGTCCAGCGCCGAGGTGGCCTCGTCGAGGATCAGCAACGGCGCATCCTTGAGCAGCGCGCGGGCGATGGCCAGGCGCTGACGCTGGCCGCCAGACAGCAAGACACCGTTCTCGCCGACCAGGGTGTCGTAGCCCAACGGCATCTTCTCGATGAACTCGGCGGCATAGGCGTCTCCGGCTGCCTGCTGCACCGCTTCGAGCGGCGCGCCAGCCAGATCGCCGTAGGCGATGTTGTTGCGAACTGTGTCGTTGAACAGGGTGACGTGCTGGGTCACCAACGCGATGTGTCGGCGCAGGTTACGCAGGGCGTACTCCTCAACATCCAGGCCATCAAGCAGGATCTGCCCCTGCTCGTGGTGATAGAAGCGCGGAATCAGATTGGCCAGGGTCGACTTGCCGCTACCAGAGCGACCGACCAGCGCCACCATCTGCCCAGGCTCAGCGACGAACGAAATGTTGCTCAGAACAGGTTTTTCCGAGCCGGGGTAGCTGAAACTCAGCTCCCTCACCTCAAGCCGGCCGCTTATGCGCTCGCGCTCTTGAGTGCCGTGATCGACCTCAGGCTCTTCGTCAAGTTGCTCGAAGATGCTTTCGGCACCGGCGACGCCTTTCTGAATCGTCGAGCTGACCTCGGACAGCTGACGGATCGGCTTGGGCAGCAAACCAGCCAACGTGATGTAGGCCACCAGGTCACCTGCCGACGAATCCCCACGCAGCCACAGCACTAGGAACATCAGCACCGCCATGGCGCTGTAGATCACCAATTGCAACGATGGCGTATAGACCGCACCGGTGCGCACCATCTTCAGTTGCTTGCTCTTGTTCTCCTCGCTGGCATCGAGGAACCGCTGCTTCTCGTAATCCTCACCACCAAAGCTGCGCACAACACGATAGCCCTGGATACTCTCGGAGGTAACGTGGGTGACATCGCCCATGCTGGTCTGAATTTTTTTGCTCTGCTTGCGAAATTTCTTGCTGGTGCTGGTCACCATCAGTCCGATGATCGGCAGGATCGCTACCATGACCAAGGTCAACCTCCAGTTCATCCACAGAAGGGTCGCGAACAGGAAGATGACCGTCATGCCCTCACGCACAACGACCTTGATCGCATCGGTCGCAGCGCCGGTGACCATCGTAACGTTGTAGGTAATGCGTGAGATCAGATGGCCGGAATTATGGTTGTCGAAGTAGCGATTGGGCAACGTCAACAGGTTGTTGAACAGGGCGATACGCAGGTCCTGCACCAGCCCCATGGAAACCTTGGCCAGATAATAGTTACCCAGAAAAGACCCGATTCCTTGCCACAACGCGATCAGGACGATCAGCAGCGGCACGGCTTGCAACAGCTTGAGGTGCGCCAGCCACGGTGCATGCTCCAGCAACCAGGGCACACCCGCAAACAGGCTGGCATCGGGATTGGATAGTCCGTCGACGAAATACTTAAGAATGTAGCCCAGCATCGGCTGGGTCGAAGCGAAGATCAGGAAGCCGATGAGACTGATGGTGAAAAGTCCCCAATAGGGAACCACATAGCGCAACAATCGCAGATACACCTTCATGCTGGATTGCTGGGTAGAATTGGCCATTCGGCATGCCCCATACGACTGGCTAGAGGAACAAGATGCGGATTGTAGCAGCGCAGGAACTGGAAAACTGGCTGGCCAGTGGCAAGGTGCTGGAAAAGGACGCCCGAGGCCCCAAGGTGGTGGCATTGGCAGACGGGCTGTTCCTCAAGGTGTTCTACACTCGCCGTCACCCTGTGCTGGCACGCTTGCAGCCCGCCGCCAAACGCTTCGCGCAGAACGCAGAGCGCTTGCGTCAGCTCAGTATCCAGTCCCCGGAAGTACAGGAAACGTTCTGGCTTGATCCCAGAGCAGGCCTAAGTGCCTGTCTTTACCACCCCCTGCCAGGGCACTCTATCGTGCAGTTGTACAATCAGGCACCACAGCAGGCCAGCGCGCTACTGCCTACGCTCGCACGTTTTATATGGCAGTTGCATCAGCGCGGCATTTATTTCCGCTCCCTGCACCTTGGTAACATCCTGCAGCTACCGGACAACCAGTACGGCCTGATCGACGTCCTCGATCTGCAGTTCAAGCGAGGAGCACTGAACCGCTGGCAGGTTCAGCGCAACTTCCAGCACCTGCACCACTACCTGAAACGGCATAAATTGCAGGAATTTCCGTTGGACGAACTGATCGAGCATTACCGCGGCAGTGCCTGAAGCGAGCCACGCCGCGCCTCGAAATACGCCACTACGGCGCCTCGCTGCCCATCCAGGACAGCCATGAAAGTTGGCAACCAAAAATAAATCCACAGGGGTTGCGGCGTGGTCAGCACACCTGCAGTGGTAGTCAGCAGGCTTCCCCAGCCAAGCAGCGCCAGCAGCATCCAGCGCGACCCCGCGCTAGCCCTGAAACACAGTACGGCGAACAGCAAAAATACTGCTGCACCTACCAGACCGTTGCGATAGAGCATAGACATATAGCCGCTGTGAGCGTGATGGAAAGAGCCGAGGAACAGGTAGTCATCCGCACCACAGCCCAACCACAATCCGCACTCATTGACCAACCTTAACCAGGCATCCTGCCAAATCATGGGGCGGTAGCTAAGGCCTCTACGTAGTAACAGCTCGTCACCACCCAGGCCGAACAGCAGCACAACAAATGCGACACCCAGTAGCAGCCCAAGCAGGATGAGGCGTTTGTATAGCAGGTAGCCGGCAAAGAAGAGCGCGAACCCCAAGAGGGTCGAACGCGCCTGGAAAATGCTAGTGCACCACAGCACTGCCGCACACAACAGAAACAACCCGGCAAGAAAAGCCAGTCGTGAACGCCGCTCGAGCCAATCCGACGCATAGAACAGCCAGAGGAAAACCAGCCCGGAGGTGGTGAGAATGGAGAAATACACCGGATTAATTGTGGCGCCCAGGAAGCGCCCATAGCGGATCCAGCGACCACTTTGTGTCCATATCCAAAGCCAATCTGCCGAGGCAAATAACAAGATGCCCACAGAGACCAGGGCAAACACAGTAAGGACCGCACTTACGCCCCAGCGCCCCCCCTCCAGCAGCAAGCAACCGATGAAGAACAGGAGTAGATAAAGGCCTGTCTTGAGATCCGACCAGTCACCGGCATCCAGCGCCACCATGAGCGTCAAAAGAGCAATCAGCCAGGCAAAAGGCCGCAAGGCTCGCAGCGCCGATGGCCGCCAAAGCAGCCAGACCAATGTTGGCAAGGCCAAGCCAGCATAGAAGATGTTGTTGGTAGCCTTGGACGACAACGGCATATAGAACGCCAGGCAGAACGCACAGAATAGGCCAGCGAACAGCCATGGGCCGCCCTGCAGGCACGCCTTGCGAAGTAAAGCCATCATCAAACCTCAGAGAAGGGGGAAGGCTCGCAGAAGACCGGCCTGCAAATCCGCCAAACCGGGTCGTACGTATTTGCCTACCAGTTCGGCGGGATCGGCCATAGCCAGCGAGCCCAAGGCCTGTGCCTGCAGCGGCTCAGGCTCCGCCAAGGAAAAGGCCGAATAGTAATCCACGAACTTGAAATCCGAAATCAGCCCCGCCGATAACCGAACCCGTCGATTGGGCACGGAGAAGGCGTCTGCTACGATCAAGCCATGCATGCTCGATGACAGAATGAAGTCGCATGACTGAATAGCACGCAATACCTCTTCCACCGGCCAGAACACATCGATCAGATGAACTCCTGGCAGTTTCGCGGCCATCTGCACGTATGGGTTGTCGCGATCCACGTAATGCGGAATCAAACCCACTCGGTAGCGTTTATCGGGCTTGGCGCGCCCCGACCACCAGTGCTCGGCCAACAACCCTGGATCCCCCAAGGCGGGCGACCCACGCAGTCCGACCACCTGCTCGCAACTCTTCAACCCACGTAAGGCGTGATAGTGATGTCGCGACGAAAAGCTCTTCCCTGGCGCATCTGTACCTGGCCCCCATATATGCAGGCGACGCGGCAAGAAAAAACCCCGCGCTTTGCGCTCACGCGGCAGAATAGAGCCGATGGCCATCATGTCAGCCTTGTGAATTGGTGCATAAACCACCGGCTTGGCGGCGACCATCTCGACCAGCAGCGGCGACAGGTAATCGCCAAAATTTTGCTGCGTCGGATCGCTACGCCCTTTACCACGGCACCAGTAGAGCTTGATCATCATGTCAGATCTTCATCCCGTGACGCACACGTATCCACAGTTTCTGCCAGAGACTCAACCCAGGCCACGGGCGCATAGGTGCTTCGATAGCACGAGCCAGATCGCGCCCAATGCGGGCGAAGGTGTAGCGACTTTCGGCAAATGCCTTCCCTTCGCGGGCAATTCGATCAGCCAAGGCAGGGGCGGATCTCAGTAGAGCTAGTTTCTCCAGCGCCTCGCTGGCCGAACGACAAAGCATGACATTATGGCCGTCCTTGAAACCTAGGGCAGCATCCTCTTCCTCCCCCTGGCTCCAAGCCAGCAACACACAACCACAGGCCATCGCCTCGAAGTTCTTGACCATATACTCCCCCATACCCACATCGGCACTGATGAATACACGAACGCGATTCAAAAGTTCAATGTACTCTCCTCCTGACTCAGTACGCGTAACGAGCAGATTGCTAGCACTTCCAACCTGCCTCAGGAACTCACGCCGATGAACATACGTACGTCCTTTAGCACTCCCGATGAACGCAGCCTCAATATCTCTGGGCCTGCCCATATCGCAGACCAAGCGCTCGTCATACCCCTTGGAGACGAAGACTGCGTCCACTCCCTCCTGACGCAACCGGCTTGCTAGTTGATACCCCGAGCAAAGCACCTTTGCCCACGGGAGGAGCTTATAAAAAGCCGAGTAAGCTCCATGGTACTTGCTGGAAGGCATATAGTTCTGGCACGCGTCGTGCTCCAAGAACACCAAACCAGGGATACAGCGCAAGACATCAACCTGTGTCTGCAGACGCTTCAGACGCAAAAAAACTACAATACGGTCATAGGCCTGATAATCCACCTCTTTAAAAACTGTTGCCAAGTGCGACTGCTGAACTTTGTTCAAGCGCATAACGTCGCAGACGGAAATATTGACACTTATCATTGCATACAGGTGATCAAGGATAATCCGCTGCTCATCCATGACCAAAAGCAAAACTCTCATCGCTACGCCTTTGAGCCCCTTGATACTGCTACTTCATTCATGCGCTGACAATTCCCTACAACACCTACCCCCGTCACGGACGCCGCCAACAAAACCGCATCCTTTCCAGACAGATTGTCTGATCATGACGAGAGGGTCTAGCTCCAAGCCCAATATGTTGATGGCGACTACGTACAGCGCCGCACCACACGTTCTGAGCAGGGAAAAGCAAACGTGAAGTCTACCAAGATGACCGCCTGAAAACTGAAGAATCGACGAATTGGCCAGGATCCGCCGCGAAGCCACGTTACGTGGGGGGGCATGAAACGTGCCCCCCCAAACTGACAGGCAGAGGCTATGCTCTTAGGGTATGAGTCAAGCAACCGCCACAGGCATCACGATTGCGGCGCAGCTCCCGGCTGATGCTCGAGAGCGACCTGATGATCAGAAGAGCAATCCTACGCAGGCTGAAGCCTTGTGCTTGAACATGTTGAATGATGACGCGCTCTTCAACACTGAGCTCGAAATAAGACATAGGGGTAGCACCTGTCTCTTATACACATCTGACGCTGCCGACGAAGCTAGA
>NZ_SCFY01000009.1 GCF_007049795.1 Ectopseudomonas mendocina
ACCTCTTTTCTACCGCTTTCGATCCATTCGACCGAACCACCAACAGGACCAAACCACCACCCTGTCGACCGGCGCGCATTCTACACGCCAGATCCAGTTTTGCAAGCCCTTCACTCAACTTAACTTATTGATTAACAAGCAGTTTTTGAAGCGCTTCATCGCTGAAGTGGCGCGCATTCTACATGAGCACGACGAGCTGTAAACCCCTGACGTGCAAATAATTAAGTAAATCGAATCAACTACTCTGCCGACTATATGTAGAAGCTCAGAGAACCCCTGCCTCGCGTAACTCGGCAATCTGCGTTTCACTCATGCCAAGCAACCTCTGCAGCAGGCTATCGGTGTGCTGGCCCAGCAGTGGCGGAGCCGAACGATAGGCCACTGGCGTTGCAGACAGGCGCAGCGGACTGGCGACCTGCGGAGTCCGACTCCCCAGCGCATTGGGCAGATCGAGACGCAGCCCTCGCGCCTTAACCTGAGGGTCGGCGAATACCTGCTGCAGATCATTGATCGGCCCACAGGGCACGCCAGCCTTTTCCAGCAATTCGATCCACTGCGCCGTAGTCTTGAATACCGTGGCCTGGCGCAACAGCGGGATCAACTCGGCACGATGGGCAACCCGGGCCTTGTTAGTGACAAAGCGCGGGTCATCGGCAAGGTTCGCAATACCCGCCACTTCGCAGAACTTACGGAACTGTCCATCGTTACCCACCGCAAGGATGAAGTTGCCATCGGCACTGGGGAAATCCTGGTAGGGCACGATATTGGGATGGGCATTGCCCAGGCGCTCGGGTGATACACCTGTCGTCAGGTAGTTCATGGCTTGGTTGGCCAGGCAGGCGACCTGCACATCAAGCAATGCCACATCTATATGCTGACCTATACCCGATTGCTCACGCTGATTCAGCGCAGCCAGCACACCTACGGTGGCATACAGCCCGGTGAGGATATCGGTCAGGGCCACGCCGACTTTCATCGGTCCGGCACCCTCTTCATCTTCCGGCCGCCCAGTCAGACTCATCAGACCACCAAGCCCCTGGATCATGAAGTCATAACCAGCGCGTTTGGCATAGGGCCCGGTCTGGCCGAAGCCAGTAATGGAGCAGTAGATCAGACGCGGGTTGATCGCCTTCAGCGACTCGTAATCCAGGCCATAGGCCGCCAGGCCGCCGACCTTGAAGTTCTCCAGCAGCACATCGCACTGCGCGACCAACTCACGCACCAGGCGCTGACCTTCGGGCTGAGTGAAATCGAGAGTCAGCGACTGCTTGTTGCGGTTGGCGCTCTGGAAGTAAGCTGCCTCACGCGAATCGTTACCCTCGGCATCCTTTATATAGGGAGGCCCCCAATGCCGAGTGTCATCGCCCGAGCCTGGTCGCTCGACCTTTATCACCTCGGCCCCCAGGTCACCCAGGATCTGCCCGCACCAAGGGCCGGCCAGTACGCGGGACAGATCAAGCACGCGGATATGGGACAGTGCACCGGACATAAGCTTCTCCGTAAGGTGCGCCACGCGCACCATGGATCATTGAGAGGCGCGAGCCTTCAGAAGAACGCCTGAATGCCGGTCTGAGCACGACCGAGGATCAGCGCATGCACGTCATGGGTGCCCTCGTAGGTATTGACCACTTCAAGATTGACCAGGTGCCGGGCGATGCCGAACTCGTCGCTGATGCCATTGCCGCCCAGCATGTCGCGCGCCATGCGGGCGATATCCAGCGCCTTGCCGCAACTGTTGCGCTTCATTATCGAGGTGATCTCCACAGCGGCGGTGCCTTCGTCCTTCATCCGCCCTAAACGCAGGCAGCCTTGCAGGGCCAGGGTGATCTCGGTCTGCATATCGGCCAGCTTCTTCTGAATCAACTGGTTGGCCGCCAGCGGGCGACCGAACTGATTGCGATCGAGCACATACTGGCGCGCGGTGTGCCAGCAGAATTCGGCAGCGCCCAGCGCACCCCAACTGATGCCATAGCGCGCAGAGTTCAGACAGGTGAACGGGCCGCGCAAGCCACGCACATCCGGGAAGGCGTTCTCTTCAGGGCAGAACACGTTGTCCATGACGATCTCGCCAGTGATCGAGGCGCGCAGGCCGACCTTGCCGTGAATCGCCGGAGCGGAGAGGCCTTCCCAGCCTTTTTCCAAGACGAAGCCGCGAATTTCACCAGCATCATCCTTGGCCCAAACCACGAAGACATCGGCGATCGGGCTATTGGTGATCCACATCTTGCTGCCAGTCAGGCGGTAGCCGCCGTCGACCTTCTTGGCGCGCGTGACCATGGCGCCAGGGTCGGAACCATGGTTCGGCTCGGTCAGACCGAAGCAACCGATGTATTCGCCACTGGCCAGCTTGGGCAGGTACTTCTGCTTGGTCGCCTCGCTACCGAACTCATTGATCGGCACCATCACCAGCGACGACTGCACGCTCATCATCGAGCGGTAACCAGAGTCGATGCGCTCCACTTCTCGCGCGATCAGACCGTAGCACACGTAATTCAGGCCACTGCCGCCGTAGGCTTCGGGGATGGTCGCTCCCAGCAAGCCGGTTTCGCCCATCTCACGGAAAATCTTCGGATCGGTCTGCTCATGACGGAAGGCTTCCAGCACACGCGGCGCCAACTTGTCATCGGCGAACTGCTGGGCGCTGTCGCGCACCATGCGCTCTTCTTCAGTCAGTTGCTGATCCAGCAGCAGCGGGTCGATCCAGTTGAAGCTTGCCTTGGCCATTACGAGAAACCTCGAAGCAGGGTGTGAGCGGTCGATCCAGCCGACCCGGAATGTCATTGATCCTAGGCCGGCTTCAGGCAATGGACAAACGCAGATTTTGCACAGACCTGTGCTTTTTCCTCACTTCGAGCTAGCTTAACCAGCCATAAATACCGCTCATGAGTGAGGCTTTCGCATCAATGCGTCGCAAGATACCCAGCACTGCGGCCCTGGTCGCCTTCGAGTCGGCCGCTCGCCACCAGAGCTTCACCAAGGCGGCCGATGAGCTCAACCTCACGCAGAGTGCGATTTGCCGGCAAATCGGCGGACTGGAGAGCTTTCTCAGTGTGGAACTGTTCCGTCGCTCGCGACGCGGTGTGGTCCTGACCGAAGCGGGCGTCGCCTACAGCCGCAAGGTGGCGGCACAACTCGATGCCGTGGAGCGCGACACCCTGGCGCTGATGGGCACTCAAGGCACCACCAGCATCGAGCTGGCGGTGGTGCCGACCTTTGGCACCCAGTGGCTGCTCCCGCGCCTGCGTACCTTTCAGCGCTTGCACCCGGAAGTGACAGTACACCTGACCAACCGTACCCGGCCCTTCCTGTTCGCCGACACCCACTTCGATGCAGCCATCTATTACGGTGATGCCGAGTGGTCAGGTACCGAGGCCCACTTTCTGATGCACGAACACCTGCTGCCGGTTTGCAGCCCCGCATTGCTGAGCGATACCCCAGCGACAGTCGAACGCATCGCCGCGCTACCCCTGCTGCAGCAGACCACCCGCCCCTATGCGTGGCGCCAGTGGTTCGCCGCCCAAGGCATCAGCGTGGCTCGCGACATGACCGGCCCAAGACTGGAACTGTTCTCCATGCTGGCGCAGGCCGCTCAGCATGAAATGGGTATTGCACTGATCCCACCCTTCCTGATCCAGCGCGAACTGGAAGAGGGTAGTCTGGTGATTGCCTTCGACCGCGCCGTACCAAACAACGACCGCGCCTATTACCTGATGGTGCCAGAGCGCAAGGCCGAGTCTGCTGCACTGAAGGCCTTTCGAGACTGGCTTCTGGCCCAGGCCGCCGCCTATCGAGACGCATGATCATCGCCAGAGCACGATCTCTTTAAGCTCAATGTAAATAGATACGCCCAAAATCAGAACACGTAGCAAGAAAACAGTCACGCTACAAAGATTTTCCGGGAAAAGTGCATAGAAACCACTACTTTCGGGCTATAGCACTATTTTGAACAGATCGTTCGTTACTCTCCACACGCCTCCCGATTCGACCAGCGGTCATCCTGTGCGTGACTGCCTATATCGCCCTACAAGCTGCGCGGAACCTGCTGCCAGCCTTAACCTACGCGGGCTACGGACAGTATAAAAATCCCTCATAGACCCATTACTTGTAGTAATGCTTTTTTTTTACTCCATAACTTCTTGTAAGGGTTTGCGTTCGATTGCACAATCGCCGCGCTCGCCACTTACGGCGGGTTATGTGCTGATCCCCAATCGCCGGCGCGCCAGCGCAGTGCCCCGGTTCACAAAAAAGATCACGCAGGAGATTAGAAGTGCACATCGGTGTTCCTCTCGAAACCCATGCCGGGGAGACGCGGGTTGCCGCGACCCCAGAGACCATCAAGAAGCTGGTCGGCCAAGGTCATCAGGTGACCGTCCAGGCCGGCGCGGGCATCAGCGCCAGCATTCCAGACAGCGCTTACGAGGCTGCTGGCGCGACCATTGGCAACGACTCTGCCGCGTTTGGCGCAGACCTCGTGCTCAAGGTGGTCGCACCAACCGACGCCGAGCTCGCTCATATGAGAGCCGGTGCAGTGTTGGTTGGCATGCTCAACCCGTTCTGCAACGAGACCATCGCACGCATGAACGCTCGCGGCGTCACCGCCTTCGCCCTGGAGGCCGCACCGCGCACCTCTCGAGCGCAGAGCCTGGACGTACTGAGTTCGCAGGCCAATATCGCCGGCTACAAGGCCGTGCTGCTGGCAGCCCATCACTATCCACGCTTCATGCCGATGCTGATGACTGCTGCCGGTACCGTTAAGGCCGCGCGTATTTTGATTCTCGGTGCCGGTGTTGCCGGTCTGCAGGCCATCGCCACGGCCAAGCGCCTGGGCGCGGTGATCGAGGCCTCCGACGTGCGCCCGGCAGTCAAAGAGCAGATCGAGTCGCTCGGCGCCAAGTTCGTCGACGTACCGTTCGAGACCGACGAGGAACGTGAGTGCGCGCAAGGCGTGGGCGGCTATGCCCGGCCGATGCCGCAGTCCTGGATGGAGCGTCAGGCCAAGGCCGTGCACGAACGCGCCAAGCAGGCCGATATCGTCATTACCACTGCACTGATTCCGGGCCGCAAAGCGCCGACGCTACTCCATGAGAGCACAGTGGCCGAAATGAAGCCCGGCTCCGTGGTCATCGACCTGGCCGCCGCACAGGGCGGCAACTGCCCGCTGACCGAAGCCGACAAGGTGGTGGTCAAGCATGGCGTGACCTTCGTCGGCCACACCAACCTGGCTGCATTGGTTCCGGCAGACGCTTCCGCCCTGTACGCACGCAACCTGCTGGACTTCCTCAAGCTCGTGATCGACAAGGAAGGCCAGTTCCAGCTCAACCTCGAAGACGACATCGTCGCGGCCTGCCTGATGTGCAATGCCGGCGAAGTCGTGCGCAAGAACGGCTAAGGAGTAGGGACATGGATCTGATTTCCGACGGCATCTACAACCTGATCATCTTCGTGCTCGCCATCTATGTCGGCTACCACGTGGTGTGGAACGTCACCCCGGCCCTGCACACCCCGCTGATGGCCGTGACCAACGCCATTTCCGCCATCGTGATCGTCGGCGCCATGCTGGCCGCCGCGCTCACCGTCACCCCACTGGGCAAGACCATGGGCACCCTGGCCGTGGCACTGGCCGCAGTCAACGTGTTTGGGGGCTTCCTGGTCACCCGACGCATGCTGGAAATGTTCAAGAAGAAAGCGCCCAAGGCGCCTGTGGAGAAACAATGACCATGAGCATGAACCTGATCACTGTTCTCTACCTCGTCGCCTCGGTGTGCTTCATCCAGGCGCTCAAGGGCCTGTCGCACCCGACCACGTCGCGGCGCGGCAACCTGTTCGGCATGATTGGCATGGCCATCGCCGTGCTGACCACCGTAGGCCTGATCTACAAACTCGGCAGCGAGTTGGCCGTTCAGGGCCTGGGCTTCGTCATCGTCGGCCTGCTGGTCGGCGGCAGTGTCGGCACCATCATGGCCAAGCGCGTCGAGATGACCAAGATGCCGGAACTGGTCGCTTTCATGCACAGCATGATCGGCCTGGCAGCCGTGTTCATCGCCATTGCCGCTGTCGTCGAGCCGCAGTCGCTGGGCATCGTCGCCGCACTGGGTGATGCGATTCCATCCGGTAACCGCCTGGAGCTGTTCCTCGGCGCCGCCATCGGTGCCATCACCTTCTCCGGTTCGGTGATCGCCTTCGGCAAGCTGTCGGGCAAGTACAAGTTCCGCCTGTTCCAAGGCGCGCCTGTCGTGTTCAAGGGGCAACACCTGGTCAACCTGGTGATCGGCCTGGCGATTCTCGGCCTGGGCCTGCACTACACCTTCACCGGTGACATCACGGCCTTCGTTGTGCTGGTAGCCCTGGCTTTCGTGATCGGCGTACTGATCATCATCCCTATCGGTGGCGCCGATATGCCAGTGGTGGTGTCGATGCTCAACAGCTACTCGGGCTGGGCCGCCGCCGGTATCGGCTTCTCGCTGAACAACTCGATGCTGATCGTCGCAGGTTCCCTGGTCGGTTCTTCGGGCGCCATCCTCTCGTACATCATGTGCAAGGCGATGAACCGTTCGTTCTTCAACGTCATCCTCGGTGGCTTCGGTGCCGATGCTGATGCCGGTGCTGCTGGCGGCAGCCAGGAACAGCGCAGCGTCAAATCGGGCTCTTCCGACGACGCCGCCTTCCTGCTGACCAACGCCGACACCGTGGTCATCGTGCCCGGCTACGGCCTGGCCGTGGCCCGCGCCCAGCACGCACTGATGGAACTGGCCGAGAAACTGACCCACCGTGGCGTGACCGTTAAGTACGCGATCCACCCGGTCGCCGGCCGCATGCCAGGTCACATGAACGTCCTGCTGGCCGAAGCCGAGGTGCCTTACGAGCAGGTGTTCGAGATGGAGGACATCAACTCCGAGTTCGGTCAGACCGACGTGGTGCTGGTGCTCGGCGCCAACGACGTGGTCAACCCGGCAGCGAAGAACGATCCGAAGTCGCCGATCGCCGGCATGCCGATCCTCGAGGCGTACAAAGCCAAGACCGTGATCGTCAACAAGCGCTCGATGGCCAGCGGCTACGCCGGCCTAGACAACGAACTGTTCTACATGGACAAAACCATGATGGTCTTCGGCGATGCCAAGAAGGTCATCGAAGACATGGTCAAAGCCGTGGAATAAGCCCTGACCAGTCAGACAGGAAACCCGGCCATGCGCCGGGTTTCCTGTTTATGAAGCCAGCAAAAAAGCTGATTTTCAGGTCAATCATCGCAACAGATCAATTCCAAACTGTACTGCTTTAAATGCCAAGATAAATGGGTTGCACCTAGTGAATAATCTCGCCTAAAACGGTTGCACCCAGTCTTTTCACTTATGGACAGTACAGTTATATCGATTCCTGACCGAACAGTTACAAAGCAACCTATCTAATAGCACAACAATTTCATTCAGCTGTGACTACTGAGCCATCACTGCGCTCGGGATAATTTGCCCATCGAAAGCAAACACCAGCGCCGCCACAAGCGGAAGGATGCCCACCATGGAACGTACCCTCAGTTCCGCCCTGCTCCAAACCCACAGTGCTGCCAGCGACAAATCGGCCTGGCTGCTCCGCGCTATCGCCACCCTCAGCCTGTGGCAGCGCCGCATCGTCAGCCGTCGTCAACTGGCTCGACTGGATGCCCGCCTGCTCGCTGACGCCGGCATCAGTGAAAATCAGCGTTACGTCGAACTGCAGAAGCCGTTCTGGCGTTAACTCCCTCGCTTTGCTCCATCCCAAGTTGGGATCTTCTGAGAGCCCCACCGTCTCTGCTGCGGTGGGGCTTTCGTTTTATCTGCAACAGTCATCGCCCGAGCGAGCAGTACAGTTGTCATAAAACCGCCACTGCGCCCGCACAATTCCCCCCGGTTGTATCTGCTCGTTTACGAGTGCTTGCGAGACCATGAGCTGCCACCCTTGTCTCTCGACAGGAGAACGCCATGGGCCGCACTCACGAACAATTCTCGCGCCCTGCACACAACAAGCCCCTGCACTGGCTCGGTTTCTACTCGACGCTGCGTCACTGGCAACGCAACCGCCGGACACGTCGGCAGCTTGCCTTGCTCAATGAGCAACAACTGGCTGACGCCGGCATCAGCACAGCTCAGCGCGAGCAGGAACTGGCCAAGCCCTTCTGGCGCTGAGCCAGCGATGGAGCTGGGAATGCCGTTGGGCTAAGCTGCGGATGCGGGCAGAACAGCGTCCCGCCCTACCGGAGTTACCCCATATGCACCTGAAGAAATCCCTGATTGCAGCGCTTCTTTCATTAGGGCTGGCAGGCACCGCCTGCGCCAGCAGCCTGGTCGCGACCACTGATACCCTGGGAGCAGCCTTGGCCGGCACCGTCGAGGGCACATCGGACGCGACCAGCTCGCTGCGCGACATGAAACAGCTGCGCGCGGCCCGTGATGACGCCGCCAGTTTCGTCGCCAGTGATGGGGCGATCCGCAGCGCGCGGCTCGAGGCGGCCCTGGCGTATATCCGCCGTCACGATGGCGAGCTGGCAACAGCGGATGACTTGGCTCTGGCTCAGGCCATCCTCAGTCTGTGAAAACTTTGCACACGTCTACCGATCAGCTCGCTGCTGACCGGCGCTGCCTGGCCCCGTAAACTTCGCCTACCTGCCTGGTCGCGGGGAACCGCGCCGGCCTGTCCGCGTCCAATCGTCCGTTCTGCAGTTCTCGGAGCTACTTATCATGCGTCGTTCATTCGTCATCGCCGTCGCCGCCTGCGCCCTGTTCAGCGGCATCGCCCAGGCACAATCCGTGGTCGCCACCAGTAACATCGTGGTGCGCGCCCTGGATCGCAGCATCAACTTTACCTCCGACACCACCACCTCGATTCGCGACATGAAAGCCGTGGTACAGGCCCGCGACGACGCCGCCAGCTTCGTCGCCAGCGCCGGTGAAATTCGCGGTGCACAACTGGAAGCTGCGCTGCAGAGCATTCGCCAGCAACTGCCCGAAGCGCAGAGCGCCAGCGACCTGCAACTGGCCGAAGCCATTCTCGCTCTGTGATCCACCTCGCCGCCTGGTGCTGCGTCGCGCTGCTGGCGCTGGCCACAGGCTTCGCTCAAGCGCAGCTGCGTCTGACGCTGGACGGCAGCGCTCTAGGCGCAGCCGAACGCCAGGCGAGCCAGACCCTGCTTGACGAGGCC
Organism: Ectopseudomonas mendocina; assembly: GCF_007049795.1. Taxonomy (GTDB): domain Bacteria; phylum Pseudomonadota; class Gammaproteobacteria; order Pseudomonadales; family Pseudomonadaceae; genus Aquipseudomonas; species Aquipseudomonas mendocina_D. The sequence goes on from NZ_SCFY01000009.1 coordinate 9,170, forward strand.
ATGGCGGCATTGCCCCCGCGCTTCGTCCAGCGTCTGGACCGTGAAGTGAGGGTCCGCTGGCGCACCGCAATGCCCGCAGAGGTCTACGGCCAGGTCGGGCGCTTCAGCGGTATTGAACTCAACGCCGAACTCCTGCCGAAGCTGGTCGACGGCTCGGCGGCAGAAAATCGCACCGGTCGCCCACATGGCACCCAGCGCCAGGAACTGCTGGCCACCCTGCTGCATGAACTGACCCACCTCTACGACCGCGCCCGACTCTGGTCTGCGGCCGAGCGCCGCCATATCACTCAATGCCGACAGCGCGTCAGCTCCATGGGCCCGGTTGGGCTGCCGGAGGACTGTCGTGGCCAGACCGAGCGACGCTTCACCCTCAGCGATGACCCGCGCCTGCTCGATCTGGCCGGCTGGCCGCAACGTGTCGGCCAGCGTGGCGCGCGCGATCTGAACAACGGCCAGGTCGCGCGCAGCCCGGACAGCTACGAGCTGACTAATGCGCTGGAATTCGTCGCGGTCAACCTCGAGTACTTCCTGCTCGACCCCAGCTATGCCTGCCGCCGGCCTTCGCTGGCGCGCTACTTACGCGAGCACTTCGACTGGGCGCCGCCCAGCGAGGCCTGCACCAGCGACTACCCCTACCTCAATGCCGGTCGTGACTTTGCCGTTCAGCCCCTGGGCCGACTCGACCCGGAGCGCGTGTATGAAGTCGACTACCTGCTCGCCGAGGCCAACGATGCCTGGATGAGCCGCTGGGGGCACAGCATGCTGCGTCTGGTAGTCTGCGCACCGGGCCGACCGCGTGGCCCGGACTGCCGCCTGGATCTCGAGCACCACCTGGTACTGTCCTACCGCGCCTTCGTCGGTGACCTGCAACTGTCGAGCTGGGACGGCCTGACCGGCGTCTATCCATCACGCCTGTTCGTTCTGCCGCTAGAGCAGGTGATCGACGAATACACCAAGGTCGAGCTGCGCAGCCTGGCCTCGGTGCCGCTGCGCCTGTCGCGCGACGAGGTCGAGCAACTGGTGGCACGCGCAGCCGAACAACACTGGAGCTATGACGGCGACTACTACTTCGTCTCCAATAACTGCGCGGTGGAAACCCTCAAGTTGCTGCGCAGCGGTACCGACAATCCACGCCTGCATGCACTCGACAGCCTCCTGCCCAACGGCCTGCTGGAATTGATGGATGCCCGCGGCTTGGCTGATACCACTGTGCTCGACGATCCGCGCGAGGCGCTACGCCTGGGCTATCGCTTCGACTCCTTCCGCGAGCGTTACCAGGCCATGTTCAAGGTGCTGCGAGAACGCTTGCCAATCACTCAGGACAGCGTCGAAACCTGGCTGGAACAACCAGCCGAAACGCGGCGCAACTGGTTCACCCAGGCCGACCTGCGCGCCAGCGCCGCCCTACTGCTACTGGAGCAGGCCGCGCTGCGCCGGCAACTGCTGCTGGCTCAGGACGAACTCAAGCGCCGCTACCTCACAGGCCGTGCTGCTGGAGACCCAGGCCTGAACAAGGCCGGTGCCGCGCTGGAGCAAATTCTCGCCAACAGCGGCTTCCTCAGCCGCCCGGCCGAACTGCTCGAAGGTGGCTACGGCTTGCCGCAACAGCAGGAATGGGAGCGTCTCGAGGCCAGCAGCCGTGACCGCCAGCAGCAGCTGCGCCAGCTCAGCGACGAGCTCGACGGGGAAGTACGCAACCTGCTGCAACCCGAGCGCCTGGCCGAACTGGAAGCCAACGAGGCCAATCTGGTAGCACTCGGCGAACATCTGCGGGCCTTGCACAAGGCCAGTGGTGGGCTGGAGCTACCCTGAATCAGCTACCTAGCAGCTTGCCCATCGAAGGCAGGCCCAGCTGCTGCAGCGGATTAGCAGGCACCTGTTGCTGAGGCTTGAAGCGACCAATCGCCGATTCGCACTGAGCCAACAAGCCTTTGCTCGTAGTGCTTTGGCATGATTGATAGGCCTGTTGCGCCTTGACCACCCGCTCTCCTTGCAGGTGCACGGAAATCTCCAGTGGCGTCATCAGTTGATCGCCCCAATGTGCCTGGCCACGTTGCAGATAGCGCTCGGCCTGAGCCTGCCGGTCGAGACTGAGCGACAACGTGATGATCTGGTCATAGCTGGAGAGGGACGCATACTGCCATTCGCTTTCTGGAACCTGCTCCAGATTGGCGAGTGCATCCTTGTAACGTCTTTGCTGAACCGCCAGGACGAACTGCAAGGTTTGTGCACGCATGCTCCTGGCAGCCGGTCCACTCGCCACTTCCTTGGCCAACTGGCGTGCCTCGTTCAGATCGCCCTTGTCGAGGGCCTTGGTCGCACGATTGATCAGCACCTGTCCGGCGAGAATCTTGCCGCTCTGACCACCAAGGAGGTGCCGCTGATACCTGGCAAGCTGTGGGTTTCTGCGTCGCTCGCTGCGATACTCGCTGGCGATATAACGCACCAGCGCCTCCTCCCGCTGGGCAGGCAACTGGTGGGTCTTGCCAAAGTCCGTCCATACATCCACCGCTGCCAGCTGCGCAGCGGTCACCCCGCTCTGGATACCCTGCTCGAGCAGACCGCCGATGCCCTTCTTCTGCATCGCCTGGCTGAACAGCTGTTTCTGCATGGCCTGATACCGTTGCAACTGGCTGATATTGCTACCTTCGAAGCTTTGTAGCCGCTGGATGCCATGTACCGCACCACGCGGAGAGTAACCCGCACGACTGAGCAGATCGACGGATAGCAAATCAGCCTCATCCTCCTGCGCACGCGTCCAACTGCTGTTCCAGAAATTGTCGGATACGGCCTTAAGGAGAGTGCCTGACAGACTGCTTTGCACGATTGTCTTGCCCACTGCGTCGGGATCACCCACAACCAGTTTGCGTGACGTACCGCTCTTCTGGCTTTCCAACCCGGCAACCGTCACTCCCAGGTTGACCGCCGTCACCGATGCGTCCAGCAGCCTCTTCTGCTGATTGAAGAAATGCTCGCGATCAAGGTGTCCCAGCAACAAGTGGGCCGCTTCGTGCCCGAGCATCGCCGCTAGTTCATCCTCGCTCTCAATGGCCTGTAGAGTGCCTAAATTGAGGTAGATGACATTTTCTGCGGTAGCGCGCGCGCCAAAACTCTCCGAAGCACTGAAGCGCACTTTGATGTCTGGTTTGGCATGCGGCCAGTGTGCCAGCAAACGACTCAGCACCTGATCGCAGTACGCCTGCAGTTCCGGCACCTGAAAGCTTTCGACCTGGGCCATCTGCGCGGTCAGGTCTACCTTGCCGAACCCGCGAATCTCATCCGGATCGCTGACACCGGCCAATCGATCAACCAGAGCATTATTCAACCAGGCGCTGTTAGTCACCGGCTGCAGTGCCAGCGGGCGAGCACGCGGACTGTCAATGAACTTGCCTTCAACTTGCACATTGCCGGTTGAAGGCATCTGCTGGCATCCGAACAGCAGAGAACAGGCAATTGCCAATGTCACTTCCTTACGCATGAATCCTCCTTGATTCACTTCCCGCAGGCCTTCGAATAGCCCATCACCGCATTGGTCTTGCTGTCTGCCAGAAGGCTGGTCTCGGCGACCTTGCGGCAATCGAAGGCAACTGTCTTACCCTGATTGAGCTTCACATCCAGCGGATCAAGCCAGACCTGGCGCTCACCAACGGCGATCAGCAGCAGGTTCTTGGCTTCGCTGAAGCTGATAACCTGCACGTCTGGAACAGGGAGCTGATCACGACTCATATCGCCGAGAAACTCGCCCTGTTCGTCATACAGCGCGACCTTTTCCAATGGGTAACCGGTAATTTTCAGCGGCTCCTGCGCCCATGCAGACACGCTACACAGCAACAGCCCGAATACTGTGGCTCTGAACATTGTTAGATCTCCCTTTCAGTTGACGTACGACCCCTGCGCTGATGCCACCATTCGGCGACCCTGGCCTCCCCCAGGTAGGCGTAGAACAGGCCGATCATCAGCAACAGTCCCAGCCAGTCGAATGGCGCGATATGCATCCGGCGCGAGAGATAGAGACTGATCAGCAATGCGAGACTGCTGAGCAGAACAAACCAGGACAGGTAATGGCTCGCACAGCGATAGAGGCGCCCACCCTTGGCTGCTGGTTGTGACGGAATCCAGAGCGCCACCAAGCCCGCCAACAGCAGCAAGGCGATCTCCAGCCAGTCGCTCAAACTGATACCCAGCCAACGATCTGGCGCCGCTCGCCAGTAGCTGTGTCCCTGCGTCAGCAGGTTGTCCAGAGCCATCGCATGCACGTATACGCCCGGCAGCAGCCCCTGCACAGGGCTACTGACAAAATCCGGGATGCCGCGGATATGCGCCCCCAACAGCACATGCTTGCCACGCAAGACTTCGGCGACACTCGGGTCACGCAGCTGATTGGCATACAGGGTGCGGGTATAGGGACAAGGCTGTGGTCGCTCAACCTCACTGGCGATGCGCTGCGAACGGAATGCATCGGCGGCCAGCATACTAAACACCTGTCTCCAGTCCCCCCGCTGCCCACGCAAATCACAACCGCTCAGGTCGACGAAATCCTGCATACCCGCGTCGCTCCAGTAACCCCAGCGCACCAATAACGGTGCACCGAAGCCTTCCTGAGAGCAGTCCAACTCCAGGCAAGCCACCTGGTACAACTGCAACGCAGGTGTGCGCAGCGTCCCCTGAGGGCTTGGCAAAAGTAGCGGATAGCGCTCGCCGTAGCCGCTCCAATGGGTCGGAGCGGTGTTCGCCATGGCGGCGAATTCGGGCAATACCAAAGAGCGTCCCTGCGCATCGTGGTAATCGGCAAGAATCAACGGCACGCCCTGTTCGCGAAAACTGCTCAAGACCCGTTGCAGGCTCTCCGTGGGACCTCCGTCGTAACGTCGCTGGGTGTATAGCAGGTCAACGAATAGTGATTTGGGCTGGTAGCTGAGCAACTGCCGCAACAGGCGCGCCTGCTCGCCATAACGCAACGGCCAGCTAGCCCCCAAGTCTGTCAACGCCTGATCATCGATCAGCACCACTACCACGTCTTGCTGCCCAGACTCAGGGTAGAAAGGCGCCAGCATGCGCAGCAGCCAGGTTTCGCTATGATGGTCGGAGGCATCGCGCAGACCGAACGGATTGAAGAACGCGACGAAGAGCATCAACAACAAACCTAGAACAGCGCCGGGTTTGTTGAGTAAAGGAGCAAGAAAAATTTGCCTGAGGCGCATCCCTGAAAGCACAAGAACATCCTTGATATCGCTTGGGTCAGGAATGTGACACAGCTCACAAGCAAAGCAAACAAGAATTTGACATCAAAATAGTGGCACACAATCCTATAGCTACCTGCTCACGGAATGTCTTCTTCGTCTTCTCGTGGCAATTGCTCGTCCAATCGCAGCCAGGGCAGCCGGCTGCCCACCCAGATATGCCGATCCGCCGGAGCCTGTTCCGGCTCGTCCAACGTGGCGACGGTCACGTCCAGCGTGTGCGGGCTGAGCGAAGTGAACAGCGCCAGATGTGCGCCGCAGTCCGCACAGAAATAACGCGTACAACTGGCCGACGACTTGAAAGCCTTCGGCGTGCCGCTTAACCAGCGAAACGTATCATGGGGCACGGTGACCCAGGTGGTGAGAATCCCGCCCGTGCTCCGCCGGCAGACCGAGCAGTGGCAATGAGCGATGTCCTCCAGCGGCGCATTGATCTGATAACGCAGCGCACCGCACTGGCAGCCACCCTGATGTTCAGACTTCATCCCGCCTCCGCCTTGCATTGCCCCGCGCCGCTGACCAAGATAGGCGCTCACCACCACCGGGGGTTCCCGTGATAGACCTGTTGCTGGCCTTGTGGCCGCTGTTCGCCATGATAGTCGCCGGCTACTGGCTGCGCCTGCGCGAGTTCCCCAGCGAGGCCTTCTGGCCGGGCGCCGAGCGCCTCAATTACTTCATCCTGTTCCCTGCCCTGCTGTTCTCCAGCCTGGCCCGTGCGCCGTTGAACAACCCCGCCTTGCCGCGCCTGGCTCTTGCGGTGCTGCTCGGCCTGGGCATCGCCTGGCTGGCACTGCTGCTGGTGCGCCGCTTGCGCGGCTGGCCCACTGGGCGTTTTGGCGCCTTCACTCAGGGCATCCTGCGGTTCAACACCTATTTGGGCCTGGCCGTGGTCGGCAGCCTGTTCGGTCAGGAAGGCCTGACCCTCGCTGCACTGATGCTGGCCTTGATGGTCCCGACGGTGAACGTGTTGTCGGTCTGGTCGCTGACAGCCGAACGCGGCATCAGCGCACGCAGCCTGCTGCTGCCGATCATCAAGAACCCACTGATCCTTGCCTGCGTCGGCGGAGCGCTGTTCAACCTCACGGGTATCGGCCTGCCGGGTGGCAGCGACCGCCTGCTCAACCTGCTGGCTGCTGCCAGCCTGCCGCTGGGCCTGCTCTGTGTTGGCGCCGCACTCAAGCCAGAGCAACTGGGCGGAGAAATCCCGGCGCTGACCTGGAACAGCGCGCTGCGCCTGCTGGCCATGCCGCTGCTGGCCTGGTGCGTGGCCTGGGCGCTGGCACTGCCGGTGATGGAGAGCGCAGTGCTGGTGCTGTTCTTCGCTCTGCCCACCGCCCCAACGGCCTATGTGCTGACTCGCCAACTCGGCGGCGACAGCCAGCTGATGGCCGGTATCATCACCCTGCAGACACTGCTGGCAGCAGGAAGTCTGGTTGCGATCACGATGATGCTGGCGTGAGCCGCTACTGCGCGTAACTCTCGATCAGCCGCTGATATTCTCCGCGAGCCTTGAGCGCTTCGAGCCCGCGATTGAACCGCTCGATCAACTCGGTAGCACGCGGATGCTGCTGCGAGACGATGAAGTGCAACGTACTGCTCTGAAACGGCACCCGTGACCGGTGAAACTGCGCCAGTTCAGCGCCAGCACTGTGCAAAGCACTGCCCCCCAGGTTACGGTCGGCAATGAACAGGTCGTCACGTTCGAGCAGCAGCAGCCGTGCGCATTCCTGCAGACCCAGTGGAGAATGACGGCGCAGCACACCCTGCTCGACCATTTGCTGGATCGCCGCCGGTGGCTGCCAGCCCAGCGGATAGCAGAGTCGCCGGCCGATCATGGCGGGCAGATCATCGAGCTCGATGTGATCACCGGCCCGGCTGAAGATGTATGGTTCGGCCACATAAATGGGCGCCGAGTAGAGAAACTCCGCCTCGCGCTCGGCAGAACGGATGTAGGGAAAGGTGGCGTCGTAGTCACCGCGCTTGGCTTTCAGGTAACCGCGGTTCTAGGGCAGCCAGTCGAGCGTGATCGCCGTGCCCTGCTCGGCCAATGCCGCACGCACCACCTGGGTAAGCATGCCTCGGCCGGGCAATGCCTTACCGGTGAACGGTGCGTAGTCGTCGCCGGTAGCTAGGTGCAGCACCTCCGCTCGCACCGATGCGCACAACAGCAGGCCCAGCAGAGCCGCCCCCCAGAATCCCACCATCAGTCTCCAATAACTGGCGTGCATGCGCCTTACTAACCCTGATCATTGACTCTCGCTGTCGCAAGCCAGGCTGTCCAGTGCAACCCGGTTATAGAGCGACAATTCATCAGGTTCTCTTGATACGGAACAAGAGGCATTGCAAGACTACGACTATCCTTGCTGCACCACGAACCGACTGCGACACGCCGATGAACGACACCAGCGCCAACGACCAGCCCGATGTTTTCCCCTACCTGCAGCTGATGCATCAACATGCCGGCTCGGACCTGTTCTTCAGCGTCGGCGCGCCGCCGCACATGAAGGTCGAAGGGCATAGCCAGCCCGTCGGCCAGCGCATCATGAAGGCCGGTGAGGTGCAGCAGCTGGCCTATCAACTGATGACGCAGAAGCAGATCGCCGAGTTCGAACGCGACCTGGAGATGAACCTGGCCGTCAGCCTGCAGGGCGCCGGACGCTATCGGATCAACGTCTATTACCAGCGCGGCGAAGTGGCCATGGTGGTGCGCCTGATCAAGAGCGAGATCCCTGGTTTCGAGGCGCTCGGTCTACCCAAGCTGCTGGAGAAACTGGCCATGCAGGACCGCGGCCTGATCCTGGTCACCGGCGCAGCCGGCTCGGGCAAGTCCACCACCCTGGCGGCGATGCTGGATTTTCGCAATCGCCACAAGAGCGGGCATATCGTCTGCATCGAAGACCCCATCGAGTTTCTCCACAGCCATCAGCGCTCGATCATCGACCAGCGTGAAGTCGGCCTCGATACCCACAGCTTCGATGACGCCCTGCGCAACGTGCTGCGTGAGGCGCCGGACGTGATCATGCTCGGCGAAATCCGCGACGCCGCCACCATGCAGCACGCTCTGCACTACGCCGAAACAGGCCATTTGTGCGTCGCCACTCTGCATGCCACCAGCAGCAGCCACGCCATCGAACGCATCGCCCGCTTCTTCCCCGACGACGCTCGCAAACAGGTACTGGCCGACGTCGCGCACAACCTGCTCGCGGTGGTCGGCCAGCGCCTGGTGCCCGGCATCGAGCAGAAACGCGTGGCGGCGATTGAGCTGATGCTCGGCACGCCCTATATCCGCGACCTGGTCCAGCGCGACGAACTGGATGAACTACGCGAGGCCATCGCACGAGCCGCCGAGCAGGGTTTGCAGACCTTCGACCAGCATCTGTTCGCCCTGCTCGAAGCCGGACGCATCAGCCTGGCCGAAGCGCTCAAGTTCGCCGACTCGCGTACCGACCTCAGCCTCAAGTTCAAACTCGAGCGCGGTTTCTCCGCCGACGACGCCGAACTCAAGGTGCTGCGCGACGGTTGACTGGCTTTCTGAATGATTTCGGCCGATGCTCATCTATACAGGCCGAAACCATAACCTCTAATCGGCCGTCTTTCAGGGGGCCGATTTATGCTGACCCTGCTGCATTTGCTGTCAGCCATTGCCCTGTTGGTTTGGGGCACACACATCGTACGTACCGGCATCCTGCGCGTGTTTGGTTCACAACTGCGCAAGGTGCTCAGCCACAACATTAGTCGCCGGCCGCTGGCGTTCGTCGCCGGCATCGGCGTCACGGCGCTGGTGCAGAGTAGCAACGCCACCGCGCTGCTGGTCACCTCCTTCGTCGCTCAGGGCCTGATGGCACTGGCGCCGGGGCTGGCGATCATGCTCGGTGCCGACGTCGGTACCGCGCTGATGGCACGCGTGCTGACCCTCGATCTGAGCTGGCTCAGCCCGCTGCTGATCTTTCTCGGGGTGATCTTCTTTCTCTCGCGACGGCAGACCCGAGCGGGACAACTCGGCCGCGTGGCCATAGGCCTCGGGCTGATGCTGCTGGCGTTGGAGCTGATCGTTGCCGCCGCCACGCCGATCACCGAGGCACGGGGCATCCGCGTGCTGTTCGCATCGTTGACCGGCGACCTGCTGCTCGATGCTCTGGTCGGCGCGATGTTCGCCCTGCTCACCTATTCCAGCCTGGCAGCGGTGCTGCTCACCGCGACCCTGGCTGGCGCCGGGCTGATCAGCCTGCCGGTGGCCATCGGCTTGGTGATTGGCGCCAATATCGGCAGCGGCCTGCTGGCCTTTCTTACCAGCAGCCTGCAGAACCCGGCCGGGCGCCGCGTGGCGCTGGGCAGCCTGATCTACAAGCTGATCGGGCTGCTGCTGGTCCTGCCCGTGCTGCAGCCACTGGCCCATTGGCTGGACAGCCTGAATTGGCGCCCGGCGGAGCTGGTGATCTTTTTCCACCTGCTCTACAACAGCCTACGCGCGGTGCTGATGTTGCCGAGCGTCGGGCTGATGGCACGCTTCTGCAACTGGCTGCTGCCGGACCGAGCCGACGATAGCGGCATCGCCCGACCACGCCACCTCGACCCAACGGCGTTGGCCACGCCGAGCCTGGCGCTGGCCAACGCCGTGCGTGAAACCCTGCGCGTGGGCGACAAGATCGAAGCCATGCTCAGCCGTCTGCTACCGGTGCTGGAGCAGAACCAGCCAGCACTGAACAAGGAGCTGCGCAGCCTCAATGACGATGTCGCCAGCCTGTGCCGGGCGGTCAAGCTGTACCTCGCGCAAATCCCCCGTGAGGCCCTGAGCGAGCACGAAAGCCGGCGCTGGGCAGAGATTCTCGAGCTGGCAGTCAACCTCGAGCAGGCTGGCGATCTGATCGAGCGCATGCTCGGCAAGATCCAGAACGAGAAGACCGCGCAACGCCGGGCCTTCTCCGAAAAGGGGCTGGAGGAGCTCACCAGCCTGCACGGACAACTGATGGCCAACCTGCGCCTGGGCCTGAACGTGTTCCTCAGCGCCGACCACGCCAGCGCCAGCCAGCTGCTGCGGGAGAAGCGCCGCTTCCGCGCGCAGGAGCGACGCCTGGCCCACGCCCATATCGGCCGTCTGCAGCGTCAAGTGGTGCAGAGCATCGAAACCAGCTCCCTGCACCTGGAGCTGATCGCCGACATGAAGCGACTCAACTCGCTGTTCTGCGCCAGCGCCTACGTGGTGCTCGAGGGCGGCGAGACCGGCGCCCTCAAGCTCGAAGGTGGCGAGTGATTCAGTCGGCGCCGGTCACGCGCTCGGGCTCGGCCGGCTCGACGCCGCGCCAGGCGTACCAGGCGAAGAACAGCGCCATCAGCAGATAACCGTGGACGAAGTCTGGCGCGGCGTACCACGCCAGCTTCGGCGCGTGCATCAGGCCAACGAAGGCCATGGCCGCCGCCACCAGGGCGAAGGTGGTGGCCTGGCGGAACTGGCGATCGATCACCGCCACGCACATCGCGCCCAGCAGGATGGCGCTGAACATGGCGCCCTGCCCCAGCGCGCCGATGGCGCTGGAAATGCCCTCGACCACTTCGGGTGCGCCACGGTTGAAGCGCGTCGCCAGGTAGTTGGCGAAGTACGGCAGCATCGCCAGCGCCACGGCCGGGTAGTAACGGGCGTGGTTGCTGTTGAACGCGGTGGCGATCATCGACATGCCGACGAACACCAGGATCGGCGCCACCACCGATACCGGAATCAGCGCGGCGATGAAGGCGATCAGACCGAACATGGTCGCCAGGCCGTACACCGCGCCATTGAGCAGGCTATAACCACGCCCGGCGCCCATCCACTTCGAACCCACGGTGGCGATGTAAACGGTGGTCGGGAACACGCCGCCGAACAGCGCCCCGAGCGAGGTACCGAGCCCATCCACGGCCTGGCATTCGCGCACGCTGTAGCTGTCACCGGCGGCGCTCATGGCCTCGACGTTGTTCATGGTCTCGATGGCGTTGTACAGGGTGATCGGCAGGATCACCGTCATCAGCGCCAGCAGGCTGGTGAACAGCAGGCCCAGGCCTTCGTACCAGGCCAGGTTGGGCAGTAGCGGGTAGAAGCCCAGGTGGGTGAAGGCATCGCTGAACTTGCCGCCGTCAGCCGCGCCGATCAGGTAGGCCAGCGCGGTGCCGACGACGATGGCGAACAGCGAGGCCGGCAGGCGGAACGGCATGCTCACCCGCGCCACCAGGCCGACGATGGTAATGGCCAGTACCAGCAGGCCGATCACCGGAATTTCCAGGGTCTTGAACAGCATTTCCCCAGCGATGAAGGTCAGTGCCACCCCGGCCACCGCGCCGAGCATGGCCGCACGCGGCAGATGACGCTGTACCCAGTTGCCGATCAGGCTGATGGCAGCCTCGATCAGGCCACTGATGAAGCACGCGGCCACCGCCACCTTCCACGCCAGTTCTGCATCGCCGGTGAGGTTCTTCGCCGGCAGTAGCACGCCGAACAGGAAGACGAACATCACCGGTGTACTGATGCCGTAAGACAGCGCAGTCACGTCGGCACGGTTCTCCTTGCGCGCCAGTCGCGCGGCACTAAAGGCGTAGTAGAAGTTGCCGGCCATCACCGCCACCGCCGCGCCTGGCAACACCTGACCGAACACAATCTCGGCGGGAAAGCCCATGCCAAGCATGCTGATGGCGATGATCACGAAGTTGGCGATGTTGTTCTGGAACAGGGCGAAAAAGGCGTCGGTGTCTTCCTTCTTGTACCAGGGATAGTGCACGCGTGGCGTCGACATGGCTGGCTGAGTCCTTGTTGTCTGAATGGTCAGGTCGGCGAGTCTAGCAACCCGTTGCCAGGGCATAAACGAACAAGGCAGCCGAAGCTGCCTTGTTGGAGGTCGAGACGCGCGCTATGTGCACTGCGCGACCAGACGACGGCGCTGCAGCAGCACGACCAGACCGAACAGCAGGAAGCCCGGAATCCACATCAGTTCCTTGATCCAGCGGTCGGTCGGTGCCCGCACGCTGAGGATCTGCTGGTCGAACTCGAGGCCTGCATCGGCTGCGATACTGCCGAAGGTGACGCTGTCCACCAGCACCTTGTCGCCTTCCTCGTAGAGGTTCAGGCCGAGCTTCTCCAGGCGTGCCTGGCCCGAAGCGCCGTCCGGCACCGGCAGCAGCACGGTGAACTCACGCGGGTCGCCCACGGCGTTCTCGCCGAGAATGCGCAGGCGCAGCGAGCTGCCGTCCTCTACCCCATCGAGCGCTTGCGCCAGCTCGGCCGGCGGCACCTCCTGATAGGGATCGTGCAGCATGTCCATCCAGAAGCCGGGACGGAACAGGGTGAACGCCACCAACAGCAGCAAAACGCTCTCGTACAGGCGGCTGCGCACCAGGAAGAAACCCTGGGTGCCGGCAGCGAATATCAACATGGCGACGGTCGCCACGATGAAGATCAGCACGCCATGCCAGAAGTCCACGTCGATCAGCAGCAGGTCGGTGTTGAAGATGAACAGGAACGGCAGCGCGGCGGTGCGCAGGCTGTAGAAGAACGCCACGATACCGGTCTTGATCGGGTCGCCTTTGGACACCGCAGCCGCGGCGAACGAGGCCAACCCCACCGGCGGGGTCACGTCGGCCATGATGCCGAAGTAGAAGACGAACAGGTGCACCGCGATCAGCGGCACGATCAAGCCGTTCTGCTGCCCCAGCGCCACCACCACCGGCGCCAGCAGGCTGGACACCACGATGTAGTTGGCGGTGGTCGGCAGGCCCATGCCGAGGATCAGGCTGAACACTGCCACCAGGATCAGCATCAGCAGCAGGTTGCCCATCGACAGCAGCTCGACCAGGTCGGCCAGCACCAGGCCAACGCCAGTCTGCGACACCGCACCCACGATGATGCCCGCCGCAGCCGTGGCGATACCGATGCCGATCATGTTGCGGGCACCAGCGATCAGGCCTTCGCGCAGGTCGACCACGCCATCGATGAAGCTGCCATGGTCATGGCTGCCATCGCGGCGCATCCAGCTCAGCAGCGGGCGCTGGGTGAGCAGGATGATGATCAGCATCACGCTGCCCCAGAAGGCCGATAGGCCGGGGGACAGGCGTTCGATCATCAGACACCAGACCAGCACCACCACCGGCAGCAGGAAGTGCAAACCGGAGAGCAGCACCGCGCGGGTCTGCGGCAGTTCTTCCAGCGGCGCATTGGGGTCTTCCGGCGGCAGTACCGGCACGCTGGCCGCGACTTTCAGCAGCGCTAGGTAGACCACCGCGAGCAAAGCGCCGATCACTGGCAGGGCATATTCGCCGAGCGCCGGCTTGAGCCAGCCGAGGCCGTAATAGACCGCCAGCGACAGGCCACTGATCAGCGCTGCACCGAAGGCGAAGCCGGTCAGGCGACGCAGCCAGGGCTTGGGCTGATGGCCGCCAATGGGTTGCAGGCCGAGCTTGAGCGCCTCTAGATGGACGATGTAGAGCAATGCGATGTAGGAAATCGCGGCAGGCAGGAAGGCATGCTTGATGATCTCGACATAGGGCATGCCGATGTACTCGACCATCAGGAAGGCCGCAGCCCCCATTACCGGCGGCATGATCTGGCCGTTGACCGAGGAGGCCACTTCGACCGCGCCGGCCTTCTCCGAGGAGAAGCCGGTGCGCTTCATCATCGGAATGGTGAAGGTGCCGGTAGTCACCACGTTGGCAATCGACGAGCCGGAGATCATCCCGGTCAGGCCGGAAGCCAGCACCGCTGCCTTGGCCGGGCCACCACGGAAGTGGCCGAGCAGGCTGAACGCCAGCTGGATGAAGTAATGGCCAGCGCCGGCTCGCTCGAGCAACGCGCCGAACAATACGAAGAGGAACACGAAGCTGGTGGATACGCCCAGGGCGATACCGAACACGCCCTCGGTGGTAATCCACTGGTGGTTGGCCAGCGCGTTGAAGCTGACCCCGCGATGCGCCAGCAGGCCAGGCATGTAGGGGCCGGCCAGACTGTAGACGAGAAACACCAGAGCGATGATCGCCAGGGGTGGGCCAAGCGCGCGGCGCGTGGCTTCCAGCAGCAGGGGTATACCGATGCAGGCGGTAACCAGGTCAGCCGTAGTCAGGCTGCCGGGGCGCAGGGCCAACTGCTGGTAGAAGATGAACAGATAGGCGGCACTGGCAGCGGCGACCAGACCAAGGGCGATATCCAGCAGCGGTACGCGATCACGCGGCGACTTCTTGAATGCCGGATAGGCGAGGAAGGCCAACAGCAAGGCGAACGCCAGGTGGATGGCGCGGGTCTGGGTATCGTTGAGGACGCCAACGCCGAAGATGAACGGCAGTGGCGAGGCGATCCACAATTGGAAGAGCGACCAGAGCAAGGCAAGGCCGGTGATCACCTGAGCCATCGGGCCGACGGGCATACGCGCGCCGACATCCTGGGCGATCAGTTCCTCGGTGGATAGTTTCTTTTCGGCCATAGGGTAGTACACCTACGTTGTCATTCTGATAAAAACGGCGAGCCCCTCGCTGCCGGAGGGGCTCGGTTTTTGACCCTTTGAAAGGATCTCTAAGCACGGAGTTTACCTATACCAGCTCAACTGCGCCCGCTATCAAAGAGTTTAGAGCCCAGCCTGAGACTCTCCACCCGGCTAGAGCCAGCCTTTTTCCTTGTAGAAACGTAGTGCACCGTCATGCATTGGAGCCGTTAACCCCGCTTTGATCATGTCCTCGGCCTGCAGGTCGGCAAACGCCGGATGCAGACGTTTGAAGCGCTCCAGGTTATCGAATACCGACTTGACCAACTGGTAGACGACCTCGGGATCAGTCTTGGCCGAAGTGGCCAGCACCGCTTTACCGCCGATGGATGGGACGGGCTGCTCCACACCAGGATAGACACCCGCCGGGATATCCGCCTTGGTGAAGTAGCTGGCCTGCGCCAGGAGCTTGTCGATATCAGGGCCGCTAACCGGGATCAGGCGGGTTTCGACGGTAGCCATGGCCTCCTGGATGGCACCACTCGGATGACCGACCACATAGGTGATGGCATCCAGGTTGTTGTCCCCCAGTGCGGCTGCCATCTCGGCAGGCTTGAGTTCAGCAGCGAGGGAGAAGTCGGACTTGCTCCAGCCATTGGCCTGGATCACTTCATCGAAGGTATCGCGACTGCCAGAGCCCGGCACGCCGATATTCACGCGCTTGCCCTTGAGGTCGGCGAAGGTCTCGATACCGCTGTCTGCACGAGCGACGACGGTGAGGATCTCGCTCTGCAGGGAGAAGACCACGCGCAGATCTTCGACAGCCCCATTCTGATCGAAGGGCGGTTGGCCCGTGAGCGCCTTGTTCTGGTGATCGGACTGAATGAACCCGAAGTCATAGTCGCCACTCTTGATCGAGGCAATGTTGCTGACGCTGCCAGCGGAAGACGGCGCATTGCATTTGATGCCGTGCTCGGCAGCACTGCGATTGAGGAACCGACAGATCGACTGTCCGGCCGTGTAATAAACGCCCGTCTGCCCACCGGTGCCAATGGTCACGTAGCGCTCCTGAGCGACCAGGGGACTGCTCAACAAGGTGCTGCCCATGACACATGCCAGGAAACCCATGATTCGATGCTGCTGCATATCAACGTCCTCGTGTTGTTGTTTTTTCGAACGGTGGATGGGCTGTCATCACCAGCGCCATCGGTACAACCATTGCGGCCGTCAAGCCGCCTTAAGCACTGCAATGACCATGATCTCGACCAGGACATCGGCAGAAGCCAAGCGTGCCTCGACCGTGGCCCGGGCAGGCGCGCAGCCGGCTGGCAGCCAATCACTCCAGACCGCGTTCATGGCGGCAAAATCCTTCTCGATGTCTTTCAGCCAGATCTGTGCGCTGAGCATGTGACTTCGATCAGATCCCGCCTCGATCAGCAGCACGTCAATCTTTTCCAGCACCTGGGCGGTCTGCCCGGCTACATCCTGGCTGCGGTCACTCGGCACCTGGCCAGAGAGAAAAACCAGATCGGAGAAGATCGTCGCGCCAGAAAGGCGGTCGTTGGTCTGAATACGTTGCACGGACATGGCAAACTCCTGCTGTTGTGAGTGTTCGGGTGTGCTCAGGATGCCAACTGCATACCATCGAGAGCGATCGCGGGTCGTTGCTGACCTATCAGTTGCGCCAGCACCTCGGCGCTGCCGCACGCCAGGGTGAAGCCCAGGCTGCCATGGCCGACGTTCAGCCAGAGATTGCCGACGCCGCTGGCACCCAACAGTGGCGTGCCCTCCGGTGTCGCCGGGCGCATTCCCGCCCAAGTCTCGGCAGCCGCGTAATCGCCCGCGCGAGGAAAGCTGGCCTGGGCAAGCTGTCTCAACTCGGCAATCCGATCAGGGTCTGGCGTGGCATCCCAACTGCCGATATCGACCATTGCAGCAACCCGCAAACGCTCGCCCAGACGGGCGTAGACCACCTTGTGGTCGTAATCGGTGACGTTGGTCTCCGGGCCCGCTGCGCGGTCGGCCAGCGACAAGGTGAGGCTGTAGCCCTTGAGCGGGTATATCGGCAGTCGCACCCCCAGCGGGCGGAGCAATGCCACGCTACCGACCCCAGCAGCGACCACCACATGATCGACCTCCAGCTCCCCGTCATCCAGCGCCACGGCTCTCACCCTGCCGTGCTCAAGAGGTATCGCAGTGACCCGCCGCCCGGCATGCAGGCGGAATGAGGGGTTGCTGCGCAGCTTGCGCAGCAGTTGTCGGCAAAACTGATGACAATCACCGACTTCGTCACCCGCCGCGAAGACGCCGCCCTGGAATCGGCCGGCCAACCCTTCGAGGGCGGGCTCCAGCTCAAGGCATTGATCAGCATCGAGCAGGCGTTGATGCGCCGATTCACCGACTGCGCTGCGCGCCTTGTTCCAGCTCGCAGCGTTGCGGTAGATCACCAGCTTGCCATTGGCGCGCCAGGAGAAATCATCCAGCGCCTCATGCTCACGCCAGCCCTGCAATACCGACTGGCTATACAAGGCCAGGCGCAGCAGGTGCGCGCCATTGCGCTGGTTCACCGAGCGACGGCAAGCCAGCAAAAAGCGCAGGCACCATTGCCACTGATGCGGGCTCAGGCTGGGGCGAAAACGCAGCGGAGCATTACCCTGCAGCATCCACGACAGCGCCTGCAGCGGCACACCGGCATCGGCCAACGGTGAGACATAGCGATAACTGAGCTGACCACCGTTGGCGAAGCTGGTCTCCAGCGCCACTTCCTCACGCTGCTCGATCAGATCCACCCGATACCCTTGACGGAGCAGCGCGTAGGCCGTGCTCAGCCCTATCACCCCACCACCGATAACCGCGACCCGCATGATCCATCCCCCGCATCTGAATGAAATCAGGGTATGGAGGGGCGAAACGAGCGGCCAATGAAAAGATGGCGGCAGCCCATAACCCTAGGTTATGTTCTCTCGACCATGCGGGAACACGGATTGCTCATGCGCCTACGCCACGTCGAACTGTTTCAGGCAGTCCTGCAGACCGGAAGTCTCACGGCAGCGGCAGAGCTGCTGCATATCTCCCAGCCGGCTGCCAGCAAGATTCTTCAACATGCCGAACAACAGCTGGGCTTTGCCCTGTTCAGCCGTGTACGCGGCAAGCTGCTGCCTACTGCAGAAGCGCGAATACTGCAGCGACAGACCGAACGCCTCGCTGCCGAACTGCAGGATCTGCGGCGCCTGTCCGATAGCCTGCGCCGCGGCGAGGAACGAGCGCTGCGCCTGATCTGCACACCCACCCTGGCGCAAACCCTGCTGCCTGACGTGGTATGCGGCTGGCGCGCCGAATTTCCGCACACCCGATGCGACCTCTCGACCCAGCACACCAGCGAGATCATTCAGGCCCTGTTGCTGCGCGAGGCCGATCTGGGCCTGACGCTGCAACGCGTGGAGCACCCGGACCTGCACACTGAAGTGCTGACACAGGGAAGGATGATGGCCATCGCCCCACCGGGTTGGTGGAGTGACCAGGAATGCGCAACGCCCATGCGCCTGCAGAACATGGCGGGGCTGAGTCTGATCGGTCTGGACACACGAGACGCATTGGGCGGCCTGCTACGCGGGCACATCCAGGAGCTGGACCCACCAGCCCGTATCGACATTTCGGTACAGACCTACCAGCTGGCCCGCATGCTGGTGGCCGCCGGACAGGGGCTGGCCCTGGTCGACCCGTTCACGGCCTTGTCAGGCAATCGCGGAGACGTTCAGGCCCGCCCGCTGGAGCCCGTCATTCCCGTGCCCCTATACCTGTTGCGGCGTTGCGACGAAACGCCCTCTGCCGCTCAGCAAGCCCTGTTGAAACGCCTGCAGACGCTGGCCATCGACCTGCTCGATGAGCAGCGCTGAGGTAAACCCGGGGCAAAAGAAAACCGCGGCCAGGGCCGCGGTTTTGTCTATCGCCGGATGCCGGCTTACAGCCAGCCGCGTTCCTTGTAATAACGCTCGGCGCCCTCGTGCAGCGGGGCAGTCAGACCGACCTTGATCATGTCCTCTTCCTTCAGGTCAGCGAAGGCAGGGTGCAGACGCTTGAAGCGATCGATGTTGTCGAATACCGACTTGACCAGTTGGTAGACCACTTCCGGGTCAGCCTTGGCGCTGGTGGACAGCACGGCCTTGCCGCCGATGGACGGAGTCGGCTGATCGTTGCCCTTGTACAGACCGCCAGGGATGTCGGCCTTGGTGTAGTAGGTCTTCTCGGCCAGCAGCTTGTCGATCTCGGCGCCGGTCACCGGAACCAGGACGGCGTCGGTGGTGGTGGTGGCTTCCTGGATCGCGCCGTTGGGATGACCGACGAAGTAGGTCATGGCGTCGATGTTGTTGTCGCCCAGAGCACTGGCCTGTTCAGCCGGCTTCAGCTCGGCAGCCAGAGCAAAGGCGGAGCGATCCCAGCCTTTGACGGCCATGATCTCTTCCAGGGTGTCACGCTGGCCGGAACCCGGGTTGCCGACGTTGACGCGCTTGCCCTTGAGATCATCGAAGCTGGTGATGTTGGCGCTACGACGGGCGAGGACGGTGAACACTTCGCTCTGCAGCGAGAACACCGCGCGGATGTCGCTCATTGCACCTTCGGCTTCGAACGGCGCAGCGCCGTTAAGGGCCTTGAACTGGTGGTCAGACTGCATGATGCCGAAGTTGAATTCGCCGCTGCGAATGCCGTTGACGTTGGCCACACCGCCGCCACTGGCTGGCGCGTTGCACTTAATACCGTGCTCAGCCGAGCCACGGTTGAGGAAGCGGCAGATGGACTGGCCGGCAACGTAATAGACGCCTGTCTGGCCGCCGGTGCCGATGGTGACGAATTTCTCTTCGGCCTGTGCCATGCCACTCAGGGCAGTACCCGCGAGCGCGGCGGACAGGACCCATGCCAAGGATTTGCCTTTCATGGGATATCTCCTTTTTTCTGTTGTTTTGAGCGAGCGTGCCTTGTGAGCGACGTCCGGGTGGGAAGTCTAACCGCTTGCGGCGAATATGCACGCCTTGTTGGTCAATCGGTCGTAACCGCTTATGTGAGGCGCGGGCTATCGTCCTGCCCCGCGCGCTGTGCCAGAAGCCACTGATCCAGGCCAACCTGCCGCTGCAGCAACTGCTGCGTCAGCATGCCGAAACGCTGCTCGCCCGCTTGCCGAGCGCAAGCCTAAGCGCGCGGGTTATCGGCCAAATCGGCGAGCAACTCGCGCATGGTGAGCCCGATCATGCCGAACTGGCCCGTACGCTAAACCTGAGCGAACGCACCCTGCAGCGAAGGTTGGCCGAAGAGGGCTGCAGCTACCAGCAACTGCTGGCCGACACACGCCGCCAACTGGCCGAGCAACACCTGCGCGACGGCCGCCTGCCAGCGGCGGAAATCGCCTTGCTGCTGGGCTACTCCGAGCCCAGCGTGTTCTTCCGTGCCTTCCGCCAATGGACCGGCCTGACGCCTGGCGAGTACCGCACCCAGCACGGCGCAGGCTCGCTCGCCAACACGGCTATACGCGGGCCATGCGGCACATCATGGCCAGGCCGTCCGCGCCGCGAACAGCCTGCAGCGGTATCAGCGCATCACCTGCGTCGATGATGACTATGCCTGCGCCTGGCGTGCGCAGGCTGAACCGGAGAGGTTAGAGTAACCGGCCACGCAACGAGGAGACTCCCTATGAGCCGACTGGCTTCCATCAAGCTCTCCACCCTCGACCTGGCGCCGATTCGCGACGATGGCGATGCCGCTCAAGCCCTGCACAATTCGCTGGCGCTGGCCCGCCATGTCGAAAGCCTCGGCTTCGAAAGATTCTGGGTGGCCGAGCACCACAACATGGACGGCATCGCCAGCTCCGCCACCTCCGTGCTGCTCGGCTACCTGGCCGCCGGCACCTCGAAAATTCGCCTTGGCTCTGGCGGAGTGATGCTGCCCAACCACGCGCCGCTGGTGATCGCAGAACAGTTCGGCACCCTGGCCACGCTCTACCCTGGGCGGATCGAGCTGGGTCTGGGTCGCGCGCCCGGCGCCGATCAGTACACCGCCCATGCCCTGCGCCGCAGCCGTGATGGCAGCGCCGACGACTTCCCCAATGACGTCGAAGAACTACAGGCCTACCTCGGCCCACGCCAGGAAGGACAGCGGGTGATCGCCATGCCTGGTGCAGGGACCAATGTGCCGATCTGGTTGCTCGGTTCCAGCCTGTTCAGCGCTCAATTGGCCGGCATGAAAGGCTTGCCCTACGCCTTCGCCTCGCACTTCGCACCGCGCTACATGCATGAGGCAGTGCGCACCTACCGTAACCACTTCCGCCCTTCGGCAGTGCTGGACAAACCTTACGTGATGCTCGGCGTGCCGCTGCTGGCAGCCGATAGCGACGAGCAGGCACAGTACCTGGCCACCTCCGCGTTCCAGCGCATCCTTGCGCTGATCCGTGGCCAGAGCATGGTGCAGCGCAAGCCGGTGCCAAGCATGGACGGCCTATGGCTGCCGCACGAGCGCCAGGCCGTCGGTGAGTTCTTCGGCCTGGCCGCCATCGGCGGGCCGCAGACCGTGCGCCAGCGCCTGGAACAGTTGCTGGAGCAGACCGAAGCGGACGAGCTGATCTTCACCTGCGACATGTACGACTTCGCCGACCGCCTGCACGCCTTCGATATCCTCGCCGAGCTGCAGAACAGTTGAAGGCGAACTTTGTGTGCGTTACCGCCCTCTGAATCAGAACAGGCCGCCAGACCGGCGGCCCCGTTCATACGATGGGAGACGCACATGAAGAAGACAGCTTCAGCCCACTGGCAAGGCGGTATCAAGGACGGCAAAGGCACTATCTCCACTGAAAGTGGCGTCCTCAAGGAATCGCCTTATGGCTTCAACACCCGCTTCGAGGACAAGCCCGGCACCAATCCCGAAGAGCTGATCGGCGCCGCTCATGCAGGCTGCTTTTCCATGGCACTGTCCAAAGAGCTGGGCGACGCTGGCATGACTGCCGAGAGCATCGACACCAAGGCGCAAGTGACCCTGGAGAAGGTGGAAGGCGGCTTCGAAATCAGTACCGTGCACCTGACGCTGCGCGCGAAAATTCCAGGTGCAGATCGCGCCGCCTTCGAGAAAGCGGTGGAAGCGGCCAAGACCGGCTGCCCAGTCTCCAAGGTACTGAAGGCCACGATCACCCTGGAAGGCATACTCGAAGCCTGACCTCGCAGCGGCGGCGCACCCGATGATCAGCGGCGTGCGCCGTGCGCAACAGCCCCGGCCTAGATGGCTGTCCCACAACGCATTACCTCACCCCGCGCCAGCACATTGCGCTGCTCGTCATACAGCCACGCCTGCGCCTTCATCAGCTGTTGGCGTGCTTCGACGCGGTAGCGCTGGCCGGCCGCAAAGTCGTCGTAACGCAGGCGAATCTCGCAGGTCATGCGCAATGGCTCGCTCTGCATACCTATCGAGCCACCACTACGCACCTCGAACTGAAAGCGCGTTTCCAGCTCATGCTTGCCGGGCGTCACCTGGAAGTAGCGGCCATCCGGCCAGCGCTTGCCGTCCAGGCGGTCGGCCATCAGCAAGGTATCGGCGCTGGAATACAGTTCGACCCAGGCCTGCTGCGGGTCCGGCTTGGGCAGGGGAGAAGCACAGGCCCCGAGCATCATCAGGGCGGGAGCGAGAAACAGGGCGCGCATGGCGACCTCCACGGTAGGGTTCATACACCAGCCTACATCGGGAAGCAGGCAAAACCGAGGCGCAACGGGCGTATTCGAACCAGTGGGGCTGGAGACAACCCCTGCGATCAGCTAGCGTGACGACATGCCCAACGCCTTCCCTAAAGACCTGCTGCGCCGCTATGCGGTTCCCCTGCTCGCCCTGCTGCTGGGCGGCTGCTCGACCCTCGATTACTACGCCCATCTCGGCCAGGGCCAATGGCAATTGCTGCAGGCGCGCCAGCCAGTCGAACGGCTGCTAAGCAACCCTGCGACAGACCCCGACCTGGCCAGGCGCCTGACGCTGAGCCAGCAAGCGCGGGACTTTGCCAGCGCGCAGCTGCAGCTGCCCGAGAACCGCAGCTATCGCCTGTACGCCGACCTGGAGCGTCCCTTCGTGGTGTGGAATGTCTTCGCCACGCCGGAGTTTTCCCTCGACCCCGAGCTGCATTGCTTCCCCATCGCCGGTTGCGTCGCCTACCGCGGCTACTACCAGCAGGGTCGCGCCCGCGGTGCTGCCGCGCTACTGCGCCAAGAGGGCCTGGATACCTACATCGGCGGCGTCGAGGCGTACTCCACCCTGGGCTGGTTCGATGACCCACTGCTCAACACCATGCTGCGCTGGAGCGACGAGCGCTTCATCGCGGTGATCTTCCACGAGCTGGCGCACCAGCAGTACTACCTGCCGGGCGATACGGCCTTCAACGAGTCCTTCGCCACCTTCGTCGAGCGCGAGGGGCTGCGTCAGTGGCATTCGGCCCGCAATGAAACACCGCCGGCCAGCGATGATCGCCAACGCCAGCAGTTCATCGAGCTGGTGCTGGCCAGCCGCGAGCGCCTACAACAGCTCTACGCCAGCGACCTGCCGGAGTCAGCCATGCGCATCGCCAAACAGGCCGAGTTCGAGCGCCTGCGCCGCGACTATCGCGCCTTGCGCCAGCGCGAATGGGGCGACCAGGGTCGCTATGACGCCTGGATAGAAAGCCCGCTGAACAACGCCAAGCTGCTGCCCTTTGGCCTCTACGATCAATGGGTGCCAGCTTTCGCCGCACTGTTCGCCCAGGAAGAACGGGACTGGCGCGCGTTTTATGCCGCAGTGGCAGCACTCGGTCGGTTGCCGCAGGCAGATCGTCGGGCCGCGTTGGAAAGCCTGATGCAAGACGACCAGAACTGATTGGCACATTGCCAGTCCAACCTATTCAGGTTTTCGCCCAACACCGGAGGTACAAGCGATGCAACGACTGATTCCCGCCCTGGCCCTGATGCTCCTTGCTGGCGGTGCGCTGGCCGCGCCCAAGCCCTGCGAAGAACTCAAGCAGGAAATCGAAGTGAAGATTCAGGCCAACAACGTGCCCAGCTACACCCTGGAAATCGTGCCCAACGCCGAAGTTCAGGATCAGAGCATGGTCGTCGGCAGCTGCGACGGCGGCACCAAAAAGATCATTTATCAGCGTAACGGCTGACACACAACGCCTGTAGGAGGGGCTTTAGCCGCGAAAAAAGCTCGCCGCTGAAGCGCCTCCCACAAGGTTTATCGCCTCGCTCCACACCGTCTTCAGCCGACCAACGCCCGGTGCATCTGCTCCAGCGTCTCGAAATGAAAGTCCGGCGCCTCGCCGAGCAACTCCTCACGACTACCGAATCCGTAACCGACCGCCACCGCCTGCAAGCCATTGCTGCGCGCGCCGATCAGGTCATGCTTGCGGTCACCGATCATCAGCGCCGAGCCGGGCGCCAGTCGTTCCGACTCCAACAGATGCGCCAGCAGCTCCACCTTGTTGGTGCGGGTACCATCCAGCTCACTGCCATAGATGCGCGTGAAGTAGCGATCGAAGCCGAAGTGCCGGGCGATATCCTCGGCGAACACCGTCGGTTTGCTGGTCGCGATATACAGCGTGCGGCCCTGCGCCACCAGAGCCTCGAGCAGCGTCTCTACGCCATCGAACACACGATTCTCGTACAGCCCGGTCACCCGGAAGCGCTCGCGGTAGTGATTGACCGCCTGCCAGCCGGTGGCCTCATCCAGCGCGTAGGTGGCCATGAAGCACTGCAACAAGGGCGGGCCGATGAAATGCTCCAGCGCGGTCAGGTCCGGCTCGTCGATACCCAGCTTGGCCAGCGCGTACTGCACCGAACGGGTGATGCCCTCACGCGGGTCGGTCAGGGTGCCGTCGAGGTCGAAGAGAATGGTGGAGTGATGCATGGCGGGCGCCTATTCGCAGCTGGGACGGTGGCGAAGGATACCCACCTTTGCCTGCTGGTTCACGCCTGAGCGGCCTGCGCGCGGTAGCCCCAACGCAGCCCGAGGCGAGTGAATGGCCACAGCAGCGCCAGTTGCAGCAGGCTGAAGAACAGCATCAATACAAGAGCGTCGCCCAGTCCAAGCCAAAGCAGCGCTAGCAGCACGATGCCGCAAAGCAGTGCACTGCCTATCCACATTGACAGGGTGATCGCCACCGCCGCTGCCAGCCGTCCGCCATTGAATCCTCGCACCTGCGCTGGCAGTGCCGCACGTGCGGTGAAGAACGCGACCAGCAGATACAGCCCGGCATTCACCAGGTTGACCAGTGCCTCCCAGCCCTGCAGCTCGTATCCGTAGGCCATTCCGCTCAGCAGCTGGGTGGTCATTCCGGCCAGTTGCAGGGAAGCCACCACGACGGCGAGCGCGAAGCACCAGGCCAGTGTCGCCCCCGGCACCTGCAAATCGTCAGCGACTACTTCGGCCTGGTGTCGAAACAGGTGCAGCAGCAGCCAGAGCGGTAGCAGCACCTCGAGGCAAAAGGTCAACAAACCGACGCCCCACCAGCCGAAGCCCATCAGCAGGCGCCCACTGCCGTAGGTGTCCATCTGCTCATACAACCACATGTACAAATGCCCCGAGGCGTACCCCAGCCCCCAGCTCAGCAGCAGATACAGCACCCCATAGCTCACCAACAGCACTGCCGGCTGCCGGTAACCCGCCAAGCTGTGGCGCTCCATATAGACATTGGCCAGCCAGTAGACACCCAGCCCGGCCATCAGCAAATGGGTTAGCCAGTAGCTGGCGACGTAACGCAGCCAGAACATGGCATCGGTGGCGACATCGTTCATCAGCCACCCGATCAGCGTGACGGCAATGCTGACCACGCTGATCAGCAGCGCCACGCCCACCAGATGCAGCGGCAACACCGGCAGCTGCCTTGCGCCCAATGTCGGCGCGAGCGGTTCGGGAGCGAAGGGATTGGGTTCGGTCATGGGGCGATCCTTGTCGTCGAAACAGTCCGTTGGAGGTAGTCGGAGAATATCTACCTTGTTGACGCTGGAAAGTGCAAAAGCCCATTTGCGTGCTGCAGTCGATGCAGACACCAGGCTACTCATCCGCCTTACTAGCGCGTGCTTATCAGTCCAGCAAACTACGAAACATCACATGGCAATCTACCAAACCATGCCGGGCGTGGCGGTAGGCCTTGGGCAAGGTGCCGATAATCGCGAAGCCGTGTTTCTGCCACAGCGCGACCGCGACCTCGTTGGTGGCCACCACGCTGTTGAACTGCATGGCGCTGAAGCCCAGCTCGCGCGCCACCTGCAGCGAATGAGCGCAGAGCCGGCTGGCGATGCCGCGGCCACGGGCGGCCGGGGCGGTCATGTAGCCGCAGTTGCACACGTGATCGCCGGGGCCGGCGGCGTTAGCCTTGATGTAGTAGGTGCCGAGAATCTGCCCGTCCTGTTCGGCAACGAAGGTCGCGCGGGGCAGTTCGACCCAGGTTTTCCAGGCCGTTTCGCGATCCATGTTCGGGTCGAAGGCGTAGGTTTCCTGCGCCTGCACCACGTCGCGGATGATCGGCCAGAGCTGGTCGAAATCGGCCGCCTCGATGGGGCGGATGATCAGTTCATCGCTCACTGATCGTAGCCTTCGGCCAGGTGCAGATCCTTGAGCTTCACGTAGTTGCCGGCCGTGTAGCTGAAGAAGTTGCGTTCCTTGTCAGTCAGCGGGCGGGCCTGTTTCACTGGGCTGCCGACGTAGAGATAGCCACTTTCCAGGCGTTTGCCCGGCGGCACCAGCGAGCCGGCGCCGATGATCACCTCGTCCTCGACCACCGCGCCGTCCATGACGATGCTGCCCATGCCGACCAGAATGCGGTTGCCCAGGGTGCAGCCATGCAGGGTGACCTTGTGCCCGACGGTCACTTCGTCACCGATGATCAGCGGGTAACCATCGGGGTTGAACGGCCCGGCGTGGGTGATGTGCAGCACGCTGCCGTCCTGCACGCTGGTGCGCGCGCCTATGCGGATGCGGTGCATGTCGCCACGAATCACGGTCATCGGCCACACCGAGCTGTCCTCACCCAGTTCGACATCACCGATGACCACGGCGGAGGCGTCGACGAAGACGCGCGCACCCAGTTGGGGGAGGTGCTGCTGGTATTTGCGAATCGCCACGATAGAGGCTCCTGGGCTGCGGGAAAGCTTGATTGTAATTAAGATGGCCCCCATATCGACTGCAATCGTCCTGGGATTTTCCCCGGCGCAGCCTCTCTTCCTTCGCCACAGGTGCCTCGTCGTGACCGCGAACAATCCCCTGCTGCAAGACTTCGACCTGCCACCCTACTCGCAGATCAAACCGGAACACGTCGAGCCCGCCGTTGACCAGATCCTGGCCGACAGCCGCGCCGCCATCGCCAAACTGCTCGAGGCGCAGCAGGCCAATCCGAGCTGGGATGGTCTGGTGCTGGCGCTGGACGAGCTGGGCGCGCGCCTGGGCCGTGCCTGGAGCCCGGTGAGCCACCTCAACGCGGTTTGCAACAGCCCTGAACTGCGCGCGGCCTATGAGGCCTGCCTGCCCAAACTGTCGGAATACTGGACGGAAATGGGCCAGAACAAGCCGCTGTTCGAGGCCTATGACGCACTGGCCAAGAGCCCGGCTGCGGCCAATTTCGACGTGGCGCAGAAGACCATCCTCGAACACGCCCTGCGCGACTTCCGCCTGTCCGGTATCGACCTGCCGGCCGAGCAGCAGAAGCGCTACGGCGAAATCCAGATGCGCCTGTCCGAGCTGACCAGCAAGTTCTCCAACCAGTTGCTCGACGCCACCCAGGCCTGGACCAAGCATGTTACCGACGAAGCCCTGCTGAACGGCCTGACCGACTCGGCCAAGGCGCAGATGAAGCAGGCCGCCGAGGTCAAGGGCCTGGAAGGCTGGCTGATCACCCTGGAATTCCCCAGCTACTACGCGGTGATGACCTACGCCGACGACCGCGCGCTGCGCGAAGAGGTGTATGCCGCCTACTGCACCCGCGCCTCCGACCAGGGGCCGAACGCCGGGCAGAACGACAACGGCCCGCTGATGAGCGAGATTCTCGACCTGCGCCAGGAACTGGCGCGCCTGCTCGGCTTCGCCAACTACAGCGAACTGAGCCTGGTCAGCAAGATGGCCGAATCCACCGATCAGGTACTGAGCTTCCTGCGCGATCTGGCCGTACGCAGCAAGCCTTTCGCCGAGCAGGATCTCGCCGAGCTCAAGGCCTTCGCCGCCGAGCAGGGCCTGGATGACCTGCAGAGCTGGGACGTCGGCTACTACAGCGAGCGCCTGCGCCAGCAGCGCTACAGCATTTCCCAGGAAGAAGTGCGCGCCTGGTTCCCCGTGGACAAGGTGCTCACCGGCCTGTTTGCCATCGTGCAGAAGCTCTACGGCATCGAAATTCGCGAGCTGAAGGGCTTCGACACCTGGCACCCGGATGTGCGCCTGTTCGAGATCAGCGAGAACGGCCAACACGTCGGCCGCTTCTTCTTCGACCTCTACGCCCGCGCCAACAAGCGCGGCGGCGCCTGGATGGACGGCGCCCGCGACAAACGCCGTGACGCTAAGGGCAAGCTGATCGCCCCGGTGGCCAACCTGGTGTGCAACTTCACCCCGCCGGTCGGCGGCAAGCCGGCGCTGCTGACCCACGATGAGGTCACCACCCTGTTCCACGAGTTCGGCCATGGCCTGCATCACCTGTTGACCCGCGTCGAGCATGCCGGCGCCTCGGGCATCAACGGTGTGGCCTGGGACGCGGTCGAGCTGCCCAGCCAGTTCATGGAGAACTGGTGCTGGGAGCCGGAAGGCCTGGCGCTGATCTCCGGCCATTTCGAGACCGGCGAGGCGCTGCCACAGGCCATGCTGGACAAGATGCTGGCGGCGAAGAACTTCCAGTCCGGGCTGATGATGGTGCGCCAGCTGGAGTTCTCCCTGTTTGACTTCGAGCTGCACGCCACCCATGGCGACGGCCGCAGCGCGCTGGATGTGATCGAGGCGATCCGCAGCGAAGTCTCGGTGCTGCGCCCACCTGCCTACAACCGCTTCGCCAACGGCTTCGCACACATCTTCGCCGGTGGCTATGCGGCCGGTTACTACAGCTACAAGTGGGCCGAAGTGCTCAGCGCCGATGCCTTCTCGAAGTTCGAGGAAGAAGGCGTGTTCAACGCTGATACCGGTCGTGCCTTCCGCGAAGCGATCCTCGCCCGTGGCGGCTCGCAGGCGCCGATGGTGCTGTTCGTCGACTTCCGCGGTCGTGAACCGAGCATCGACGCCCTGCTGCGTCACCTCGGCCTGAGCCAGGAGGCCGCATGAGCGACGCCCCGGTGAACAGCACGCCAAAACGCTTCATCGCCGGCGCCGTGTGCCCGGCGTGCAGCGAGACCGACAGCATCAAGATGTGGAACGTCGACGGCGTGCCGCACCGTGAATGCGTCAAGTGCGGCTATGCCGACACCCTCGACGCACGCGGCAACTCGGTGCCCAAGGAGATCCCCACGCGGGTCAACGTCAGCGGCCTGAAGCCCAAGGCTGCCGACCCCAACGTGCAGGCGGTGCAGTTCTTTCCCAACCCGAAGCTGAAGAAACCGAGCGAGCCCACCTAGTCCGGGCATTCTCGGGTGGGTTAGCGGCGCCGAGCGCCGATGCTGCAGGCGAGTTGCACCCGCATGACTTTACTCGCGGAAAAACTCCCCGGGCGTCGCGCCGAACTGGCGGCGAAAGGCAGCGATAAACGCCGATAACGAGTCATAGCCGCAGGCCAGCGCCACATCGGTGACACGCTCGCCCTGCTCCAGCGGGGTGAGCGCATCGAGCAGGCGTTGGCGCTGGCGCCACACGCGAAAGCTCAGGCCCGTTTCACGCAGGAACAAGCGGCTCAGGGTCTTTTCCGACACCCCCAGGCGCTCGCCCCATTCGGCCAGCCCCAGCTGACGCAGCGTTGCATCCTCCAATCCCTGGCACACCTCGCGCAGCCGCGCGTCTTGCGGCAACGGCAGCATCAGCGCCACGTCCGGTGCAGCGCGCAGCTCGTCCAGCAACACAGCAGCCAGCCTGCCAGGTGCACCCTGCTCGTCGTATTCGGCCGGCAACGCACTGAAACCGCGAATCAGCTCGCGCAGCAGCGGGCTGACCGCCAACACTCGGCACTCGGCCGGCCCCCAGGGCACCGCGCTGCCGTCGATGTACAGGCTGCGCATCTCGGTACGCGGCGAGCTGAACACCTGGTGCTCGACACCTGCCGGCACCCACACCGCGCGCTGCGGCGGAGCGACGAAGCGCGCGCCAAGAGTCTGCACCTCGAGTACCCCGGCGATGGCGTAAGACAGCTGCACCCAGGGGTGGGTATGGCGGAAGGTCAGGGCGCGATTGGTCAGCGATTCGGTGCGGCCATACAGCGGCCGAGGCAGGCTGCGCAGCTCGGGCAGGCTGCGATGCAGGGTGGCGGGATGTCTGTTTGGCGACACTTGCTGGCTCTTTAGCGTTAGCCGGAAATTTTCGACGACGATAGTCTGGCGCCCTCCTGTATCGCAAGTCCGAGATTCGCCATGTTCCTGCGCCGCCTGCTGCCCGATAATTTCACCCTGACCCTGCTCGCCGTGGTACTCGCCGCCACGCTGCTGCCTGCCAGCGGCCAGATCGCCACTATCTTCGAGTGGATCACCAACCTGGCCATTGCCCTGCTGTTCTTCATGCACGGCGCCAAGCTGTCGCGCCAGGCGATTCTGGCTAGCGCCGGGCACTGGCGTCTGCACCTGCTGGTGTTCGCCTGCACCTTCATCCTCTTCCCGCTGCTCGGCCTGGCGCTCAGGCCGGCACTGGAGCCGCTGCTGGGCAAAGAGCTGTACCTGGGCATGCTCT
The DNA here is from genome assembly GCF_007049795.1 of Ectopseudomonas mendocina. Lineage (GTDB taxonomy): Bacteria > Pseudomonadota > Gammaproteobacteria > Pseudomonadales > Pseudomonadaceae > Aquipseudomonas > Aquipseudomonas mendocina_D. The sequence goes on from NZ_SCFY01000009.1 coordinate 39,669, forward strand.
ACCTGTGCGCCCTGCCGGCCACCGTGCAATCGGCCATCGCCTTCACCTCATTGGCGCGCGGCAACATCCCAGCGGCGATCTGCAGCGCTGCAGCCTCCAGCCTGCTGGGTATCTTCCTCACCCCACTGCTGGTGGCCTTCCTGATGGGCGTGCACGGCGACAACGGCTCGACCCTCGACGCCATCGGCAAGATCAGCCTGCAGTTGCTGCTGCCGTTCGTTCTCGGCCAGATCGCTCAGCGCTGGATCGGCGGCTGGGTCAACCAGAACAAGAGCTGGCTGAAATACGTCGACCAGAGCTCGATCCTGCTGGTGGTCTACACCGCCTTCAGCGCCGCGGTGATTGGCGGCCTGTGGCAACAGGTACCGCTGGCCACCCTGCTGCTGGTGATTGCCGCCTGCTGCGTGTTGTTGGCGCTGGCCCTGGTGTTGACCCACCTGCTGGGCAAATGGATGGGCTTCAGCCTGGAAGACCGCATCACCATCCTCTTCTGTGGCTCGAAAAAGAGCCTGGCCACCGGCGTGCCGATGGCACAGGTGCTGTTCGCCGGCAGCGCCATCGGCGTGCTGATCCTGCCGCTGATGCTGTTCCACCAGATCCAGTTGATGGTCTGCGCGGTGCTGGCACAGCGTTACGCCAAACGCGAGGAGGCACCGCAGACCGCGGCCGTTTGATCGGCACCACGATAGAAGGGACTTGCTCGGGCGCTAAATAACTGTATTTTTATACAGTATATTTTGGAGTCCGAGCATGTCCGTCAGCCTGCCGCCACGTGGCCGTGGCACCGCCAGCAACCCGCACAACCGCTATGCGCCAACCCGTTCGGAGCAGGAAGACGACGGCTGGTATCAGGACGAGACCCCGCCAAGCCGCGCCACCGAAGTGCGCAAGGAACAGGCGAAGACCGCGATTACTCGCAACAACTCACCGGACGTCGGCTTCGACCGCTCGGTGAATCCCTATCGCGGCTGTGAGCACGGCTGGGTATGCTCTGCAAAAGGTTCCATCAAGGTCTTTTAGGACGGTTGAACTTGTTCAAGCGTTCTAAATGACCAGATAGAGCAAAAACGTATCGAGCAATTGCTCGGTTGTTCTGATGGGAAAAGAGCGGAAAAAGAAAATTAAGGTCGGACGCTATTTAGTGTTTTTCGTCGAAGGATAAAAATATTTTCACTTGTCTATTGACAACGATTTTTGCTGTTTTTAAGCCAAAATTTAAAGGTCGTTAATTTTGAATTATCAAAAAATTGATATAAAAACATATAAAAAATGATATGCACTTTTTTAGTGCATTCACGGAAAAGGGTTAAAATTGAGCGATTTATTTTTCTTCGTATATTAGTAAGCAGAAATAAAAACCACGCTAAAAACGCCATTTCCGTTAATACATATAAAATTTAAGGGCGATGTTTTTTGCTAATTTTTACACCTTAAATTTAATGATGATGATTTTTTAAATCCGCTTTTATAAAGGCGAAGCCACCAGCCCAAGCCCGTTCAGGGCTGCTTTTATGCTTTTATTATTTTTTTTGTCTCTTCCCTTGGATAACTCTTAAATAAGTGTCGCAGGTTGATTATACGGCAAAATATTGCTGTTTTTGCTTTTAATAAAATCAATCAAGAGAAAATTAAAGTATATACCTTAATTGACAAGTATTTATTTTATGGTATTTGTATAAGTATCAACAATAAATAATCACATGTTATTCATTCCAAATATATCAAACAAAGGTCAAGCAAACATAGACCTATTTTTTAAAGAGTGTGAAAACCAATATTTTTATGAGCAAGCGATTAAAAGAAAAATGCTTTCAATAGATACGCTTGAAGATAAAAAAAGCAATTCATTAAAAAGAAAACGCAAACAAGTATTGGTTGATATTCGTTATTTGGAGGAAAAAATTAACTGGGTTGCACATTCTTTTGAATACAAGTGCTGGAAAATACAGAATAAATATTCACTTGATGCAGATACAAAAGAGGTTGTTGAAAATATATCTTTTGTATTTGAGAAAATTCAAGAAGTAATTGCAATAAGAAATAGTAATGCCAAGTTCGATGAAGACTTTAAAAGTAGTATTTTCTCATTTGTTGAACCTGATTGGAATATAGGCTATGGCATTAAGATTAAAGACATTAAAGGTTCAACGATGAAAGATAAAGTCTTAAACATCATTGATGAAAGAAAACTTAAACTACAAGTAAAAAGAATACAGAAGCAAAGAAGTGAATTGCGTAAACTTGAAATTGGCTTAATTGGGTCAGGTAAAAATTACGAGATTTGCAGTGATGAAGTGGTAAAAAATAGGGCGATTGATGAAGCCAAACAAATTGAATACATAATGAAAAACTTCATTGTTTATGAGAATAATAAAAAGATTCCGCTTTCAAAGGTTGCAAGCACTGAAAAACAGAGATTTGCAGAGTTGTTTATTCAAGTGACATCATTAGACCTATACGCTCAAAAGCGTGATTATAAGCCGTTATTTATTACCTTTACCGCACCTGCAAGATTTCACCCTAAACCATCAAAAGGGGTTAGTTCTTGGGATGGGTCTACACCAAAAGAAAGCAATGATTATCTTAAAGGTTTATGGAACGCATTTAGAAAGGATATTCATAGACATAAGATTGAGTTATCTGGTTTTTGGGCTGTTGAACCACATAAAGACCAATGTTTCCATAAGCACGCTTTAATGTATGTTAAAAAAGACCAATATGACAAATTGGTTGATTTAATCAATAAGCATTTTAAACACTCTGAAAATGCTGTGAGAATTGAGGAAATAGATACTAAAAAGAGCAAGGCAACATCTTATGTGATGAAATATCTAACAAAATCATTTGATATGGATTTTAAACTAAAAGATGGCGTCTTAAATGTTGATGCTCTTGATGTGTCTAATCATAGAAAAGTTAGAGCCGTGCAGGCATTATGGTCTGTGCGTAGATATGCAATGTTCGGTGTTAAAAATACCCTTTCATTGTGGAGGGAGTTAAAAAGGAAATCTTTCTTAAAAGGGCAAAATGCAAATATTGATAAAGCATTTTCCTTTGTTGAAAATAATGACTTTATTGGTTTCTGTTTGTTTGTGAATGGGAAATTAAAAATAAAAAGAATGTTTAAAGAGATTGAGATAATGAGGAACATGGTTTTTGGGAGTATCTATTCCAAAAGCCTTATCGCTAAATATATATATGATGCTGAGACTGATGAAGTTATTGACATAAAATCAAGATGCAAAATAGTAAACGCTTCCGCCTTTGAAGTTGCTGCCTCATAAATAAATATATACTTATCTATTGAATTTGAATTTTTGTATGTTATATTATAACTATAACAAGGGAGAATTTTATGCAATTGATAAGAGTAGCAAGCGGAAAGACAAAAGTATTGAAGTTTATAAAAAGACTTGGTTATACAGATATGTATGAAACTATATGTAATTTACCAAGAGGCAGCGAATGTGATTTATTCTTTGATACAGAAGATGAAAGATTTAAAGCAATCGTAGACCAAAGCAAACTTAGATATGAAGAATTAGATGAGTGTTTAAAAACACAATTTCAATAATGCCAGCAAATGCTGGTTTTTTTACGCCTATTGAAAATATAAGTATATACATCTATTGACTTGTTAAAATTATATGGTAAAATAAGTATATACAGAACAAAAAAGGATATTGATGAAAAAAAATGTTAAACGCTACTTATTGAAAGCAGAGCAAGAAATAATTGATGAAGCATTAGAAATAGCAAAGGCTAATGATTTCCCATTGGCAGGCTTTTTAAATGGTTGCATTGAACAATATGTTAAAACCTATAAAGAAAAAGGGTTTCAAAGCGAGGTTTGCCTTGATATTGAAATAAAGAAATTTAAAAGAAATAACAACCAATGAGGACAAAATGAATGGAGTTAAAACCTTAACCGCAATAGTAGTAATGACAGCGGCATTTTCTGTAAATGCTGGTTATAGAATGCACATACCACTTGAAAAAGATGGTGGTGGGAATCTTCCTAATGGTTCAATAGTATTTACTGGTGAAACTGAAATTGAGCCAGTGGATAAGGCAAAAGAGTGTGATGACAACGCTTCTAATGTTCCTGGGCTTCTATCTTCAACATATCCAGATGTGAATTATGTTTCCCATAGATTTACTACTTTTAAGCAATTTGTTCCGGGTGTTGGTTTTGCAGATGTGGAAGGTTGTGAAGTAACGATTGAACTACCTAACTCAAAAGGGGCTTACTGCACTTCTAATGATGATTATGCAATGGCAGTGAGCGTCAACGTTCAATCATTAGGTATTGATAGGGTTATGATAAATTACTATGGAGAATGTAATTAAAAAGCCCTAATGGGCTTTCTTAATTATTGCGGTTAATATTTTATTAGTTTTAAATTTCTTTTGTTTTGCATTTCTTCCACCTGTTCTTCCTGTTTAGCAAGGTCAATATGTTCATCAATATCGGCCTTGATTTCTTCTTTTGTTGCTTCATCAAAATGCTCTACATGTGCAAAAACTCTTTGATGCAGTTCATTCATTTCTTCATAACCATCTTCATTGATTTTCCCGTCTATTGCGTCCATTACACAAGATAGAATGTATGATGGATAAAATTCATCTCCATAGTTTTCGATTAACTCATCAATTAAATCATCAAAATCTTGTTTTTGCTGCTCTGGTGATTTTATCTCTTGTGTAGAAACTTCGTTTTGTTTTTCGGTTGGTATAACCTCTTTTTCAAATTCCTCATCATCATTCTTGTATGTTTTTAAGGTTTCTGCTTCAAATTCTTCATCATCATTTGTGAAAACTTCATTTTGTTTTCCGGTTGGTATAACCTCTTTTTCAAATTCCTCATCATCATTCTTGTATGTTTTTAAGGTTTCTGCTTCAAATTCTTCATCATCATTTGATGGAATAAATACCTCATCAAAGCCATTTTCAAATTCTTCATCATCATTCTTGAAGGATTTGACTTCTTCCTGTTCAACTGGCTTTTTAGGTTCGTCAGAACCTGATGCCGTAGGCTGCTCTACAACGGTTTCAAGCGGTGTAGGTGCAGCAGGCATAGAAACGGTAGGGGTAGATGGTGCTGGTGCTTCTATGGCTTCCTGGGCTGGTTGTGCTTGAACTGTTGGTGTGAATTTCGAATTCATAGAAGCATATTGTTCTTGAATTCTCTTTAATTCTTCTAAATCGGCTGGCGTAGGTTTGTAGCCTTCAAGTTTGATGCCTTTTGCTTCTAATCCCATTAGTTGAGATTCAAGCCAAATATTTTTCTTAAAGTAGTCAGGGCCAGTCACATAAAAGGTGTCTGGTGGCGTTGTGTCTGCCATTAGTCTTTGTAGTCCAGCCTTTGCAGACTGTCTTGATAAATCACTAAAAGAAACTTTTGCTGGGTCTTTATGATATTCAAAGGCTTTCTTTTCTTTGGTTGAATTATAGAAATATTCAACCTTGTCATCATATTTTTCACATTTGAATTTTTTAGCAAGAACAGAATTGGGGTTTATTCTGTTCATGTAATCTGGTTTGTCGTTCTTGATTGTTAGAGTGCAATCACTAAAAACAACGATTTTATGCTTTGCTGTAAGTGTTTGTTCAAATGCTTCATCTTCTCCAAGTTTTGTTTTTAAGGTCTTATAAGAAAGGTTTAATTCGGATGCCTTAAATATTTGGTCTTGATATTGGATAGAAAAAGCAGTTTTACCATTATGTATGATGGTAAAACCATTATCGGTAATTTGATTTATGAAATCGGAAGGGCTTGATGCTTTATCAAGATAAGGTTTTAAAGCGTCTTTCATTTTCTTCTTATTAGAGACTATACCTCTAACATCAAGCATTCTTTCATTAGTAGATGGAAGTCTTTCAATATCATTTTTATTTGTAGATGTTGCTTTTCTGTTCTTTGGTTTAATTAATTTGTGTTTATCTTCTAATTTATCGCATTCAATTTCAATGATGCGATAATCATCTTTTTCCTTGTAAGTTTTCCCGTTGTTATCTCTAACTGACCAGATTATATGCACATGCATTTTGGCTGTATCATTATGAACAGCCATCAAGTATTTACGATTGCTGATATTGTGTGTTTTTTCATAAAGTTCTTTTGCAATCTGCAATGCCTTTTGTGGGTTCATATCATCATTAGTGTGAAAACTTACTACATCGTGATATGTTCTTACTTGCTGGGTAGAACCTATTTTTCTATTACTGTTGTAAAAATTAACATCATCATCAATTTCACTTGATAATCTGTTTATCAAATCGCTTTTGATGATGCTTGGTTTATGAATAAAACTGGCTTCATAAAGGCAGCAGCCTTTATCTCTAAGAATGTAATATGCTGCAATCTTAATTCCTCTTTTTGTTTTTTGGCTGCTGGCTTTCTTTCTTATCATATTACTCCTTGTTGTTGATGTTCTTTTTTATCCTTACATATCTATGTTGCTCACGAAGGTATGTATTTATTTTTTTGAATGTTGTGTCAATCGACTCTAATGTTTGCCAATTTTTTTCTGGGATGGATTCATTGCTATTAAGATGCTTGGCTATTTGATTAAGATTATTGTATGGCTCTGATATTTTCTTTTCGAATGCCTCATATATCTTTTTTAAAGATTCGCTATTGATTTCAATAATCAAACCAAATCCATCTGTAATTATTTTTTCAATCAACTGCTCATAGGTTAAGCCGGTTTTAATTTTTAATTCTTGGAAAGCGTCTGCAGTCTTTTTTGTTGTTCTAATTGTTATGGTAGAACCTTTACTTCTGTTTGCTTTTTTCTTCTCCTTATCTGGAAATAAATCACTCATGTAATCACCTTAAATTGTTATCTTAATTAGGGCAGTCTTTCCGCTTTTATATTTTCTAAACGAAGTGCAGAAAATCGAGCAACAATGGCAGTCCACGAAGTGGCACTCCATTGTTATTGCTCGCATAAGATTAGAATGCCTTATAAATGTTGTACCATATATTTTAATGTTTTCAAGTGGCTTAGACTGCCATTTAAATAGATAACTAAATATTGGAAACAAAAGGCGTATAGCAGGAAACAAAAAAGGCCACTAAAAAAGTGGCCTTAGATAACTGGAATTAAAAACTGGTTAATTAGTTTTTTGGGCCATAGATTTGACTACGCTAGCCCAAGCATTTTCTATTTCATCTTTGTTGTATTCATTTGCCAATTCATCATTGAGAATGTGCCTATTAACACCATTGGAAAACTCTACATGTAAAATATCATTCAAGTAATCAATCTGGATTTTCTTGATGATGTTTTTTAGTTCATTGTTGTATTGAACTCTTTTTTCAATTGCTTCTTGTGATTTGTCATAGATGATTTTTTCTATGTCAATTTCTTTTAAGTCATAGAATGACTTGAATGAAGAAATAATTTTATTGAGTTCTTTATTTTTGATTTCAATTTCATCATCAAGTTTTATGATGCTATTTTCTAAATCAACAATAATCTCATTGTATGTTTCTGGAATGGTTTCACCTTCCATAATCATCTTTTTGATTTGTGATTTAAAATCATCAAGGCGATTAGAGATTTTGGTTTTTTGGTTCTGCAATTTCATCAATTCATTTTTGATTTCATCTGCATTGGTATTTTCTTCTAATAGGGTTCCAATATTGATGCCGTTAGTGAATTTAAAAAATCGGCCAAATACTTTTTTACCTCTAATTGACTGCTGGCCTTTTAAACCACATTTGCCTGTCATCGAGTTTGTGCAAATGAAATAATCTCTTTCACCTTTGTTCATGTAGCGAATAGTTCCGCCACAAAAACGGCAAAAAATCAAATCACGAAAAACATTATATCGCTGTGCTGAATATCTTCCCGAAAAAGGTTTTCGGGAGGTAATGACTGATTGAACCTTTAAAAATAAATCTTCATCTATTACCTGCGGGTAATAATCTGGAATGGGATTTCCTTCATCTTTTCTAATGAGCCGACCATTTTCGTTGTAATGAATTTTTTGGGGTTGATGCTCACCAATTAACTTTCTATTACTCAATAGATATTGAGCCTGATGAATAGCAAGTTTTTCACCATAAAGTGAATTATATTCTTTGGTTGCTTCCTGTAATCCTTTGGAAAGGGAAAGCCTGAAAAGTGTTCTTATTCTGTCTATTTTTACTTCATCAATGATGAATGTGTTGTTTTCTACTTTTAACCAATTAGGAACTTTTTTAGTGACGATTTCACCATTGTGCATTTTATCTCTATTGAGTTTCCAAGCCTTGCTTGAAAAATCGCTTTTACGCTGACTTTCTGCGTTAGCCCTTTCAAACTCTACAAGGGCAGTAATCCAATCGCCAAAATCAAGATTATCTGCGTCATAAATCTTGTTTTTATCAAGAATGACTATTTTGATGCCTGAAAATAGAAGATCCGTAAAAATCTTATTACTGCGAACGATTTTGTCTCTTGAAAGGCGATCAAAGTTCTCAATCAATAAATAAGAACCTTTCTCAATTTCTCCTTTCCTTACCTCTTTGAGAAACTGACCTAAAACACCTTCTGATCCTGCGTGTTTACTGTGAAAAGCACTCGTTCCGGCGTCTTCAAGGTGTCGATCTACCTCCAAGCCGTGCTTGGCTACAAAAGCCTCTATAAGCCCATTTTGGCGGGTTCTGGTGCTTCCATCTTCCTGACGGGTAGATGAGAAACGCACATAAGGAAAGCACTTTTTGGTCATTTTTTAACCAATCTTGGAGAGTGGAACTAATAACATAACATGTCTGCATCTACTGCTTCGCCAGGCCAACTCACGCCTATTGGGACATGTCGCCCGGCATCGACTTCGAAACCCGCCTGATCGCCAAGACCAATCTTGCCGAGCGCCTCGAAGAGCAGTTGCAGAAGCCCGGCTACGTGCCGCAGCCGATTGCCCTTGGCATGAATACCGACGCCTACCAGCCCATCGAGCGTGAACAGCGCCTGACCCGCCAGACCCTGGAAATCCTGCTGCGCTACAAGCACCCGCTGCACCTGATCACCAAGGGCTCGCTGATCCTGCGCGACCTCGACCTGCTCAGCGAGCTGGCCCAGCACAACCTGGTCAGCGTGGCCTTCAGCCTGACCACCCTGGATGACGAACTGAAACGCATCATGGAGCCGCGTACCGCCGCCCCAGCTGCTCGCCTGCGTGCCATGCACACGCTGCACGAGGCAGGTGTTCCGGTGAGCGTGATGTGCGCGCCGATGATTCCACAGATCAACGATATGGAGCTGGAGGCGCTGCTGGAAGCCGCCCGTGATGCCGGTGCTCGCTCGGCCGGCTACGTGCTGCTGCGCCTGCCGCTGGAGATCGCCGGGTTGTTCGAGGAGTGGCTGCAAGTGCACTTTCCGGATCGCGCCGCGCACGTGATGAGCCTGATTCGCCAGAGCCGCGGCGGCAGGAACTACGACAGCCGCTTCGGCAGCCGCATGCGTGGCGAGGGCCAGTTTGCCGAGCTGCTGCAACAGCGTTTCCGCCTGGCTCGACGCAAGCTTGGCCTGGATCGCCGCGAGGGTTTTGCGCTGGACTGCTCGCAGTTCTGCCCGCCCGGTGCGCAATTGAGCCTGCTCTGAACCTACGCTGAGTCTTGATGGTCTCCAGCCCTGAATAAAGACGAACCTGCCAGTTGTCGCTCGACTTGCCGAAGGCGACACTTGCGTGTGACTCGCACCCCGCTGCCGCTGTCGTTTTAGCAGCGTATTTTCGATAACAAAGAGGTTCAGGGCATGCCTTACAAACACCAGGTGATTCCGCTTCAGACCCACGAGGGCAACGAGACCGCCGATCAGGCGCTGCACAGCATCGTCGATGGCTTCAAGCGCTTTCGCAACGAGGTCTTCCCGCAGCAGGAAGAGCTGTTCAAGAAGCTCGCCACCGCCCAGAACCCCCGCGCCATGTTCATCACCTGCGCCGACTCGCGCGTGGTGCCGGAACTGATCACGCAAAGCTCGCCCGGCGACCTGTTCGTCAACCGCAACGTCGGTAACGTGGTGCCGGCCTACGGGCAGATGATGGGCGGCGTCTCCACCGCCATCGAATACGCGGTGATGGCTCTGGGCGTGCAGCACATCGTCGTTTGCGGTCACTCCGACTGCGGCGCGATGAAGGCCGTGCTCAACCCGGCATCGCTGGAAACCATGCCCACGGTAAAAGCCTGGTTGCGCCATGCCGAGGTCGCCCGCAGCGTGGTGGCAGAGAACTGCAACTGCAGCGACGACAAGGAAACCCTGGCGGTGCTCACCGAAGAAAACGTGGTGGCGCAGCTCAACCACCTGTGCACGCACCCGTCGGTAGCGGCCAAGCTGGCGCGCGGCCAGTTGTTCATCCATGGCTGGGTGTACGACATCGAAACCAGCCAGATCAAGGCCTACGATGCCGAGCTGGGCAGCTTCCTGCCGCTCGACGGCGACAAGATCCCGATGGCCACACCGCGCTCGCGCTTCCCGCAGGACTGAAACGCGCCGGCCGGAGTCAAGGCTCCGGCCGGCTGAAGGGAAAAGGCCATGCCCCGCGCAAGCGGTGCTGATCGCCTGCGCTGTGCTTGCGCACTTGGGGCATGACCAGAGAACTGCAGTAAAAAAGGAGCCTTGCGGCTCCCGGGTCTCAAACCCTGTGGCGCCTCATGCGAAGCGCCTGCGAATAAAAAAGGAGCCCGGGTTACGCCCCGTCAAACTTGCCCATCCAACAGGCCGGGCTCCATAGAGGTTAACCTTCGATTTCCACCAGTACTTCGCCCGGATTGACGCGGTCGCCCTTGGCCACGTGAACGGCCTTGACGGTGCCGGCAATCGGCGCCTGTACTTCGGTTTCCATCTTCATTGCTTCGGTGATCAGCACCGCCTGACCCGCCTTGACCGTGTCACCTTCCTTGACCAGTACATCGACGATGTTGCCTGGCATGGTGGTGGAGACGTCGCCCGGTGCAGCGGCCTGCTTGCGCTTGCCACCGCTGCCTGCGACGAAATCGTTGAGCGGCTCGAACACCACTTCTTCCGGCATGCCGTCGATGGACAGGTAGAAGTGGCGCTTGCCGTCACCCTTGACGCCAACACCGGTGATGTCCACGCGGTAGCTTTCGCCATGCACGTCGACCACGAACTCGGTCGGCACGCCTTCACCGCCGACTGGCGCGGCCTTGCCCTGACCGTTCGGCATGGGCAGCAGCTCTTCCGGCTTGAGGGTGCCGGCCGCGCGCTCTTCGAGGAACTTGCGCCCGATATCGGGGAACATGGCGAAGGTCAGCACGTCCTCTTCGGACTTGGCCAGGCTGCCGATTTCTTCACGCAGGCGCGCCAACTCTGGCTTGAGCAGGTCGGCCGGGCGCACGTCGATCACTTCTTCGCTGCCGATGGCCTGCTTGCGCAGTTGCTCATCGACCTTGCCCGGCGCCCTGCCGTAGCGGCCCTGCAGGTAAAGCTTCACTTCGTTGGTGATGGTCTTGTAGCGCTCGCCGGCCAGCACGTTGAAGAACGCCTGGGTGCCGACGATCTGCGAGGTCGGGGTGACCAGCGGCGGGAAACCGAGGTCGGCACGCACGCGCGGAATCTCTTCCAGCACTTCGTTCATGCGGTTCAGCGCACCCTGCTCCTTGAGCTGGTTGGCCAGGTTGGAAATCATCCCGCCCGGCACCTGGTTGACCTGCACGCGGGTATCCACGCCGGTGAACTCGCTCTCGAACTGGTGGTACTTCTTGCGCACGGCATGGAAGTACATGCCGATTTCCTGGATCAGCTCCAGATCCAGGCCGGTGTCGAACTCGCTGCCCTTGAGCGCGGCGACCATCGACTCGGTGCCCGGATGGCTGGTGCCCCAGGCCAGGCTGGAGATGGCGGTGTCGATATGGTCGGCACCCGCTTCGATGGCCTTGAGCTGGCACATCGAGCCGAGACCGGCGGTGTCGTGACTGTGGATGAACACCGGCAGGTCGACTTCGCTCTTCAGCGCCTTGACCAGTTCGAAGGTGGCGTACGGCGTGAGCAGGCCGGCCATGTCCTTGATCGCGATGGAGTCGATGCCCATCGCCTGCATGGCCTTGGCCTGGGCGACGAAGGCCTCGTTGGTGTGCACCGGGCTGGTGGTGTAGGCGATGGTGCCCTGGGCATGCTTGCCGGCAGCCTTGACCGCCTCGATGGCCACGCGCAGGTTACGCACGTCGTTCATCGCATCGAAGATGCGGAACACGTCGATGCCGTTGACCGCAGCCTTGGCCACGAACGCCTTGACCACGTCATCGCTGTAATGGCGGTAGCCGAGCAGGTTCTGCCCGCGCAGGAGCATCTGCAGGCGGGTATTGGGCAACGCCGCCTTGAGCTGGCGCAGACGCTCCCACGGGTCTTCCTTGAGGAAGCGCACGCAAGAGTCGAAGGTGGCGCCGCCCCAGACTTCCAGCGACCAGTAGCCGACGCGGTCGAGCTTGTCGCAGATCGGCAGCATGTCTTCGGTGCGCATGCGCGTGGCCAGCAGCGACTGGTGGGCATCGCGCAGGACGGTATCGGTAACGGTGATCTTCTTGCTCATGATGTCCCCTACAGGCCCGCGTGGGCAGCGATGGCGGTGGCGATGGCGATGGCCAGGTGCGACGGGTTGCGCTTGATCGAGTACTGGGTCAGTTCCGGGTGGCTTTCGACGAAGCTGGTATTGAACTGGCCGCTACGGAATTCCGGGTTACGCAGGATTTCCTGGTAATAAGGCGCGGTGGTGCGCACGCCCTGCACGCGCATGTCGTCCAGTGCGCGCAGGCCACGATCCATCGCCTCTTCCCAGGTCAGCGCCCAGACGATCAGCTTCAGGCACATCGAGTCGTAATAGGGCGGAATGGTGTAACCGGTGTAGATCGCCGTGTCGGTGCGCACGCCAGGGCCGCCGGGGGCGTAGTAACGGGTGATCTTGCCGAACGAGGGCAGGAAATTGTTCTTCGGGTCCTCGGCGTTGATACGGAACTGCAGGGCATAACCACGGTGGATGATGTCTTCCTGCTTGACCGACAACGGCAGGCCGCTGGCGATGCGGATCTGCTCGCGAACGATGTCGATGCCGGTGATTTCCTCGGTGATGGTGTGCTCCACCTGCACCCGGGTGTTCATCTCCATGAAGTACACCTCGCCTTCGGCGAGCAGGAACTCCACGGTGCCGGCGTTCTCGTAGCCCACCGCCTGCGCGGCGCGCACGGCCAGGTCGCCGATATAGGCGCGCTGCTCGGGAGTGAGCTGCGGGCTCGGGGCGATTTCGATCAGCTTCTGGTTACGGCGCTGGATCGAGCAATCGCGCTCGTACAGATGCACGGTGTTGCCAAAGCTGTCGGCGAGGATCTGCGCCTCGATGTGCTTCGGATTGACGATGCATTTTTCCAGGAAGACTTCGGCGCTGCCGAAGGCCTTGGTCGCCTCGGAGATCACCCGCGGGTAGGCCTGTTCCAGCTCCTCACGGCTGTTGCAGCGGCGGATACCACGACCTCCGCCACCGGAGGTGGCCTTGAGCATTACCGGGTAGCCAATGCGCTCGGCTTCACGCAGGGCTTCGGCCAGGTCGGCGACGTTGCCTTCAGTGCCGGGGGTGCAGGGCACGCCAGCGGCCATCATGCTGCGGCGGGCTTCGGTCTTGTCGCCCATGCGGCGGATGACTTCCGCGCTCGGCCCTATGAATTTGATCCCACGTTCGGCGCAGATCTCTGCAAGTTCGGCGTTTTCAGAAAGAAAACCGTAACCAGGGTGCAGCGCATCGCAGCCGGTTTCCACGGCCAGATTGACCAGCTTGCGCGGGTTCAGATAGCCAGCCAGCGGGTCTTCACCAATGCTGTGCGCTTCGTCGGCACGCTTGACGTGCAACGCATGACGGTCCGCATCGGAGTAGATCGCCACCGAGCGGATACCCATCTCGGCGCATGCTCGCACGATGCGGACGGCAATCTCACCACGGTTGGCGATCAGTATTTTTCTTATCACGATCCAATCCTCAGCGCAGAGCTGCAAGGGCCGCTGCAACAGTTGGTTGCAAACGTGGTGAAACCCTATCCGGCTGTACGAATTAACAAAAATGAATAATTATTTGATCGTGCATAAGTAATTACTTATGAATTGATCGAACGAGGGCGAAAACGTGCGTAAAACCCTGCTGCGCATGACGCTGCGCCAGCTTCAGGTGTTCCGGGCGGTGTGCGAACACGGCTCCTACAGCCGCGCAGCCGAGGACATGTCACTGACCCAACCGGCCGTGAGCCTGCAGATTCGTCAGCTGGAGGAGCTGGTCGGCCAGCCCTTATTCGATTATGTCGGCAAGAAGCTTTACCTGACCGAAGCAGCCGAGGCACTCAAACGGGCCAGCAGCGATATCTTCGGCCGCCTGGAAAGCCTGGATATGCAGCTGTCAGACCTGCAAGGCTCACTGCAGGGGCAGCTCAACCTGTGCATCGAATCCAGCGCCAAGTACTTCATTCCCCACCTGTTCGCCGAATTTCGCCGCCAATACCCGGATGTCATCCTCAACCTCACGGTGGTCAACCACGCTCTGGTGGTGCGCCGCCTGACCCAGAGCCGCGACGACCTGATGATCATGAGTCAGGTACCGCAGGACATGGCGCTGGACTTCATGCCCTTCCTCAACAACACGATCATCGCCGTGGCGCCGCCCGATCACCCGCTGTGCGAGGCGGACAGCCTGCAGTTGCAGGACCTCAGCGCCTACCCACTGCTGATCCGCGAAAGCGGCTCGGGCACTCGCCGCGCCTGCGAGGAGTACTGTCACCAGAAACGCGCACACTTCCCGCATACGTTGGAAATCGGCTCGCTGGAGTCGCAGCGCGAAGCGGTGCTGGCAGGCCTTGGCATTGCCCTGCTACCGCGTGATGCCGTGCGCCTGGAGTTACAGCATGGCCTGCTGCGCGAGCTGCCGGTGGCCGAATTGCCCTTGCAGCGCAGTTGGTGCGTGGTGAATATCCGCGGTCGCCGCCTGTCCCCGGTGGCGCAGGCCTTCGTCGACTTCATCCGCACCGAGCGCGCGCGCATCGTCAAACTGGCTGAACGCTTTCAGGCCAGCAGCGCAGGATCGGGCAAGAATCTCGCAGGATCGGCCTAACCCTTCTTAACTGGCATACGGGACATTGGCAGCCTGGGATCGCTCCACCAAAACCTGCCTGGGAGAAACCTATGCTGTCGGGAATCAGCGCCCTGCTCGGCGCCATCAGCGCGCTCGAACGCGACAACGGCCAGGCCGTGCTCGCCACCGTGGTCAAGGTCGAAGGCTCGGCCTACCGCCGCCCCGGCGCGCGCATGCTGATCCCGCTCTACGGCGGCACCGTGGGCACCATCAGCGGCGGCTGCCTGGAGTCCGAGGTAGCGAAGAAGGCCTGGTGGCTGACAGATAGTGGCGACGCCGTGATCCGCCGCTACAGCACGGCCACCCAGGACGACGATGATGATCAGGACGCCGCACTGACCTTCGGCCTCGGCTGCAACGGCACCGTGCACGTATTGCTCGAACGCCACAGCGCGGAAAAGCCGCTGGCGGTGCTCGAGTTGCTGCGCCAGGTGCGCGAAAGCGGCCAGGCCGGGGCGGTCGCCACGGTGATCGGCAGCTATCGCAACGCCCGTGTACGCGTAGGCGAGCGTCTGTATCTGCATCCATCACTGAGCGACGGCAGGCGCCTACTCGATTCCGCACTCGACGCCGAGGTTCGCGCCGATCTGCAACGAACCCTGACCGATGGCCGCTCCTCGCTGCGCAGCTACCGTGATGAGCGTGGCGAGATCGAGGTGTTCTGCGAATACCTGGCGCCGCAACGGCGGCTGGTGATCTTCGGCGCCGGCCATGATGCGCAGCCGCTGACGCACATGGCAAAACTGCTGGACTGGCACGTCACCGTGGTCGATGGCCGCGCCCATTTCGCCCGCGCGGAGCGCTTTCCCGATGCCGACACCGTGCTGCAGATCGCTGCCCGCCCACCTTACGAGCTGCACACACTCACCGACGGCGCCATGGTGGCGATCATGAGCCACAGCTACAGTCAGGATCGCCATTGGCTGGGCAGCGTATTGCTGGGCGCGCCTGCCTATATCGGCCAACTGGGACCACGTGACCGCACCGAACGCCTGCTGGATGAGATTCGCCAACACAGCGCGCAGTTACCAGCGCTGGAGCGCCTGCACTATCCCATCGGCCTGGATATTGGCGGCGATACACCGGAGAGCGTGGCCACGGCGATCCTCGCCGAGATGACGGCCGCCATTAACCAGCGCACAGGCGGCATGCTCAAGCATCGCCAGGCGGCGATCCATACGCCAACGCCGCAGGGCGCAAGCGAGCTGGAAGCAGCATCCCGTCTGACCGCCCTCTGAGCGCACCCGACACGATTGCGTAGGAGCGGCTTCAGCCGCGATCCATCGCAAAGCTCGCCGCTGAAGCGCCTCCCACAGCGCCTTCACAAACCAAAACGCCCGAGCAATTGCCCGGGCGTTTGTTTACCGCGTCTTCGGTCAGGCCTTGATCTGCGCCGGGAACGGCAGCTTGCGCAAGCGCACGCCGGTCGCTGCGAACAGCGCGTTGGCCAGCGCCGGAGCCAGCGGCGGCACACCGGGCTCACCGACACCGGTCGGGTTCTCCGCGGACGGTACGATATGCACCTCGACCTTAGGCATCTCGTTCATGCGCAGCACCCGGAAGTCGTGGAAGTTCGATTGCTCGACCCGCCCTTCCTTCAGGGTGATCGCGCTGTGCTGGGCAGCCGCCAGGGCGAAGCCGATGCCGCCTTCCATCTGCGCCTTGATTACATCCGGGTTGATCGCGATGCCACAGTCCACGGCGCACACCACGCGATCCAGACGGTAGCTGCCATCGGCCTTCACCGTGACTTCGGCCACCTGCGCCACGAACGAGCCGAACGACTCGTGCACGGCAATGCCACGCCCGCGCTTCTCGCCCTCGGCACCCGCCGCCAGCGGTTTGTCCCAGCCGGCCTGCTTGGCGGCCAGCTCCAGCGCACCGCGGTGACGCGGATGACTTTCCAGCAGCGCATGACGGAAGGCGTAAGGGTCCTGCCCTGCAGCGACGGCGGCCTCATCGATCATGGTTTCGGCGACGTAACCGGTGTGGGTATGACCGACCGAACGCCACCACAGCACCGGCACCTTGATATTGGTCGGCGTGCTCAGCTCCACCTGCAGGTTGGGCACGGCGTAGGAGAGATTGGAGAGACCCTCGACCGAGGTATGGTCGATGCCTTCCTTGATCATGAAGGGCTCCATCGAGGTACCGGTCATGATCGACTGCCCAACGATACGGTTGTGCCAGGCCTGCAGCTTGCCGGCCTCATCCAGGCCGATGCGTACGCGGTGCAGGTACAGCGGCCGGAAATAACCGCCACGGGTATCGTCCTCACGCGTCCAGACCATTTTCACCGGCGCATCCACGCCCTTGTCGCGCGCGGCCTTGGTAATCGCCACCGCCTCCAGTAGATAATCCGACACCGAGCTGGCGCGACGGCCGAAACTGCCGCCGGCGTATAGCTGGGTCAGCGAGACCTGTTCGGGCTTGAGGCCCAGATAGCTGCTGATGATGGCCTGGTCGACGGTCTGGAACTGCTCGCCGTTCCAGATTTCGCAGCGATCGCTGGACAGCTTGACCAGGCAGTTCATCGGCTCCATCGCCGCATGCGCCAGATAGGGGAACTCGTAGTCGGCCTCGACGGTTTTCGCCGCCTGGGCCAGCGCCGCATCGGCGTCGCCCTTGCTCGTGGCCGGCCGACCTGGCTTGCCCGCATCGTCGCGGTATTGCGCGAGAATTTCCTCGCTGCCCAGGGTGAAGGCCTGGCTCTCATCCCAGTCGATCACCAGCGCATCGCGACCCTGGCGCGCCGCCCAGGTGTTCTTCGCCAACACGGCGACACCCGAACGGCCATGGGGCAGATCGCGAAACTCCACCACCTCGACCACATCACGCACGGCCTTGGCCTTGATGCTGTCCACCTTGCGCGGCACACCGCCGAAACGCGGCGGGTAGGCGACCATCGCCACCAGCATGCCGGGCAGCTTGAAGTCCTGGGTGAAGACGGCGCTGCCATCGGTCTTGCCCTGACTGTCCTTGCGGCGCAGCTCGCGCTTGCCGATCAGCTTGAAGTCCTTCGGGTTCTTGAGTTGCACCTGCTCCGGCACCGGTAGCGAGGCTGCCGCCTCGACCAGCTCACCGAAGCCGGCACTGCGACCTGAACCGGCGTGAATGACCACGCCCTTGTCGACGCTGATTTCACTCACCGGCACGCTCCAACGCTGCGCGGCAGCCGCCACCAGCATGGCCTTGGCGGTCGCACCGGCGTTGCGCATCTGCTCCCAGGAGTTGGCCATGGCGGTGCTGCCGCCGGTACCCTGCATCGGGCCAAAGGCGAGGTTGTTGTAGCGTTTCACATCGGCCGGCGCGCCTTCGACGCGCACCTTGTCCCAGTCGGCATCCAGTTCTTCGGCAAGCAAGGTGGCCAGGCCGGTGTAGCTGCCCTGGCCCATTTCCAGGTGTTTGGCCAGAACGGTCACCGTGCCATCGAGGTCGATTCGCACGAAGGCGTTCGGCTCCAGCGGGCCGCCTGCTGCGGCCAGCGCATCCATGCCGCGCAGCAGCGGCGCGAAGAAAATGCCCAGCGCCAGGCCACCGCCACCCTTGAGCAGGGTGCGACGGCTGACATTGAGGATGCCGCGAGTGGCGCTATCGGGAGTTTCTATCTTGCCCATGTCTATGCGCCTCCTCAGGCCAGTTTGTCGGCAGCTTCGTGAATCGCGGCGCGAATCCGCACGTAGGTCGCGCAGCGGCAGATATTGCCGCTCATGGCCGCATCGATATCGGCGTCGCTCGGCGCCTTGTTGCTACTCAGCAAGGCCGTCGCCGCCATGATCTGCCCGGACTGGCAGTAACCGCACTGGACCACATCGAGTTGCCTCCAGGCCTCCTGAACCACCTTGCCTATGGCATCTTCGCCGACCGCCTCGATGGTACTGATGCGCTTGCCGGCTACCGCCGACACTGGCGTGATACAGGAGCGGGTCGGCTGGCCTTCGACGTTCACCGTGCAGGCGCCGCACAGCGCCATGCCACAGCCGTACTTGGTGCCGGTGAGATTGGCAACGTCGCGCAATGCCCAGAGCAGCGGCATATCGTCGGCCACGTCAAGCTCGTGGTCCTGGCCATTGAGATTCAGGGTAATCATGGTCTGCCCACCTTGTTCTGATGGTGTCTGATGGTTCCGGCATGGCTTGCCGGTGGTCACGGTCAACCCCGCACACAGGGGGCCAGATCATCACTGTAGTGGGCACAAAAGCACCTGTCGCCGCCGACCACAGAGATCGGCAGAACCGGGCAATAAGTTCGTAGAATCGGGCAAGCCGATGGATGGCACCTGCGTTTCGCTCATGAAATTTCGTATAAAGTATATTAAGCAACCATCAGAGTAGTCCGCCTTGCCTCTTGCTCGCTTCAACGCCCCCAACCTCGGCCTTACACCAACTGCCTCGGAGGTCATAGCCAAACACCTGCGTGACGCAATCGTTGCGGGCGATATCGCTGAGGGCGAGCCAATCAGGCAGGACGACGTGGCGAGCCTGTTCAACGTCAGCAAGATTCCCGTACGTGAAGCGCTCAAGCGTTTGGAGGCCGAAGGCCTGGTCATGTTCCAACGTAACAAGGGAGCTGTGGTAACACGCATCTCCGAGCCGGAACTGGCGCAGATGTTCGAAGTGCGCATCCTGCTTGAAGACAAAGTGCTGCGCCTGGCCATCCCCAATATGACCGAAGAGACCTTCGCTCACGCCGAAAGCATTTGTGAGGAGTTCGTTGGCGAAGTCGATGTGGGTCACTGGGCCGAACTTAACTGGAAGCTGCACGCCTGCCTCTACGAACCAGCCCAGCGACCTTTTCTGGTCAGCCTCATCCGCTCGATCCACGACAAACTGGAACGCTATTTGCGCATGCAGATGAGCCTGTCCGAAGGTAAGGATCGCGCTGATCACGAACATCGTGCAATCATCGATGCCTGCCGTGCAGGCAATGTAGATCATGCAGCTGCACTGCTCGACGAACATATAACCGGTGTCTGCAGCAGCCTCTTCGCACATCTGCCGGGCCATCGCTGATCCTCCGTCGAAAGCAGCGCCAGCTCGGCAGTCTGCCCCAGGCAGCCCTGGCGCAATCTGCCGATCAGTGGCAGATCCGCCTGCATACCGCATCGAGCAGAACGTTGTAGCCAGATGAGCAACACAGCAGCTTCCACATCAACCGGTAGCAGAAGGTCGAGCTTGTGACTGTGCTAATTTCATCATCCGATTGACACAAATCCTTCAAGCCGGAGCGGCCGCCTCGCGTCACTCTGTAGCCACCCAAATGGCACACAGGCATGGTCACATGAAACGCATCGAGGTAATCGACTCCCACACCGGCGGTGAACCGACCCGTCTGGTCACCCGCGGTTTTCCTGACCTGGGCAACGGCAGCATGGCCGAGCGCAAGCAGTTGCTGGCCAGCCAGCACGATCAATGGCGTGCAGCCAGCGTGCTCGAGCCGCGCGGCAGCGACGTGCTGGTCGGTGCCCTGTTATGCGAGCCTGTCGATCCCAGCGCCTGTGCCGGAGTCATCTTCTTCAACAACACCGGCTACCTCGGCATGTGCGGCCACGGCACCATCGGCCTGGTGGTTTCCCTGGCGCATATGGGCCGCATCGGGCCAGGCGTGCACAAGATCGAAACCCCGGTCGGCACCGTCGAGGCGACCCTGCACGACGACCGTTCGGTGAGCGTGCGCAACGTACCTGCCTACCGTTACCGCCAAGCGGTAACACTGGATGTGCCAGGCCACGGTAAAGTGACCGGCGACATCGCCTGGGGCGGCAACTGGTTCTTTTTGATCAGCGAGCACGGCCAACGCATCGCTGGCGATAACGTCGAAGCACTTACCGCTTACACCTATGCGGTGCAGAAAGCGCTGGAAGAGCAAGGAATTCGTGGTGAGGATGGCGGCCTGATCGACCATATCGAGCTGTTCGCCGATGACGCCGAAGCCGATAGCCGTAACTTCGTGCTCTGCCCCGGCAAGGCCTACGACCGCTCGCCCTGTGGCACCGGTACCAGCGCCAAGCTGGCCTGCCTGGCCGCCGACGGCAAGCTGCTGCCCGGCTCGATCTGGCGCCAGGCCAGCGTGATCGGTAGCCAGTTCGAAGGCAGCTACGAGCAGGCCGAAAACGGCCGCATCATCCCCACCATTCGTGGCCGGGCCAATATCAGCGCCGAGGCCACCCTACTCATCGAAGAAGACGATCCGTTCGCCTGGGGCATCGTTCCGTGAGTGACGGCGCCGACTTCATCGTCATCGGCGCCGGTATCGTCGGCGCCGCCTGCGCCCATGAACTGGCCAGCCGTGGCCAACGCGTGCTGGTGCTTGACGCGGGCCTGCGTGCGGCGACGGCTGCCGGCATGGGCCACCTGATCGTGCTCGACGACAACCCGGCCGAACTGGCGCTCAGCCAGTATTCGGTGCAGCGCTGGCGCGACTGGTCACGGGACATGCCGGACGACTGCGCCTATCGGCAGAACGGCACCCTGTGGCTGGCCGCCAATGCCGAGGAAATGGCCGTGGCCGAGGCCAAGTATCAGGTACTGCGCGAGCATGGCCTGGACTGCGAGCTGCTCGGCGCGCAAGCCCTGCACAACGCCGAACCAGAGCTGCGCGACGGTCTGCACGGCGGCCTGCGGGTAATCGGTGACGGCATTCTCTATGCACCCAACGCGGCGCGCTGGCTGCTCGACCATCCACTGATCGAGTGCCGCCAGGCGCATGTCGTGGAGATCGACGGCAACCGAGTACGCCTGGAAAGTGGTAGCAGGCTCAGCGCCCAAGCGGTGATCCTCGCTGGCGGTACTCATGCCAGCACACTATGCCCGGAACTGCCGATCGAACCGAAGAAAGGCCACCTGCTGATCACCGACCGTTACCCGGGGCGAATCAGCCACACCCTGGTGGAGCTGGGTTACGTCACCAGCGCGCACAACGCCACTGGCCCGTCGACCGCCGCCAATATCCAGCCACGCCCAACCGGCCAGCTGTTCATCGGCGCCTCGCGGCAGTTCAATACCACCGACCCGGAAATCGAACCGTGGATGCTGGCGAAGATGCTGCAGCGCGCCGTCGATTACGTGCCAGGCCTGGCCCAGCTCAACGGCATCCGCGCCTGGACCGGCTTTCGCGCCGCCAGCCCGGACGGCCTGCCGCTGCTCGGTGAACATCCGCAGCGCCCCGGCCTGTGGCTGGCGGTCGGCCACGAAGGCCTCGGTGTTACCACCGCGCCGGGCAGCGCCGACCTTCTGATTGCCCAGTTGCTCGGTGAAACCGCGCCACTGGCGCTGGAACCCTATCTGCCGCAGCGCTTCGCCGGAGTACGCGCGCATGCCTGAACTGATTCTCGACGGCCACCCGCTGCAGGTGGCCCCCGGTACCACGGTCGCCGCCGCGCTGATGCTCGGCGGTGATGGCACCAGCCGCACCTCGGTCAGCGGCCAGCGCCGTGCGCCGGTGTGTGGCATGGGTATCTGCCAGGAATGCCGGGTAACCATCGACGGCCAGCGCCGCCTGGCCTGCCAGACCCTTTGCCGCGATGGCATGCAGGTGGAGAGCCGGCCATGAAGGTGGACATCCTCATCATCGGTGCCGGCCCTGCCGGTATGGCCGCCGCCCTGGCTGCCGCGCCGAGTGGCGCACGCATCGCCGTGCTCGACGACAACCCCGCCGCTGGCGGACAGATCTGGCGCGACGGCCCGCAGGCGCACCTGCCGCCGCTGGCCCGCGAGCATCGCAGACGGCTGGAGGCACAGGCCAACATCGAGCTGCTGCCGGCCACCCGCGTGGTCGCCCTGGCCGGGGCCAAGGCGCTGCTGGTGGAAGACCCAGAGCAGGGCCGCGTCATCGCCTACGACAAGCTGATTCTGTGCACTGGCGCCCGTGAGTTGTTAATACCGTTTCCCGGCTGGACGCTACCCGGTGTTACCGGCGCCGGCGGCCTGCAGGCGCTGATCAAGGGTGGCATGCCGGTGGCCGGCGAGCGCATCGTCATCGCCGGCAGCGGCCCATTGCTGCTGGCCAGCGCCGCTACCGCGAAGGAAAACGGTGCCCAGGTCGTAAGCATCACCGAACAGGCGAGTTGGTCAGCGCTGGCCGGCTTTGCCGCGCAATTGCCACGCTGGCCACACAAGCTGCTGCAATTGTTCGGCCTGTTCCACCCTGGCTACCGGGCCAACAGCCATGTCGTCGAAGCCCTGGGTGATGGGCGCCTGGAAGCGGTGCGCCTAAATAGCGGTGGGCAGATTCGCGAAATCGCCTGCGACCGCCTGGCTTGTGGCTTCGGCCTGATTCCCAACCTGCAACTCGGCCAGGCCCTGGGCTGCCGCATCGACAACAACGCGATTGCCGTCGATGCCTGGCAGGCCACCAGCCTCGCCGATCACTACGCCGCCGGGGAAAGCACCGGTTTTGGCGGCAGTGAAAAAGCCCTGGTCGAAGGCGCCATTGCCGGCCATACCGCAGTGGGCGACCGTGATGCGGCGCAGCACCTGTGGCCACAGCGCCAGCGCTGGCATGGCTTCGCCAGTGCGCTGAACGCCACCTTCGCCCTGCGTGACGAGGTGAAGAACCTGGCCAAGCCGGACACCCTGATCTGCCGCTGTGAAGATGTGCCGCTGGCCGCAGTCACCGATCACCAAGGTTGGAGCCAGGCGAAGATGGCCAGCCGTTGCGGCATGGGACCCTGCCAGGGGCGCATCTGCGGCGGTGCAGCGCAGGCCTTGTTCGGCTGGCAGCCAGCGGCGCCACGCCCGCCATTCAGCCCCGCGCGTATCGGCACCCTGCTCCACCTGCAGTAGCGTCGTTCGAGCACTACCCAGGTGGCCCTTCGGGCCGTATGCTCAGGAGCCACCACCTACCAGTCCCAAGATGCTAGACCTTCTGCCACGCTCCACGCTCACCGACCTACCCACACTGCTCGCCAGCCTTGCGGCGATCGCGCCGTTACTGGATGCAATGCCCGGCGTGGTGTTCTTCATCAAGGACCCCCAGGCGCGCTACATGATGGTCAATCAGACGCTGGCACGGCGCTGCGGCTTAAAGGACAAGCAGGAGCTACTCGGGCGCACCGCCGAGGATGTCTTCCCATCGCGTCTGGGCCCGCAGTACACCGCCCAGGATCTACAAGTTCTTCACGCCGGCTCACATCTGGAAAACCAGCTTGAGCTGCACCTATACCCCGAACACCTGACCGGGTGGTGCCTGACCCATAAGCTAGCCTTGCGCAATGTTGCCGGTGAAGTGATCGGCATGGCCGGAGTATCGTGTGACCTACAGGCAGCACATGACACGCATCCGGCCTACCAGAGGCTGGCCGTGGTGGACGACTATATCCGCCAGCACCACGCGCGCCCTATCAGCCTGGCCGAGCTGACCGAGTTAGCAGGATTGTCCGTGGCGCAGCTGGAACGTCTGTGCAAGCGGATCTTCCAGCTTACCCCACGGCAAATGATTCATAAGGCACGTCTCGGCTCCGCCACCCAACTGCTGCAAAGCGACCTACCGATCACGGAGATAGCCCTGCGCTGTGGCTATACCGACCACAGCGCGTTCAGCCGCCAGTTCAAGGCATTGACCGGGCTTTCCCCGAGCCAATACCGCGATGCCCAGCGCTATCGCTGACAACACGTTCCATTTAGGGGCAAACACACACAGCATGCTTCATTATGTAACACGGTGACACTTACCCGCCGCCTCGCATCGCGACGAGCGCTGCTCATTCCTCGCTATATCCCTCGCCAAATAAGGGCTGCCATTTTGCCACTGAGTTCAGGGCAAAACCGGCACAAGCCTTGCTAATCAAATATCGTATACGAAATCCCCTGATGCACGTTTCATCTGCCAACCCATCAATCAATAATGAGGCTGCACATGAATAGAAAGACTCTCGCCATTGCCCTCGGCACCGCCCTGAGCGCCTCCCTGGCGGCAACCGCTCAAGCCGACAAGCTCGACGACATCATCGGTTCCGGCAAGCTGCGTTGCGCCGTGACTCTGGACTTCCCACCCATGGGTTTCCGCGATGAGAAGAACCAGCCCGCCGGCTTCGACGTGGACTACTGCAACGACCTGGCGAAGGTCCTCGGCGTCGAGGCCGAAGTGGTCGAAACCCCGTTCCCGGATCGTATTCCCGCACTGGTCTCCGGCCGTGCCGACGTGATCGTCGCCTCCACCTCCGACACCCTCGAGCGCGCCAAGACCGTGGGCATGACCGTGCCCTACTTCGCCTTCCAGATGGTCGTGCTGACCCGTGAAGACGCCGGCATCAGCAGCTACGCCGACCTCAAGGGCAAGAAGCTGGGCAACACCAGCGGCACCTACGAGGCCATCGCCCTGGAAAAGGATCAGAAGGCCTGGGGTGAAGGCAGCTTCCGCGCCTACCAGTCGCAGAACGACACCATCCTCGCCGTGGCCCAGGGCCATATCGACGCCACCGTGGTGACCAACACCGTGGCCGCCGCCACCCTCAAGTCCGGCAAGTACAAGGGCCTGAAAGTCGCCGGTGACGCGCCTTTCGTCGTCGACTACGTGTCCCTAGCCGCCAAGCGCAACGAGTATGGCCTGCTCAACTACCTCAACCTGTTCGTCAACCAGCAGGTGCGTAACGGCCGTTACGACGAACTGTGGCAGAAGTGGGTAGGCGACGAAATCAAGCCGGCCAGCCTGACCGTACCGGGCGTGTACTACTAAGCCCAGGTGCCAGCGCGCCGCCTCGCGGCGCGCTCTCCCCTTATCGCGCTCGTGTGCTCCTGCAGCACCCGAGCTTTCTCCCGCAACGGAGCCCCATCGATGTCTGCAACCGTGGAACGCTCACTACCCAGCGCCGCTGTCGACCTGCTGCAGGGCCGCAGCCTGGTGGCCGGCCGCGCCGAGGGTGAGTTGCTGTTCGCCGACATGGGCCTGAGTTTCTGGGGCGGTGTCGATCCGTTCAGCGGCGAGGTGATCGACCGCCACCATCCGCTCAGCGGGCAGAACCTGGCCAGGCGCGTGCTGGCGATTCCCAGCGGGCGCGGCTCCTGCACCGGCAGCAGCGTGATGATGGAGCTGCTCAGCGGCGAGCATGCGCCCAGCGCACTGGTGCTAGCCGAGGCCGACGAGATTCTCACCCTCGGCGTGCTGGTGGCCGAGCTGCTGTTCCAGCGTTCCATCGCCGTGCTGTGCATCGGTCACGAAGCCTTTGCCCGGCTGCGCGGGCAGGCTTATGCCCGCCTGGACGGTGAGCGCTTGCAGCTTTATCCACAGCGCCCGGTCGATGCCCGGCCAACCGGCGTGGCATCACTCGCCGGGCAGCGCCCGTTCAGTACCCATCTGAGCCTGAGCGAAGACGATCAGGCGCGGCTCGATGGCGAGCAGGGCAAGGCGGCCCAGGTCGCCATGCAACTGGTGCTACGCATGGCCGAGCTTCAAGGCGCCAGCGAACTGCTGGACGTCACCCAGGCGCATATCGACGGCTGCATCTACACCGGCCCGGCCAGCCTGCGCTTCGCCGAACAACTGGTGGCCTGGGGCGCCAAGGTATGTGTGCCGACCACCCTCAATTCGATCTCCGTGGATCAGCGGCGCTGGCGCGCACTGGGCATCGACGCGGCATTCGGCGAACCGGCCAGCGCCCTCGGTGATGCCTACATGGCGATGGGCGCGCAGCTCAGCTTCACCTGTGCGCCCTATCTGCTGGACAGCGCACCAGGCGAGGGCGAGCAGATCGTCTGGGCGGAATCCAATGCGGTGGTCTACGCCAACAGCGTGCTCGGCGCCCGGACGCTGAAGTATCCCGATTACCTGGATATCTGCATTGCCCTGACCGGCCGTGCGCCGAAGGTCGGCTGCCACCTCGATGAGCAGCGCAAGGCCGCTCTGCGCATCGAGCTGCCGGCGCTCGACGGCCTGGACGACGCCTTCTATCCATTGCTCGGCTATCACGTCGGTCTGCTCTGTGGCAGCCGCATTCCGCTGGTCTGTGGTCTGGAACGGGCGCAACCGACGCTGGACGATCTCAAGGCCTTTGGCGCCGCCTTCGCCACCAGCTCGGCAGCGCCACTGTTCCATATCGCTGGTATCACCCCGGAAGCACGCGACCCACAACGGGTTATTCACAGCGGTGCAACGCTGCAGACAGAGCAGGTCAGCCACGCCGACCTACGCCGCAGCTGGGATGAGTTGAACAGTGCCAGGGAAGCCAGGGTCGGCCTGATCGCCCTCGGCAACCCGCATTTCTCGTTCAGCGAATTCGCCCACCTCGCCACCCTGTGTGCCGGCCGCACCCGGCACCCGGAGGTCAGCCTGGTGATTACCAGCGGCCGCGCGGTGCTCGAACAGGCCCGCGCCGCAGGCCATGCCGCCGTGCTGGAAGCCTTTGGCGCGACCCTGCTGAACGATACCTGCTGGTGCATGCTCGGCGAGCCCGTGGTGCCGACAAACAGCTCCACCCTGATGACCAATTCAGGCAAATACGCCCATTACGCGCCAGGGCTGGTCGGTCGCTCGGTGCACTTCGCCAGTCTGGCCGAGTGCATCGAGGCCGCCTGCTCAGGCCAAGCCAGCGGTCGCCTGCCGCGCTGGCTGCAACCCGCTTTCCCTGTGGAGAACCCCACGCATGTTTGATTACACCTTCCAGTGGCGCCAGGCGTTCAGGGCTTTGCCCGACATGCTCGCCGGTGCCTGGGTGACCTTCGAGACGGCCGCCCTGTCGATGATCTTCGGCGTACTCATCGCCCTCGCGCTGACGGTGATGCGCGAGCTGAAGAACCCGCTGGCACGCGGCTTCGCCAACACCTGGGTATCCATCGCACGCAACACGCCGTCGCTGTTCCAGATCTACATCCTCTACTTCGGTTTGGGCTCGATGGGCTGGCACGTCAGCTCCTGGATCGCCCTGCTCGCCGGTATCACCTTCAACAACGCCGGCTACCTGGCGGAAAACTTCCGCGGTGGCCTCAAGGCAGTGCCCGACACCCAAGTGCGGGCTGCACGCTCGCTGGGCATGAGCGCCTTCCAGGCCTACCGGTTGATCGTCGTGCCGCAACTGCTGCGCATCGTCTTCTACCCGCTTTCCAACCAGATGGTCTGGGCTGTGCTGATGACCTCGCTGGGGGTGATCGTCGGCCTCAACAACGACCTCACCGGCGTCACCCAGGACTACAACGTCAAGACCTTCCGCACCTTCGAGTTCTTTGCCATCGCGGCGGTGCTTTATTACCTGATCGCCAAGGCGATCGTAGCGGTAGCCCGGCTCATGGCCTGGCGCCTGTTCCGTTACTGAGGAAGCACTTACATGTTCAATACCAGCTTCACCTGGAACGACTTCCTCTTCCTGCTCGACGGCGCCTGGGTCACCCTGCAACTGACCTTCTGGGCCATCCTGCTCGGTTCCTTCGCCGGCCTGTTGTTCGGCCTGCTGCGTGCCCTGCTTCCGCGCGCCACCCTGCCACTGGCCTGGGTGCTCGACGTGTTCCGCAGCGTGCCGCTGCTGATCCAGTTCGTCCTGTTCAACTCGTTCAAGAGCATCGCCGGCATCGATATCAGCGCCTTCACCGTGGGCTGCATCGTGCTCGGCATCTACGCCGCCGCCTACTTCACCGAGATCGTGCGGGCCGGCGTGCTGTCGGTGCCGTTCACCCTGCGCCGCGCCAGCCGTTCGCTGGGCCTGAGCTACCTGCAGGACCTGCGCTACATCGTCCTGCCGATGGCCACCCGCGTAGCCTTCCCTGGCTGGCTGAACCTGGTGCTCAGCGTGATGAAGGACACCGCGCTGGTCATGTGGATCGGCATCGTCGAGCTGCTGCGCGCCTCGCAGACCATCGTCACACGCATTCAAGAGCCGCTGCTGGTGCTGTGCATCGCCGGCCTCATCTATTACGTCATGAGCCTGGTCGTCGCCCAACTCGGCGCCCAGCTGGAAAAAAGGTGGCAGGAAAATGATTGAGATCGACAATGTCCACAAATCCTTCGGCGACCTCGAAGTCATCAAGGGCGTCAGCCTGACGGTGAACAAGGGCGAGGTGGTGTCGATCATTGGCGGCTCCGGTTCCGGCAAATCGACCCTGCTGATGTGCATCAACGGCCTGGAGTCGATCAAGAGCGGCAGCATCCGCGTCGACGGCACCGAGGTGCATGCGCCCTCCACCGACATCAACAAGCTGCGGCAGAAAATCGGCATCGTCTTCCAGCAATGGAACGCCTTCCCGCACCTGACCGTGCTGGAAAACGTGATGCTGGCACCGCGCAAAGTGCTAGGCCTGAGCAAGCAGGAAGCCGAGGCCATCGCCGTGCAGCAACTGACCCACGTTGGCCTGGGCGAGAAGCTCAAGGTGTTCCCCGGCAAGCTCTCTGGCGGCCAGCAGCAGCGCATGGCAATCGCCCGCGCACTGGCCATGAGCCCGGACTACATGCTGTTCGACGAAGCCACCAGCGCCCTCGACCCACAACTGGTGGGTGAGGTACTCGACACCATGCGCATGCTCGCCGAAGACGGCATGACCATGGTGCTGGTGACCCACGAAATCCGCTTCGCGCGGGACGTGTCCGACCGCGTGGCGTTCTTCCGCAACGGCCTGGTGCACGAGATCGGCACGCCCGATCAGGTGATCGGCAATCCGCAGAAGCCGGAAACCGCTGACTTCCTCAAGTCGGTCAACTAAGAGGGTTGCGCCATGCGCTCCAGCAAAGTCATTCATGTGGTCAGCTGCCACGCCGAGGGCGAGGTCGGTGACGTCATCGTCGGCGGCGTCGCGCCGCCACCGGGCGATACTCTGTGGCAGCAGTCGCGCTGGATCGAACAGGACGACTTCCTACGCAACTTCGTGCTCAACGAGCCGCGCGGTGGCGTGTTCCGCCACGTCAACCTGCTGGTGCCGGCGAAGAATCCCAAGGCGCAGATGGGTTGGATCATCATGGAACCGGCCGACGTGCCGCCGATGTCCGGCTCCAACTCGCTGTGCGTGGCCACCGTGCTGCTCGACAGCGGCATCCTGCCAATGACCGAGCCGCAGACCCGGCTGACCCTGGAAGCCCCCGGCGGCCTGGTGGAAGTGGTCGCCGACTGCAAGGACGGCAAGGCCGAGCGCGTCGAGGTGAAGAACGTGCCGTCCTTCGCCGACAAGCTCGACGCCTGGATCGAGGTCGAAGGCCTCGGCTCGCTGCAGGTGGATACCGCTTACGGTGGCGACAGTTTCGTCATCGTCGATGCACACAAGCTGGGCTTCTCCATCGCCCCGGACGAAGCGGCGGACCTGGTCGCCACGGGACTCAAGATCACCCAGGCAGCCAACCAGCAACTCGGTTTCAGCCACCCACTGAACCCGGACTGGAGCCATATTTCCTTCTGTCAGATCGCCGCCCCGGTGGTGCACGAGAACGGCATCGCCACGGGCGCCAATGCCGTGGTCATCCGCCCCGGCAAGATCGACCGCTCACCTTGCGGTACAGGCTGCTCGGCGCGCATGGCGGTCATGCATGCCAAGGGCCAATTGGCGGTGGGCGAACGATTCATCGGCCGCTCGATTATCGGCTCACAATTCCACTGCCGCATCGACTCGCTGACCGAAGTCGCCGGCCGCACCGCGATCTACCCATGCCTGTCCGGGCGCGCCTGGATCACCGGTACGCACCAGCACATGCTCGACCCGAGCGATCCGTGGCCGATCGGCTATCGCCTCTCGGACACCTGGCCGGTGGAATTGAAGCTGTAGAAAGGCAACAAAAGAATCGAGCAATCACTGTGGGAGCGGACTTGTCCGCGAATGTTCAGGACTAAAAGATCGCGGACAAGTCCGCTCCCACAAATATGCAGTGAACCGGGCTCAGGCCCACACCATGGAAATAGAGGGTTTACTACGACCGTTTATTTTCGTATACGAAATACTTTAATTCTGCCTGGAGGCAACACTATGAGCAGCAACATCTTCACCGGAACCATCCCCGCCCTGATGACACCCTGCACCGCCGAGCGCAAGCCGGACTTCGACGCCCTGGTGCGCAAGGGCAAGCAGCTGATCGAGACCGGCATGAGCGCCGTGGTCTACTGCGGTTCCATGGGCGACTGGCCGTTGCTCACCGAAGCCGAGCGCCAGGAAGGTGTGGCGCGCCTGGTGGCAGCCGGCATCCCAACCATCGTCGGCACCGGCGCGGTGAACAGCAGGGAAGCCGTATCCCACGCCGCCCATGCCGCCAAGGTCGGCGCCCATGGCCTGATGGTTATCCCCCGCGTGCTGTCCCGTGGCGCCTCGCTGACCGCCCAGGAAGCGCACTTCGCCGCCATTCTCGAAGCGGCACCGAAGCTGCCGGCGGTGATCTACAACAGCCCGCACTACGGCTTTGCCACCCGCGCCGACCTGTTCTTCAAGCTGCGTCAAAAGTACCCCAATCTGATCGGCTTCAAAGAGTTCGGTGGCGCCGCCGCCATGTCCTACGCCGCCGAGCACATCACCTCCCAGGATGACGATGTGATCCTCATGGCCGGCGTCGATACCCAGGTGATGCATGGCTTCGTCAACTGCGGTGCCACAGGCGCCATCACCGGCATCGGCAACGTCCTGCCGCGCGAAGTGCTGCAACTGGTCGAGCTGAGCAAGCAGGCCGCCAAGGGCGACGCCATTGCCCGCCGCCGCGCCCATGAGCTGTCCGAAGCACTGAATGTGCTGTCGACCTTCGACGAAGGCACCGACCTGGTTCTCTACTACAAGCACCTGATGGTGCTGGGTGGCGACCCGGAATACACCCTGCACTTCAACGAAACCGATGTGCTCAGCAAGGCCCAGCGCAACTACGCCGAGATCCAGTACAAGCTGTTCCGCCAGTGGTACGCCAACTGGTCGGCCAGCGCCTGATCGCTGTACGTCCGTGCTTGCCGAACGGGCACCACCCGTTAATTGCTGTATGGACGCGGGAGGCCATCCCTCCCGCTTCTTTGGCTTCACCTACCTTGCCTGACGAATGCGCAATCCGTGCACCGGGCAAACACGATAAAGACCAAGGGCAACAGGATGATCAACAAGACTACCCAGCTTTTCGCCGCTCTCGGCCTCGCGCTTTGCTGCGCTACCAGCCAGGCGGCCAGCTACACCTACTCGGTACCAACCTCCGTGCCGGAAGGCAGTTTCTTCTTCGACAACTTCCTCAAGCGCTTCGCCAGCAACGCCGCGCTGCTCACCGACGGCGAGGTGAAGATTCGCCCGGTCGGCGCCGGCGTCATCGTGCCGCCGTTCCAGGTCTACGAGTCGGTGCAGAACGGCGTGCTCAAGGCCGGTCACTCCACCCCCACCTACCTGGTCAACCAGGATCCGCTGAACAACGTGTTCGCTGGTTATCCGGGCGGCATGTCCGGCGAGGAAACCCTGGCCTGGCTGTATGAAGGCGATGGCCTAAAGTACCTGCAGGAATTCCGCCGCAAGAACATGGGCCTACACAGCCTGGTCGTGGGCGTCGGCAGCACCGAAGTGCTGGCGCACGCCAACAAGAAGATCGAGAGACTGGAAGACTTCAAGGGCCTGAAATTCCGCACCGCCGGTGCCTGGGCCGAGGTCATCCAGCAGGTCGGCGCTTCGCCTACTGTGATACCGCCAGGCGAGATCTACACCCTGCTGCAACGCAAGGGCGTGGACGCCGTCGAGTGGGCCACCCCAGGGGCCAACCTGACCGAAGGCTTCCACGAAGTGGCGCCTTACCTGCTCACCCCCGGCGTGCACCAACCGTCGTTCGTCTGGGAGTTCTTCATGACCGAGGAGAACTGGAACGCCATCGACGAGAAGACCCGCGCCAAGCTGGAAGAAGCCGCCAAGCTGACCACCCTGCAGAGCTACTTCCACTTCCTCGACCGCGACATGAAGGCGATGGACACCTACCGCAAGGCCGGCATCGAAATCATCCAGCTGGACAAGAGCATCACCGACGACCTGGCCCAGCGCGGCAACAAGCTGATCGCCGACAAACTGGAAGCGCGCAAGGCGGACGACATCGACGCCAAGGCCATCTTCAAGGACTACAGCGACTACCTGCAGCGCTGGTCGGAAAACTCCTCCTATCTCTACAGACATTAAGTACCACGACTGACGAGACAAGGCCGGCCACCACCGGTGGCCGGCCGCAGGAGGAGTTATGAACAACAAATGGTACAACTGGCCAGCACAGGCCCTGCTCTGCATGGCCGCCTGCATGACCCTGGCACTAGTGCTGATGATGATCTACGAGGTCTTCGCCCGCTATGCCCTGCACAGCCCGACGCTCTGGGCCTTCGATGTTTCCTACATGCTCAATGGCTGCATCTTCCTGCTGGGTTGCGCCTACGCGCTGAAGGAAGAAGCTCATGTGCGTGTCGACTTTCTTTCCTCGCGGCTCAAACCGGCCGCCCAGCGCTGGTTCAACGCGGCGTTCTACCTGCTGGTACTGGTGCCCACCATCGGCGGCCTGACCTTCGTCGCCGGGCGACGCGCCTGGCACGCTTTCGCCACTGGCGAAGTGGAACATGTCAGCCCCTGGGCGCCACTCATGTGGCCGTTCTACCTGGCGCTGGCGCTCGGCCTCGCCGGCCTGACCTACCAGCTCATCGTCGATGCCGTGCTGTTCATCGGCAATCGCAAGCAGCCCGGCTCCAAGGAACACTGACCGATGATGGAATACCTACCTGTACTGATGTTCGTCCTGCTGTTCCTGTTCATCTTCCTCGGCGTCCCGGTGTCCTTCTCGCTGATCAGCGTGTCGTTCCTGTTCGGCATGTTCCTGTTCGGCGACAACATCCTCCAGCAGATGTACGGCTCGCTGCTGCAGGCCTCGACCAACTTCGCCCTGTCGGCGATTCCGCTGTTCGTGCTGATGGGCGCGATCCTGGAGCGAACCGGCCTGGCGCAGCGCCTGTTCAATGCACTGCAGCTGTGGCTCGGGGGCTTCTCCGGCGGCCTGGCGATCTCCTCGATGCTGATGTGCGGCATCTTCGCCGCCAGCTCCGGCGTGGTCGGCGCGGTGGAAATCGTGGTGGGCATGATGGCCATCCCGGCCATGTCCAAATACAAGTACGACCGTGCGCTGATCTCCGGCACCATCTGCGGCGGCGGCTCGCTGGGGGCGATCATTCCGCCGTCGGTGATCGTCGTCGTGTATGCCTCGATGGCACAGCTGTCGATCGGCCAGCTGTTCGCCGCCACGCTGTTCCCCGGCCTGCTGATGCTCGGCATGTTCCTGCTCTACATCATCATCGCCTGCTGGCTGAAGCCCTCGCTGGCACCGGCCGTGCCGGAGATGAAGGCCACGCCGCTGGGCGAGAAGCTGAAGATCACCCTCAGCGCGCTGATCCCGCCGCTGCTGCTGATCGCCGCCGTGCTCGGCTCGATGCTCGCCGGCATCGCCTCGCCCACCGAATCGGCTGCGGTCGGTGCCTTCGGTGCCGGCTTGCTGGCCATCTGGTTCCGTGAGCTGAGCGTGGCACGCCTGATCGAAGCGCTGATCAGCACCATCAAGATCACCTCGATGATCATGCTGATCGTCGCCGGCGGCATCATGTTCACCGCCATATTCGCCGCGGGTGGCGGTGGCTGGATGATCGGCGAATTCATGGAAGAGATGAATTTCAGCCCCTACGTGCTGATCCTCATCCTGATGACCATGGTGTTCTTCGCCGGCATGGTGCTGGACTGGATTTCCCTAGTGCTGATTTTCGTACCGATCTTCACCCCATTGATCAAGGCTGCCGGTATCGACCCGGTGTGGTTCGCGGTGATGTTCATGGTGGTGGTGCAAACCTGCTACCTGACGCCGCCGCTGGCGCCCTCGGTGTTCTACCTCAAATCCATCGCCCCACCGGGCTACAGCTACGGCGTTATGTACCGCGGGGTGCTGCCGTTCATCGCCATCCAGTTACTGCTGTTCCTACTGATCCTGGCCATGCCCGGCATCGCCACCTGGCTGCCGAAGCAGCTGTTCTGACCTGATCGCGCGCCTCTCGCCGAGGCGCGTCCCAACGTCTATCTGGAGTTCACATGTCCGACCGTATCGGCTACAACATCATCGGCGAGCTGTTCAGCGCCGCCGGTTCCGTCACCTTGCAGAGCCTCGACGCCAGTACCGGCGAGGCCCTGCCGTTCCGTTTCCATCAGGCCACCGCCGAAGAAGTGGAAAGCGCAGCACACAGCGCCGAGGCCGCCTACCCGGCATTTCGCAGCCTGCCAGCCGTGCGCCGCGCCGAGTTTCTCGACGCCATCGCCGATGAACTCGACGGGTTGGGCGATGACTTCGTCGCCATCGTCTGCCGCGAAACCGCGTTACCAACCGGGCGCATCCAGGGCGAGCGCGGCCGCACCAGCGGGCAGATGCGCCTGTTCGCCAAGGTGCTGCGTCGGGGTGATTTCCACGGCGCCCGCATTGACCGTGCCCTGCCGGATCGCCAGCCCCTGCCGCGCGTCGATCTACGCCAATGCCGCATTGGCCTCGGCCCGGTAGCGGTGTTCGGCGCCAGCAACTTCCCGCTGGCCTTCTCCACAGCCGGCGGCGATACCGCTTCGGCTCTGGCCGCCGGCTGCCCGGTGGTGTTCAAGGCACACAGCGGCCATATGGCCACTGCCGCCTTCGTCGGCGAAGCAAT
Organism: Ectopseudomonas mendocina; assembly: GCF_007049795.1. Lineage (GTDB taxonomy): Bacteria > Pseudomonadota > Gammaproteobacteria > Pseudomonadales > Pseudomonadaceae > Aquipseudomonas > Aquipseudomonas mendocina_D. The sequence goes on from NZ_SCFY01000009.1 coordinate 75,334, forward strand.
CCTGCGTGCCGCCAGCAAAACCGGCATGCCAGCCGGCGTGTTCAACATGATCTACGGCAGTGGCGTCGGTGAGGCGCTGGTCAAGCACCCGGCGATCCAGGCCGTCGGCTTCACCGGTTCGCTGCATGGCGGCCGTGCCCTGTGCGACATGGCGGCAGCGCGCCCGCAGCCGATCCCGGTATTCGCCGAGATGAGTTCGATCAACCCGGTCGTGCTGCTGCCGGGCGCGCTGGCAAAGCGCGGCGAGCAGATCGCCCGCGAACTGGCCGACTCGGTGGTACTCGGCTGCGGCCAGTTCTGCACCAACCCCGGCCTGGTAATCGGCATCGCCTCGCCGGACTTCAGCCTGTTCACCGCCAATCTGATCGCCGAAATCGGCCAGCGCCCGGCGCAGACCATGCTCAATGCCGGCACGCTGAAAAGCTACGAGAAAGGTCTGGCGGCGCTGCACGCACACCCGCGCATTCGCCATCTGGCCGGCCAGCCACAGGAAGGCCGGCAGGCACTGCCGCACCTATTCCAGGCCGATGCCGGCCTGCTGATCGAGGGCGACGAACTGCTGCAGGAAGAAGTTTTTGGCCCCGTGACCGTGCTTGTCGAAGTCGCCGACAAGGCCGAGTTGATCCGCGCCCTGCAAGGCCTGCGCGGCCAACTGACGGCCACCCTGACCGCCGAACCGGATGACTTGCAGGCCCACGGCGACCTTTTGTCACTGCTGGAACAGAAGGTCGGCCGCGTACTGTTCAACGGTTATCCAACCGGCGTGGAAGTCTGCGATGCCATGGTACATGGCGGCCCCTACCCGGCCACCTCGGACGCACGCGGCACCTCGGTCGGCACCCTGGCTATCGACCGCTTCCTGCGTCCGGTGTGCTACCAGAACTGCCCGGACGCCTTGCTGCCGGACGTCCTGAAAAACGCCAATCCGCTGGGCATTGTGCGGTTGGTCGACGGTGTCACGACGCGGGAAGCGCTGGCCTGAAATCTGTGTCGGCTCGGTAACCAGCGCTTTCCCCCCTCTGCCCCGGCTTGCCGGGGCTTTTTTGATCTCAGCCGCGCAGGGCAACCAGGTCCTGATAAAGGCTGTCGGCGATTTCCACACCCGCCACCAGGCTTTTGGCTCGCGCCTCGTAGCGGCGTTGCGAAGGCAGCCGCGCGCCCTGGCCCTGAATCGCCTCAAACAGACTCTCGGCACGAGCCAAGTGGACCTCGGCCTGCTCGCCGAGAAAGCGCTGCGGATCGAACGCGATGATCAGCTCACCGTGATACGGCAAAGCATTGTGCCCGGCATCGAACACGCCGGACTCGACACTGGTGAGGTCACCGATCAGCGGCCCGGCAATCAACTCGATCATCGCCGAGAGCGCCGAGCCCTTGTGCCCGCCAAAGGTCAGCATGGCACCATGGTCGAGCACTTCAGCCGCATCATCGCTGGGTTGGCCTTGGCGATCCACGCCCCAGCCGCTAGGCAGCGGCTTGCCGGAACGACGGTGCAACTCAATCTCGCCACGAGCCACAGCACTCGTGGCGAAGTCAAAGACGAAAGGGTGGCTCCCGCTGCGCGGCCAACCGAACGCAATGGGGTTGGTGCCGAACAAAGGGCGGCTACCGCCAGTCGGGGCAACGTAGGCCTGGGTGGGGTTGCAGGCCAACGCCACCAGGCCCAGCTCGGTGATCGCCTCCATCTCCGCCCACAATGCGGAAAAGTGCACACAGCGGTTGATCGCCATGGCGGCAATGCCATTGCTGCGGGCTTTCTCGGCCAGCAGTGGCAAGCCGGCAGCGAAAGCCAGCTGTGAAAAGCCGCCACAGGCATCCACCCGCACCAGCGAAGGTGCCTGATCGAATACCTGTGGCTCGGCATCGGGCACCGCCTTGCCAGCCTTCAGCGTACGCACGATACCCAGCAGACGCCACAGGCCATGAGACGTACAGCCATCACGCTCGCCAGCGGTGACGGTGGTGGCGATGGCCTGGACGAAGGCTTCGCTGAAACCGGCATGGCGAAGAATGTCGGCAGCCAGTTCATGGGCTTCGGTAAGGGTCAGTCGGGTCATAGCAGGCTCCTTGCAGTCAGCCTGCTACATTGACCCGCTCTCGCCGTGACCGCTTGATCGCTTTACGCTGGAGGCATGCCGAATTCGGCACACCGACGGGCGGGCTCAGGCTGCCCGCCGAGCACCGCTCAACTCGGGGAAGTCGGCAAGCTCGCGTTGCAGCTGGCATTGCTCGGCATAGTGTTCGATAGCCCGGCGATAGGCCATGCGGCGCTGGTCTTGCAGCTTGCGCCGGGTCTTGGCATCAGGTTGGTCGTGCAGTTGCGCGTCATCGAAGATACGAGGCATCTCGGTTCTCCCGGAACGAGGACTGGAGTACCCAGCTTCACTCGGGGAGATGACGCTTTGACGGCGTGAAGATGAACAGGCGATGAACCCGCTCTCAATCCTCGCTGTTACGCAGCGACTTCGGCGACAGACGCAGACTGCGCAGGCTGCGCTTGACGCTCTTGAGGTGGTTGACCAGGCTCGGCCCGCGCGCCATGGCCACGCCCATGGCCAGCACATCGATCACCACCAGGTGGGCGATACGCGAGGTCAGCGGGGTGTAGATTTCGGTGTCTTCCTGCACGTCGATGGCCAGGTTGACGGTCGACAGCTCCGCCAGTGGCGTCTGGCTAGGGCACAGGGTGATCAGGCTGGCGCCGGACTCACGCACCAGGTTGGCGGTGATCAGCAGGTCCTTGGAACGGCCCGACTGAGAGATGCACACCGCCACGTCGCCCGGCTGCAGGGTCACCGCACTCATCGCCTGCATGTGCGGGTCGGAATAGGCCGCGGCGTTGAGCAGCAGGCGGAAGAACTTGTGCTGGGCATCGGCAGCCACCGCGCCAGACGCACCGAAGCCATAGAACTCCACGCGCTGCGCGTTGGAGCAGGCGGCGATGGCGCGCTGCAGCGCCTCGGGGTCGAGCTTCTCGCGCACCTCCATCAGCGTATGCAGGGTGGTGTCGAAGATCTTCAGGCTGAAGTCGGCGACCGAGTCATCCTCGTGAATCGCGAACTGACCGAAGCTGGCCCCGGCAGCCAGACTCTGCGCCAGCTTCAGCTTGAGGTCCTGGAAGCCACTGCAACCGATGGCGCGGCAGAAGCGCACGATGGTCGGCTCGCTGATGCCGACGCTGTGCGCCAGTTCGGCCATGGAGCTGTGCATCACCGATGCAGGATCGAGCAAGACGTGATCGGCCACCTTGAGCTCGGACTTGCGCAGCAGGTGGCGCGACTGGGCGATGTGTTGCAACAGATTCACTGAGATAGGCTCTATGCAGAAAAGGGTCTACCGCGGCACTCGCTGGGTCATAGCTCGGTTATGATCGGCGGGCGGCGGTTGTAGTGACCTTGTAGTTATACTACATAGCTCGCGCTCGCGCACAGCCAAGCCACTGCCAATTCGCTGAACGACCTTTCCGGCGGAGGGGCACTGCCGATTTTTCACTGCCTCTTTGCTGCAAACGCAGGTAGCGTGCAACGGCCTGCCACAACGAGTCGGAGTCTTCCCTTGAGCATCCCCTGCGACATGCTGGTCTTCGGTGGTACGGGCGACCTGGCCCTGCATAAACTGCTGCCAGCGCTCTACCACCTGCACCGCGAAGGACGCCTGCACGCCGATGTACGCATCCTCGCCCTGGCCCGCAGCAGCCACAGCCGCGAAGCCTACCAGGCGCTGGCCGAGCGTCACTGCCGCGCTCAGGTAGCGCGCGCCGATTTTGCCAACGAGACTTGGGCCAGCTTCGCCGCACGCCTCGACTACTTCGCCATGGATGCGGCGCAAAGCGCCGATTTCGGCCGCCTGGCCAAACGCCTGGGGCGTGATGACGGGCGTGTACGGGTCTATTACCTGGCTACCGCCCCGAGCCTGTTCGAAGCCATCGCCGCACACCTGGCTAACGCTGGTCTGGCCGGGCCGGCAGCACGCATCGTGCTGGAAAAGCCCATCGGCCACTCGCTGGAGTCAGCTCGTGCGATCAACGCCGCCATCGGCGCCGTATTTGACGAAACGCGGGTGTTTCGCATCGATCACTATCTGGGCAAGGAAACCGTGCAGAACCTGATGGCGCTGCGCTTCGCCAACGCCCTGTTCGAGCCGGTCTGGCGTGCCGGACATATCGACCACGTGCAAATCAGCGTGTGCGAAACCCTGGGCGTGGAAAACCGCGGCGGCTACTACGACAAGGCCGGCGCCATGCGCGACATGATCCAGAACCACCTGCTGCAACTGCTCTGCCTGGTGGCCATGGAGGCGCCGGTACGCTTCGACGCCGACGCGGTGCGCAACGAAAAGGTGAAGATCCTCGAAGCCCTGAAACCCATCTCCGGCCTCGACGTGCAGGACAAGACCGTGCGCGGCCAGTACACCGCCGGCAAGATCGGCGGCCACGACGTCCCCGCCTATTACTTCGAGAAGAACGTCGACAACGACAGTGATACCGAGACCTTCGCCGCCGTGCAGGTTGAGATCGACAACTGGCGCTGGGCCGGCGTGCCCTTCTACCTGCGCACCGGCAAACGCCTGGCGAAGAAGGCCTCGGAGATTCTGATTCAGTTCAAGCCGGTGCCGCACCGCCTGTTCAACGATGGTGAAGCCAACCAACTACTGATCCGCCTGCAGCCGGAAGAGCGCATCAGCCTGCAACTGATGGCCAAGAACCCCGGCAAGGGTATGCACCTGAAACCGGTGGAGCTGGACCTCAACCTGGCCAATGCCTTCAACCAGCAACGTCGCTGGGATGCTTACGAGCGCCTACTGCTCGACGTGATCGAAGGCGACTCGACGCTGTTCATGCGCCGCGACGAAGTGGAAGCGGCCTGGCAATGGGTCGACCCGATCCTGCAGGGCTGGCACCAGCACTACCAGAGCCCGCGCCCCTATCCGGCCGGCAGCGATGGGCCGGAACAACTGCAACACCTGCTGGAGCGTCACGGCCGGCATTGGGCGGAGTGATCCGCCCCGGTCACTCAGGCGGGCTTGCGGCGCCCATGCATGAGCACGACCACCAGTACCTGCATCCCCAACACCCCCGCTCCGACGAACAAGCCCTCATAGCCCAACGCCTTGGCCAGCACCCCGCTGCTGGCCCCGACGAAGCCGGACAGCAGCAACTGTGCCGAGGCCTGCAAGGTGAAGTCGGCGCCTTCGTGTTCGGGGCGGCACATGCGCATCATCGCGGCGAACAGGGCGACGGTGGACATGCCGTCGGCCACCTGTTCGAACAGAGTCACGGCATAGACCAACCCGGTATTGGCGCCCTGCCCCACCAGCAAGGCCAGAGCGGCGATGCCGATGGCTTGCAGGGCGCCGAACAGGACCAGCGCACGCAGCACGCCGATGCGCGCGTAGAGCAGGCCGCCGAGCAAGGCACCGCCGATGCCGGCCAGGCTGCTGATCAGGGTCAGTTGGCCTAGCGCTGCAGTGCTCCAACCCTGATCCACCAGCATCGGTTTGATCATCGGCGAGCCGAGCGAGTCGCCCAATTTGAAGGTCAGCACCACAGCCAGCCACAGCAGCATGCCGGGTTGCGCCAGCAGGCCACGGTAGTGATCCAGTAGCAGGCGCGGGCCGAAGGCGTGCTCCGCCAAGGAGGGCTGGAAGGGCAGCACGCGGCGCTCGGGAAACAGCCAGATCGGCACAGTCATCAGCAGGATCAGCCCGGCCACCAGCCCCACAGCCAGGTTCCAGCCTAGCGGGTCGATCACCAGCAACAGGCCGCTGCCGCTGACGATCATGCCGACCTTGTAACCGCCCACCTGCAGGCTGTTGCCCAGGCCACGCCAGCGTTCGGGCAGCAAGCGTACGGTGAGCCCGTCGGTGGCGATGTCCTGGGTCGATGCCAGCAGGTTGATTAATAGCAGCAAGCCGAGCAACAACCACAGGCCGGAGCCGAACAGCGTCTGCGGGGCGAGCAGCGCCAGTGCCGCGACGCAGACAATCACGCCACTTTGCAGCGGCAGGATCCAGCCACGGTGATGGCCCAGGCGGGGCGAGGCCAGACGGTCGATCCAGGGCGCCCACAAGACTTTAAATAGCCAGGGTAGCGCCAGCAGCTTGAGCAGGCCGATCAGCGCCAGGTCGACGCCATGCTGGCGCAGCAGCACCGGCAGCGAGTGGGCGATCAGCCCGGAAGGCAGGCCCTGCGCACAATACAGCGAGGTCAGCAGCACCAGCGTGGCGTTGGACGGGCGAGGTGCAGTGGGCGACATGGCGGGCGCTCGCGGCAAAAGCGCAAGCCTAGTGGTTTGCGCATGCGGGCGGCAACGAGGCGGTGGTTACAGTTCGTAGCGCGACGGGGCGCGGCTGGAGCCCCTGCCACAAAAGCCTGGCCAGCCCGTGGTCTGGATGCAATCCGGGGCGCTTCAACCGCGAATGAATTCGCTCCTACACAGGGCCTGCCGCTGGACTCTCCAATGCGTGTCCTACAGGCTATTCAGGCACTCGCTCAGGCCGCCAGCCAGATTCTCCAGCAGTTGCTCGTAACCGCTGGCGTCGACCGGCAAAGCACCGCCCAATGCATCCAGTTCCGCCAGTTTCACCGGCAAGCCTGCGGTCAGGGTTTCAGCCAGACGCGGACGTAGCGGCGGTTCGCTGAACACGCAGCTCGGGCCAGCCTGTTGCAGGCGCTCGCGCATGGCAGCGACATGCCGCGCACCCGGTTGTACCTCGGTCAGCACGCTGAACACTCCGGCGTGCTTGAGGCCGTAGGCAGCCTCGAAATAGTCGAAGGCCTCGTGGAAAACGAAGTACGGCTTGCCTTGCAAGGCGGCCAGTTGCGGGCGAATACGGCCATCGAGCACATCCAGACGAGCTTCGAAGGCTTTCAGGTTGGCGGCGTAACGCCCGGCATTGGCGGTATCCAGCTTGGCTAGGTCTGCCGCCATGCGTGCGGCGATGACCTTGGCGTTGTCTGCTGCCAACCACAAATGAGCATCCAGGCTACCCGGGCGGTGGTCGTGATCGTGGCCTAGGTCGTCGCCAGCATGTGCGTGATCATGATCGTCGTGATCGTGCTCCTCATGACTCTCGCCGAAATGGCGCAGGGTCATACCGGGCAGGTCCTGCACGGCCATGTGCGGCTTGTCACGGCTGCTCAGCACGCGGGGCAGGAAGGCTTCCATGTCCGGGCCGATCCAGTACAGCAGGTCAGCATCACGCACACGCCGTACGTCGGACGGGCGCAACGCATAGTGGTGCGGCGAGGCACCGGGCGGCAGCAACACCTCGGGTTCGCCAACGCCGTCCTGCACCGCTGCGACGATCAGTTGCAGCGGTTTGATACTGGTCAGCACACGCACTTCGGCCTGAGCGCTGGCGACGAAAAACAGGGTAAAGAGGCAGAAAAGACGCAACACGGGGCATACTCGAATGGCATTGAACAGGTAATATAATAACGTCTCTCACTCGCTCCGTCCTTGCCCATGACCGACACACCCCTGGCTGCACGCCCTCACGACCACTCTCGCTGCGTCAGCCATGCTCTGGCCGAGGCCGAAGCCATCTGCGCGCGCCAGGGCCTGCGCCTGACTGCTCTGCGCAAGCGCGTGCTGGAACTGGTGTGGGCCAGCCACAAGCCACTCGGCGCCTATGACATCCTCGGCGTATTGAGCGATGAAGACGGTCGCCGCGCGGCGCCGCCCACGGTGTACCGCGCACTGGATTTCCTGCTGGAAAACGGCCTGGTACACCGCATCGCATCACTTAACGCCTTCGTCGGCTGCAGCCATCCCGAGCACCCGCATCAGGGCCAGTTCCTGATATGCCGAGCGTGCCATGCGGCGACCGAACTGGAACAAGCCACCATCAGTCAGGCCATCGTCGACAGTGCAGCCGGCGTCGGCTTCGTCGTCGAGAGCCAGACCGTGGAAGTCGTTGGCCTCTGCGCAGGCTGCAAGGGCGCGGCATGAGCGACGCGCTAATCCGCCTCGACGGCGTCGCTGTCAGCTTCAACGGCCAGCCGGTGCTGGACGATGTGCAGCTCAGCGTACAGCCCGGCGAGATCGTCACCCTGATCGGCCCCAACGGCGCCGGCAAGACCACCCTGGTACGCGTGGTGCTCGGCTTGCTCCAACCCGACAGCGGCAACGTGCGCCGAGCGCCGCGCCTGCGCATCGGCTACATGCCGCAAAAACTCCACGTCGACGCGACCCTGCCGCTCTCGGTGCTGCGTTTCCTGCGCCTGGTGCCTGGGGTGGATCGCAAGCGCGCCCTGGCAGCACTGGCTGAGGTCGGCGCCGAGCAGGTGATCGACAGCCCGCTGCAGAGCATTTCCGGTGGCGAGATGCAGCGCGTGTTGCTGGCCCGCGCCCTGCTGCGCGAGCCGCAACTGCTGGTACTCGACGAGCCGGTGCAGGGCGTCGACGTCGCCGGCCAGGCCGAGCTGTACCGGCTGATCTCGCGGCTGCGCGAGCGTCACGGCTGCGGCGTACTGATGGTCTCGCACGACCTGCATCTGGTGATGAGCGCCACCGATCAGGTGGTTTGCCTCAACCGCCATGTCTGCTGCTCCGGCCACCCGGAGCAGGTCAGCGGCGACCCAGCCTTTATCGAACTGTTCGGCCAGGACGCCAAGAGCCTGGCCGTCTACCACCACCATCATGACCACGATCACGACCTGCATGGCGGCGTGGTCAAGCCCGGCCTGACCATTCACGGCCCGGCCCACGTCCACGGCCCGAACTGTAAACACTGATGCCTGACTTTCTCCTCAACGCTCTGCTCGCCGGCCTGGCGCTGGCCTTGGTAGCCGGCCCGCTCGGCTCCTTCGTGGTCTGGCGGCGCATGGCCTATTTTGGCGACACGCTGTCCCATGCCGCCCTGCTCGGCGTGGCGCTGGGCCTGCTGCTCGACGTCAGCCCGACCCTCACCGTGACCGTCGGCTGCGTGCTGCTTGCCGTGCTGCTGGTGACCCTGCAGCAGCGCCAGCCACTGGCCTCCGACACCCTGCTGGGTATCCTCGCCCACAGCACCCTGTCACTGGGCCTGGTGGCGCTGAGCTTCATGCATGACGTGCGCATCGACCTGATGAGCTACCTGTTCGGCGACCTGCTTGCCGTCAGCCCCACCGACCTGGCCTGGATCATCGGCGGCAGTGCGCTGGTGCTGGCGCTGCTGGCCTGGCTGTGGCGGCCACTGCTGGCAATCACCGTGCACGAGGAACTGGCGCGGGTCGAAGGCCTACCGGTCGCGGCAATCCGCCTGGCGCTGATGCTGCTGATCGCTGTGGTAATCGCCGTGGCGATGAAGATCGTCGGTGTGCTGCTGATCACTTCCCTGCTAATCATCCCCGCCGCCGCCGCCCAGCGCCACGCACGCACGCCGGAACAGATGGCCGTGGGCGCCAGCCTGCTAGGCCTGCTGGCGGTTTGCTGCGGCCTGGCGCTGTCCTGGTATCAGGACACGCCGGCCGGACCGTCCATCGTGGTCAGCGCTGCTGCGTTGTTCCTGGCCAGCTTTGCGCTGCCCAAGCGCAATAGCTGATGGCGCGCTCTGCGTAGCCGATCAAGATGAAATCAGCGGTACGAACCTGTATGATTGCGCGTTTTTTGCACAATTCGAGACGCGTAGTTATGAGGTCGTTCGCTTTTCGTGGTCTTCCGCTTTTTCTGGTTCTACTTCTGGCCGGTTGCCAGAGCAGCCAGCAGCACAGCCTCCCGCCGGTCGATGATCTGGTCATCGCCTTCCGCCAGCTCGACCTGAGCCTGGCCGAAGAGCGTCTCGACGATGCGCGTAGCCAGCTCAACACCCTGCAGCAGCGCGCCAACCGCGACACGCGCCTGGAGCAGTACCAGCGCCAGCTGGCCGAGGCTTACATGGAGCAGGGCCGCGAAGCACTGCAGCAGGGCAATCTGGATCGCGCCGCGCAGTCCTTGGGCCAGGCCCGCAGTCTGATGCCGCAGGCGCCGGCCCTGAGTCACGACCTCAACCAGGCCATCGACAGCGCACGCACGGCACGCCAGACGGCCGCCGAACAACAGGCGCGCGATGCTGCCGCCAAGCTCGATGCCGAGCGTCAGGAACAACTGCGTCAGCAGCGCCTGGCCAGTGAGCACCAGGCTGCCGCCAAGGTAGCAACGGCTCAGGTAGCGGCGAGCCAGCCGGCCCCCGTGGTCGAGAGCACACCTAAAGCACGTCTGATCGACCCAAGCGCCGCCACCAGCGTCGTGGCGTTGCCTATGCTGGACAGCCAGGACAACGAAAACCTGCGCCGACTGCTCGACGGCGTCTCCGCCGACGTGGTGACCTTTCGCTGTGCGGTGCGCATCGAAGTGCGCGAGGCCAAGGATTACCCCTGGGTCGCGGCGCTGCTCTCGGCGCGGATCAAGAAGCTCGACCCGAGCTTCCGTCCGCAGTTGAGCCAGAAGATCGCGCCACAACAGGTACCGCGCCTGCTGTTGAGCCCACAACGCAACTGAGGACGGGCGCGCGCACTACCGCTGATCGGTAATGCCATTTTGTAATAAACATAGGCCTACAAAGATTTTCTCGGCCTAAACACTGCCGGGTAAACTAGCGCACTTTTGCGCCCTACCCGGCGCTCGATGCGCCGGCTCGACAACCCTCTGGAGCCGGCGACTGAACACACCCAAAAGGTCGTTCGCGTGATCCAGTTTCAATCCGTCCACAAGGCCTACCGCGTCGCAGGCCGCGAGATTCCGGCACTGCAGCCCACCACGCTGCAGGTCGGCAGCGGCCAGGTGTTCGGCATCATCGGCCATTCCGGCGCCGGCAAGAGCACCCTGCTGCGCCTGATCAACCGCCTGGAGGAACCCTCCGGCGGTCGCATCGAGATCGACGGCGTCGATGTCACCGCCCTCGATGCCAATGGCCTGCGTCGCTTCCGCCAGCAGGTCGGGATGATCTTCCAGCACTTCAACCTGCTGTCGTCGAAGACCGTCGCCGACAACATCGCCATGCCGCTGCGCCTGGCCGGCGAGCTGAGCCGCGCCGAGATCGACGCCCGCGTCGCCGAGCTGCTGGCCCGCGTCGGCCTGCAGGATCACGCCAACAAATACCCCGCGCAGCTCTCCGGTGGGCAGAAGCAGCGCGTCGGCATCGCCCGTGCGCTGAGCACGCGACCGAAGATCCTGCTGTGCGACGAGGCCACCAGCGCCCTCGACCCGCAGACCACCACCGCCGTGCTGCACCTGCTGGCCGAGATCAACCGCGAACTGGGCCTGACCATCGTGCTGATCACCCACGAGATGGACGTGATCCGCCGCGTCTGCGACCGCGTGGCGGTGATGGATGCCGGCGTCATCGTCGAAGAAGGCCCGGTGGCCGAGGTGTTCCTGCACCCGCAGCACCCGACCACCAAGCGTTTCGTGCAGGAGTCCGAGCATGTCGACGAAGCCGAACAGCGCGATGACTTCGCTCATGTCGAAGGCCGCATCCTGCGCCTGACCTTCCAGGGCGAAGCCACCTACGCACCGCTGCTGGGCACCGTGGCCCGCGAGACCGGTGTGGACTACAGCATCCTCGCCGGGCGCATCGACCGCATCAAGGACACCCCCTACGGCCAGCTCACCCTGGCCCTGACCGGTGGCGACATCGACGCCGCGCTGGCGCGCTTCGAAGCCGCCGACGTGCATCTGGAGGTACTGCGCTGATGCTCGAACAACTGCTGCCCAACGTGTTCTGGCCGGAAATCTGGCAGGCCAGCCTCGACACCCTGAACATGCTGCTCGGCTCGATGCTGTTCACCGTGCTGCTCGGCCTGCCACTTGGCGTGCTGCTGTTCCTCACCGGCCCGCGCCAGCTGTTCGAGCAGAAGGCTCTGTATGGCGCGCTGTCGCTGGTGGTGAACATCCTGCGCTCGGTGCCCTTCGTCATCCTCTTGATCCTGATGATCCCCTTCACCGAGCTGCTGGTCGGCACCTCGCTGGGCGTGGCTGGCGCCATTCCGCCGCTGGTGGTGGGTGCCACGCCGTTCTTCGCGCGCCTGGTGGAAACCGCCCTGCGCGAGGTGGAACGCGGCATCATCGAGGCGACCCAGGCGATGGGCGCCACTACCTGGCAGATCATCACCCGCGCGCTGCTGCCCGAGGCGTTGCCCGGCCTGCTAGCGGCCACCACCGTCACCGCGATTACCCTGGTGTCGTACACCGCCATGAGCGGCCTGATCGGCGGCGGCGGCCTCGGCGACCTGGCCGTGCGCTACGGCTACCAGCGCTACCAACCGGACGTGATGGCCGTGACCGTGATCCTGCTGCTGATTCTGGTGCAGGTGCTGCAGATGGTCGGGGATCGCCTGGTGGTGCATTTTTCCCGTAAATGATGAAAAGCGGCGACTCGCTACCCGCGAGACCCGCACCAACCTTCCCAAAAGGAACCTTGAAATGAAGAAGCTGCTGACTGCCATCGCCGCCTGCGCGGCCTTCTCGGCCCAGGCCGAAACCCTCAACGTCGCCGCCACCCCGGTGCCGCACGCGGAGATCCTCGAGTTCGTCAAACCAGCCCTGGCCAAAGAAGGCGTGGAGCTGAAGGTGCGTGTATTCACCGACTACGTGCAGCCCAACCTGCAGGTGCAGCAGAAGAACCTCGACGCCAACTTCTTCCAGCACCAGCCGTACCTGGACGAGTTCAACGCCAGCCGCAAGACCGAACTGGTCAGCGTTGCCGGCGTGCACGTCGAGCCCTTCGGCGCCTACTCCAGCAAGATCAAGAACCTGAGCGAGCTGCCGCAAGGCGCCACCGTGGCCATCCCCAACGATGCCACCAACGGCGGCCGCGCCCTGTTGCTGCTGCAGAAAGCCGGTGTGATCAAACTCAAGCCGGAAGCCGGCATCCTCGCCACGCCGAAGGACATCGTCGAGAACCCGAAAGGCATCAAGGTGCGTGAACTGGAAGCGGCCACCCTGCCGCGCGTGCTGAGCCAGGTCGACCTCGCCCTGATCAACACCAACTACGCCCTGGAAGCCAAGCTGAACCCGACCAAGGACGCCCTGGCCATCGAAGGCAGCGACTCGCCGTACGTGAACATCCTGGTGACCCGCGCTGACAACAAGGACAGCGAGGCCGTACAGAAGCTGGTCAAGGCCCTGCACAGCGCCGAAGTGAAGCAGTTCATCGAAGAGAAGTACCAGGGCGCCGTCGTCCCGGCGTTCTGATCGCCGCCGACCGCTCTTGCTGTAAACAATGCCGCGCCGCTGCAAAGCTGCGCGGTATTTTTATGCGTGGAATCTCAGCGATCCGTAGGGTGCGCCGTACGCACTGCCAACAATACGGATCAGCGCCGCAGGCACTCCAGCAGACAATCCAGCGCCGGCTGGCGCTGCGCACGGCGCACCAGGGCGACCAGCTCGCGATGGAAGGTCAGCGCGCCCAGCTCGATCACCCGCAGCCGCGTCGGCCGTTGCAGCCACAGGCCCGCACGCGGAACCAGGGCCACGCCCATACCGTTTTCCACCAGGCGCACGATGGCATCCAGCTCATCCAGCTCCAGCGCCTCACGTACGTTCAGGCGCTGTTCGCGCAGAAAGCGGCTGACCTGACGACCGCCGAACGAGGCGCGGTCGTAGCGCACGAAGGGCTGCTCCGCGAGCAGCCGCAGCGGGTCGTCGCCCGGCACGTCCAGTGGCGCAATAAGCACGAAAGGCTCCTGTGCCAGCGGCACTTCCAGGATTTCCTTGGGCAAGGCGAACGGCGGCTTGATCAACAGGGCCAGGTCCAGCTCACCGGCATCCAATTGGCTGAACAGCTGTAGGGAAACGCCCGGCACCAGCTTCAGCTCGACGAGCGGTGCCAGCTGGCGAAAACGCGGTAAAGCCTCGGCCAGCAGACCAGTCTGCAAGGTAGCGATGGCACCGACGCGCAACTCGCCCTGCCATTGATCGGCGGCCTGTGGCAGCGCCATCTGCGCATACAGCGCGAGCATCTGCTCGGCCAGCGGCAGGGCATGGCGGCCCGCGGCGTTGAGCACGGCGGCGCGGCCACTGCGGTCGAACAGGCGTACACCCAGGTGTTGCTCCAGCACGCGCATCTGCGCGCTGACCGCCGACTGGGTCAACCCCACCTGCTGGCCGGCAGCGGCGAAGGTGCCCAGGCGAGCGACGGTGACGAAGGTTTTCAGTTCGCGCAGCATCGAAGCCTCGACTGATCAAAAATATTTGAGCTTGTGCGCAAGGATATTCGCTTTAGAACAATTTAGCTGTTGATAGGCTGGTGCAATGAACACCGATGGCGGGTTGCACCCGCCCTACACACAATAACCAGAGGTATTCCGTGATGTCCCTTGCGCCCTTCCACCTGGCAATTCCCGTTCATGACCTGGCAGCAGCCCGGCATTTCTACGGCGAGGTATTCGGCTGTGCCGAGGGTCGCAGCAGCGACCACTGGGTAGACTTCGATTTCTTCGGCCACCAGTTGGTGATCCATGAAGCGCCGAAGATGGCCTATCAGGAATCGGCCGCCAGCAACCCTGTGGACGGCCACGACGTGCCGGTGCCGCACTTCGGCGTGGTGCTCGGCTGGGCCGACTGGGAAGCGTTGGCCGAGCGCCTGCGCAGCCGCGAGACGAAGTTCGTCATCAAGCCCTATGTACGCTTCAAGGGCCAGATCGGCGAGCAGGCCACCATGTTCCTCCTCGACCCCTGCGGCAACGCGCTGGAGTTCAAGGCGTTCAAGGACATCAGCCAGCTGTTCGCCAAGTGAACGCAGGCTACCTGGGTAGCGAGCAAATGCCGTTCAATCCAGAGGATTATCGATCTGCGCACGCAGCAGCTCGGCGAAGGCGCTTGCCTCCACCGGGCGGCTGATCAGAAAGCCCTGGATCTCATCGCAATTCTGGCTCTTGAGAAAGTCCATCTGCGCCTGGGTTTCCACGCCCTCGGCCACCACTTTCAGCTCCAGGCTGTGGGCCATGGCGATGATCGCGCGGGTGATCGCTGCGTCCTCGCCACCGGGCGAAAGATCGCGGATGAAGGTCTGGTCGATCTTCACGTAATGCACCGGGAAGCGCTTGAGGTAGCTGAGCGAGGAGTAGCCGGTGCCAAAGTCGTCGATAGCTAGTTTGACCCCTAGTTCCCGTAACTGGCGGAAGGTGACGATGACGCTGTCGACGTTATCCAGCAGTTGGCTTTCGGTCAGTTCCAGCTCCAGGTACTGCGGCGCCAGGCCGGTTTCTTCGAGCACCTGGCGCACCAGGCTGGTGAGGTTGCCCTGGCGCAGCTGATGCACCGAGATGTTCACCGACACACGGATTTTCGCCAGCCCCTGGCGCTGCCATTCACACGCCTGCTGGCAGGCCTGACGCAGCACGAACTCGCCAATCGGTGCGATCAGCCCGGTTTCCTCGGCCAGACCGATGAACTCGCTCGGCGGCACCATGCCCTGTTGCGGATGGCGCCAGCGCACCAGCGCCTCGGCAGCATTGAGCTGGTCGTCGGCGAGGTTCAGTTTGGGCTGGTAGAACACCTCCAGCTGGCCTTCGTCGATGGCCTTGCGCAGCTGGTTCTCCAGTTGCAGGCGCTCCAGGGTGCAGGCCTGCAGGTTGTCGGTGAAGAACTGGAAGGTGTTGCCGCCCAGGTGTTTGGCATGTTGCACGGCCATATTGGCCTGGCTGATCAGCGCGCTGATCTCGCGCGCGTAGTCCGGCATCAGGCTGATGCCCAGCGAGGCGCTGACCACCAGTTCGTGGCCACCAACGGTCATTGGCACGCGCAGCTTGGCCAGCAGCCGACTGGCCACCCGCGCCAGGCTGGAAAGGCTGCCATAGGCATCGAGGATGATGGCGAACTCATCACCCGAGAGCCGTGCAATGCAGTCAGCTTCCGGCACGGCCTGGGTCAGGCGACGGCTCATCTGCCGCAGCAATTGATCCGCCACTTCATGGCCGAGGCTGTCGTTGAGCAGCTTGAAGCGGTCCAGGTCGATATGCACCAGAGCGATGCTGCGGCCGCTCTGGCGGGCGCGCTGGCTGGCATCGTGCAGACGCTCCTTGAACAGACTGCGGTTGGCCAGGCCGGTCAGATCATCGTAGTGCGACAGGTAGCGCAGGCGCTCCTCGGCCTCGCGTCGCGCACTGAGGTCGGCAAAGAAGCCGACGATTTGGCTGGGCCGGCCGCTGGCGTCGCGTATCAGGTTGAGCTGCAGCCATTGCGGGTAAAGCTCGCCGCTCTTGCGCGTCTCGATCAGCTCGCCCTGCCAGGTGCCGGTGCTGTCCAGTTCCTGGCGGATCATCTGGTATTGCCGGCGCATCTCGCGGCTGCCGATCAGGCTGGTCACCGTGCGCCCGACCACTTCCTCACGGCTGTATCCGGTCACCGCGCTGAACGCGCGGTTGACCGCCAGCACACAGTAGTCGGGGTCGAGGATGAAGATGCCTTCGCTGGCCGCTTCGAACACGGTCGCCGCCAGACGCTGTTGCTGCTCCTGCTGACGCCGCGCACTGACATCGCGCCGCGTGCCGAGCATGCGCCGTACACGGCCGGCGGCGTCGCGCTCGACCGCACGGCCACGGTCCTCGACCCAGACCCAGTGACCATCGACATGGCGCACGCGGTACTCGATCTGATAATCCTCGCTGCGCCCCTTGAGGTGCCGGACCAACGCCCGGCGCAACCCTGGCAGATCATCCGGATGCAGGCGCGGGGTCAGGTCGCGCAGCATCACCTGCACCTGCTCCGGCTCCAGACCGAACAGCTCGCGCAGGTGCGAATGGTGCACCTGATCGCTTTCCAGATCCCAGTCCCACAGCCCCAGCTCACTGGCCTCCAGCGCCAGGGCCAGGCGCTCCTGACTCGTGCCCAGGGCATGAGTCGCCTCGTCCAGCTCCAGGGTACGCTCGGCCACGCGCATTTCCAGCGCACCATGGGCACCGCGCAGCTCACGTTCGGCGCGACGGCGTTGCTCAACCTCGCGCGCCAGCTCTTCGTTGAGCCCTTCGGCGCGCTGCTTGGCGCGCTCCAGGTTGCTGATCAGCGCCAGGTTATGGAACCGTTGCAGCAGGCTGCGCTGTACCAGGCGATTGACCTGCCAGGCCACGATCAGCAAGGCAAGAAACAGGATCAGCCCAAGCAGCCCCCAACCGCGTTGCAGGCTGTTGTCGGCCAGCAACAGATAGGTCACCGAAGGCAGCAGGCAGGGCAAGGCGAAGCTGAGAAAGGCCGACAGGCTGACGGCATAGGCCACGCTGGCTGAAAGAATCGCCGCAGCGATCAGACCATAGACCAGCGCCTGCTGGTAGAAGACATCGGCGGGCACCAGCACTATCACGGCGAAGGCGAGGGTCAACCCAGATGCACCGGCACCAAAAAGAAAGATGCGGCGCCAGTAGGGTTCGGCCTGGCGGGTCGGCAGCGCCGCGTTGAAGGCATTCACCTGGGTCAGACGCAGCAGCACCAGCAACACCACCCAGCCCAACCATGCTGCGAGCATGAGGGCGCTCTGCTGATTCCACAGCAACAGGCTGCAGGCCAGGCCAACCAGGAGCATGAGCAGAGTGGGCAGGCGCGAGCCCAGAAACAGCAAGCGGGTGCGCTCGACGGCAATATCCGTGGCGAACTGACGTTCAGCCTGATGCGGGTCCAGCGTCACCTCTTGAACTTCGGCGCTAGTCGTGGCGGTCATGGGCGATTTTCTTGTAATGGTTGCCTGAGGGGCTGCGGTGTTTTTCAGCTGCCTCAGCCCTGACGTCGCGGGAGAATACCCGAGACAGACGCTCTGCCCAACAATGATGTGGCCCCTTTCACAGCTTGACGCCCAACTTTTGGCGGGCACCGGCAGAGCATGATGGCCTTTGGCCGCCTGACCAGGCGCATCTGCGCCCTGACCTGCCAGTCGTCGGTTGCATCGGACGCGTTTCTCCACGCTCGGCCAACGGTTTGCCCTCCCCTGTCCGGCCCCCTAGAATGCCGCGATGCAAAATGACCTCGATCACAGACTCACTACCCTCAATCCCGCCCAGCACCACGCGGTTACCACACCGCCTGGTCATCAGCTGGTGCTGGCCGGCGCCGGCTCGGGCAAGACCCGCGTGCTGGTGCATCGCATCGCCTTCCTGATCCAGCGCCTGGACGTTTCGCCGCACAGCATTCTGTCGGTGACCTTCACCAACAAGGCGGCTGCCGAGATGCGTCACCGCATCGAAGACGTGCTCGGCCACGCCCCTGCGGGCATGTGGGTCGGTACCTTCCACGGTCTGGCTCACCGCCTGCTGCGTGCACACTGGCAGGAGGCAAAGCTAGCCGAGAACTTCCAGATTCTTGACTCCGACGACCAGCAGCGCCTGATCAAGCGGGTGATCCGCGACCTCGGCCTGGATGAACAACGCTGGCCGGCCAAGCAGGCGCAGTGGTTCATCAACGGGCAGAAGGATGAGGGCATCCGCCCGCAAGGCATCCAGGCCAGCGGCGACCTGTTCCTGGCCACCATGCGCAGCATTTATGAAGCCTACGAGGCAGCCTGCGCGCGCACCGGCGTCATCGACTTCGCCGAGCTGCTGCTGCGTGCCCTCGACCTCTGGCGCGACAACGCCGGCCTGCTGGAGCATTACCAGCGCCGCTTCCGCCATATCCTGGTCGACGAGTTCCAGGACACCAACGCCGTGCAGTACGCCTGGCTGCGCTTTCTGGCTAAGGGCGGTGAAAGCCTGATGGTCGTGGGCGACGACGATCAGTCGATCTACGGCTGGCGCGGCGCGAAGATCGAGAACATCCAGCAGTTCGACAGCGATTTCGCCGATGCCGAGATCATTCGCCTGGAGCAGAACTACCGCTCCACCGCCAATATCCTCAATGCCGCCAACGCGCTGATCGCCAACAACCAGGGCCGCCTCGGCAAGGAGTTGCGCACCGACGTTGGCGATGGCGAGCCGCTGGCCCTGTATGCAGCCTTCAACGAGCACGACGAAGCGCGCTACGTGGTCGAGACCATCGAGGACGCCCTGCGCAAGGACGGCCTCAAACGCAGCGAGATCGCCATTCTCTATCGCTCCAACGCCCAGTCGCGGGTGCTGGAAGAGGCGCTGCTGCGCGAGAAGATCCCCTACCGCATCTACGGCGGTCAGCGCTTCTTCGAGCGTGCCGAAATCAAGAACGCCATGGCCTACCTGCGCCTGCTCGACGGGCGCGGTAACGATGCGGCGCTGGAGCGCATCATCAACGTGCCGGCGCGCGGCATCGGCGAGAAGACCATCGAAACCATCCGCGAGTACGCCCGCGCCCATGACGTGCACATGTGGGAGGCGATCCGCCTGATGCTGACGGTCAAGGCGCTACCCGCTCGCGCCTCGGGGGCCCTGGCCGGCTTCATCGAACTGATCGACAGCCTGGCCGAGCAGGTCCTGGCCATGCCGCTGCACCAGATGACCCAGGTGGTCATCGAAAAGAGCGGCCTGCTCGCCTATCACGAGGCGGAAAAAGGCGAGAAGGGCCAGGCCCGGGTGGAAAACCTGGAGGAACTGGTCAGCGCAGCGCGCGCCTTCGAGAACGATGAAGACGACGAGCTGACCCCGCTGCAGGCCTTCCTCACCCACGCCTCGCTGGAGGCCGGCGACACCCAAGCCGCCGAAAACGAAGACAGCATTCAACTGATGACCCTGCACAGCGCCAAGGGCCTGGAATTCCCACTGGTGTTCCTGGTGGGCATGGAAGAGGGTCTGTTCCCGCACAAGATGAGCCTGGAAGAACCGGGCCGATTGGAAGAAGAACGCCGCCTGGCCTATGTCGGCATTACCCGTGCCATGCAGAAGCTGGTGATCAGCTACGCCGAAACACGGCGTCTCTACGGTAGCGAGACCTATAACAAGGTGTCGCGCTTCGTCCGCGAAATCCCCGCACCGCTGATTCAGGAAGTACGCCTGAGCAACAGCGTCAGCCGCCCGGTGAGCACCAGCTCGATGGGTGGCGGCAGTCTGTTCGCCGGCAGCGCCGTACCGCAAACGCCCTTCAGTCTGGGCCAACGCGTACGTCACAGCCTGTTCGGCGAGGGCACCATCCTCAATTTCGAGGGTGCTGGCGCCCAGGCGCGGGTTCAAGTGAATTTCGAAAACGAAGGCAGTAAATGGCTGATGCTGGCGTACGCCAAGCTTGAAGCCTACTAGTACACCGTATCTGGAGATAATCGATGAATCGCCGCAATCTGTTCGGCACCGCCCTGGCGCTGATCGCCGCCATCGGCCTGGTTGGCTGCAAAGAAGACAAGGCTGCCAGCGAGCAAGCCGCTGCCAAGCCGGCAGAAATCATCCACTGGAAAATGGTCACGTCCTGGCCGAAGAACTTCCCTGGTCTGGGCACCTCTGCCGAGCGCCTGGCCGAGCGCATCAACGCCATGAGTGCCGGGCGCCTGACCGTCAAGGTCTACGCCGCTGGTGAGCTGGTACCGGCGCTGGAAGTGTTCGACGCCGTTTCCCGCGGCACCGCCGAGATGGGCCACGGCACCCCGTACTACTGGAAAGGCAAGGTGCCAGCTGCGCAGTTCTTCAGCAGCGTGCCGTTCGGCCTCTCCACCCTGGAAATGCACGCCTGGCTCAGCCACGGCGGTGGCCAGGCGCTGTGGGATGAAACCTACGCACCGTTCGGTGTGAAGCCGCTGTCGGCGGGCAACACCACCATGCAAATGGGCGGCTGGTTCAATAAGGAAATCAACAGCCTGGACGACATCAAAGGCCTGAAGATCCGCATGCCGGGCCTCGGCGGCGAAGTCTGGAGCCGTCTGGGTGCGATCACCGTCAACCTGCCGGGCGGCGAAATTTTCACCTCCCTGCAGACCGGTGCCATCGATGCCACCGACTGGGTCGGCCCCTATAACGACCTGGCCTTCGGCCTGCACAAGGCTGCCAAGTACAACTACTTCCCGGGCTGGCAGGAGCCGCAGGCGGTGGTCGAGGCCATGGTCAACCAGAAGGCCTTCGACGCATTGCCGACCGACTTGCAAGCCATCGTCGTCGAAGCCGCGCGTGCCGCGACCCTGGACATGATGGACGACTACGTGTTCAACAACGCCAAGGCGCTGCAAAGCCTGAAGAGCGAAGGCGTGCAGTTCAAGCGTCTGCCGGATGACGTGCTGCAAGCCATGCGCGAGCAGTCCAATCTGGTGCTCGAGTCTTTGGCCGCCGAGAACGATCTCAACGGCCGCATCTGGGCCTCGCAGAAAGCCTTCCTGGAAGAGGCCAGCGCCATGCAGGAGCTGACCGAGAAAGAACTGTACAACTGGCGTTGAGCCAACCGAACGGGGCTGAAAAGCCCCGTTTTTCTTAGGGATTGCGCCCATGCATCTTCGTTCGCTGCTTCTACTGCCCCTGCTCGCCTTCAGCCTGATCGGCTGCAAGGAAGACTCCCCGCCGGCCAACCAGGCCACCGCTCCCGCGCAAAGCTTCCATTGGAAGATGGTCACCACCTGGCCGAAAAACGCGCCCGGCACCGGCACCGCTGCCGAACGCCTGGCCGAGCGCGTCAACGCCATGAGCGCCGGGCGCCTGACCATCAAGGTCTACGCCGCTGGCGAGCTGGTGCCGGCGCTGGAAGTATTCGACGCGGTCTCCCGCGGCACGGCCGAGCTCGGCCACGGTACGCCCTACTACTGGAAGGGCAAGGTGCCGGCGGCGCAGTTCTTCGGTGCGGTGCCCTTCGGGCTGTCCACCCTGGAAATGAACGCCTGGCTGAACAAGGGCGGTGGTCAGGCGCTATGGGACGAAGCCTATGCACCATTCGGCCTCAAGCCGCTGACGGCGGGCAATAGCACCATGCAGATGGGCGGCTGGTTCAACAAGGAAATCAACAGCCTGGCTGACATCAAAGGCCTGAAAATCCGTATGCCGGGCCTCGGCGGCGAAGTCTGGAGCCGCCTGGGTGCGACCACCGTGGTGATGCCGGGCGGCGAAATCTTCACCTCGCTGCAAAGCGGCGCCATCGACGCCACCGACTGGGTCAGCCCTTACAACGACCTGGCCTTCGGCCTGCATAAAGCCGCCAAGTACTATTACTACCCGGGCTGGCAGGAACCACAGTCAGTGCTCGAACTGCTGATCAACCAGAAAGCCTTCGACGCCCTGCCCGCCGACCTGCAGGCCATCGTCACCGAAGCGGCGCGTGCGGCGACCCAGGACATGATGGACGACTACGTCTACCACAACGCCCTGGCGCTGGATGAACTGAAGAAGAGCGGCACGCTGCTCAAACGCTTCCCCGACGAAGTGCTGCAGGCGATGCAAAAGGAGAGCGAACAGGTGCTGGGCGAGCTGGCCGCACAAAGCGAACTCAATGGCCGCATCTGGGCCTCGATGCAGGCGTTCCAGGCGCTGGCTATCCCCATGCATGCACTCTCGGAAAAGGAGCTGTACGACTGGCGCTGAGCCGCTCAGCGCTATAGCCCTTGCCCTTGTGGGAGCCCCGCCCCGGGGCGAAGCTTTAACCCAGCTTCGCGGCGGGGCGCCGCTCCTACCCATACGGCGCGGCTACATCTAACCTATCGGACTCCGTTTGTCGTTCCAGGCGCCACCTCAAGCCCTGGCGGCCATACTTCAGGGATGAAGAAAAAGCCGACCGACCCCGCCCAAATTCTTGATACCGCTCTGCAACTGGCCGACGTCTGCGGCTGGGAGCGCCTGCATCTTTTCGAGGTAGCCGCCGCACTAGACATCGGCCTGGACGATATCGCCCGCCATTACCGCGACAAGGATGACCTGGTGGAGGCTTGGTTCGACCGCGCCGACCTGGCCATGCTTGGTCACGCAAAAAATCCCGCTCTGCAGGGGCTGAACGCCGAACAGCGCCTGGAAAATTGCCTGCTGGCCTGGCTCGACAGCCTCGCCGCACATCGGGCCGTCACTGGGCAGATGCTGCTGTACAAGCTCGAGCCCGGGCATATCCACCTGCAGGTGCTCGGCCTGATGCGCGTAAGCCGCACCGTGCAGTGGTGGCGCGAAGCAGCCGGACGGCAAAGCCTGCACCTGCGCCGTATCGCCGACGAAACCCTGCTCACCAGCGCCTATCTGCGCAGCTTCGTGCATTGGCTGCGTCATCCCGAAGAAGACGCAGCAACCTTCCGCGCCTTTCTGCGTGCTCAACTACGCTGCGGCCCGCTGCCTCTGCTGCTGCAACGCCCGTAGGGTGCGCCAGGCGCTTCGGTACCAAGCCGGGCAGGCACGGCGCCATCCAGTGCAGGCAAAAGCCGGAAACATTCTGTCACTGGTCATGCCCCCCTATGACGGGCAAGATGCCGGCCAAGCTTTTCCATAAGAGAGAAAACCGTGATGCAGCGTTTCCTCAGTATCGCCATGGTTCTGTGCCTGGCACTGACCTTCAGTTTCGAAGCCCACGCCAAGCGTTTTGGCGGTGGCAAATCCTTCGGCTCCGCACCCAGCCATCAGACCCGCCAGGCCACGCCGCCGGCGCAATCGGCTGCCCAGGCACCCGGTCGTCAACAGCCTGCCGCTGCCGCCAGCGGTGCTTCGCGCTGGCTCGGCCCGCTGGCCGGTCTGGCCGCCGGTGGCCTGCTGGCCTCGATGTTCATGGGTGATGGTTTCGAAGGCCTGCAGATCATGGACATGCTGATCTTCGGCCTAATCGCTTTCCTGCTGTTCCGCTTCCTCGCTGCCCGTCGCGCTCGTCGACAGCCGCAAATGGCCGCTGCCGGTGCGCCGTACCAGCGTGAAATGCCAAATGCCGACAACGCGCCGGCCGCTGGCAGCAATATCTTCGGTGGTCGTCTGGCCTCGGCCGCTCCGGTGATTAACGCCCCGGCCTGGTTCAATGAGCAGAGCTTCATCGCCGCCGGTCGCGAGCACTTCATGAACCTGCAGCAGCACTGGGACGCCGACGAGATGGACAAGATCGCCGAGTTCGTCACGCCGCAACTGCTGGACTTCCTCAAGCGCGAGCGCGCCGAGCTGGGTGACGGCTTCCAGTCCACCTACGTCGACAACCTCGACGTGCAACTCGATGGTGTCGACGACAACGCCGAGAAGACCATCGCTACCCTGACCTTCAGCGGTGTGTCGAAGACCTCGCGCTTCGAGCAGGGCGAGCCGTTCAGCGAAAGCTGGCGCCTGGAGCGCGCCCAGGGCGACAACCAGCCCTGGCTGATCGCTGGCATTCGCCAGAACTGATCGCGACGACGCAGAACAAACCCGGGCTTGCCCGGGTTTTTTTATTGCGGCATTTGCCGGTTATCGCGGCTGAAGCCGCTCCTACAGCCCCTCACGACAGATCCTTAGCAGCCCGGCGCATGCCGATATGCGGGATGTCGTCCTCCAGATACACCTCGGTCACCGCCTCGAAGCCATAACGCCCGTAGTAGCCCTGCAGGTGCGCCTGCGCCGATAGATAAACCGGCACCCCCGACCAACGCTGACTACACTCGACCAGCGCCCGCTCCATCAGCCGATGGCCCAGCCCGCTGCCGCGCGCCCGCTCGGCGATCACCACCCGACCGATTACCACCTCGCCGTCCATGCGTTGCGGATCGAGCAAGCGCAGATAGCCCACCAGCCCAGATTCATCACGCGCCAGCAGGTGGCAGGTGTCACCGACCAGGTCCTGGCCATCGGTTTCCAGATAGGGGCAGTTCTGCTCGACCACGAACACCTGGGTGCGCAGTGCCAGCAGTTCATAGAGGGTCGCAGCATCGAGTTCGCTGTGGTGCAGGCAGTGCCAGGTAAGAGATGACATGAAAGGCTCCGCAAAAGCGCCAGTATGCAGTGACGACGACATGTTTTCATTCTGCCGGCCAGCTACTGTATAAAGCCGATCCCCCAAGATGAGGAGCCGACGCCGTGGAAGAAGTCATCGAACAGCTGCGCGAACTCAACGAGCCGGTACCGGTACCGCTGGAGCTGCCGGAAGAAGAGACCCTGGTGGAGATTCAAGAGCAGATCCTCATCCACTTGCCCTTCGAGCTGCGCGAATACCTGCTCAAGGTCAGTGATGTGGTCTACGGCCGCCTGGAGCCGGTGACCGCCAGTGATCCGCAATCGCACACCTACCTGCCGGAAGTCGCCTCGGTGGCCTGGGATCTCGGCCTGCCGCGCGATCTGGTGCCACTGTGCCAGGACGGCCGCGATTACTACGCGGTGGACGTGGAAGGCCAGGTCTGGCTGTGGGATGGCGACGAAGGCGAGCTGACCGACGAAAGCTGGGACTCGGTCTGGCACTGGTGCCGTGACGTCTGGCTGGAAAGCTGATCACGCCTTCGCCCTGGGGTGCGCCATACGGACTATCGGCTTCGCGAACGCCGTCGCCGCTGAAGCGCCTCCCACGATATGTCTCCGAGACTCAGCCCCGAGGGAGGGGCTTCAGCCGCGAACCTCATCAAGTGAGTTACGCGAGCAGCGCCCTCACACCTCGCCCTGCTCCAACGCTAGCAGGTTGAGCAGAAAGCGCGCGAAGTAAAGCAGATCCTGTTCCATCGCCTGGCGAGCGCCCTTGGCATCGCCGGCTTCGATAGCGGCAAAGGCGTCTTCATGAAAGTCATTGAGCCGCAGCGACAGGTCGGCGCCGGTGAACAGGCGGTTGAAGAAGGGGCCGATCTGCAGCCATAGCGACTCGATCGAACGCAGCAACACCGGGTTGCCACATGCACCGTACAAATGCAGGTGAAACTGGCTGTTGGCGTTGAGGTAGTCCTGCACCTGGCGCTGCTCGATGGCGGCGTCCATGCGCTGCACGCAGTCACGCAGCAGGGCCAGGTCGCTGCTGTCCAGGCGCGGCGTGGCCAGCTCCACTGCCAGGCCTTCCAGCGCCAGGCGCACCTGAAAGATGTTTTCGTAGCGCTCACGGGTCATCGACGGGACTCGCACCGAGCGCTGCTGCTCGCCCTCCAGCGCGCCCTCGGCCACCAGCCGCTGCAGGGCCGCGCGAACCGGCATCGGGCTGGTGCCCCATTCAGTGGCCAAGTCGCGGATCTTCAACCGCTCCCCAGGTTGGAAACGTCCGACCAACAGCCCTGAGCGGATGTTCTGATACAGCTGCTTCTGCAGATTGTCAGCCATGTGCCACCTCCATCGGAGGCGCCGGCAATTGGGCAAGGGTCAGGCTACAGTCACGCATGGGAGGCTCCGATTGAAGATGCGGCGAGTCTACGACAGGAACTGATTTTGTGTGAAAAACGGCTGAATATAAAATTTTTTGTGATCACAAATATAGATTTAAAGCCAAAAAAATCGATCTGGATCTAATCGTTTACTATTTTGTGATCACAAAATATCATGCCGGCAGCATTCAATCGAGGTATGCCCCATGACCACCGCCAGTGGCATCAGCCAAGTCGCCGTTGACCGTTTCGTCGCCGCCGAGCGCGAGCGCTTCCTGTCCCGCAATCCGAAGTCCGTGGCCCTGGCCGAGCGCGCCCGCCACTCGCTGTACGGCGGCGTGCCGATGCACTGGATGGCCGACTGGTCGACACCGGTACCGCTGTTCGTCGAGCGTGCCAAGGGCGCACGTTTCTTCGATGTGGACGGTCACGAGTACATCGACTTCTGCCTGGGTGACACCGGCACCATGTTCGGCCACTCCCCCGATCCGGTGGCCCGCGCCCTCGCCGAACAAGCGAATAACGGCCTGACCACCATGCTGCCGGGCGAGGACGCCGTGGTCTGCGGCGAGCTGCTGGCCCAGCGTTTCGGCCTGCCCTACTGGCAGGTGACCGCCACGGCAACAGATTCGAATCGCTATGTGCTGCGCTGGGCGCGCGCCATCACCCAGCGCAAGACTCTGCTGGTGTTCGACGGCTGCTACCACGGCACTGTCGACGACGTGATGGTGCGAGAGCGCGACGGCAAGACCGTGCACCGCTCCGGTCTGGTCGGCCAGGCCTATGACCTGACCGAGCACAGCCGCGCCATTCCCTTCAACGATGTCGCAGCGCTGGAGGCGGCGCTGGCTCAGGGTGACGTCTGCGCCCTGCTCTGCGAACCGGCGATGACCAACATCGGCATGGTCCTGCCCGATCCGGGCTTCATGCAGAAGTGTCGCGAGTTGACGCGTAAGTACGGCAGCCTGCTGATCATCGACGAAACCCACACCATCTCCACCGACATCGGCGGCTGCACACGTCTGTGGAACCTGGATCCCGACTTCTTCGTGGTCGGCAAGCCCATCGCCGGCGGCGTGCCTTGCGGCATCTTCGGTTGCAGCGCAGAGATGGCAGGCGCCATGACCCAGGCGCGTCAGCGCGCCAGCGAGGCAAGCCACGGTCACGGCCACAGCGGCATGGGCACCACCCTGTCGGCCAATGCCCTGGCCATGCACTGCATGCGCGCCAACCTGGAACAGGTGATGACCCAGGCGGCCTACGACCACATGCTGCCGCTGGCCGCTCGCCTGGCCGAGGGTTTCCGCCGGTTGATCGGCAAGCACGACCTGAAGTGGTCGGTGACCGAGCTGGGCGCGCGTTGCGAGTTCCAGTTCTGCGCCACACCACCACGCACCGGCGCCGAGGCCGAAGCGGCGTTCCATGACGAGCTGCAAATGGCCCTGCACCTGTACCTGATCAACCGCGGCATTCTGATCACGCCATTCCACAACATGACCCTGTGCTGCCCGAGCACCACAGCGCAGGATGTGGACAAGCTGATCACCATGCTCGATCAAGCCCTCACCGAGCTGCTGGCCATCCCCGGCGCCCGCGAGTAATTCATCGATCAGCCTGTGGGAGGGGCTTTAGCCGCGACAGTCGCCGCTAAAGCCCCTCCCACGAGATAACGACTCACTGTGAGAATCACCATGCAATTCGCCAACCCGCAGGAAGCCCGCGAATTTCTCGCCGCCCACCCCGAGGTCCGCAGCATCGAGCTGATGCTGATCGACGCCAACGGCATCCCCCGTGGCAAGCTGCTGCACCGCGACGAGCTGCTGGCCATCTATGAAAATGGCCGGCCGCTGCCCAGCTCCATCCTGTCGCTGACCATCCAGGGTGAGGATGTGGAAGAAAGCGGCCTGGTCTGGGAAGTGGCCGACGCCGACTGCTGGACCTACCCGCTGCCCGGCAGCCTGACCCTGCAACCCTGGCGCGCCGTGCCCACCGGGCAGTTGCAAGTCAGCATGCACCCGACCCAAGGCCTGCCGGCCACGCCGGGCGACCCGCGCCACGTGCTGGTGCGGGCCATCGAGGCGCTAAAGGCCGACGGCTATCACCCGGTAATGGCGGTGGAGCTGGAGTTCTACCTGCTGGACAAGCAACGCGATGCCAATGGCCGCCCACAGCCCGCCATACAGATGAACGGCGTGCGCCCGCAGGCGCCGCAGGTCTACGGCGTGTACGAGCTGGAGCAGATGCAGCCGTTCCTCGACGACCTCTACGCCGCCTGCGAGGCGCAGGGCCTGCCGGTGCGCACGGCCATCTCCGAATACGCGCCGGGCCAGCTCGAACTGACCCTGGAGCACCGTTTCGATGCACTGCAGGCGGTAGACGAAGGCGTGCGCTACAAGCGCCTGGTCAAGGGCGTGGCCAACAAGCATGGGCTGCAGGCCTGCTTCATGGCCAAGCCGTTCGGCGACCTGGCCGGCAGCGGCCTGCACATGCACGTGTCGCTGGCCGATGCCGAGGGTAACAACCTGATGGCCAGCGAAGATCCGCATGGGACGCCACTGCTGCGCCATGCCATCGGCGGCATGATGGCCACGCTGGGCGATGCCATGGCGATCTTCTGCCCCAACGCCAACTCCTTCCGCCGCTTCCAGGCCAACAGCTACGCGCCGCTGGCCAAGAGCTGGGGCGTGAACAACCGCACCGTATCCTTTCGCGTTCCCGGCGGGCCGGCCAACAGCCGCCACATCGAGCACCGCATCTGCGGTGCCGACGCCAACCCCTACCTGGCGGCGGCGGCGATCCTCGCCGGTATCCACAAGGGCATCCGCGAGCAGATCGACCCGGGGGCGGCCATCGTCGGCAACGGCTACGAACAGGCCCGCGAAACGCTGCCCACCGACTGGCTCACCGCCCTGCGCAACCTGGAAGGCTCAAGCTGGGCGCGCGAAGCGCTGGGCGAGGACTTCCTCAGGGTATTCCTGGCGATCAAGTGGGCCGAGTTCCGTCAGTTCATGGGCGAAGTGGGCGAGCAGGATTGGCGCTGGTACCTCAATCACGCCTGATCGTTGCGGACGATAAGTTGGCGGCGAGCCCTGCCGCACACCCTTATCTACAGCGGCATGCAACGCCCATTGAATCCCGCCTCGTGCGGGCCGTCGAAACACAGCTGGCCGCGTCCATCGGGCTCGGTCAGCTGTGTCGGATAGTAGGGGTTGCGGGCATCCGGCATCTTGGCCAGCTGCTCGGCATCGAAAGGCCCTGGAGGCAGGCTCACCACCACGGCCAGCAAACGGCGCTTGGCCTCCAGGTCATGCAAACGCCCGGCATACCGGCGCATGTCAGGGCCGGCAACGGTCAGCAGGATATTGCCGGCCCGGTTGCGTATGCGGCCAACCGAGGCCGGCCCGGGAGCCGGCTCCTGCATCGCTGCGGCAAACGCCTCTGGCTCCAGCTGCGACAACTGCACAGCCCGTGCATACGGCGCCAGGCTGGCGTTGATGGTCATCTGCGGGCGGAAGAACAGCTGCAGACCAAGGTATTCCCGGCCGGAGACGCTGTCTGGCAGTTGCATATACATCTGCGCGATACCGTAGAACTCGCGCTGCATGGGCTTGAGCAGCGAGCGCTCGTCCGCGCTGAACGGCTTCGGAACCGACGGGCGCGGGATCAGCCCCTGGCGATACAGGCGGACCTGCCATTCCAGATTGCGGTTAACCAACACGCCCAGCAGCATCTTCAGCACCAGGTTGTCCGCACGCGCCAGTTGCTGACGCAGTAGCCTGAGCTCCTCGCGCAACCCTCCCTGTGCCACATCGCCCTGACCATCACGGGCCATTTGCAGCATCAGTAGATTGAGCACCTGCTGGCCCGCGTACACATAAGTGAGTCGCGGTACCGGCTCGGCGACACTCACCGAGGTCAGCGTGCGGTAGTCGTCCATGTTGAGAAAATCCCAGTAGCGCCGCTGCAGAGCGAACCAATCGGGGGCGATACGGCTTCCCAGGTCGGCCTGTGCCAGCAGGCTGTCGAAGCAGCCGAGCGCCTCGATTCGGCAGAACAGTCGCCCTTCTGGCAACGACAGGCTGGCAACGGTCGGCCCCGAATAATCGCTATCGGTCACGCCGCGCCCGGCGTACCAGCGCTCGTAGTGCTGCAGACGGGCCTTACCCAGTGCCTCGGGCTGCTCATCGAAAGGCGCATCGATCCCGTTGAGGAAAAGGTACGCGCGGCTTTCGCCAGTCGCCGCCTGCACCTGCTGCTGCCAGTCCTGCACCTGGGCGCCAGGCGGCTCGTCACGCAGCCAGGCGCTGCCACCGACCAGCAGCGCCAGCACCAGAATCACAGCACCCAGCAGGCCGGCCCGTCGGCTCACGGACGCACCTGCGCATCGACCTTGATGTAGTCGCCCGCCACGCTGATGCCCATGCCGCCATAGTCCTGGCAGCCATCGGCGAACGCTTCCAGCACGCGCAGCGAGATTCCCTCGCGCAGCAGACTCACCGCGCAACCGGCATTCAGCGCGGCATCCTCCAGGCGCATCTGCACAGCGTCGCCGACCAGCTTGCCCTCAAGCCCACCGACAGCCGCCGGGCCGTACTCCTCGACCCGCGCCCCCGCGCGCAACGGCGCGAAGCTGGCGTGATAACCGCCGCCAGGAATCTCGCTGATCTGCAGTTCGCTCCACACCGCCTGGCCGCTGTAGCGCAGGTAGCGGCCTACCGGGCCGGCAATCAGTGCCGGGTAATCCAGCGCCTGGCTGACCTTGATCAGGTTGTGCCGCGTTGCCGAACCGTAAAGGTTGGTGTCCAGTGCCAACTGCAGCCAGGCGCGGGCCATGCCGGCGTCACCGGCGCGCAGGTTGGCCAACATCAGATTGTTAACGGCGAGCTCGAGCCCAGCTTCATCTTCGTTCTCGACGCGACGCAGCTGACGTTCGAAGGACTCGATGGCCGCCTCGAAACGACCGGCCTGATAGGCGGCCGTGCCCTCCTGGTTGCACTGCGCCGGTGTATCGCACGTTTGTTCGGCCATTACCGGCAGGGCGAGCAGGCCAAACAACATAAGGGGAATGTGGCGCAAGGGCATCATCTGGCATCCTAACCAAGCTAAACCCCATATTAGCCGGGCAACGCACAGCGCGGCAGCGCACAGCCTCCCAATTTCGGAGTCACCATGGAAGCCGGAACCGCACAACTGACGATGACCGTACTGATGACCCCGGACATGGCCAACTTCTCGGGCAACGTCCACGGCGGCACCCTGCTCAAATACATGGACGAAGTCGCCTACGCCTGCGCCAGCCGCTACGCAGGGCGCTACGTGGTGACGCTGTCGGTGGATCAGGTGATCTTTCGCGAGCCGGTGCATGTCGGCGAAATGGTCACCTTCCTCGCCTCGGTCAACTATTGCGGTCGCACCTCCATGGAAGTCGGCATCAAGGTGATCACCGAGAACATCCGCGAACGCTCGGTACGCCATACCAACAGCAGCTTCTTCACCATGGTGGCGATGGACGAGCAGGGTCGTCCGGCAGTGGTGCCCGAACTGCACCCGGACACACCCGACGGCCTGCGCCGTCAGCGCCAGGCCAAACAGCGCCGGCAGATTCGTGAAGAGCTGCAGCAGCGTTATCGGGCGTTGAGCGAGGAGAAGAACGGCCCTCAGTCGTGACCGATGTAGAACAGCAGTTCGCGACGCTGCGGGTGATCCTTGAGCCAGGTACGAATCTCGTCGGCGCGAGCGATGGCGTCTTCGCCGGCGATGCGGCTGAAGCGCTCGCGCCGGGCCTGTTCGCTGGCCTCCTGCCGTACCTGGCGCTGCCAGGCGTCGGTGAAGATCGCCGGCATGCGCTGGCTCAGCTCTAGGGCCTTGAGCAGTTGCCATTCGCCGCTGTCCAGCCAGGCTTCGTCGCACGTGCCGCACAGGTCGAGACGATTGGCGCGGGTGCCGCTGATCTGAAACTTGCTCATCAGCTTGGCGCACTTGGGGCAACTCAAGGCATGACTGGTATCGCCCACTTCAGCCTCGGCGGCCAGTTCGCTTGATGTCTCTTGTGCTGGTTGACGCTCGGCCCAGTCGCGGTAGTGCAGCAGGCTGACCAGCGTGCCTCGGCACTGGGCGCAGCCATGGCCGAGCAGGCCATCTTCGAGTTTTGCCGGTTGCAGGCGAGTCGTACGGCAGGCGGGGCAATGCATGGTGACGTCCTTTTCATCTGAAGAGAGCGAACGCTAATGCAGAGCCGACGCATGGGCAAGCCACTGTGCTGAGAAGCACGTGGCAGATAAGCTAAGCTCTGTCTCCCGAAGCTGGAGTCGCCATGATCAACCTGTTCGATGTGTTCCTGCTGATGCTGTTCGCCGCTGCCTGCACCTGGCTATGGCGTGGCCACGGTATTCGCGAGCGTGCGCTGGCCTTCGCCAAGCAGCACTGCGCCAAGCTCGACGTGGAGCTGCTCGATGGCGCCGTGGCATTGCGCCGTCTGGCCATCCAGCGTGATGCCAGAGGCCATCGTCGCCTGGCGCGACTCTATGACTTCGAGTTCACCGTCACCGGCGAGCAACGACTGCGCGGGCATATCAGCATGTTCGGCCCGCACCTCGGCCGCATCGAACTGCAGCCCCACCCGATATTGGAACCGCAGCCCGAGCCGGTTGCGGTGCAGCAGCCAGGCAATGTCATCCGCCTGGAAGACTGGCGGCGCAAGGCGCAATAGCGCCTGCCCGATTCAACCGCGCTGCAGCAGGAAAGCGGCTACACGCTCGGCGCTGTCCGCCGGCTGCTCCTGCATGAAGCAGTGCCCGCCCGGCACCACCTGACTGCGCACGTGGGCGTTGCTCGCGCACCAGCGCGCCACGGACTTGGCAACGAAGGGATAGGTGTGCGCACCGTGAATCACCTCGGTCGGCGTCGTCACCTTGGCCAGCGACGGCCACAAGCGCCGCGGGAAGGAGCCGAAGATATCCGCCTCACGGCTTGGCCGGCACTTGAGCTCGACACCGCCCTCGACATCCTTCAGCGCATGCTCGATATAGGCGTCGAACGCTGCCTCGTCCCAACCACGGAACATGCCACGGCCATGTAACGCGGCGTGCGCACTGGCGCGGTCAGTCCATTGCCGGCGGCGCTTGTGCGCCTTCTTCGCCATCCCAGTGCGCTGCGCCAGGCCGACCACGTCGGACAGCGCCATCACCCCGATCATCGCCGGGCTGAACAGCACCGGGTCAAGCAGCACGGCACGCCGGAACAGCTCGGGATGGCGCGCCAGAATCAGGCTGGTGAGCACGCCGCCGAAGCTGTGCCCGAGGGCGAAGCGCGGTACATCGCCGAACGGCCCGCGCAGGGTGTCGAAAGCCTCCACCGCGAGCTCGGCGCTGCGGTTCCAGCCATGGAAGCGCCTGCCATGATCACTATCACCATGGCCCTGTACATCGCACAGCCAGAGGTCGAAGTCCTCGGCCAACGCGGCCAGCATTGGTGTGTAGACGCGCCCGCAGTAGCCATTGCCGTGCAGGAAATGCAGCAACGGCTTGCCCGACGGCGGCGTGTGCCAGCCGCGCAGGGTGAAGCCGGCAGAGGTGTCGTGAGACCAGGGCAGCAGTTGCATGAAGGTTATCCACAGCGACGAGAGCGCGGCGAGTTTATCAGCCCACCGCCGGGATTCGGCACGCAGCGAACGAAGCGCTTAGCGTTTTGGCGTCCTGCGCCTGATCGAAGATCAATTCCAGCCGCGAGTCCTTGCGCCATTCGCTCGGAGTCCATGCCTGTAGCGCTTGCCCCTGCAACGCATTCAGCGAGTGCCAGCCTTCGCCGCTATGCAGTACGGCCTTAGCCCTGCGCCAATCCATACGCTGCAGCCACTGGCTGACTTGCGCGAGATCGAAACGCTGATTGGGGTGCCAGCGCCAACCAATGCTCCAGCCTTCAGGCTGGTCCTGCACCTGGCAGATCGGCTCCGCGACATTGCGCCAGATCTGCGCCAGGCCCGCTGCAGTTGTGGGTAACTCGGCACTCGCCTCGACGGGCGAAGCCTGCGCCGCCAGGCCCGGCAGCAAGGCCAGGTCGAGCCGGCCCTGCGCGATCCAGTACAGCGGCACAGGCGGCAGGCTCGCGGCAATTCTCGCCCGGCTCGCCTCGTCCAGAGACTCGCTCTTGTTCAACAACAGCAGACCCGCCTCATCCAGTGCCTGGCGCTGCACGTCCGGCAACGGCTGACCGCTAGCCAGTGCGGCAGCATCAAGCACCATCAGTGCCGGTTGCACGGCCAACACGCCTAGCCAGGGCGGCTGACGCAGTTGCGCCAGCAACTGCGCCGGATGCCCCAGGCCGGACGGTTCGATCAGCAGGCGATCAGGCCTGGCCTTGCGCAGCAGGCGGCCAAGACCCACCTGAAACGGCGCACCATTGACGCAGCACAGGCAACCGCCGGCCACTTCGGCCATGGCGATACCGTCGTCGCCTTGCTCGAGCAAGGCGGCGTCCAGACCGATCTGGCCGAATTCGTTGATCAGCACCGCCCAGCGCTCGCCCGCCGGTTTTTGCGCCAGCAGGTGACGGATCAGCGTGGTCTTGCCGGCACCGAGCGGGCCGGCGATGAGGTGGGTAGGGATTTGACTGAGCATGAATTTATGTTCGGTGGTTCGCCAGACAAGTGCCAGCACAGACTGCAAAGAAACAGCATGTTAGATTCGCCGGCAGTTTTTCGGGAGTCGAAATGATGCGTGCATGGCTGTTGCTGTTTTCCCTGCTGCCGGGCCTGGCCCTGGCCGAAGCCTGCGTGGTGCACAGCCAGGCCGAACGCCTGGACGTGAAGGTCTGCCAGGAAAATCGCAACATCCCCACCACGCTGTTCCGCGACGGTTTCTGCCAGCCGCAGTTGCAAGGCCAGACGGTCGAGGTGGAGTTCGTCGAACAGTGCCCCAAGGGTGCCCACGGCGTCTGCCAGAACGCCCGCGCCGGCAGCGGTATGTACCTGCAGGATATCCACTACTACGGCGTTGCCAGCGACGCGTTGTACCTGGAGCCAGCCTGCAAGACGCAGTATCAGGGCCAGTGGATCAAGCCCTGAGGCGAGTGTTGTAGGGCGGGTGCAACCCGCCACTCCCTGCCTGGCGGGTTGCACCCGCCCTACGCGGAACGCTGACATCAAACTGTCACCCAACAGGCGCCTAATGACCTCGGGTACCTCACGTAACCCTCATGTCGAGTCACGCGTCGACATGATCTCTTGGTGCTTAAGGCCGGGGCAGTCGCTCCGGCCTATTTTTTAAGAGCTTGCCGCTATCCGTAGGGTGTCGCGGTGCGCACAGCGCACCCTACGCAACTGCGGTTTCGCGCGGCTCAGACCAACCAATCCAGGGTCAACAACAAGCGTCGCTCGCCCGCAGGCGGCTGCGGCGAGCGGTGGATCAACCCGCGCCCCTCGTTGCCTTGCCATTTCTCGCCCTTGGCCAGCGCCACATGGCCGGCGTCGAGGCGCTGGATCAATGCCTCGTCCTGCGGCTCTGCGTCCGGCTGACCGAGCTTGCTGCGCGGCATCGCGCCCTCCTCCAGCCAGTCGCTGCCGACACCGGCGTAGCTGGTGATCAGCCTCAGCGGCACGTGGTCGACGTGAAAACGCGGGCACATGGCCTTGTCCAGAGCGCGCAGGCGCAGGCCGATGCGCTGGGCGTCGAGCAGGCAGGCATAGGCCCGCACCAGCCAGGCCACGTCGGCGAGAAAGGCCGCCTGACCCGGCAGATCGGCGTACTGCGCCACCAGGCCATCGACGTTTGGCTCGCTGTCCGCGCGCGGCAGCTCCAGGGTCATGGACTGTGCAAGCGGCTCACCCTGCGCCAGCAACACCTCGGCGAAGTCGGCAATCTGCGCCGGCAGGCGACGCTGCCAGACGGCCAGGTTGACGCCGTCGTGCAGCACCTCACCCAGCACCTGGATATCCTCGCCCAGCACCTGCCGGGACAGGCTCGCCAACTGCAGGGCGAACATCAGGCGGCCTCCTGCTGCCAGGCACCGAAGGGGTCAGCGAGCAGGCGCCAGGCATCCGGGCCGCCGGCCATTTCCTCGTCGGTCAGCAGGCAATTATCCAGCTCACGCAGCAACTGTGGAAAATCGATGTTCTGGCCGATGAACACCAGCTCCTGGCGGCAATCACCAACCTCGGCACTCCAGTGCTGCATGATCGTCTGCAGGCCTTCCTCGTCCTGCGGCCAGTGCTGCTTGGGCACGAAACGCCACCAGCGCCCGGCCAGGCCATGGCGCATCAGGCCGCCAGCCTGCGACCAACTGCCGGCCTCCTGGTATTTGCTGGCCAGCCAGAAAAAGCCCTTGGAGCGCAGCAGACGACCGTTGCGCCATTCCTGAGAGAGGAAATCGAAGAAGCGCTGCGGATGGAATGGCCGGCGCGCGCGGTAAGCACTGGAGGCGATGCCGTATTCCTCGGTTTCCGGCACGTGCTCGCCGCGCAGCTCCTTGAGCCAGCCCGGTGCCTGCGAGGCGCGGTCGAAGTCGAAGCGGCCGGTGTCGAGGATCTTGTCCAGGGCGATCTGGCCCATGCTCATGGCCTGGATGTCGGCGTGGGTGTTGAGCCCACGGAGGATGGCCATCAGCTCCTCGCGCTCGGCCTGGCTGATCAGGTCGATCTTGCTGATGAGGATGACATCAGCGAACTCCACCTGCTCGATCAGCAGGTCGGTGATTGAACGTTCGTCCTCCTCACCCAGGGTTTCGCCCCGGCTGGCCAGGCTGTCGGCCTCATGGAAATCGCGCAGGAAGTTCACCCCGTCGACCACCGTGACCATGGTGTCCAGCCGCGCCAGGTCGGACAGGCTGCGGCCCTGCTCGTCGCGGAAGGTGAAGGTTTCAGCCACCGGCAGCGGCTCGCTAATGCCGGTGGACTCGATCAGCAGGTAGTCGAAGCGGCCTTCGCTGGCCAGGCGGCTGACCTCGTCGAGCAGGTCTTCGCGCAAGGTGCAGCAGATGCAGCCGTTGCTCATTTCCACCAGCTTCTCTTCGGCGCGGTTGAGGCTGACGTCCTGCTGGACAGTGGCACCGTCGATGTTGATTTCGCTCATGTCGTTGACGATTACCGCGACCTTGCGGCCTTCACGGTTCTTCAGCACATGGTTGAGCAGGGTGCTCTTGCCGGCGCCAAGAAAGCCGGACAGCACGGTAACGGGTAGACGCTGATTCATGGGGGTGTTCCTCGTTCAGTCACGGTCACGCTGATGTTTTTCGCGCTGCTCCTGGCGCTCCTTGGCTTCGATGCACAGGATCGCGGTCGGGCGCAGCAGCAGGCGCTTGAGGCCGATGGGTTCGCCGGTTGAGGGTCTGCCCCCCGTTTCGTCGTGGCCGCGCCGGCGCCAGTTTTTGCGCGGGGCTAGGCGCGAGACGCGAGACGCGAGACGCGAGACGCGAAGTTTGGTGCTCCAAATGAGCCGTCGAGCAACAACGCATCGCGCAAAAACTGGCCCGGCCCTTCGGGTTGCGCGGCAAATGGCGCCATGCGGCGTTGCGGGACTTGGCAAGGGACCACCATTCCCTGCGTCCCGCGCCTTGCCTGGCGCCATTTGGCGCAGCAACGCGGCTCGCACCGAAACGGGGGGGCAGACCCTGGGCACCAGCCGTATTCGCCACGAGCCAGGCGTTCAAGCGCCTGGTCGATCTTGTCCAGCAGCTTCTTTTCCCGCTCCAGCAGGCGCAGCTGCCATTGGCGCTGCTCCTCGGCGGCGCCGATATCGGCGACGTCGCTGCTGGTATCGGGCTGACGCAGCTCGGTGAATTCCTCGTCGATGCGCTTCTGCAACTCGGCTCGCTGGGTCAGCAGCCACTCGCGGAAGAACTGCTGCTGGGCGTCGTTCATGTAGTCATCCGCTGGCTGCGCCAGCAGTTCGGCCTCGGTGGTCGCGGTCAGGGTCATGACAATTCGGCTGGCTTGCTTTAATTGTTATAACATAACATTTAATTCTGAAAGCAACTCACGGATTTGCGATGAACGACCAGCCCCTGCCGGATATTGCCGCTCAAGCCACCCACCACGACCTGCCACTGGACTGGGTCGGCATGGCCGGTATCGCCCTGCCCATTCGCCTGGCCAGCGCGGCCGTGACCGCCAGCGTCGATATCGGCGTGAGCCTCAATGATGCCGGCGCACGCGGCATCCATATGTCGCGCCTGTACATGGCGGCCCAGCGCCTGGTGCATCAGGAACTGGACGTGCCTGCCGTGCTGCAGGTGCTAGATGACTGCCTGAGCAGTCACCAGGAGCTGTCCGACAGCGCCACCCTGACGCTGCGCGGCGAGGTACCACTCAAGCGTCCGGCGCTAGTCAGCCCGTTGAACGGTTGGAAGGGCTACCCCTTCGAACTGCGCGCCCGGCAGGACGGCCGGGGCGTGGACATCGAATTGCAGGTCGAGGTCAGCTACTCGTCCACCTGCCCTTGCTCGGCAGCGCTGGCACGGCAGTTGATCCAGCAACGCTTCGCCTGGGACTTTCCCGACCAGCAGGTGGATTACTCCAGCGTGCTCGACTGGCTCGGCTCGACCCAGGGCATCGTCGCCACCCCGCACAGCCAGCGCAGCACGGCGACCTTGCGACTGCGCCTGGCACCGGGCTGCGTCGAACTGCCGGTACTAGAGTTGATCGACAGCGCCGAGCAGGCCCTCGGCACGCCGGTACAGACCGCGGTGAAGCGCGCCGACGAACAGGCCTTCGCCCTCGCCAACGGGCAGAACCTGATGTTCTGCGAAGACGCCGCACGCCGCCTGCACCGCGCCCTGCGCCAGTTGCCGCAGGCCAGCGGCTTACGCCTCAAGGTCATCCATGCGGAAAGTCTGCACGCCCACGACGCGGTGGCAGAGAGCCGCTGGAACTGGAGTTGAACGATTAGCCTCCAGCTATGACCTACCAGCCGCCACCACCGCCGCCGCCACCTCCTCCACCCGAGGAACCGCCACCGGACGAGCCACCGCCGCCCGAAGAACTGCTCGACGGCGGCGACGATGCCAGGGCCGTGGCACTGGCGAGTCCGGCGGCCAGCGCAGCACTCAGGGCTTGCGGCGAGCTATAACTGCTGCGGCTTTGGTACCAGCTTGGCTGATAGTCGCGCTGCGTCGGGTCGATCAGGCCACTGGCCAGGGCCTCGCTAAAGCGCGCGCTCCATTTGTCTTCCACGCCCAAGGCCATGGCGAAAGGCAGATGGCGCTCGTACAGCGCGATGCTCATCGCCGGGGCGTCGCCTGCCAGGGCCAAGGCGTCACGCTCGGCCAGTTGCAGGTAATCGCGATAGCCTTCCAACGCGTCGAGCAGGTGTCGCCCCTCCAGGGTTGGCGCCGGCAACAGGTAATAGAACGCCAGCACCAGTGAGACATAGGCGACGATCAGCAGCAACGCCGGCACCGACACCGACACCGACGCGGCAATCATCATCAGCCCTACCGGCACTGGCCAGCCGAACATCAGCGCGACCAGATACAGCCCCATCTGCTTACCGAAGCCGGGCTGATGGCGGGCCATGTTGAACACGACCAGTGCCGGCACGCCAAAGCCCAGGCTGAACACCAGTCCGGCCAGACCTGTGGCCCACTCATCTTCGCCCTGGCCACTCAAGAGCACCGTTGCGGCACATGCCAATGCGGCCCACACCAACCCCAAAGCCCAGATGCCACGGTTGTTGGCAAACCAGGCCTTGCCCTGCTCGCCAAGCTGGCTGCTCAGCCCGGCCACCGCATCCGCCAGACGGGGCTCGTACTGAGTGCCGATGATCAGCGCAATACCAATCTTGTTGGCCGGAAACAGACGTTTGCGCAGGTCGCGATCCAGCTCGCTCATGTCACTGCCAGCGCCCTGGTCGCGGGCCAGGCTGAAGCCGCCGCCGTGCGGCTTGTCCTCGATATGCAGATGCTTGCGGATGGCCATGTCGGTGAGCCACACGCTGAAGGCCCGTGCCTCGCCGAAAGCGCCGCGCAACCCGCGATGCCAGAGATAGCCCGCCTGCACCGCGCTCATACCCTGCGGCCCCTCGAACAGCGGGATGATCACGCCCTTGCGCGGGTCGCGGCCGACACGGTTCCAAGCACGCAGGTAGAACAGCAGCAGGCCGATCAGCAACACGGCACCGATGCCTACACCCAGGTTATCCAGCACGGCGCGACTGGCGTTTTGCAGCAGGCCAGGCCGCGGTACCAACCCTGCCTGCCAGTCCACAGCCACGGTCAGGCCGTGATAGGCCGGCAGCGTCTCGGTGGTGGCCAGGCGCAGGTGATCATCGCCGCGTTCGACAATCTGGAAGTCCTGGCCTTGATCGCCCTGGGCTCCGGTATACGCAGCAAACTGGCCGATGCGCGCCCCCGCTGGCAGGCGCAGCTCCACCGAGGCCTGGCGGATGGGGAATAGCCAGCCGTTGCCGGTGACGTTCCAGTACAGCTCGTCCGTGTCGGCGTGATGCAGCAGGGCGCGCCCGACCCGATAGCGCAGCTCGTAGTGATAGCGTCCCGGCTCAAGCAGAATGTGCGGTGAGCCTAGGTAGAAGCGCACCCAGGCACCATTGCGCTCGCTGCGCACCGACTCGGGCCGGCCATCGCGAGTCACGCCCAGCAGGGTGATCGGGCTACTCTGCTCCAGTCCCATCGGCAGCGCATAACTGACCGGCAGATCGCGGTAGATGCCACGACGAATATCCTGACCCTCGGCGCGTACGGTAATCCGTTCGGTGACCAGCAGATTGCCGTCGGCCTCGACCTGCAGGGTGACGGCAAAATCCTCGATGGCCTCCTGCGCCAACACCAGGCCCGGCAGCAGAAAACAGCTAAGCAACAGACCACGCAGCCATCCTTGCATGCTCAGAACTCCATCTTCGGCGACTGGCCTTCACGCGGGTCATCCAAGGTGAAATATTCGGCCTGGGTAAAAGCGAACAGCCGGGCCACCAGATTGCTCGGCAGCGACTCGACCAGTACGTTCAGCTCACGCACCGCGCCGTTGTAGTAACGCCGAGCCATCTGGATATGGTTCTCGACCTCGCTGATGTTGCCCTGCAGCTCACGAAACTGGCTGTCAGCCTTGAGCTCCGGATAATCCTCGACCAGCAAAAACAGCTGGCGTAGCTGATGACTGAGCAGCGTCTCTACCGGCGCACGTTGGGCCAGCGGCGAATCCGCCAGTTGCACCGCGCGCATGCGCTCCTGCACCAACGCCTCCAGCGTGCTCTGCTCGTAGCCCATGTATTGGCGCACACATTCCACCAGCGCCGGAATCAGGCTGGAGCGGCGCTTGAGCTGCACATCGATGCCGCTGGCGGCTTCCGCCACGCGGTGGCGGTTGAACACCAGGCGGTTGTAGTAGAAAACCACGGCGCCGCCGAGCACCAGCAGCGCGCCCGCCAACCACCAAAATCCTGAAACCTGCATAACCTCTCCTTGTTTGGCCCGTGGCCGCCCGCTTTGCACTGACATCGTGGCAGCCCGTATCCTGTAGTGCCAGCTAGCCAGCGAGGCACGCATGCAGATCGAGCTGATCGAGATCCGCGACCACCTGAATCGCTTCGCCCCCTTCGACAACCTGCCGGAGCAGACTCTCGACGAGATCGCCCGTCAGGTGCAAGTGGGTTACTTCAAGGCCGGCAGTGAAATCCTCGCCGTCGGTGCGCCGATCCACGAGCTGCATTACGTGCGCAGCGGCGCGGTGGAAATCCACCGGCGTGGCGGCGAACTGCACAACCGCCTGACCGAAGGCGACATCTTCGGCCAGGCCGGGCTGTTGCGCGGCAACAAGGTGCGCCTGGGCGCCACCGCGATCGAAGACAGCCTGATCTACTTCATCCCCGGCACGCTGTTCCATCAGCTCTGCGAGCAGTTCGACAGCTTCGCCGACTTCGTCGAGGCCGAAGGCCAGTCGCGCCTCAAGTCCGCCCTGGAAGACAGCCACGGCAAGGCCAGCGAGCTGATGAAGATCAAGGTGCGCAAGCTGATCTCGCGCAGTGCGATCAGCGTGCCGCTGGATACGCCGATCCAGCAGGTGGCGCAGGTGATGACCGAACACAGCGTGTCCTCGGTGATCGTCGTCGATCCCGGCACGCGCTGGCCCGACCCGCACCAGGTGGACGTCGCCGAGCAGCAGAATCAGGTAATGGCCGGCATCCTCACCGACC
Organism: Ectopseudomonas mendocina; assembly: GCF_007049795.1. Lineage (GTDB taxonomy): Bacteria > Pseudomonadota > Gammaproteobacteria > Pseudomonadales > Pseudomonadaceae > Aquipseudomonas > Aquipseudomonas mendocina_D. The sequence continues at coordinate 117,483 of NZ_SCFY01000009.1, forward strand.
GCGACCTGCGCACCCGCGTGGTCGCCGCCGGCCTGGCCAGCGATACGCCGGTCAGCCAGATCATGACGCCCAACCCGATCACCCTGCAGGCCGACGACTCGGTGTTCGAGGCCATGCTGTGCATGCTGCGCAACAACATCCACCACCTGCCGGTGCTGCATCGCCGCCGCCCGGTGGGCGTGGTGGCGTTGGCCGACATCATCCGCTACGAGTCGCGCAGCAGCCTGTATCTGGTCAACGGCATCTTCAACAAGACCTCGGTGGAGGGGCTCAAGAGCTTGCTGCCGGACCTGCAGGCCACCTTCGTACGGATGGTCGCCGACGACGCCAGCGCGCACATGGTCGGCAGCGCCATGAGCGGCATCGGCCGCGCCTTCAGCCAGCGCCTGCTGGAGCTGGCCGAACAGAAGCTCGGCCCGCCGCCAGTGCCTTACTGCTTCATGGTCGCAGGCTCCATGGCCCGCGATGAGCAACTGCTGCTCACCGACCAGGACAACGCCCTGGTGCTCGACGATAGCTTCGATGCGGACGAACACGACGCCTACTTCGCCGAACTAGCGCAGTTCGTCAGCGACGGCCTGGCCGCCTGCGGCTACAGCTACTGCAAGGGCGGCATCATGGCCACCAACCCCAAGTGGCGACAGCCACTGAAGGTCTGGCGGCAGTACTTCAGCGAGTGGATCGAGCGGCCCAACCCGGAAACCCTGCTCAACGCCAGCATCTTCTTCGACCTCGACGGCCTCTACGGCGAAACCGAACTGGTGGAGAACCTCAAGGATCTGCTGGCACAGAAGGCTAGCGCCAGTCCCGCCTTCCTCGCCGCGCTGGCGCGTAACGCGCTCAACCGCACACCGCCGCTGGGCTTCTTCCGCACCTTCGTGATGGAAACCGACGGCCGCCACCGCAACATCATCAACCTCAAGGGCCGCGGTACCGCACCGCTCACCGACCTAATCCGCGTGCACGCCCTGGCTTGTGGCTCCAAGGCGCAGAACTCGCTGGATCGCCTCGACGCCATCGCCGCCACCAAACTGCTGCCCAAGGAGGCGCTGGAGCACCTGCGCTATGCCTTCGAGTTCCTCAGCCTGGTACGCGTGCGCCACCAGACCCGTGAAGTCGAGGCCGGCAACGCGCCGAGCAACTACATCGAGCCGGAACAGTTCAGCGCCAGCGAACGCCAGCACCTCAAGGAAGCCTTCCAGGTGATCAGCAACGCGCAGAAATTCCTGCGCTTTCGCTACCCCGCACAGCCAGCGAGCCGCCCGCGATGAACGAGCGCGCGGCCCAGGACTGGCCGCAACTGTTCGCCAGCCTCGCCGACAGCAGCCGCGACCCGCGCCTGCGCGCCTTCTACGGCGCCGGCTGCGTCGCCGCCGATACGCCATTGGCGGAAGTACCACTGGTGGCGCTGGACGTGGAAACCACCGGCCTCGACCCGCGCGAACATGCCATCGTCAGCCTTGGCCTGGTGCCGCTGAGCCTGCAGCGTATCCGCTGCAGCGAGGCGCGCTACTGGGTGGTCAAACCCACCAGCGAGTTGAGTGCCGAATCGGTCACCTTCCACCACATCACCCACAGCGACATCCGCCACGCCCCACGCCTGGCCAGTGTGCTCGAAGAGCTACTGGAAGCCCTGGCCGGCAAGGTGGTGGTGGTGCACTACCGCAATATCGAACGCAGCTTCCTCGACCAGGCCGTGCGCCAGCACCTCGGCGAAGGGCTGATCTTCCCCACCATCGACACAATGGAACTGGAAGCCCGCCTGCACCCCAAGCGCACCGTAAGCTGGTGGGACCGCCTGCGCGGCCGCGAGCCCACCTCCATCCGCCTGGCCGACAGTCGCCTGCGCTACGGTCTGCCGCTGTACTCGGCACACCATGCGCTGACCGATGCGTTGGCCTGTGGCGAGCTGCTGCAGGCGCAGGTGGCGACGCATTATCCGGGGCGTACACTGATCAGCGCTCTCTGGAGCTGAACCCTGGCTACCCACACAACACGTGGGTACTCTCGAATCAGAACAACACAAGCACACGCCCATGAACCGCCGCAAAAAGATCAAACAACTGCTCGAAGCTCACGCCAAGAAGGCCAATGCCAAGCTCGCGCCCAAAAGCAATAAACCCAGGTACATCAGCAAGGCTGATAGGGCGAAGTTGGAGGCTGAAGCGGCTCAAGAGGCTCTCGGGCCTGTGGAGTAAAAGTCGGATAGACAGATGATGATGCCCACGATGTGCATGGGCCTCATCGAAAAGCCAAGAGCATCGCGGCTAAAGCCCATCCCACACGAACGGGCTAACCCAGTACCTTGTCCGCCGTATAAACCGCCTCATCAAGAAACACGTTCACCGCCGGGTGATCGCGCTCGCCCTTGCGGTAGGCGAGGAACACGCCACGCTGGATAGCCGGCAGCAGCGGCACGGCGGTGACGCCGGGTAGCGTTCGTACCAGGCGCAGGCCGGAGACGATGGAGATGGAGTTGCCCGAGGCGACCATGGCCGCGACCATCTCGAAGCCGGCGCAGTGGGCATTGATGCGCGGCGCATAACCCGAACGGCGGCACAGGTTGGTGATGAATTCGCCGAACGAGCTGCCGGTGGAGTCCAGCGCCCAGGCTTCGTCGCGCAGCTCGGCGATGGTCAGGCTGTCGCGTCGGGCCAATGCATGGTCGATGGGCAGCAGTACGTGCAGCTGGTCCTGAGTCAGGGGAATCAGCGCATAGTTCTCGCGGTTCTCGTCGGGCTGCACGGCCAGGTCGTCGATCACCGCCACGTCGATCTGCCAGGCGCCGAGGGCGCTGAGGCTTTCCTGCGGTTCCAGTTCCAATACCACCACGTTCAGCCGAGGGTAGGCGCTGCGCAACGCGCGCACGGTTTCGGCGATTACCGCCACGGCAATCGAGGGGAAAGCCGCCACACGCAGTTCACCGGCGATTTCGCCGCGCAGCAGCGCCAGTTCCGAGCGCGCTTCGTCGAGCACCATGAGGATGCGTTCGGCATGCGCCACCAGGCGCTCGCCGGCCGGAGTCAGTACCACGCCGCGTCCGCGCCGCTCGATCAGCGCCATGTCCGCTTCGCGTTCGAGCTGGGACACCTGCTGCGAAACCGCCGAGGGCGTCAGGTGCAGCGACTCGGCAGCCGCGGCCATGGTGCGGCAGCGGGCCAGTTCACGCAGGGTGCGCAGACGGGTGATGTCCATGACGCGATCTCAATAGTTAAGGGTCGCTAACGAATAGGTTAAAAATAAATCAGTATACATAATGATATGGCCGGCCTTAGATAGAGATATCCACACGCGCTGAACCGGGCGCGTGGTTCACCCACATGATGGCATCGCTGAAAACCCGGTTTTCAGACGTGCCCACAGAAGAAGAATCTCGCCATGGCTATCAGCGTTTTCGACCTGTTCAAAGTCGGTATCGGCCCCTCCAGCTCCCACACCGTCGGCCCGATGCGCGCGGCCGCGCTGTTCACCCATGCGCTGGAGAACCACGACCACATGCCGCAGGTGACCCGCGTCGCTGCCGAGCTGTACGGCTCGCTCGGCGCCACCGGCAAGGGCCACGGCAGTGACAAGGCGGTGCTGCTCGGCCTCAGCGGCCATGAGCCCGACACCGTCGACGTAGACCAGGTGCCCGGCTATATCGAGGCCATCCGCCGTGACAAGCGCATCGTCCTGGCCGGCAAGCACGCCGTCGCTTTCGACGAGAAGGCCGACCTGAAGATGTTCCGCAAGGCGCTGCCGCTGCATGCCAACGGCCTGCGCTTCGCCGCCTTCGATGCCGCCGGCATTCAGGTGCATGAGGCCACCTATTACTCGGTGGGCGGCGGCTTCGTGGTCAGCGAGGCGATCCTCGCCGACGGCTCCAAGCACAAGGTCATCGCCCCGGATGCCACCAGCCTGCCGCTGCCGTTCACCAGCGGCGCCGACCTGCTGCGCCTGGCGCGCGAGAACGGTATCGGCATTGCCGAGGTGATGCGCCGCAACGAACGTCACTGGCGCAGCGACGAAGAGACCGATGCCGGCCTGCTGGAAATCTGGAAGGTGATGCAGGCCTGCGTCGACCGCGGCTGCCGCACCGAGGGCATCCTGCCGGGCGGCTTCAAGGTGCGTCGCCGCGCGGCGATCCTGGCGCGCAAGCTGGGCGGCTTCCAGCGCAGCTACCTGGAAGACCCGCTGCGCATGCTCGACTGGGTCAACCTCTGGGCCCTGGCGGTGAACGAAGAGAATGCCGCAGGTGGCCGCGTGGTCACTGCGCCGACCAACGGCGCCGCGGGCATCATCCCGGCCGTGCTGCACTACTACGCCAACGCCATTTCCGGCGCCAGCGACCGCGGCATCATCGATTTCCTGCTGACCGCCGGCGCCATCGGCATCCTGTACAAGGAAAACGCCTCGATCAGCGGCGCCGAAGTCGGCTGCCAGGGCGAGGTGGGCGTGGCCTGCTCGATGGCGGCAGGCGCGCTGTGCGCGGTACTCGGCGGCACCCCGGAGCAGGTCGAGAACGCGGCGGAAATCGGCATGGAGCACCACTTGGGCCTGACCTGCGACCCGGTCGGCGGCCTGGTGCAGATCCCCTGCATCGAGCGCAACGCCATCGCCTCGGTGAAAGCCATCAACGCCGCACGCATGGCGTTGTACGGTGACGGCTCGCACTACGTGAGCTTGGACAAGGTGATCAAGACCATGCGCGAAACCGGCGCCGACATGCTGACCAAGTACAAGGAAACCGCGCGTGGCGGCCTGGCGGTGAACATCATCGAGTGCTGATGCACTAGCGCCCGACGCGAAAACGCCGCGAACCTGCAAAGGTTCGCGGCGTTTTCGTTCCAATGCCCCTCTCCACTAGGCGTGCCCCCAATAAATGGGAGGGGGGCAGACCGCGTCGCTACTAACGCGGCTCGCTCATCAGGCCTTTGACGATCGAGATACAGCCCACCAGCAGCACGATGGTGAACGGCAGACCGGTCGATACGGCCATCGCCTGCAGCGCCACCAGACCGCCGCCGAGCAGCAGGGCGATGGCGATCACACCTTCGATGCTGGCCCAGAACACGCGCTGCGGTACCGGCGCGTTGACCTTGCCGCCAGCGGTGATGGTGTCGATCACCAGGGAGCCCGAGTCCGACGAGGTGATGAAGAACACCACCACCAGCACGATGCCGATGAACGAGGTGATACCGGTCAGCGGCATTTCACCGAGCATGCTGAACAGCTTCAGCTCCAGGCCGGCTTCCTGCGCACCGGTGAAACCATCGACCAGCAGCTGGTTGATGGCGGTACCACCGAAGGCAGTCATCCACAGCACCGACACCAGCGACGGCACCAGCAGCACGGCGACGAGGAACTCACGTACGCTGCGGCCACGGCTGACGCGGGCGATGAACATGCCGACGAACGGCGACCAGCTGATCCACCAGGCCCAGTAGAAGGCGGTCCAGCCCTGGCTGAAGTTGGCATCTTCACGACCGACCGGGTTGGACAGCGCCGGCAGGTACTGCAGGTAAGCACCGAGGTTCTTGAAGAAGTCGGTGAAGATCACCAGGGTAGGCCCGGCGATGATGATGAACAACAACAGGGCCATGGCCAGGCCCATATTGATCTCCGACAGGCGCTTGACGCCCTTGTCGAGACCGGCGACTACCGAAGCCAGGGCGATCAGGGTGATAGCGATGATCAGCAGCACCTTGGTGGTGTCCGTCGCCGGGATGCCGAACAGGTACTCCACACCCGCAGCCGCCTGCTCCGCGCCCAGGCCCAGCGAGGTGACCAGACCGAACAGGGTGGCGAACACCGCGAGGATGTCGACGATATGCCCCGGCCAACCCCACACGCGCTCACCGAGGATCGGGTAGAAGATCGAGCGGATCGACAGCGGCAGGCCCTTGTTGAACGAGAACAGCGCCAGCGCCAGGGCGACGATGGCGTAGATCGCCCAGGGGTGCAGACCCCAGTGGAAGATGGTCGCAGCCATGCCCAGGCGCACAGCCTCCTCGGCGTTACCGGCAGCGCCGCCAAGCGGTGCCCAGTCGGTACGCACGCCATCCTCACCGACAGTGATACCACCCATCGCCGCGCTGTAGTGCGACATGGGCTCGGACACGCCGTAGAACATCAGGCCGATGCCCATACCGGCGGCGAACAGCATGGAGAACCAGCCCATGTAGGTGTAGTCGGGCGTCGCGTCCTTGCCTCCGATGCGCACCTTGCCCAGCGGCGAGAGGATCAGGCCGAGACAGAGCAGGACGAAGACATTCGCGGCACCGATGAAGAACCAGGCCATGTGATGGGTGAGCCAGTCGCGCACACCGCTGAACAGCGGTTCGATCTGGTTCTGCAGAGCCAGGGCGAGGATCACGAAGATCACCGCGACCAGCGCGGAGATGGTGAAGACCTTGCCGTGGATGTCGAGGGCGAAGACGAACTGCCCTTTGATGTTGTCCTGACCGATGACGTAATCGGTGTCGATCAGATTGGCCTCACCGGACGGTGCCGGGATGCCTTCGTGGGTTTCCGCTGCGGGCGGCGGGGTCGTGTCATGCGAAGGGACGTTTCCCATACGTGGCGTGCTCCTTGATGCGTTTGACTCGCTAGACGAGCGTGAACAGGACGGATGCCCTCCTCCAATTAAAGACGACCCACAGACGGGTCGAACCAGAAAGAGTAACACATGAATTCCGCTCACTCAGACTCACAGACACATGAAAGTCCCGAATAATTCCCTGAAAGGTGGCAATTTGCCCGGCACTGCCACACCAGGACACAGCGTGGCAGGATGTACGCAGAACGCCCTGCAACCGCCGCAGTCAGTTGCACACAGCCTGTGAAAGGAAGAGCCTGCATGCCTGCCGATTTCGGCATTCCCCATCTGTTCGCCTACCTGATCGCCACCATTCACGCCCTCGGCGTACTGGCCGCGATCCACGCCGTGCTCACCGTGCGCACCGCCCAGGGTGCGCTGGCCTGGGGGCTGTCGCTGTTCTTCATGCCCTACCTGACGCTGCTGCCGTACCTGGTGTTCGGCCGCAGCCGCTTCGATGCCTACGTCAAGGCGCGGCGTCAGGCCGACAAGGAAATGCACCACGCCATGGCCGAGCAGGACTGGCGCCCCTGGGTCGAGGAAGCCAAGGCCGCGCACCTGTCGCCCGCCTACGACCGCCTGCGTGCACTGCCGCGTCTGTCGCATCTGCCTGGCCTGACCGGCAACCGCGTCGACTTGCTGATCAATGGCGAGGCCACCTTCACGGCGATCTTCAATGCCCTGGCCGGCGCCCAGCAGGTGATCCTGCTGCAGTTCTTCATCATTCGCGACGACCGCCTCGGCCGGCGCCTGCAAGACGTACTGCTGGAGCGTGCCGCCGCTGGCGTACAGGTGCATGTGCTGTATGACGGCGTCGGCAGCCATTCGTTATCCGCCGCCTTCATCGACCGCCTGCGCCGTGGTGGTGTGCAGATACACGCCTTCCCCACGCGCTCCGGGCTGCTCAATCGCTTTCAGCTGAATTTTCGCAACCACCGCAAGATCGTCGTGGTCGACGGTGAGATCGGCTTTCTCGGCGGGCTCAACGTCGGCATCGAATACCTCGGGCAGAAGCCGCCGCTGGCGCCCTGGCGCGACACCCATGTCGAGGTGCGCGGCCCGGTGGTGGCCAGCCTGCAGGAAGCTTTCGCCGAAGACTGGTACTGGGCCTGCAAACGCTTGCCACCGCTGCAGATGCCGAGCAAGCAGGATGAGCCCGGCCTGCTCTGTCAGGTGGTCGCCAGCGGCCCGGCCGACCCGCAGGAGACCTGCTCGCTGCTGTTCGTCGAGGCGATTCATGCGGCGCGCGAGCGGATCTGGCTGAGCAGCCCGTACTTCGTACCCGACGAGTCCCTTTTTGCCGCCCTGCGCCTGGCAGTGATGCGCGGCGTCGACGTGCGTCTGCTGCTGCCGTCACGCCCCGATCACCGCATTGTCTATGCCGCCTCCAGCCTCTACGCCTTCGAGGCGCTATGCGCCGGCGTGCGCATCTTCCGTTACCAACCGGGCTTCCTGCACCAGAAAGCTTTGCTGATCGATCACGATGTCAGCATGCTGGGCAGCGCCAACCTGGATAACCGCTCCTTCCGCCTGAATTTCGAGGTCAGCCTGCTGACCTTCGACGAGGGCTTCAATGCTCAGGTAGCGGCCATGCTGGAGGACGACTTCAGCCGCTCGCGCGAGCTGGTCAACGCCGACCGGCGCAACCTGCACCGCCTGCAACAGCTGGGCATGCGCGTAGCAAGGCTGATCTCGCCTATTCTCTAAGGCGCAGCTATGGTTAGGGTGCCAGCAGCTGTTAGCTGTCAGCGAGAACCTGCCTGCCATGACCAGATGCTTCGCCCTGCTGCTCTGCCTGCTCGCCCTGCCCGTCGCCGCACAGGAGGACATTCGCGTCGGCGTCGAACTGCAGCCCTATCAACCGTATTCCGATGTGGAGAACGGTGAGTACCGCGGCTACGCCCGCGACCTGCTGGACACCTTCGCCGCCGAGTATGGCTATCGCTTCGTCTACACGCCGCTGCCGGTCAGACGGCTGCTCGGCGATTTCCTGTCCGGCCGGGTCGACCTCAAGTTCCCCGATCACCCGCAATGGAATGCCGACCAGAAAGCCGGCCACGACATCCACTACAGCCACCCGGCAGCGCCTTATGTCGACGGCATGCTGGTCAAGCCGCGGTACCTCGGTGAGGGCCAGCAACGCATCGAACTGCTCGGCACACAGAACGGTTTTACGCCCTGGCCCTACCTGCCGGACATTCGCGCCGGAAAAATCCGCCTGATCCAGGCCAACCAGATCGACTCGTTGCTGCGCATGGCCGCCAGTGACCGCGTCGACGCGGTCTACCTCAACCCCAAGGTAGTGGCTCACCAACTCCGGCAGATGCGCATGGCGCCCGACAGCCTGGTGCTCGACCCGGAGCTGCCGCATGTGGAGGATCACTACTACCTGTCGAGCATCAACCACCCCGAACTGATCGAGGCGTTCAATCGCTTCCTCACGGAGCGAGCCGATCAGGTTGCAGCGCTGCGTTTACGCCACGGCCTGTGAACCGCCGCGCAGACGCTGTTCGGCGAGCACGCGCGAACGACGTTTCCTGGCCCAGATCACCACGCCGGTCACGGACAAGACCGCAACGGCCAGGCCCAGCAGCGACACCAGAATCCGCCCCGGCAAACCGATGATACGCCCGGAGTGCAGCGGGAACTGCGCCTGCAGGAAGATATCCCCGGCACTGCCCGTGCCAGGCACATGCGCACCGGCCAGTTCGCCACTGCGGCTGTCGACGTAGATCCAGGGATTGCCCAGCCCGGCATCGCCATGGTCATCGCCCAGCTCGTAGAAGCCGACGCCGTAGACACCGAACTCCGCCGAGTGGAACAGCCCGGCGGCAGGCGCCTCCCACCCCAGCCGCCGCGCTTCTGCGTCGGCAATGGCGATGGCCTGGCGGCGGTCGATCTGCGGCACGATCTGCTGGTCCAGGGTCACCGGTGTGCGACTGGCGAAAGGGCTTGGCGTCAACGGCGAGAACAGCTCAACCAGCGGGCGCACCACCTGGCGTTCGAGGTTCATCGATACCGAGGTGACGGCGAGGATCAGCAGCAGCAACCAGATCCATACGCCACCGGAGCGGTGCAGGTCGAAATTGAGCTTGTAGCCGCCCTGGCGCCAGCGAAAGGCGAACGACTTGCGCCAGCTGCGCAGGTTGGGGAACGACAGCCACAGCGCGACCAGACAATCGAGGCACCAGACGATGGCGACGATGCCGAAGAAAAGCACGCCCAGTTCGATGCCGAAGCCATCCGGGATATGCAGGCTGTAGTGCAGCTTGTAGAGAAACGGCAGCAGGTTCTCCCGGCTCAGGGAGATCGCCCCCCACTCACGTTGCCCCTGGATATCGCCGTTCACCGGGTCGATGCCGAGCTGATTGAAGCCCAGATCAAAGGCCTTGCCGGTGGCCGGATCGATACGCGGGTCGACGAAGATCCCCAGCGCATGGCCAGGCTCCAGCGCCAGCGGCATGAAGCTCACCTGCAAACGTGGGTCGCGTGCTTCCAGGGCATCAACAAGCTGCAGCGGGTCCTGCGCCGGCCCTGCGCTTTGCGCATCGAACAGGTGCGGATTGAGCCATTCGTCCAGTTCGTGATCCCAGGAAATGACAGCGCCGGTCAAGCCTGCGGTGAACAGGAACAGTGCGATGAACAGGCCGCACCAGCGGTGCAGCAGTACCAGAATCGGGCGCATCGAAATCTCTCATCGACGACAGGGCCGCCCACTCGGGCGGCCCTGACTGTCAGTATTTCCAGGTCAGGGTGGCGCTGACGTTACGTGGGGCACCGTAGTAGGCCTGGGACCAGTACAGGCTGTTCAGGTACTTCTCGTCGGTGAGGTTGTTGAGGTTGGCCGACACGCTCCAGTTCGGGTCGATGTCGTAGCTGGCCATCAGGTCGACCACGGCGTAGGCCTTTTGCTTGGCGTCGGCAGTGCCAATCGAAGTGAAACCGTCATCGGCCGTCAGTGGCACGGCGATCTTGATATCGTCCTGCCAACGCACGGCGGCGCCGACCTTGAGCTTCTCCATACCCGGAATGCGGTAAGTAGCAGCCGTCTTGATCATGTGCTTGGGCGAGTATGTCACCGCATGCGAGCCATCGGCATTGGTGATGTCGACAAAGGTGTAGCCGGCGCTGAGCTGCAGACCTTCCAGCGGTTCGCCAGAGAACTCCAGCTCGTAGCCTTCGCTGGTCAGGCCTTCGATGGCGCGGTAGTAAGCCACCGAACCATTCATGCCGGCCTGCTCGGCGAAGTTGTCCTGCTCGGTACGGAAAACAGCCAGGGATACGTTGACCTTGTCGTCGAACAGTTCACCCTTGATACCGGCTTCGTAGTTCACGCCCTCCAGGGGAGCCAGACGCGAGCCACTCACATCGTTCTTGGTCTGCGGGGTGAAGATCTCGGTGTAGCTGGCGTAGACCGAGTACTGGTCGGTGATGTCGTAAACGATGCCCGCGTAGGGTACGACCTTGCCGCTGTTCTTCGACGACTTGGCCAGGCCATAGTTGGTGCCATCGCTCTTCACATCGACCACGCGAGCGCCAGTGATCAGGCTCAAATCATCGGTCAGGCTCCAACGTGCTGCACCGTAGACGCTCTTCATGCGGTCGGTGAAGTCACTGCCGTTGCTGCCGTTGTCGTTGAGGGGCTTCGGATAATTGCCGGTCCACTGCTCCAGCGGCGGCAGCATGGTGCCGGTGCTGGAGTCGTACCAGGACAGATCCTCAAGTTCGGAGCGCGACCAGCTGCCGCCCAAGGCCGCTTCGTGCTGACGCCCGCCCAGATTGAAAGGGCCACTGGCCTGCAGATCGACGATCAGCTGTTTGTTCTTTTCGTTGTATTCGGACGGATAGGAATACAGGCCTGCACCCGTCTGGCGGTTCGGCGTGCCGTAGACATAGAACATCGAGCCATCGCTCTTCTTCTCGACACGGGTGACCACTGTCTTGGCCTGCCAGCCATTGTCGAAGGTGTGCGCCAGCTCGGCAAAGGTTCGGTTTTCCTGGTTGTCCCAGTAAGCCCAATCGGTCGCGGTGCTGGTAGAGCGCGAATAGTCAGTCTTGCCACCGTCCTGATAGACCAGCGGCAACGCTCCCCACATCGGCGAGTTGGCGTCGCTGGTCTGCAAAGTGTGGCCAAGGGTGAAGAGGGTACGGTCATCCAGATCGAACTCCAGCACACCATGGAACACGTTCTTCTCACGCGAGTAGCGGTCGAGGTAGGAGTTCTTGTTTTCGTTGGCATACACCACGCGGCCGCGGATGTTGCCGGCATCGGTCAGCGCACCGGATACGTCGGTATCGATACGCCGCTTGTCCCAGGAGCCGGCCGTCAGGTCGACGCGCGCCTGCGGTGCCAGCGTGGGCCGTTTGCGCACGAAATTGACCGTCGCCGAGGGATTGCCGGTGCCGGACATCAGGCCGTTGGCGCCGCGAATCACCTCCACTCGTTCGTACATGGCGGTGTCCAGGTCGCCTTCGACGTTGCCGTAGACGAAGGGCACGGCGATGCCGTCGTACCGAAAGTTGGTGATGTCGAAGCCGCGAGCGGTGTAGTAGGTGCGGTCGGTTTCGACTTCCTGCACCTGCACGCCCGGCACCGCCTTGAGCGCATCGTTGACGCTGGTGAGCTTGAAGTCGCGCAGCTGGGCGCTGCTCAGGGTAGAAATCGACTGCGGCGTCTGCCGCGGGGTCAGGTCGAGCTTGGTCGCAGCACTGCTGGGCGTGGACTTGTAGCTGTCGACCTCGGCCGCTGCACTGTCGCCGACCACGGTCTGAGCATCGAGCTCGAGCTGCCCCTGCTCGCTGGCCACGGCATGGTTGAAACTGCAGGCGGCCGCAATCGCCACGGCCATGTGGGTTTTTCTGCTGAACAAGGGAGGATCTCCTGATGCGCTGTCGATAACCGCTGGCAGTCCCTTCGCAGCCGAATGCCTCCCTGGCAGACATTTGCCAATCGCAAATACAAATAATTAGCGACAAAATTCTCGCAGCAGGCGCCTCGCCAGGTCAATACGAATAATTTACATCTTCATCTGTATCTCAGTTGCCCTTGAGAGTGGCGCAATCCGCCCCGATCCAGCGGGCTTGGCTCTCCATGCTGCTCGGCTGGCCCTTGTAGGTGCCTTTGACCTGGGTGGTGAACTCCTTGTCGCTGACGAAGCGGGTTTCCCCCTCGCCTTGCGCATCCGGGCAGGTGAAGCGGAATTTCCACAGGTTGCCGCTGCGTTCGGTGATCTGCTGGTTACAACCAGAGTTGGGGTCCTGCAGGGGAATGTCCTGCGACTTGATCTGCTCCTCGGTCAGGCAGATTTGCACCCCACCGGCCCCGAGTTTCACACCGCGCTCGGCCATCATGCCTTCCATCATCTGGCGCTGCGCCGGCGGCAGGTTCTGCATCTGCGCAAGGATCTGATCCATGCCCGGCATAGCCTGACCGCCAACTTGCATGTTGTGCGCGCTGACCTCCCAGATACCGGGCTGCAGCTCTACCGCGCTAGCCACCACGGGCGACAGACAGAGAGCAAGAGGTAGAGCGGTACGATAAAGAATGCGCATGACAGGTCTCCTGAGCGGATAGTAGGCCAAGCCGACGGCGCCTCGGCGAGACCAGGGCATCGGGCCGTCGCTCCAACAAGAGTCACGCCCCGCGGCGATTTGGACAGTTCGTCAGCGCATAAGATTCGTAGCGCGCATAGCGCTGCAGGCCCGGGATGAACAAAACCCCCACAGGCTTGCGCCGCATGGGGGTTTCCTTCTTTTGATCCGGCACTTGTGGCACCGGAAGCATGGATTCGCTCGGGCGAACCTAACCCGCGTCAGCCGCGGGGGAGCTCAGCTCACAGCTCCAGAGTTCCAACGCCGGCTGGCTTGCTTTTGGCGGGCCGAGCCAGTCGCTCATCGGGCGACAACGCTGGTTGAAACACAGTTGGTAATCCCCGGCCTCAGGCGTACGCCCGACTCGCAGGGGTTGCAAAGGCGGTAGCTGACGCTGGTAGTGCCAGCTGCCATTGCGCAGTTCGGCGCCGTCGGGAATTTCCATTCCGGCGCCGGAACCCTTGACCCGCGCCTCACCGAGAACCAGGCCCTCGGCGGTGACGCGGTAATCCTCTTCCCAGCGAATCTTCTCGATGGTGTGCGTCCAGGCCAGGGTGAAGGACGGCGTGGGCAACTCTGCCCACACCGCGCCGGCCAACCCCAGGCACAGGCCGATCACGCCGTCGCTGCCTCGGCGCGACGGGCGCGCCAGAAGTGCTGAGCGATGAAGATGGCACTGAGGGCAAAGCCGATTTCGTCACTGATCGGGGTAGCGAGAATCAGGCTGGCACCAGCGGCGAAGCCCAGCAGGCGCTCCCACCAGCTCAGTTTGGCCTGCAGGTAACCGGTGAAGATCGCACCGAGCAGACCGATCGCCAGCATCGCCTTGAACACGACGTAGACCGTCGCCAGCAAGCTATCGCCCTGCAGCATCAGCGCGGGCGAGTAGACCGCCATGAACGGCACGACGAAGCCAGCGACAGCGATACGTACCGCCCAGAAGCTGATCTTCAGACCACGCTCCTTGGCGATCGGCGCTGCGGCGAAGCAGGCCAGCGCTACCGGCGGCGTGAGGTCGGCCATGATGCCGAAGTAGAAGACGAACATGTGCGAAACGATCAGCGGTACACCCAGTTCCAGCAGTGCCGGCGCGGCGATCGAGCTGGTGATGATGTAGTTGGGGATGGTCGGAATGCCCATACCCAGCACCAGACAGGTGAGCATGGTCAGCACCAGCGACAGGAACAGGTTGTCCTGGCCGATGGCGAGGATGTAGCCGGCGAAGGTGGAGGCCACCCCGGTCAGCGACACCACACCGATGATCACGCCGACCAGGGCGCAGGCGATACCGACCGGTACGGCATGACGCGCACCTTCGACCAGCGCGTGCAGGCACAGGGTCAGGGTTTCACGGCCGCCCTTGACGAACCAGCAGACTGCCACCAGCGCCGCGATGACGCCGAACACCACGCCGATACCCAGCTGGAAGAAGCCGGCGCAGAGCACGCCAAGGGCGATCCAGAAGGCGAAGCGCATGGCCTTCGACGAGACCCGCAGGATGATCGCCGAGCCGAGGATGACCATGGCGGTCAGCGCCAGGCCGACGGTACCGGAGAACAGCGGAGTACGGCCGGAGAACAGCAGGTAGATGAGGATGAACAGCGGGATCAGCAGGAACCAGCGTTCACGCACGGCCTTCCACGGGTTCGGGCATTCGTCCTTGGGCAGACCGCGCAGGTTGGCGCGCTTGGCCTCCAGGTGAACCATCCAGAACACCGAACCGAAGTACAGCAGCGCCGGGATCAGCGCGGCCTTGGCCACTTCGAAGAAGGGTACGTTGATGGTCTCGGCCATGATGAAGGCCACCGCGCCCATGATCGGCGGCATGATCTGGCTGCCCATCGACGAGGTCGCCTCGACGCCACCGGCGAAGGCCGGGCGATAGCCGAAGCGCTTCATCAGCGGAATGGTGAACTGGCCGGTGGTAACCACGTTGGCCACACCGGAACCGGTGATGGTACCCATCAGTGCCGAGGACACCACCGACACCTTGGCCGGGCCGCCGACCTTGTGGCCGAACAGACCCATGGCGAAGTCGGTGAACAGCTTGATCATCCCGGCCTGCTCGAGGAAGGCGCCAAACAGAATGAACAGGAAGATGTAGGTGGCCGACACGTAGGTCGGGGTGCCATACAGACCTTCGGTGCCGAACGACAGCTGGTTGACGATCTGGTCGAGGCCATAGCCACGGTGCATCAGGTCGCCCGGCAGGTACTGGCCGAGCATGCCGTAGGCAAGGAACAGCGCGCAGATGATCGGCAGGGCGATACCCATGACCCGGCGCGCAGCTTCGAACACCAGCACGATCAGGGTCAGGCCGACGATCATGTCGCTGGTGGTCATGTCACCGGAACGTTGAATCAGGTCCGCTTCGAAGTACCACTGGTAGATCGCCGTGGCCATGCCGGCCAGGCCGAGCAGCCAGGCCAGCGGTTGCCACGGACGGCCCTTGCCGAGTGCCGGAAAGCTGATGAACACCAGCAGCAGCAGGAAGCCAACGTGCACGGCACGCAGAATTTGCGTCGACACCGGGTGAAAGGCCGCAGTGACGATCTGGAAGATGGAGAACAGCAGAGCTACGGCAAAGAGCGCCTTCGGCCAGTCGGACGGGCTGGCGGCCAGGCCGTTGTTTTGTTCACTCATGGAGTGCAAACCTCATGACTACTTCGATACGGAGACAGAG
Organism: Ectopseudomonas mendocina; assembly: GCF_007049795.1. Taxonomy (GTDB): domain Bacteria; phylum Pseudomonadota; class Gammaproteobacteria; order Pseudomonadales; family Pseudomonadaceae; genus Aquipseudomonas; species Aquipseudomonas mendocina_D. The sequence continues at coordinate 133,334 of NZ_SCFY01000009.1, forward strand.
TCGCCAACAAAACCTACCGCCCACGGGCGCCGGTTTTATTCGCGATTCTGTGAAGACCGGACCGAGGCGCAGGCGCCACGGTCCGGGCCGTCATTACAGCGCGCCGGCTTCCTTGTAGAAGCGCTCGGCACCCGGGTGCAGCGGGATCGGCAGGTTCTTGGTAGCGGTTTCCAGCTTGATGTCCTGAGCCGCGGAGTGAGCGGTGCCCAGACGGCCGAGGTTGTCGAACATCAGCTTGGTCATCTGGTAGGCGACTTCGTCGGAAACGCCTTCATGAGTGACCAGGATGTTGGTGATGGCAACGGTGGGCACGTCAGCATCCTGACCGTCGTAGGTGCCGGCCGGAATGGTGGCAGCCTCGTAAGCGGCGTTGTCGATCTTCGCGGTCACTTCGGCCGGGATGGCAACGAAGCTGATCTTCATGGTCGAAGCCAGGTCACGAATGGCAGCCATACCCAGACCGGAGGACTGCAGGGTGGCGTCCAGCTGACGGTTCTTGATCAGCTCGACCGACTCGGCGTACGGCAGGAACTCGACCTTGCCCATGTCCTTGTAGGTCAGGCCGGCGGCTTCGAAGATGGCGCGGGCGTTGAGCTCGGTGCCGGACTTCGGTGCGCCGACGGAGATGCGCTTGCCCTTGAGGTCTTCCAGGGTCTTGATGCCGGATTCAGCGTTGGCAACGATCTGGATGTAGTTCGGGTAGGTACCGGCGATGGCGCGGATCTTCTTCAGCGGCGCTTTGAAGCCAGCGTCTTCGACGCCGTTCCAGGCATCGGCGACCGAGTCACCGAGGGCGAAGGCCAGCTCACCGCGACCGGCTTCGAGCAGGTTGAGGTTTTCCACCGACGCCTTGGTCGCCTGGACCGAGGTCTTGGAGCCTTCGATGCCGTTGCTGTACAGCTGCGAAAGGGCCACGCCAATCGGGTAGTACACACCGCTGGTACCGCCGGTGAGCACGTTGATGAAGGTCGGGGCAGCGAGCACTGCGGTGCTGGCAGTGATGGCCGCGGCAGCGGCGAACAGGCTGATTTTCTTGGTCAGTCGCATGGAAGTATCTCCGTCGTTGTTATTGGCTATATGCAGAGTTTCACTCTAGACGACGCCACACAGGCGGCGTCGACGGTGCGCGATCAGCAGCGCAGGGTGCAGCGTCGGACAAGAGCCGCGGCGGGCGCGGTAGGAAGGCGGCCCATGCACGGCAGCGAGTGCGGCATGGCGCGAGGGGCATGGCAGTTCATGGGCTGATCTCTTGTCGTTTTTATGGTCGCCGCGTCGGCAAGATGCTGCACGGCTGCAACTGTCATAGCAGATGCCGTGCCAGGGCCTGAAAAGCCCGATTTAGAGAGGTTGAATCTAAAGACCGATGGGTCACTGAGCGGTAAACCGCTTACCCTCGCGAGGGCATAGGCAGAATTCCGCCTACCAGGTGAGCGAGATACAGTCGGGCGATGAGGTGAGCGCTACTTGCCGGATTGCATCCGGGTGAGGGCTGGCCACCAAACCGTAGGGTGCGCCATGCGCACCGGTTGGCTCGAGATCATGACACCAGGTGCGCACGGCGCACCCTACATGCCCGCGCGCCCTACTCTTCGCCGCCTGGCAGGTATTCACCACGCGCCAGGCCGTGACGCTGCATTTTTTCGTTGAGGGTACGACGCGGCAACTGCAGCATTTCCATCACTGCGGCGATATTGCCCTGGCATTGCAGCAGGGCGTTATGCAGGCACTGTGCCTCGAAGGCCTCCATCTGTTGCGCCAGAGCCTGGCCGGCAAAGCGCTCGGCCGGCGGCGGGCTGGAAAGCCCCAGCGCATGGCGCTCGGCGGCGTTGATCAGCTCACGCACGTTGCCCGGCCAGTCATGCCCGAGCAGCCGCGCCAGTTCGCTCGGCGCCAGCGGTGGCGCTTCGCGACCATGACGCAGCGCCGCCTCGTGGGCGAAATGCTCGAACAGCAGCGGAATATCCTCGCGGCGCTCGCGCAGCGGCGGAATATGCAGGGTGGCGACGTTCAGGCGGTACACCAGATCCTCACGGAAACGACCAGCCTTGACCTCGTCGAGCAGGTCCGGCTTGGCCGCGCTGATCACCCGCAGGTCGACCTGAATGCTCTTGTTCGAACCGAGGCGTTCCAGGGTTTTTTCCTGCAGCACGCGCAGCAACTTGACCTGTTGCGCCAGCGGCAGGCTCTCCACCTCGTCGAGGAACAGCGTACCGCCATCGGCATGCTCGATGCGGCCGATGCGCTTGGCCTGGGCGCCGGTGAAGGCGCCGCTCTCGTGACCGAACAGCTCGCTCTCGAAGATGGTCTCCGGAATCGCCGCACAGTTGAGCGCGGCGAAGGCCTTGCTGGCCCGCGAGCTGAAGTCGTGCAGGCTACGCGCTACACGCTCCTTGCCGCTGCCGGTTTCACCACGAATCAGCACATTGACCGAGGTGCCGGCCAGTTCGAGGATTTGCCGCCGCAGGTTCTCCATCGGCCGCGAAATGCCGATCAGCTGGCTTTCGATACGGCCCTTGTCGGCCACCTGCTGACGTAGCTGGCGGTTCTCGCAGACCAGCCGACGCTTATCCAGAGCACGGCGCACGCTGTCGAGCAGGCGCTCTGGGGTGAAGGGTTTCTCGATGAAGTCATAAGCGCCCTGGCGCAGCGCCTGCACCGCCATGGGCACGTCGCCATGGCCAGTAACCAGGATCACCGGCAGGTCGCTGTCGATTTGCAACAGCTTGTCGAGCAGTTGCAGCCCGTCACTACCGGGCATACGCACATCGCTGACGACAATGCCGGGGAAGTCGCGGTCGACCAGGGCCAGGGCCTCGGTCGCACTGGCGCAGGCGCGTACCTCGAAGCCGGACAGTTCCAGCCACTGCTGCACTGCCTCGCGAATCGCCGCTTCATCGTCGACCACTATGACCTGAGCGCTCATGGCACCTCCTCTTGAGAACGGCGGGCAGTGTAGCCCGACGAATGCAATCCGGGGCAACGACCGGTTCGCACGGCGCACCCAGGGATCGGGCGCGCAGTTCGTAGGGTGCGCCGTGCGCCCCGGCCGCAACACCGCCGTGAATAGGTTCTACGGCGCAACCGGCAGCCTCATGCTGAACACCGCGCCCAGCTCGCCGTTGTGCGCCTCCAGCGTGCCGCCAAGATCGCGCACGATACCGTAGGACACCGCCAGCCCGAGCCCGAGCCCCTGCCCCACCGGCTTGGTGGTGAAGAAGGGTTCGAACACCCGCCCGAGGGTCTCCTCGGCGATACCGCCGCCGCTGTCCTCGACGCTGAGCAGGCAGCCGTCGCCTTCGCGGGCGATATGCACCAGAAGAATCCGCGGCTCGCTCTCGGCCATGGCATCGAGGGCGTTGTGCAGCAGGTTGAGAATCACCTGCTCGATGCGAATGGCATCACCGAGCACTTCGGCGTCATCGTCGATCTGCGTGCGCAGTTCGATCTGCTCGTTGCGCATGCGCGGCGCGAGCAGCTGCAAGGCCTGCTCCAGCACGTCACCGAGGCACAAGCGCTCACTGAGGCCGGCCGGGGTCTTGCGGGCGAAGGTCTTGAGGTGGCCGGTCAGCGCAGCCATGCGCTGCAGCAGGCCGTCGATGCGCTGCAGACCGTCGCGCACCGCTTCCGGCCGACCACTGTCGAGCAGCAGACGCAGGCTGCCGAGCTGCATCTGCAAAGCGGTCAGCGGCTGGTTGATCTCGTGCGCCAGGGCCGCCGACATCTGCCCCAACGCGGCCATCTTGGCGGCATGCACCAGGCCATCCTGGGCCTCGCGCAGCTCGGCGGTACGCAGCGCCACCTCGCGCTCCAGGCGCTCGCGGATGCCCGCCTGCAAGCGCTGGTTCTTGCGCCGCTGGAAGAGGAATAGCAACAGAAAGGCGAAGGTCATCCACACCCCGGCAGCCGCCAGGCGGTAGCCACGCACACTGTCGGCCAGGCCGATCGGCTCGCTGAGCAGGTGCAAGGTCCAGCCTTCTTCAGGCATGTACAGGCGCTGCCAGAGGTAATCGCGATTGCCGTCGGGGCCGTCGACCCGCGCCCAGTCCGCATCCTTGTCGATTTGCCGATGTACCTCATGGGCGAGCGGCTGCAACGCCTGCTCGGCGTAACGACGCACCTCAACGAGCTCGGCACGCGCCTGTTCGTCGAGTGGCTGCAAGGCGCGGAAGCGCCAGATCGGCTTGTTGCTGAGGATCACCACCTGATAGCTGTCGGCGACCATCAGCACGCCCGGCTGGCCGACCCACTCGCGCTGCAGGTCTTCCAGCTCCAGCTTGACCACCAGCACGCCGAGCAGCTCGCCCTTGTCATCGCGCACCACATGGGAAAGGAAGTAGCCGGGAATACCGGTGGTCACGCCCACCGCGAAGTAGCGCGCACCGCCGTCACGCACGGCGTTCTGGAAGTACGGGCGGAAGGCATAGTTGTTGCCGACGAAGCTGCTCCAGTCGCGCCAGTTGCTGGCCACCAGGGTTTCGCCCTGGGCATCGAGCAGATACAGAACGGTGGAGCCAGCGGCGGTGTTGAGGCGCTCCAGGCGCTGGTTCAGGGCCAGCCGTAACTGGCGATCATGTGGCGCGCGCAGCAGGCTGCGGATGTCACTGTCCAACGCCAGCACCTCGGGCACCGAGCTGAAACGTTCGACCAGGGTGCGAATGGATTGGGCATAAAGCTGCAACTGCCCGCGCGCCTCGACGCTGCGCTCGTCCCAGGCCCGCTGCTCGGCATAACGACCGCCCAGCCACAGGCTCACCAGCAAGCCGGCGGCAATCACCAGAACGGTGAGCAGGACGCGGTAGCGATAGCGGGGGCGCTGCGGCAAGGGCATGGGCGGCTCGACTGATAGAAGACGAGCTGCATCTTACTGCATCGGGCCAGCACTAACGGCGCTGCAGCATCGCCAGGAAAAACACCCCGCCGATGGCAGCGGTGACGATGCCGATGGGCAGATCCTGCGGCGCCAGCCAGGTACGCGCGGCGACATCGACCCAGACCAGGAACAGTGCACCGAGCAGCGCCGCCACCGGCAGCACGCGGCGATGCTCGGCGCCGACCAGAAAACGCGCCACATGCGGCAGCATCAGGCCGACGAAACCAATGGCGCCGGACAACGACACCAGCACGCCGGTGAGCAATGACGCCACCACGAACACCAAAAGGCGCACGCGGCGCGGTTCCAGGCCCAGGCTCACCGCACTCTGCTCGCCGGCCATCAGCGCGTTCAGCGCGCGGCCCAGGCCGAGCAGTACAGCCAACGCCAACGCCAGGCACAGCGCTGGCAACCAGAGCAGCTCCCAGCGCGCCAGACCGAGGCCGCCGAGCATCCAGAACAGCACCGAGCTGGCCGCGTGTGGGTTGCCCAGGTACAGCAGCAGATTGCTCGCCGCCATCATCACGAACGACACCGCCACCCCGGCCAGCAGCAGGCGGTCACTCTCCAGCCGGCCGCTACGACTGGCGATGGCCAGCACCAGCAGCATGCTCGCCAGCGCGCCGGCAAAGGCCGCCAGCGGCAGGCTGAGCAGGCCGGCGAATTCGCCCAGGTAGAGCACCACGAGCACCGCGCCGAAGGCTGCGCCGGAACTGACGCCGAGCAGGTGCGGATCGGCCAGCGGGTTGCGCGTCACCGCCTGCAGCGCCGTGCCCACCAGCGCCAGCCCGGCGCCCACCAGCGCGCCAAGCAGCACCCGCGGCGCGCGCAGTTGCCAGACGATACTGTCCTGGCCAAGGCTCACCGCTGCATCGGGCACGATGCCGAACAGGTGCTGGCCGAGGATCGCCAGCACCCGCTCGAGCGGCACCTGCGCCGCGCCGAAACCCAACGAGACCGCGCAGGACAGCGCCAGCAGTACGCCCAAACCGAGCAGCAACAGACGAAATCGACTCACTGGGCGAAGGCCTCGGGGTGCAGCGCCGCCGCCAGGGTCTCGATGGCCGTCGCGTTCTCCAGGCTCGGCGTGACGGCCAGGTAGGACAGCACCACGAAGCGTCGTTCGCGGATCGCCGTCACGCCTTGCAGCGCCGGATGTCGCAGGAGGAAATCACGCTTCTGCGCCGCCGTGCGCTCGCCGTAATCGACGATCAGGATCAGCTCCGGGTCCTGCTCGACCACCGACTCCCAGCCGACCTTCATCCAGTTGGCCGCCACCCCGTCCATCACGTTGCGCCCGCCGGCCGCCTCGATCAGCGGTTGCGGCATGCCCAGGCGCCCGGCGCTGAAAGGCACGTCTTCACCGCTGTCGTAGACGAACACCCGCGGACGTGTGGGCTGCTGGCCCAGGCGCGCGTCGACTGCCGCCACACGCGCCTGCATGCCGTGCACCAGGTCATCGGCACGCGCCTCGACGGCGAAGATGCGGCCGAGGTTGCGCAGGTCGTTGTAAACATCGTCGAGGCTGGCGACGCGGCCAGGCGTGACGTGCGCGCAGGACTCGCTGAGTTCATACACCGGAATGCCGAAGCGCTCCAGGCTGGCCGGGGTGACCTCGCCGCCGATGCGCATGCCGTAGTTCCAGCCGGCGAAGAAGAAGTCAGCGCCGGCATCGAGCAGGTTCTCCAGCGACGGATAGCGTGCCGCCAGCTCGGGCAGATCATCCAGATCGGCCTGCAGCTCCGGCGTCGGCGTCTTCCAACCGCTGACGCCGCTATAGCCGACCATGCGTTCTTTCAGGCCCAAGGCAAGGAGCATGGCGGTCAGGGTGATGTCGTGGCTGACCGCCCGCTGCGGTGGCTGCTCGATGCTCACCTGGCGGTCGCAACTGGTGACGGTGACGGCCCAGGCGGGGCTGGCCAACGCCAGCAAAAACGCACCTACAGATGCAACCGTGCGTAAACGCTTCATCAAACGATCCAGGTAATGCGCGGATAACCCGCCAGTGGATGGGTATCGACCAACGCCTGCACGCCGAACACCTGCTGCAACAGCTCGGCGCTCAGCACCTCGGCGGGTGTACCGGCGGCCACCAGGCGGCCCTCATCCAGCACGCAGAGGCGGTCGCAGAAGGCCGCCGCCAGGTTGAGGTCGTGGAAGCTGGCCAGGGTCGCCAGGCCCAGCGCCTTGATCTGCCGCAGCAGCTCCAGTTGGTAACGCGGGTCAAGGTGGTTGGTCGGCTCGTCGAGGATCAACAACTGCGGCTGCTGTACCAAGGCGCGGGCCAACAGCGCGCGTTGTTTCTCGCCACCGGACAGTCGCGCGAACGGCTGTTGCGCCAGGCCGCCGAGGCCAACGCGTGCCAGCGCCTCGTCGATCAGACGGCGATCCTCGGCATCGTCGCCATCGAACAGGCCCTTGTGCGGCGTGCGCCCCATGGCCGCCACCTCCTCCACACGCAGGCCGAAGTCCTGCGGGAATTCCTGCAGCACCACCGCCACACGCTGCGCACTCCAGCGCGGCGAGCGCTGCCACAAGGCCTCGCCGTCCAGTTCGACGCTACCGGCACTGGGCCGCTGGAAGCGGTAGGCGCAGCGCAGCAGGCTGGTCTTGCCGCTGCCGTTGGGGCCGATCAGTCCCAGCAACTCACCGTCGCCGACCTCTAGGTCGATGCCGTCGAGCAGCGGGCGCTGGCCGTCGGGCGACCAGGCCAGCTCGCGAATGCGCAGACGTGGCATCAGAAGCTGTAGTCCGCAGTGACGAACAACGAACGCGGTGCGCCCAGGTACCACTGCTCGCCAGCACTGCTGGCGGTAGGAGCGTACTGGCGGTCGAACAGGTTGTTCAGCTCCAGACCCAGGCGCACGTCGGGCAGCGCCTGCCAGCCGATAGTGGCGTCGACCAGGGTGTAGCCGGGCACCTCGATCTGGTTGGCCGCATCGGCGTAGCGGGCGTCGACGTAACGCGCGCCCATGCCAATATCCACCCCACTGCCGAGCGCCTTGTTCAGCCACAGGTTGGCGGTGCGCCGCGGCACGTTGCTCGGCCGATTGCCGCTGCGGTCGCCAGCGCCTTCGACGAAGTCGTCGTATTCGGCGCGCACGAATACGGCGTTGGCCGACACCTGCCAGCCGCGACCCAAGGCCAGCTCCAGCGTGGCTTCCAGGCCGTCCGAGGACTGCTGACCGATCTGCTCGGTGGGCGAAGCCGGGGTTTCGCGGCTGAGCAGCTTCTTCTTGACGATGTGGTAGGCGGCCAGCGTCCATTCGCCCTGGCCGTTCCAGAACAGCTGCTTGAGGCCGATCTCGCTCTGCCTGGCTTCGCTCAGGTCGAACTGCTGCTGGGTCGGGCTGAGGGTCAGCAGGTTGTTCACTCCTTCGGTACTGGTGGCGTACTGGCCGTACAGCGAGACGTCGGGCGTCAGGGCGAAGACCAGGCCGGCGCGCCAGTTGCCACCACTGAGGGCGCGGTCGACGCTGCTATCGCTCAGCAGATCGTCACGCTGGATATGCACCTGATCACGCCGCACCCCGGTGACCAGCGACAGGCGGTCGGTCAGCTGGGTGCGATTCTCGGCGAACAGCGAGAACTGCCGCGCCAGGTTGCGCTCGCGTGGGCCATAACCGCGTGGATCATTGCTCTGGTACTGACCGCCACCGGAGCCTGCCAGCGGGACAATGTCGCTGAAGCTGCTGGCGAAATCGTGCTGGCGCGCGAAGTGGATGCGGTTGTAATCCACGCCCACCACGGTGCGGCTGTCGAGGCCGAACAGGCTGTGATCCAGGGTGAAACTCTGGCGGTCGCCGACCTGTTCCTGGGTGTGCTTGATCTCGTAGAAGCTGCTGCGGTTGATCAGGTCGCCCGGTTGCCAACGGTAGGTCTCGGCGTTGCGCCAGTAGCGCTGGGTCTTGATGTAGTAGAGCTGGTTGCTGGCACTCAACGCATCGCTGATGCGCCAGTCGGTGGTCAGCCGGGTGATCTGGTCGTTGTAGCGAATGTCGGCATTGGCGACGTTGTAGTTGCGATCACGAATGCGCTCGCGGTACTTGCCAGCCACCAGCGGGGTGCCGAAGTAGCGCTCGGGGCTCTGGTCGCCGTGGTCGTGGGACAGGGTGAAGCTCAGGTCGTCACTGGCATCCCAGCGCAACGCAGCGCTCAGCGCCAGGCTCTCGGAATCACCGCGGTCGACCCAGCCATTGCTGGCCTGCTGATTGAGGTTGAAGCGATAGCTCAAGGCTTCGCTCAGCGAGCCGCCGCTGTCCAACGCGGCCTGGCGGCGGTCATCGCTGCCATAGCCGAGGCGCAGGTGGTTGCGGATGTCACCCGCGAAGGGCTTCTTCGGCACCACATTGATCACCGCGCCGGTGGCGCCTTCGCCGTAGAGCACCGAGGCCGGGCCGCGCAGCACGTCGATGCGCTCCACCGACCAGGTGTCCACCGGGAAGGTCACGGTGCCCGCACCGATGTACTGACGCGTGCCGTCGTACAGCTGCATGGTCGAGGCGTGGCCGCTAAAGCCCCGCGCCGACAGCGCCGTGCCGCCGTTGCCCGGCGTGCCGATGGCGCTGATACCCGGTGTGCGGGTCACCGCATCCTGCACGCTGCGGTTGTTGCGCTCACGTACTTCGGCGCCACTCAGGCTGCTGGTGCTGGCAGGGGTTTGCAGGGCCGACAGGTCGAGGCGCGAGCCAGCCGTGGTCGGCGTGTGCAGGCCGGTTTCGCCCTCCTGCGCGGCTTGCGCCTGGACGGTGACGGCGGGGAGATCGACAGCGGAGTCATCGGCCAGGGCGGTACCACCAGCCAAGACCACCAATGGCAGAGAGCAGAAGCGCAAGAGGTGTTGCACGTGAACAATTCCGGGGCGTTGAAGAGGCTCGTCGAGTCGCTTCGAGGCGTTGGAATCGGGGCTTGCAGCGGCCAGTGACGACCGCTGATGACCTTGGCCTGAAGCGATAATGTTAGCGTTATAACATAACATTATCTTGTTTCGCAGGTAACCGAAAACGAGCTCAGGCCCTTCTTTCAGGCATGACGAAAAGAGGTTCTTGTAGCGGAAATGGCGCGCCATATTGCTTCCATCGCAAAGAGAAAAGGCACGGCAATCCGATGGAAAATGCGCAACAGCAGACAGGGGCACGGGGCGCCCTACTGGAGTCAACGCCCGCCCACCGCGGGTTGCCAGACACAAACGACTCCAGGCCGGTCTCCGGGCTTGCGAGGGTCATGAACGCATCGCCTTCCCATGCGCTTGGCGCACAGTGGCGTTTCGATGCGGTCGCTCGCTTACCGTTGCGGGGGCAGCGTCGGACTTGAACCGACTTCCCGTTTCACCTCACGCGCGGCGGCGTGAGACACCTGAAGCGGGGCGGATATGACCACCCGCCTCCGCTCAAGTCAAGGCGCGGGACAGGTGTGGGAGGCGCTTTAGCGGCGATTGCTCTTCTGCAGGAGCGGCTGGCCGGCATTGCGCTTCAGCCGCGAAAGGGGGCGTTAAGCCTGCTCGTCGATGCGCAACTCCGGCAACGCCCTACCCGCCACCAGGCGCTCGTCGACCAGACGAATCACCGCCGCCTCGTCCTTGATGCCGTACCACTCGCCCTGTGGATAAAGGCTCGCGGTCGGCCCCAGGTCACAGGGAAACTGGCACTGGCTGCGGGTGATATGCACGCCGCCCTCGCACTCCAGCTTGCCGGCGGCCTTGAGCCGCTGGCGCAGGGTTTTCCAAAGGCCCAGCGCGCCCTTGCGCGTGCAGCGCGAGCCGTTGCACAGCAGCAGGCGTTGCGCATGCGGCGGAATCTGCGACCAGGCGTGGTGCTCCGGAACGGGCGGTACGTCGCTGCAGGGGAGATGCGCTTCGTGATGCGCCAACAGCGCGCCCAGTCCATCGAGCCAGCTGTCCTCCAGCGCCGTGCAGACCACGAACACTGCGGCTCCGTCGCCCCGTTCGGCGATGCACTCGCGCAGCCAGTCGCGGTGCGCGGCATCGGCGCGCGGCTCCAGATCGACCACCAGCAGCGGACGTGGCGCCTCATCAATGGCCAGCCAGAAACCATCCTGCTCCGTGTCATACAGGTGCGCTTCACCGAGCAGCGTTTCGATGCGCTGCCGCAGACGCTCGGCCGATGCACCACGCCCCAGGCCGGCGCCGATGAACAGGATGCGCGCGTAGGGGGCTTGGCTCATGACAGTCTCCAAAAGGGCCGGCAGTCTAGCAGCGCAACGGCAAGCGTAGGGCGGGTGTAACCCGCTAGACCGACATTGGCGGGTTTCACCCGCCCTACAGAAGCAGCGCTTCGCCCCAGGCATCCAACTCAGTGAACTCGCGCGTCACCACTGGCAATGGCAGGCGGCGTTGCGTCAAGCGTAGGGCGGGTGCAACCCGCCAGACCGGCGTTGGCAGGTTTCACCCGCCCTACAGGGACAGCGCCTCGTACAGAGCGTCCAACTCCGCGAACTCACGCGTTACCGCCGGCAACTGCGGGCGACGCAACAGCAGCACCGGCAATCCAAGCTCACGGGCGACTTGCAACTTCGGCTCGGTGGACGCGCTGCCGCTGTTCTTGCTTATCAGCACGTCGCAACGCAGGCGGGCGAACAGGGCGCGCTCCTCATCCAGCGAGAACGGTCCACGTGCACCGATGATCTCGGCGCGCGGCGGCGCCGGCTCGGCCTGCAGGCAGCGCACCGTCCAGCGCTGGTGTTCGGGTATCTCCTGCAAGTGCGCCAGCGGCTCGCGGCCGGAGGTAAAAAATGGCCGTTCGAACGGCGCCAGCGCGCGGGTCAGCTCATCCCAACCGTCCACTTCGCGCCAGTCGTCATCCGCGCCGGGCTGCCAGCCAGGGCGACGCAATGCCCAGCACGGCACGTCTGCGATTTCTGCGGCGTGGGCCGCGTTGTGGCTGATCTGCGCAGCGTACGGATGGGTCAAATCCAGCAGCAGCTCGATGCCTTCACTGGCGATAAAGGCAGCCAAACCCTCGGCGCCACCGAAGCCGCCGACGCGCACGCGGCAGGCCAGGTCGTCCGGCACCCGGCCCAGACCGGCCAGGCTGTAGACCGTCTCCGGGCCCAGCCGACGCGCCAGACGCAGCGCTTCGGTAGTGCCACCGAGCAGCAGGAGTCGCGCGCTCACGGCTTGCGCACCATCAGCAGGGTAATCGGCAACGCCGCGCGCCAGGTGTCGAAGCCGCCCAGCGGCTGTGCCTGGGCCACGGTCAGACGCAGCAGTTCACCGCCATGCTGTTCACGGAAGGCGACCAGGGCCGCCTCACTCTGGATAGTCACGGCATTGGCCAGCAGACGCCCGCCCGGCTTGAGCGCGGCCCAGCAATCATCGAGCACGCCTGGCACTGTGACGCCGCCGCCGATGAAGATCGCATCCGGCGCCGGCAGTCCATCCAGTGCTTCGGGCGCATGTCCAGCGACCAGTTGCAGGCCGGGCACGCCGAGAGCATCGCGGTTGTGGCGGATATGCGCCTGGCGCCCTTCGTTGGCCTCGATGGCGATGGCCCGGCAGGCCGGATGCGCGCGCATCCATTCGATGCCGATGGAGCCGCAACCGGCGCCGACATCCCACAGCAACTCGCCAGGCAGCGGCGCCAGCCGCGCCAGGGTGACCGCGCGCACGTCGCGCTTGGTCAGTTGTCCGTCGTGGCGGTAGGCCTCGTCCGGCAGGCCGCAGGTCGGTGGCAGCAGTTGCGCGCCGGCGTCGGCCAGGCACTCCACGGCCAGCAGATTGAGGTCGGCACCACGTGGCAGATTCCAGCTAGCGGCCTGGCCATCGAGTCGGCGCTCCTCGGGGCCACCAAGGTGCTCCAACAGGGTCAGGCGGCTGGCGCCGAAACCACGGACACGCAAAGCCTCGGCCACCTGCGCCGGCGTGTCGCCATCGGCGCTCAATACCAGCAGGCGCGTACCGGGATACAGCCGGGCATTGAGCGTGGCCAGCGGCCGGCCGACCAAGGAGACCACCTCAGCCTCCTGCAACGGCCAGCCCAGGCGCGCCGCCGCCAGCGACACCGAAGACGGCGCCGGCAATACCTGCAACTCGTCGGCCGGCACCTGGCGTGCCAAGCTGGCGCCGACGCCGTAGAACATCGGGTCGCCACTGGCCAGCACACACACCGCCTCGCCACGCTTCGCCAGCAGCGGTTGCAGGTCGAAGGGGCTCGGCCAGGTTTCCCGCTCGCCCGTGATACACGGTGGCAACAGCGCCAGCTGGCGCGGTGCACCGACAATACGCGTGGCCGCCAACAGTGCGCGGCGCGCGGCCTTGCCCAGGCCGGGATAGCCGTCTTCGCCGATGCCGACCAGGGTCAACCAGGGTTTCATCCAATGTCCTCGCACAGGCCCGACGGACCGCCTGTCCGCGCTCGGGGCAAAGCGGGCATAATAGCGCCTTCGTCGGTGCCCTTGAGTCGATACGACTCAGTAAAGGGCCTAAGGAAACTCTGAAATAGTCGTCATTCCCGCGCAGGCGGGAATCCAGAATCTCAGTACTACCTGGGCTCCCGCCTTCGCGGGAGTGACGGTAAATGGCCATTTCAGAGTTTCCCCAAGAGGGAACACGGTAAAACCGTGGCTGCCCCCGCAACTGTAAACAGCGAGTCCAACGCAATCGGCCACTGGAAACAGGCCGCTGAAAAACGTAAGCGAGGCAGGCAAGACAAGGCAAAAACGACCGAAAAGCGCAGTTTACGTGTTGTAAATGAGCATTTTGAGGCCGTTTTTAACGCCGTATTGCCAACGCAGATAGTTTTTCAACGGCCTGTACCGGGAAGGCGCAGCGGATCAAGACCTGTCAGCCAGGAGACCTGCCGACGAACGCTGGTCGCGAGTGCCAACATCGGGCGGGGTGTACCGATGCCATGGAGTCCCCTATGGGATTTCGCTGGTTCGGTCGCCGCGTCGTTATCCACAGGTGACCGCTTGCCCACATCCGTCCGCCCTTCCGCCTGCCCCGGCCTGCTGCGCATCGTGCCTGCGCTGGACGGTGGCATCTGCCGCATCAAGCTGCCTGGCGGCGTGCTGCGCAGCACCCAGGCGCGGGCGATTGCCGAGGCAGCGCGGCAGCATGCCAGTGGCGTGCTGGAGCTTACCAACCGCAGCAACCTGCAAATTCGTGGCGTGCTCCCCGGCCAGGAAGCGCCGCTGATCGATGCCCTCCTCGGTGCCGGCCTCGGCCCGCGAGTGGCCGCCGCCGACGACGTGCGCAACCTGATGCTCAGCCCTGCCGCCGGCCTCGACCCGCAAGCGAGGCTGGACGTACGCCCGCTGGCTGGCCAGTTGCTCGACCTGTTGCAGGACACCCCGGCACTACATGCCCTTTCACCCAAGTTCGCCCTGCAACTGGACGGCGGCGAAGCCCTGGCCATGCGCGAACACCCACACGATCTATGGCTGGTCGCCGAGAACGAGCAGCACCTGCTGCTGGGCCTGGCCGGCTGCCCCTTTGAGGCGCCAGTAGCGCGAGTCGAGACGACACAGGTAGTCAGACTGGTGCGCCAACTCCTGCTGCTGTTCCTCGAACTGGCGACTCCCGAGCAATCGCGCATGCGCCAGTTGCTGCAACAGATCCCAGTCGACGAACTGCTGCAACGTCTGCAAGCACGTCTGGATTTTCCCTTGCAACCGGTGCCGGTCAATTGGCAGCAGAGCGCTCCGCTCGACCACGTCCCGGCTGGTATTTATCCACAGGCGCAGAGCGGCCTATGTATGGTCGCTGCTGGCGCCCAGCTAGGCCGGCTGCATGCCGAACAACTGATGACGCTGGCCCAACTGAGCGAGCACCACGGCGACGGAAAATTACGCCTGACGCCCTGGCAAGGCGTGCTGCTGGGCAATGTGCAGGAAGCCGCCAGCGGTGAGCTGCTGGCGGCGCTAGGCGAGCTCGGCCTGCTGACGCATATCGACGAACCACTGCTCGGCCTGGTCGCCTGCACCGGTTCGGCGGCCTGCGCCCGCGGCCTGGCCGACAGCAAGCACCACGCCCTGCACCTGGCCGAGCTGCTGCGCGAAAGCGGCGCCCGCCCGCAAGTGCACCTCAGCGCCTGCCCGCGCAGTTGCGCCAGCGCCCGCGTGCAGCCCTATACCCTGCTGGCCAGCACGCCCGACCACTACCAGCTCTATCAACGCACGCCCGAGGCGCCCGGCTTTGGCCTCCTACTGGTGCCAGCCATGACCATCGACGAAGCCGGCGCCTGGTTCGCCCGCCAACACCCCGCAGGAACCCCCGATGCTTGATTACATCCGCGACGGCCAGGAAATCTACCGCCGCTCCTTCGCCACCATCCGCGCCGAGGCCAACCTCAACGGCATTCCCGCAGACCTGGAAAAACTCGCCGTGCGGGTGATCCACGCCTGCGGCATGGTCGATGTGGTGGAGGACCTGCGCTTCTCCCCCGGTGCTGGCGCCGCTGGCCGAACAGCGCTGCTGGCCGGTGCGCCGATCCTCTGCGATGCGCGCATGGTCGCCGAGGGCATCACCCGCCCGCGCCTGCCGGCTAACAACCAAGTGATCTGTACCCTGCACGACGCCGGCGTACCGGAGCTGGCCCGCGAAGTCGGCAACACCCGCTCGGCGGTGGCCCTGGAGCACTGGCGCGAGCATCTGGAAGGCAGCGTGGTGGTGATCGGCAATGCGCCCACCGCGCTGTTCTACCTGCTGGAAATGCTCGACGCCGGCGCGCCGAAACCGGCGCTGATCATCGGCATGCCGGTGGGCTTTATCGGCGCGGCAGAATCGAAAGATGCGCTGGCCGCAGACAGCCGTGGCGTGCCCTACGTGATCGTCCGTGGTCGCCGCGGCGGCAGCGCCATGGCAGTGGCGGCAGTCAACGCCCTCGCCTCGGAGGTGGAGTGATGGCTGGCCGTCTGCTTGGCCTGGGCGTCGGCCCCGGCGACCCCGAGCTGCTTACCCTCAAGGCGCTGCGCCTGCTGAAATCGGCGCCCGTGGTGGCCTATTTCGTGGCCAAGGCCAAGCACAATGCCGGCCATGGCGGTAACGCCTTCAGCATCATTGAGGAACATCTGGACGCCGCCCAGCAGCGCCTGCCGCTGGTCTACCCGGTGACCACCGAGAAGCTCGCCCCGCCGCTGAGCTACGAGGATGTGATCGCCGATTTCTACGACACCTGCGCGCAGCAGATCGCCCAATTGCTGGACGCCGGCCAGGACGTGGCGGTGATCTGCGAAGGCGACCCGTTCTTCTACGGCTCCTACATGTACCTGCACGACCGCCTGGCCGACCGCTACGAGGTGGAAGTAGTGCCCGGCGTGTGCTCGATGCTCGGCTGCGCCTCGGTGCTGGGCACGCCGCTGGTCTACCGCAACCAGAGCTTGAGCGTGCTCTCCGGCGTGCTGCCGGAAGACGAGCTGGAACAGCGCCTGCGCGACGCCGAAGCGGCGGTTGTGATGAAGCTCGGGCGCAACTTCGACAAGGTGCGCCGCGTGCTGCGCAAGCTCGGCCTGGACGACCGCGCCCATTACGTCGAGCGCG
This sequence comes from Ectopseudomonas mendocina, assembly GCF_007049795.1. Taxonomy (GTDB): domain Bacteria; phylum Pseudomonadota; class Gammaproteobacteria; order Pseudomonadales; family Pseudomonadaceae; genus Aquipseudomonas; species Aquipseudomonas mendocina_D. The sequence continues at coordinate 149,701 of NZ_SCFY01000009.1, forward strand.
CGACCATGGCCAGCCAGAAGATCGTGCCGTTGGACGAGGTGGAGCCGATGGATTCGCCGTACTTCTCCATGATTCTGGTGCCTGGGCAGAAATGGCGGGGGTGAAGCGCACGACATTCTTTTCTCCCCTCTCCCGCTTGCGGGAGAGGGGCCGGGGGAGAGGGGCTAACCGGCAACTCCGAATCGCCTGAGCCACCCTCTCCCCAACCCTCTCCCATAAATGGGAGAGGGAGCAGTCCGTGCACTGAGGAGGCAGTTCATTTATCTCAGCACACAGGACTCAGACCGTAGCCCGGATGCAACCCGGGAAACCCATTCCCCGGATTGCAAGGATTTACCGCATGAACATCGTCATCCTCGGCGCCAGTGCGCTGGCCACTGCCCAACGTCTCAAGGCGCTTTATCCACAGGCGGAGATCCACGGCCTGCGCGGGCGTGCCGACGGCGCCGAGCGCCATTACGACGAGTTCGGCGAGCACCTGCGCACCCTGTATCGCGCCGGTCAGCCACTTGTGGTGCTGTGTGCTGCCGGGATCGTGATTCGCAGCCTTGCCGCGCTATTGGCCGAGAAAGGCGCCGAGCCGCCGGTGCTGGCCCTGGCAGAGGATGGCAGCGCCGTGGTGCCGCTGCTCGGTGGCCTGGCTGGGGTCAACCGCCTGGCCCGCGAGATCGCCGCGCACCTGGGTGTGACGCCGGCCATCACCACCAGCGGCGAGCTGCGCTTCGGCACCTGTCTGCTGGAACCACCGGCCGGCTACGCGCTGGCCGACCTACAACAAGGCAAGCGCTTCGTCAGCGACCTGCTCGGCGGCGAGACGGTCCGCATCGAAGGCCAGGCGCCCTGGCTGGAATCCGCGCAGTTGCCTGTGGATAACGCTGCCGATCGTGTAATCCACATCACCCCGCAGGCACGCCCAGCGCAGCCGGACGAACTGCTGATCCACCCGCGCAGCGCCGCCGCGCTGATCGAACGCCCCGGCATCGACCTGCCGGCTCGCCTGCACCAAGCGCTGAGCAACGCCAACCTGGCGCCACAAGCGCTGGCCGTGCTGCTGGCGGACAAAAGCTGGATGGCCAACGCCGAACTGCACGCCACCGCCGCCGAGTTGAAGCTGCCACTGCGCTTTATCCACAGCACATCCGAGCTACCGCCCGAGCACCATGCCAGCGACGGCCTGCGCCTGCTGCTGAGTGAACAACCGCTGGATATCGAACGCCTCGGCCAGCGCCGTGGCCGCCTCAGCGTGGTCGGCCTCGGCCCCGGCGCCGCCGAACATATGACGCCCGCCGTGCGCCGTGCCCTCGACGAAGCCGAAGACCTGCTCGGCTACGACACCTACGTGAAAATGGCCGGCCCGCTGCGCGCCGATCAATGCGTGCACCCCAGCGACAACCGCGAGGAGCTGCAGCGCGCCGCTCACGCCTTCGAACTGGCCGCCAGTGGCCGCCGCGTGGTGATGATCTCCTCGGGCGACCCTGGCGTGTTCGCCATGGCCGCCGCCGTAATGGAGGCGCTGGAAAACCCGCAAAGCGAGACCTGGCACGGCGTCGAGCTGGAGGTACTGCCGGGCGTTTCCGCCGCCCTGGCCACCGCTGCCAAGGCCGGCGCACCACTGGGCCACGACTTCTGCCTGATCTCCCTGTCCGACAACCTCAAGCCCTGGGCGGTGATCGAGAAGCGCCTGGAGCATGCCGCCGCAGCCGATCTGGCCATGGCCTTCTACAACCCGATCTCCAAGTCGCGCCCCTGGCAGCTCGGCCGCGCGCTGGAGTTGCTGCGCCAGCACCGCACGCCAGAAACGCTGGTGGTGCTCGGCCGCGATATCGGCCGCCCGGCCGAAGCGCTGCGCACCCTCACCCTCGGCGAGCTGACGCCGGAGCTGGTCGATATGCGCACCCTGGTGATCATCGGCTCCAGTCAGACCCGCCGTTTCCCCCGCGCCGATGGCGGCGAGTGGGTGTATACACCGCGCAGTTACCCGGATATCGAGTCATGATCCTCTCTACCGCTGTCATCCCTGTTCCGTAGGAGCGTCGCCCCGGCGCGAAGCAATTGCAGCCGGCTATTCGCCACATTCGCCGCGAGGCGCGGCTCCTACAACGCGCCGCCCTGACGGCGGAAGGCGCCAGGCGCAACACCGAAGCGCTGGCGGAACAGCTTGCCCAGGTGACTGGCATCGCTGACGCCGATCTCGTCGGCAAGTTGCGCCAGGCTGTGGCTGGAGTTGAGCAGACGCCAGCGCACATGTTGCAGGCGTAGCTCATTCCAGTATTCGCGCGCGCTCATGCCCTGGCTGGCCTGAAACAGGCGATCGAGCTGACGCCGGCTGATGCCGACACTGGCCGCCAGCTGCTCGATGCCATCGGCACTGGCCAGGCCGTGGCGCATCAGGGCGATGGCGCGGTCTACATGGCGCTCGCCGCTCGATGTCGTGTGCAACGAGCGCAGCGCGTGCTGGCCGCTGCGCGTTTCGTCCACCAGCATATCGGCCAAGCCCTTGAGCGCCCGTGCCCGGCCGCTGCCCTGAGCCAGCAGTTCCACCGCCAGATCGATGGCTGCGGTGCCGCCGGCGCAGGAAATCCGCGCACCATCAAGGCAATACAGACGCTCGCGAGCCAGGCGCAGCTGCGGAAAGCTGGCGCGGAATTCCGCTTCATGGCGCCAGTGCACCGCCACCCGATAACCGTCGAGCAGGCCGCAGGCGGCGAGCAGGAAGCTGGCATTGTCGATCGCCACCAGCTTCACCCCAGCGCGAGCTGCGCGACGCAGCAGCTGCTGATAGGTCGGCGCCAGCGCGGCGGTGGCCTGCGCGTTGCGCCCGCCGAACAGCACCAGATAGTCGAAGTCAGCCAGATCGAGTTGCTCGGGTGTGGCCTCGATCCGCAGCGCAGCACCGCTGCTGGACAGCACATGCCCTGGTTGCAGGCCGAGAATCGTCCAGGTGCAGTAACGTTGGCGACTGTAGTCCTCGTCGTCGGCGCTAAAACGCAACTTCTCGAGAAAACCACCAAACGGCAGCAGGGCGAACTCCGGCAGGGGCAACAGGAGAAAACGCAGATCGGGGCTTTCGGCCATGTTATGTCCAGAATCAACTGCTAGATAGCCATAATCTACCTTATTCAAGTACCTGCCGCTGACTAGACTGGCCACGCCCAAACAGGAGACCCGCATGGCCCTAGAACTCTGGCTCGTCTACTTCGTCGCCACCCTTGGCCTGGCGCTGACGCCCGGCCCCAACAGCCTTCTGGCGCTGACCCACGGCGGGCTGTACGGCGCGCGCATGGCACTGGCCACCATCCTTGGCGGTGTGGTTGGCTTCAGTACCTTGATCGCACTGGCCATGTTCGGCCTCAGTGCCTTGCTCAAGACCGCGCCCAACGCCCTGCTAGCACTCAAATGGATCGGTGGCGCCTACCTGATCTGGCTCGGCGTGCAACTGTGGCGCTCGCCGCCGATGAACCTGACCCTGGCCGACAGCGTTGTGCGCCCCAGCGCCAGCCGGCTGTTTCGCCAGGGCCTGCTGTCGGCGCTGTCGAATCCCAAGGTGATCCTGTTCTACGGCGCCTTCCTGCCGCAGTTCGTCGACCCGCAGCGTGGCCTGGCCGTGCAGTTCGTGGTGATGGCAGCGACCTTCGCCGTGGTCGAGTTCCTCGTCGAGCTGCTGCTGGCGTTGCTGGCCTTCCGCGTACGGCCCTGGCTGCAACGCGGCGGCCGCACCTTCAACCGCAGTTGCGGCGTGCTCTTCGTGCTGATCGGTGTAGCGTTACCGCTGGCGCGCTGAGCACGCCCGACATCAGGCCTTGAGCGCCTCGCCAATCGCGTAGTAGTGCCCGCCCGCGACGTGATGCAGGCTGCGCAGGCTCGGGTCGGCCGTTTCGAAATGCCAGCGGCCGTCGCGGAACACGCGCTCGTCCGCCCAGGCCGCGATCACCTCGCCGATGAACAGGTCGTAGGCCTGCTGGTTATACGGCTCATCGATCAGCCGGCAGACCAGCCAGGCGGAGCAGCCGGCCACCAATGGCACATCGTGGCCTGCCATCTCGAACAACTCGACCCCGGCATGGGCCAGCTTCGCCGGATCATCGGCCAGGCTGGCGCTGCCCACCGCCTGGGTCAGTTGCAGCTGCGCCACGGTCGGCACCTGGATGGCGAACAGGCCGCTGCCTTCGATCAGCACGCGGGTGCGGGTGGCCTTGTCCAGCACCACGGTCAGCTTCGGCGGATCGAAATCCAGGGCGCAGCACCAGGCTGCCGCCATGACGTTATCCACAGTCTGATGACGCGCCGACACCAGCACGGTCGGCCCGTGGTTGAGTAGACGGTAGGCCTTGGCCAGGTCGACGGAATGAATGGACGCGCTCATGCAGACTCCTGAAAGCGAAAAAGGCGCCTGCATGCTGGCTCGGGTGAACCAGCATCGCAAGCGCCTGCAACAGCGGTTATGGATCAGAACTCCTGCGTGGTCGGACGCAGAACGATCTCGTTGATGTCGACGTCAGCCGGCTGCTCGATGGCGTAGGCAATGGCGCGTGCCACCGATTCCGCCGGAATCGCCTGCTTGTAGAAGTCGACGACGAAGTCGCGGCTCTGCTGGTGCGAGCTGCCGAACTTCAGCTCCGAATCCACCGCGCCCGGCTCGATGGTGGTGGTGCGGATGCTGCCGCCTACCTCGTGACGCAACCCTTCGGAGATGGCGCGTACGGCGAACTTGGTGCCGCTGTAGACGGTACCGCCCGGGCTGAACACCTTGATCCCGGCCACCGAGGCGATGTTGATGAAGTGCCCGGCGTTCTGCTGCTGGAACACTGGCAGCGCCGCGGCGATGCCGTACAGCACGCCCTTGATGTTGATGTCGATCATGCGCTCCCACTCCTCGACGCGCACATCGCTCATCGGTGCAATGGACATAAGGCCGGCGTTGTTGATCAGCACATCGACGCGGCCGAAGGTGTCCAGCGCGCCTTGGATCAGTGCCTTGACCTCATCGGCGCGGGTCACGTCGGTCTGGTAGGCCACGGCCTCGCCGCCAGCGGCAACCAGATCGCTGACCAGTTGCTCGAGACGCTCTTTGCGCCGTGCGGCCAGCACCACCTTGGCGCCCAACTTGCTCAGATGACGGGCGGTGGCTTCGCCCAGGCCGCTGCTGGCGCCGGTGATGACCACGACCTTACCGGAAATATTGTTGCTCATGGTGATGCCCTCTATCGATTCGTTGAGTGCCCGGCGTCGCTCGCTGGACATAGCCTCACATTAGAGGCGATTTAAGTTTCAATGAATGGAAGAGTTTGGATTAGGCTATTCCACATTCTGGAATATAGAGGCATCCCGACATGCTCAATCGCATGGAGATGGTCCGCATCTTCTGCAGCGCAGCCGACTGCAACAATTTCCGCGAAGCAGCCACTCGCCTGGGGGTTTCGCCGCAGGCGGTGACCCGCGCGATCAAGGCGCTGGAGGAGGAGCTGGGCGAGATCCTGTTTCACCGCAACACCCGCCAGGTGCATATCACCGCCTTCGGCGAGGCCTATGCGCTGCGCGCCCGGCAGATGCTGGAAGACTTCGATGCGCTGTTTCGCGGCCATCGCGCCGAGGCCGAATCGGCCATCGCCGGGCGCATCGGCATCACCGCGCCACAGGCTATCGGCAAGCGCTTTCTGGTGGGCTTCCTGCAACCCTTGCTCAAGCAGCACCCGCAACTGGTCCTGAACCTGCGCCTGGAGGACGAGATCACCGACGCGGTGGAGGCGCAGATCGACATCGGCATCCGCGTCGGCTTTCTGCGTGATAGCCGCTACGTCGCGCGCGCCTTGGCGCCGGTGCCGTTGCTGGTGGTGGCTGCGCCCGAGCTGATCGCTGCCACTGGCGAGCCGCGCAGCCTCAACGAGTTGCAACAGCAGCCGCTGTCGGTGCTGATCGACCGCAAGAACGGCCGCCCCTGGCCGTGGACCTTCGCTCACGGCCCCAGCCTGCACCCGCCCGCGCCAGCGCTGGTCTGCGATGACCAGGAAGCAGAGCTGGAGGCGGTGCTCGCCGGCCTGGCCTACGGCCAGTTACCCGCCTATCTGGCGCAGCCCTACCTGGAGAGTGGCCGCCTGCAGGCGGTGCTGACCGAGCAGGCACCCGATCCCTGGCAGCTGTTCATCTACCGCCCGCAGCAAGGCCCGGTGCCGCCAAGGGTACGCCTGGTGTTCGATCACCTGCGCGCCTGCTTCTCCGACCCGGCGCAGTTTCCCCAGGGCTGAGGTCGCTCACGGCAACGCCACTGTCGCCTGCGAAGCGCCCGCCCCGCACATCGCTCCGTAACCTGCCTGAAGCCGTCTAAATCAGGGATCAGGAGCGTTACATGAATGCAATCCACACGGGCCAGCAGGTCAGCCCGGCCACCTTGCACAAGGTGATTGCCGCCTCGGCCATCGGTAACTTCGTCGAGTGGTTCGACTTCGCCGTCTACGGCTTTCTCGCCGTGACCATCGCCTCGCTGTTCTTCCCACCGGGCAACCCGACCCTGGCGCTGCTGCAGACCTTCGCCGTGTTTGCCGTGTCGTTCGCCCTGCGCCCACTGGGCGGCATCGTCTTCGGCATTCTCGGTGATCGGATCGGGCGTAAACGCGTGCTGTCGATCACAGTGCTGCTGATGGCCGGCGCCACCACGCTGATCGGCCTGCTACCAACCTACGCCAGCATCGGTCTGTTCGCTCCGCTGCTGCTGGCCGTGGCGCGTTGCCTGCAAGGTTTCTCCGCCGGAGGCGAATACGCCGGTGCCTGCGCCTTCGTCATGGAGCATGCGCCCACCGAGCAGAAAGCCCGTTATGGCAGCTTCGTGCCGGTCTCGACCTTCATGGCATTCGCCTGCGCCGCCGGCCTGGTATTCGGCATGGGCTTGTGGCTGGACGAAGCGCAGATGCAGGCCTGGGGCTGGCGCCTGCCCTTCCTGATCGCCGCGCCGCTGGGTCTGGTCGGCTTGTACATGCGCCTGCGTCTGGACGAATCACCGGCCTTCCAGGCCCTGGCTGCGCAACCTCATCCCGAACATTCACCACTGCGCGAAACCCTGCGCGAGCATGGCGGCACCGTGCTGTGCCTGTCGGCCTTCATCTCCGCCACGGCGCTGTCGTTCTATATGTTCACCACCTACCTCACCACCTATATGCAGGTGGTCGGCGGCGCCGCGCGGCCGACCGCCTTGCTGGCCAGCCTGATCGCGCTGTTCTTCGCGGCCCTGCTGTGCCCCTTCGTCGGGCGCTATTCGGATCGCGTCGGGCGCCGCCGCACCATCCTCACCGCCGGGGTGGCGTTGATCGTCGCGGTGTATCCGGCCTTCACCCTGGCCGCCTCGGGCACCCTGCTGGCTTCAGCCCTGGGCGCCATGCTGCTGGCAGTGGGTGCGGTGATCTGCGGCGTGGTGACGGCGGTGCTGCTCTCCGAGCAGTTCCCCACCCGGGTGCGCTACACCGCCTCGGCCTTCACCTACAACCTGGCTTACACCATCTTCGGCGGCACCGCGCCGCTGGTCGCCACCTGGCTGATCGAGGCGACCGGCAACCGCATGTCGCCGGCCTTCTACCTGATCGCCATCGCCCTACTGGCCCTGGCTGGCGGCCTGGCGCTGCCGGAGTCCTCGAAGCGGCCGCTGAGCTACCGGGCGGACTGAGCGCTTATCAGTACGCCACCGAGTAGCTGAGGGCGAAAGTACGCCCCGCCGCCGGCAGGCTGGAGAGCTTGCCGTAGGTGGCCTCGGCCTGTTGGCTGTAGACGCTCTTGTAGTCACGGTCGGCCAGGTTGTAGACACCGAAGCCGACCTCGCCACCGAACCAGGGCGCGTGGGCGATCAGGTCGACCACGGTGTAGCCCTGGATCTTCGCCGAGGGATTGGCGCGGATGCTCGGACTCACCGCGGCAGCCTGGGCGTCGTCGTAGGCGCGGTCGCTGCCGCCCACGCTGAGTGCCTGCAGGCGGACGCCGTAGCCATCGAGGAAATCCCAGTCGCTGTAAACGGTGGCCTTCAGCGGCGACACGCGGAAAGCGTTCAGCTCGCGCCATTTGCCGGCGGCGTCCTTGTACTGGCCGCGGGTGTAGGCCAGGGTGCCGCCCAGCGTCCAGCCCTCGGCAACCGGCACCTGCAGATTGCCCTCGACACCCCACACGCGTTCGTCGGTATCGGCCACCGAGACGCTGTAGTCGCGGTTGAACTGCACCACCTTGTAGGAGGTGTTGTAGAACGCGGTCACCCCGGCATTCAGGCCGCGGGCATCGCCCAGGCGCCAGCCCAGTTCGTAGTTGTTGACCTTGATCGAATCGATGCTGCTGCTATCGATCGAGAAGTTGGCCGACACGTCGCGCAGCATGCGCTGGGTGTCAGGCAGGCTGAAGCCCTGGGAGAAATTGACGAATACCTGCTGGCTGTCGGTCAACGCATACACCGCGCCGAGGTTGAACAGGGTTTCGCTGTGGCGAACGTTGCCGCCGGCCATTGTCTGCGGCTGATAACCCGGCACACGGTCGGCGGCAATCGCCTCGCCATAGGGAATGGAAGCGTCCACGTCGTTGCCAATGGTCTCGCGACGCACCCCGGCCTGCAGGCTGAGACGCTCGGTGAGCTGGTAGTCGCCCTGCAGGAACAGGCCGGTCTTGCTCACCTCAACGTCCGGGCCCATGGCATAGCGCTGGGCTTCGCGGTAGTTCAGGCCGTTGCTGGCGATGAAGGTATTGAGGTAGTAAGACTGCCCGCTCTGGCTGTCCTTTTCCCGTTCGTGATCCAGGCCGTAGGTCAGTTGCAGGTCGCGCCCGGCCAGTTCGAAGCCCTTCTGCAACGCGGTGCGTACACCCCACACATCGATATCGGTGTTGGACTGCAGCGCCACGTAGGTGAAGCCCCCCGGCAGCGCCGGGTGCACCGCGGCCGCCACGGACGGGAACCAGCGCGACTTCTCCTTGCGGTAATAGGCCTCGGCGGTCAATTGCTGGCCCCAGAACAGGTCGCGATTCAGATACTGGACGTTGGCGCCGTAGTGACGGGTACGCGGCTGATCGTCGAGTTGCAGGCCCTTGATGCCTTGCAGGCTCGGCGGGAAAGTCGCCGGGGTGAACAGCGCTGCCAGGCCTGGGCCGTAGTCCGGGCCATAGTCGCTGTCCTGCTCGTCGTCGTAATAGCGCACGCCGGCGCTCAACTGCTGGTCGTCGTCCAGGTGCCAGGTCAGGCGGCCGTTGAAGTCGAAGCTGGTGGTGTCCTGGCGGTCGGTCTGGGCGATCTCCGGGCCGATGCGATCACCGTGTGCATCGCGAATCTCGCCTTGCTTGGTGTAGCTCAGCCCCGCGAAACCACTGACCGCGCCCTGGTGGAAGGCAGCGGTCTGCGAGGCCTCGTAGGCCATGGCATCGCGCGCCGCCTTGCCGGGGGTGCGCAGGCCGATACGGCTGCTGAAGTCGCTGGTTTCGTCGTCGGCATTGCGGGTGATGATGTTGATCAGGCCGCCGGTGGCGCCGGCGCCATAGATGCTGGTGGCACCGGAGATCACCTCGATGCGCTCGATCATCGCCGGGCTGATGCTATTGAGCTGGCGCGAACCGTCACGCGAGCCGGTCAGCGGTACGCCGTCGATCATCACCTGGACGGTGCGCCCGCGCATGGTCATGCCGTAGTTGCTGGTGGTGCCGCTGCTCGGCGCCAGCGAGGGCACCAACTGGCCGAGGATATCGGCGGTGGAACGGCCGGCAGCGGCCTGCTCGGCAACCTGCTCGCGGTCGATGCTGTACACCGTGCCGGCGATCTCGGCGATGCTCTTGGCCGAACGGGTGGCGGTGACCACCATCGGGCCGAGTTCCTTGACCTGGCTGGTCGCGGTGTCATCGGCCTGCGCGTGGAGCGCGCCGCTTACCGCCAGGCTGAGCAAGGTGACCTGCATGGATGCCGAAAGATGCCTCATGGTTTCCCCCAGAGAAAGCGCGTCAATGATTGCCGGAGCCGGCCTGGATCGACCGGACGATAGGTTTGCAGAGCAGGACGCTGAGCACTGAAAGTGCGCCCAGCAGCAGGTAATAGGTTTCGTAGCCCAGGCCCTTGGCGAGGAAGCCCGACAGCGAACCGCCGACGAAGAACACCAGCAGCTCGAAGCACACCAGCACGGTGAAATCGGTGCCGGCCTGCTGCCGCGAGCACAGCTGCATGAACAGGGCGTAGAGGCTGGTCATCGCCAGGTAGCGGATGGCCAGGAGCACCAGCACCATGGCGCCGAGCCACAGCGGTGAGCCATCGGCCAGGCCGCTGAGCAGCAGCCCGGCGACCGCCAGGTAGGCCAGGCTGCGCAGCCAACCCGCGCGCAGCAGCAGGGTCGCCGCGCGCTGGCGCTGCAACAGGCGTGCAGCCGCCACGGCGGCGAGCAGCCCGACGCTGGCGCCGGCTACAGACATCAGCAAGCCGATCTGCGTCAGCGACCACTGGCGATCCACCAGCATCGGCGTGAGCATGGCCATGGCCGGCGCCTCGACCAGGCGATAGACCAGGATCAGCAGCAGCGCCCAGCGGATCTCCGGGCGCTTGAAGGTGGCGATGAATCCCGGCCTGGCCGCCTCGGCCTGCGCCGGCAGGCGGTCATCGACCCGCGCCACCGCCAGCATGGTCAGGGCACTCAGGCCGGCCAGGGTCAGCAGCGCGCTCTGCCAGCCGACCACCTGGTACAGCCACAGCACGCCGGCACCGCCGAACATGCTGCCCAAGGCCACGCCAATGCTCTGCGCCATGCTGCCCAGACGATGATCGTCGCTGGCCAGCGATTCCACGGTGTAGCCGTCGATGGCGATGTCCTGGGTGGCGGCGAAGGTGGATATCCACAGGCTCACCAGCACGAACAGCAGCAGGCCGTGCTCCAGCCCGGTCAGCGCCAGCAGCAGAATGCCGGCCACCAGCGCCGCCTGGGTCAGCCACAGCCAGGTACGGCGCCGGCCGAGGCTGTGCAGGTAATGCCGGTCGACCAGCGGCGCCCAGAGAAACTTGAACGCCCATGGGAGGTACAGCAGCGAGAGCATGCCGATCCAGCGCAGGTCGACACCCTGGCTACGCAGAATGGCCGGCATCGCCACGTTGAAGAAGTACAGCGGCAGCGCGTGGGCCAGGTACAGCACCACGATCACCGCCAGCGCCAGCCGGGTCACCGGCACCTGATCAGACGGACGCTGCATGATCCACCATGCGCTCGGCAATCCAGCGATAGCCGTGCGTCCTGTCCAGGGTGACGAAGTAGGGCACACCCCAGGCAGCATGCAGCGCCGGGGTGTCGAGCCGGGCCTGCTCCTCGGCGTCACAGGCAATGCGCACCAGCCCCTGGCACACCTCGCGGAACGCCGCCTTGTGGTGCTTGTACCAGACGCCCTGGATGGCCCGATAACCCTCGGCGAAGGTGCTGCCCTCGCGGGTGCTGGAAATGAAGAAGAACGGCTGACGGTCTTCGATCAGACGCTCGATGCCGTCCAGCCACTGGCTTATCTGCGCCGCGTCGACCTGATCGTGAAAGACCGCCTCGACCACCGTCGTTTGCGTGAGGAGCAAACCCATCGCTGTGTGATTCCCATGATCGTTGGTAACGCAATCAAGACGATTGCGACCTCATTGCACATGAGAATAATTCTGAACAATGTTGCGCGCTTAGGGGAAAAGAAGGAAAAATTAGCCGCAACGAAACTTCCATCGGTCCAGCCAGCATGACGGTCTTCACCTGCGGTCAGCTCAGCGATGTCGCCCACACCCTGGGCGGCAACCTGCATTTCCAGCGCGAGCTGCCGGGCGAACAGCCAGTGCTCGACGGCGAACAACAAGTGCAAGTGCTGAGCGAAGGCCTGGTGCTGTACTTCAGCCACAGCCGCGATCTGGTCGACGCCAGCAGCGACAACCGCCTGGCACCTGGCATCACCGCCGCCTTTCTGCTGCAGGGCGAGGCCGAAGTCAGCCTGCCGCGCCAGCGCCTGCACTTCGATGCCCGCCCTGGCGGTCAGCGCGCCATGCTGGTCAACCTGACCGATAGTGACCAGTTCCAGCGCCACTGGCGCAGCGGCCGCGAAGAAACCAAGGTATGCCTGAGCATCACCCCGGACTGGCTGCAGCAGTTCGCCCTCGACAGCCAGCTGCGCAGCGACGCCCTGATGCGCTTCAGCCGCAACCACTGGCACAACCTGCCCTGGCAACCCTCGGTGGACATCCTCCAACGTGCCCACCAGTTGCTCGAACGTGACGCGAGCCTGCCGCCGTTGATGCAACGCCTGCAACGCGAGAGCTTCGCCCTGGATCTGGCCTGCGACATCCTGCGCGGCATCTACACGCCCCAGGAGAAACGCCTCGGCAGCCATCTCGAACGCTGCCTGGCGCGCCTCAAGGAATGGCTCGACAGCGGCGAGGCAGATGCCCTGAGCATCACCGACATGGCGCGCCAGCTCGGCACCAACCCGGTCGACCTACAGAATGCCTTTCGCAGCCGCAACGGCACCACCATCGCCGCCTACCTGCGCCGCCAGCGCCTGGCCCGCGCTTATCAGGCCATGCGCCAGCAGGGCCTGTCAGTGGAAGATGCCGCCAGCCTGGCCGGTTACGAGCACCTCAGCAGCTTCAGCGCCGCCTTCAAGCGCGAGTATGGTTTTCCACCGTCGCAGGCACGGCGCTGAGCAAAGTGGATCAATCCGAATCTGCACAATTGGATCTATGTGGCTGGGCCACTGCTGCGTAGATTCATCGCTACCGGGGCAGGCCGTCACGCCATCGCGCCCCCTCAACGCGGATACGGATGATCACCATGAGCCAGCGCCTCGATTACTTCGCCCTTTCCCCCAAGGCTTCCGGCAAATACGCCGAGTTCTCCATGCTGCTGACCCGCAGCCCGTTCCTCGCGCCGCTGGCCCACCTGGTCATGCTGCGTGCCTCGCAGATCAACGGCTGCGCCTTCTGCGTCGACATGCACGTGAAGGAAGCAAAGATCCATGGCGACCGCGAACTGCGCATGCACCATGTCGCCGTGTGGCGTGAATCGCCGCTGTTCTCCGCGAAGGAGCGCGCCGCGCTGGAGTGGACGGAAGCCCTGACCCAGCTGTCGCCGCACGGCGTGTCCGACACCATCTACGCCAGCGTGCGCGAGCAGTTCTCCGAGCAGGAACTGTCGGAGCTGACTTTCCTGGTGGTCGCCATCAACGGCTGGAACCGCCTCAACGTGGCCTTCCGCACCGTGCCCGGGTCCGCCGACAAGCAGTTCGGTCTGGACAAGGCCGGACTGGCCTGAGAGTTATCCACAGGGGCGGTCGCCAGTCGCGCAGCCGCCCTGCTTCTCCCTGAGCGGCCCGCTGCACAGCACGGGCAAAACCGGCATGATGTGCCCCCGCGCCAGCACCGCGCTGGCGTGACGAATCCTCGTCGGCCTCCATCAGACACACTCGCCGCCCGCTCAACGGAGCCCTTGCATGCTGCCCCTGCCGTTTTCCCGTCCACCTGCCCGCATCACCCTGCTCGCCCTCGCCTGCCTGAGCGGCCACAGCGCCTTCGCCGAAGAACCTGTGCAACTCGATTCGCTGCAGGTCACCGGCGAACAGGTAAGTGAAGTGGAGGCCGCGCGCGAGGAGCTCAAGCGCGTCCCCGGGGCCACCAATGTGGTGGACATGGCCAAGGTCGAGCAAGGCCGCGTGGCTGGCATCGCCGATGTGCTGGCCTACCAGCCCGGCGTCTACGCGCAGTCCCCCGGCAACGAAGGCGTGAAGATCAGCGTGCGTGGCTCGGGCATCAACCGCGGCACCGGCTCGCACGCCTCCGGCACCCATATCATGCTCGACGGCCTGCCACTGACCGGTCCAGGCGGCACGCCTTACGAACTGCTGGAGCCGCTGTGGATAAGTCGCGCCGAAGTACTGCGCGGCGCCAACGGCTTCGACCGTGGTTCGCTAGCCCTGGGCGGCGCCATCGACTACATCACCCACACCGGCTACACCGCGCCCAAGCTGCAACTGCGCTATGAAGCAGGCAGCCGTGGCTACCAGAAGCGCAGCATCGCCTCCGGCCAGGTGCTGGGCGATTTCGACTACTACTTCGCCCTCACCGACAGCGAAACCGACGGCTATCAGGATCATTCCTCCGGCAAGGGCAATGGCGTCGCCGCCAACTTCGGCTACCGCCTCAACGAGAACCTGGAGACGCGCTTCTACCTGCGTTACCGCGAGACCGAGCACGAAGTACCGGGCCGCCTGACCAAGGCGCAGATCGAACATGACCCACGTGCCGCAGCCGCCAACAACCTGCGTATCGACGCTTACCGCGACCAACCTGCCAGCACCTGGCTGGCCAACAAGACCACCTGGCAGATCGACGATGACTCGACCCTGGTGGCAGGCCTGGCCTATCACCATTATCCGATGGATATCGTCGAGAACAGCTCGCCGAATGGAAACACCTACCGCGTCCGCGTGGACTACAGCGACGTCAGTGGCACGCTGAACTACACCCGCCGGCACACCCTGTTCGGCTTGGACAGCACCACCACCATCGGCTGGCGCACCACCACCACGCTGCCCAGCAGCAAGTCGAAGGAAAATGCCGCATTACCGATCACAGTGACACCTGTTGTCGGCGCTCCGGTGAACTACCCGGCCGGCACGCTGATGCGCGCCTACGAACACCTGGGTTCGGACACCGTGCTGCACGTCGGCAACGAGCTGGAGCTAACGCCCGACCTGTGGCTGACCAGCGGCCTGGCGCTGATCCATACCCGCCGCGAAGTGCAGGTGACCTGGCCAGCCACCGACGACAAGCTCGACGAAAGCACCTGGGACTACGCACCGCGCATCGGCCTGCGCTACCAGCTTAACCCCGATGTGCAGCTATTCGGCAATATCAGCCGCTCGGTGGAACCGCCACATGCCTGGTCGATGATCTGGAGCTCGCCACTACGCTTCCCGGCCAGTAACCAGCCGTACGCGTCCCGCCAGCGCGCACCGATCTCCATGGACAACCAGACCGCCACCACCTTCGAAGTCGGCGGGCGCGGTGATTCCGCACTGGGCCAGTGGGAGCTCACCTACTACTACTCGCAGGTACGCCACGAGCTGCTCACCGTCGAGATCGAGAACAACGTCTTCGCCGAATCCAACGCCAGCCCCACCGTGCATCAGGGCATCGAAGCCGGCCTGACTAGCCCGCTGTGGCAAGGCGGCGCGGCCGGCGCCTTGAGCCTGCGCCAGGCTTACACCTTCAGTGATTTCCACTACCGCGATGACGACGAATTCGGCAGTAACCGCCTGCCCGGCTTACCGCGCCACTACTACCAAGCCGAGGTGCGCTACGACCACCCGAGCGGCTTCTACGCCGGCCTCAATACCCAGTACGCCTCCAAGGTCGCGGTGGACTATGCCAACAGCTACTACGCCGATGCCTACGCCACCTTCGGCGCCACCCTCGGCTATGCCTCGCCAAAGGACGACTGGCAGGCCTGGCTCGACCTGCGCAACCTGACCAACAAACGCTACGCCGCCACCGTGACGCCGGGCTATAACGACAACGGCGCCGATGTGGCGCGCTCCACGCCAGGGGAAGGGTTTGGGGTGTATACGGGAATGTCTTGGAGTTGGTTGTAAGCGGCTGAGACAAAGTCATCCGTTACACGACTGCTACTATCGAGTTAACCATCGTATAAGCAGGCCAAGGATGACGGATAAAAACGATCAGGTATCAATCTCTCCACTGCCAGGGCAGTTGCCGCTATTCCCCGGTTCAGTAGATACGCCAAGCGTGCCGGCCGAACGAGAATTGCCGGAGAAGCAGTTCAGCAAATATGTCGTTTATGTAGACGAAAGCCGCGATCACGGGCTGGAAAGTATTGATCCCAATTACCCGGTTTTCGTTCTCGCTTTCTGCGCTTCCACAAAAATCACTATGCGCAGCGTGTCGTGCCCTCAATCGACGGCCAGGACAGATGCCTGCATCTGCCGCTGAAAAATGAGCTCATCACTGCATCGTCCTCACTCCCTGAGACTCGGATTGTAGCTATCGACTACCCGCCGATACTGGCTTGGGGATGCGCCGATATGCTGCCTGAAGAACCGTGTGAAGTGACCCTGCTCGGAAAATCCAAGGCTCTCGGCGAGCTGGCCAAGGGTGCCGCTTCGCTCGCGCTCCAACCAGAGGAAAGCGCGGCGCATACGCGCATCGTTGAGCATCAGAGCGGGCGTCATGCCGGTATCCTTGCGAAACAGCGTGAAGAAGTGCGCACGGGACAACCCCGCAGTCTGTGCCGCGTTGCCAATGCAATCGGGATCATCGAGATGACTTTGCAGATAGTCACAGGCGCGGCGAATACGCGTATCGCGAAAACCCTGGCACACCTGGGCGCCAAGACGGCGTAGCTGCCGCCATTGCGAGTAATCCTCGATCAGTCCGATAAGGAAATCGAACAGCAAGAACTCGATGCGTTCACGCGGCACCAGCCCGACACTGCAGGCCTCTGCGATCAACTGATCAGCCATTGCCCGGTTCTTGCTACTCAGCTCGATGCATGGCTGCACGAAAAAGCCCGGGTGCGCGCTCAATGCCAAGGATTGCTGCGCCTCGGCCAGCCAGGCAGGTTCAATATAGAGCGCGAGGATCTGTGTCTGCTCAGCGCCCGATTGAAAGTCGTAATAATGAGGTTGCCAGGCATTGACCAGCACCGCGCAGCGATCGGTCAAAGGCACCTGACGGCCATTGACGTTGAAGAAGGTATCCGCGCCGGATGCCTTTATCAGTACATGGCACTCATGATGTGAGTGAGTGACCAGAGGGCGATCCATGTCAAGCAGAGCGACCCGACCGAATTTGCCGTGAAAGACCCGCTGTGCGACAGACATTGCTAACTCCTTCCGACTCGATGGATCGACGGCGTGCTGGGTGACTCACAGTAACTCACATTAGCGATGCGGTGGTTATCCGTCTGGATACCGGCTGCAGCACTCACGGATCGACAAGGATCAATTGCTTCAGAGTTCATCGCGCGCCTTGCCATGGTATACCCGCAAGACATCGGCAATCACCGAGAGTGCGATCTCGGCCGGAGTCTTGCTGCCAAGGTCGAGACCTATAGGCATATGGATACGCGCAATCTGCTCCTCGTTCAAGCCACCCACCCGAGCCAGGCGTTCAGCACGACGGGCGGACGTCTGCCGCGAGCCCATGGCTCCGATATAGAACGCTGGCGTGCGTACCGCCTCCATCAGGGCCAGGTCATCGATACGCGGGTCATGAGTGAGGGCGACCACCGCGGTGGCTTCATGGCAATTCCCGGCGGCAATGAATTCTGATGGCATCCGCGGGTAGAACCGGGCGCCCTGGGGAGCATGCCCGCTCATCTCCTCCCGTGGGTCACAGGCGATCACCTCGCAGCCAATGGCGCGAGCGAAGCTGGCACAGTACTCGGCCACGGGCGACAGACCGGCCAGCACCAGGCGCAGTGCTGGGCCGACACGGACACGCACTTGTTCCGCGTGCACCTGAGTAGCTTCACCCCCCAGATCGAGCGCCAGTGAGAATTTACCGCTCGTGAGATCGAGCTCGCGAACCAGCCGACGCTGGCCAAGCAGAGCAGCACTGACATCCTGCAGATGATTAAGCCAGTGCTCGTCAGGCAGCCGATGTTCGACCAGAACCTGAAGGATGCCGCCGCACGGCAGTCGTAAGCGCTGACGCTCGTCGTCGCTCTCGCCATAGCGAACGATCTGTGCCGGCGCCTGCAGCTCACCGCGTGCCAGCGCTTCGAGAAAAGCCTCCTCAACGCAACCACCGGACAGCGAGCCGACGAACTGGCCGTCCGCGCGTGCCACCAACATCGCACCGGGCGCCCGTGGCGCCGAACCATAGGTGGAAAGCACCGTACACAACCAGAGCGGATGCCCATCGCGCGCCCACTGCAAGGCGCTATCCATCACGTGGAGGTCAAGCTGGCGCATGTTCAACGCTCCCTCGCCGGACCCAGCGTGAAAATCGGTTAACCTTCGCCTCTTCAGTCAGACAGGCTTCCACGTAATGACGCATCGGCAGTTTCTCCAGACCCGCATATCCCGTCTTGAATACCAGCTTCTGCGGCCAGCAGAGCAGGGAGCTGTGCTCGTGTTGCTGCATGAGGGGCTTGGCAGTCTTGACCTGTGGAAAGACTTTCCAGCGCAACTGGCCGATGCCTGTGCCGCGCCAGTACTGGTCTACAGCCGGCAGGGCTATGGTCGCTCGAGCCCGGTGACGCTGCCGCGTCCACTCGACTACCTGAGCCAGGACGGGCCGCAGGAACTCGAACATGTGCTTGATGGCCTGGCACTCGATCAGGTGATTCTGGTCGGTCACAGCGACGGAGCCTCCATCGCCCTCGCCTACGCGTCTCGCCAGGACCCACGGGTGAAGGGCGTCGTGGTACTTGCACCGCATGTAGACGTCGAGCCTGCCAGCGTCGCTGGCGTGCGCCGCACGGTCCAGGCATACACCCGCGGCGACCTGCACGAACGTCTGCGTGCCTACCACGGCAGCAACCTCGAGGGCGCCTTCCACGGCTGGAGCGACACCTGGCTCAACCCGGACTTCGCCACCTGGAATCTCCACACGGCCCTGCCTCTCATTCAAGTGCCCGTACTCGCCATCCAGGGTGATAACGACGAATTCGCCACCCCGGCCCAGTTGCAAAACCTCGCGTCCATGGTAAGTGGCCCATGCCGCACGCTGCTGCTTGAACACTGCCGGCACTTTCCGCAGAACCAGGCCCGCGCTCGCGTGCTGGAGCTGATCGATGAGTTCCGGGCAACGCTGGATCGCTGAAGCACCCAACGCCTGACGAATGACCACGGCGCTCATGTTCATCAGCGCTCACAGGTGCTCGCCTCGACTTCGTCGAGGGCGGGCAGGTATTCCGGCGTTTCGCGCCAACATTTGACCACGCCGAGCTCGATATCGAACATGCTTTAAGACGTGCGCGGTGTGTCGTTACTCGACGACGGCAGCGCGACTTTAG
Organism: Ectopseudomonas mendocina; assembly: GCF_007049795.1. Classification (GTDB taxonomy): domain Bacteria; phylum Pseudomonadota; class Gammaproteobacteria; order Pseudomonadales; family Pseudomonadaceae; genus Aquipseudomonas; species Aquipseudomonas mendocina_D. The sequence continues at coordinate 168,684 of NZ_SCFY01000009.1, forward strand.
GCGGCCTGCTCACGGTGCAACTCGCCGAGCACCCAGGACACCGCCACGCCGATCACCAGCGCCCAGAACGGCGCGCTGATACCGAACAGGCTGAACTTGCTCATGGCCACCACTAGGGCGACAAATGCACCGATCTGGCAACCGGTGTCTTTGTGGAAGGCCTGCTGCAACGAGCTGAGCAACACGCCGATCATCGCCAGGCCGGCGACCACCAGGATCAACTCACGCGGCAAGGCGAGGATGAAAGGCACGGCGATACCGGCGAATACGCCAAACAGGGCGAAGAGCACGCCATTGACCAGGGTCGCCCCGTAGCGTTGACGCGGATCGTCGCCGGCCTGCTCGGAACCGCAGATCGCCGTCATCGGCCCGGCGATATTGGCGTTGTGTCCGCCCAACAGCCCGGCCAGCATGCCGCCCACGCCGCTCACCACGGTCATCGCATTGACCGGAGGCTTGTAGCCCTCGACCATCAGTACACCGGTGGCCTGGGCATTTTCGGCACCGATTACCAGCGCCGCCAGCGGCACCGATATGGCGAAGAAGGTCTCCAGGGTGAACATGGGCGCGGTGAAAGCCGGCATTACGAAGGCGATGTCCACATCCGCCGGTTTCAGCAGGCCCAGAGCCAGGGCCGCGGCGAAGCCCACCAGCCCGGCAGCCAGCACCGGCGGCACCGCCTTGAAGAAGCGCATGACCAGGAAGTAGGTCAGCGCCGCCAGACCGGCCATTAGCGGAACGCTGCCGACCGCTTCTACCGCACCGACGCCGAAGCGGATCATCGCCCCGGCGATCATCGCCATGACGATGGGCATCGGCAGCCAGCGCATCAACTTGCCGATCACCCCGCTCAAGCCGAGCAGCAAGACCAGCGCGCCGCTCATGATGAAAGCGCCGACCGCCTGGCGAAAATCCAGACCGGCAAGTGCCGCGATCATGATCGCCGCGCCAGGAATCGAATAAGCGCCGCAGATCGGCTGACGGTAGCGCAGCGCCATGCCGATGCTGATCAGTCCGCCGAGCACATAGATGGCGAATAGCCAGGCAACCGTCTGGCCATTGCTCAATTGGCCGGCTTCAGCGGCGCTGATGACGATCAGCGCCGGCCCGGAACAGCCGAACAGCGCGGCTACTACCCCGGCGCTGACCGACTTGAGGTTGATTGCCTCTCGGATTGAGTAGCCCGATGAGGCGCCGGAAGTTGGTGCAGTATCAGTGTTTGCTTGTTTGCCAATCATGACCCGTTCTCCGCGATTGTTGTTGTAATGCGGTACAGCCATTGTCTGCCGAGGCCTGCCGCAGGCAAGCCCCGACGGGAAGGTTACTCGCCGCGGAATACGGCCGGGCGCTTGCTGTGGAACGCCTCGACGCCTTCCTTGAAGTCATGCGAGCTGCGCAGGCGGCTGTAGCAGTGACCTTCCATCTCGATGGCGACCTTCAATGGTGCATCCTCGTTGTCGTTGATCAGCTTCTTGGCGGTACGCTGAGCCAGCGGCGAGAAACGGCGTAGCTCGTCGGCCAATGCATCGACCGCGCTTTCCAGCTCGGAGTCCGGTACGCATTCGGTGACGAAGCCCCAGTCATAGGCCTGCTGACCGCTGACGCGTTTGGCACGCATGACCATATGCTTGGTCCGGGTGATGCCGATCATCTTCTGCAGACGCGCCGAACCGCCGGAGCCCGGGATCTGCCCGAGATTCTGTTCCGGTAGCGCGTAGCGCGCGGTTTCCGAAGCGATGCGGAAGTCGCAGGCCAGCGACAACTCGAAGCCGACGCCAAAGGTGTAGCCACGGTTGGCAACGATCACCGGCTTGCTGCAGCGTTCTGGCGCGGCGACGTTCCAGGCCAGCTTGGAAACATGCTCCGGCGATGCTTCCAGGAAGCCCTTGATGTCGCCGCCACTGGAGAAATGCTCGCCCTGGGCGCGCAACACGATCACGCGAACGCCAGGATGCGCATCCAGCGCCTCGAATACCTGGCGCAGCGTTTCGCGCTGGCTCATGGCAATGACGTTGTACGGTGGGCGGCCGAGGATGATGTCGGCACGTTCGCGAGCGGTGTCGACCTCAACGTTGAAGCCGTCGAATGGGTTGTTCAGGAACTGCTCAATCTCGGTGGTATTCATGGTCTTTCCTCTCGTCTAATGGGGTCAGCTGTCAGCCTTGAGCTCGCCGTACTGGGCGAGCAGTACGCGGCGCAGGATCTTGCCGACCGGGGATTTTGGAATCTGCTCGATGAATTCGTAGCGACGCGGGCGCTTGAAACGGGCAAGGCCGGAAGTGACGCAGTGGGTGTCTAGTTCTGCTTCGCTGACCGGGTGGCGCAACTTGATGAAAGCGGCGATCAGCTTGCCCCATTGCTCGTCGGGCAACCCAACCACCGCGACTTCCTCTACTGCTGGGTGCAGCGACAAGACGTTCTCGATTTCCGCCGGGCTGACGTTCTCGCCACCGGTGATGATCAGGTCATCAACACGACCGGTGACGAACAGGTCGCCTTCCTCATCGAAGAATCCGGTGTCACCGGTGAAGTACCAGCCGTCACGCAGCGACTTGTCATCCGCGTCGGGACGCTTCCAGTACCCTTCAAAGGCCTCGTCGCTGGCCAGGTCGGCGATGATCTGGCCCTCCTCGTTGGGCCTGGCGACCTCGTCTGGTGAGCGAGCGTCCAGACCGACCACGCGAATCCGCTGATTCAACGCGCAGCGGCCGGACGAACCTGGCTTGCGCGCCGCATTCTGGTCGATGGTGAAGGTGTAAATCTCCGAGCTGCCGTAGTGATTGACGAACAGCTCCGGCTGAAACGCTGCCTCGACCCGACGCATCAGACCGTCGCTCATCGGCGCTCCCGCAAAGCCGATCTTGCGCACGCTGGCGACCCGTTGAGGGCTGAACTCCGGGTGCTCGATGAGCATGTGGTACAGCGTCGGTACCAGATAGAGGTTGCTGATTTTCTCGCGCTCGATGGCATTGAGCGTGGCCTGAACGTCGAACTTCGCTACGCAGACGAAGTGGCCATCGATCAGCGTCATGGACAACAGCGAGCGCACACCCATGGTGTGGTACAGCGGCATCACCCCCAGCGTGCACTCCTCGTGGCCGTAGAGGTTCTGCGCCACATGCGCCACGGCTGCCGCACGTTCGACACGGTGCCGACGCGGTACGCCCTTGGGCCGGCTGGTGGTGCCTGAGGTATAGAGCATCAGCGACCAGTCTTCCGGGCTGGCGCGCAGAATGGTCTGCGCCGGCGCCTCGGCGCATAGCTGTTCGAAACTCAGGGCGCTCTCGTCTGCCAGTTCGCCAACGCTGACGCAGGGAATTCGCAGCTGGCCAGCGCCACGTACAGCCTCGACCGAGGAATCGTCGTGGATCAGTGCCCGGGCATCGGCATCCTCCAGACACCAGCTCAGATCATCCGCCGTGCAACGCCAGTTCAGCGGCGTCATGACGATGCCACTGAACTGGCAGGCCCAGTGCAACGTCGCCATCTGCCAGTTGTTCTGCATCACTGCCACCAGACGATCGCCCTTGGCGAGCCCGAGACGCTGCAGCCCGTGGGCGGCACGCTGAATGTCGGCAAACCACTGTTCGTAGGTTTTTCTCAACGCGCCGTCGCTGATCGCAATCGCACCCGGGCGGCGCTCGACTGCGGCAAGAAAGCTGCGTCCTAAATCAAACATGGGTGTTCTCCAAGGCTTCTTGTTGTTGTAAGGCCTGGCGCTGCAGCGCCACCTCCAGCACGGCCTGAACCATTCCCGTGTAACCGGTACAGCGGCACAGGTGGCCGGACAGCATGTCGCGTACTTGAGCCTCATCGGGCTGGGGCACGCGTTCGAGGAACTCCACGCAGGACATCAAGATGCCGCTGGTGCAGAAACCACACTGCAGCGCGTGGTGGCGGCTGAATGCCTGCTGCAGATCGCTCATCACCTCATCGCGCGCCAGCGACTCGACAGTGTCGATGCGCCGTTCGTGCGCCTGCACCGCAAGCATCAGGCAGGAGCGCGAGGCAACGCCGTCGACCAGCACCGTGCATGCACCGCAAACACCGTGTTCGCAGCCGACATGCACGCCGGTGGCGCCGAGCTCGTGGCGGAGGAAGTCGCACAACAGCATGCGCGGCTCGGCATGCCCCTGGCGCATACGCCCGTTGAGTTGCAGGCGAACGGGAAAACGTTGATCAACTGGCGCGCGCATGGTCCTGTTCCTCGATGAGTTGGCGGCCGAGCTCGCGTACCAGATGACGTCGATACGCCGCGCTGGCATGTACGTCGTCCTGTGCGCCGAGCGACCAGGCGAAGGCGTTGAGTGCCTCCGGCAATTGCGCACCGCGCGGCAGGTGGCGCAGCACCGGGCGGTCGGAAACACCCCCGACGCCAAGCTCGACGCTGTCTTCGCGGATGCAGGCGGCCAGGGCCACCAGGGCGAAGTCGCCATGACGCATGGCTACTTCACGGAAGCGATAGCGCACTTGCGGATCGGCCAGCGGGAAGCGCACCTCACTGACCAACTCGTCCGCACGCCGCGCGGTGGTCAGTACGCCCTGGAAGAATTCTGCCGCCGGTATTTCGCGGCGCTTGCCCTTGAGCGATTCGAGCACCACAAGGCCGCCGAGGGTGACCAGGCACAGCGGGATCTCGGCGCTGGGGTCGGCATGCGCCACGGAGCCGCACACGGTGCCACGGTTACGGGTCTGGAAATGGCCGATCCAGGGCAGCGCGCGGGCCAGCAGTGGCACCTCGTCGGCCAGGCTGGCGCGGTCCATCAGCTCGACCTGGCGCACCGCAGCACCGACGCACAGGTGGCCGCGCTCGACGTTGAGGTGGTGCAGATCCCCGGCGTGGTTGATGTCGACCAGCACCTTGGGCTGCGCCAGGCGCATGTTGAGTACCGCCATCAACGACTGGCCGCCGGCGATGATTCGGGCCTGCTCACCATGCTCGGCAAGGATTTCCAGGGCTTCGCGCTTACTGGCGACGCGAACGTATTCGAATGCGGCCGGCTTCATTGCCCACCTCCCTTGCCGAACAGTTGGAGCAGGCGCTGCCATAGCCCAAGGCGCATCGGCGCTCCGGTCAGGCGCTGTGCCAGGCGAGTGAAGATTTGCCCGATGATGACTTTCGAGGCGCTCTGCAACATGCGCCCACCGACCGCGGCGACCTTGCCACTGACCGCCGCCTCGTATGCGTATTCGAGACGGGTATGGCCGTTGTCCAGTTCGATGAAACGTACCTTCGCACTGCCGGTGGCCGAGCCCATCGGGCTATTGCCGGAGCCGGACAGCTTCAGCGAATGCGGCGGATCGAGATCGGTCAGCCCGACTTTCGCGGCAAAGCGCGCGCGGATCATGCCGACGCCCACGGTAACGTCGGCGCGGTAGTGGTTCTCGCCTTCCACCTCCAGGGCGTGACAGCCGGGAATGATCGACTTCAAGGTGTCCGGGTCGAGCAGCGCGTCGTAAACCTCTTGTGGCGAGGCGGGAATTTCCACCGAATCCTCGGCCTGCAGCGTCGAGCCGCCGGCCACTTTCGGCGTATCCAGCGTCATTCCCTCGGGTGCAGCCGGCTCGTCGATGCCGATCATGCTGCGCACCCGTGACGGCGTGAGCGGCAGGCGGATATCGGAACGGCCGAGCGCATCCGCCACCGCGTTGGCGATGCATACCGGGGTGCTCATGTTGTTGCCTTCACCGACACCCTTGGCGCCCAGCGGGGTGAACGGCGATGGTGTCTCCATGTGCAGGATCACGGGCTCCACCGCTTCGGGAGCCGTGGGCACCAGATAATCGGCGAAGGTACCGGAGAGGAAGCTGCCGTCACTGGCGTAGGCGAATTCCTCCATCAGCGCGACGCCCAGAGCCTGGGTGAAGCCGCCACGGATCTGGCCATCGACCAGCATCGGATTGAGAATGCGCCCGGCATCGTGGCAGGTCACGTAGCGGTCGATGTGGACCTCACCGGTGATGCGATCGATCTCCACCGCGCAGATGTCGAAGATGAAGCCGTAGCACAACGAACTGTTGATGCAGTCCTCATCACTCGGCGCAGTCAGCTGAGGCGGGCTCCAGAATGCCGTCTCGCGCAAGCCACCACGCTCACCCTCGGGCAGCAGGCCGGGAGACCAGTGGGTAGCGCCCGCAATACGATGGAATGCCTGGCTCGGCCCACCCTCGACGAATACCTTGCCACCGGCGAAACGCACATCCTCGGCTTGCACCTGCCACATCGATGCCGCGATGCCTGCCATCCGCTCGCGAATACGCATCGCAGCGTTGTAAACCGAGCCGGCGACGGCACCGGCGAAGCGGCTCGAATAATTGCCAGAAGCGATCGACCAGGCATCCTTGCCAGTGTCCAGCTCTACGTTGACACTGATGCCCTCGAGCGCCACACCCAGTACTTCAGCGACGATCTGCGCGACAACGGTCTGGTGCCCCTGCCCCTGCGGCGTCGAAGATACGTGTACGGAGACATCACCGAGCGGGCCAACGCTGACCGTGGCCGTACTCACCGCGCCGTTCTTCGGGCCCGCCTTGCGCCGCTCCTCGGGCGTCATCGCCGTGGTGATATAGCCCATATTGGAGATCGACGGCTCTACAGCCGCGGTATAGCCGATGCCGTAGATGCGCCCCTCGGCGCGCGCCTGGTCACGACGGCGCAACAGCTCATCCAGCCCACCATCGCGCACGGCAAGATCAACTGCTGCCGGATAGTCGCCGGAATCGAGCAATGCCCCGGCGGCAGCGCGATAGGGGAAGGCGTCAGCCGGCACCAGATTGCGCCGGATCACATCGAGCGGGTCGAGCTCCAGTTCGACGGCAATCTGGTGCATCACACGCTCAAGCGAAAAATACACCTGGCCACCGCCGAAGCCGCGGTTCAGGCCACTCGGCACCTTATTGGTCAGCACCACGCGATTGCGTACCAGCAGATTGCGGATCGCATAGGCCCCCGTCAGGTTGCCGTGCATGCGATAGAACGTGGCCGGCTCCGGCGCGCGCAGGTAGCCACCGCAGTCGTCGATCTGATCGTACTTGAGCGCCAGCACGCGACCGTCAGCCTCTACCGCTGCCTCGATCTCGCAGACCCGGTTGGTGGCGCTGGAGGAGGCCTGCAGATGCTCGAGGCGATCTTCGACCCACTTCACCGGAGCGCCTACCTTGCGCGCCGCCAGCCCCATGAGCACAACGTAGGGAAATACGCCCTGCTTGATGCCGAAACTGCCGCCCGAGTCCGGCGGAGTACGCATACGCAGACGATTGCCGGGCACGTTCAACGCGCGCGCCATCACCGAGTGCAGGGCATAAGGCCCCTGGAAATTGGAGAGCACGTCGTAGGTGCCGGTCGCTGGCTGGTACTGCCCAAGAACGACATAACACTCGATTGGCGTGCAGGAGTTACGCGGAAAATGAACCTTGATCGAAACCCGCCGCGCGGCCTTGGCGAAGGCTTCCTCGGGCTCGCCGTAGCGGAAGTGCCGCTCGTTGACCACGTTGCTGCCGACCGCCTCGTGCAGCACCGGCGCGTCCTCGGCGGTGGCCGCTTCCGGATCGACGATCGCCGGCAGCGGCTCGTATTCCACCTGCACCGCGTCCAGCGCGTCCTCGGCCAGGTAGCGGTCTTCGGCGATCACCACGCAGACCGGCTCACCGACGTAGCGAACCTTGTCCACGGCCAGACACCAATGCTCCATGGGCGCACGCACGCCAACCGGGAACGGGTTGGCCCAACGCTTGACGTCCTCGCCGGTCAGCACGCCGTGCACACCGGGCATGCTCAAGGCTGCCGAGGCATCGACCGAAAGCACTCGGGCGTGGGCATGAGGCGAACGAACGATAGCGGCGTGTAGCGTACCTGGCGGCGTCGCCATATCGTCGGCATAGCGACCCAGACCACGCAGCAGGGCAGTATCTTCGACGCGGGTCTGACTGCGTCCGATATGACAGGTGACGGGTTCGGCGTCGCTCTGGTGCATGTTCATGGGCAAGCTCTTGTTCTTATGTGTGAAGCGATTGCCCTCGATTCTCTGCAAGCGCCCCGCGAAGCGCCTTGCCCAGCGCTACTCGTTTATGCGTTTGAGTCGGAAGATTTGCCTTTGAGTCTGATTGAAAGCTCAACCGAGATGATTTCGGCCATGAACAAGAAACGTCGAAACAAGCATGCAGGGCAGACAGGATTCCTCTTGCCTACAGCCCCAACGCTTCATTGCCCCGCTGAACCTTCCTTGCGTAGCAGATAGCTATCCATGATCCATCCATTGCGCTCGCGCGCCTCGGCGCGGGTCGTGACGATACGTTCGGCCACTTCATCCAGCGGCCCGGCGATCAGGATTTCATCGGCCGTGCCGACGTAGGCGCCCCAGTAGATATGCAGACCCTGACCGACAAAGCGGAGGTAGGTGTCCTTGGCGTCGAGCATCACCGCCACGCTGTCTACGCCTTGCGGCCAGCCTTCGGCGAGCAGGCGGCCGGTGGTGATTTCCACGGCGCGGCCAATGCTGTTGAGCGGGATGCGGTGACGCGCAGTCAGCGCCTGCAGGCTAGTGATGCCGGGGATCACGTCATAAACGAAGTCGCTGCGCCGCGCCGCGATGGCCTCGATGATGCGGATGCTGCTGTCGTACAGCGACGGGTCGCCCCAGACCATAAAGGCCGCCGTCTCGCCATCAGCCATCTGCTCGTCAATCAGTTGCTCGAACACCGCCTGCTTGTCGCGGTTGAGCTCGTCGACGCTGGCGCGGTAGTCGGCGGCTTCGCGCTCGCGCTCCGGTTGCAGACCTTCGGCGAAGCGCGGCGTGTGGCCGTCGAGAAAACGCGCGCAGATTTCGCGGCGCAGGGCGTTGAGCTTGTGCTTGGCCGCGCCCTTGTCCATCAGGAAGATCACGTCGCTGCGGCGCAGCGCCTTGATCGCCTGGTAGGTGATGTAGTCCGGGTCGCCGGCGCCGATGCCGACCAGCAGCAGGGTTTTCATGGGGTTCTCCAAGTGCGCCCTGGCACACCGGGCGCCAGGTCGTCGATATGGTGGTAGTCGGCCTGCAGGGCCTGCGCCAACTGGCGGGCGCGGCCCAGGCGGATGGGCGCGCGCTCGGTGTCGAGCAGCAGGGTTGGGCATGGCAGCGGCGCCAGATTTGGCAGGTCACGCAGGCGGCCATCGGTGAGAATCAGCAGGCGCTGGCGTTCGCTCGGCTTCGCTCGTTGCCGACGCAACAGCCAGTCACCCGCCTGATTCAGCGCATCCAGCAGCGGCGTACCGCCACCGGCTCCCAAGTCTTGAAGCCATCGATGCAACTCCGCGCTGGCCTTGCGCCCCTGCCATAACCATTGTGCCTCGCGGCCCCCGGCCTGCAGTACGGCCAGGCGCGCACGCTGGCGGTAGGCGCTGTCGAAGACTTCGGCGAGCACGCCTTTGGCTCGGCTCAAGGCACCGTGGCGACGGGTCGAGGCGGAGGCATCCACCAGCACCAACCATAGCTCGTCGGCCTGCTGGCTGCGTGGGCGCAGCACCAACTGTTCGCGGCGTTGCGGCCGGCCCTGGCGCAGGGTCGCCGGCCAATCGATACGCCCGTCCGCACCGCTGCGGGCAGCGCCACGCAGGCCGCCGCCGAGTCGTCCGGGCCGGTTACGGGCATCCGCGCCTGTGGCTGCGCGCGGGCGGATGCTCAGGGCTTTTTTGGCCAGCGCGGCGGTACGCGTCGCTCACCCATGGCCTGTGGCTGCGCCGGCAGCTCACCCCACTGACCTTCGCCCTGGCTCTGTTCCTGCGCCTGCTGCGGCGCCTGGTTCTGCTCGGACGGCGTGGCAGCCGGCGGTTGCTGCTGACGGCGACGGTGACGCAGTACGAAGTCTTCCACCGCCTCGATATCCACAGGCTCGATAGCCGTCGCGCCACGCCAGGCCGCATGGGCACGGGCGGCGCGCAGCCAGACCAGGTCGGCACGCAGGCCATCGACGCCGGCAGCGAAGCAGCGCTGGCTGATCTCGCCCAGCGCCGCATCATCCAGCGGGATATCGGCCAGGCGCTGGCGGGCGTTCTGGCAACGGACCGCGAGGGCAGCCTGCTCGGTTTGCCAGCGCTGCAGGAAGGCAGCAGGGTCGGCATCGAAGGCCAGGCGGCGACGGACAATCTCGGCACGTTCGGTCGGTTGCGGCTGACCTTCGAGGGCCAAGTTGAGGCCGAAGCGGTCGAGCAGTTGCGGGCGCAGCTCGCCCTCCTCGGCATTCATGGTGCCGATCAGCACGAAGCGTGCGGCATGCCGATGGGAGATGCCGTCGCGCTCGACATGGTTGACGCCGCTGGCGGCGGCATCGAGCAGCAGATCGACCAGATGATCCGGCAGCAGATTGACCTCATCGACATAGAGCACGCCGCCATCGGCACGGGCCAGCAGGCCGGGGGAAAACTGCGCCCGGCCCTCACCCAGCGCAGCGTCCAGATCCAGGGTACCGACGATGCGCTCCTCGCTCGCCCCCAGCGGCAGCGTGACGAAGCGCACGCCATCCAGCAGGTCGGCCAGGCCACGGGCCAGGGTCGACTTGGCCATGCCGCGTGGGCCTTCGATCAGCACGCCGCCGATAGCCGGATCGATGGCCGCCAGGCACAGCGCCAGCTTCAGCGAATCGGCGCCGACCACAGCGGCGAGGGGGAAGTGATGTTCGGTCATGGCTTATCTCGGTATCAATGACGATATATGGCGCGCACCAGATTCCTTATGGCCCATGTTCAATTCCCAATACCGCATATGCTCAGTGGAAACAGGATGGTCCCAACGACACGGGGAAAAAGGGCTCCCAATCCGGCACAGACCAATGCCCCCAGCAAAGCCCAAACTCCCAGCTCTCCCAGGCCAACCGGCTCACTGATCAGCAGTACGCACATCAGCAAACCGACCCATATTCCAGCCACAGCACCAATACAGGCCGAACGAATACGCTCGCGCCGGGTGATCGGGCTTCGCCACCAAAGCTGTAAACGGTTAAGTACACCGAGAGTCATGGGTGCCTCGCAATCCGTGGGTTAGCGGCGCAGTGCGCCGGTCGTGCAGCCACGTAGGAGCGTAGCGCGCCGCGTAACCCACCAGGCGATATATCGCGTGGCATCACTGGTGGGTTACGCCGCACCCGCTTCGGAGAGAAACCTATGCATTGCAACAGGCGGCTAACCCACCCTACGGGTGCGCGTCGTTTCATGATTCTTCGCTATCGAGCAGCAGATTTTCCAGCGCCTCTCGGTATTCGCCAGGATTCTCCCACAGGCCGCGCTGCTGGGCTTCCAGCAGGCGTTCGAGGATGTCGTTGAGCGCGCCAGGGTTGTGTTGCTGAATAAAGTCGCGGGTGTCTTTGTCGAGCAGGTAGGCATCAGTGAGCAGCGCGTACTGGTGGTCGTCGACCAGCTCGCTGGTGGCGTCGAAGGCGAACAGGTAGTCGATGGTTGCGGCCAGCTCGAAGGCGCCCTTGTAGCCGTGGCGCTTCATGCCCTCGATCCATTTGGGGTTGGCGGCGCGGGCACGCACCACGCGATTGAGTTCTTCCTTGAGGCTGCGGATGCGCGGCGTATCCGGCTGGCTGTTGTCGCCGAAGTAGCTGGCCACCTTGAGCCCGCGCAGGGTTTCCACCGCCGCCAGCATGCCGCCCTGGAACTGGTAGTAGTCGTTGGAATCGAGAATGTCGTGCTCGCGGTTGTCCTGGTTGTGCAGCACCGCCTGCATCTGCTCCAGGCGCTCGACGAAGCGCTGCCGCGCGGGTGCGCCCTCGGCGCCGCTGCCGTAGGCGTAGCCGCCCCAGTTCAGATACACCTCGGCCAGATCCGCGCGGCTCTGCCACAGGCGCTCCTCGATGGCGTTCTGCACCCCGGCGCCATAGGCGCCCGGTTTGGCGCCGAACACCCGCCAGCCGGCCTGACGCCGCGCTTCGGCTTCATCCAGGCCGCTGTCCTTGAGCGCCAGCGACTCGCGCCAGACCCGCGCCGACAGCGGGTTCATGTCTTCCGGCTCATCCAGTTCGATCACCGCCTGCACCGCCTCGTCGAACAGGCGGATCAGGTTGCTGAAAGCATCGCGGAAGAAGCCCGACACGCGCAGGGTGACGTCGACCCGTGGGCGACCGAGGTGTTCCAGCGGCAACACCTCGAAACGCTCGACGCGCTGACTGCCCGGCTGCCATACCGGTCGCACGCCCATCAGTGCCAGGGCCTGAGCGATATCGTCACCGCCGGTGCGCATGGTCGCCGTGCCCCACACCGACAGGCCGAGCTGGCGCAGGTGGTCGCCTTCGTCCTGCAGATGGCGCTCCAGCAGGCGATCCGCCGCCTGCACGCCAAGGCGCCAGGCAGTCGGCGTGGGCAGGTGGCGCACGTCGACGGTGAAAAAGTTGCGCCCTGTGGGCAGCACATCGAGGCGCCCGCGACTGGGTGCGCCGCTCGGCCCGGCGGGCACGAAACGCCCCTCCAACGCCGCCAGCAGGCCGCCCATCTCGGCGTCGCCGCAGGCATCGAGCAGCGGTGCGATATGCTCGGCCAAGCCGTCGAGGATCAACGCCACCTCGGCGCCAAAAGCGTCGATACGCTCGCCCGCCAGGCGCTGCTCGATCAATCTCAATGCCAGCAGCTCCAGGCGCTCGCGGGTATCACCCACGGTGCGCCACAGGCTGTTATCCACAGCCTGCAACGCCTGTGGACGCAGCCCCTCCCAGGGCTGACCCATATCGCAATCCAGCGGATCGAGGCCCAGTTCCAGGCCACGGGCCAGCGCGCGTAGCAGGCTGGCATTGGCACCCTGGCCATCGCCACGGGGGATGCGCAGCAGCGCCAGCAGGGTGTCACGGCGCAGTTGCCCGGCGGGTGACTCGCCAAATACGTGCAGGCCATCGCGGATCTGCGATTCCTTGAGGTCGCACAGGTAGGCGTCGAGCTGCGGCAACCAACTGTCATCGTCATCATTGAGTTGCAGGCCCAGCTCGCGGTCGAGGCTGGCCTCGCGCACCTTGGCCAGAATCTCGCCACGCAGCTCCATGGCGCGGCGCTGGTCGAGCTGGCTGGCCTCGAAATACTCGTCAGCCAGGCGCTCCAGATCGCGCAGCGGGCCATAGCTCTCGGCGCGGGTCAGCGGCGGCATCAGGTGGTCGATGATCACTGCCTGGGTGCGACGCTTGGCCTGCGCGCCCTCGCCCGGATCGTTGACGATAAACGGGTAGACGTTGGGCAGCGGGCCGATCAGCGCCTGCGGCCAGCAGCCCTCGGACAGGCCAACGCTCTTGCCCGGCAGCCATTCCAGATTGCCGTGCTTGCCGACGTGGATCAGCGCATCGGCGGCGAACGCCGTGCGCAGCCAGGCGTAGAAGGCGATATAGCCGTGCGGCGGCACCAGATCGGGGTCGTGGTAGACCGCCGCCGGATCGAGCTGATAACCGCGTGCCGGCTGGATGCCGACGAAGGTCAGGCCGAAACGCAGGCCAGCAACCATCATCCGCCCGCTGCGGAACATCGGATCGTCCTGCGGCTCGCCCCAGCGCTCGCGCACGGCTTGTTGATTCTGTTCAGGCAGGCTGTGGAAAAACCCCAGATAGTCATCCAGCGCCAGGCTCTGTGCACAGGGCCGGGTATCCAGACCATCGAGGTCGTTGGTCACGCCACCGAGCAGGCTGTGGACAAGTTCGGTGCCGCTGTCCGGCAGGTTATCCACTGGATAGCCCTGCTGTTGCAGCGCCTGCAGGATATTCAGCGCGGCGGCGGGCGTATCCAGGCCGACACCGTTGCCGATGCGCCCATCGCGGGTCGGGTAGTTGGCCAGAATCAAGCCGATTCGCTTCTGATCGTTGCTTTTGATCGCCAACTGACACCATTTACCTGCCAGTTCAGCGACATAAGCCATGCCCGACTCATGCGCCTGGTAGCACACCACGTCGCTCTGGCTGCGCTCGCTACGCCAGGCCAGCCCCTTGAAGCTGATGGCGGTGCCGATCAGCCGGCCATCCAGCTCGGGCAGCACCACATGCATAGCCAGGTCACGCGAGCCCAGGCCTTGGGCGCTGGCCTGCCATTGCGCGTGATTGTCCAGCGAGCAGATGGCCTGCAGCACCGGGATGTCGCGGCGAAACACCCGTGCCTGCGGCGCCTCGGGGTTGGACAGGGCGAAGCCGGTGGTATTGATGATCAGCGCGGCGCTGGTTTCGTCCAGCCAGGCCTGTACCTGATTCAGGCAGGCCGGCTCCTTGAGGCTGGCCACCGCAATCGGCAGCGGGTTGAGGCCTTGAGCGGCAAGATGCTGGCAAAAGGTATCGACGAAAGCGGTGTTCGCCGACTGTACGTGGTTGCGATAGAACAGCAGCGCGACCACAGGCGCATCCGGTTGCCACTGCGCCTGCCAGTCAGCCAGCGCCGCCGGGCTGCGCTGCGGGTAATAGAGGCCGACGCGCGGCAACGGCTGCGGCTCCTGCCAACTATCGTCGCGCCCCAGCCAGCGGCTGCCGATGCAACGGAACAATTGCCGGGCATTGTCCAACCCGCCCTGGCGCAGGTACTGCCAGAGGCGTTGGCTGTCTTCCTCGGCGACGTTGCCGAGCGCATTCAGCTCCGGGTCGGGCTTGTCGTCGCCCGGCACCATGATCACCGCGGCACCGCGCGCGCCCAGCTCAACCAGCCGCTCGACGCCATAGCGCCAGTAACTCACCCCGCCATGCACGGAGATCAGGATGACCTTGGCATGCTGCAGCACCTGCTCGACGTAGAAATCGACCGAGGCGTTGTTGCTCAGTTGCGCCGGGCTGGTCAGGCGCAGGCTGGGGTAGTCGTCCGGCAGTTGCCGGGCTGCTTCGGCCAACAGCGACAGGTGCGAATCCCCCGTGCACAGGATCACCAGCTCGGCGGGCGTCTGGCCAAGGTCGGCGATGCTGTCGGCCGGCAGTTGGGCGCCGGGCTGGGTGCGCAGTAAGTGCATGTTCGTTCCGTGGGAGGGGTTTTAGCAGCGATTGGTCTTAACGCCGTAGGGTGTACTCGCGAAGCAGTACACCAATGTTATCCGGCGGACTGTTCGCTTCGCTCCTGAGTCCGCCCTACGATCGAGTACGCCCTACGCTCTTTATCAGGCCAGCGCCGCTTTCAGCTCGGCCTCGATGGCCGCGCGGTCGAGCTGCTGGCCGATCACCACCAGGCGGCTCAGGCGCGGCTCGTCGGCCTGCCAGGCGCGGTCGAAGTGGCGGTCGAAGCGCTGGCCGACACCCTGCACCAGCAGACGCATGGGTTTGCCAGGGATCGCTGCGAAGCCTTTCACACGCAGGATGCCGTACTTGGCCACAGCGTCTTTCAGCGCGGCAAGCAGGCGCGCCTCCTCTGTTTCCGGTAGTTCCACGTGGAACGAGTCGAATTCCTCATGATCGTGGTCTTCGTCTTCATCGTCATGGTGGGTGCGACGGCTGTCGATATGCAGCTCGGTTTCACTGTTCAAGCCCAGCAGCACATCCAGCGGCAGTTCGCCGCCGTGCGCCTCGATCACCTTGACCGCTGGCGGCAATTCCTCGGCCACCTCGGCACGCACTGCAGCCAGCGCCTCGGCATCGAGCAGGTCGGCCTTGTTGAGGATCACCAGGTCGGCGCTGGCCAACTGGTCGGCGAACAACTCATGCAGCGGCGATTCGTGGTCGAGGTTGGGGTCGAGCTTGCGCTGTTCGTCCACCTGATCAGGGAAGGCGGCGAAGGTGCCAGCGATCACTGCCGGGCTGTCGACCACGGTGATTACCGCATCGACCGTGCAGGCATTGCGAATTTCCGGCCAGTTGAAGGCCTGCACCAGCGGCTTGGGCAGTGCCAGGCCACTGGTTTCGATGAGGATATGGTCAAGATCGCCACGGCGCGCCACCAGCTCGCGCATCACCGGGAAGAACTCTTCCTGCACGGTGCAGCACAGGCAGCCGTTGGCCAGCTCGAAAACGCGGCCGTTGGCCTCCTCCTCGCTGCAGCCGATGGAGCATTGCTTGAGGATTTCGCCATCGATGCCAAGCTCGCCGAACTCGTTGACGATCACCGCGATACGACGACCGCCAGCGTTGGCCAGCAGATGGCGCAGCAGCGTGGTTTTGCCGGCACCGAGAAAACCGGTGACGATGGTGACAGGCAGTTTGGCGAGGGTTTTCATGGAGGGCCCCGTGGCGTCATTAAGTTCGGCGGACGGGTACGCGCAGGCGAGCACGCAAGGGCGTGCTGGCCGCGTCGGATCACCCCGTCCGAGCAAGTGGCTAGTCAGTCGAGGCAGGTCTCCTGGCTCACGGCTTGCGCTACGCGCATCCCTTCACCTTCCCGCCGGTTGGCAGTGGTCTAACGAAGGGCATAACCGTTTACAGTTGCGGGGGCAGCCAGGGCATCGACCCTGTTCCCTCTTAGCTCCCCGGCGCCATGCCGGGAAGAACCTCGAAAGCGAGAAGGCTACGCAGGCCGCAGCGGCCGGTCAATCGCGGTTGACCGCTGGCAGGTGCCATGATGAGCTACGCCACCGCTTAGCCCGAATGCCACTCATGTTGCCGACCACCTCCGATCATCCTTCTGCCTCATCGATACAGGTCGTCGCCGGGCTGGGATGTCGACGTGGCTGCAGCCAGGACGAGCTGCTCGACCTGCTTATCCACAGCCTGGCTCGGCATGAGCTGACGGTGGACAACCTCGCCGGCCTGGCCAGCATCGCCCACAAGCGCAACGAAGCCAGCCTGCATGGCCTGGCCGAGCACCTGGCCCTGGAGTTGGTGTTCTTCGCACCCGAGCAACTTATCACCTATCAAGCCATGACCGCCGGCAGTGCATTGACTCAAGCAGCCACAGGCAGTCCCGCCGTAGCGGAGCCTTGTGCCTTGGCATTGGCAGCGCGCCTGGGCACATCGCCCTGCCTGCTCGGAGAGAAAACCCGCAGCGCCAGCGCCACCTGTGCACTGGCCACCTTCGATAGAGAACCTGCATGACCGTCTACTTTATCGGCGCCGGCCCCGGCGATCCTGAACTGATCACCGTCAAGGGCCAGCGACTTATCCACAGCTGCCCGGTGATTCTCTATGCCGGCTCGCTGGTGCCCGAAGCCGTGCTGCAAGGTCACAGCGCCGAGCAGGTAGTCAACACCGCCGAGCTGCACCTGGGCGAGATCATCACGCTGCTACGCCAGGCCCATGAACGCGGCCTGGACGTGGCCCGCGTGCACTCGGGCGACCCGTCGCTATACGGCGCCATTGGCGAACAGATTCGCGAACTGCGCACGCTCGGCATTCCCTTCGAGATCATTCCCGGCGTTACCGCCACCGCTGCCTGTGCGGCGTTGCTGGAATCCGAGCTGACCCTACCCGGCATTGCTCAGACGGTGATCCTCACCCGCTACGGCACCACCTCGCCGATGCCCGAGGGCGAGCAACTGCACGACCTGGCGCGACACCGCGCAACCCTGGCCATCCACCTCGGTGTGCGCCATCTACCGGCCATCGTCGAAGAACTCCTGCCGCACTATGGCGCCGACTGCCCCATCGCGGTTATCCACAGAGCGAGCTGGCCGGATCAGGACTGGGTGCTGGGCACCCTGAGCGATATCGAAGAAAGGGTCGCCGCCAAGGACTTTCGCCGCACGGCGTTGATTCTGGTAGGTCACGTGCTCGATCCAGGCGCCTTCGCGGAATCTGCACTGTATGACGCAGCGCATCGGCACCTCTATCGCCCCGGCAGTGCCTGAAGCCTGGCGATAAACCGTACAAAGCGCTGAAAGCCTTTCTGCGTGCGGCTTTCATAGCTTTATCAACAGGATAGGAAACGACTTATCCAATCACGCTGTGGATAGTTGGCAAGCTGGCGAGCACTTTCTGTACAACTGGCTGTAGAGCCCTATTTTCAAGGGCTTCAGCCAACTGTCACGAGGATATCCACAGCTTGATCCACGCCAACTGTGAGCAACTGCTCAGAGCTGTACTTCCACCCGTTTGATACCCAAGCCACGCAGCTCAACCAGCAACGCATCCAGACTGGTAAAGGTCTGCACCTGCTCGGCAGCGTCCACCAGAAAGAAGCTGCGCCCCGCATCCTTGTTGAAGAACACGATCCATTCGCTGGTATTGGCCGGGTTGACCATGACCTGGGTGTGGAACACCACGCCATCGGCCAACCGCCTGATCACGTCCTCACGCTTCATTCGACTGTCACGCTCTTGGCCAGATTACGCGGCTGGTCGACGTCGGTGCCCTTGAGCACGGCGACGTAGTACGACAGCAGTTGCAGCGGCACGGTGTAGAGGATCGGCGCTAGCAGGTCATGGATATGCGGCATTGCCACCACATGAGTGCCCTCGCCGTTGCTCATGCCAGCCTGCTGGTCGGCGAAGACGATCAGCTCGCCACCACGCGCACGCACTTCCTGCAGGTTGGATTTGAGCTTTTCCAGCAGCTCGTTGTTAGGCGCCACGGTCACCACCGGCATATCGGCGTCGACCAACGCCAGCGGGCCGTGCTTGAGCTCACCAGCCGGGTACGCCTCGGCGTGGATGTAGGAGATTTCCTTGAGCTTGAGTGCCCCTTCCATGGCCACCGGATATTGCGCGCCACGGCCGAGGAACAGGCTGTGGTGCTTCTCGGCGAACAGTTCGGAGATTTTCTCCACGGTCTTGTCCATGGCCAGGGCTTCGCCCAGACGGGTCGGCAGGCGACGCAGTTCGTCAACCAGTTGCGCTTCCAGCGCCTTGTCCAGGGTGCCGTGCACCTGGCCGAGGGACAGGGTCAGCAGCATCAGGCCGACCAGCTGGGTAGTGAAGGCCTTGGTCGAAGCCACGCCGATTTCCGGGCCGGCCTGGGTCAGCAGGCACAGGTCGGATTCGCGCACCAGCGAGCTGGTGCCGACGTTGCAGATCACCAGGCTGGCCAGGTAACCGCCCTGCCCTGGTGCCTTCTCCTTGGCGTTGCGCAGTGCGGCCAGGGTGTCGGCGGTTTCGCCGGACTGCGAGACGCTGACGAACAGGGTGTCCGGCTGCACCACCACCTTGCGGTAGCGGAACTCGCTGGCCACTTCGACCTGGCAGGGAATCCCAGCCAGCTCTTCCAGCCAGTAACGGGCGACCATGCCGGCGTGGTAGCTGGTGCCGCAGGCGACGATCTGTACGTTCTTCACCTTGGCAAACAGTTCGGCGGCCTGCGGGCCGAAGGCCTGCACCAGCACGTGGTCGCTGCCCAGTCGACTCTCCAGGGTGCGCTGCACCACCTTGGGCTGCTCGTGGATTTCCTTGAGCATGAAGTGGCGGTACTCGCCCTTGTCGGCGGCCTCGGCACCTTCGTGGTACTGCACGGCTTCGCGCTGCACCGGCTGACCGGCTGCGTCCCAGATCTGCACGCCGTCACGACGGATCTCGGCGATATCGCCTTCTTCCAGGTACATGAAACGGTCAGTGACCTGGCGCAGGGCCAGTTGGTCGGAGGCGAGGAAGTTTTCCCCCAGACCCAGACCGATCACCAGCGGGCTACCACTGCGCGCGGCGAGCAGGCGATCCGGCTGCTTGGCGCTGATCACGGCCAGGCCGTATGCGCCGTGCAGTTCCGGGATTGCAGCCTTGAGCGCGGCCGCGAGGTCGCCGAACTGCTGCAGCTTGTGATCGAGCAGGTGGACGATGGTTTCGGTGTCGGTGTCGGAGCTGAAGACGTAGCCCATGCCCTTGAGGCGCTCGCGCAGCGCTTCGTGGTTCTCGATGATGCCGTTATGCACCACGGCCAGATCCTGGCCGGAGAAGTGTGGGTGAGCATTACGCTCGCTCGGCGCACCGTGGGTGGCCCAGCGCGTGTGGGCGATGCCCAGACGCCCGGCCAGCGGCTCGGCGTCCAGCGCGGCCTGCAGTTCGCTGACCTTGCCGACACGGCGACGGCGATCCAGTGCACCCTGCTCGGTCAGCAGCGCTACACCGGCGCTGTCGTAGCCGCGGTATTCCAGGCGCTTGAGGCCTTCGACCAGCACCGGGGTGATGTTGCGCTCAGCGATGGCGCCTACGATTCCACACATGGGGTTCTCCTTAGTTTTCCAGCGGCGCGAGGATCAGCTGGATGCCGCGCGCGCGTATCTGTTCGGCGGCCTGGGTATCCAGGCGCTCGTCGGTAATCAGGGTGTGGAGGCTGCTCCAGGGCAGTTCCAGATTGGGAATACGCCGGCCGATCTTGTCGCTCTCGACCATGACGATGACCTCACGAGCCACCTCGGCCATCACCCGCGACAGACCGAGCAGCTCGTTGAAGGTGGTAGTGCCACGCTCCAGGTCGATGCCATCGGCGCCGATGAACAACTGGTCGAAATCGTAGGAACGCAGCACCTGCTCGGCGACCTGGCCCTGGAAGGATTCCGAATGCGGGTCCCAGGTGCCGCCGGTCATCAACAACACCGGTTCGTGCTCGATATCGCGCAGCGCGTTGGCCACGTTGAGCGAGTTGGTCATCACCACCAGGCCTGGTTTGTAGCCAAGCTGCGGGATCATCGCCGCCGTGGTGGTGCCACTGTCGATGATGATCCGTGCGTGCTCGCGAATACGTGCCACGCCAGCGCGGGCAATCGCCTGCTTGTGCGGGGAAATGAACTGCGTCGGCTCGCTGATCAGTTCCTGCGGCACCGGCACCGCACCGCCATAGCGACGCAACAACAGACCGTTTGTTTCCAGGGCGGCAAGGTCCTTGCGAATGGTCACTTCGCTGGTGGCGAAGTGCTGCGCCAGGGCATCCACCGACACCTCGCCCTGCTCGGCGAGCAAGGCAAGAATGGTGTGACGACGCTGCGGCGTGTTGCGCTTCGACATGCTTAAGTTTCGATTCGAAAGATAATGGCTCGAATCAAAACATATGATCGAAAAGCCCGCAAGCGTCCGTCGATCAGTTCAACGTCAGTTTGACCCCGAAGCCGACCAGACACAGCCCCGCCAGTTTCTCCAAAACCCTTGCGATACGCGGGTTGGCGCGCATGCGCTCGGCGAGAAAGTGGGTCAGCAGCACGATCAGCAGGCCGTAGAGAAAGGTCAGCGCCATGATGGTCACGGCCATGAAACCGAAAGTAATCAGGCCCTGATGGCGCTGCGGATGGATGAACAGCGGGAAGAAGGCCATGTAGAAGATGATGGCCTTGGGGTTGAAGACGGTGATCACCAGGGTTTGCCACAGGTACTGGCGCGGCTTGATGTCCAGCATCGGCGCCGCACCGGGCTTGGCCAGGATCATACGCAGGCCGAGGTAGACCAGGTAGGCGGCACCAAGCCACTGCACCACATGGAAGGCTGCCGGGTAAGCCTTGAGCAGCGCGGCGACCCCGGCGACTGCCAACCACAGCAGCACCTGGTCGCCGAAGATGATGCCAAAGGTCGACGCCAACCCACCGCGAATGCCGCCCTTGCCGGTGGACAGGATCAACGCCAGGTTACCCGGCCCGGGAATGGCCAGCAGGATGATGAAGGCCACCACGAAGGCGGCGTAATCCGTCACACCGAACATACAGAACTGCCTCCGGCAGGTTATCCACAGGCCTGGTCGGCCAGAGCGGTTTTACTTCTTGGTCGGACGCTTCCAGCCTTCGATATTGCGCTGCTTGGCGCGACCGACGGCCAGCGTATCTGCGGGAACATCGCTGGTCACCACAGAACCGGCGCCAGTCGTGGCACGGTCGCCCAGCGTGACCGGCGCCACCAGGGCGCTGTTGGAGCCGATGAACACGTCCTCGCCCATGACCGTGCGGAATTTATTGGCACCGTCGTAATTGCAGGTGATGGTGCCGGCACCGATGTTGGTCCGCGCGCCGATCTCGGCATCACCCAGGTAGCTCAGGTGGCCGGCCTTGGCACCTTCACCCAGCACCGCGTTCTTCAGTTCGACGAAGTTACCCACATGGGCCTTGGCGCCCAGTGTGGTCCCCGGACGCAAGCGAGCGAACGGGCCGCAATCGGCGCCCTCGCCCATCTCGGCGCCGTCCAGGTGGCTGTTGGCCTTGACGATGGCGCCCTTGCGCAGCACCGAGTCCTTGATCACGCAGTTCGGGCCGATCTGCACATCGTCTTCGATGACCACTTTGCCTTCGAGGATGACGTTGATATCGATGGTCACGTCGCGGCCAACGCTGACGTCACCACGCACGTCGAAGCGATGCGGGTCGCGCAGGGTGACGCCCTGGGCCATCAGGCGACGGGCCATGCGCTGCTGGTAATGGCATTCAAGCTGCGACAACTGGATACGGTCGTTGGCGCCGAGCACTTCCATCTCGTCTGCAGCGCGCTCGGTGGCCACGGTCAGGCCATCGGCAACAGCCATGGCGATCACGTCGGTCAGGTAGTACTCACCCTGGGCGTTGCTGTTGGACAGGCGCCCCAGCCAGTCAGCCAGACGCTTGCCCGGAACGGCGAGGATGCCGGTGTTGCCCTCACGAATCTGCCGCTGCGCCTCGCTGGCGTCCTTGTGTTCGACGATGGACTGCACCACACCGCTGCCATCGCGCACGATACGGCCATAGCCGGTCGGATCGGCCAGCTCGACGGTGAGCAGGCCCAGTTGATCGTCACTGACCAGCGCCAGCAGACGCTGCAAGGTAGCGGTTTCGATCAACGGCACATCGCCATAGAGGATCAGCACGGTATCAGCGCTAAGCTGCGGCAGGGCCTGGGCCACGGCATGGCCGGTGCCGAGCTGCTCGGCCTGGATGACGAAATTCAGGTCGTCGGCGGCAAGGCGCTCGCGCACCTTGTCAGCGCCATGACCGATCACCACCTGAATGCTCTGCGGCTGCAGGCTGCGCGCAGTATCGATGACATGCCCGAGCATGGGCTTGTCGGCGACCGGATGCAGCACCTTCGGCAGCGCCGAACGCATGCGCGTGCCCTGGCCGGCGGCCAGAATGACGATATCCAGACTCATAGAAAGCTCCTTGCTGGGCAAAATTAGGCGGCGGCGGGAAAGAGCCGCAGACGAAAAGCACTATTTTGCCAGAAACGCAAAGGGGCGACATAAGTCGCCCCTTTGCGTGATACCGCGATACGCGATCAGCGGCTGCGGCCGCCAAACTTCTTGCGCATCTCTTCGATGGTGCGCAGCTGGGCAGCAGCCTCGGCCAGGCGTGCCGAAGCACTGCCGTAGTCGAACTCGGTGCCCTTTTCGCTCAGCGCCTTCTCGGCAGCCTTGCGTGCCTCGATGGCAGCGGCTTCATCCAGGTCGCCAGCGCGAACAGCGGTGTCGGCAAGAACCTTCACCATGCTCGGCTGAACTTCCAGGAAGCCACCGGAGATGTAAAACACCTCCTCGGTGCCACCCTG
Source organism: Ectopseudomonas mendocina (assembly GCF_007049795.1). Lineage (GTDB taxonomy): Bacteria > Pseudomonadota > Gammaproteobacteria > Pseudomonadales > Pseudomonadaceae > Aquipseudomonas > Aquipseudomonas mendocina_D. Next base: position 191,942 of record NZ_SCFY01000009.1, read on the forward strand.
CTTGATCACTCGCACCGGACCCGGCTTGAGATCGGTCAGCAGCGGGGTGTGGCCCGGCAGGATACCCAGGTCACCGAGGTGACCGTGGGCGATGACCATTTCCACCAGCCCCGAGAACAGCTCTTCTTCCGCACTGACGATATCGCAGTGGACTGACATAGCCATAACAATGCCTCGGTTGAGAGGCCGGATCAGGCTGCTGCCCGCTCCGGCCCGGACGCCCTCTGGAGGGCGCACCCGTTACTTACAGTTTCTTGGCTTTCTCGATGGCTTCGTCGATGCCGCCTACCATGTAGAACGCTTGTTCCGGAAGGTGGTCGTAGTCGCCTTTGAGAATGCCGCTGAAGCCGGCAATGGTGTCCTTCAGGGACACGTACTTGCCCGGGGCACCGGTGAAGACCTCAGCCACGAAGAACGGCTGGGACAGGAAGCGCTGGATCTTACGAGCGCGAGATACCAGCTGCTTGTCGTCTTCGGACAGCTCGTCCATACCCAAGATCGCAATGATGTCCTTCAGCTCTTTGTAGCGCTGCAGAACATACTGAACGCCACGAGCGGTCTCGTAGTGTTCCTGGCCGATCACGTTCGGATCCAGCTGACGGCTGGTGGAGTCCAGCGGGTCAACGGCCGGGTAGATACCCAGGGAAGCGATGTCACGGCTCAGTACGACGGTGGCGTCCAAGTGGGCGAAGGTGGTCGCCGGGCTCGGGTCGGTCAGGTCGTCCGCAGGTACGTATACAGCCTGGATCGAGGTGATCGAGCCTTTCTTGGTGGAGGTAATACGCTCCTGCAGAACGCCCATCTCCTCGGCCAGAGTCGGCTGGTAACCTACTGCCGACGGCATACGGCCGAGCAGTGCGGATACTTCGGTACCGGCGAGGGTGTAACGGTAGATGTTGTCGACGAACAGCAGAACGTCACGACCTTCGTCACGGAACTTCTCGGCCATGGTCAGGCCGGTCAGTGCTACGCGCAGACGGTTGCCTGGTGGCTCATTCATCTGACCGTAAACCAGGGCTACCTTGTCGAGAACGTTGGAGTCCTTCATCTCGTGGTAGAAGTCGTTACCCTCACGAGTACGCTCACCCACACCGGCGAACACGGAATAACCGCTGTGCTCGATGGCGATGTTACGGATCAGTTCCATCATGTTCACGGTCTTGCCGACACCGGCACCACCGAACAGACCGACTTTACCACCCTTGGCGAACGGGCAGACCAGGTCGATAACCTTGATGCCGGTTTCCAGCAGCTCGTTGGAGCCAGCCTGTTCGGCATAACTCGGCGCAGGGCGGTGGATTTCCCACTGCTCTTCTTCACCGATCGGGCCGGCTTCGTCGATCGGGTTGCCCAGCACGTCCATGATCCGGCCCAGGGTCGCTTTACCGACCGGTACGGAGATGGCCTTGCCAGAGCTGTTGACGTCCAGGCCACGCTTGAGGCCTTCGGTCGAACCCATCGCAATGGTACGTACCACGCCGTCGCCCAGCTGCTGCTGAACTTCCAGGGTGGTTTCGGCGCCAACTACTTTCAGCGCTTCATAAACACTCGGCACCTTGTCACGCGGAAATTCCACGTCGATGACGGCGCCGATGATTTGAACGATACGTCCGCTACTCATCTTTGGTTCCTCTGAATATTTGAACCGTTCTTAAACCGCGGCAGCGCCGCCGACGATTTCCGAAATTTCCTGGGTGATCGCTGCCTGACGTGCCTTGTTGTAAACCAGCTGCAGGTCTTTGATGAGCTCACCGGCGTTGTCGGTTGCGTTCTTCATCGCGATCATCCGCGCAGCCTGTTCGCACGCGCTGTTCTCGACCACGGACTGATAGACCTGCGACTCGACGTAGCGTACCAGCAGCGCATCCAGCAATTGCTGGGCGTCCGGCTCATACACGTAGTCCCACAGACCTTTCTGCACGCCTTGTGCATCGCTCGCGGCCAGCGGCAGCAGCTGCTGCACTTCCGGCTTCTGTGTCATGGTGTTGACGAACTTGTTCGACACCAGATACAGACGATCGATACGGCCCTCGGCATAGGCATCCAGCACGACCTTGACGCTACCGATCAGGTCGTTGATGGACGGCTCTTCACCCAGCTTGCTGATGGCGGCAACCACGTTGCCCCCGTTGCTGCGGAAGAAGCTCGCGCCCTTGCTGCCCACCACGCAGAAATCAGCCTCGACCTTCTGGTCGCGCCATTCCTTCAGGCTTCTGAGCAGCGCCTTGAACAGGTTGATGTTCAAGCCACCACACAGCCCACGGTCCGAGGTCACCACGATATAACCGACGCGCTTTACATCACGCTCCACCATGAACGAGTGGCGGTATTCCGGGTTCGCCTTGGCCAGGTGACCAATCACCTGACGAATACGCTCAGCATAGGGACGACCGGCAGCCATGCGCTGTTGAGCCTTGCGCATTTTGCTGACCGCCACTTTTTCCATGGCGCTGGTGATCTTTTGCGTGCTTTTGATGCTCGCAATCTTGCTGCGAATCTCTTTTGCGCCTGCCATTTCACACCTTTTGGTTCAAGCAGGCGGGGGCCAAAGCCCCCGCTGCGGTTACCAGGTTTGGGTGGCCTTGAACTTCTCGATACCGGCTTTCAGGCCAGCGTCGATTTCGTCGTTGAAGTCACCCTTCTCGTTGATCTTCGCCATCAGGTCGGCGTGATCACGCTTGAAGAAGGCGATCAGGGCCTGCTCGAAGCTGATGATCTTGGCGACTTCGACGTCCTGCAGGAAGCCGCGCTCGGCTGCGTACAGGGACACCGACATTTCGGCAATGGACATCGGCGCATACTGCTTCTGCTTCATCAGCTCGGTTACGCGCTGACCATGCTCGAGCTGCTTGCGGGTGGCTTCGTCCAGGTCAGATGCGAACTGGGCGAATGCCGCCAGTTCACGGTACTGAGCCAGAGCGGTACGGATACCACCGGAGAGCTTCTTGATGATCTTGGTTTGAGCCGCGCCACCGACACGGGATACCGAGATACCGGCGTTGACGGCCGGACGGATACCCGAGTTGAACATGGCCGATTCCAGGAAGATCTGACCGTCGGTGATCGAAATCACGTTGGTCGGAACGAACGCGGAAACGTCACCCGCCTGGGTTTCGATGATCGGCAGAGCGGTCAGGGAACCGGTCTTGCCAGTCACGGCGCCATTGGTGAACTTCTCGACGTACTCTTCGGAAACGCGCGAAGCACGCTCCAGCAGACGGCTGTGGAGATAGAACACGTCGCCCGGGTAGGCTTCACGGCCTGGCGGACGGCGCAGCAGCAGGGAGATCTGACGGTAGGCAACGGCCTGCTTGGACAGGTCGTCGTACACGATCAGGGCATCTTCACCGCGGTCGCGGAAGTATTCACCCATGGTGCAACCGGAGTACGGCGCGAGGAACTGCAGGGCAGCCGATTCGGAAGCCGAAGCAGCAACCACGATGGTGTTGGCCAGAGCGCCAGCTTCTTCCAGCTTGCGCACCACGTTGGCGATGGTCGATTGCTTCTGACCAATGGCGACGTAGACGCAACGGATGCCGCTGTCTTTCTGGTTGATGATGGCGTCGACGGCCAGAGCAGTCTTACCGATCTGACGGTCACCGATGATCAGCTCACGCTGGCCACGGCCTACCGGGATCATGGCATCGACCGACTTGTAACCGGTCTGCACCGGCTGGTCGACCGACTTACGCCAGATCACGCCCGGCGCAACCTTTTCAACGGCGTCAGTAGCGGCGGCGTTGATCGGGCCTTTGCCATCGATCGGGTTGCCCAGTGCGTCAACGACGCGACCCAGCAGCTCCGGACCAACCGGAACTTCCAGGATGCGACCGGTGCACTTGGCGCTCATGCCTTCGGCGAGGGTCAGGTAACCACCCAGTACTACGGCACCTACGGAGTCTTGCTCCAGGTTCAGGGCCATGCCGTACACGCCACCAGGGAATTCGATCATCTCACCGTACATGACGTCGGCGAGGCCGTAGATGCGCACGATACCGTCGGAAACGCTGACGATGGTGCCTTCATTACGGGCTTGAGCGGATACATCAAGCGACTCAATGCGCTGCTTGATGATTTCGCTAATTTCGGAAGGATTCAATTGCTGCATGCCAGTTCCCTCAAATCAGGATTTCAACGCTTCGGCCAGCTTGTTCAGCTTGCCGCGGACCGAACCGTCGATGACCAGGTCACCTGCACGAATGACAACGCCGCCGATCAGGGCGGGATTGACCACGGGCGTGGGCTGGACGGTGCGATCGAGCCGCTTGGAAAGGGCGGCAGCCAGAGTTTGCAATTGCTCAGCAGTGAGCTCGAACGCCGACTCGACTTCGACATCGAGGGCGCGTTCGGCTTCAGCCTTCAGCACAGCGAATTGTTCGAGTACTACCGGCAGCAGCGACAGTCGGTCGTTGCTACCCAGCGAGTGCAGGAAGTTGCTGAACGAAGCGTCGATGTGACCGGCACAGAGCTGCGCCAGCACATTGACTTTCTGCTCATCGGTCAACGCCGGGTTGACCAACTGCTGAGCCATGGCCGGCGCTTGAACCGCAGCAGCGGACAGCGACAGCATGTTCAGCCAGGCATCGGCCTGCTGTGCAGCACTGGCAAACTCAAACGCAGCTTTCGCGTAGGGCCGAGCGAGCGTGTTGGTATTGATCATCGCGAGCCTCGCTTAGAGTTGAGAGGCCAGTTTTGCGACCAGATCGTTGTGCGCAGCGCCGTCCACGGAGGACTGCAGGATCTGCTCGGCGCCGGTGACAGCCAGAGCTGCTACCTGTGCACGCAGTTGTTCCTTGGCACGGTTCACTTCCAGATCGATTTCGGCTTTTGCGCCAACAATCAGCTTTTCACCTTCGGAGCGGGCCTGGGCCTTGGCTTCTTCGACGATTGCGTTGGCGGTCTTGTTCGCCCGGTCGAGAATCTCGGCAGCTTGCTCTTTGGTTTCACGAAGCATCTGGGCAGCGCGTTCCTGGGCCAACTGCAGATCGCGCTCAGCGCGCCCGGCAGCATCCAGACCTTCTGCGATTTTCTTCTGGCGTTCCTGCATGGCCAGCGTCAGCGGCGGCCATACGAACTTCATGCAGAACCAGACGAAAATAGCGAAGGCAATCGTTTGACCGAACAGGGTCAGGTTAATGTTCACAGCGATTTACCTCGTGCTATCTCGTGTTCAGGGAAGAAAAGCCTGAAGAGGCAGCACTCATCATGCTGCCTCGACTCAGGAACTCTTAACCCGCGACAACGAAGATCAGGTACATCGCGATACCAACACCGATCATCGGAACGGCGTCGAGCAGACCGGCCATCAGGAAGGTCTTGGTTTGCAGCTGCGGGCCCAGCTCAGGCTGGCGAGCGGTGGATTCCAGCAGCTTGCCGCCCAGCAGGGCGAAGCCGATACCGGTACCCAGGGCACCCAGACCGATCATGATGGCAGCGGCGATGTAGACGAGTTCCATAGTTAGCTCCAGAGTTTTTAGAGGTTAAGGTTACGAGTTAGGGGTTTTCGGGTTTTTCGATGCCGATCAGTGGTGATCTTCGTGCGCAGCACTCAGATAAACCACGGTCAGCACCATGAAAATGAACGCCTGCAGCGGAATGACCAGGATGTGGAAGATAGCCCATGGCACGTTGAGACCCCACTGAACGTAGAAGGGCAGCAGCGCGATCAGGATAAACACCACTTCACCGGCATACATGTTGCCGAACAGACGTAGGGCCAGGCTCAGCGGCTTGGTCAGCAGGCCGATGATTTCCAGGAACAGGTTGAAAGGAATCAGCGCCCAGTGATTGAACGGGGTGAACGACAGTTCCTTGGTAAAGCCACCGATGCCCTTGACCTTGATGCTGTAGAAGATGATCAGCAGGAACACGCCCAGGGAGATACCGAAGGTACCGTTAGGGTCGGCGGTGGGGACGATCTTGAAGTACGGCAGGCCCATGGCATGCGCCAGGCCAGGAATGTAGTCGACCGGGATCCACTTCAGGCTGTTCATCAGGAACACCCAGACGAAGATGGTCAGGGCCAGCGGCGCAACCAGTGGGTTCTTGCCGTGGAAGGTGTCCTTGACGATGCCCTCAACGAACTCGATGCACATCTCGGCCATGTTCTGCAGGCCCGTCGGTACGCCGGTAACGGCACGCTTGGCAGCAATGCGGAACAGCGTGACGAAGATCAGGCCCATGAACAGCGACCAGCCCAGGGTGTCCACATGGACAGCCCAGAAACCCATGGCTTTCACTTCTTCCGAGGTCTGGGCAATGATCCAGCCCTTGTCCGGATGAGCGCCGTAGACCAGGTTCTGCAGGTGATGCTGGATATATTCTGCTGGGGTATCAGCCATAAACGCCTCAAACGGTCCAATGCTTCAGAAAACTTTCATGAGTAGGGGCGCACAAGCTGCTGCCAACAGGGCCAGCAGATAACCGATGAACAGCTGCATCGGTGCAAGTGGTTCAACCCCTACGAACGCCAGTGCAAACAGCACTGCCGTGATAATCCATTTACCCATGGCCCCGGCCCAGATCGACTGGACGATGGCTCGGGCCGAACGCGCGCCAAAATAACGAAAGGCCTTGAATGCAAAATACGCGTTGGCCAGCAGGGCAATCAGCCCACCCAGCAATGCTGAATAGGCCGCAACCCATCCACCACTGATGGCAAAAACCACTGCAATTGCAGCCGTCACGATGGCCTGAAAAATCAGGATCGGAAAACCTGGCTGACGATGAAACGGGGCCTTACTCGGGATGCCCATCGACCTCTCCCATAAAGCCGCCGAATCTCGGCTCATAGCCGACAAAATTGCGCGGGGAGTATATGGGCCTGCCTACGCCTGATCAACCATGCTGTAGTAGCAGTGGACCAGGACTACAGGCTGAATTGTTTCAACGAATGTGCGCCAGTACGCCCTGCAATTCGTCGAGTGAACTGTAACGGATCACCAGTTGCCCTTTGCCCTTGCTACCGTGCTTGATCTGTACCGGCGAGCCCAGACGCTCTGCGAGCTTCTGTTCCAGGCGGCTGATGTCCGGATCGGCCTTGGCCTTGGCCGGGGCCGGTTTGGCACTCAGCCACTGGCGCACCAGCGCCTCGGTCTGACGAACGGTGAGGCCGCGTGCGACAACGTGTCGCGCCGCTTCGACCTGCTGTTCCAGGGGCAAACCGAGCAGCGCACGAGCATGGCCCATTTCCAGATCGCCATGAGCGAGCAGAGTCTTGATCTCTTCGGGCAGGGCGATCAGACGCAGCAGGTTGGTGATGGTGACGCGGGATTTACCGACGGCATCGGCGACCTGTTGCTGGGTCAGCTCGAATTCTTGCTGCAGGCGCTGCAGGGCCACGGCTTCCTCGATCGGATTGAGATCCTCGCGCTGGATGTTCTCGATCAGCGCCATGGCGATGGCGGCCTCGTCGGGCAGCTCGCGCACCATGGCCGGGATCTTGTCCTGACCAGCCAGTTGGCTGGCCCGCCAACGGCGTTCACCGGCAACGATCTCGAAACGGCCGTTACCGATGGGACGCAGCACGATGGGTTGCATCACGCCCTGGGCGCGGATGGAGGCGGCGAGTTCTTCCAGCGCAGTCTGGTCCATGTCACGACGCGGCTGGTACTTGCCGCGCTGGATCAACTCCAGCGGCACGTATTGCAGCTCACGGGTGTCGACCTGGGCGGCTTCTTCCTGCAGTGCGCTGACGGTGTTGCCGCCAAGCAGGGCGTCCAGACCTCGACCCAGACCTCGTTTCTTCGCAGCCATGCGGATGTTCCTTAAGCGGTAGCGGTTTTCGCGGCGGCGCGCTGACGGCGCACCAGCTCGCCGGCCAAGGCCAGGTAGGCGATGGCACCACGGGATTGTTTGTCGTAGACCAGCGCCGGCATGCCGAAGCTCGGCGCCTCGGCCAGGCGCACGTTGCGCGGGATCACAGCGTCGTACAGCTTGTCGCCGAAGTGTTCCTTGAGCTGAGCAGTGACGTCGTTGGTCAGGCTGATACGCGGGTCGTACATGGTGCGCAGCAGACCTTCGATTTGCAGCTTGGGATTGAGCAGTTGGGCGATGCGCTGGATGCTGTTGACCAGATCGGACAAGCCCTCGAGCGCGTAATACTCGCACTGCATGGGTATGATCACGCCATCGGCGGCGACCAGGGCGTTGATGGTCAGCATGTTCAGCGACGGCGGGCAGTCGATGAGGATGTAATCGTAGTTCTCGCGGATCGGCGCCAGAGCATAACGCAGGCGGCTTTCCTTCATCTTCATTTCCAGCAATGCCACTTCCGCAGCGGTCAGATCGCGGTTGGCCGGCAGCAACTGGTAGCCGCCGTGCTCGGAAAACTGCATGGCCTGGCTCAGGTCGCATTCGCCGATCAGCACGTCGTAGATCGAGTGCTCGAGGGCGTGCTTGTCGATGCCGCTGCCCATGGTCGCGTTGCCCTGCGGGTCGAGGTCGATCAGCAGCACGCGGCGCTTGGTCGCTACCAGTGAAGCAGCCAGGTTGATGCACGTCGTGGTTTTGCCCACGCCGCCTTTCTGATTGGCGATCGCGAATACCTTGGCCATCTTCTTTCCCCTTAGACCGAGCGACGCAGTATCAACAGATGGCGTTGGCCTTGGCAACCGGGAACCCGCAACACGTGCGTGGCACTGAGACGGAAGTCCGTCGGCAGCGCCTGCAGCTCGTCATCCGGGTGCACGCCCTTCATCGCAAGCCAGTGCGTGTCGGCGTTGCCAAGGTGGCGCGTCCAGTTGCTGAAATCTTCCAGGCTGCTGAAAGCCCGCGAGCTGATGCCGTCGAACGGCTGCTCAGGTCGATACGCTTCGACCCGGTTGTGGACAACCTCGAGGTTGGCGAGTTTCAGCTCCAGCTTCACCTGCACCAGAAAACGAGTCTTCTTGCCGTTGGAGTCGAGCAGGGTGAAGCGGCGCTCGGGGAACATGATCGCCAGCGGCACACCGGGCATGCCGCCGCCACTGCCGACATCCAGCCAGTTATCCCCACGTTCGGCCACGAAGGGGACTACCGACAGGCTGTCGAGCAGATGGCGCGAGACCATCTCGTCGGGGTCGCGCACCGCGGTAAGGTTGTAGGCCTTGTTCCACTTGATCAGCAGGCCCAGGTAGGCGAGCAGTTGTTCCTGTTGCAACGCGCTGAGCTCGATACCCAGTTCGCGTGCGCCTTGGAGCAGTTCTTCGGCGTGACGTTGAGTGACCGACATCAGGCGCTCTGCTCCAGTTTCTGCCCAGCGCTGCGCTTCTTCAGATGAATCAGCAACAGCGAGATGGCTGCCGGGGTAACGCCGGGGATGCGTCCAGCCTGACCAAGGGTGGCGGGGCGGGTATTGCCGAGCTTGAACTGGATCTCCTTGGACAACCCGGAAATGCTGCTGTAGTCCAGGTCTTCCGGCAGCTTGGTGTCCTCACTGGCGCGCAGCTTGGCGATCTCTTCCTGCTGACGGTCGATGTAACCGGCGTACTTGGTCTTGATCTCGACCTGTTCGGCCACCTGGTTATCCACAGCCGGTGCCTCGGTCAGTTCGACCAAGGTGGCGTAGTCGATCTCCGGGCGGGCCAGCAGGTTGAGCAGGTTGTATTCATGGGCCAGCGGCGTGCCGAAGCGCGCGGCGATGGCATCGCCCTGCGGTGTGCCGGGGCGTACCCAGGTGCTCCTCAAGCGCTGCTCTTCCTGGACGATGCCTTCGCGCTTGGCCTCGAAAGCGGCCCAGCGCTCGTCATCGATCAGCCCCAGCTCGCGGCCTTTTTCGGTCAGGCGCAGGTCAGCGTTGTCCTCACGCAGAATCAGCCGGTACTCGGCACGCGAGGTGAACATACGGTACGGCTCCTGGGTGCCCAGGGTGATCAGGTCGTCGACCAGTACGCCGATGTAGGCCTCGTCGCGACGCGGGCACCAGGCCTCTTTGCCTTGCGCGCGTAGTGCGGCGTTGCAGCCCGCCAGCAGGCCCTGCGCACCGGCCTCTTCGTAGCCGGTGGTACCGTTGATCTGTCCGGCGAAGAACAGACCGCCGATAACCTTGGTTTCCAGGCTGTACTTCAGGTCGCGCGGATCGAAGTAGTCGTACTCGATGGCATAGCCGGGGCGCACGATATGGGCGTTTTCCATACCACGGATGCTGCGCACGATCTCCAATTGCACGTCGAATGGCAGCGAGGTGGAGATACCGTTGGGATACAGCTCGTGGGTGGTCAGGCCTTCCGGCTCGATGAACACCTGGTGGCTGTCCTTGTCGGCGAAGCGGTGGATCTTGTCCTCGATCGACGGGCAGTAGCGCGGGCCAACACCTTCGATCACCCCGGAGTACATCGGCGAACGGTCGAGGTTGGCGGCAATGATCTCGTGGGTACGGGCGTTGGTATGGGTGATCCAGCAGCTGATCTGCTTGGGCTGATGCTCACGCTTGCCGAGGAAGGACATCAGCGGCGTGGGGGTGTCGCCTGGCTGTTCAGTCATCACCGAGAAATCAACCGAACGTCCATCGATGCGCGGCGGTGTACCGGTTTTCAGGCGGCCGACGCGCAGCGGCAGCTCGCGCAGGCGATGTGCCAGGGCGATGGAGGGTGGATCGCCGGCACGGCCGCCAGAGTAGTTCTGCAGACCAATGTGGATAAGTCCGCCGAGGAAGGTGCCTGTGGTCAACACCACGGAATCCGCATGGAACCTGAGCCCCATCTGGGTGACCACGCCTTTGACCTCAGCGTTTTCCACAATCAGATCATCGGCTGCCTGTTGAAAAATCCACAGGTTGGCCTGGTTTTCCAGAATCTCGCGCACCGCAGCCTTGTACAGCACGCGGTCAGCCTGCGCGCGGGTGGCACGAACGGCAGGGCCCTTGCGGCTGTTGAGGATACGGAACTGGATGCCGCCCTTGTCGGTAGCAGTGGCCATGGCGCCACCAAGGGCATCGATTTCCTTGACCAGGTGGCTCTTGCCGATCCCACCGATGGCCGGGTTGCAGCTCATCTGGCCGAGGGTCTCGACATTGTGGGTGAGCAGCAGGGTCTTGACGCCCATGCGTGCTGCAGCCAGGGCTGCTTCGGTACCGGCATGACCGCCACCGATCACAATCACGTCAAAACGGGAAGGGAAATCCACCACGCACCTCGTGCCTGTTGAGAAGGGGTCTGAAAGAAAGGCGGCAAGTATAGGGACTTAAGCCTGCTGAATGAAGCCTTCTGCACAAAAAATAGCCAACCGGATAGCACGGGCCTTTCCAATCGACCTCCTTACCTGATCACCCTCCGACCCGTGAGAAATACGCTCAGGCTTATAAAGAATAGAAAGAGAGAACTTTTATAAAGCTTGTTCTTTATGTTTATGTATAGAGCAAGCCCTTTCTGTGGATAACCTTCTGTAACCCTTGCTGTTAGAGGTCTATAGCGAATGATAAGCCTGTGTCGATCCTGCTCGCTTCCACTGAGAAAGCTGCTGAACCACTGTGGATGGAAGTGCCAGTTACCCACAGGGGTGGTTACGCCCAGCTTTGTCATAGGGTTATGGGCAGGGTTCAGGGGCGGTTTTCCACAGGGTTTATTTGGGCCTGAATAACTCAGTAGATGCGCAGCAGCAGCCCATTCATTGGTGATCCAGCAAGCTCGGTTGTGGGGAAATCTGCCCGGCGCGTAAGTCCAGTCAGTTGTGTGTAGGAGCGGATGCGCCGCCGCGAATCAAGACGACGCGCAAGGGTTCTTAACCCGGGTGAAAGCCCGGGAATGACAAGGAGGGGAAAGATTGATGGCGGGCACGCATGCGCTTTCGCGGATAAGTCCGCTCCTACAAGAGCCCTGTAGGCAATAGCATGGAGGAAGGTTTCACTTGCCGATGCAGAAGCTGGAGAAGATCCGCCCCAGCAGGTCGTCGCTGCTGAAGGCGCCCGTGATCTCGCCCAATGCCTGCTGGGCCATGCGCAGATCCTCGGCCAGCAGTTCGCCGGCGCCCATCAGGGTGAGCTGGTTGCGGCCGTGTTCGAGGTACTGCTCGGCCTGGTGCAGCGCTTCCAGGTGGCGGCGGCGGGCGCTGAAGCCGCTTTCTGCAGTCTGTTGATAACCCATGCTGGCTTTCAGGTGCTCGCGCAGCAGCTCGAGGCCTTCGGCGGACTTGGCTGACAGGCTGAGGGTGACGTGGCCATCGGCGCTGGTTTCCAGCGCGACTGCTTCGCCGGAGAGGTCGGCCTTGTTGCGGATCAGGGTGACCCGTGCTGGATCCGGACGCTGCTCCAGAAACTCTGGCCAGAGAGCAAAGGGATCGGCGGCTTCCGGCGCAGTGGAGTCCACTACCAGCAACACACGGTCGGCCTCACCGATGGCCTTGAGTGCACGCTCTACACCGATGCGCTCCACCTGGTCGTCGGTATCGCGCAGGCCCGCGGTGTCGACCACGTGCAGCGGCATGCCGTCGATATGGATATGTTCGCGCAACACGTCGCGGGTGGTACCGGCGATATCAGTGACGATAGCGGCTTCACGCCCAGCCAGGGCATTGAGCAGGCTGGACTTGCCGGCATTGGGCCGGCCGGCAATGACTACAGTCATACCGTCGCGCAGCAAAGCGCCCTGGCCCGCTTCGCGCAGTACTGTGGATAAGTCTGTACGCACGCCGTCGAGCTGGTTCAGTACATGGCCATCGGCGAGGAAGTCGATTTCCTCCTCGGGGAAGTCGATGGCGGCTTCGACGTAGATGCGCAGTTGGATCAGCGATTCGGTCAACGCATGCACGCGTTTGGAGAACTCGCCCTGCAGCGAACGCAGCGCATTGCGAGCGGCCTGCTCGGAGCTGGCCTCGATCAGGTCGGCAATGGCTTCGGCTTGGGCCAGGTCGAGCTTGTCATTGAGGAAGGCGCGTTCGCTGAACTCACCAGGACGCGCCAGGCGTGCCCCCAACGCCATGCAGCGGCGCAGCAGCAGATCTAGCACCACCGGGCCGCCGTGGCCCTGAAGCTCCAGTACGTCTTCACCTGTGAAGGAGTTGGGGCCGGGAAAGTAGATGGCCAGCCCCTCATCCAGCGTCAGCTCGCTCTCCCCATAGAACGGACCGTGATGAGCGAAGCGCGGCTTCAACTCGCGACGGCAGATGGCCTGAGCCAAATCGCCGGCCAGTGGACCGGATACCCGCACGATGCCCACGCCACCACGACCCTGGGCGGTAGCGACGGCGGCGATGGTGTCTCGGGCGTGGTTCATGGCGGTTTACTCGATGTTTATGGGGCTAGTAGGCGCGCTGTAGAAGAGCTATGGATAACAGCGATTCGCGAGCAGAGCTCGCTCCTACGATAAATGCTCGGATAGCAAAACGCCCCAATCATGGGGCGTTTGCTTGATGCTTGGAAGCCTCAACGAATCAGGCGTTGGCCGCTTTCGTTGCTGCTTCGATCCGGCGAGTAATGTACCACTGCTGGGCGATGGACAGGCAGTTGTTGACTACCCAGTACAGCACCAGACCGGCAGGGAACCACAGGAAGAAGAAGGTGAAGATGATCGGCATCAGCTTCAGCACGCGGGCTTGCATGGGGTCCGGCGGCGTCGGGTTGAGCTGCTGCTGGATGAACATGGTCGCGCCCATGATGATCGGCAGGATGAAGAACGGATCCTTGATCGACAGGTCGGTGATCCAGAACATCCACGGGGCCTGACGCATTTCGACCGATTCCAGCAGTACCCAGTACAGGGCGAGGAATACCGGCATCTGCACCAGGATCGGCAGGCAGCCGCCCAGCGGGTTGATCTTCTCTTTCTTGTACAGCTCCATCATCGCCTGGGACATCTTCTGGCGATCATCACCGTGCTGCTCTTTCAACGCCTGCAGTTTCGGCGATACGGCGCGCATGCGCGCCATCGAGCGGTAGCTGGCAGCAGACAGCGGGAAGAAGATCAGCTTGATGATGATGGTCAGGACGATGATCGACCAACCCCAGTTACCGAGTACGCCGTGGATCACTTCCAGCAGCCAGAAGATCGGCTGGGCGAGGAACCACAGGAAGCCGTAGTCCACGGTGAGCTCCAGGCCTGGCGACAGGGTGCCGAGGTGCTCCTGCAGCTTGGGACCAGCGTAGAGGATCGCACCAGTCTCGCCCTGCGCGCCGGCAGCAACCTGCACGGACGGGCCGGTGAAGCCGACGATGTAGTTACCCTGGCTGTCCTTGCGGGTCTGAATCAGGTTGGTGCTGTCCTTGCTCGGCACCCAGGCGGTGACGAAGTAGTGTTGCAGCCAGGCAACCCAGCCGCCCTGCACGGTTTCCTTGAAGGACTGCTTGTCGATGTCCTTCATCGACACCTTTTTGTACGGCTCGTCGGTGGTCCACAGAGCGGCGCCAAGGTAGGTCGCGGTGCCGGTAGCGGTGGTCGAGGACGGGTCGCCACTGTTATCGCGCTTGAGCTGGGCAAACAGGTTGCCGCTCCAGGCTTGCTCGCTCTGGTTGTCGATCAGGTAACGCACGTCGACCTGATAGGCGGACGGATCGATGCAGCCAGGCTTCTTCAGTTCCTGCTCACGCGCGGAGCATTGCGGGTTGAGGCCGCGCTTGAAGCTGTAGCGCTTGATGTAGTTGACGCCGTTCTCGCTGAACGTGAGATCGACCACCAGGCTGTCCTGGCCTTCTGCCAGCTCGTAGTTCTGCTTCTCGCTGCTCCACAGGGAACGACCGCTGGATTTGTCCGGAGCGTTCTGGCCGATCAGGCCGCTCTGCGCGAGATAGGTGCGCTCGTTGCCGTTGTCGAACAGCTGGAACGGAACGTCCGGGCGGTCCTGACGGCGCGGGTACTGCGGCAAACGCAGTTGCACCACATCACCACCACGCGGGTCGATGGCCAGGTCCAGAACATCGGTCTTGACGCGAATCAGCTCATCGCTGGTAGCGGCAGTAGGCGCGACAGCAGCTGCAGTAGGCTCGGCCACGGCAGTTGGAATGTCGTCGCCGCCGGTGTTGGCGGTTACAGCAGGTGTGTCGGGCAGGGCAGGCGTCGCCGCGGTCGAGGTACTAACCTCGGCTGGCATAGCAGCCTGGCCATAGTCCTCGTTCCATTGCAGGACCATGAGGTAGGACACGACTGCCAGGGCGACGATCAGGATCGAACGTTGGATATCCATGATTATTCGGCCATCGAAGGAGAACGGGATGTTTTAACGGGTGGAACCGGATCGAAACCGCCGGCATTCCATGGGTGACAGCGACCGAGACGGCGCGCCGTCAGCCAGCCACCACGCAGGAAGCCATGTTGTTCGATGGCTTCGTAGGCATAGCAGGAGCAGCTGGGGTAGAAACGACAATGACTGGCCATCAGCGGGCTGATGGCGTAGCGATAAACCTGGATACAGGCTAGAGCCGCTTTACGCATGGGGATTGTCGCTTGTCCCGGGAGATAAGTCTGCGTCGCGACTGGGCCGGCTTCGGGCCAAGCGTTTCCAGAGTTTGCCGAACTGCTGGGCAAGTTCGCCATTCTCCAGATCACCTAGCCCTTTGCGGGCGACCACCACGATGTCCCAGCCTGTCAGGTTGACCTGATTGAGGCGAAAGGACTCGCGGATTTGACGCTTGATGCGGTTGCGCTCGACGGCGAGCTTGACGCTCTTCTTGCCGATCACCAGACCTAGGCGGGGATGATCAAGCTGGTTATCGCGCGCTAGCAACAGGACACTTTTGCCCGGAGCTTTACCGCTTGGGGAGTCGAAGACTGCCTTGAATTGCCGGGGAGTCAGCAGTCGCTTTTCCCGGCCGAAGCCTCGACTCACCACCTGTCTGGATTAATTAGACAGCAAGACGCTTGCGGCCCTTGGCGCGACGACGCGACAGGACGGCACGGCCGTTCTTGGTGGCCATGCGGGCACGGAAGCCGTGGGTGCGAGCGCGCTTGATGGTGCTGGGTTGGAAAGTGCGTTTCATGGTGCGTTACCTGGGTGATCGACTAGGGTCGGTATGACCCCGGTTTTAAGAGACCGGCAATTCTAGAGAAAGCCGCGCGGTAGGTCAATTTCCAACCAACCTTATTCGCTAGATAGAAATAGAAAGAAGGAAAAGGGTTTAAAAGGTCTTTTTCTATGTTTATGTTGAATGGTGCTGCCCACACCTGTGGAAAACCCGCTAGCTGCCCCATACCCGCTGCTCATGCGGCGATGATAAGTCTGTCCAAAAGGCGTGGTTGGTCTGTGCGTGTCCTGCATACAGCCTGAGGATAGAAAGCAGAGTTACCCACAATGCAGTTATCCGCCCGTTCATCCCCAGAGTTTTGCAGAAGGTTATTGGGCGCTTATCCACAAGGCTCATAGGCTGCTGATAAGTCTGATGAATGTAAGTAAGGCTTTGATTTTACTTGGCCATCTAATCCCTGCTGTGTGGATAACTCGGTCGTTGGCCGTTACAATGGCGGCTGTTTTTGCATCGCCGCCTGGATAGGGGATAGTCAGTGTCAGTGGAACTATGGCAGCAATGCGTCGAGCTTTTGCGCGACGAGTTGCCGGCCCAGCAATTCAACACCTGGATACGTCCTCTGCAGGTCGAAGCCGAAGGCGACGAGCTGCGTGTATATGCGCCGAATCGTTTCGTACTCGATTGGGTCAACGAGAAGTACATGAGCCGTTTGCTCGAGCTTCTGAGTGAGCGCGCCGGCGGTCTGGTCCCTGCGCTTTCCTTATTAATAGGGAGCAAACGTGCAGCGACTGCCCGTGTCGCGCCAACGGCCCCGTTGCCTGCCGCTGCACGTGCAGCTCAGGTTCAGGCCGCCGCTGTCGTCAGCAAGCCGGTTCCGCCGCCTGCGCAGCAAGAGCCGTCGCGTGCCAGCTTCGATTCCATGGGGGGGGCCGCGCCGCAACCGCCAACTCCTGCCGTGGCGCCACGCACCGAACGTACCGTACAGGTCGAAGGTGGCCTCAAGCACACCAGCTACCTCAATCGCACCTTTACCTTCGATAACTTCGTCGAGGGCAAGTCCAACCAGTTGGCGCGCGCTGCAGCCTGGCAGGTGGCGGACAACCCCAAGCATGGTTACAACCCGCTGTTCCTGTATGGCGGCGTCGGCCTGGGCAAGACTCACCTGATGCATGCTGTGGGTAATCACCTGTTGGCGAAGAATCCCAACGCCAAGGTGGTCTACCTACACTCCGAGCGCTTCGTCGCTGACATGGTCAAGGCGTTGCAGCTCAACGCCATCAACGAGTTCAAACGTTTCTACCGTTCGGTGGATGCGTTGCTGATCGATGACATCCAGTTCTTCGCCAAGAAGGAGCGCTCCCAGGAGGAGTTCTTCCATACCTTCAACGCGCTGCTTGAAGGGGGTCAGCAGGTGATTCTCACCAGCGACCGCTACCCGAAGGAGATTGAAGGCCTGGAAGAACGCCTGAAGTCGCGTTTCGGCTGGGGGCTGACGGTGGCAGTCGAGCCGCCGGAACTGGAAACCCGCGTGGCGATCCTGATGAAGAAGGCCGACCAGGCCAAGGTCGATCTGCCGCACGATGCTGCGTTCTTCATCGCTCAGCGCATTCGCTCCAACGTGCGTGAACTGGAAGGCGCGTTGAAGCGGGTGATCGCTCACTCGCACTTCATGGGCCGAGATATCACCATCGAGCTGATTCGTGAGTCGCTCAAGGATCTGCTGGCCCTGCAGGACAAGCTGGTCAGCATCGACAATATTCAGCGCACCACCGCTGAGTACTACAAGATCAAGATCACCGATCTGCTATCCAAGCGTCGTTCGCGCTCGATCGCCCGACCACGTCAGGTGGCCATGGCATTGTCGAAGGAACTGACCAATCACAGCCTGCCGGAAATCGGCGTGGCCTTCGGCGGTC
This sequence comes from Ectopseudomonas mendocina, assembly GCF_007049795.1. Lineage (GTDB taxonomy): Bacteria > Pseudomonadota > Gammaproteobacteria > Pseudomonadales > Pseudomonadaceae > Aquipseudomonas > Aquipseudomonas mendocina_D. The sequence continues at coordinate 209,726 of NZ_SCFY01000009.1, forward strand.
GTGATCACACCACGGTGTTGCACGCTTGCCGTAAGATTGCTGAACTTAGGGGATCCGACGCGGACATCCGCGAGGACTATAAGAATCTGCTGCGCACCCTGACTACCTGATCAAATCAATGCAGCTCCACGAGGCAAGGGACTAGACCATGCATTTCACTATTCAACGCGAAGCCCTGTTGAAACCCCTGCAACTGGTCGCCGGTGTCGTGGAACGACGCCAGACGCTGCCGGTTCTGTCCAACGTGCTGCTGGTGGTCGAAGGCCAGCAGCTCTCGCTCACCGGTACCGACCTCGAGGTCGAGCTGGTTGGTCGCGTCACGCTCGAAGATGCAGCCGAACCCGGTGAAATCACCGTGCCGGCGCGCAAGCTGATGGACATCTGCAAGAGCCTGCCAAGCGATGCGATGATCGACATTCGTGTCGATGACCAGAAGTTGCTGGTCAAGGCCGGTCGCAGTCGCTTCACCCTTTCGACGCTGCCTGCCAACGATTTCCCCACCGTCGAGGAAGGTCCGGGTTCGCTGACCTTCAACTTGCCGCAAGCCAAGCTGCGCCGCCTGGTCGAACGGACCAGCTTCGCCATGGCCCAGCAGGATGTGCGTTACTACCTCAACGGCATGCTCTTGGAAGTACAGAGCGGCCTGCTGCGTGCAGTCGCTACCGACGGTCACCGTCTGGCCATGTGCTCGATGGAGGCTGCCATCCAGCAGGAAGGCAAGCATCAGGTCATCGTGCCGCGCAAAGGTATTCTCGAGCTGGCTCGCCTGCTGACCGAGCAAGACGCCGAAGTCGCCATCGTTCTTGGGCAGCACCACATCCGTGCCAACACCGGTGAGTTCACTTTCACTTCGAAACTGGTGGACGGCAAGTTCCCGGATTACGAGCGCGTACTGCCGCGCGGTGGCGACAAGCTGGTGCTGGCGGATCGTCAGGGCCTGCGCGAAGCCTTCAGTCGCACCGCGATTCTGTCCAACGAGAAGTATCGCGGTATTCGCCTGACCCTGGCATCCGGTCTGCTGAAAATTCAGGCCAACAACCCGGAACAGGAAGAGGCCGAAGAAGAGATCGTTGTCGACTATTCGGGCAGCGGCCTGGAGATTGGTTTCAACGTCAGCTATCTGCTGGATGTATTGGGCGTGATGGGCACCGAGCAGGTCCGCCTGATTCTCTCCGATTCCAACAGCAGTGCCCTGCTGCAGGAAGCCGACAACGACGATTCTGCCTACGTTGTCATGCCGATGCGTCTTTAATGTCCCTAAGCCGTATCACGGTCACCGCGGTGCGCAATCTGCACCCGGTGACCCTCTCCCCCTCCTCCCGCATTAACATCCTTCACGGCGCCAACGGCAGCGGCAAGACCAGCCTGCTTGAGGCGATCCATCTGCTCGGCCTCGCCCGCTCCTTCCGCAGCACACGACTACAGCCGGTCATTCATTACGAACAACCTGCCTGTACCATTTTCGGTCAGGTGCAGTTAGCTGAAGGCGGCTCCAGCAATCTGGGCATTTCTCGTGATCGCCAGGGTGAATTGCAGATTCGCATCGATGGTCAGAACGCACGCAGCGCTGCGCAGTTGGCCGATCTTTTGCCACTGCAACTGATCAACCCAGACAGCTTTCGCCTGCTGGAAGGTGCGCCGAAGATTCGCCGGCAGTTTCTCGATTGGGGTGTGTTCCACGTGGAACATCGCTTTCTAGGCGCCTGGCAGCGCTTGCAGAAAGCCCTGCGGCAGCGGAACTCGTGGCTGCGCCATGGTACACTTGACGGTGCTTCGCAGGCCGCGTGGGACCGCGAATTATGCAGTGCCAGCGTGGAGATCGACACCTATCGCAGAGCCTATATTCAGGCGCTGAAACCGGTGTTCGAGCAGACCTTGGCCGAGCTGCTGGAGTTGGACGGGCTGACCCTGAGTTACTACCGTGGGTGGGACAAGGATCGTGAGCTGAGTGAAGTGCTCGCCACATCCCTCCTCCGTGACCAACAGCTCGGGCATACGCAGGCAGGCCCCCAGCGGGCTGATTTGCGGCTGCGGCTTGCGGGGCATAACGCGGCAGAGATTCTGTCGCGAGGACAACAGAAATTGGTGGTTTGCGCGTTGCGTATTGCCCAGGGTCACCTGGTCAATGAAGCCAAGCGTGGACAATGTATCTATCTGGTGGACGACCTACCGTCGGAACTGGATGAGCAGCATCGCCAGGCATTGTGCCGGTTGCTGGAAGATTTGCGCTGCCAGGTGTTCATCACCTGTGTGGATCATGAATTGTTGAGGGAAGGCTGGCAGACGGATACGCCGGTTGCCATGTTCCACGTGGAACATGGCCGTATCACCCAGACCCAAGACCATCGGGAGTGAAGGCATGAGCGAGAACCAAACGTACGACTCCTCCAGCATCAAGGTGCTGAAAGGACTGGACGCCGTACGCAAACGTCCCGGGATGTACATCGGTGACACTGACGATGGTAGTGGTCTGCACCACATGGTGTTCGAGGTGGTCGATAACTCCATCGACGAAGCGCTGGCAGGCTATTGCAGCGAGATCACCATCACCATCCACCCGGATGAGTCGATCAGCGTGCGTGACAACGGCCGTGGTATTCCGGTCGACATTCACAAGGAAGAAGGCGTCTCGGCGGCCGAGGTCATCATGACCGTGCTGCACGCCGGCGGTAAGTTCGACGACAACAGCTACAAGGTATCCGGCGGCCTGCACGGTGTGGGGGTATCGGTGGTCAATGCCCTCTCCAAGGAGCTGGTACTGACCATCCGTCGTAGCGGCAAGATCTGGGAACAGACTTACGTGCATGGCGTACCGCAAGCGCCTCTGGCCGCTGTTGGCGATACCGACAGTACCGGTACGCAGATCCACTTCAAACCCTCCGAAGAGACCTTCGCCAACATTCACTTCAGCTGGGACATCCTGGCCAAGCGTCTGCGTGAGCTGTCCTTCCTCAACTCCGGCGTAGGCATCCTGCTGCGTGATGAGCGCACCGGCAAGGAAGAGCTGTTCAAGTACGAGGGCGGCCTGAAAGCTTTCGTTGAGTACCTGAACACCAACAAGACCGTGGTCAACCAGGTGTTCCACTTCAATATCCAACGCGAAGAAGACGGTGTTGGTGTCGAAGTCGCCCTGCAGTGGAACGACAGCTTCAACGAGAACCTGCTCTGCTTCACCAACAACATTCCGCAGCGCGACGGTGGTACTCACCTGGCGGGCTTCCGCTCTGCCCTCACCCGCCACCTGAACAACTACATCGAGTCCGAAGGCCTGGCGAAGAAGTTCAAGGTGTCGACCACCGGTGACGACGCCCGCGAAGGCCTGACTGCGATCATCTCGGTCAAGGTGCCGGACCCGAAATTCAGCTCGCAGACCAAAGACAAGCTGGTATCGAGTGAGGTGAAAACCGCAGTCGAGCAGGAGATGGGCAAGTACTTCTCCGACTTCCTGCTGGAGAACCCCAACGAAGCCAAGGCCGTGGTCGGCAAGATGATCGATGCTGCACGTGCCCGCGAAGCGGCTCGTAAAGCCCGTGAAATGACCCGCCGTAAAGGTGCGCTGGACATCGCCGGCCTGCCCGGCAAGCTAGCCGACTGCCAGGAAAAAGACCCGGCGCTGTCCGAACTCTACATCGTGGAGGGTGACTCCGCGGGCGGTTCTGCCAAGCAGGGCCGTAACCGCAAGACCCAGGCTATCCTGCCGCTCAAGGGCAAGATCCTCAACGTCGAACGTGCACGCTTCGATCGCATGATCTCCTCGCAGGAAGTCGGCACCCTGATTACTGCGCTCGGTTGCGGTATCGGTCGTGAGGAGTACAACATCGACAAGCTGCGTTACCACAACATCATCATCATGACCGATGCTGACGTCGACGGTTCGCACATCCGTACCCTGCTGCTGACCTTCTTCTTCCGTCAGTTGCCGGAGCTAGTCGAGCGTGGCTACATCTATATCGCTCAGCCGCCGCTGTACAAGGTGAAGAAAGGCAAGCAGGAGCAGTACATCAAGGACGACGAGGCCATGGAGGAATACATGACCCAGTCGGCCCTGGAGGACGCCAGCCTGCACGTCAACGAGAACGCCCCGGGCCTGTCCGGTGGCGCACTGGAGAAACTGGTCGGCGAATACCGTGGCGTGATGAAGACCCTGGATCGCCTGTCACGCGTGTACCCCAAGGACATCACCGAACACTTTGTCTACCTGCCGCGCATCGCCGTCGAGCAACTGGCTGACCAGGCCTTCATGCAGAACTGGCTGGAAGGCTTCGCGGCACGTCTGAAGACTACCGAGAAGTCTGGCCAGACCTACAGTGCCAGCCTGCGCGAAGACCGCGAGCGCCACCTGTGGCTGCCGGAAGTGGAAGTCAGATCCCACGGTCTTTCCAGCTACACCACCTTCAACCGCGACTTCTTCGCCAGCAATGACTACAAGACCGTCACTACCCTGGGCGACCAACTGAACAACCTGTTGGAAGAAGGCGCCTTTGTTCAGCGTGGTGAGCGCAAGAAACCGGTCAGCACCTTCAAGGAAGCGCTGGACTGGCTGATGGCCGAAAGCACCAAGCGCCACAGCATCCAGCGATACAAAGGTCTCGGTGAGATGAACCCGGATCAGCTGTGGGAAACCACCATGGACCCGGAAGTGCGCCGCATGCTCAAGGTGACCATCGAGGACGCCATCGCTGCCGACCAGATCTTCAACACCCTGATGGGCGACGCCGTGGAGCCGCGCCGCGACTTCATCGAGTCCAACGCCCTGGCGGTGTCGAATCTGGACTTCTGAAGATGGAGGTGGACAAAGTTATTTGCCCTTTCGGACAAAGTTAGACGTCTAGGACAAAGTTAACTGCCGCAAAAAGCCCCGGTGGAATTATCCAACCGGGGCTTTTCTCTTTCGAAGCTACAGTCTCACCAGCGTTCGTCGGCCAGATGAGAGCTATTCAGCTGCTCCCTAAGCTGATTCCATTGGGGTAAATGTTGATCTAGCAGGCTGATGAAACGGTCATTGTGATGCCGCTCATGCAGATGAGCCAGCTCATGCACCAGGATGTACTCAAGGCACTGCACGGGCTTCTTGGCCAGTTCCAGGTTGAGCCAAATGCGCTGGGCTTCGATGTTGCAGGTGCCCCACTTAGTCTTCATGCGCTTGATGCCCCAGGCGCGCACTTCAACGCCTAACTTCGGTTGCCATTTTTCCAGAAGCTCCGGCACCAGGCGCTTCAACTCTGCACGATAGAAGTCCTGAAGCACCTGCTCGCGCCGCTCGACGGTTGTCTCCGGTCGCACGAAAAGATCCATGCAGGCCTTCCCGCGCAGCGCTATATGCAGTGCTGTACCACTGCTCTCGTGCACGCGTAGCCGATACCGCTGCCCCAGAAAGTAATGGCTTTCGCCGCTGACCATGCGTCGAGCGGATTGCCGGGGCTGGGCCTGAAATTTGGCCCTCTGGCGTTTGATCCAGCCGAGCTTACCTACGACTGCCAGGCGCACGGCTTCGTCATCTACCGCCAACGGCGCGGCCACACGCACACGTCCTTGCGGCGGATAAACGCCCAGATGCAGGTTCTTGATCGGCTTGCGCACGACCTCCACGGTCAAACCGCTGACCGTGATGTTGCGGGACTCAATACTCATGCTGATGCTTGACCAGTTCCAGCAAGGCATCCAGCCGTTCGTTGTCCTGCCCTGCCGCATAGTCGCCCAAGTCCTCAGCGGCGTCTTTACCCCACTGATCCAGCACATGTTTGATCGCCAGGCGCACGCGTTTGATCTTCATGGCATTGCCGCGCCAGTCGTCCTGTCGGCTGTCCAGCACGGCGGCATCTACAGCCAATGCCAGGCCGGCATTCTGACCCAGGTTGTCATACAGCGCCTTGCGAGCAGCACTATTGATCGAGCCGGGATAGTTTGTCGAGCTGGTGGGGTTCTTGGCCTGCTGAGCCAGCTTCACCACCTCTTCCAGGTATTCCTGGTAGCTGATGGCGTCCTCCTTGCGCTTGGCGATCAATGCATCGAGCAGCGAAGACATGGTCTCGTAGTACTTCGGGTTGATCGGCGACTCATCGATGATCAGCTTACGCACGTTGTTCTCGATGGTCTCGGCCACGGCTTCCTGGCTTTCGCGGATACCTTTGGGCAGCTCGTCAACAGCACCGACACCGCGCTCGACGATCAGTTGGATCAGCGACATATCGTCGAAGGCGGAGATCTTCTCGCTGTCATCGGCACGGATGTAGGTGTCGATCAAGAAGCGCATGTCCGGCTCGTAAGCCTTCAAGTCGATGTAATCGCCACTGGCCAGCTTCACCTCGTCGCGTACTTTAGTGAAGTGATCAACCTCATCCTTGATCTCGCTGATTTCTCTGGCGCTATAGCCGGCTTCTTCCAGCTCGTTGGCCAGATTGCCGAAGCAGCGAATCAGCGCTGAGGTCATCTTGTACAAGTTCAGGCGCTTCGGCTCGTTGGCTTTGAGCACCTCGGCATTACCTGAGTCGGTGCCGCAGAAGAAGCGAATATAGGCAGGCGTGTCCTTGGGCTTCTCCACCGGTTCGCACAGGGCCTTGATTGCCTCGCGGGCTTCCTCAAGGTCTTCCTGAGCTTTGCTCAGCCGGTCTTCCAGCAGGCCTGCCACATCGGCTTTGTCGTAACCATCCAGTGCGCCGCTGGTGTAGTCGCCGATGGCGCCTTCCAACTGTTTGAACAAGTCCTTGTAGTCGATGATGTAACCGTACTGCTTGTCGTCGCCATCCAGCCGATTGACCCGGCAGATCGCCTGGAACAGACCGTGGTCGCGCATCTGTTTGTCGATGTAGAGGTAGGTCGCGGAAGGCGCGTCGAAACCGGTCAGCAGCTTGTCCACCACGATGAGCAGGCGCATTTGCCCCGGCTCTTTGATGAAGCGTTGCTTCACCTCCTTCTCAAAGGTTTCCGGGTCTTTGTCGCCCAGCATCTGGTTGTAGATTTCGTACTGGCGCAGTTTCTCGGTCAGCCCCTCTCCAGTGGCTTCACCCTTGATATCGGCAGGCGACGGCTTGTAGCTGGTGACGATGGCGCACTTCTCGCCCATGCCGGCCTTGCAGAACAGCTCATAGCACTTGCAAGCCTCGAAGATGCTACTGGTGACCAGCATCGCATTGCCCCGGCCATCGGCCAGGCGGTGCTTGGTAGCCATATCCATCAGAATGTCGGCGACGATCTTCTCCAGCCGCGACTGGCTCGACAGCACTTTCTGCATGGTTCCCCAGCGCTGCTTGAGCTGGGCCTTGGCCAGATCGTTCAGGCCCTTGGTCTTGGCCTCGAACCACTGATCGATCTTCTGCTGCGAGGTGATGTTCTGATCGATGTCGCGGGCTTCATAGCGCAGGTCGAGCACCACGCCATCTGCCACGGCTTCATTGAATTTGTAGGTGTGGATATAGCGGCCAAACACCTCGATGCTCTTCTGCTTGTCTGCCTTGAGCAGCGGCGTGCCGGTGAAGCCGATAAATACGGCATTGGGCAGGATGGCCTTCATCGCCTTGTGCAGCTCACCGGACTGGGTGCGGTGGCACTCGTCGACGAATACATAGAGGTCGCCCTTGGCGCGGAAGTCCGGCGGCAGGCTCTTGCGCAGCTCCTTCACAAAGTCTTCTACATCCGCATCCTCGCGGGTGCCGAACTTGTGGATCAGTGAGCACAGCAGCCAGGGCGATGGCTGGTTGAGCTTGTCGATCAGATCGGCACCACTGGTGGTACGCACGATCTGCTCGTTGACGCCGGTAAACACCTTCTCGATCTGTTCATCCAGCTCGGTGCGGTCGGTGATGATCAGCACCCGCGAGTCCTGGATGTTTTCCCGAATCCACTTAGTCAGCCAGACCATGGTCAGGGATTTACCCGAGCCCTGTGTGTGCCAGATGATCCCGCCCTCGCGCCTACGTAGGTAGCGCTGCGCCTCGCGGATGCCGAAGTACTGGTTGTGCCGGCAGAGCTTCTTTACCCCGCTGTCGAACACGATGTAGTCGTGGATCAGCTCCAGAAAGCGCGCCTTGTTGCACAGCTGAAGCAGATGCCGATCCAGCAGATTGTCGGCAACGGTGCTGTCCGCGTTTTCCTCCTTCCAGGTCAGGTAGTACTTCTCGCCGGTCTGGATGGTGCCGTAGCGCAGGCCCTGGGTATCGTTGCCGGCCATCACGTACTGCATGGTGGAGAAGAACGGCTGAATGAATTCAGCCTTCTGGTTATCCAGGTTCTGCCGGATACCCTCGTTCACGGCCACCTTGGAGCGCTTGAGTTCCAATATGCCGAGGGCAATACCATTCACATAGAGCACGATATCCGGGCGCTTGGTATTAGCCTTGGCATCAGCGCCCTTGACCGTGACTTCCTCGGCGATGGCGAAGTGGTTCCGTTCAGGATGCTTCCAGTCGATCAGCCAGACGGTCTGGGTGTTCTCACCCACCTCAGGCTTGATCTTCACCCCATAGCGCAGCAGCTCGTAAACTGCCCTGTTGCGGTCATACAGACCCTTGCTGGCGTCATTGGCCGCCCTGTTAAGCTCAAAGATGGCTCGGCTGGCAAGATTGGCTTCAGCGCCCTGCTCAAGCAGCCAGCCACGCAGCAGTTCCGCCTCGATATTGGCGTTGTTCTGGCGTTCGGCCCAGTCGCCGAGGTGCTCATAGCCCAGCGCCTGCTGAAACAGTTTGGCCACGCGTTGCTGGGTCTTTTTTTCGATCTGGCCGACACTCATCTGGTTTGCATCCACTCAAAACATTCCCTGAACGCGGGCATTTGTTTATCGACTTGTGCTGTTGTTAGCTGTCCAATCGCAAGCTCTTGCATCTGAATGGCGTCCTCTCCTTTGTCGAGATGCCCAGTGACATGCTCAATGCACCCCGCCGCCCATACCCAAATGCCCTGCTCTTTGAGGGCCTGCTGTATCAAACGAACTACCTCGACCCCCTCTGCATCTTTGGCAAAGCAAGCCCAAGTATCAGCCGCCTGCCAACCTGTGTTCTTGTCTTTTGTCGGCAAGCCATTTCCACCAAGAGGGAAGCCATGCTCTGCTTGCAGTCGCTGCAAGATGGATTTGGCGGTATTGAGTTGTTCGTCTTCCTTGGGGAGTAAGGATCTCTGGCCTTTGCGAGCGTCTGTAAAGGCAAAATTGTTGCCGCTGACCGAAAACTGACCCAGTAGAGGCTGTTCTGCCGACTGAAAACTGACCCAGGTGTTCAACTGCTTCTGCTCAATTTTTGAGCAG